>NZ_JBITDU010000011.1:283250-316780 GCF_044454505.1 Dactylosporangium sp. NPDC051541
GGGCGCGAGCGGTGGCGAAGCCGAATTTGTAGGGCGGCGCGGGCGGCGTGCAGTCCGGGCGGCGGAGGTGGTGCGGGCGGGCGGCAGCTACAGGGCCAGGTCGGCGGCGGGGTGGACGGGAGTGGGTGGGGTGGAGGGGGCTTGGGAGTTGGGAGAGTCACAGTGGGGGATTCAGGACTCTCGGTGTGCAGGGCGGGGGGCGGGCTAGATTCGGGTTTGTGACGCTTTCGCTGGCCTTTTCGCCTTGCCCCAATGACACGTTCGTGTTTCACGCGCTCACGCACGGGCTGGTGGCTGGGGCGCCTGAGTTTGCGGTGACGTTCGCTGATGTTGATGTCACCAATACGGCGGCGCTTGATGGGCGGTTTGATCTGGTCAAAGTGAGTTATGCGGCGCTGCCCTGGCTGTTGGACAAGTACACGTTGCTGCCCTGCGGGGGTGCGCTTGGGCGGGGGTGTGGGCCGCTTGTGCTGGTCAAGGACCCGGCGGTCAGCTCGCTGGGTGGGAAGAGTGTCGCGGTGCCCGGGGATCGGACCACCGCGTACCTGCTGATGCGGCTCTGGTCGGCCGGGGAGCCGCCGGCGAGTATCACCGTCGTGCCGTTCGCCGAGATCATGCCGGCGGTCGCGGCCGGGACGTTCGATGCGGGGCTGGTGATCCACGAGGCCCGGTTCACGTATCAGCGGTATGGGCTGCACGCCCTCGCTGACCTCGGTGAGTGGTGGGAGGGCGACACCGGGCTGCCGATCCCGCTGGGTGCGATCCTCGCGCACCGGGACCGGGTCGACCCGGAGCAGGCCACCGCCTGGATCAAGGAGTCGGTGCGGCTCGCCTGGGACAACCCGCGGGCCAGCCGGGAGTTCGTGCTCGAGCACGCCCAGGAGATGGAGCAGGCGGTCGTCGACCAGCACATCGCCCTGTACGTCAACGAGTTCACCGCCTCCCTCGGCCCCGACGGGCACGCCGCCGTCGACGCCCTGCTCAACCGGGCTGCCGCTGAAGGCCTGGTTCCGGCCACCCCGCTGGTCGGCGCGTAGCCCAGCCGGGCGCGCATCAGCCCCACGGACGCACCGGCGATCAAACTGGCGACACGAGCGAAAAGGGCGGCCCCGCCGATGAACAGCGGGCCCGCCCTTCGTCGATTCCGGCGCGATGTCAGACGTCGCTGAGCTCAGACCTCCAGCGCGATGTCAGACGTCGCTGAACTCAGACCTCGACGTCGCTGAGCTCAGACCTCGACGTCGCTGAGCTCAGACCTCCAGCTCGCGCGCCACCAAGTGCACCGCCTCGGCCACGGTGCGGGCGGTTTTGCGGTCCGGGAAGCGGCCTCGCTGGAGGTCGGGCTGGACCTTGGCCTCCAGGACTTTGATCATGTCCTCGATCAGGCCGTGGAGCTCCTCCGGCGGGCGGCGGCTGGCCACCGCTCGGGCCTCGACGATCGACGGCGGGGCGTCCAGCACCTTGACCTGCAACGCCTGGCTGCCCTTCCGGCTCTCCACCACCCCGAACTCGACCCGCTGACCGGTCTTCAGCTCACCCACGCCCGACGGCAGTGCCGCCTTGTGCACGAAGACGTCGCCACCGTCGTCGCTGGTGAGGAATCCGAAGCCCTTCTCCTGGTCGTACCACTTCACTCGACCCGTCGGCACGCTGCCCTGCTCCCCAGTCTCGGACCCGTCCCCCCGGCGGCCGCGTCTACATCGGGCACCCGGGATTGCACACCAAGGCTAGTCACCCGATTCGGTGCGGCCAACCGAGATCATGCCTTGGAGAAACGCCGGGAAAGGGCGCAGATCGTCGAAGACCGCGGTGGCGCCGGCCGCGCGCAGTTCGTCGGCCGAGCAGGGGCCGGTGGTGACGCCCACAACGGGGATGCCGGCCAGGACGCCGGCCTGCATGTCGGCCACGTGGTCGCCGACGTAGAGCTTGGCCCCGATATCGCGCAGGACCTGGGCTTTTCCGGCGTGGAAGACGTCGCCGTAGAGGTGGGTGGCGGTGATGCCCGCGTGTGTCAGATGGAGTTCGGCGAGGCGCCCCAGTTTCGAGGTGATGATGGCGATTTCTGCGGGCACTCGCAGTACCGCCGCCAATGCTTCTTTTGCTCCTGGCAAGGGCACCGAAGGAGTTATGGCGTAATCCGGGTAAAGCGCCCGATAGATCCGGACTGCTTCTTCGACGTCGTCGGCGGGGAACCATTCGGCGATTTCCTGGCGCAAGGGCGGGCCCAGGCGGCTCACGGCCAGGTCGGCGTCGACATGCACGCCGGTGCTCGCAGTGAGCGCCCGGAACGCTGCGTGAATGCCGGGGCGGGTGTCGAGGAGCGTCATGTCAAGGTCAAAGCCAATGACAACCGGTTGTTGAGACACCCTTAAGGATGCCCAGGTCACAGTAGGTATGCCAGCGAAACAGAACCACGATCTCCTATTGACGAGTGAGATCCAGGCCACTACCGTCATCACAACTTTTAGGAAAGTTTCCTAAGAGACCATCCAGGAGACGCGATGAAACGATCCGTCCGCAACGGCCTCATCGTCGCCGCCGCATTGGCGGTAGCCGGGGCCGTCGTCCCATTCGTGACGAACACCGCCAATGCCGCCGGAAACCTGAGCGCGACGTTCACGGTCGACCAGGACTGGGGCTCGGGCTGGGGCGCCACCTACAAGATCAGCAATGGTACTTCGAGCACGATCAACGGGTGGACGCTCGAGTTCGACCTGCCCGCGGGCGGTCAGATCACCAGTTTCTGGGACGCCGACGTGACCCACACGGGTCAGCACTACGTCGCCAAGAACAAGTCGTGGGCCACGACGCTGGCCGCCGGCGCGAGCTTCAGCTGGGGCATGAACGGCTCCGGCGCCAAGCCGCCGACCAACTGCACGATCAACGGCGTGAGCTGTAGCGGGGGCTCCCCCACCACGGCGCCGCCGACCACCACCAAGCCGCCGACCACGCCGCCGGTGACCACCTCGCCGACGAGCACCACCAAGCCGCCGACGACCCCGCCGCCCACCACCTCCACGCCGCCGGCCACCGGCAGCAAGAAGGTCGTCGGATACTTCGCGGAGTGGGGCGTCTACGGCCGCAACTACCACGTGAAGAACATCGAGACGAGCGGCTCGGCCGCGAAGCTCACCCACATCCTGTACGCGTTCGGCAACACCACCGGCGGCCAGTGCTCGATCGGTGACAGCTACGCGGACTACGACAAGGCGTACACCGCGGCCGACTCGGTCGACGGCGTGGCCGACACCTGGGACCAGCCGCTGCGGGGCTCGTTCAACCAGCTGAAGAAGCTCAAGGCGATGCACCCCGGCCTCAAGGTCATCTGGTCGTTCGGCGGCTGGACCTGGTCGGCCGGCTTCACGCAGGCCGCGGCCAACCCGACCGCGTTCGCGAACTCCTGCTACAACCTGGTCAACGACCCGCGCTGGGCCGGTGTCTTCGACGGCATCGACATCGACTGGGAGTACCCGAACGCGTGTGGCCTGCAGTGTGACGGCTCCGGCCCGAACGCCTACAAGAGCGTGATCGCCGCGCTGCGCGCCAAGTTCGGCCCGTCGAAGCTCGTCACCTCGGCCATCACCGCCGACGGCAGCAACGGCGGCAAGATCGACCTCACCGACTACGCCGGTGCGGCCGCGAACCTCGACTGGTTCATGCCGATGACGTACGACTACTTCGGTGCGTTCAACGCGCAGGGCCCGACCGCCCCGCACTCGCCGCTGACCTGCTACTCGGGCATCCCGACGGCCGGCTTCTGCTCCGACGCGGCGATCACGAAGCTCAAGAGCAAGGGCATCCCGTCCAGCAAGCTGCTCCTGGGCGTCGGCTTCTACGGCCGCGGCTGGACCGGCGTCACCCAGGCCGGCCCCGGCGGCACCGCCACCGGCGCGGCCCCGGGCACCTACGAGGCCGGCATCGAGGACTACAAGGTCCTGAAGAACAGCTGCCCGGCTACCGGTACCGTCGGCGGCACCGCCTACGCCAAGTGTGGCAACAACTGGTGGAGCTACGACACGCCGGCCACGATCGGCGGCAAGATGACGTACGCCAAGCAGCAGAGCCTCGGCGGCGCGTTCTTCTGGGAGCTCTCCGGTGACACCAGCAACGGCGAGCTCATCAGCGCGGTCAGCAACGGTCTGAAGTAACACCGCGTAAGCGATCGAGGGCGGGCCCACCGGGCCCGCCCTCTTTTGTCGTACCGGGCGGTTAGCGTATGAGGCGAGATGACGACGACTTCGCTGGCCGATTATCTGCGCGCCCTGCCCGACGAGGAGCTGACGGCGCTCATCCGTCTGCGCCCTGACCTCGTCATCCCGCCGCCCGCGGACTTCTCCGCCCTGGCCCACCGAGCCCAGTCGCGGGTGGCGGTGGCCCGGGCGCTCGACGCGCTCGACCAGTTCACGCTGGAGATCCTCGACGCGCTGCGATACACGCGTGTCGGTCACAGCTCGTCCGCCGAGTCGGTGCTCGCGCTCACCGCGCAGTCCGGCGTGGAGGCCGTCCGGGTCCGCGCCGCCATCGACCGGCTGCGGGCCTACGCGGTCGTGTTCGGGCCCGACGCGGCGCTGCGGATCGTGGGCGCGGTCGACGAGGTGTGCTCGCCCTACCCGGCCGGCCTGGGCCGCCCCGCGGAGGAGCTCGACCCGCTCGCCGGCGCCCTGGTCGCCGACGCCGCCGGGCTGCGCCGCACGCTGCTGGCCGCGTCGCCGCCCGCCCGGGCCGTGCTCGACCGCCTCGCCGCCGGCCCGCCCGTCGGCACGGTCGCCGCGGCCAGCCTGCAGCCGGGCTCCGACTCGCCGGTGCGCTGGCTGGTCGACCGCCACCTGCTCGCGGTCGTCGGCCGGGACGCGGTGGAGCTGCCGGTCGAGGTCTCGCTGGTGCTGCGGCGCGAGGCCGGCCCGCTTGGGCCGCTGCACCCCGACCCGCCGCCGATGGAGACACCCCAGCGCGACCCCGCCCAGCTCGACCGGGCCGGGGCCGGGCAGGTGCTGGAGCTGGTCCGCAACGCGGAGGCGCTGGTCGAGGCCGTCAATCAAGAGCCGCCGGGCGTCCTGCGCTCGGGCGGCCTCGGCATCCGCGAGCTGCGCCGATACGCGAAGATCGTCGGCGTCGACGAGCAGCAGGCGGCGCTGCTGGTGGAGATCGTCACCGCGGCCGGGCTGATCGGCGAGGAGATCGTCGACAACAAGCGGGTGGAGAGCGTCTTCCTGCCCACCGTCGCCTACGACGCCTGGCGCGCCTTCGGCATCGCCGCCCGCTGGCACCGGCTGGCGGTGGCCTGGCTCACGATGACCCGCGCGCCGGCCCTGGTCGGCCAGCGCGACGACCGCGACCGGCCGCTCAACGCGCTCGCGCCCGAGCTGTCCCGCCCGGGCGCGCCGGCCCAGCGCCGGGCCGCCCTGCAGGTGCTGGCCGACCTGGCCCCGGGGCAGACCGCGGCGCCGGCGTCGGTGGTGGCCACCCTGACCTGGCGCTCGCCCCGGCGGATCTCCCGGGGCACGTCGGCCGGGATCGAGGCGAGCCTGGCCGAGGCCGCGTTCGTCGGGCTGACCGGGTTCGGCGGACTGAGCGGCTACGGCCGGCTGCTGCTGGCCGAGCTCGCCGCGGAGGCCCCCGACCCGGAGGACCCGCTGGGGATCGGCTCGCCGGAGGGCTACGCGCTGTCCGGCTCGGCCGCGCTGCTCGACACGCTCCTGCCCGAACCGGTCGACCACCTGCTGCTGCAGGCCGACCTGTCCGCGATCGTCCCCGGCCCGCCCGAGCCGACCCTCGCCGGCGAGCTGGAGCTGCTCGGGCAGCAGGAGTCGGCGAGCGTCTACCGCATCACGGCCGAGACGGTCCGCCGGAGCCTCGACGCCGGCTACTCCGCGGCCGACCTGCACGCGCTACTCGCCCGGCGGTCGCGCACGCCGGTGCCGCAGACGCTGACCTACCTCATCGACGACATCGCCCGTCGCCACGGCGGGATGCGGATCGGCTCCGCCAACTCCTACGTGCGCAGCGACGACGAGTCGCTGATCGCCGAGGTCCTGGCCGACCGCCGGCTGCAGCAGCTGGGCCTGCGCCGCCTGGCCCCGACCGTGCTGGCCTCCCGCCACACGCCGAGCCGGCTGCTGGAGGCGCTGCGCGAGGCCGGCTACCCGCCGATCCAGGAGGACTCGACCGGCGCCGCGGTGCTGGCCCGGCCCAAGGCCCGCCGGGGTGCGCCCCGCCCGACGTGGGCGGCGCGCGGGGTGGAGGACCCGACGGCGGCGGTCCGGCTCTCCGGCCCCCGGCTGGCGGGCGTCATCGACCAGATCCGCCGGGGCGACGCGGCGGCCCGGGTCGCCCGCCGCGCGCCGGTGACCGTCCGGGCCAACGGGGCGTCCGGCGTGTCGCATACGGAGGCTTTAGAGGTGCTCCAGCAGGCTTTGCGGGACAAGACGCGAGTGTGGGTGGGTTACGTCGACGCACATGGAGCCACGGCGTCGCGCCTGGTCCGGCCGGTGTCGATGGGCTCCGGCTACCTGCGCGCCGAGGATGAGCGCACGGAGATGCTGCACACGTTCGCGCTCCACCGCATCACCGGCGCCGTCCCGGAGTCAGAAGCGTAAAAAGCAGAAGAGCAAGAAGCTGCGGTGGATTCCGGGGCCGCTTCGCTCCCGCCCCGGGCAGGGGGCTCTTCGCCCCCTGCACCCCTGCCACGATCACCAGCACCGCTAGCGCGCCTTTCGCCAGTCCGCCGCAGCGTGCGACGGGCCCGGATCTGCGCTACGCACACAACGCCGCAGCCGGCGGACCGCGGCGCGCACACAGCGCGGGCTTCGCAAGTCCGCCGGGGCAGGGACGGGCGCGGATCTGCGCTACGCACACAACGCCGCAGCCGGCGGACCGCGGCGCGCACACAGCGCGGGCTTCGCAAGTCCGCCGGGACAGGGACGGGCGCGGATCTGCGCTACGCACACAACGCCGCAGCCGGCGGACCGCGGCGCGCACACAGCGCGGCAGCCGGCGGCCACGGCGCGCACACGGCGCGGCGGCCGGTCGACCGCGCCGCGTACACAGCGAGAGTCCGGACTCCGCCTCGCCCCTGAACCTCGGCGCTCAGCCGTACTGGAACATGTCCGGGCCGACGCCCGGCTCCGCGTTCACCTGCCCCGAGACGAGTGCTCATCTCGCTTTTGCGAAGCAGGCGCTACGGTTCGCTGTTCGCTTTCGCGGTGCCGATCACGGAAACGATCAGTAGCAGGGCGGCCAGGCTGCCGGCCGTCTCGCCGATCGCGTCGGTCAGGGGGCTGTTGAGCACCAGCCAGGAGACGAAGAACCAGGTCACGGCGGCGGTGGCGATCAGCGTAATGATGAGTTTGGCGAGGGGCGAGAGGATCTCTTCGCTCATTCGTGCTTCCCGCGGATCGAGTTGACGATCGAACCGATGACCGAGGCGACGAGCATGACGACCAGGATTGCGCCGAGCGACTCGCTGACCGCGGTCTCGACGTCGGTGTGGGCGATCCGGTGAGAGAGCAGGAACCAGCCGACCGCCACCGCGAGGGCGGCGATTCCCCCGAACGTCAAGGTGACCCTCGGACGCATACATCGATGGTAGGCCGGACGCTCCCCGCTGGGCTCCGGGAAAACCCTTGGCCGGACCGGACGGCGTGCCCGCCCCCGTACTGATTCGACCGCCCACCGTCTCCTGGCTGCGAGCGATCACGGACACGCGCGTCCGGCCCGTAAGCAGAGAACGCATACACCCGGCGGCGCGGTTGCATGAGAGTGAATCTTTCCCACTATCCGGGAAGTGTCATACCCTCATGCGACACTGGGTCCGTGCCTGAAGGTCCACTGATCGTCCAGTCTGACAAGACGCTCCTGCTCGAGGTCGACCACCCCGACGCCCAGGCGTGCCGCATGGCCATCGCACCGTTCGCCGAGCTCGAGCGCTCGCCCGAGCACGTGCACACCTACCGCCTCACCCCGCTCGGCCTCTGGAACGCGCGGGCCGCCGGCCACGACGCCGAAGGCGTGGTCGACTCGCTGCTGCGCTTCTCGCGCTATCCGGTGCCGCACGCGCTCCTGGTCGACATCGCCGAGACCATGGACCGCTACGGCCGGCTCCGGCTGCTCAACGACCCCGTCCACGGCCTGGTCCTGCACGCCTCCGACCGCGCGGTGCTGATCGAGGTGTCCAAGTCCAAGAAGCTCGCCGGCATGCTCGGCGCCCAGCTCGACGCCGACACGATCCTCGTGCACGCGTCCGAGCGCGGCCGCCTCAAGCAGGCCCTGCTCAAGCTGGGCTGGCCGGCCGAGGATCTCGCCGGCTACGTCGACGGCGAGGCCCACACCATCGACCTGGCCGAGGACGGCTGGGTCCTGCGCTCCTATCAGCGCGAGGCGGTCGAGTCCTTCTGGGCCGGCGGCTCCGGCGTCGTCGTCCTGCCCTGCGGCGCCGGCAAGACGCTGGTCGGCGCGGCGGCGATGGCCGAGGCCAAGGCGACGACGCTGATCCTGGTCACCAACACGGTCGCCGGCCGGCAGTGGAAGCGCGAGCTGCTCGCCCGCACGAGCCTGACCGAGGAGGAGATCGGCGAATACTCCGGCGAGCGCAAGGAGATCCGCCCGGTCACCATCGCGACCTACCAGGTGCTGACGACTCGCCGCGGCGGGCAGTTCGCGCACCTGGACCTGTTCAACGCCCGCGACTGGGGCCTGGTCGTCTACGACGAGGTCCACCTGCTCCCGGCCCCGATCTTCCGCTTCACCGCCGACCTGCAGGCCCGCCGCCGCCTCGGCCTGACCGCGACCCTGGTCCGCGAGGACGGCCGCGAGGGCGACGTGTTCTCGCTGATCGGCCCGAAGCGCTACGACGCGCCGTGGAAGGACATCGAGTCGCAGGGCTGGATCGCCCCCGCGGAGTGTGTCGAGGTCCGGGTCACGCTGACCGACGCCGAGCGGATGGCCTATGCGGTGGCGGAGCCGGAGGAGCGCTACCGGGTGGCGGCGACGGCCCGGACGAAGCTGCCGGTGGTGCGGGCCCTGGTCGAGCGGCACAAGGACGACCAGATCCTGGTCATCGGTGGCTACATCGACCAGCTGCACCAGCTCGGGGAGTATCTCCAGGCGCCGATCATCCAAGGTGCGACCACCAACCGGGAGCGGGAGAAGCTGTTCGACCAGTTCCGCAGCGGTGAGCTCAAGACGCTGGTGATCTCGAAGGTCGGCAACTTCTCGATCGACCTGCCGGAGGCGGCTGTCGCGATTCAGGTCTCTGGGACGTTCGGGTCGCGCCAGGAGGAAGCTCAGCGGCTGGGGCGGGTGCTGCGCCCGAAGGCCGATGGGCGGCAGGCGCACTTTTACACCGTGGTCGCCCGCGACACGATCGACACCGAGTATGCGGCGCATCGGCAGCGGTTCTTGGCTGAGCAGGGGTACGCCTACACGATTACTGATGCTGATGATGTGCTCGCGTAGGGGTCGTTCTTAAAGCTGGGGGGCCGGGGGCCGGGGGGGATGTGTGTCTCTTCTCGGTTGGCCTTCGGCCATTCCTTGCGCCTGGTTGACCTGGCTTATGGGCTTGGCGATGGAAAACGGCCTGTTGCCCCTCGTTGACCTGGCTTGTGGCTTGGCGGGGGAAGCGCTTTTTACGGGCCCTCCTCCAGGACTGAGATTGCCTCGTTGATCAGAGCTAGGGCTTGCTTGGCGTCGCCGGCCTCTCTTACCCAGGTCATCAGGGCGTTCATCAAGGCGCCTACGCAGGCGCCTACGTAGGCCTGGCATCTGAAGTCGTCGGCTGGGCGGCCTAGGCGTTCGGCCAGCGGGGCGGCCAAGTAGCGGATCGAGTCTTGGAGGTTGTCCAGGGCTCGCATTCTCAACGCGGGGACGCTCAGTTGCAGGCGGGCTCGTTGCAGGGCCTGGTCGGCTTCCTCCTCTGTGATTGATTGGAAGGACCTGGCGAAGGCTCGGCGGAGGACCTCCAGGGGGGTCAGGTCAGGTGGGGCGTTGCGGATCTGGTCGGCCATGAGTTCGTCGTAGCGGTCCTGGATGATGACGTCTTCCTTGGTTTTGAAGTAGCGGAAGAACGTGCTCGGGGAGATCTCGGCCGCCTCGGCGATCTGCTCCACCGTGGTCGCGTCGTAACCCTGCTGGACGAACAGGCGCACCGCGTGCTCCTGGATCGCCCAGCGGGTCTTCTGCTTCTTGCGTTCACGCAACCCTGGTGAGCTCATCCACCGATTCTCCAGTACCGGTGCGGCGTTTGGCATTTGGAAGGAACAGCGCGACCAGGACGGCACCCAGGACCGCGGTGGCCGCGCAGACCAGCAGGGCCGTGGCCATGGCGTCCACGAACGCCGTCCTCGCGGCCAGGGCCAGAGCTCCGTCGCCGGTTCTCGCGGCCATCGTCACGGCCGCGGCGACGGAGCGTTTCGCGGGCTCGGGGGCGGTGTCGAGCTGGTCGCGGTACACGGCGCTGGTGAGGCTGCCCAGCAGCGCGACGCCCAGAGCACCGGCGACCTGGCGGAACGTCATCGTGATCGCGGTACCGGAGCCGGCCTGGTCGCGGGGCAGCGAGCCCAGCACCGCGTCCATCGCGGGGGTGATCGCCAGGCCGATGCCCAGGCCGGCGACGGCCAGCCAGGTCGCGACCAGGCCATAGTCGGAGCTGATCTCCGTCCGGGCGCCCAAGGCCAGGCCGGCGGCGCCGATCAGGAGGCCGGCCGTGACCGGGAGCTTGGTCACGGTGAGGTGCGCGATCCGCTCACCCAGCGGCGCGCCGACGAACAGGCCGCCGATCAGGGGCAGCAGGCGCAGGCCGACGCCGAGGGCGTCGCTGCCGCGGACCTCCTGGAGGTACTGCGGGATGATGAACAGCACGCCGAAGAGCGCGAACGAGGCCAGTGTGCCCGCGGCGGTACCCCAGGCGAAGCGTGGTTTCCGGAACAGCCGCAGGTCGATCATCGGCTCGGCGCCGCGCCGTTCGACGAGCACGAAGATCACCAGGAGAGCCAGGCCACCGGCCAGAGACGCGAGGACCCATGGGTCGGTCCAGCCTTTGGTCGGCGCCTCGATCACGCCGTACACCAGCGAAATCAGCCCCAACGTGGACACGGCGGCACCGAGGAGGTCGACGCGCCGGGCCACCGACGCTCGCGACTCGGGCACGAGGAGGCCGACGGCCAGCAGCGCGATGAGCGCCACCGGAATGTTGATCACGAAGATCGAGCCCCACCAGAAGTGCTCCAGCAGGTAGCCGCCGATGATCGGGCCGAGTGGGAGCCCGAGGCCCATCCCCATCGTGAGCAGCGAGATCGCCTTGCCCCGGTCCCGCTCGTCGAACAGGACCGGCAGCACGGCCATGGTCAGCGGCGTGAGGATCGCGCCGCCGATCCCCATCAGGGCGCGGGCGGCGATGACCTGGCCCGCGCTGTTGGCGAACACGGCGATGAGCGACGAGGCCGCGAACAGTCCGAGGCCGGCCATGAGCAGCCGCTTGCGCCCGTACCGGTCGCCGAGCGCACCCATGGGCAGCAGGAGCCCGGCGAAGACCAGGACGTATGCGTTGACGATCCACTGCAGGTCGTCGTTGCCGGCGTCGAGCTCGGTCGCGAGCGTCGGCAGCGCGACGTTGAGGATCGTGGTGTCGAACCCGACCGTGAGCACACTGAGCACGATCGCGATGAGCGCCCACCAGCGGCGGGGGCTGGAAGTGACAGCATCCATATTTTGAGAGTAACTATCACTTGAGGGTCGCAGTCAATTGAGAGCTACTTCACAAAGAAAATGACACGGCTTCGCACACGTGATGAATCGGGCACATCACAACGAACGAACTGCGACTACGCGCGGAGCTCCTTGGAGAGCAGCTCCGCGATCTGGGCCGTGTTCAGAGCGGCCCCCTTGCGCAGGTTGTCCCCGGTGACGAAGAAGTCCAGCGCACGCGGGTCGTCGACCGAGCGGCGAATGCGGCCGACCCACGACGGATCAGTACCCACGGCGTCGATTGGCATTGGAAACTCGCCTGCGGCCGGGTCGTCGACCAGGATCACGCCCGGTGCGTGGCGCAGCACCTCGCGGGCGCCCTCGGCGTCGACCTCCGTGCCGAAGACCGCGTGCACGGCGACGGAGTGGCCGGTCACCACCGGGACGCGGACGCAGGTGGCCGAGACCTTCAGGTCGGGCAGGCCGAGGATCTTGCGCGACTCGTTGCGGAGTTTGAGCTCCTCCGAGGACCAGCCCGCCTCGCGCAGGGAGCCGGCCCAGGGGACGACGTTGAGGGCCAGGGGTGCCGGGAACGGGCCGAGGTCGTCGCCGACGGCGCGACGGACGTTGCCCGAGCGGGAGCCCAGGGTGCGGTCGCCGCCGACGCGTTCGAGCTGGTCGAGCAGCGTGTCGACGCCGTCCTGGCCGGCGCCGGAGACGGCCTGGTAGGAGGCCAGGACGAGCTCCTTGAGACCGTACTCGCGGTGCAGGGGGGCCAGCGCCACGATCATCGTGAGCGTGGTGCAGTTGGCGTTGGCGATGATGCCCTTGGGGCGGTTGCGCACCTGCTCCGGGTTGATCTCCGGGACGACCAGCGGCACGTCCGGGTCGAGGCGGAAGGCCGCGGAGTTGTCCACCGCGATCGCGCCGCGCCCGACCGCGATCGGGGCCCACTCGGCGGCGATGTCGTCGGGCACGTCGAACATGGCGACGTCGACGCCGTCGAAGACCTCGGGCGTGAGCTCGTGGACCAGCAGCTGCTCGCCGCGGACCGTGAGCTTGCGGCCGGCCGAGCGCTTGGACGCCACCAGCCGGATCTCGCCCCACACGTTCTTACGCGACGAGAGCAGCTCGCACATCACGGAGCCGACGGCTCCGGTGGCCCCGACAACGGCAAGGCTCGGCAGACCGTCCATGAGGGACGAACCTACCTTCCGGTCCCCGCGTAGACGACAGCTTCTTCGTCTCCGCCCAGTTCAAATGCGTCGTGGATCGCCCGGACGGCGACATCCAGGTCGGTGTCGCGGCAGACGACCGAGACCCGGATCTCCGAGGTGGAGATCATCTCGATGTTGACGCCGGCCTCGGCCAGGGCGGCGAAGAGCTTGGCGGCCACGCCGGGGTTGGAGCGCATGCCGGCGCCGATGAGCGAGACCTTGCCGATGTGGTCGTCGAACAGGATGTTCTTGAAGTCGACGGTCGCCTTGATCCGCTCGAGGGCGGCCTTGGCGGCGGCGCCGTCGGTCTTGGGCAGCGTGAACGAGATGTCCGTGCGGCCGGTGCTCTCGGTCGACACGTTCTGCACGATCATGTCGATGTTGGTCTCCGCGCTGGCGACCGTCTCGAAGATCCGCGCGGCGACGCCGGGCTGGTCGGGCACGCCGACGATGGTGATCTTCGCCTCGCTGCGGTCGTGCGCGACGCCGGTGATGAGCGCTTGCTCCACGGAAAGGTCCTCCATCGATCCGGTGACCATGGTGCCGTTGGCGGTTGAGTAGGAGGAGCGGACGTGGATCGGCAGCGAGAACCGCCGCGCGTATTCCACGCTGCGCAGGTGCAGCACCTTGGCGCCGCACGCGGCCAGCTCGAGCATCTCCTCGTAGGTGATCTGCTTGATGTGCCGGGCGTTCTTGGCCACCCGCGGGTCGGCCGTGAAGATGCCGTCGACGTCGGTGTAGATCTCGCAGACGTCGGAGCGCAGCGCCGCGGCCAGCGCCACCGCCGTGGTGTCCGAGCCGCCCCGGCCGAGCGTGGTGATGTCCTTGGTGTCCTGGGAGACGCCCTGGAAGCCGGCCACGATCGCGATGGCGCCCTCGTCGAGCGCGGTGCGCAGGCGGCCCGGGGTCACGTCGATGATCCGGGCGCGGCCGTGCGTCGACGTGGTGATCACGCCGGCCTGGCTGCCCGTGTAGGACCGGGCCTCATAGCCCAGGTTGTTGATCGCCATCGCCAGCAGGGCCATGGAGATCCGCTCGCCGGCGGTCAGCAGCATGTCCAGCTCGCGACCGGCCGGGACCGGGCTGACCTGCGAGGCGAGGTCGAGCAGCTCGTCGGTGGTGTCGCCCATCGCGGACACGACGACCACGACCTCGTTGCCGGCTTTGCGCGTGTCGACGATCCGCTCGGCGACGCGCTTGATGCGCTCGGCGTTGGCGACGGAGGACCCGCCATACTTCTGCACGATCAGCGCCACGCCGCCGCACTCCTAACCGATGTCGTCACCACAACACGAGGTCAACGCAGCCGAGCGTACCGGGGTTGGAAACCACTCGGGAGTGGCGTTCCACGATCCGGCGGCCCGGCCGGGCGAGAATACGCGGGTGCGGGAGCTTCGGGGCGGCCATCATGCGATCACTGTGATCACCGGCACGGCCCTGACCGTGCTGCTCCTGGCCGGGTGCGGCTCCGGCGGCGACCCCGGCCCCACGCCGACGACGCCGGCCGGCACGCCCGTCGCGGCCCAGCCCGACCCCCGCGGGCTGCTCTCGGCCCGGGTGGCGGTGGCGAAGGACCAGCGGTACGTCGCCGCGTACACGCTGACCGTCCCCGGCAAGGCGCCCCGCTCGGTGCTGGTCTCGATCGCCACTGACCGGACCTGGCGCGTCGACATTCAAGGTGGCGCCTTGGGGGGTACTGCCGACGTCGCGATCGCCGGCCGCGCGGAAGGCGTGTACCAGTGCCCGATCAACCCGTCCTCGAGCTGCGTCAAGGTCGCGGCGGCCGGGAAGAAGCTGCCGCCGGCGATCGATCCGCGGGTGCAGTACGTCTTCGTCAGCTGGCTCGACGTCCTCCTGGACCGGCAGATTCCGCTGTCCGTGAACCCGGCCGAGCCGCTGGCCGGCACCTCGGCGCCGTGCTTCGCGGTGGAGCCCGGCGTCACCGCGATCGCCCCGCCGATCGACCCCGGCACGTTCTGTTACAACGACAACGGCATCCTCACCGCGGCCAAGCTGCCCCTGGGCCAGCTCATGCTCACCGGCGAGGTGGTGGCCGCCCCGTCGACGATCTCGCTGCCCGGCCCCGTGGCCGACGGTGCCGCGCTGGGCACCGCCACGCCCCCTCCGCCGCCACCCAGCGCGTCGGCGTCCGCTCCTCGTTGAGCTCTCCCAAAAGCCGAGACCCGCTTACGGCGGTACCCGTTGAAGGCGTAATGTGGCTCTTGACATGTGGCAGACGCTTCTTCTTCGTCGCCGCGACGGGGCCCACCAGGCCGGCACCTCGTCGCGGGGATGACGCGCGTCTGCGCTCCTGCCGGTCTGATGTGACCAGACCTTCCCGCGCGTCGAGCGCGACAACCCAGGAGCTGCGAGAACATGTCCGAGATCGCCCGTCAGAACGCCAGCCGGATGCCCATTCACCGCTACCGGCCCTTCTCTGAACAGTTCCCGATCCCAGAGGCCATTCGGGCCGATCGGCAATGGCCGAGTCACGAGGTGACGGTCGCGCCCCGCTGGTGTGCAGTGGACCTGCGCGACGGCAACCAGGCCCTGATCGACCCGATGTCGGTCGAGCGCAAGCGGCGGATGTTCAACCTGCTGGTCCGCATGGGCTACAAGGAGATCGAGGTCGGCTTCCCGTCCGCGTCACAGACCGACTTCGACTTCGTACGCGCCCTCATCGAGCAGGACATGATCCCCGAGGACGTCACGATCCAGGTGCTGACCCAGTGCCGGGACACGCTGATCGAGCGGACGTTCCAGTCCCTGGTCGGGGCCCGCCGGGCCATCGTGCACTTCTACAACTCGACGTCGACGCTGCAGCGCCGGGTGGTGTTCGGGCTGGACAAGGCCGGCATCACCGACATCGCCACCTCGGCCGCGCGGCTGTGCCAGAAGTACGCCGAGGCGATCACCCCGGACACCGAGATCTTCTACGAGTACTCCCCCGAGTCCTACACCGGCACGGAGCTGGACTACGCGCTGGAGGTGTGCAGCGCCGTCATCGATGTGCTGCAGCCCACCGTCGACCGCCCGCTGATCGTCAACCTGCCGGCGACGGTGGAGATGGCCAGCCCCAACGTCTACGCCGACTCCATCGAGTGGATGTCGCGCAACCTGCCCCGGCGCGAGGCCGTCGTGCTGTCGCTGCACCCGCACAACGACCGCGGCACCGCCGTCGCCGCCGCCGAACTGGGGCTCATGGCCGGCGCCGACCGGGTCGAGGGCTGCCTGTTCGGCAACGGCGAGCGGACCGGCAACGTCGACCTGGTGACCCTGGGCCTCAACCTGTTCTCGCAGGGCATCGATCCCCAGATCGACTTCTCGGACATCGACGAGATCAAGCGCACGGTCGAGTACTGCAACCAGCTGCCGGTCCACGAGCGCCACCCCTACGCCGGCGACCTGGTCTACACCGCGTTCTCGGGCTCGCACC
This sequence comes from Dactylosporangium sp. NPDC051541, assembly GCF_044454505.1. Lineage (NCBI taxonomy): Bacteria > Bacillati > Actinomycetota > Actinomycetes > Micromonosporales > Micromonosporaceae > Dactylosporangium > Dactylosporangium sp. NPDC051541. The sequence continues at coordinate 299,583 of NZ_JBITDU010000011.1, forward strand.
AGGACGCGATCAAGAAGGGCTTCGAGGCCCTCAACCGCGACGCGGCCGCCGCCGGGGTCGACGTCGACCAGTTCACCTGGGGCGTGCCCTACCTGCCGGTCGACCCGAAGGACCTGGGCCGCTCCTACGAGGCCGTGATCCGCGTCAACTCCCAGTCCGGCAAGGGCGGCGTCGCGTATGTGATGAAGTCCGAGCACCACCTGGACCTCCCCCGCCGCCTGCAGATCGAGTTCTCCGGCGTCGTGCAGCGGCACACCGACGACGCGGGCGGCGAGGTCAGCCCGCAGCAGATGTGGGAGTTCTTCGCCGGGGAGTACTTCTCCGACCGGCGCTTCACGCTGACGTCCTACGAGGCCAACACCGCCGACGGCAAGGTCTCGCTGGCCGCGGAGATCACTGTGGACGGTCAGGCCCGCAGCGTGTCCGCGACCGGCAACGGCCCGATCGACGCGTTCGTGCACGCCCTGAGCGACGTCGGCGTGGACGTGCGGGTGCTGGACTACGCCGAGCACGCGCTCACGTCGGGCGAGGGGGCCCAGGCCGCGGCGTATGTCGAGTGCTCCGTCGACGGTCAGAGCTACTGGGGCGTCGGCGTCGACGCGAACATCGTGACCGCGTCGCTGCGCGCGGTGCTGAGCGCCGCCAACCGCGGTTAGCGCGGCGGTCAGTCGGCTATCGGACCCGCCCGTGGTGATCGACACGGGCGGGTCCTCCAACACTTGTTCGCATTGATGGCGCACAGTAGGGACGTGCGCCCCTCCACGAACGGCAAAGCCGTCCTTATCGCTCTAGCGCTCGCCACGGTGCTCACCGGCGCCGGCAGCTGCGAAGTCTCCTCCACCCCCGGCGCGGCCCAGGGCTCCAGCGGCACCGGCTCCAATACGGGGACCGGCGGCGGAGGTGGTGGCGGCGGCGGCAAGGCGTCGCTGGACGGGTTGTCCGTCGCCTCGGCCAGTTCGATGTCCGGCTACAGCCGCGAGAAATTCACGCACTGGATCAGCCAGGGGAACGGCTGCGACACTCGTGACGTCGTATTGAAGCGCGACGGCAAGAACGTCAAGGCCACCGCCGACTGCAAGATCACGGCGGGTGCCTGGCACAGCCCGTATGACGACAAGGACCTGACCGACCCGCAGGCCCTCGACATCGACCACATGGTGCCGCTCGCGGCCGCTTGGCGCTCCGGCGCCGCGAAGTGGACCGACGAGCAGCGCAAGGACTTCGCCAACGACCTGACCCGGCCCCAGCTCTTCGCGGTCAGCCTCCAGTCCAACCGTTCGAAGGGCGACCAGGACCCGTCGACGTGGAAGCCGCCGAACCACGCGTTCTGGTGCACGTACGCGCAGGATTGGGTAACAGTGAAGGCCTACTACAAGTTGTCCGTGACCCAGGCCGAGAAGACCGCGCTCACGGACATGCTGGCGACCTGCTGATGCGCTTTTGGAGGAACCGGATGACGGAGACGACCTCGACTGAATCGGCTCCGGCCGCTCCGGTTCCTCCTCCTGCCCCGACTCCGGCTGCCGATGTTATGAAAACCGACATCGTGGCCGGCCCGGGCGGCGTGATGACCGACGAGGTCGGGGTCGTGACCGGGGAGCTGACCCTGGAGTCCTCGACGGGCGCCGACGGGTCCTTCGTCGTCAAGGTCCAATACAAAGACGCTGATGAGTGGTACTGCGTGACCGGCGCGAAGGGCACGCTGAAGGACCCGGCCGACCTGGCGGCCGTACACGCCGTCGTCGCCGGGATCTTGAACCGCCCCGAGGGCTAGACCGCGCGCCGGCCCTCGAACGCCCGCCCGAGGGTGATCTCGTCCGCATACTCGAGGTCGCCGCCCACCGGCAGGCCGCTCGCCAGCCGGGTCACGTTGAGGCCCATCGGCTTGACCAGCAGCGCGAGGTAGGTCGCGGTGGCCTCACCCTCGGTGTTGGGATCGGTCGCGAGGATGAGCTCCTTGCACGTGCCCTCGGCCAGGCGGGTCATGAGCTCGCGGATGCGCAGGCTGTCGGGGCCGATGCCCTCCAGCGGATTGATCGCGCCGCCAAGCACGTGGTAACGCCCGCGGAACTCGCCCGTGCGCTCGATCGCCACGACGTCCTTGGGCTCCTCGACGACACAGAACACGTCGTCGTTGCGCCGCGGGTCGCGGCAGATCCGGCAGAGCTCGGCCTCGGCCACGTTGAAGCAGCGGGTGCAGAACCGGACCAGTTCCTTCACCCGCTGCAGGGCCTGCGCGAGCCGCTTGACGTCGACGGGGTCGGCCGAGAGCACGTGAAACGCGATGCGCTGCGCGCTCTTCGGCCCGACCCCGGGCAGGCGCCCGAGCTCGTCGATCAGGTCTTGAATGGCGCCTTCGTACATTTAGAAACCGGGCAGCCCGAGGCCGCCACCCAGGCCGCCGAGCCCGGAGGTCAGCGGACCCATCTTCTGTTCGGTCAGGTCGCGGGCCGCCTGCGCGGCGTTGTGCACGGCCGCGACGACCAGGTCTTCGAGCGTCTCGACGTCGTCCGGGTCGACCGCCTTGGGGTCGATCTTGATGGACACGACCTCGCCGGTGCCCTTGACCGTGGCGGTGACCAGCCCGCCGCCGGCCGTCCCGGTGAGCTCGGCCTCGGCCAGCTCCGCCTGAGCGGCGACCATCTGCTGCTGCATCTTCTGCGCCTGCTTCATCATCTGCTGCAGGTTGGGCTGTCCACCGGGCCGCACAGGGCGCTCCTTCGATTCGTTGACGTCGGTCGTCACACCTCGGACCAGCTTAGGCCCTGCCCTCGCGCGGAGCTCGACGCGCCGCCCCGGGCGGACGGCCGGTCAAGGCGGCGGCCCTGAGTGTCCGTCAGGTTTTGTCAGGCGGTCGCAGAAGTTCTGTCAGGCAGCCACGGGAGTTCTGTCAGGCGGTCACGGGAGTTCTGTCAGGCGGTCACGGAAGCTCTGTCAGGCGGTCACGGAAGCTCTGTCAGGCGGTCACGGAAGCTCTGTCGGGCGGTCAAGAGAGCGATGGAAATTCCATTTGCGCACATCTCTCCGCTTCCGCGACGCTAGGGTGGACGTTCACCAGTGACAACACCCTCAGTAATAGCAGTCGCACGGCGAGTGGGAGTTGCGCAGGTTGCGATATGGCACCTTGTGGCCTGGCGATCTGTGACGCAGCCGACTCATACTGTTTGACGAGGCTAAGGGGGGAACCGATGCCGACCGTCTTCTACAAGGATCACGACATCGTCATCACCGACGATGTCTATGCGGTCTGGAAACCCGAGCCCCAGGTGTACGACCTGGAGGCCCTCCAAGATCTGCGTGTGGAGTATCGCGGACGCCCCGGCCGCGTCGCGATGCTCACCGCCGGCGTTCTGGCCACCGTGGGGACGGTTGCCGCGATAACCATCACCGATGGTGCCGGTCCCTATGTGATCACCGCCGCCGTCCTGTCCGTGCCGCCACTCACGAGCCGCGCGATCCGCACCTTCACCCCGCTGGTGTGGCTCTTGAAGGCCAACTACGCCGGCGCCGGGGTCACCCTGTTCACGTCGACAAACTTGATCACTTTGATGCGCGTCCAGCGCTGTCTGATGCGCGCCTTCGCCGCCAATGCCGCAAGCGTTGAGCGGCTGGACCGGGCCGGCTATGCCGACGCCTACAGGAGGCTGAACTCTCTGCTCTGAGTGCCGAGGCCGGGAAATGCCCGCGGGACGGTGGTCCCGCGGGCGCAGCCTGTTGCCCGGTTTGCCAGATATGTGCATTCATGGGCCAACTTCGCATACTCGCGTGTCGTGTTTCAACGCGCTACGTATGCTGAAGGTTCACGTCCTTGGGTTCGAAGGAGGCCGACCCGATGGCCGAGAATCACCAGGCCCTCGTGTGGCGCAAATCCCGTTTCTGTGGGAACGCGTCATGTGTCGAGGTTGCATTCCACGCCGACGCGGTATTCATCCGGGATTCGAAAAACCCCGGCACCGCGCCATTGCAATTCGACCCGGACGCCTGGCGGGACTTCCTCGCCGGCCTGCGGTCCGAAACCCTGTCCGACTAACCGCGGTTGAGCTCGCCGCGCTTGACGCCGGCCAGAAACTCCCGCCACGGCGCGGCCTCGAAGGAGAGGATCGCCCCGCCCGGATTCTTGCCGTCGCGAACGTGCACGCTATTCGCGGTAGCGACCTCGACGCACGTCGAATTGCCGCAGTAGCTGCTGCGGCGGAAGACGCGTGGCATGGCCGGTTCGTGCATGGTCCACCTGTTTTCTGACAGGGAGGTGGCCGGGTGCGGCGACCTCCGGATCGGGCCCTTCGGCGCTGGGCCGAAGATCCTTCATCGGCAGGAATCCCCTGGTCCGCGTGCGGGGAGAGCTACGCGGCAGCGGCGATTCGTTCAGCCGATTCGACTTCCCCGATCGAGGCCTCCCACATCCGATCCCAGCCCTCGCGATGGCGAGCAATGCGAGGCGGATCGTCGACGATCTCGTCGATGGTATAGCTCTCTCGGTATAGCACGGCGTGGTTGTCGTCTTCGCTCGACAGGTACAGCAGATCGTATTGGCCAAACGCCGGATAGGGGCTCTCGAGCGGATGAATCCGAACGCTGAGCCAGCCTTCGGCAATGGCCGAGCTGACCGCTGACAGCGTCTCACCGAGAGCCTTCGCCCCGCCGTACTGGCGCAGAAGTACCGACTCGTCGAACAATGCGTAGAGCTGTGGCCGCGGCGTGCGGTCGCGCAGCGCTTTGCGGCGCGCGGCCCGGATCGCGGATCGGATTTCGATTTCCCTGGTCGTCAACTCGTCGACGAATACGCCGGTGACGGCCAGGGCATAAGCCTCACCCTGAAGCCAGCCGGGAATCACGGCCGGCGCGAAGCTGCGGATCACCGTCGCCTCGGCCTCGAAGCTGATCAGCTGGCGCATCGCCGGCGTCAGCAGGCCCTGGTAGCGCTGGTCATCCCACCACTGCTTCTTCTGCTTCGACGCCTTGGCGGCATGGATGAGGTCCTCGACGGTTTCGCGGTCGCGGATGCCGAGGTGGGACAGCAGTGGCCGCAGATCGTTGGCCGAGATGGTGACCTCGCCCGACTCAATCCGCATCACCTTGGAGAGAGACCACTCCATGGCTTCGGCGACCTGGGACTGGGTGAATCCCTGGGCGAGACGGGCGTCCTTGAGCGCCAGCCGGACTTTCCGGCGTGCGACCGCGGGCGTGTCACCCGGACTCATCGTGTCCCTCGTTGGACGTATGCCTACTAGCCATATCGCTGGTCGTGGTTCACCCTACTGCGCCGGTCGGCTTTTGCGGGTCCAGACATGAAAAGACGCGAGTTCGGTCATACCCCACGTTGTCGCGAAATATGGTCGCCCGTTCGGGTGGCCCGATCGGGCCGGAGCTTAGTGTAAGACCAATCTGCGATACGGCTGTCGGGGATATGGCGGGTTCGCCGGATCGTTACCTACCAGACAGTAGTGTCACAACCCGGCGAATCGGCCGTCAGCTCGACGTGGCGTAGCGGGCGCGCCACTCCAGGGCGCGGATGAGGGCGCGGCGGACCTGGCCGAAGGTCTGGCGGTCGCTGGTGTGAAACAGGCGCACGTCGTGCACGCCGTATTGGGCGCGGATCTCCTGGGCCGGGCGGTTGCGGCCGGAGCGCGGGTGCTGCAGGACGTAGACGCCTTCCAGGAAGTCGAGGCGGTAGTGCACTTGCGCCGGACGCAGGATCACGAAGTGGTCCATGGTCACGACCAGGTCGGGGCTCTCGTAGAAATTGCTCATATCCCTTCCCCTCGGTCTTGCGAGCGGGGTCGGCACTGCGGTAGAGATGACATCGGGTATCGATGCCGCTTCACCGCGTAACCGGAAGGCGGCCGCATCATCAAGCCGCCGCCGGCCGATCAGGTCTCAGCCGACGGGGCACGTGTCGCCTGACAGCAATGCCGCCGCCGGCCGATCAGGTCTCGGCCGGCGAGGCATGTGTCACTTGACAGAACCAGCGCCCGGTGACCGCCGGGCGCTGCTGCGTTTCGCCACTCGCCCCCTCGTGGCTCTCCTTCGATGGTTGCATGGCCGCACGCCTATGCGCTAGCTCACAACCTGCCATATCGCAAGTTGCGCAAAAGCTGGTTGCGGTCGCGGGACCCTCAGATCGGTAGAGGGTCGGTCCGGCACTCCAGCGCACGGATCAGCGCCCGGCGCACGCTGCCGAACGCGGCCCGGTCGGTGGTGTAGAAGAGGCGCACGTCGGCCGCCCCGATACGGGCGCGGATCTCGTGCGCGGCCCGGAAGCCGGCTCCGCGGCCGTGCTTGACGATGTAGGGCGCCTCGATCGCCTCGAGCGGGATGCGCCGCTCACCGGGGTCGAGAACGACGACGTGCGTGCTGGTGATCAGGATGTCCGGGCTCCGGTAGAACATCGCCGCCCCCTCCAACAGCGTGCCTGTATCCAGATGGTCGCATGGGTCGGCACGTGCAAATACCGCTCACGCGGGGCGCGGGGATGGCCTCCAGGTGACCACGATTCCAAAAAGATCGGCACTGCCGGGGCGTCGGAGTCACTCTTTGGAGTCGCGTGATGACACATCCATGGGCCCTACGGCCGTGAGACGCGCGCCACACCCGGACCTCGCTCGGGCCCACAACGCCGAACGCCGGGCTCCCACGATCGGGCGGCCCGGCGTTTTGCCTGGTAGAACGGCGGAGGATACGAGATTCGAACTCGTGAGGGTTTTATCCCAACACGCTTTCCAAGCGTGCGCCCTAGGCCTCTAGGCGAATCCTCCGTGCGCCAGGATACCCATCGCCGACGGGGTTCGTGCACCGGGTATTGTTGTCGGCAAGCCGCTCGTGCGGCGACACCTCATGAACCTCCCCAGGGCCGGAAGGCAGCAAGGATAAGTGAGCTCTGTCGGGTGCACGAGCGGTGTCTTCTTGCCCGGCCCCCACCTTCCGAAAAATGTCGGTGCCCGGGAGTACGGTGGTCCCGGCTCTACTCGGAACGGAGGACCGCTGGTGGCGCTCGCGCTCTACCGCAAGTACCGGCCCCGCACGTTCGCCGAGGTCATCGGCCAGGAGCACGTCACCGAGCCGCTGTCGCAGGCGCTGCGCTCCGGGCGGCTCAACCATGCGTATCTCTTCTCCGGCCCGCGCGGCTGCGGCAAGACCAGTAGTGCCCGCATCCTGGCCCGGTCGCTCAACTGTGAGCGCGGCCCGACCCCGGACCCGTGCGGCGAGTGCCAGTCCTGCCGTGACCTCGCGCCCGACGGCTCCGGCTCGATCGACGTCATCGAGATCGACGCGGCCAGCCACGGCGGCGTCGACGACGCCCGCGACCTGCGCGAGCGGGCCTTCTTCGCCCCGGTCTCCAGCCGCTTCAAGGTCTACGTCATCGACGAGGCCCACATGGTCTCCTCGGCCGGCTTCAACGCGCTGCTCAAGCTCGTGGAAGAGCCGCCGGAATACGTCAAGTTCGTGTTCGCGACGACGGAGCCGGAGAAGGTCCTCGGCACCATCAAGTCCCGGACCCACCACTACCCCTTCCGGCTGATTCCACCGGGCGCCCTGCGGCCCTACATCGAGCAGCTGACCGCCACCGAGGGCGTGAAGGTCGAGCCCGCCGTCTTCCCACTGGTCGTGCGGGCCGGCGCCGGCTCCGCCCGCGACACCCTCTCCGTGCTCGACCAGCTGATCGCCGGTGCGGGCGAGGACGGCGTCACCTACAGCCGCGCCGTCGCCCTGCTCGGCGTCACCGACGGCGCCCTCCTCGACGAGATGTGCGAGTCCCTCGCCGCCGACGACGGCCGCGGCGCCTACGGCGTGATCGACCGCGTGGTCGAGGCCGGCCACGACCCGCGCCGCTTCGCCTCCGACCTCCTGGAGCGCCTGCGCGACCTGATCGTCCTGCAGCAGGTGCCGGACGCGGTCAGCAAGGGCCTGCTGGACGCACCCCAGGACCAGCTCGACCGGATGGGCGCCCAGGCAAACCAGCTGGGCCAGGCCACCCTGTCCCGCTATGCCGACATCGTCCACAACGGCCTGACCGAGATGCGCGGCACCACGGCACCGCGGCTGCTGCTGGAGCTGATCACCGCCCGCATGCTCCTGCCGGGCGCGGACGACTCGAGCTCGGCGCTGCTGCAGCGGCTGGAGCGGATGGAGCGGCGCTTGCAGGCCGGGGGCGTTCCGGCCCCGGCCGCGGCTCCGGTCGCTTCTCCGGTGGCCGCGCCGGCGCTCGCTCCGGTCGTCACGCCAGTCCCCGCGCCGACGCCCGCTCCGCCGGCCGCCGCGGTGGCTGCGGAGCCCGCCCGCGGGATGGACTACATCCGGGAAGCTCGTCCGAGCGCGGCTCCGGCGGCGCCCGTTGCTCCCGCCGCGCCGCCGGCCACGTGGGCCGAGAGCACGCCGCCGCAACCGGTTTCGGCTCCGCCCGTTTCGACGCCGCCGGTTTCCGCGCCGCCCGTGTCCGCACCGCCGGTTTCGGCGCCGCCGCCTGCTCATGTGGGTGCCGGTGGCGGTGGAGGCGGGCTGGACGCCGATGCGATCCGGCGGGTGTGGCCCGACCTGCTGGCCCTGGTGAACGACAAGAGCAAGAAGGCCGGCGCGATCATCCGCGAGGCGACGGTGCAGGCCGTCGAGGGCACGACGTTGGTGCTCGGGTTCAAATACTCGACCCACGCCGACATGCTCAACGCCTCGCCCGACGTGCTCCTGAAGGCGTTGCAGGAGCTGCTGGGCGGGCGCTGGCAGGTGCGTTGCGAGGTCGGCGGCCAGCCTGGGGGTGGGGGCGGCGGCAACCGGCCCGCGCCGCCGAAGCCCACTCCGCAGCCCTCGGGTCCACCGGCTCCCGCGCCTTCGGCGGCCGGACCGGCGTCGGCCGCTGGACCGGCTTCGGTGGCCGGGCCCGCGAACGGGGGCGGCGGCCAGGCCTACAGCGCTCCGCAGCAGGCTCGGCCGCAGAGTGCTCCGCAGCCGGCCGGGGCCCAGCACGCCTCTGCCCAGCACGCCTCCGCTCAGCCGCCTGCTCCATCGGCCCCCTTGGTTGAGGACGATGGGTGGCCGGTGGCGGCGGTCCCGGGTGGCGCGGCGGGCGCCGACGCTGACTCGGACTGGCCGACCCCCGCCAGTCCCGGCGGCTCGGCCCCATCGCCGACACCGGCCTCGGCTCCGGCGGCTCCGGCGGCTCCGGCGGCTCCGGTCTCGGCTTTGGCGACGAGTTCTTCGGTTGCGTCAGCTTCGGTTGGTTCGGCTTTCACTGCTTCCGCTCCAGCTGCGCCGCTTGAGGCTGTACGGCCCGTCGCGGCCCCAGCGGCCGTCGCGCCGGCGGCCGTTTCTCCGCCGGCTCCGGTCGTCGCGGCCCCGCCGGCGCCGCCCGTCTCGTCCAGTTCGTCCGCATTTGCCGGGAACGCTCCGGCCCAGCCGCGCTCCGCCGCGTCCAGCGCCATCGAGAAGGCTCGGGAAGCGGCCAGCCGGGCCGCCGCCGGAGCCGGTGGTGGTGCCGGTCGGCGCGGTGCGGGCGCCAACGCCGGACCCGCGACCCCGGCACCGGCCCGGCCGGCGGCCGCGCCGAGCGCACCGGCCGGTGGTCGTGGCGGGAGCGACTCGGCCTGGGCCGGGACGGGTGCGGACGAGCCGCCGTTCGACCCCGAGTACGACTCGCCGGTCACCGACCCGCGCTTCCCCGGCCTCGATCCGGGGGACGAGCTGCTGGACGACGCCTCGGAGGTCCGCGAGACCAGCGAGGAAGCCGCCCTGCGCCTGCTCATGGAGACGCTCGGCGCCGAGAAGATCGGCGAGACCACCGGCGGCTGAACCGAGACCGCCGAGCCCGTGGGCCTGGCGGTCCTTCGCTGCCGGCGCCCGGATCCTGGGCGACCTCTGCACCCGGATCGTGCGCGACCTCTGCCACCCGAATCCTGGGTGGTCTCTGCCATCCGGATCCTGGGCGGTCTCTGCCATCCGGATTCTGTGCGGCCTTTGCGGTCGGTTCAGGTGCGGGAGGCGCGGTGCGGGGCGAGTACCGTTCGCGTGCGGGTCAGGGTCGCGAAGGGGTTGGCGAACTGCAGGACCAGCGCGCCCAGTTCGGCACCGGGGCGGCACTGGATGATGAGGAGCTGGTCGCCGCGGCGGACGTCCCAGAACGTGTCGCCGTGCGTGCCGGCCGTGATGATGCCGTCGAGGTGCAGGCCGTTGCGGTGCACGGCGTTGTGGCGCACCGGCAGCGGCGGGGCCTCGGAGCGGGGGGCGATGCGGATGGAGGCGACCACCGCCAGTGGTATTTCAATGCGGTCGCGCCTGGTCCACAGGCGGTCCAGACCCTGCGGCTCGATGACGAGCGCGCTGTCGGTGACCGTCAGCTGGAGATTCGTCGGGACCTTCATCAACGCGAACAAACCCGCGGCCAGCACAATGGGGACCGCCGCGAGCACCAGTGCGGAGCTCATGAAAACCGAATGTACGCGCGTCGACGTCCGCGGCCGGCACTTTCGCGCAAACCGAGCCGGAAACCGAGTCCGGACTGACCGAATGCCGCCGTAAAACCGGGTCGGGCCGAGCGCCGGAGATCTGAAAGGATGAATTCCATCGGGCGACAAGAGGGTGTGAGTGATTGATGCACGCGATTGACTGGATTGACGGTGCCGTCGTCCTCGTGGATCAGACCCGGCTCCCGGGCCAGGAGGTCTACCTGCGCCTGGAAACGGTCGCTGACCTGGTCGCGGCGATTCAGCGACTCAGCGTGCGCGGGGCTCCGGCCATCGGCGTCGCGGGAGCGCTGGGGGTCGCGCTCGCGGCGAAACAGCATGCCGATCCGGCGGAGCTGGAGCAGGCGGTACACCGGCTGGAATCGGCCCGGCCGACGGCGGTGAACCTGGCCCGGGGCGTGCGGCGAACGGCGGCGCTGTTGCCGTCCTTCGATGCGGTGCTCGGCGAGGCGCTGCGGATCCGGGACGAGGAAATCGCCAGTTCGAAAGCGATGGCGCGGCTCGGGGCCGACCTCGTCGAGAAACTCTGCGGACCGGGCGCCCGGCTGCTGACACATTGCAACACCGGCGGCCTGGCCACGGTCGTGGACGGCACAGCATTGGCCGTCGTCTTTGAGTTGTACCGTCGCGAAACCCTCGGCGGCGTCATTGCCAGCGAGACCCGCCCGCTCCTGCAGGGCGCCCGGCTCACCACGTGGGAGCTGCGCCGGGCCGGCATTCCGCACCGGCTCGCCGTCGACTCCGCCGGCCCGTTCCTGATGGCCCGCGGCGAGGTCGACGCGGTGATTCTCGGCGCCGACCGGATCTGCGCGAACGGCGACGTGGTGAACAAGATCGGCTCCTACGCCCACGCGCTCGGCGCGAAGGCGGCCGGCATTCCGTTCATCTGCGTGGCGCCGGAGTCCACGGTCGATCTCGCGACACCGTCCGGCGCGGAGGTGGAGATCGAGGATCGGGGTTCCGCGGAGGTTGCGGGTACCACTGCGCCCGAAGGAACCGAGGCCATCAATCCAGCCTTTGACGTCACTCCGGCCGACCTGGTCACCGCGGTGGTGACCGACCGCCGGGTCTTCTCCGGCCGGGCGGACGGCGCGGATGGCCTTCGCACCGGCTGAGCTGCGCGTTTAGGCAGGGCGACGGCGCGGTTGGTTTTGCGGTCGGCTGAGCTGCGCGTTTAGGCAGGGCGGACGGCGCGGATGGCCTTCGCACCGGCTGAGCTGCGCGTTTAGGCAGGGCGGACGGCGCGGATGGTTTTGCGGTCGGCTGAGACGGACTCGATCCAGCCGCCGACGCGGCCCAGGCGCAGGAGGACGTCGGCGCGGGCGGGCAGGTCGGCCGACTCGCCCGGCTCCGGCGGCCAGGCCAGGCGGGCGTTGTGGCCGGGGGTGAGCCACGGGATGAGCGCACCGATCGGATCGGAACCGTCCAGTGCGGCCCGGGCCGCGGCCAGGTCGGCGAGGACGGCGTCCAGGGCGCGGCCGACCGCCGGTGCGTTGCCCCCGCACATCGCGGCCGTGAGCTCGGGGCGGGAGGCGGCGACACGGGTGCCGTCGCGGAAAGATCCCGCCCCCAGTGTCCCGGCCAGGGGGTCGCTGGAGATCAGGGCGGCCACGGCCGCGGCGACCAGGTGCGGCACGTGTGAGATAGCGGCGGTGGCGGCGTCGTGCTCGTCCGCGGTGGCCGGCACGACCCGGGCCCCGAGCCCGGTGATCAGCGCCGCAAGGTCGACCCAGTCCCGCAGGCCGGCGCCGTCCTCGGTGAGGCAGAGCACCCAGGCGCAGCCGTTGAACAGCCGGGGATCGGCGGCGGTGAAGCCCGACGTCTCCCGGCCCGCCATCGGGTGGCCGCCGATGAACGTGGCGAGCGCCTGCCCGCCCGTGCGCAGCCGGTCGGCGGCGAGGTCGCGGACCGGGCCCTTGACCGAGGTGACGTCGGTGACGACGCCGACGTATCCGAGCGAGGCCAGCTCGTCGAAGACCGACCCCACGGCCGGCAGCGGCACCGCGACCACGGCCAGCTCGGCGTCGCGGACGGCGTCGGAGATGGAGCCGGTCACGTGCCAGCGCGCGTTGGCGGGGGCCTGGGCCGCGGCCGTGCGCGCGGTGGCCCTGGTCGCCGGGTCGGCGTCATAGCCGCTCACTCGGTGCCCGTGCGCCGCGAGCGCCCGCAGGAGCGAACCGCCGATCAACCCGAGGCCGATCACCGCCACGTTCAACGTCGCATCACGCACTGCGGAACTCTCGCACACCACCCGGTCACCCGTTCGGCTCGGGACGCCCGCCGAACGACTTACGCGTACCTATTGCTGCGTTTCGGTAATTACATCCCGTTACCGTGCTTCCATGCGTGTTATCCCTTTTGTGGCGGCCGCCGTCACGGTCGTCGCCGTCCTCTCCGGGGGCATCGCGAGTGCGGCCGGCATCCAGCGCAGTCCACTGCGCTCGCCGCAGTTCGACGGCACCGTCTACACCACCGCCTACCTGGGCGAAACCGTGTATGTCGGGGGTACCTTCGGCAACGCGATCGTCAATGGCCGCTCCATCCCGCGGGCCCGCCTCGCCGCCTTCAACGCCCGCACCGGAGCCCTGCTGGACTGGGCCCCGGCCGCGGATGACACCGTCCGCGCCCTGGCCACCGATGGTAACTCTGTGTATGCGGCTGGTGACTTTTCGCGCATTGCCGGTGCGAAGCGCGACTCGCTGGCCAAGCTGGACGCGAGTACGGGTGCGGTCGATGGGTTCAGCCACGCGATCACCGGCTCGCCGGCGACGCTTGGGGTCGGGGGCGGGCGGCTGTACGTCGGCGGCCGCTTCACCCAGGTCGACTCCGCGAAGCGGACCAACCTCGCGGCGTTCGACACCACCACGGGCGCACTCGATCCCCGCTGGGCCCCGGCGACCGACAACGCCGTGGAGGCGCTCGCGGTGACCACCGGCCGGGTGTACCTCGGCGGCGACTTCCACCGGACCGCCAACGTCGCCAACACGCCCCGCCTCACCGCCGTCGACCCCGTCACCGGTGCTCTCGACAAAGGCTTCCTGCCGCGGCCGCCCGCACCTGTGCTCGCGATCGCGGTCGGCAGCGACGGCACCGTGTACGCCGGGATGGGTGGCACGGGCGGCCGCGCTGCCGCCTATGGACCGGCCGGGAAGCAGCACTGGATTCGGGTCTTCGACGGTGACGTGCAGGCCGTGACGGCGCTCGGCAGTGTGGCGTACATCGGCGGGCACTTCGACCGGGCTTGCAAGACCACCAAGAACGGCAACCAGGGCGCCTGCACTGACGGCTCGTTGCCGCGGGTGAAGCTGGCCGCGGTTGACGGGGCGGGGCGGCTGCTGGACTGGGCGCCACAGGCCAACGGGGTTGTCGGGGTGCGCACGCTGACGCCCAGCGAGCCGCTGCGGCAGGTCGTGGCCGGGGGCGAGTTCACGATGGTCGCCGGGTCCAGCTGGAAGCGCATCGCCGTCTTCGGCTGAGTTTCCGGCCTTGTCCTGGTCTCGGCCCCGGGCCGAGCGGTGGTCTGGCCTTCGGGCTCAGCGGCGATTTGGCTTTGTGGCGGACGGTGGTCCGGGGCGCAGTCGTGGGGGACGGCCGGGCGAGCTCGAAACGCCTGGCCGTCTTTGGCTGAACTCCCGGGCTAAGCTGCAAATGTGAGCGAGTCGCAGTGGAAGGAGCCCGGCGGTTCCGCAGGCGGCCAGGCGCAGGCGACCGCCGCGCCGGGAGCCTGGCCCGGCGCCATGGGGCCGCCGATGGTCGGGCCCCCGCCGCGCCTGAGCGCCCAGCCGCCGACGTCACGGCCGCCCACTCCGGCCGCGACCATGGGCACCTGGCAGGGCGCGCTGCGACCGCCGGTGTTCAAGGTCAGTCAGCCCCGCCCGACCTACCGCGAGCCCCTGCCCGTCCGTGGCCAGTCGGTCGCCATCGGCGGGGCCGCGGGCGCGGCGTGGATGCTGCTGTTCGGGCTGATCTTCAACGGCTCGGCCCGTTCATACGTCTGGGTGAGCCTCATCGCCGGCTTCGTCGCCTGGGGCGCGGCCGCGATCCTGGCCCGCTTCGGCGACCGGGGCGCCGCGGTCGGCGTGGCCGCGTCGAGCGGCGTCGCGGTGGCGATCGCGGGCATTCTCGTCGCATACCGTCTCGCCGGCGGTGACTGGCTGCTCTGGTAGGAAGCCGCCTCTTGACGTGGGTTGCGGCGAGGATCACTCTCGCACCATGGCTTTGAGGCTGCAGCGGCTCGATCCCGAGCGGCGCCGCCGGCGGCTCGCGCTGCTGGTCGAAATCGCGGATGCCAAGGCGCTCCGCGAGCGGCTCCATCCTCGCCGACTGCGCGCCGACCGCCTGCGCGAGCTCATCGCCACCCGTCGACGCATCGCGGGCTGATCCGGTCGGCCCGGGCGGCCCGGATCACAAAGATTCAGACGACTCGCCGAGGCGAAAGCCGGGGCCCTTTGCCGCCAACAGGCAACCCGCTCGAATAGTGTTCACGCGTACCGACGAGCACCGACCGGGGGGACCGTGTCGCACTTCGCTGCCGCTGTCACGCGCGGCGCTGAGGGCTGGGCCGCAGCCGAACTCGACCTCAGTGGCGTCGCCGACATCGAAGAGATCACCGATCGCCTACGGGACACCGACCCGGAGGCGTCCGTATCGCTGCTCTTCGTCGAGTCCGACGATGCCTACCTGGTGATCCTCCGCCTCGACGAGGGCGAGGACCTGCGCGTCTTCGGCTCTGACCAGGTGTTCGCCGAGGAGTCACGCCTGGGCGCGATCCTCCTGGGCGACATCGAGGAACAGGTGCCCGAGATCGCCGACGCCGACGACGACGATGAGCCGGACGACGAGGACGAAGAGGAGGACGAGCGCCCCAAGGCGGAGGCCGACATCGAGCCGGCCGGCGACCCGGAGCTGCTCGCCGACCTGGGGATGCCGGGCGGCCGGCTCGTCGAGCTGTGCGCCCAGGAGGGCATGCTCCCGGCCGACCTCACCGCCGAGATCTGCCAGGCCATCGGGGCCGGCGACGAGATCGAGGAACTTCGCGAGGCCTGATGCGCGCCCGGCCACTCTGATGCGCAGCCCGACCACATCGATGCCCAGCCCGGTCAGGTCGATCCGCGGCCGGTCATCTCGGCTGCGCGGCCTGGTCACTCGGTTGCCCGGTCCGATCACGTCGATGCGCGCCTGGGCCACGTTGGTGCACGCTCAGGTCACGCTGGTGCACGCCCCGGTCACGTTCATGCACGCCCCGGTCACGCTGATGCGCGGATGGCCAGTTTGATGCGCCGCTGGGAACCGGCGATGCGGCGGGCCCTCGAGGTGGCCGCCGCCGCCGGCGACGACGTCCCGATCGGGGCGGTGCTACTGGGCCCCGACGGGGCCGAACTAGGCGCTGCCCACAACGAGCGCGAACTGACCGGCGACCCGACCGCACACGCCGAGATGTTGGCCATGCGCCGCTCGGCCGGTTCCAGCGGCTGGCGCCTCGAGAACTGCACCCTGGTAGTCACCGTCGAGCCGTGCACCATGTGCGCGGGCGCGATCGTGCTCGCCCGCGTCGGCCGGGTCGTCTTCGGTGCGTGGGAGCCAAAGACGGGCGCCGCCGGCTCACTATGGGACATGCTGCGCGACCGACGGCTCACGCACCGCCCAGAGGTCATCGCCGGAGTACTCGAGGCCGAGTCCTCCGCCCTGCTACGCGACTTCTTCCGCACCCACCGCCAGTAGCCGACACCCCGCCACGCCGGCCCACCCACCTTCGCAGGTCTGCCGGAAGACGGGCCCTCACCGCCGTTGCGCAACCTCTTCCGCATCGACCGCCAGCAGCCGCTCGGCCCGACACCCCCGCAACGCGATCCACGACCCGCAACGCGATCCACGACCTGCAGCGCCGACCAGCGTGCCTTCGCAGGTCTGCCGGAAGCCGGGCCCTCACCGCCGTTGCGCAACCTCTTCCGCATCGACCGCCAGCAGCGGCCGGCACAACACACGCGCCTCGTCGGTCCACGGCGCCGGGCGCAGCGTACGTGGATCGAGCTTCACGTTGACCCGGCGCCCCTCAGCGTGCACCGTCCCGCCATCCGGAGACAGGATCCTGAACCCGTACACCGCGCTGCTTTCGCCCAACGTCTCGATCCAAAAATGCACACCGATTTCGCCGGTACCGCGAACCGGCGCCCGATACGAAATCGCGTACTCAGCGACCGCGTGCATCGCATCCGGCGACGAGGGCCGCCCCCCGTCGAACGAGACGCCCCGCTCGCCCCACCACTGCGACAGCGCCCGTTCGAGGAAAACGGCGTAACGCGCGTTGTGCACGATCCCCATCGGATCGAGGTCATCGAAGTGCACCGTGAACGGTGCGACATGGCCGGCCATCACGCCTCCAGGAGAAGTTGCGGTGCGGAACTGAGACCGCACAGCCGCACCGAAGCGGCCGTACGCACATGCGCGTGAACCCTGGTCACCAGCCGACGGCTGCCTGAAGCCCCGCGGCCAGAACACCCTGTCCGCGAGCAGCCGACCATCACGCCTCCGCGCAGCCGCACCGAAGCGGCCCTACGCGCGTGCGCATAAACCTTGCTCGCCGGCCGACTGCACCCTGGAGATCCACGGCCCGAACACGCTCTTCGCGAGCAGCCGGCCATCACGCCTCTGCGCAGCCGCACCGAAGCGGCCCTACGCGCGTGCGCATAAACCTTGCTCGCCGGCCGACTGCACCCTGGAGATCCACGGCCCGAACACGCTCTTCGC
>NZ_JBITDU010000011.1:316875-354836 GCF_044454505.1 Dactylosporangium sp. NPDC051541
TACGCGAGCAGCCGGCCATCACGCCTCCGGGAGAAGCTGGGGTGTAGGACTGAGGCTGCGCAGCCGCACCAGAGCCGCCGTCCGCGCATGCCCGTAGACCTTGGTCGCGGCCAGTAGCCGCGACTCGTAGACGGCGGCCGTGCCGTGCGCGTTGAGCTCGAACGACAGCTGCTGCGGGTCGGTGGCCGGGTGCAGCTCGCCGAGCTCGACCGCCTCGGTGATCAGCCGCTCCAGCAGCACGTGCCAGCGCTCCAGGGCCGCCGCCAGCCGCTCGTGCACGACGCCCGGTCGAGCCACGAACTCGAACTGCGCCAGGCAGAAGAAGCAGCCGCCGGGCAGGTCGCCGGAGGCGATGTCGGCGAGCCGGTGCTCGTGCAGCGCCCACAGCCGCCGAATCCCCCGCGGCTCCTGCAATGCCGGCCGCACGACGACGTCGGTGAACCGCGCCTCGGCGTGCGTGGCCGCTGCGAGCTGCAGCTCCTCCTTGGTGCGCCAGTGTGCGAACAGGCCGGACTTGCTCACTCCGAGCCGCTCCGCGAGCTGGTTGAACGACAGCCCTTCGAGCCCGGACTCCGTGGCCAGCACGACCGCGGCGTCGAGGGCGGCGTGGCGAGCCCGCTCCCCGCGGGCCAAGCGGCCATCAATCACCTCCTGACGGTACCAACTAAACGTGCGATCGGTCGGTTGGTTTTATTGTGGGCAGTGTCACCCGCACCCATAGCCCTCCCTCCTCCCGCGGCGCGGCGTCCACCGTCCCACCATGCGCCGAGGCAACCGAGCGGACGATCGACAGCCCAAGCCCGTTCCCGCGGGCCGAGTCGGTCCGGGACCGCAGCCGGCGGAACGGTTCGAAGAGACCCTCGATCTCGTACTGCGGGATCACCGGCCCCGTGTTCTCCACCACGAGCCGCGCCCAGTCCTCGCTCTGCAGGGTCGCCACCCAGACCTTCCCGTCCGGGATGTTGTACTTGATCGCGTTGTCGACGAGGTTCTGCACGATCCTCTCGAGCAGCACCGGATCGCCGGCGACCGTCGCCGTGTCCAGCTCGGATATGACGTCCTTGCCGGCGATCACGTGCCGGGCTACCTCGCTGAGATCGACCGGGTCGTGCACCGTGAGCGGCTGCTCGGAGGCGACCAGCGTGAGCAGCCCGTCGATGAGCCGCTCATGACGCGCGTTGACCATCAGCAGCGTCTCGCCCAGGAGGATCAACTCATGCGGCGGGTTCGGCCGGGCGAGGGCCACCTCGATGAGCGTCCGGTTGATCGCCAGCGGCGTGCGCAGCTCGTGCGACGCGTTCGCGGCGAACTGGCGCTGCCCGTCGAACGCCTTGTCGAGCCGCTCCATCATGGTGTCGAAGGAGTCGGCGAGCTCTTTGATCTCGTCCTTCGGACCGTTCAGCGCGATCCGCTCGTGCAGGCTGCCTCCGGCCACCCGCCGGGCCGTCTCGGTGATCTGCCCGACCGGCCGCAGCGCCCGCTCGGCCATCAGCCAGCCGAAGCCGACACCGATCAGCGTCACCACGCCCAGCGCGATCGAGCCCTGGGTGAGGACCGCGTCGAGGGTGTCCTGCTCGATGCGTTCCTGGCGCTCCTGCAGCTGCTGGACCAGCTCGAGGAACCGCTGCTGATCGGTGCCGAGCAGGGCCTTGACGTTGTCCGGCAGGCCGGCCACGTTCGTCTGGCCGGAGTTGCGCTGGTGGATGTTCTGCTGGACCAGCAGATAGGTCAGGCCGAGCAGCAGCGCGCCGCCGACCAGGAACAGCGCGCCGAACAGCACGGTCAGGCGAACGCGGATACGCAGATGCTTCATGGGACCCGGTACCCCACTCCGGCGAGTGTCTCGATCACGGCCGGCTCGCCGAGCTTGCGGCGCAGCGACACCATCGTCACCCGGACCGAGTTGGAGAACGGGTCGGTGTGCTCGTCCCAGGCCCGCTCCAGCAGCTGCTCGGCCGAGATCCACGCGCCCTCGGCCCGCATCAGCTCCTCCAGCACCGCGAACTCCTTGCGGCTCAGCCCGACGTAGTGCCCTTCGCGGAAGACCTCCCGCCGGTTGGGGTCCAGCCGCAGGTCTCCGCGCTCCAGCACGGGCGGCGTGGCCGGGCGGGCCCGCCGCCCCAGGGCTCGGACCCGGGCCACCAGCTCGGTGAACGCGAACGGCTTGCCCAGATAGTCGTCGGCGCCGAGCGACAGGCCGGCGACCCGCTGGGCCACGGCCGATGCCGCGGTCAGCATGAGGATCCGCGTGTCGGGAAGTGTCGCGCTGACGTGCCGGCACACCTCGTCGCCACCGACCACCGGCAGGTCGCGGTCGAGGATCAACACGTCGTACTCGTTCAAACCCAGCCGCTGCAGCGCACCATCGCCGTCGTAGGCCACATCGACCGCGAACGACTCGCGG
This sequence comes from Dactylosporangium sp. NPDC051541, assembly GCF_044454505.1. Classification (NCBI taxonomy): domain Bacteria; kingdom Bacillati; phylum Actinomycetota; class Actinomycetes; order Micromonosporales; family Micromonosporaceae; genus Dactylosporangium; species Dactylosporangium sp. NPDC051541. The sequence continues at coordinate 319,280 of NZ_JBITDU010000011.1, forward strand.
CGCAGCCCCTCGGCGACAGCGTCGGCCAGCAGCTGCTCGTCCTCGACCACCAGAACTCGCATGCACCCATGGTGCCGTGTCCGACATAAGCCTGGCATAAGCGTTTTCGCTAACGCCCAGCTTATGCCGACCCGGCTTGACTGGCGGCCATGAAAAAGCTCGCGGTCATCCTGTCCTGCATGCTGCTGTTCGGATGCTCGTCGAAGCCGTCGGGCCCGTCCGTGGCCTCGGCCGACAACGGCAGCGCGAAGCCCTCAGCCTCGGCGACGGTCGACAAGGCCGAGGCCAACCGCCAGTTCGCCAAGTGCATGCGCGAGCACGGCGTCGACATGCCCGACCCCGGCCCGGACGGGAGCATTCAGTTCGATTCCAACGCGGCCGGCGGTGATCGCAACAAGGCGGTCGCGGCGGCGTCGGCGTGTCAGCAGTATCTTCCGAACGGCGGCACCCTTCAGAACCTCTCGCCGGAGCAGCTGGAGCAGGCCCGCGCCTTCGCCAAGTGCATGCGCGAGCACGGCGTCGACATGCCGGACCCGGACCCGATCACGGGCATGGCGGCCATCGTGAACAGCGGCATCGACTTCAACTCGCCGACGTTCAAGGCGGCCACTGAAGCGTGCAAGAGCGTGGTGGGACGGTGAGGCGCCTGCTCTGGGCCGGCTTGGCGGTCGTGGTCTGCGCCGGGATCTTCTGGGCCTATACCGGATTCAATCGCGACACGGCACCGGCCGCGGCCGCACCGTCGCAGCACACCGCCACGATCACCAAAGGCACGCTGACCGCGACCGAGCAGGTCGACGGCACCCTCGGCTTCGGGGATCCGGTGATGGTCAACGGCCGCCTGCCGGGCACGATCACCGCGCTGCCGGCCGAGGGGTCCACGATCCATCGGGGCGAGGCCATGTACCGTGCCGACGGCCGCCCCGTCCTGCTCTTCTACGCCGCAGCGCCGTTCTATCGGGCGCTGAAGTCGGGCGATGAGGGCGAGGACGTCCGCGCGTTCGAGGCCAACCTGGCGGCGCTGGGCTACACCGGCTTCACGGCCGACGACTCCTACACCGGCGCCACCGCCGACGCCGTGCGCGACTGGCAGGAGTCCCTCGGCCTGCCCGAGACCGGCACCGTCGAGCTCGGCCGGATCGTCATCGCGCCCGACGCCGTGCGGGTCGGCGAGGTCAAGGCCCACCTCGGTGACAACTCGACCGGCCCGATCCTGCAGTGGACCGGCTCCACCCGGCTGGTCACCGTCCAGCTCGACGTCACCGAGCAACGGCTTGCGGCCGTCGGAGCCGAGGCCACCGTGAAGCTGCCGGACGACAGTGAGGTACCAGGGAAGATCGCCGCTATTGGAGCGGTGGCCACGGCGACCGTCCAGAACAACCAGACCAAGGTGACCGTCGACGTCACCGTGACCATCGCCGACCAGGCTAAGCTCGGCACCTACGACGCCGCACCGGTGCGGGTCACGCTGGTGTCGGAGCAGCGCAAGGACGTGCTCACCGTGCCGGTGAACGCGCTGGTGGCGCTGGCGGAGGGCGGATACGGCCTGCAGATCGTCACGGACGGCGCGACCCGCACGGTCGCGGTGAAGACCGGCCTGTTCGCCTCCGGGCGCGTCGAGGTCTCCGGGGCCGATGTGACCGCGGGCCTGACGGTCGGGGTGGCCGCATGATCGCGCTGGAGAACGTCCGGAAGGTGTACTCCGGGGAGGTCGTCGCCCTCGACGACGTCTCCCTGACCATCGCGGCCGGCTCGCTGGTCGCCATCGTCGGCCCGTCGGGCTCGGGCAAGTCCACGCTCCTGCACCTCATCGGCGCCCTTGACGTGCCGACCAGCGGCACGGTCAGCATCGACGGCCGCGACATCGCCGGGCTCTCCGACACGGGCCTGTCCCGCCTCCGCGCCACGACCATCGGCTTCGTCTTCCAGCAGTTCCATCTCGCACCGGGGATGTCGGCGCTGGACAACGTGGCCGACGGGCTGCTCTACGCCGGGGTCGCACTCTCAGAGCGCCGCCGGCTGGCCGCGGAGGCACTGGTCCGCGTCGGGCTCGAGCATCGGCTGTCGCATCGGCCCCACCAGCTTTCCGGTGGTGAGCGCCAGCGGGTGGCGATCGCCCGGGCCGTCCTCGGCGACCCACCCCTGATCCTGGCCGACGAGCCGACCGGCAACCTCGACAGCGTCTCCGGCGCGGCCGTCATGGGCCTCCTGCACGACCTGCACGGCGCCGGCACCACCGTCGTGGTGATCACGCACGATCGGGACATCGCGGCGTCGCTGCCGCGGCAGGTGTCGATGCTGGACGGGCGGCTGACATGAAGTTCTCGGACATCTGGCGCCTCGGCGGGATCGGCCTGCGCACCCGGCCCCTTCGGGTGGTCCTCTCCGCGCTCGGCATCGCCATCGGCATCGCGGCCATGGTGTCGGTCGTCGGCATCTCGGCCTCCTCGCGCGCCGAGATGGACCGTCGCCTGGCCGACCTCGGCACCAACCTGCTCACGGCCGGGCCCGGCAAGTCGTTCCTCGGCGACGCCTCCCATCTCCCCGAGGACGCCGAGGCCATGGTGGCGCGCATCGGTCCCGTCACCGCGGTGTCGGCGACGGGGCGGGTGGCTTCGGCACACGTGTACCGTAGCGACCGCATCCCGTCCGTGGAGTCCGGCGGCATCGCGGTCCTCGCGGCCCGGGCCACGCTGCCGTCCACCGTCGGCGCGACCGTCCACGCCGGCACCTGGCTGGCCGCGCCGACCTATCCGACGGTGGTGCTCGGCTCGCGGGCGGCCGGGATTTTGGGACTGGGCGACGGCCTGGGCCTGAACGTGTGGCTTGGCGATCATTGGTTCACGGTGGTGGGGATCCTGGATCCGGTACCCCTGGCGCCCGAATTGGACTCGGCGGTCCTCATCGGCTGGCCGGTCGCCACCTCGGTGCTGGGCTTTGACGGCTACGCGACGACCATCTACAGCCGCATCCGCGACGACGCCGTCGAGTCGGTGGCCGCGGTCCTGGCCGCGACCGCCAACCCCGAGACGCCGAACGAGGTCCAGGTCTCCCGCCCGTCCGACGCACTCGCGGCGAAGGCGGCAACGGACCAGGCGTACACCGGGCTGCTCCTGGGCCTGGGCGCCGTCGCCCTGCTGGTGGGCGGCGTGGGCGTCGCGAACACGATGGTGATCTCGGTGCTGGAGCGGCGCTCCGAGATCGGCCTGCGCCGAGCCCTGGGCGCGACCCGTTCCCACGTCCGCCTGCAGTTCCTGGCCGAGTCCCTGCTCCTGGCCGGGCTCGGGGGTGCGTCGGGCGTGCTGCTGGGCTTCCTGGTCACGTCGCTGTACGCCGCGCTGCGCTCCTGGCCGGCGGTGCTGCCGCTGTGGGCCCTGGCCGGCGCGTTCGGGGCGACGCTGGTGATCGGCGCGATAGCCGGCCTGTATCCGGCTATGCGCGCCGCCCGCATGTCCCCCACCGTGGCCCTCAGCTGATGATCACCTTGAGCGCCGCCGCGACCACCTGGCCGAACCTCATCGCCCGCTTCAGCACAGTCGTCCGCTCCCACGGCCATCAGCTGATAACGGTCTTCAGCGCGACCTCGACCACCTGGCTGAAACGTCCGCTCGCGCTCCGACACAGTGGTCCGCTCGCCGGTCCTGATGTGGTCAGAGACGGTGAGCAGCGTCAGAGGTGGTTGCCGAACCGGACCGCGATGCGTCCGACCACGGCCCTCAGCTGATGATGGTCTTCAGCGCGACCTCGACCATCTGGCTGAACGTCTGCTCCCGCTCCTGGGCAGTGGTCCGCTCCCCCGTCTTGATGTGGTCCGAGACGGTGAGCAGCGTCAGCGCCCGAGCGCCGAACCGGGCCGCGATGGTGTAGAGCGCCGCCGACTCCATCTCGACGGCGAGGACCCCGTAGTCAGCCAGCCGATCGTAAAGGTCGGGCCGATCGGTGTAGAACGCGTCAGCGGCCAGGATCGGCCCGACCCGCATCTGGATCCCCTGCTCAGCGGCCACGTCAACGGCCGTCCGCAGCAGCCCGAAGTCGGCCACGGGCGCGTAGTCGATCAAACCGTCGAAGCGCGCCCGGTTCATGTTCGAGTCGGTGCTCGACCCGATGGCCGCCACGACGTCCCGCAGCTTGAGTTCGTCGCGGATCGCCCCGCAACTCCCAACCCGGATGAGCGCCTTGACCCCATAGTCGTTGATCAGCTCGTGCGCGTAGATGCTGGCGCTCGGCATACCCATGCCGGACCCCTGCACCGAAACCTGCACGCCTTCGAACGTCCCGGTGAACCCGAGCATGTTGCGAACGGTGGAGTAGCAGTAGGCATCCTTGAGGTACGTGTCGGCGATCCACTTGGCCCGAAGAGGGTCCCCGGGCAGCAGGACCCGCTCAGCGATCTGCCCGGCCTCAGCCCCGATGTGCGTGCTCATACCCGAGATCCTGCCAAACGGCGAGCCCCTGTGCGGACGCCTGGGGCAGTCAGGTAACCTCTTCGGCGGTGGCGTGTCCGAGCGGCCTAAGGAGCACGCCTCGAAAGCGTGTGAGGGTGCAAGCCCTCCCGGGGTTCGAATCCCCGCGCCACCGCCAACGGCCAGCAGCAACGCCCGGCCCGTCGAAGACGGCAGCCGGGCGTTCGGCTTTGGTCGTCACTCGTCGCGACTACGACTTTCGCGGCACCCCTACAGGCGCCGAATCAACCCTCACCGCCCTGCGCCTGGCGTATTCGTGGGAAAAGCCGCCGGCGTCGGCTCGTGTGATGCAAAAGAAGCTCGGGTGGGGCAGAAGCCTGCTGGCTGCGTCAACGATTGAACGGCCTTCGGCGCCGGCCTCCGCTGCCTCTTCTGGCGTGGTGCCGATCTCCCTTGCTCAGGGGCACGCCAGCTCGTTGCGTCGACTCCGCAGGGAGCCGAACCCGCGGAAGTGCCCTGCTGGAGGATGCGGGCGCCCGGCTCCTCGGGAGGGGCCGGGCGGGGCGGGCTCGTCAACGGGTGGGTTGGAGGGTGGCTCGGAGGCTGGGGCGGAGGAGGGTTAGTGCCAGGGTCAGCAGGACCAGGCCCTGGATGGACTGTTCGATGCGGAACCACAGTGGGAACGGGCTGTCCGGCAGGAGGGCCAGGGCGGCGATGCCCAGGGTGCCGGCGATCGAGACCCACAGCAGCCGGCGGTAGGCGCCGCGGTTGCCTTGGCGGAGTTGGGCGGCCCAGCGGAGGCTCAGGAACGACAGGGCCAGGATGCCCCCGGCGCGGATCCAGACCACGCCGTTCACCGTGGCCGGGTCGAGAACGGCCAGGAGGGAGGTGGCGGCCAGGAGGGCGGCGGAGAGGGCGGTGAACAGCTGCAGCAGGCGGAGCGGTGTGTTTGTCATGCCGATAACGCTAGGTAGCCAAAGCGCTGCGGAGAATCCATCTGGACCCCGACGCGGGTGGGGCCAGGCCCACCTTCCGATAGCGTGTGGGTATGCCGTCAGCGCGTGATCCGATCGCCGATCTGCGGCGTATTGCGTTTCTGCTTGAGCGGGCGCATGAGAAGACCTACCGGGTGCGGGCGTTCCGCGGGGCGGCGGCCACGCTCGGCAAGTTGCCCGAGGGGGAGCTGGCCGTGCGGGCGCAGGCGGGGACGCTCACCGACGTCCAGGGGATCGGGGACGTCACCGCCCGGTGTGTGGTCGAGTCGCTCAACGGGGAGGAGCCCGTCTACCTGCGGCGGCTCGAGGCCACGGCCGGGCAGGACCTGGACGCGGAGACGGCCGGGCTGCTGCACAAGCTGCGGGGGGACTGTCACTCGCATTCGGATTGGAGTGACGGCGGGTCGCCCATCGATGAGATGGCGATGGCGGCGGCGCAGATCGGGCATGAGTATCTGGTGCTCACCGACCATTCGCCGCGGCTCACGGTGGCTCGGGGGCTCAGTGCCGAGCGGCTCGAGGAGCAGCTCGGCGTGGTGGCCGACGTCAATGCCGGGTTCAAGAATCTCGGGATGTCGTTCCGGCTGCTCACCGGGATTGAAGTGGACATTCTCGCGGACGGGTCGCTCGATCAGACCGACGAACTGCTCGATCGGCTGGATGTCGTGGTGGCGTCGGTGCACAGCAATCTGAAGGACGAGCCCGAGGTGATGACCCGGCGGATGGTGAATGCGCTCGCCAATCCGCGGATGGACATTCTCGGGCACTGCACCGGGCGGCTCATCACCGGCGGGCGGGGGACCCGGGCGGAGTCGCGGTTCGACGCCGAGGCGGTGTTCGCGGCCGCGGTCGAGCACGACAAAGCTATCGAGATCAACTCGCGGCCGGAGCGGCTGGACCCGCCGAAGCGGCTGCTACGCGTTGCTCTTGAGGCTGGGTGCCGGTTCACCATCGACACCGACGCGCACGCCCCCGGGCAGCTCGACTGGCTCGCCAACGGATGCGCCCGGGCCATCGCCTGCGGCGTCCCGGCCGAGCGGATCCTCAACACCCTGCCCGCGGATGAGCTGCTCACGTGGACCGCGTCGCACAAATAGACCCTGGGAGATGCCTACGCCGCCGAGAACAATCAAACCGCCGACCGGCTGGTGCCAGGTCAGGTGCTCGCCCAGGAACAGGACGCCGGCCAGCGCGGCGACGAACGGTGGGAAGTACGTCACCATCGAGCCCGTCGTCACGCCCGCGACCTGGACGACGTGGAAGTTGAGGGCGAACGCGATCCCGGTGCCAAACACGCCCAGCGCGACGATCGCGATCCACACCCGCGGACCGAGGTGCGACGGACCAACCGGGAGGCCGGCGATCAGCGGGGCGGCGATGACCAGGTGCAAAGTGGACATCAGAAGCTGACCGGCGGAGAGCTGGAATGCTGTCAGCTCGAAGTGCTGCATCAGCCACCGGGTGTAGTTGAACGCGATCCCATAGCAGGTGACCGCGCCCAGCAGCATGAGCTGCCCGGTCAATGAGGCTCCGCCGACTCCTTCCCATACGCCGAGCACTACCAGTACCCCCGCAAAGCCTGTCAGCAGTCCCCAAATTTGCCGTCGGGCCGGCCGCTGTGAGCGCACGGCAACCAGGGTGACCAGCAGTGTTGTGAGCGGGGCGGTGCCGTTCCAGATGCCGGCGAGGACCGACGGCACCCGTTGCTCCGCGTAACCGAACAGGACGAACGGGATTGTCGACGCGAACATCGAGAACACGAAAAAGTGCGCCCACAGGCGAAACCCGCGGGCCAGCGGTTGCCGGCGGACGGCCAGGATCAGCAGCAGGGTAAGGGCGCCGAGCGCGATCCGATACAGCGCGATGTACGCCGGCGCGAGCCCCGTCAGCGCGTCCTTGATGAACATGAAGCTCGTGCCCCAGATCAGGGCGACGGCGGCGAATGCGGGTAGCCAGCGCTTCACGTCAGGAGCGGGAACGTCAGGGGTGGGGCTCGTCATGGGCCTTACTGTGCACCGGGCCGGGGGTGATTGTCGCGCGGGATTCGGACGTCTAGGCGTTCGCTGAGCCACACGTTTTCAATTGGCCTTCAGCGGTACCGCACCGGCCCCTTTCGTAACGTAGGGTCGGCCCGTGGGTTCTATCGATGACATCGCCGACAGATATGTCGAGCAGTGGGCGCCTCTCGACCCGATCGGGGCGACCTTTGTCGGCGTAGCCGGCCACGACCACGCGCTGACCGACCTGTCCCCCGACGGGTTCGCCGCGCTCGCCGACCTCGACCGGGCCGCGCTCACCGCGCTCGCCGCCGAGACCCCGGCCACCGAGACCGAGCGCGTCGCCAAAGAGGCCATGCAGGAGCGGCTGGGGCTAGCCCTGGAGCGATACGAGGCCGGCGACCTGACCAGCGACGTCAACGTGATCTCCAGCCCGCTGCACGGGGTCCGGAGCTCGTTCGACCTGATGCCGACCAATGGTGAAGAGGCGGCACTCAATATCCTCAAGCGTTTGGCGGGGGTACCGTCAGCGCTCGCACAATGGCGGCAAACCCTCCTGCACGAGGCGCAGCGCGGCTACGTCGCCCCGGCGAAGCAGATCGTCGAGGTCGCCAAGCAGTGCGAGGTGTGGGCCGACCTCGACGGGGACAACTTCTACCCCGACCTGGCCGCGCGGGTCGGCGCCGAAAACCCGGCGCTCGCCGCGGAGCTGGCCGCCAACGCCGAGGCCGCGCGGGCCGCGACCGTGGAGACCGGCGAGTTCCTGCGCCGCGAGCTCGCACCGCTGGGCCGGCCGAAGGAGGCCGCGGGCCGGGAGCGTTACCAGCTCGCCTCCCGCTACTTCCTGGGCGCGACGGTCGACCTCGACGAGGCCTACGCCTGGGGCTTCGACGAGCTGGCCCGCCTCGAGTCGGAGATGCGGACCGTCGCCGACAAGATCGTGCCGGGCGGCTCGATCGACGAGGCCGTCGCCGCGCTCGACGGCGACCCGGCCCGGGTGATCCAGGGCAAGGAGGCGTTCCGGGACTGGATGCAGCAGCTCGCCGACGCCACGGTCCGCGAGCTCAACGGCCGCCACTTCGACATCCCGGAGCAGGTCCAGCCGATCGAGTGCATGCTCGCCCCGACGTCTGACGGCGGCATCTACTACACCGGCCCGAGCGAGGACTTCACCCGCCCCGGCCGCATGTGGTGGGCGGTGCCGCAGGGCGTCGACAGCTTCTCGACCTGGCGCGAGGTCACGACCGTCTACCACGAGGGCGTCCCCGGCCATCACCTGCAGATCGCCCAGACGTACGTCCGCGCCGAGCTGCTCAACCGCTGGCGCCGGGTGCTCGCCTGGTCGTCCGGCCACGGCGAGGGCTGGGCGCTCTACGCGGAACGGCTGATGGACGAGCTGGGGTACCTCTCCGACCCGGGCGACAAGCTCGGCATGCTCGACGGCCAGGCCTTCCGCGCCACCCGCGTCATCGTGGACATCGGCATGCACCTGGAGCTGGAGATCCCGCGCGACAATCCGTTCGGATTCGCGCCGGGCCAGCGCTGGACGCCGGAGCTGGGCTGGGAGTTCCTGCGCGCGCACTGCCGGGTGGAGGAGAAGAGCCTGCGCTTCGAGCTCAACCGCTACCTCGGCTGGCCCGGACAGGCCCCCTCCTACAAGCTCGGCGAGCGCGCCTGGCTGGCCGCCCGCGCCGACGCCCAGGCCCGCGCGGGTGCGTCCTTCGACCTGCGGTCGTTCCACCGCGACGCCCTCAACCTGGGCTCGCTGGGCCTGGACCCGCTCCGGGCCGCACTGGCTCGCATTTAGTTGTACGCCTTGGTGAAGCCCAGGAGCATCGCATCCTTGACGGTTGCGGGCTCCTGGGCTTCACCGATCTGCTGCATCTTCACGTCGTACATGATCGTCTGACCGTTTCGGTGCGTGAGGATCAGGCCACCGGCGGTGAAGACGACGGTGGAATCCTGGCTGACGACAGCTTTGTTGGTGGTCGTATCCACGATCGCGAAGGTGCTCAGCGCCCGGCTCGGATCGGTGCCGAACCAGCCCACGCTGATGTACCGCCCGTCCGCCGAAACCCCGCGCGCCCCCCAGCCGTCGTGGTGCTCGGCCTCCACGGCCGGCGGCTTGTAGGTGTACACCCGCTTCTGCTGCCCGTCGGTCACCAGACGCTGGCTCCCGACTTGCTTGGCCGTCCACTTCCCGTCGGCCGAGGCCGCGTCGAACTGCTCCCCCTCCGGGACCTTCGTCTTCGTGCCGGCCGGGATGTTGGCCAGGTAGTTCCCGCCGTCCTCGCCGCCGAAGTACAGCTGGTCGTCGCCCTTCCACCGCAGCGCACTCGCCCCGAGACAGATCGCGCCGGCGCTGAGGGTCTGCACGTTCTTGCCGTCAGCAGTGGCCACTTTGAGCGTGCCGCTGTAGGCGTTGCCGCCGCCCTCGGCCCAGGCGATCCGCTTGCCGGTGGGCGAGATGGTGACGGTCTGCGCGACGCAGTGGTCCTCGTCGTTCTCGTCAATGGGGATGCGGGCCTTGACGACGTCCTTACCCCGGCTCACGGCATGGATCTCGCCGCCGCGGAGGTACCAGCGCGTGCCCGCGTTCACGGTCTCGGCGGCGGACGTGTCCCCGCTCGGCGTGGCCTGCGTGCTCTGCGTGGTCTGCGTGTTTTGGGTTGTCGTGGCCGTCGTTGCTGTTGCCGTCGCTGACCTCGCCGGGGTCGGGCCCGTCGCTTCCGGCGGCCGCAGCGCATAGACAGCACCCGCCACCCCCGCGAGCACCACGAGCACGCCCACCCCCGTAGCGGCGACGGCCCGCCGGTTGCGCATCTTCCGCGAGGTCTGCCGGGCCCGCGCGCTCAGATCCACGTTGACCACCTCGTCCGCCAGGTCCGCCAGGTCGTAACGCAGCCGGTTCATCGCACTGCCCCTTCCAGGCGATAGATTTGACGGAGTTTGGCCAGCGCTTTGAAGGTCTGGCTCTTGACGGTCCCGACACTGACCCCGAGCAGGTCGGCGGCTTCGGTTTCGGTGCAGTCTTCGAAGTACCGCAGAACCAGCACTGCTCTTTGCTTGGCCGACAGCTTCAGCAGCGCCGCCCGCAACACCATCCGCACCGCGGCCTGATCCGCATGGTCGACCCCGCCGCCAGGCTCCGGCAGCTCCCCCGGCATAGCCTCCGGCCGCTGCCGCCGCCACCAGGACACCTGCAGGTGATACATGGTCTTACGGGTGTAAGCCTCCACGTGCCCCCGATCACGCAGACGCCCCCAAGCCCGATGCGTCCTGGCCAGCGCCGACTGCACCAGATCCTCAGCCAGATGCTGATCCCCGGTGAGCAGGTAGGCGGATCGGAGGAGCGCGGCGCTACGAGATCGCACGAACGAGTCAAACTCATCCATGAGCGGCTGATCCTAGGGTCGACGAGAGGGACGCCCACCAAGACGCACTTTCTCCCCAGACCGTTGCCGCCCGCCCCAAGAAAATTTCCCCACCCCGAGCCGCCCGCCAGCACCGCAGGACCCACTCGACGGGAGGGCTCGCACCCTCACACGCTTTCGAGGCCTGCCCTCCGGCATTCAGGGCTGACCCTGAGTGTTCGTGACCTGCCGCCCGTTTCTGCCACGGATGACGAGGTGGCCGGCGTACATGTGCGAACGAGGCGACGACTGAGACGGTGTCGAAGGCGAAGGCGCCTTCGGCTGCGGGCGGGCGCGGCGAGGCTTTGCAACTACGCATAAACGCAAGTTATATTGCACTTATGCGTAGTCGGGCGCCGGACCTTCTGCCGCTCTTCAGATCGCGCCACCAGGCCGACCTCCTAGCGTGGCTCTATCTTCACCCGGAGCAGGAGTACACGGCGACCGAGTTGGCGACCCGCTTCGGTCTCGCGCTCACGACCGTGCTCCGCGAGGCGAATCGCCTGGTGGAAGCCGGCCTCCTCCGGGCACGGACGGTTGGGCGCGCCCGCCTGCTGAAGGCGGCGCTCGACCATCGCGTGGCTGCCCCGTTGACCCAGCTCTTGGCATACACGTTCGGCCCGCAGACGGTTTTGGAGGAAGTCCTTCTAGGCATCGAGGGCGTGCGTGGTGTCTACATCTACGGCTCTTGGGCTGCCCGATATGCGGGAAGACCAGGCCCGCCTCCTGGGGACGTGGACGTTCTCATCCTGGGCGCGCCCGCTCGTGCCGACGTTTACGCCGCGTCGGATATCGCCCAGGAGAGACTGGGCCTGCCCGTCAACCCGACCATCCGAACCGTTGAGCAGTGGCTACACCCGATCGACGGATTGGTGAAGGAAATCCAAGCCTCGCCGCTTGTCACAGTCTTCGATCTGGATGCCGACCGGGAAAGGGATTCTTCGTGACTCGTTGGGCGCCCGGCGCCGACAAGATTCAGGAACTACTGAATGCCGGCGACCTGCAAAAGGTTCAAGGAGGCGATGCGAACGGTCAGCCGCTGCTGGACAAGGCGACACGGACCCTCGCTTCTTCCCTGGCGCTACAGAAGGCCGACGCCGATAGCGCCTACACGCTGGCCTACGACGCAGCTCGCTTCGCGTGTACCGCCCTGCTCGCTCAGCAAGGTCTCCGACCGACGACCAAAGGCGGGCACTACGCCGTCGAACAGGCCATGCGGGCCCAGTTCCAGGCGCATTTTCGCACCTTCGGAACGCTTCGACGCCGCCGGAACGAACTGGAGTACCCAACCGCGCACGACATTGGCGTTGGAACAGAGGAGGCCGTGGAGGCGCACGACAGCGCCGCCGCGATCATCGAGGCTGCCGCCAAGCTCCTGCCGCATCTGCAGTTCTTCTGACTCGACCAGACCGCTTCGAGATCCTGGAGTTCGCAGCAACTGAGACTAATGAGACCGAATGCCGAACGCCCGGTCACCTCTGTTGCGAGGCGCCCGGGCGTTCGACCTGGTCTTGCTGCGCGGTGGCGCGGGGATTCGAACCCCGGGAGGGCTTGCACCCTCACACGCTTTCGAGGTCTGCTGTCCAGGCGCGGCCTTCGCTGTCCGTGAGCGGAACGGCCATCTCGCCCCAAAGGACCAAGGACGCGAACGAGACGGCTGCGAGGCGACCGCGCCGCCGGCCGGGTGCCTCCGCCGCGGTCGGAGTGGAGTGCGAGTCGCGTGACCCTCAGAGGGGCGGCTCGTGGGCAGCGGACGCGCGGGGTTGCAGATCGAGGTCCGGGGCGCGGCAGCGGCCCGGACCTCGAAGCTGGAGCGGTGGTTAGTTGGCGTACTCGATGTCCAGGTCCGGGGCCTTCAAGACGTTGGACTGGACGTAGACGAGTTCGATCTCGCACTTCGTGTAGAAGCCCGGTAGCGGGATCGGGGGTGGGGGGAAGGACGGGGTGAAGGTCAAGGGGATCAGGCCCAGGACGTTGGCGGAGAACTTGGACGTGTAGAACTTCACGTCGCCTTCCACCGTCAGTTTCGAGCTGCGCGTGATCAGTGGTTTCGGGCCGCCCGGGGTGTCCAGTTTGAACGGTGTCGAGACCGAGTTTTTCATCGAGAAGGCCAGGACCTTCACCGTTGTGCCGTCCTTGCGGGGCAGGTCGGCTACGCCGTCGTAGGTCAAGGAGTCCATCGTCATCACGTCGGCGGTGAGGATTGAGGGCTGGTTGGCGACGTGGGGCTGGCCGGCCGCCAGTTTGGCCTTCTTGTCGTTCGGGGTCGGGGACGTGCTGGTCGGCGTGCAGGCCGGGGTTGTCGTCGGCTTGCTGGTGGCCGGGGTCTTCGCGGTGGGGGTGGGGGCGGCGCTGGTGGTGGCCGGAGGCGGGGGTGCGGGGGAGTTCGACGGTGGGGCGGCGGCCTGGGTCTGGTCGTCGTCGCCGCCGGTGAACAGGTCGTGCAGCCAGTCCAGGATGCCGGGCTTTTCGGCGGTCGGCGTCGGGGTTGGCGAGGCGGGCGGGGCGGCCGTCGTCGCGGGGGCCTTGGTTTCGACCGCCGCGCCCGAAGCGGGCTTCGACGTGGCGGTGGCGCTCGGCGACGACGGGCAGGTGGTCGGGGCGGCGTACGCTTCGCCGCCGCGGTTGACGGTGGCCAAAAAGGCCACGGCCAGGAACAGGGCCATCAGGAGCGGGCCCAAGTGACGGCGCTTCGGCAGGTCACCTGGGCCAGACGATGGGGGGAGCTGCTCATCGGCGCTCCCGGCACCGGTCCCCTCGTGACGGCCGTACAACGGGCTGGTCTGGGTTGTCGGTATCTCGTCCCGCAGAACGCCCGAGGGCGGGCGGTCGTAAACCGAGGAGTCCGGACGGTCGTAGTCGGAGTCGGGAAAGGAAGGAGACGAAGGAGACGAGGGAGAAGCAGCGAAAGCAGAAGCCGACGAGTCGGAGGTCATCATGTCGTCCAGGCGGGTGTCCTGGTAGTACGGGTCGGCTTCATCGGAGGCCGGCGGCTCCTCAGTGACGACCGGCGCGGCCGGCGGGCCCCAGGCCACGGCCAGGCCGCCGCCGACCAGGCCCAGGACCGTGCCCAGGAAGAAGCCGCCCAGGTTGAGGCCGATCAGCGAGTACAGCGCCGTGACCGTGCCCAGAATCCCGTAGAACAGCCGCTGCGACGGGCTGAACCAGGTCAGGGCGCCGCAGAGCAGCATGATGAGCGGCAGGACGTACGACAGGAAGCCGGTCGGTCCGAAGTGGACTTCCAGGGCCAGCTTGAGATTGCCGCTGAGAAAGAGCTCCAGACCCGACAGGATCAGGAACAGCCCGCCCCAGAATGGCCGCTGGGCGCGCCATCCGCCAAAGGTCACCGGGTCCTCCAAGAACAGGGGCCCGCGGGTGTACCCCCGCGGGCCCGAGAAACGCTGGTTAGAAGCACTCTTCGGCGTTCGCGCCCGTCGAGAGGCTCAGGTCGAGGCCGGTGAGCTTGAACGTGCCGGCGGTGGTGGACCAGGCGACCTGCTTGAGGCCCGTGATGACCACGCCGTCGGCCTGCTGGGCGAAGCTGCCCTGGAGGCCCTTGGCGTTCACGCCGCCCTTGCTGAGGTCGGAGGCGTCGATGCCGATCTGGATGTTGTCGAACGTGGCGTCGCCCTTGAGCGAGGTCAGGTCGATCAGCAGGTCGGTCGCCTCGGCCGGGGCCTTCGGGTCCTTACCGGCGTGGATCACCATGGTGACCGGCAGGTTGGGGACCTTCACCGACTGGCAGAGGTTGAAGAGCTTGGCCTTGGCGATGCCGGAGACGGCCACCGGGTGGTTCTTCGGGTCGGCCGGGTTGCGCGGGTCGCCGCCCTTCTCGGTGGCGAAGCCGCCGTACTGGACGAAGCCGGTGCCCTCAAGACGGTCGGCGGACACCTTGAACTGGCTGCCGGAGACGTTGAACGACGCGGCGATCGCGCCGGTCGCCTGGCCGAAGACGATGGCGCCGGCGATGAAGCTGGCCGGCACGACGACGGTCGCGAAACGCTTCCACCGTGTGCGGCCCTTCACCGCGCTGCCCTGAGCTACGGACACGTAGGGCTCCCTTAGGTCGCGTGGGTCGCCTCAGCGGGGCCGGTCTCTGGTTCTGCCGGGGGGTGTCCAGGGCCGGGCGAGGCGTGCGGAAGATGTTGCCGCGTCCCCCTCAGGTGGACAAGAGCGGTCGTTACTGGCCGGTAACCGGTGGGCCGCAAGATCTATTACGCTGCGTAATCAAGAGCCGGGAAGGCGCACAAGCAAAGCCTTCAAACCGGACACCAGACAACTGTGATCACTACCACACGTAGCAATATCACGGTCTTATAACGAAAAACTCCGGAGGTTCTTTTCTAGCGAAACCGCAGACCATTGCGAAGAGCATCGATCGGTGGTTAGTTAGCACGCGTAACAAACAAGCGGTGCAGGGTCGGCGCCCCACCGCGTGTGCGCAAGCGCGGTCGGCGCGCGTCTTGCCTGGCTGATTCCCAGCTCAGGAAGGACATCCGCACATGGCCCCAGCCCAAAAGCTGCTCATCACGGCCGCACTCGTCGCGAGTGGTCTCGTCGCGAGCAGCCTAGTTGCCACGAAAGCCGACGCCATCCCCATCCCGGCCACCGACTATCAGCACGTCCAGCTGGCTCTCGGCAGCGCCGAGCTGGGTGAGGCGATGTCCCTGGCCGTCCTGCCGGACCGCTCAGTGATCCACACCGCCCGCGACGGCACAGTCCGCGTCACCGACGCCGCCGGCAACACGAAGGTCGCCGGCAAGCTCTCCGTCTACACGCACGACGAAGAGGGTCTGCAGGGCGTCGCCGCCGATCCTGGGTTCGCGACGAACCGTTTCGTGTGGCTGTACTACTCCCCGACCCTGTCCACTCCGGCGGGCGACGCACCGGCCAGCGGTACCCCCGACGCTTTCAATGTTTGGAAAGGACATCTCAACCTCTCGCGGTTCACACTGAAGGCCGACAACACGCTCGACCTGGCCAGCGAGAAAGTTGTGCTCACCGTCGACAACGACCGCGGCCTGTGCTGCCACGTCGGCGGTGACATCGACTTCGATGCCCAGGGCAACCTGTATCTGACCACCGGCGACGACACCAACCCGTTCGAGTCCAACTCCTATGCGCCGCTGGACGAGCGGACCAACCGCAACCCGCAGTACGACGCTCAGCGATCGTCCGCGAACACCAACGACCTGCGGGGCAAGCTGCTGCGCATCCACCCCAATGCCGATGGGACCTACTCGATCCCGGCCGGCAATCTTTTCGCGCCCGGGACCGCCAAGACCCGGCCGGAGATCTACGCGATGGGCTTCCGCAACCCGTTCCGGATGAGCGTGGACAAGCCGACCGGCGTCGTCTATCTGGGCGATTACGGGCCCGATGCCGGGACCAGCGACCCCAATCGCGGCCCCGGCGGGCAGGTCGAGTTCGATCGCGTGACGGGGCCGGGTTTCTACGGCTGGCCCTACTGCACCGGCACCAACACCGCGGCGGAGACCTACAACGAGTGGGACTTCGCGACGAATGCGAGCGGCTCGAAGTACAACTGCGGCAGTGGTCCGGCCAACAACTCCTTCCGCAACACCGGTCTGGCGACCCTGCCCGCGGCCAAAGCGAGCTGGATCCGGTACGGCGGCGACGCGGGCAGTCCGCCGGAGTTCGGCACCGGCTCGGAGTCGCCCATGGGCGGCCCGGTCTACCGCTACAACGCGGCCCTGAACTCGGCGGTCAAGTTCCCGCCGAGCCTCGACGGGACCTTCTTCGCCGGCGAGTACGGTCGCAAGTGGATCAAGCCGGTGAAGGTCAACGCGGACGGCTCGCCGGGTGAGATCTCGACCTTCCCGTGGGCCGGCACGCAGGTGATGGACATGGCGTTCGGGCCGGACGGCGCCCTCTACGTCCTCGACTACGGGACCGGGTCGAACAACCAGGCCCTGTACCGCGTCGAGTACGTCGGCGGCGGCAACCGCGCCCCGGTCGCCAAGGTCACCGTGGACAAGACCTCGGGCCCGAGCCCGCTGACGGTCGCGTTCTCATCGGCCGGCTCGACCGACCCCGAGGGCGGTGCGCTGACCTACGCCTGGGACTTCGACGGCAACGGCACGACCGACTCGACCGCGGCCAACCCGAGCTTCACCTACACGACGAACGGCACCAAGACGCCGACGCTCACAGTCCGCGACCCGCAGGGGCTGACCGGCACCGCGAGCACGGTCGTGACGGTCGGCAACACCACGCCGACGGTGAAGCTCAACCTGCCGGCCAACGGGCAGCTGTTCAGCTTCGGCGACACCGTGCCGTTCTCGGTGACGGTGACCGATCCGGAGGACGGGGCGATCGACTGCTCGAAGGTCACGGTGACGTACCTGCTGGGCCATGACAGCCACTCCCACGCGATCACGTCGCAGACGGGGTGCAGCGGGTCGCTGACGGTACCGATCGACGGTGAACACGATGCCGCCGCGAATATCTACGGGGTCTTCGACGCGGCCTACACCGACAAGGGCGGCCTGACCGGGCACGGCGGGTCGACGCTGCAGCCTCGGCACCGCCAGGGCGAGCACTTCGGCGCCCAGTCCGGGGTGCAGGTCGCCCCGCACACGGCGGCGGAAGGCGGCTCGACGGCCGGGTTCATCGAGAACGGCGACTGGATCTCGTTCACGCCGTACCTGATCACCGCCGGGTCGCGATTCACCGCGCGGGTCTCGTCGGCGGGCGCCGGCGGCACGATCGAGGTCCGGGCCGGCTCGCCGACCGGGACGTTACTCGGCACGGCGACGGTTGCTCCGACCGGCGGCTGGGAGACGTTCGCGAACGTCACCACCACGGTTGGCGGAACCGCTACGACCACGCTGTACCTGGTGTTCAAGGGCGGCGCGGGCTACCTGTTCGACGTCGATGCGTTCACGATTGACATTTCGGATATATCGCTTAAATCCGTCGCGAACGCCTTGTTCGTCTCCGCACAAAGCAGCACAACACCGCTCATCGCCAACTCGACGACCCGCCAGTCGTTCGACGTGGTTGACCTGGGCAACGGCAAGGTGGCCCTTAAGTCCCGCCAAACCGGGCTCTACGTCTGCGCCGAGAACGCGGGCGCCAACCCACTGCTGGCCAACCGCGCCACGGCCGGCAGCTGGGAGACGTTCACGCTGATCCGCAACACCGACGGCACGGTCAGCCTCCAGGCCCAGGTGAACGGCAAGTACGTGACGGCGGAGAACAACGGCACGCAGCCGCTGATCGCCAACCGCGACGCCATCGGCCCCTGGGAGAAATTCACAACCGCCTAGTAATACGTGCCGGTAGATGTTGACACTTCTCGTTGGAACATGAGTGGATGTGTTGGTCCGTGGGGGTCCATGTGCCCCCACGGATCGGCTACGGCCGCCACCGTTGCCTCGAGGAGATTGCATGCGTCTCTCCAGACGGGTCGCGCTCGCGCTCGCCCCGCTCATCGCCACCACCGGCCTGCTGGTCGCCTCCGCCCAGCCGGCCAGCGCCTGGACCCCCAAGACCCCGCCGATGACCACGCCGTGGACCAACTCGGTGCCGACGACCAACCCTCTGCCGGAGTACCCCCGTCCGCAATTGACCAGGGCCGACTGGCAGAACCTCAACGGAATCTGGGACTTCGCCACCACCGGCAGCGGGCAGACGACACCGCCCGGCTCGTTCGGCGAGCAGATCCGCGTCCCTTACCCGGTCGAGTCGGCGCTCTCCGGGATCCAGCGAAAAATCACTGAGAACGACCGGATGTGGTACCGCCGCACGTTCACGATCCCCGCCGGCTGGAACGGCCGCCGCGTCCAGCTCAACTTCGGCGCCGTCGACTGGCAGACCACGGTCTGGGTCAACGGCACCCAGGCCGGCGCGGTCCACAGCGGCGGCTACGACGCCTTCACCTACGACATCACCCCGCTGCTCAACGGCGGGACGAACACCATCGTCGTCGGCGTCTACGACCCCACCGACGCCGGCAGCCAGGCCGTGGGCAAGCAGCGGCGCAACGACGTCCTGCCGCACGCCGGTGGCGGCATCTTCTACACCGGCGCCTCCGGCATCTGGCAGACGGTGTGGCTGGAGCCGACGCCCACGGCCCGGATCACCCGGGTCGACCTGGTGCCGAACATCGCCAACAACACCCTGTCGGTGAACGCACTCGGCGCCGGCCTGTCCGGGCAGACCGTGACCGCGACCGTCTCGACCGGCGGCACGGTGGTCGGCACCGCCAGCGGCAACGCCGGGGCCGCGTTCAGCGTCCCGGTCCCGAACGCGCACCGGTGGACACCCGGCGACCCGTTCCTCTACGACGTGAAGGTCGAGCTCAAGAGCGGCTCGACGGTCGTCGACACGGTCGGCAGCTACGCCGGCATGCGGTCCATCTCGATCGGGAACGTCAACGGCAAGCTGCGCATCCTGCTCAACGGCCAGTTCGTGTTCCAGAGCGGCACCCTCGACCAGGGGTACTGGCCCGACGGCATCTACACCGCGCCGACCGACGCCGCGCTGCGCTCCGACCTGCAGGCGCACAAGGATCTCGGCTTCAACATGGTGCGCAAGCACATCAAGGTGGAGCCGCAGCGCTGGTTCTACGCCGCCGACCAGCTCGGCCTGCTCGTGTGGCAGGACATGCCGGCCATGCCGACCGGCAAGGACCCGAGCTCGGCCGCCCGCACGCAGTGGGAGCTGGAGTACGACCGGATCATCGACCAGCACCGCAGCTCCCCCTCGCTGGTCATGTGGGTCGACGAGAACGAGGGCTGGGGGCAGTACGACCAGGCCCGCATCGCGAGTCACGTGAAGGCGTACGACCCGTCGCGGCTGGTCAACAACATGAGCGGGATCAACTGCTGCGGCGCGGTCGACGGCGGCAACGGCGACGTGCTCGACAACCACATCTACGTCGGCCCGGGCGCGACCCGCCCGTCCGGCACCCGGGCCGCGGTGCTCGGCGAGTTCGGCGGCCTCGGCCAGCGGGTCGCGGGCCACGAGTGGTCGCCCGGCAACGGCTTCTCCTACGAGGACCAGCCGAGCACGGCCCGGCTCAACGACCGGCTCAACGGGCTCTACGAGCAGATTCGCACGGGTGGAATGCCCCAGGGACTTTCCGCTTCGGTGTACACGGAGATCACCGACGTGGAGAACGAAGTCAACGGGCTGCTCACCTATGACCGGCAGGTCGTGAAGGTGGACGCGGCCCGGCTGCGGGCCAGCAACCAGGCGCTCATCAACGCCTCGGGAAGCCCCGTCGGGTCGGCCGCGCTGCAAACGGGGGTCTACAAGTCGCTGCGCGCGACGACCGCCTGCTGCACGACCCGCTACGCGCGGCATCGGGACAGCCTCGGGTACACCGACGTCGTCGACGCCAACAGCACGGCCCTGCTGAAGCAGGACGCCACCTGGCGGGTCGTCGCGGGTCTGGCCGACTCGTCCTGCTACTCGTTCGAGTCGCGCAACTTCCCGGGCCGCTACCTGCGGCACCAGGCGTTCCGGGTCCGGCTGGACACCAACGACAACTCGGCGCTGTTCAAGGCCGACGCGACGTTCTGCGCGCAGCAGGGCAACGGTGGCGTGCGGCTGACGGCCTGGAACTTCCCCGGGCAGTACCTGCGGCACTACAACGCCGAGCTCTGGCTGGCGACACCGGGCGGCCCGGCCGCGTACGACGGGGCCGGGCTCTTCGTGGAGGACACCACCTGGAGTGTCGACGCGCCCTGGGCGCCGTAACTCTCCTGCACCCATGAGTCACCCGCTTCGAACGAAGGTGGGGGCACGCAACGCCGATGGCAGCGCGTCCCCCACCGTCGTAAGGAGCACGGATGCGCCTTCTCAAAACCGCCCTCGGACTCTCGTTGTTCGCGGCCGGCGGCACCGTCGTCGCGGCCCAGCCGGCCCTGGCCGACACGACCGCCCTCCCCCACGCCGTCGGCGGCTTCGCCGCCCCCACGACCCGCGTCAACGCCAAGACGCCGAGCATGCGCGCGATGGACGTGCTCCCGGACAGCGCCTCACTGGTGACCAACCTGCCCCCGGTCGGTGACCAGCGCCAGATCTCCTCGTGCGTGGCCTGGACGATCGCCCACTCGATCATGGGGTACTACGCCAAGCGCGACGGCGGCACCGGCGCTCCCTACGCACCGCTGTACCTCTACATGCGCTCGGTCGCGAAGGGCGGTGCCCCGAACGCCGGCCTGAACCCGGCCGCGGCCCTGCAGGAGGCGAGCGCGAACGGCGTCGACACCCAGGACGACTACACCCAGGGCGTCTACGGCTACCAGACCCCGCCGACCACGGCCGAGATCGCCAACGCGGCCAACTACAAGGTCTCCAGCTGGACCACGCTGTGGAACGGTGACAAGCAGGGCGACAAGGCCAAGACCGCGATCAGGACCGCCATCGCCGCCGGCTCCCCGGTTGCGATCGGCATCCCGGTCTTCAAGGACTTCATGTATCTCAAGGGCAACTCGCTGTACAGCACGCTGACCGGCACCAACCTGGGCGGCCACATGATCACGGCGTACGCCTACGACGCCGACGGCATCTGGATCCGCAACCAGTGGGGCACCGGCTGGGGCGCGAGCGGCGACGCGCACCTGTCGTGGTCGTTCGTCACCACCGACGTGATGGCGGCCTACACCGTCGGCGGCGTGAAGACGCCGGAGAAGGCGGTCGTCCCGGCCCCGGCCGTCACCTCGCTGTCGGTCGTGCGCGGCCCCGTCGCCGGTGGCACGCAGGTCGTCGTGAGCGGAGCGAACCTGTCCGGCGCCACCGCGGTCACGTTCGGCGGCGCCGCCGCCAAGTTCACGAAGACGGACACGAACGGCGTCACCACGCTGGTCGCCACCGCGCCGGCGCACGCCAAGGGCATCGTCGACGTGACAGTCACCAACGCGACGGGGACCAGCGCACTCAACGCCCTGGCGAAGTACACCTACGTCCCGGCCGCTCCGGCGGTCACGAAGCTGTCGGCGGCCTCGTCCTCGACCGCCGGCGGCGAGGTCATCACCGTCACCGGCACCGACTTCACCGAGGCCGGCAGCGTGAAGCTGGGCCCGGCCGCCGTCGTCGGCTTCAAGGTCGTCTCGCCGACCACGCTGACCTTCCCGGTCCCGGCCGGCCTGGCCGCGGGCGGCTACGACCTCACCGTCACCACGCCCTACGGCACCAGCCCCGTCGTCGCGGCCGGTCGCCTCACGCTGGTCAACCCGCCGCTGGCGACCGTGACCAAGCTGAGCGTCAGCAGCGGCCCGACCTACGCGACCACCGCCGTCACCGTGACCGGGACCGGCTTCGGCTCCGTCAAGTCCGTCACCGCGGCCGGCGTGACCGTCCCGTTCACCAAGGTGTCCGACACGCAGCTCCTCGTGACCATGCCGATCCACGCGGCCGGCAAGGTCAGCCTGAAGATCACCAACGCGGGCGGCGCGTTCGAGGCCAGCGCGTTCCCCTTCACCTACATTGCTCCGGGGGTACCGGCTGTGGCGAGCCTGTCGCCGAACGCCGGTGGCACCAAGGTCTCCACCACGGTCACGCTCACCGGCGCGAACCTCGGGGGCGCGACCAAGGTGACAGTCAACGGCGCCGCCGTGTCCTTCACGAAGGTCTCCGACACCCAGCTGAAGATCGTCCTCCCGCCGCACGCGGCCGGCGCGACGACCGTGCAGGTGACCACCCCGGGCGGCACCAGCGCGGCCGCGGCGGGCGCGACCTTCACCTACAAGGTCTGACCTTTCGCTCACCCGCCCCGTCCCCCATTTCGGGGGGCGGGGCGTTTTCTTGTGCATCCCTCGGACGGGGCAGCGGCGTCATACCAATGGCGGTTAGCTTCTAGCCCGGGGGTTGCGGATGCGACGGATCTTGTTTGTTCTGGCGGCACTCGGTCTCGTGACGGGGTGCACCGCGCCCAAGGCCAACGATCCACCGCCGGGCCTGGCCGATCGCGGCACCCAGGTGACCACGGCGAAGCCGGCCCGCCAGGACCTCACCAACAAGGTCAGCCTGAGCGGCAAGGTCACGCTCAACCCGACCTTCGGCCTGGTGGCGCCGATCGACGGCGAGATCCGTTACCTGGACGTCAAGACGGCCACCGGCACACCGACCAAGCCGACCAAGGTCGCGAACATCTGGGTCAGCGGCAAAGCGACAGCGGTCGAGGTGCCGGCCGGCGCGGTGTTCGCGGGCCGCCTGGTCGACGACCGCTCTAAAGTGACCGCCGGGATGCCGATCGTCTCGGCCCGCCAGGCCGGTTACGGGATCGTCGCCGACATCGACGGCACGCAGGCCTATCAGGTCTCCGACCAGCTGCAGTCGGTCCAGGCCCAGATCAAGAGCGGACCCGGACCCTTCCCTTGTACTGTCCTGGGCACTCTGGCCGCGCTCCCGGGCGGGACGATTCCGGAGCCGAAAGCCCCCGTGGTCAACCCGTCCAGCAGCGTGGCCCCGGTCGCGCCGCCGACGCAAGGTCAGCCCCAGCAGCCGTCGGAGGCGACCGGGATGCGCCTGGTGTGCACGGGCCCGGCCGACGCGAAGCTCATCAACGGCGCCGCCGCCACCGTCGAGATCATCACCGCCAAGGTCACCGGTGCGCTCGTCCTGCCGGTCGAGGCGGTCGCCGGCTCACAGGGCAAGGGCAAGGTCGAGGTCATCAAGGACGACCAGACCCGGGAGATCCGCGAGGTTGAGCTCGGCCTGACCGACGGCAAGGTCATCGAGATCAAGTCCGGGCTCACCGAGGCCGAGACCGTCGCGATTCCGGGGCCGAGCATCCCGGACGCGAAGGGCGGCCAGCAGCCCGGGATGGGCAAATGACCGAGGGTTTCGCTTCGCCGCGGCCGATCATCGAGCTGGCCGGGATCACCAAGACCCTCAAGGGCCAGCAGGAGCCGCGCACGATCCTCGACGGCGTCGACCTGACCGTCGGCGAGGGCCAGAGCGTGGCCATCCTCGGCCGCTCCGGCTCGGGCAAGAGCACGCTGCTGAGCCTCATCGGCCTGTTCGACCGTCCCGACTCCGGGGCCTACCTCATGGGCGGCCGCGACCTGGCCCGCATCTCCGAACGCAAGGCGGCCGCCCTGCGCAGCGCCGAGTTCGGCTTCGTCTTCCAGCGTTTCTTCCTCCTCAAGCACCTCACCGCGGCCCAGAACGTGGCGATGGCCCTGGTCAACGGTCAAGGTTGGCTGCCGCGGCGCAAACGGCGGGCCCGCACCCTCGAGGCCCTCGACCAGGTCGGCATCGCCCACCTGGCCAAGAGCCGCCCGGCCCGCCTCTCCGGCGGTGAGCAGCAGCGGGTCGCGATCGCCCGGGCCCTGGTCCGGGGGCCGCGGATGCTGCTGGCCGACGAGCCGACCGGCGCCCTCGACACCGAGACCGGCAACCTGGTCATCGAGGTCATGCGGGCCGCCACCGACCGCGGCTGCGGCCTCATCCTGGTCACCCACGACCAGACTCACGCCGCGAAGATGCAGCGGGTCCTGCGCCTCGAGGACGGGGTCCTCAAGCCCGTCGCCCTGTCCCCGGCCGCTCTGGAGGCGACCGTGCTCAACCCGGCGGTGCCCGCATGATCCGCCTCTCCGGCCGCTACCGCTCCGCGCTGATCATCGGCTTCCAGGGCATCCGCGCCCGCAAGACGCGCACGTTCCTGTCGATGATCTCGCTGTTCCTGGGCGTGCTGGCCGTCGTCACCGTCCAGGCCTCCGCCGTGACCGTCCGCACCCTGCGTCTGGCCGACATCGAGCTGCAGGCCGGCCGCGACGGGACCCGCCAGATGTACGTCCCGCCGGTCGGCGACTCGGCGAAGATCACCGCGGACACGATCAAGGGCCAGCCGGGCGTCGCCGCCTCCTACTCCATGACCGCCACGATCGGCGAGCCGAAGGTCCGCGCGATCAACCCCGGCATCCAGTCGTTCGAGCACCTCAACGACGCCATGTACGGCCCCGACGGCGGCGGCGACGGACCCCGCTTCGTCATGCAGTGCGACGAGACCGGCAACTGCCGCGCCATCCCGATGCCCGGCTCCGGCGACGCCCTCGCCCCGAAGGGTGCCGCGATCGAGGTCAACCTGGTCGCGATGGTCAACGACATCCGCCAGTTCCGCCCGTTCCGCCCGGTCTCCGGCATCTGGCTCAACTTCGACGGCGAGCCCTCATACTCCCCGCGCCTGGTCATCAACAAGGCGGCCGCGGTCGGGTTCACGCGATACCGGATCCCGGCCGAGATGCGGCTGGACAACGCCATCGCCAACCCCACGCCCCGGATCATCGGCGTGATCGACGACGGCAACTCCCAGCCGACCGTCTACGCGCGCGCCGACGAGATCGACAACTGGCTGCTGCCCCCGGTGCCGGCGGAGCGGACGCAGAGCCCGGCTGAGCCCGGCTCCAAGGCGGCCATGAATGTGGTGTCGGGCTCGGGCCTGGCCGTGAACTTCGCCCCCGGCCACGGCGAGCTCGAGGCGCTACTGACCCGCAAGCTGGTGGCGGCCGACGTACCCCGCGAAACCCTCAACGTCAGCACGATCGAGATCCGCAAGAGCATCGAACGCGAGCTGGCGATCCTGAACTACATCTTCCTGGGCATGGCCGGCCTCGTCCTGCTGATCGGCGTGGCCGGCATCCTCAACGTGGGCCTGGCCACCGTCGGCGAGCGCGTGGAGGAGTTCGCGCTGCGGCGGGCGGTCGGCACCCCGAGGGTTTTGCTGGCCGGCATCGTCATGGCCGAGACCCTGCTGACCGGCCTCTTGACCTCGGCCGCCGCGATCGGGGTGGCGATAGGCGGCCTGAGCGTGGCCCGCCGGGTGCTGGGCAGCGAGATCATTCAGCTTCAAGAGATGACGTTCCCCTGGGAGGCCGGCGTGGCCGGTGTCATAGCGGGCCTGATCGCGGGCTTGCTGGGCGGCTCAATACCGGCGCTGCGAGCAGCTCGGATCCCGATCGCGACGGTGATGCGAGCCTAGGGAGGAGTACTCCGATCAGGTGTCGGCGGTTGGGCGGATGTAAGACAGTTTGATCCGGATCGAGGGTATTTCGTTGCTACGATCCGGCGTCCGCCCACTGCCACAAATTGAGGAGACCACCAAGTGCGACGTCTGATAACGGTCGCGATCCTGGCGGCCCTGGTCGGCACGTCCGCGGCCTGCGGCGACAGCAACGACGACAAGACCACCGCGGCGCCCTCGACCGCCGTCACCACCAGCGCCGCCTCGCCGACGCCGACGGTCGACGTCAAGGCGAACACGAAGCAGGTCTGCGACAAGTTCAACACGATCGTGACCGCGGACGCGTTCAAGCCGATCGGCGTGCAGCTCGGCCTCATGATTCAGGCCCGGCAGAGCGGCAACAAGGCCGCCGAGACCGCGGCCGCGGCCAAGGCCAAGGAGCTCGCCGACGGGATCGCCAAGCAGATCACCGACCTCAAGGCCGAGGCGGCCGACCCGAAGCTGCAGGCCGCCCTGGACAAGGGAGCGGCTTCGATCCAGCTGTTCGGCTCGCCGGAGTACCTGGCGAAGATGAACTCGACCGCCGACATCAGCAAGATCGCCACTGACCTGGAAGCGGCCGGCAAGGACATCGACACGCTCTGCGCCTGAAACTTCCAACGCGGCTGACGCTGCGTCGTCCGGTGCCCCGCTCTGCGTCATAGCAGGGCGGGGCGTCGTGTTTTGGCAGGCTGAAGTTGTTTCCCTATGGCAGGCTTCCGGGCGTGGTAGATCCGTCGGGTGTCTCCACCCGGGACGAGCTCTCGGGGCTCCTGCGCGACCTGCGCCGTCGGCAGGCGCGCCGGGCCCGCTCGTCCCCGCTGAGCTTCGCCGAGCTGGCCGCGCGCACCGGCTGGCCGCACGCCACCATCGGCGCCTACTTCGACGGCCGCCTGCTCCCGCCGGCCGAGCGGCTCGACGCCCTGCTGCGGCTGCTGGGCGCGAGCCCGGCCGAGTGCGGCGCGTTCGCCTCCGCCCGGTCGCGGATCGAAAGCCTGGACGCCCTGATCCCGGCCGGCCGCCCGACCGGCCCGTCCTCGAACGGCTCGCGACCACCGCACGAGTCGCCATCGCACGATTCGCCGCCGGCCGGCTCGTCGTCGCACGATTCGCCGCCGGCCGGCTCGTCGTCGGACGGGTCGCGAGCACCGCACGAGTCGACGCCGGTCGGGTCGCCGCTGCCACGTGGGTCGTCGTCACTGGGGTCGTCGTCACTGGGGTCGTCGTCGCGGCCGCACGGGCTGCCATCGTCTTCTGGGCCGCCACCGGCTCACGGGTTGCTCTCGTCACATGGGCTGCCACCGTTTTATGGGCTGGCACCGTCCCATGGGCTGTCGCTGCCGCTCGGGCTGCCGTTGCCGCCCGCGCCCGTCGCGTTCGCCGGGCGGGCCGGTGCCATCGCCCGCCTCGACCGCCTGACACCCGCGGCGCGGGCGGTCGTCATCAGCGGCGTCGGCGGGGTCGGCAAAACCGCCCTGGGCGTCCACTATGGACATCGGATCGCCGATCGCTTTCCCGGCGGGGCCATGTGGCTGGATCTCCGGGGATCGGATCCGGGCGGATCCGCGTTGCCGCCGGCCGAGGCGCTGCGGATGCTGCTGTCCGCGCTCGGCGTGGCCCCGGCCGACCTGCCCCTCGGAGTGGCCGCGCGGACCGGCCTGTTCCGCACCCTGACCGCCCGCCGCGGCGTACTCCTCCTGCTCGACGACGCCGCCGACGCCACCCAGGTCCGCCCCCTCCTGCCCGCCGCCGGGGACAGCCTCGCCCTCATCACCGGCCGTAGCGCGGTGACCAAGCTGTCCGAAGTGGACGGTGTGGAGGCGATCGCGCTCGACGTCATCGACCGGACCGAGGCGCGGGCGGTGCTCGCGGCTCGCATCGGAGCGGACCGGGTGGCGGCCGAGCCGGACGCGGTCGACCGGATCATCACCGCGTGCGGCCGGCTGCCGATGGGGCTGGCGGTCGTCTCGGCGCGGGTGGCGCTGCACCCGGACCTGCGGCTCGCCACGGTGGCCGCGGCGCTGGCCGAGGCGAGCGCGTTCACGTGGGCGTACGACCGGCTGACCCCCGCCGCACAGCAACTGTTCCGCGGTTTCGGCGCCCACCCGGGGCCGGACCTCACCTCGTCCGACGCCGCGGTGCTACTAGGACAGCCAGCGCCGCTCGGACAGGCGGTGCCGCTCGGACAGGCGGCGCCGCTCGGACAGACGGCGCCGCTCGGACAGGCGGTGCCGCTCGGACAGGCGGTGCCGCTCGGACAGACGGTGCCGCTCGCACAACCAACCCCGCTCGGACAGGCGGTGCCGGCTTCGGATGTGCTGACCGAGCTGGTGCGGGCTCGGCTGGTCGGCGAGGTCCGGCCGGGGCGGTTCGCGATGCACGCTCTGCTGCGGGAGCACGCCGCGGCCCGGACCGCGGAAGCTGAGCGGATCGCCATGCAGGACCGGCTGGTCGAGCACGGGTCGGAGGTCTCGATCCTGGGGTTGGCGATGCGGCGGCAGCGGTACCGGGACGCCTGGCGCATCGCCGCGGAAGTCGACGGGCAGCTCGACGCCGAGGGCCGCTGGGACGAGCGGATCGCGGCCCAGGAGATCGCCATCCGGGCCGCGGAGCGACTGGGCGATCCGGCGCTGCTGGGCCGGGCTCAGCGGGCGCAGTCGGCGGCGTACCTGCGGACCGGTCAGCACGAGGCGGCCCTGCGACGGCTGCGGGAGGCGGCCGACTGTTTCCTCGCGCAGGGTGAGCCCGCGGCGGCGGCCCGGTGCCGGCAGGACCTGGCCGGGCTGCTGGAGTCCATGGCCCGGTTCGCGGAGGCGATCGTGCACGACGAGCTGGCGCTGGCCCTGTTCCGCCGGGCCGGTGACCGGCACGGTCAGGCCGCCGCGCACGCCGCGGCCGCCTGGCACTATGCGCTGGCCGGGCGGGCGGTCGAGGCGGTCGCGCACGGCGAGGAGGCCCTGGCACTGCACGGCTCGCTCGACGACCCGCACGCGGTGGCGGCGGCCCTCGCGCACCTCGGTCGGGTGCATGCGGCGCTCGGGGAGCGGGAGCGGTCGCAGGATCGGCTGCGGGCCGCCCTCGAGCAGTACACCGCGCTCGGTGACCGGCTCGACGAGGCCGACACCGCGACCCGCCTCGGTGACGCCCTCGACGGTGCGCCCGCGGTCGGCCTGTGGCGCCGGGCCTACGCGATCTACGAGCACCTCGGCCATCCGGCCGCCGCCGCCGTGGCGGCGCGTTTGGGTTTTTGAACCGTATTCACTACGGACGCCGAAGGGAGGGCCGCCAGGCCCGACCGGTGTCTGGTGGGAACTACGGTCGCGCCCACCGCGGACCCGAGTCCGCAGCTTTTCAGGGGTCTGGAGCTTTTAGTATCTGAAGCTTCCGACCAGCGCCTGCAGGCGCTCGGCCATCGTGGCGAGCTCCGCCGTCGCCGTCCGCGACTCGCCCATGCCCGCGCTGGTGGTGCGGGACGCGTCGGCCACGCTGGAGATCGTCGAGGCGATCTCGTCCGTGCCGGCCGCCGCCTGCGTCACGTTGCGGCTGATCTCGCCGGTCGTGGCCGTCTGCTCCTCCACGGCCGCGGCGATCGTCGTCTGATACTGGCTGATCTCCGAGATCACCGAGCTGATCTCCCCGATCGAGACGGCCGCGGCCCGGGCGTCGTTCTGGATGGCGCCGACCCGGTGCGCGATGTCCTCGGTCGCCTTCGCCGTCTCCTGGGCCAGGTCCTTCACCTCGGCGGCGACCACGGCGAAGCCCTTGCCCGACTCGCCGGCCCGGGCCGCCTCGATCGTGGCGTTCAGCGCGAGCAGGTTCGTCTGCTCGGCGATCGAGGTGATGAGCTTGAGGACGTTGCCGATCTCGGTCGACGAGGTGTCGAGCTGACCGACCGTGCCGGAGGCGGACTCGGCGGCCCGGACCGCGGCCGCGGCCACCCCGGCGGCCTGGGACGCCGACTGGGCGATCTCGCGGATCGAGACGGACATCTCCTCAGCGCCGGCCACCACGCTGTGCACGTTGCTGGCGACGTGCGTGGCCGCGGCCGCCACCGAGTCCGAGCGCGACGACGCCGTCTCCGCCGTCCGGGCGATGTCGTCGCTGGTCGTCGCCAGCCGGCCGGCCGCGCCCGCGACCCCGGTGGCGGTGTCGGCGACCGCGCGGACCGTCTCGCGGGTCCGGGCCGTGGCCGCGTCCAGGGCGGCCGCCATACGGCCGATCTCGTCGCGGCTGTCGGCGCCCGCCACCCCGGTCAGGTCGCCTTCGGCCATCCCGGCCAGGACGGTGCCGACCCGGCGGAGCGGGCCGACGATCCGGCGGACGGTGTACAGCGCGACCGCGCCGCCGAGCACCACGCCCGCGCCCAGCACCGCGATGAGCGTGACCGTCGCCCGCCGGTAGTCGCCGCGCGCGGCCATGACCCGGGCCTGGGCCTGGGCCGCCTCGGCGTCGGCGGCCTGCCCGAGGGCGGCCATCGCCTTGTTGATCAGCGGGTTGGCCCGGTCCGCGGCGACCCGCTCGAACGTCGCCAGGTCGCCGGTCCGGGCCGGTACCAGCTGTTCGGTGTCGCGCACCTGCTTGTACTCGGTCCAGGCGGACTGGAACGTGCGGACCGCGTCGGGGTCGGTGGCCTGCTCGAGGTACACGGCAACCGCGGCGTCGACCGCCTGGTCCGCCGTCGCCAGCTTCGCCTCGGCGGCCGCCTTGTCCGGGGACAGGGCCACGTCCCGGACCGCGATCCGGACGGTGAGCGCATCCGCGCGAATGTCGGCCAGCTGCAGCGACGGCCGCAGGTTGTCCCGCACGATCGCCTCACCGTGCCCGTACACCGCGCTCAGGCTCAGCACGCCGACATACCCGGCGATGATGGCGGCCACGGTGAACAAGCCGCTGATCATGAAGATCTTCACGGCTACCGGCCGATCCGCGAACCAGCTCATATGACCCTGATCGTCCCGGCCGGGCCGTGGTGAAGGGTTTTCGCGGAGTGCCAGATGTTTATCGAGCGGGTTTAATTCAGCGCATGACCTCCGAAACGCCCGGCTGGGATGCTATAAACGCCGCGCTGGAGCGGCTGTACCCGGGCGTCGAGCCCCGCCACCTCCGCACCATCCACCGCTGGGCGCTCGGCGGCCCCGATCCCCTCGACGGGATCAGCTTCTATCCACGGCTCGACCCGGTCCCGCACTGGCACGCGGTCACCTTCGGCATGAGCGAGCTCTATGGCAAGGAGTGGGAAAACCCGGACGAGTCCGGCTGGGGCTTCGAGTTCACGTTCCGCATCGCCCGCCACCCGGACGAGTCCGAGCCCCCGATCTGGGCCGCCAACTTCCTGCAGAACCTGGCCAAGTACGTCTTCACGACCGGCAACGTGTTCGAGGCCAACCACCACATGGACCTCAACGGCCCGATCGAGCTGGACCGCGACACCCTCATCCGGGCCGCCGTGTTCACCGAGGACCCCGAGCTCGGCGCGATCGACACGCTCAACGGCGCGGTGGAGTTCCTGCAGGTCGTCGGCATCACCGCGGACGAGTACGCGGCCACCCAGGCCTGGAGCGTCCGGGACTTCCTGCCACTGCTCGCCCAGCGCCTGCCTCTCCTGCTCACGGACCTCGACCGGGCCTCGATCACCGACGACCTCGCAGTCATCGACGCGGTCACCGAGGGCCGCCGCGTCGACGGCTCGTCCACCGCATCCCTGATCCTGGCCGAGTTCGGCTGGCGCCCCGACGGCGACCTCGTCCGCCTGGTCCTGGGCGCCCACGTGGCCCCGCGGGTGGCCGAGGCGCTGGTCGGCCGCCTGCCATTCGGCAACTCGCTACGTCTGGACGGGCCCGGGAGCAGCGCCGAGTTCTCGGCCGGCAATTTCTTCATCGGCACCGTGGAGGATGCGGTCAACCACCTCAACGTCGTCCTCACCAGTGAGGCCCTCGACGCGCTGCTCCAAGTGCTCGTCCCCGTCGCCGGCGTGCGCGCGGCCCCGGGCGCCGAGCCGCTGGTCGTCGAGATCGTCCCCACGGAGATCCGGGACGACGACGGCGCCATCGTGCGGACGATCGGCTGAATCAACTCTTAGTGTGGGCTGGTGACCTATCGCGCAGCGGACTCGCGTTACGAGCAGATGCAGTATCGCCGGACCGGTCGCAGCGGCCTCAAGCTGCCGGCCGTCTCCCTCGGGCTGTGGCACAACTTCGGCCACGACCGGGCCCTGGACGGCCATCGGGCGCTGGCCCGCCGCGCCTTCGACCTCGGGATCACCCACTTCGACCTGGCCAACAACTACGGCCCGCCCTACGGATCGGCCGAGGAGAACTTCGGGCGAATCCTGAAGAGCGATTTCCGGGGGTACCGCGATGAGCTCGTGATTTCCTCAAAGGCCGGCTACGACATGTGGCCGGGCCCCTACGGCGACTGGGGTTCGCGGAAGTACCTGACCGCCAGCCTCGACCAGAGCCTCAAGCGGATGGGCCTGGAGTACGTCGACATCTTCTACTCCCACCGCTTCGACCCCGAGACGCCCCTCGAGGAGACCATGGGCGCCCTCGACGCCGCGGTGCGGGCGGGCAAGGCGCTGTACGTCGGCGTCTCCTCCTACTCGCCGGCCAAGACCGCGGAGGCGGCCCGGATCCTGCGGGAGCTCGGCACCCCGGCCCTCATCCACCAGCCGTCCTACTCGATGCTCAACCGCTGGATCGAGGACGGCCTGCTCGACGTGCTGGCCCGGGAGGGCATGGGCTGCATCGCGTTCTCGCCGCTCGCCCAGGGCATGCTCACCGACCGTTACCTCGACGGCGTGCCCGCGGGCTCCCGGGCCACCGAGAACAGCTCCCTGTCACCGGACTGGCTGACCGAGGAGAACCTCAGCAAGATCCGCTCGCTGCGCGACGTCGCCGCGGGCCGCGGCCAGAGCCTGGCCCAGATGGCCCTCGCGTGGACGCTGCGGGACGCCCGGGTCACCTCGACCCTGATCGGCGTGAGCAGTGTCGCCCAGCTGGAGGACAACGTGGCCGCGCTGGCCAACCTGTCGTTCTCGGCGGACGAGCGGGCCGAGATCGACAAGTTCGCCACGGAGTCCGGCATCAACCTGTGGGCGAAGTCGAGCGACCACTGATCTTTTTCTGGCGTTGTGTCGATCGGGGGCGGCCGCCGTTCGTGTAGCCGGTACAAGAACGCTTCTTCGGAGGTCAACATGAAGCAGTACCTGCTCACCGTGGTCGAGCCCAGCTTCGGCGAGCCCCCGCCGCCGGCCGAGATGGAGAAGATCATGACCCGGGTCGCCGAGAACGACCGGGCCGCGAAGGAGGCCGGCGTGTGGCTCTTCAGCGGCGGCCTCTTCCCGCCCGCCAGCGCCACCACCCTGCGCCCCAAGGACGGCGAGGTGCTGGTCACCGACGGCCCGTTCGTCGAGGGCAAAGAGCACGTCGGCGGCATCATGATCATTCAGTGCGAGGACCTGGACGAGGCCATGGAGTGGGGCCGCCGCACCGCCGAGGCGACCACGCTGCCGATCGAGGTGCGTCCGTTCCGGTGGTGACCGGCCAGGCGATCGAGCAGGTCTTCCGGGAGGAGTACGGCCGTGCGGTCTCCGTCCTGGTCCGCGCCCTCGGCGACATCGAGCTCGCCGAGGAGGCGGTCCAGGAGGCCTTCACGGCCGCTCTCCAGCGCTGGCCGGAGGACGGCACCCCGCCGAGCCCGGCCGGCTGGATCATCACCACGGCCCGCAACCACGCGATCGACCGCCTCCGCCGCGAGGCCAAGCGCGCCGAGAAGCACGCCGAGGCCCACTTGATCTACAACGCTCCCGCCGACCCGCCGGACGACCGCCTCCGCTTGATCTTCACGGCGTGCCACCCGGCGCTGGCCCGGCACGCCCAGGTGGCCCTCACCCTCCGCCTGCTGGGCGGCCTGACCACGGCCGAGATCGCCAGGGCCCTGCTGATCCCGGAGCCGACCCTGGCCCAGCGCCTGGTCAGGGCCAAGAACAAGATCCGCGACGCCGGCATCCCCTATCGCATCCCCCGCGACTCCGACCTGCCCGACCGCCTGTCCGCCGTTCTGGCCGTGCTCTACTTGATCTTCAACGAGGGCTACACGGCCAGCTCCGGCCCCTTGGTCCGCGACGACCTGTGCACCGAGGCGATTCGCCTGGCCCGCATGCTCCGAGCCCTGATGCCGGACGAGCCGGAGGTGGCCGGCCTGCTGGCGCTGATGATCTTGTCCGCGGCCCGGCGCCCGGCCCGGGTCGACCGGTCCGGTGCCCTGGTCCCACTCCCCGACCAGGACCGCTCGACCTGGGACCGGTCCGCGATCGCGGAGGGCCACCGCCTGGTGCGCGAGTGCCTCCGCCGCTCCCGCCCCGGCCCGTATCAGATCCAGGCCGCCATCAACGCCGTCCACACCGACGCACCGACGGCCGCGGCGACGGACTGGCCGCAGATCGTCCAGCTGTATGACCAGCTCCTGGCGGTGTCTCCCGCCCCGATCGTCGAACTGAACCGGGCGGTGGCGGTGGCCGAGGTCGCCGGCCCCGAGGCCGGCCTGCGGCTGATCGAGCCCTTGCCGCTGCCGAAGTACCACGTCTTCCACGCCGTGCGCGCCGACCTCCTGCGCCGGGCCGGCCGCACCGAGGAGGCCGCCGCCGCGTACGAGACGGCCGCCGGCCTGACCGCTAACGAAACCGAACGTGACTACCTTCTGACTCAGCGCGCCGGCTTGGCCGCGCCCAACCAGTAGCCCTCCACCCCCGCCGTAAGCCCCCGAGCGGGGGAATCACGTCTGTTTGTTCCCGGTTCGCTGGCTTCTTGTTCCTGATGATTTCGTGCGAAGTGGGTCGCGGTTCGGTGCAGCGCTCGACCATCTTGTCGGCGAGTGGGAAACTTGGACGATGACCCAACCGGTGCTCGCCCAGCTGCTCGCGATCGCGTTGATCGTCGCGATCTGCGCACTGGCCGTCGTCGTCATGCCGCTCAACCGCCGCGGCGCACCCATCAGCTCCCGCAACCGCCAGCAACAACGCCACGACGACGAGCGCTACTGGTACGGCGGCTTCATCTACGCCAACCCGGACGACCCCAACCTCTTCGTCCCGAAGCGCCTGAGCTCCGGCTGGACCCTCAACTTCGGCCACCGCCGCGTCTGGCAGTCCATCTTCGGCCTTTTGGCGTTCATCGCCCTGAGCATCGTCATCGGCACGGTCGCCGGCCACCAGGGCCGCTGACCCGTTCCGGCGCCGCCGCTTCCCAGCCAAGGGCAGGCGCCAACCGCTCAGTCTCCGGGCCGCCGCGCAGGCCGAACGCACCGGTCAGCAACCTCGCGGCAGGTCACCTTTCCGCCTCAACAGCGACCAGCCCGCGCCGTGGCCCAGCTCCGTGGTCGACTGCGTGCGAAGCCGGGCGATCTCCGCAGGATCGATGACGAGCACGGTGCGATGCCGACCCAGCCGTCGGACGCCGAACGCGCACAGCCACAGCGGCGCCATGGCCCGAGAAGACACACCGCACGCCGACGCCCTCGCCGATCCACTTCGCCGCACCATTCGCCCGCTCCACCCACCGCATCCCGCCGCACCGCACCGCCGCCCGCTCCGCCGCCGCCCGCTCCGCCGCACCGCCCGCCGCACGCTCCGCCGCCGCTCGCACCGCCGCCCGCCCGCTCCGCACCGCCGCACCACACCGCCGCCGCACCGCCCGCCGCACGCTCCGCCGCCGCTCGCACCGCCGCCCGCCCGCTCCGCACCGCCGCACCACACCGCCGCCGCACCGCCCGCCGC
>NZ_JBITDU010000012.1:0-317334 GCF_044454505.1 Dactylosporangium sp. NPDC051541
CCGACGCCACCAAGCCCGCGCCAAAATCAGCCACTACCGCCGCCGCCAGACCATCGACAACCATGCCTAGATAACGAACCCGGGCTGGAGTACTAGCCCATAAGGTGCCGATGCAGTCGCGCGCGAGGGTGGTTCGGGTGCCGCCTTTGTTTCGGGGTTGGGCGATCGGCGCAACTAGAGGGGTGCGGCGGCCAGGCGTGTCACCCATTCGAGTGGTCCCGAGGCAGATCCGGGTGCCGTTGGGCCACAAGTTATTGCAATCTGCACGTGCAGAATGGACGATTCGGTAGTCCCGTTGGCGCTGTGCCCAGGGCCCCTGAGCGTGGGGGCTCGCGCGGTCGGGTGAACGGGCGGGTGCGCCGTCAGGCAGCCAACTGACCCTTGGCTGCCCCCGACGCGAACCCGCCCTCCTACTCCAACCTACGTGCACGCGCGAAAGGTGGTTCAACAAACCGTGGGGTACTCACAGGCCGGGGTTCTGGCCGCGCAGCAGGTCGTGGCCGTGCATCTGCCCTCGCTCAACGCAGAGGACTGCTCCGCCTGCGGCAGCAGCTATCCGTGCGACTTCCGCAAGGCCGCCGAGTGGACGCTCAATACCTACGGGCTGCTGCCGCGGCGGGTTCCCGGGGCCAGTCTCCGGGCCGCCGGCGTCACGCTCAACGCTGGGCGACCAAGGGCGGGGAAGAGGGACTGGGATCGCAACGATCGGCAGCGCGGGTGGTTTGACGCGGCGGTCAATCCGGCAATCGGACGGGCGAAAGTGGTGTCGCCGAAACGCAATGAGCTCACTTGAGGAGCGCTGGATAACCGCGGCGTTCCGGAGCGGGTAGTTCCCACGGCTGGTGGATCGCCTTGCCGGGGATGTGGGCCAGCTCCGGGACATAGCGGCGGACGTAGTCGCCGGTCGGGTCGAAGCGTTCGGCCTGGCGCAGTGGGCTGAATCGCCGGTACGGCTTCGTGTCGTTGCCCGTGCCGGCGACCCACTGCCAGTTGCCGTAGTTGTTGGCCACGTCGCCGTCGAGGAGCAGGTCGAAGAAGTGGTCGCCGCCGGCCCGCCAGTCGACGTTCAGATGCTTCGTCAAATAGGAGGCGGTGATGAGGCGGGCCCGGTTGTGCATCCAGCCCTCGGCCAGGAGCTGGCGCATGCCGGCGTCGACGATCGGCATGCCGGTGTGACCTTCCTGCCACGCCTGCAGCGCGTCCTTCTCGTCGCGCCATTCCTCGACCGCACTGGCGCGGTAGGGCTTGCGGCGCAGATCCGGGAAAGCCGACAGCACCTGGTGATAGAAGTCGCGCCAGCACAGTTGGCGAATGAACGGCTCGGCGCCCTCCTGGCCCTGCGCCCGCTCCACGACCTCACGCGGGGACAGGCACCCGAAATGCAGGTATGGGCTCAGGCGGGAAGTCCGGTCCGCGGCCATGTTGTCGTGGTTCTCATCGTAGGCCGCGACATCGGCGAGCCAGGAGGACAACTGCTTGCGCCCGGACGTCTCGCCGAGGTTGCCGACCGCGGAGGAAAGCCACGACTTCGGCACATCGTCGGGCAGCGCGACCTTGCGCGGAGCGCCCAGAACATCGCGCCGGGAGAAAGCCTCCCACGAGCGGTAGTACGGCGTGAACACCTTGTAATGCGAACCGCCCCCGCCCGGCCGGACCGCCGCCGGGGGCACGACCGTGACCCCGGGAAACGTCTTGAACGCCAACCGCGCCGCGGCACACGCCTCGGCCAGCCGCGTCTCCCGGGCCCGGGCATAACCGCTCACGTCCGCCGCGATCGCGATCGCCGAGGCGTCGACCGCCTTCGCTGCCCGAATCGCCTCGTCGACCGGGTCGCCGCGCAGCTCCGCCAGATCCCCGCCGCGCGATTGCAAGGCCGAGCGCAGATCGTCGAGCGCCCCGGTCAGAAAGCGCGCCCGATTGGCACCGGAAGCCAGCGCGGGGTTGTGCACGAACAGCGGCAGTACACGGTCGAAGGCGCTGACCGACGCCGACAGAGCGGGATTGTCGTGCACGCGTAAGTCGCGGGTGAACAGCACGACGCACGTCTTCATGCGGCGGTGCCCCGCAGGTCCAGCAGTGCCGCGCCCTCCCGCTGCTGCGGAACCTCCACAATCGACGCGGCCGGCACGGGAGTGCCCGGGCGGGCCACGATGCAGGACAAAGCAACCGCCAAACGCTTCCATTTGGGTACTGTCGCCCGCCGCGCGAACACATCGGCGTCCTGGGCCTCGACCTCGTCCAGAATGCCGCCGTACAGCCGATAGGCGGCCCGCATACACGCCTGCGACTTGGGCGCCAGCATCGGGATTCCCGGCGCCGCGAGCGCGTAATGGCGTTTGGCCCGGCTCAGCTCGTACCGAATCAGCTGCTTGATCTTTTCCGAACTTCGCTTTGTGGCGAGCGCCTCTTCGAGGTCGGCCCGCGTGACGCCGAACTCGGCCAGGTCCTGTTGCGGCAGGTAGACGCGGCCGCGCTCGAGGTCCTCGGCCACGTCTCGGATGAAGTTGGTGAGCTGGAAGGCCAGGCCGAGCTGGCGGGCCGGTTCGCGGGCGGCGGCGCGGTCGGACGACTCGAGGATCGGCAGCATCATCGTGCCGATGACGGCGGCCGAGCCCTCCATGTAGACGAGCAGGTCGTCGTACGTCTCGTAGTCGGTGACGGTCAGGTCCATCGCCATGCTCTCGAGGAACTTGCGGAAGTCCTCGAGGTCGATGTCGAACACCTGAATGGTGTGCAGGACGGCCGGCAGCAGCGGGTCGTCGGTGTGCCCGCCGCGCAGGCCGCGCAGGAACTCGGCCGACCACGCGGCCAGCTCCTCGGCCCGGGCCTGCGGGGTGCCGCCCTCGGTGCGGTCGACGATCTCGTCCGCGTAGCGCGTAAAACCGTACAAAGCATGCACATGCCGACGTTTCCACTCGGGCAGCAGTCGCGTCGCGAGGTAGTAGGTGCGACCGTGGAACCGATGCAGCGCGCGGCACCGTTCGTACGCTGCGGCTAGGGACGCATCCATCTGACCTCCAGTTTCGCCTCGAATCGACGCACGAATCGACGCAACGGCGAGCCTACGCTACCCTTGCCAGCACAGCTACCCGAAACCCACAGGGGGACACCATGCGAACCGTTGAGGGCCGGACGGATCGCGTTGTGGTCGTCGGGGCCGGGCTCGGCGGGCTCGCCGCCGCCATCCGGCTCGCGGCCGCCGGACGCAGCGTCACCCTGCTCGAGCGGGAGGACCACCCGGGCGGCCGGGCCGGGCGGCTGGAGCTGGACGGCTACGAGTTCGACACCGGGCCGACCGTGCTCACCATGCCGGAGCTGCTGGAAGACGTGCTCGGCACGGTCGGCGAGGACCTCGCGACCTGGCTGCCGATGCGCAAGCTCGACCCGGCCTATCGCGCCCACTTCCCCGACGGCTCGACCCTTGACGTGATCGCCGACACCGCCCGCATGGCCGGCGAGGTCGCGCGGGTCTGCGGGTCCCGGGAGGCGGACGGATACCTCCGCTTCGTCGACCACGCCCGCGAGCTCTGGGCCCTGGAGCGCGACGACTTCATCGACCGCAACCTCGACCGGCCGCAGGACCTGGTCACCGCCAACCTGTGGCGGCTGATCCGGCGCGGCGGCTTCGGCCGGCTGCAGTCCAAGGTGGACTCCTACTTCAAGGACCCGCGGACCCGCCGCATCTTCTCCTTCCAGGCGATGTACGCGGGCGTCTCGCCGCACCGCGCCCTCGCGCTCTACGCGGTCATCGCCTACCTCGACTCAGTCGCCGGGGTGTACTTCCCGGAGGGCGGCATCCACGCGGTCCCCCGGGCGCTCGCCGGCGTCGCCGAGAAGCACGGCGTGGAGATCGTCTACGGTGCCGAGGTGAACCGGGTCGAGGTGAGCAACGGCCGCGCGACCGGAGTGTCCACCGCGGACGGCCGCCGGTTCCCGGCCGACGTCGTGGTCCTCAACCCGGACCTGCCGGTGGCCTACCGCGACCTGCTCCCGCCGACCAGATGGCGCAACCCGCTGCTCGGGCCGCTGCGCTACTCGCCGTCCTGCGTCGTGCTGCACGTCGGCTCGAGCCAGTCCTACGGCGCGATCGCGCACCACAACATCCACTTCGGACGGTTGTGGCGCGAGTCGTTCGACGAGGTCATCGACCAGGGCCGGCTGATGAGCGACCCGTCACTGCTGGTCACCAACCCCACACACACCGACCCGTCGCTCGCGCCGGACGGCAAGCAGACCTACTACGTGCTGGCCCCGACGCCGAACCTCACCGCGAAGCTCCTCGACTGGCGCGGCTCGCTCGCCGGGACCTACCGCAGCGAGCTCATCGAGACGCTGGAGCAGCGGGGATACGTCGGCTTCGGCGACGGCATCGAGGTGTCGAAGTTCATCACGCCGGCCGACTGGGCCGACCAGGGCATGGCCGCCGGCACCCCGTTCGCCGCCGCGCACACCCTGCGCCAGACCGGCCCCTTCCGGCCGGGCAACCTCCACCCCACACTGTCCAATGTGGTCTTCGTCGGCTCGGGCACCCAGCCCGGCGTCGGCGTGCCCATGGTGCTCATCTCCGGCCGCCTCGCGGCGAGCCGTGTCACCGGGGAGTAACTTGTCTCGCGAATCGCAACTGGTCGAGCTGGTCCGGCCCGACGGCACCGCCGACGGCAACGCCACCGTCGACGCCGCCCACCGGTCCCCCGGCCGGCTCCACCGGGCCTTCTCCGTGCTGCTCGTCGCGCCCGACGGCCGGATCCTGCTGCAGCAGCGCGCCGCGGCGAAGACCCGGTTCGCGCTGCGCTGGGCCAACGCCTGCTGCGGGCACCCGGCCCCCGGCGAGCCCGTCGCCACCGCGGCCGCGCGCCGGCTGGGCGAGGAGCTCGGCGTCTCCGCCCCACCGCTGCAGGAGGTCGGGGTGTACCTCTACCAGGCCGACGATCCTGACTCCGGGCGCGTCGAGTTCGAATACGACCACGTGCTCGTCGGCCCCTACGAGGGTGACGTCCGCGCCGACCCGGACGAGGTCGCCGAGGTCGAGTGGGTCCACCCGGACGAGCTCGCCGACCGGCTCAAGCGGTTCCCCGACTTCTACGCGCCGTGGCTGGCCGGTGTGATCGACGCGTGGCGGTCGGCCGCCGGATGAACAACCCCGCCGCCGCCTACTCGGCCGGGGCCGTGGCGCGGCGGCTCGGCGTCGCCGTGACGACACTGCGCACGTGGCACCAGCGCTACGGGATGGGTCCGTCGCTGCACGAGCCGGGGCACCACCGGCGTTACACCGAGCAGGACATCGAACGCCTGGAGCTCATGCAGCGCCTGATCTTCGAGGGCGTCGCGCCGGCCGAGGCCGCCCGTTGGGCCCGCCGGC
The DNA here is from genome assembly GCF_044454505.1 of Dactylosporangium sp. NPDC051541. Lineage (NCBI taxonomy): Bacteria > Bacillati > Actinomycetota > Actinomycetes > Micromonosporales > Micromonosporaceae > Dactylosporangium > Dactylosporangium sp. NPDC051541. Next base: position 5,360 of record NZ_JBITDU010000012.1, read on the forward strand.
CGATTCCGGGCACGGACGCGGCGGCGGTCACGTCGTCTTCAAATGCGCCGGATTTGGTACTGGCTGTTCGTGGCCTGAACCGCGCGGCCATGCGACTGGACGCGCCGGCCGTGCGTCAGCGGATCGCCGAGGCGGTCCGCGAGCTCGGGGTCATCGCGGCGTGGGACGGCATCCTCAGGCCGGTCCTGGCCGGCATCGGCGAGCGGTACGCCGCGACCGGGGAGCTCGTCGAGGTCGAGCACCTCGTCTCGGGCTGCATCAGTGCCGTGTTCGGCGCGGTGCCGCGCCCGCCGGCCGGAGTACCCCCGCGAATTCTTCTGGCTTGTGCGGACGACGAGCAGCACAGTCTGCCCATCGAAGCGGTCGCGGCGGCCCTGGCGGCGGACGGTGTGCCGGCACGGTCGCTGGGGGCGCGGGTGCCGCCGGAGGCTCTGGCCGCGGCCGTGCGCCGGACCGGACCGGTGGCCGTGCTCGTCTGGTCGCAGATCCGGGCCACCGGCGGCCCCGAGCAGCTGGCGTCGATCCTGGCCGAGCGGGCGCGGCCACTGGTGGTGGCGGCGGGCGGCCCGGGCTGGGACCGACCGTCCGTACCAGCGGGCGTGGCCCTTCCGGACAGCCTGAGCGACGCCTTGGTCGCACTGACGTCAGCACTTACGTAGTCATCTGCGTAAAAGTGCCTTGCTCCCGGTCTCCCCGGTTCGTGCCACGGCCTGAACGCTGGAGGTCACTCATCATCTCGAATCCGTAACGTGTCGCTCCGTCAGGGAAACCTCAAAGACCCCTCGGAGCCTCACATGCCTCGTGTACGACTCGCCGCGTTGGGAGCGGTGATCAGCGTTTCTCTGTTTGTTGCGGGCTGCTCGTCCGACGCTCCCTCCGCCGCTTCGTGGCACGCGTCCGGCTCCGGGTCCGCGCCGGGTGTCGGGGGCCAGGGCGGCGGTGACCCGGTCGCGCACCAGATCGCCGCGCCCGGTGGCAGCGCCTCTCCCTCCGCTCGCCCGTCGACCTCGGCTTCCCCGTCGGCGTCGGCCTCCGCTTCGGCCTCGGCCTCGCCGTCCGCTTCGGCTTCGTCCAGCGCCCCCTCCGACGGCATCATCCGTACGACCGGTGACCAGACGGTGGCGCTGACCTTCGACGACGGCCCCGGCCCGGACACCCCGACGATCCTGAAGATGCTGCGCGACCAGGGCATCAAGGCCACGTTCTGCGTGATCGGGGCGAACGTCCAGGAGTACCCGCAGTACGTCCAACAGATCGTGGCCGACGGTCACACGCTGTGCAACCACACGTGGAAGCACGACGAGTCCTTGGGCAAGAAGTCGGCCGACGTCATCCGGGCCGACCTGCAGAAGACCAACGACGCAATCCAGCAGGCCGTGCCCGGGGCGGTCGTAAAATATTTCCGCCACCCCGGCGGCAACTTCACCCCCCAGGCCGTCCAAATCGCCGCCGACCTGGGCATGAAGTCACTCGGCTGGAACGTCGACCCGTGGGACTGGAACCTGAAAAAATGGCAGGGCCAGCAGATGACCAACCACATCTGCTCCACAGTGAGGAACAACACGAAGCCCGGCTCGATCGTCCTCTCCCACGACGGAGGCGGCGACCGCAGCGCCACGGTGGCCGCGTACAAGACCTTGCTGCCGGAGCTGAAGGGCAAGTTCACGCTGGTAGCGATGCCTGTGTGACCCAGCGGTGGATACTCATTTGGAGAACATGTGAGGGGTCACGTATGCTCTGAAAGCCTCCGGCGGGGCCGGATGGGAGCAACACCGCGTTAGTCGTGCGATATGCGATGATAGCGGGGCCGCCCTCATCGTCTAGCGGCCCAGGACGCCGCCCTTTCAAGGCGGTAGCACGGGTTCGAATCCCGTTGGGGGTACGGAGTTACAGTTTCATGCAAAGCTAGGTCCTGTGGAGCAGTTGGAGTGCTCGCCGCCCTGTCAAGGCGGAGGTCGCGGGTTCAAGTCCCGTCAGGACCGCAAGGCCCACTCGTTTGGGTCATCCTGGGCAGGTAGCTCAGTCGGTACGAGCGTCCGCCTGAAAAGCGGAAGGTCGGCGGTTCGACCCCGCCCCTGCCCACAAAGCTCTTCGCCGGGCTTTACGACCCCCGACCAGCGGAAACGCCGGTCGGGGGTTTTGTCGTTCGGTGGTCTATGCGCCGACTAGATGATCTTTGGTCTCGATTCTGGTCTCACTCGGTCGTCGTGTCGTGGTCTCGGCCGGGAGTGAGATCTTGTACGAGCTGCGGAAAGAAGCTGTCGAAGTGACGGCGGATGGGCTGGGTGAGCGTCCCTCGGAACATCGGCAGTCGCAGCACAGCGCCGTTGCGATAGGTCGCCGTAAGGCGGGGGCTCCCCGGCCACGTCGTGACCCAGTCGTTCCTAAACTCCTCAGCGCCTACGCCGTCGATCGCGAGGTCCGTCAGGTCGTTTCGGCGGAACGCTCGAACCGAGAGCTGATCGTCAGCGCGAAGCGCGTGAACGACACGGGTCTCACTGAAGACCACGGCCTCGACGATCGCCTCATCGTCGCCAGTCTGCATCGAACCCCACAACGCCTCCTCGGAGCCGAGCAACAGGGCCACCCGGACGAGGAAGTCGAACGGCGGCTTGACGTAGGTCTCGTTGAACTCCGGGATGACGTTGTAGACGGTCTGCATCGCTTTTTCGAGTGCCGTCTTATCCATGGGCACTCCTTCCGGGTTGGTGCGCCCTGACGGGTCGCCGAGAGGAAGCGGGGCCTATCCTGACCTTGATAGGCCCCGCGAAACGATCAAATAACGATGAAGGGGCACAAAAGGTTACGCCAAGTCAGCCTGCTCGCTCGTCGATTCGCCAGCAATCCACAAGAGCCCCTCGACCTGCTTGGCGATGCCGCTGAGGACTTCGATCGGGACGTGTTGATAGCGCGTCGCCATGCTGGCCTGAGACCAGCCCATGACGTCCATGACGGCACGGGTCGGCACCTTGAGCACCAGCAACATGGTTGCGGCGGTATGGCGGGCGTCATGTAGCCGTGCCTCGCGCACCTCGGCCTCCGTGAGCAACTCGCGCCACTCGCGATGGTCGGCTCGGGGGTCGACGGGCTTTCCGGTCGGTTGGGCGAACACCCACCCGTCGTCCTGCCACAGGTCGGCTGCGGTTGCCCGCTCGACGTTCTGCCGCTCGCGGTGTGCTCCCAGCGCGGCCATTAGCGGGCCGGGAACGCCGACGACGCGTCGGCCGGCACGCGACTTGGTGTCGACCACGACCAGCCCTCCCCCGCGCCGGTCCGGGCAGTCCGCGCCACGCTTGCGCCCGCACACCCCGCCGCAGCCGTGCCGCCAGGTGTGGCGCTGGAGCGCTCGACGGATGGTCAGCGTGTGGGCCTCGGCGTTGACGTCGCGCCATTGGAGCCCCAGGGCCTCACCCTGACGGAGGCCGATAGCGAGCGCCAGGGCGTACCGCACGCCGTTGCGTCGACCAGCCGCCGCCCGAAGGATGCGCTGCGCCTCCGCAAGGGTGAACGGCTCGATCTCCTCCTCGACCACCCGGGGCGCCTTGGCGTCCCGAACCGGATTCTTGACGATCCGGCCGCGCCGCAGCGCCTCATTGAGCGCGGTCCGTACTGTCCGGTGCACCTGGTGAACAGTGGCGGGCTTGAGGCCACGCTCGCGCATCGCCGTGTACAGCCGCTCAAGGTGTTCGGGCTGGAGCCGGTCGAGCCGATGCGCGCCCACACCAGGGATCAGGTGTCGCTTGACGGCGGTCTGGTAGCCCGCGAACGTCTTCGGCCGTACGCTGCCCGCAGCGATCGCTTCCAGCCAGTGCGTGAGCCATGTCTCGACCGTCCCGGCGCGACCAGGGCGCTTGATCCGTCCCGCGTCACGGTCGTTCTCCAGGTCACGGACCTTTTTCCAGACCTCGGCCTCCGTCTTGGCGCTGACGTGCCGCCGGTCGGGCTTGCCGTTGTCCAGCACGCCCATGGTCACCCGCCCGTGCCAGCGACCGTCGTTGCCCTCGTACACACTCGCCGTCATGTTCGGCGCCCGCGTGCCCTCCGCGCGCTTCTTCCTTGGCATCAGCTCGGTTCCTCTCAAGCGGCCTGGGCGTCGGGGACATCGGGAGTGAGGGAAGCGGTGTACGCCTCCAAATCGGCCGGCCGAATCCGGCGCAGGCGTCCGACCTGTACAGATGCGACTGCGCCGGTGCGAAGCAGGTCGTACATGAGGGTCCGGCCGATCTGGAGGCGAGCGGCAGCCTCTTCGACGGTCAGGAGCAGAGGCGCCGGTATCGGGCTGGCGGCCCGGTGTGAGCGCTGCTGGGGCAAGATCTGCGGTTCGAGTGTGTTCGGCGTACCGGTCGGGCGGTGTCGGCCATTCAGGGCGGTCACTGCGGTTCTCCCCAGTTCTGCGCCCGCAGGGACAGTTCGTCCCTGCGGTGTCCCTGAGTTGATGTGCTGTTGGCGCTGCTCATGGCCAGTTCGGGGACAGCGGGGACAGGAGGGACACTCCCGTGTGCGCTGTCCCCCACCGCGCCGGGGAGGCGGTACGAGCCGCGGGCGTCGGCGATCACCTGGCCGTCGGCGAGCATGCGCTGAAGCGTCTTCTTGACCAGCTCGTAGTCGGTGTCGGTGACTTCGGCGATGACCTTCGGCCGTGAGCCGGGGTTGTCGCGCAGCCAGCGCAGGATCTTGCCGCGGGTGTCGCCTACTGCGTGGTCCTGCGCCGGGCCATCGAGCATGTACCAGGCGCCTGAGGCGGGCTGGAACCCCAGCGCGTACTCGGCTTCGTCGACATCGCGGCCGGTGACGTGCAGGACCCCATCGGCCTGCCCGCGGGGGCGTTTGAGCACGAGCGTCGCGTCGGCCGCTCCGGCGATGCCGTTGGTGCCGGACACCTCGGAGAGGAAGTCCTCTGAGGCGGCTTTGCGGACGTGGTGGACCATGAGCACGGCAATGCCGTAGTGGTCGGCGACCTTTTTGATCCGGCCCACAGCGGTGTAGTCGGCGTCGTAGGCCGAGGCGCCCGGCGCGCTGGCCCCACGGAGCTTGGCGAAGACGTCGATGATGACCATCCGAGCATCGCGGTTGCGGTCGAGCCAATTCGCGATCGCCTCGTCACCGCCTTGCGGCAGCGGCGGGCATGCGGTGGCGAGGGTCAGGGCGGCCGGTGCGGGCTGCCCGCCGAGCACGGTCGCGATGCGCGACTGCAACCGCCGGGGCGTGTCCTCGAGTGCGAGGTACAGCACCGGACCGCCCTCAACCGGGATGGAGTCGAACGCCCGGCCGCCGGAGGCGACGGCAAGGCCGAGGGCGAGCGCCAGCCACGACTTGCCGACCTTCGGCGGCCCACATAGCAGGGAAACGCCCTCACAGATAAGGCCGGGGACGGCCCAGCGCGGCGGGTCGAACGTCATCGCCATGAGGTCGGTCGCCGACCATGACGTCTTGATCCGGCCCGGGTTGCGGCGGGTGCCGAGCACGTCGGCGTCGGTGGAGTCGACGACGCGCAAGTGCGGTACGGCTGCCGGCCGGTCGTCGTCGGGTTGGTCGACGTCGTACACGGTCGCCTCCTCGTTGCTGCTGCTGGTCATGGGGTCACCTCCGGTCGTCGGTGAGGAGTCGGCCGATGTGCTCGGCGACGGCGGGGACGACGGCGTTGCCGAGGCCTGCAAGTCGGTCCACCCGGGCGGGAACCCCATGAGCCACTCGACCCACTCGGGGTTCGGCCGGCCACCGATGACGTCGGTAAGGCTCAGGCCGTTCTTGCGCGTCTGCTGCTTGCGGGTGATCGTCTCGGGGGTCAAGGCACCGCGGCGGGCGTCCGCTGCCCTCGGCGTGGGCCAGGACGAACAGCCGGGCTCGTGGGTGTGCGGCGCCCATTGCGCAAGCTCGGACAACGCCGGCGCGGGCGGTGTATCGCAGTCGTCGCAGGTCCCGCAGGACGGTGCCGAGCCCGCGGGTGCGGTGGCCGAGGACGTTCTCCCCGATGACGTATCGCGGTCGTAGATCGGCGATGACCTCGGCCATCGGCTTCCAGAGCCATCGCGGATCGTCGGCCCCTCGGCGGTGGCCGAGCACCGACTCTCCCTGGCAGGGATAACCGCCGGCCACGACATCGACCTGAGGCCGGGGTTCGGAACGCCACCACTGGACAGCGGTACGGACGTCGTCATGGGCGGGCACCTCCGGCCAATGCTTGTGCAGAACAGCGCGACAGAAGGGGTTGATCTCGACGTGACCGACGACGCGCATCCCGGCCCGCTGCAACCCGAGCGACAGGCCGCCAATCCCGGCGAACAGCTCCAGCACGTTGAGCGGCTCAACGCCGTTCACGCCACCACGCTCCGCGGGCGACGCTGTCCGGCGCGCAGGCCGCTGGCGATAGTCCGCAGGACCTGTCCGGGTGGCGGGTCGGTGTGCAGGCCGCACGCCTCGGCCGCCCTCGTGAGTTCCCGCTCCACGTAGTCGGCGGGCAGCTCTCCACCGGCAACCAACTGCCCGAGGGCAACGGCTGCGGCGTAGAGTTCCCGGTTGCGGGCCGTCCCGGCGCGGGCGACCCGCTCGCACTCTCGCTCAACCGCCGTGGTGAGGTACCGGCCACGTCGGTCAGGGGCGAGCTCGACCACGACCAACCGCCGCTCCGGCAGCGGCGCGGGCCGCAGCCGCTCTGCCAGCCACTCCGGCAGCGGTGCCGGGTCAGCGTCGGCCGCGGTCTTGTAAGGTCGTCCGGCGACGATCGACCCAGCGCCGAGGACGTAGCCGCCGTGGGCGCGGGTGTCGATCAGCCAGCCGAGTTTGCCGGCCGAATTGCGCAGCGCCGGGCCGTCCGCCGGATGGGTGAAGTAGAGGTGCTGCCCGCCCCGGCCAGTCATCACGGTGTGCGTGCCGTCCGGGTACGGCTGCCTGGCCTCGGCCGCGACGTGGTGCAGCACGGCCGCGCCGTGCCGATCACCGACGAACGCGGCCGGGGGCTCCTGGCCCGGCTTGGGCACGTCGAGGTCGACCACCGTGAGGGCGGACGGGCCGCACGCGATTCCGACGTTGTACGGCGTGCGGGACCACGCCCGCGAGATGCGATCGGTATCAACGGTGGCCCGTGGCTCCCAGCCGACATGCCCGCCCGCTCGTGCACAGCGCGGGTCTCGGCCGGTGCAACGCTCGGCGTCGTGATCGGGGAACGCGGGGTGCTTGGCGTTGACCGCGACCGGGAAGACGTGCCAGCCACGCTCGGCAGCCGTCAAAGCGTTGCGCAGCAATGTCTCAGGATCAGGGCGAAGCTCCATATTGGACACTCCAAGGGTCAGCAAGTCGGCTGGGACTTCCGGCATGTCGGGCGGCACTTGTGTGTCGGCGACAGCCTCTGCGCATGCCTTGTGGCATGGCTCGCCGTGTTCGTCGCGCATAAGCGCCGGAGCGCGGCAGATGCGGCAGGGCTGAAGCGGGCCGTTGCGGTGGGTGCTCCAGTCGAGGAACGCCATCACGCCGCCCGGTGCACGTCGGCGGCGCGGCCAATGACGGTCTTCAGGTCACGGACGACGCCGAGCAGCTGCACGCGGGCGGTGGACTCGTCGGCGGCAAGGGCGACGGTCAGGAGGACTTCTGCATGCTCCCGGCCGTCGTTAGCGTGCACGCGGGTGAGGGTGGCGCGGCCGAGACCGGGAACGGTGACGGTGAGCGGGGTGGCGCGGTGCTCGTCGAGGCCGCAGCGGTGCCCCTGCGCGCACCACTCGGGGTGGTCGCCTCGGCGGACGGTGCCGATGTGGCGGTGGTTGAGGGCGGTCATCGGGTGCCGCCGGTGCGGTTGCTGCGGTCGTTGGCCTTGACGGTGCGCAGGTAGTTGATAGCGCGGCGGCCGGGCCGGAGTTGGCGGCCGGTGCCGTCGCAGCGGCGGCAGATGCCGAACGCTCGGCCGCCGAACAGGGCGCGGCGCTTGCCGCTGCCCGAGCAGCGGCGGCAGGCCACGAACGGCCAGAGCCAGCAGGCGAGCAGGTAACCGAACGTAATGCCGACCGAAGCGAGGATGAGGAGTCCGAGGGCGGCCGGGTGGCCGGTAGTGGTAGCGGCAAGGACGGACACGGAAGTGCCTCCAGAGGCTGTTTTTGGGCGCAGAGGGCCGCTGGCGCTACTCGCTACCTGCGTGGGTAGCGGCTGGCCAGGTTGGTAGCGGGGTGGGTAGCGGCGGCGCTACCGGTAGCAGGGCCGCCGCTACCGTTCAGGCGCTCTTGCGGCGGTCGATCGCCCCGTCGATATCGGCGAGCCGGGCGCCGCGGAGGACCTCGCCGCGAACCTTGACGTTCACGCTCGGTACACGGTCCCGGAGCTGCGCCGAGATCGCGTCAGGGGTGATATCGGCGTAGTGCTCCGGCAGCCGCTCGGCGAGCCGGGCCGCGATGACCGGCCAGTGCAGGCCCTTCTCCCCGGCCAGGAACACGCCTCGGACGTCGGCGAGGGTGTCGCGCATGTCGCGGGTGATGGTCTCGCCGATCGCCGCGCCGGACAGCGTGCCGGCCGTCTCGCGGTGCTTGCGCGCGGCGGTGAGGATGCGCTCGGCGTCGCCGTGGTCGGCCAGGTAGGTCCGCACGGTCGGGGTGTCGTCGGTGGCGCCGTAGAGGTAGCCGACGCCCCGGTACTGCGGGGCCGTTGGGCAGCGCCGAGGCGTCGTAGCCCTCGGAGTACGCCTCCCCGCCGAGGATCGCCTCGGACACGATGCGGTTGCCGCACTTGAGGGCGAACCGCACGGCGTGGTTGTCACGGAAGCGGTTGAACAGCCGCCCCACATCCCCCGCGCCGATACCGCCCGGCTTCTGGCTGGAGGACAGCAGAATCACGCCGGCGGACGGACCCACGGCCATGATGAACGACAGCAGCGCGGCGATCTCCTTGTTGATCTCCTGGCTGTCCAGCTCGTAGTACGCCTGGAACTCCTCCATCACGAGCATCCAGACGCGCAGCTGCGGGTACTTCCGCGACAGCTCTCGCGTGATCTTGCCTTCCGGGCACTCGGACGTCGGCAGCGACGCGAGGAAGTCGTTGACCTCCTGAATGTGGGCCTTGACCTCGCGGAGCACTTCCAGGAGGTGCTCCACCGGGTCGTTGTCGCGGCTGTTCGGGACGGTCCCGAAGACCATGCGGTGCGCGACCAGGCGGAACTTGTCCCAGTCCGGCGACATCTTGCCGTCCACGACGATGAGCCGCACGTACGGGTCCAGCGCCGCATACAGCGCGAGGAGCCGGGTCGCGAACGTCTTGCCCTTGCGCGGCTGCGCACCGACCAACACGCTGATCCACATCAGCAGCAGCTCGACCTTGCGCCCGCGCTCGTCCAGCCCCAGCGGCGCTGGTGCCCAGATGTCGCGAACCTTGCCGTCCAACAGCGGCGTCCGCCCGGCCGGCACTGCGAGAGGGTCGCGGTCGGCGACGAACAGCACATGCCGCCGGTGCGAGGACGGGTCGCGGGTGAGGAACACCTGGTTCACCGACACGTCCAGACCGGAGGCGACGGCGCCCTTGGCCTTAAGCACGTCCTCCCACGTCTTGCCGTACGGCAGGTCGATGACCACCTGCGAACCCGAACCGGTCGCGTCGCGGGACATCGTGGACCCGAACGTGACCTGCTGGTGCGGCTTATCCGGATGCCCGAGCCCGGCGGCGTAGTAGGCACGCAGGATGATGTCGGGATTGACGCGTCGGTACCGCCCGGCGACTACCGCCGGCCGCAGGATCGGCTTGTCTTCCGGGTGGCCGAGCCGAGCCAGGCCACACACCGCACCGGCGGCGGCCAGGCCAACGACCCACCATGGGGCCAGGGCATAAGCGACCGGGCCGCCAACACCGACCGCGACCAGCTCGGCGGCCAGGACGATGCCGCGCCATGTGCGGGTGGCTTTAACCTCGCGGTGCAGCTTGTACCAGGTTTGCGGGTCGTTGTCGTCGGCTGCGCGCTGCCGCAGCCCGTACTGCTCGGACAGCCACCACCAGCGCAGTTGCCGCCCGAGCAGCTTGAACACGCCGACACTGGCCCAGAATCCGGCCTGGATGCCGTACCAGGGCGCCCGGACCGCGTGGTAACCCGCGCGGTGCAACACGTCCTCGGCGATGTCTCGCAGGGTCGCCTTGAAGTTCTGCCAGCCCACCAGCCGGGTGGGGATGATCGGACGGCGGCCCTTCGAATCGGCTGGCGGAGCGTCGACCAGCACGCCGCCCGGCTGTGGCTCGTCGTCGAGGGCGACGTCGAAGTGTCCTGCAGCGCTCGTACCGTCGCGGCGGGCGCGGGCCGCGTCGAGGTCGACGACGTCGGCTACGTCTGCTTCTGCCTTGTTCCAGTCGAACCCGTTCGGGTGCTCGCGGTCCGGTTCGTTGGTCGTCATGCTGAAGATCTCCAGACTTCCTGATGGAGGGGTTGGGGACCGGTGCGCGGCCGAGGTTCCTAGGCCTGTGTGGGCCGCGCACCGGGCAGAGCTACTCGTGGTTGGCGTGGATCAGGTGGGCCAGGGCGGCGCCCATGCCCAGCACGGCCACCGGCAGGCAGGCAACCGCAGTGGTGATCCACCACGGAGCGTGCATGATGCCTGCGGCGGTCAGCAGGTGGTAAGCGACTTGGCCGAGGCCACCGAAGACCAGAGAGCCGATCGCGGACCAGCGAGCGAACGACCGGGCGGCGGCCGGCGCGGTGCCGGTGAGCCAGACCGCGAGGGCGTACGCGGCGTAGGTCTCCACGCCGATCGGCAGCGTGATCGCGGTGTTCAGCGTGAAGCCGTCCCAGATCCCGGGGAGCGGGTGGACCACGCCGAACCCGGTCAGTTCGCCGAGGCCGACCCACCCGGACCAGATGGCCACGAACGCGGGCAGGGCCAGCAGCATGACCGGCCAGGAACGCGGCTTGCGGGTCGGCCGGACGGCGTTGGTGGTGATGTTGGTGCCTGGGTGTCCGTCCCCCGTGGCCAGCGGCTCCGGCTCAACCGCGTCGGCGACCGAGAACGTGTCGATCGGCGCGGGTGCCTCGGTGGGCTCGGCGTCCGGCTCCAGGTCCGGCACGAGGTGCAGTGGGCGCGCTACGGGCGGCTCCGGCGCGGATGGGGCGGTGGCGACCTCCTGGGCGGTGAGCGCTTCCAGGACGGCGGTGGCTTTCGGGGCACCGATCTTGAATTCCTTCATGAGGGCGTTGCGGGACGGGGTGTGCCCGAGGCGCTCGGCGAGCGCGTGGGCCTGCGGGAGGAGGGCGACGATGGGCGGCGGGTAGGCGCTGGCGGCGGTGGCGGCGGTCATTTGATGGGCTCCTTCTCAGTTGGTGTGGACGCGGCCGGAGACGGTGTGGGCGTGGAGCCGGATCGGGCCGCGTACGCGGATGTCGCCGGAGATGGTGTGGGCGTTGAGTTCGCTCGGGTCGTCGGCGGTCACGGCGATGTCGCCGCAGATGGTCTTGATGGAGCCGATGCCGAGCAGATTGGCGATGCGGATGCGGCCGGAGACGCTCTGCAGCGAGGGACCGGCGACCGTGTCCAGGTCGATGGCGCCGGAGGTGGTCTGCACGTAGGCGGTCAGCAGCGGTCCGGTGGCGGACACCGGCGCGGAGACGGTCTCGGCGTAGAGCGAGCTGTGCAGCGGCAACCGGATGTCGACGATCGGCCCGGCGCCGCCGAACCCGCCGACGACGATGCCGTCGGTATGCATTACGAGATCGCCGTAGACCACGCCGACGACCATCCCGACGTTGACGCCAGCGATCTGGGTGATCCCGCCAACGTGCTGCGGCGGCGCCTTGGGCATCTCCACTTTCAGGAACTGGTAGCCCCCGGTGAAGCGGGCGCGGTCGGTGATGTCGGCGTCGGCGGTCACTGTGACCTCGGCGAACTCGCGGTCTTCCACGTTCACTCGAACCGCGCCGGCCGAGACGCCGACGTGCAGCAGGACCGGGCCGGAGGCATCCGCGGTGTAGGCAAGGGTCTTCATAGGAGGTGCCCTCCCGGGGCGCAGTCGAGGCACTCGCCGAGCGAGCGCGGGATGAAGTACGGCCGTACGTTGTGGCAGGTCGAGCAGGTGCGGCGAGCCAGCAACGCGCACCCGATTGCTCGGCGCTGCGCGGGGGTCGCGGTGCGCTTGGGCTTGGCCAGGTCGACGCGGTACAGGTAGGCGACCCGCTCCCCGCCGACACCGGCCCACATGACCTGCGCGGCGACCGGCTGACCCCCGGGCCGCAGCCCACGGGCGCGGAGTTGGCGGCGGGTGGCGTAGCCCTCGGGCGCGCCGAGCCACCAAAAAGTTGGGATGCCGTACCGAGCTCCGGCTGGGTCATGGAAGCGTGCGCGGACGCGGCTCACGGCCTGGTCCTCAAGCGGCCCGGCGCGTCGCGTTGTACCGGCGGACGTACCAGCGCAGCGACTCGGCGATCACCGCGTCACGCGACCGGCGGAGACGCTGCGCGGTTACCTCGTCTACCGGCCCGTGTGCCGCCATGATCCTGATCTGTACGTCGAGCAGACCGATCTCCGCCTCGATCAGCGGCATCTCGTCCTCGATCGCCTCCAGATCGACGGCGCTCGGCTCTGTCGAATCACGTTCGTGGTTCACGATCTCTCCAATGAGTTCGAAAAGCGTTGATGGGAGCCTGTTTCGGCACGGGCGGTCTTGCGTGCATGGACGGAAAGCCATGCTTGGCAACCTTTTCCGGGAGGTGCGGCCCGATGAAGTTGTCAAAGATCCCGTGCACAGACGGCCCGCAGAAGGGCGGTACAGCCGAAGCCGGTTCCGCCGTCCCGGCGCCGTCAAGCACCATATGCACATAGTGGACCATATGCATATGGCGTGTCAAGTGCCCCCTGTGCAGATGGCAAGCCGATGTGATGAACTGGGAACGACCACGCACGGAAGGCGCTGACTTTGACCGCGATCACAGGACAGCCCGCGTACCAGCAGATTGCCGATGACCTGCGCCGGAAGATCGTCGACGGGACATATCCGGTCGGAGAGCCGATCCCGTCAACCACGACGCTCATGGCCCACTACAACGGCTCTATCACCGTGGTCAGGGCAGCGATCAGAGATCTCCAGAACGAAGGGGTCCTGATCGGCCAGCCCGGCAAGGGCGTCTACGTCCAGGAGAAACCGAAGCCGCGCGCCGACGTCGCCAGCCCGGATGTCGTCGCCCAGCTCGCGAACCTCAATGAGACGGTGCAGCAGCTCCGAGAGCAACTCGCCGCAACCGTGACCACCGAAGTCCAGGAGCTACGCCGCCAGGTCGGCGTGCTGCAGGGTCAGATCATGGACCTGTACGGACGCATGGGGCTGCCGTACCCGCACGAAGATGCCGGCCGGAGTGCGGGAGCGAAGCCGCGCAAGTCGCGTGGCTCTGCCACTAGGTCGGCGTGAGTGATGGCCCAGCGCGGACGGGGACACGCGTGAGCAGCGACCACAACGTCGTCGACCTGCGTCGGCACGCGGCCTACAAGCCGGACCTGGCCTCCCTGGCTCGCGGCCAGGTCGCGGCGGCGCGCCAGAAGCTCGGCCTGGACTACGACGAGTTCGCGGATGTGCTCGCGCCGCTCTTGGGCTGGTCACCGTCTCCGGAGATCGTCGAGGGATGGGAGACCCGCGCCGTACCGCCGGGTGACGTCCTGCTCGCCGTTGGCCTTGCCTCGCAGGACGGCCCGCACGACGTGCTGCCGGTCGCGCTGAACTCTGACGCTGACCGCATGGTCGGCATGTTGTCGACGATGATGGGCGACCTCGAACGCATCATGGGCTCGCCGGATGTAGTCCGCGCGTACGCAATGCGTGGTCTCATTGCCCGACCGGAGTGGAACAACATCATCCGCAATTCGCGTGGTCACATCTGGCTCTACGGCATGGCCGAGTACGGCTATGCCTTGGACGACGAGGTGCCGGAGATTCTTGCGGCTGCGGCCAAGGCGGGATGCGACATCCGCGTATTGCTCCTCGATCCGCAGTACACGGGCACCGGCGACATCGACGCCGACGAGGGCAACCCGGCCGGCACGTTGAGCCCCCGCATCCGGGCCGCCCTGACACGCTTCCGGCAGATGAGCACTCGATGCGAAGGGCGCATGCACGTCAGGACGTACAACGCGCCGCCAACCGTGAGTATCGTGCGCGCCGACGGGCGGATGCTCGTCACGCCCTACCTTCGATTCTTCGTCGGCAGCAACTCGCCCACCTTCGAACTGCGCGAGTCAGCCGATGGCAAGATGTTCGGTCGCTACACCAGGCACTTTGAAACCATGTGGGATCTAGCAGAGGAATGGACGGCATGAGCGGCTCAGCCAATTGGGTGGCGAAGATGAAGGACGCGACACTCGTCTCGACCGACGTCCTGCTCGAAAAGCCGAAGAAGTTCGTGCACGAAGTGCTCCGCATGCCCGATGGCCAGGAGATCGACTGGTACTACGTCCACAGCACACCAAGCGTGATGGTCGTTCCCGTCACGGCCGAGGGCAACGTCATCCTGGTCAAGCAGTACCGGCACAACCTGAAGCGCGACACGCTCGAGCTCCCAGCCGGCGTAACCGAAGAGGGCGAAGACCCGCGCGATGCGGCGCTCCGCGAGCTCGTCGAGGAGACGGGCCACGTGATGGCCGAGGGCGGCGAGATCCAGCCACTCGGCCCGTATTACTCGCTGCCGTCCGAGACTAACAAGTACGTGCACTTCTACCTGGCCTCGCCGGTCGTCAGTGCCGGGGCTCCGCAGGGCGACACCGAGATCGAGAAGTACTTCGACATGAGCGTCGTCGTCATGCCGTTCGACGAAGCGATCTCAGCGTTGGGGCGCACGATTCACGGGCTTGAGACCCTCGGTGGGTTGTTGCTCGCCCAGCAGGCGCTCGAAGCACGACGATAGGCGGGCCGCGGGACAAGAGTCCCTCGTGTCCCTACTGTCCCTAGAAGCCTCTGAGCAGTGGAAACAGTGGGGACAATGGCCTCGTCTGTCCCCGCCCCGGGCACGAAACATCTATTGGCCCTGCTGAAACAGAGCGGCGCCCCTGTGTTCCAGCGCTCTTGCCTTCCAGCCAGCTCCAGGGCGGCCCGCGGTATCAGCCCTCCCACGCGGTCGCGAACCCGGAAGCCAGCAATGCAAACGGCCGGAGGCGGTTCAACGGTTGACGATCCGACATCTAGAAGATGGCAAAAAATCCCACAGCTGAGTAGAACTGCACGTAAACGAAGCCTCTTGAGGAGTCTTCGGCCAGCGCGCTTCCTAGGTAAAGTACTGTCGAAGGTCCACCTCGCCCTTCCGTGCTCCAACGCTGGCAGAACATGGTGCCGTCAGTAGACGCGCTCCGCGTCAGCTCCGACGCCTGCTCGTGAACAAGGCGTCCACGTCCAGTCAACTCTGCTTGCGCATATTGCACCCAGTTTACCGTTGGGAAAGAAGGCTCAGCGTCTGGCACGTTTCTTAAGAAGAGTCCGGTGCACAGTGAAGCGATGTACGCGTGCAGTCGAGCTGCATTTTCCTCGCCGAGACTAATTTGTGGTACTACCATTCCGTCGTACGTGACCTGGAGACTATCCGACCGAGCGGGGCGAAGTAAGCGTCTCGCCAATCTGAAATTCCGCACCTTGGCGCCGATTACATATGCGTCATGCGACTCCAGTAGTGCTTTATCTAGAAATTGCTGCGCACTAGCATCAGCAACGGGGCTGCCAGAAGCGGCCATCAAATCGACAACCCGCTTGAACCACTCATCATCACGTGACTTGGCGTTATTGCACGTCGCGTGAGTGGGCAAAAAAGGTCGGTTTCCCGATCCCTTCTCAAATATATTTTGAGGAATAATGTGGTCAGGGGAAGTAGAAGAATTTTCCAAGCTTAATCCACAAAGATAGCAGCGTGTCAAATTCAACTCACTGATCCGCGGGTGAAGCTTCTCCGCATAGAGCGCGAGGTCGCCCGAACGCGGCATCTTGTTTTGCATCGATCCTCCAAGTCTGCAATCACGATACTCGCGAGCAGGCCAGGACCGTAACTCAATTTGTCGCGCTGACGTGGTGCCACGAATGGGTGGATCACGACTCGGGCAAGCCTCAGCAAGTCAGCGGGTCCGGCCACTCACAGACGAGATTGACACGAAGCGGTACGTGGTGCACTTACGTCCTACGGTTGCTCGCCACAAGCAGCGCGAGCTGCTCCACCGTCAGCCAGTCGCGGGTGCGATGAATGATGCGGTGGCAGTTTGAGCAGATCAGGGCTAGATCCACCAAACGCGTACGTGTCTTTCCGGTGACACCCAGCGGCGTTCGGTGGTGGCATTCGATGTAGTCGCGACCTCGGTCGCCGTAGGTGGCGTAGAAGTCGAAGCCGCACGCCTCGCAGGCCAACGCGGCGCCGCGTTTTCTGGCGTCCTCAAGCTTCTTGGCCTTGAGTTTCGGGCTGCGCTCGCGGCGCAGGTGTTCTTTGAGGAGTACCCCACCCTCCTCCACTCCGTCATCGTCAACATCCAGCTCGGAGATATCCGCTGCATCCTCGCTCCAGTCGAGCAGAGCTTGCCGGATCGAGGCAGCCAGAGCGCGCATCTCGTTCGGCCGAGTAAGGAAATCCTGCAGCACCTCAGCATCCAGGCGGCTTCCGTTCGTGGGCTTGTGGTTCGGAAGTCGTGATACAAGATCATTTGATTTACGCTCGACGCCGGCCGGGTTGCGAAAGTCGGATCGGCGGCCCTGCACCGGATGGATGGCCGGGCTCTGCAGCAGCTGTGAGATGTTGATGGCCACCGGATTCTCCAGAGCGATCGTACGCCAGCCGTTTGCCTCGACCGCTTCGCAGACCAGGATGATCTCATCTCTGGTCCAGTCGGGGTTACGGACAAAGATGACGGTGAACCCGAGGGCACGCAGTCGCTCGGCCACGGTCTTATCACCACCGGTGAAGTCGTCCGAACGCCACGGGCCAGCACCGCTAATGCCGTGCGCGACACCAAAGATCGCCTTCGAGTCGTAGAGCCGGTCAGCGTGCTCAAGGAAGTACGCCTTCGCTGCCCCGAAGCCGTGAATGCGGAGAAACCCCTCGCGTCCGAGCCGGTCGAACTCGTCGACGGCGGCGAGGACGGCATCTCTGGTGACATCGGCGAAGGCCATGCCGGAGAGCATAAATGTAGAACAACGAAGCACCTGGCCAGACGGATCAAGGCCCTGAAACCCATAAGTATCCCGCCGGCATCGGTCGGCCGACGCTCAGCACAGGTAGACGCTCACCGTGTATGTGAGCGCCTACCGGCAGTTCAGGGCTTACGCTTGTGGCGCATCCCTGCCCAAAGAGGACCTAGCTGTGACGAACGGCCTGGTAGACGGCAAGGAGCACGCCTCCTGCGGCTGACGCAACCAGCAACAGGATGCACGCACGGGCGGTGGAGCTCCAGCTCTTCAGAGCGGCGCACACCGCCCGTGCCATCCAGCGACTCACGGCCTAATTCACCCCCTCTCCGCATCCGTGCCTGAGACGCAAAAAAGGCCCTCAGCAGCGAGTCTCGATGATCTACAGCCCTACCTGTAGACGAGATCCGTGCCGAGCGCCGAATGCGCATCGAATGAAGTTGTGTGTGTATGGCTGGTTACACAAACCGCAAGTTCGACAAACCCCGGCGTCCAGACCGGCGGCCTCCACCGCCGCGCATAGGGTGCGGTTGCGGAGGACTTGCGGCGCAGGCGCGAGGTCACAACCCTCGACCGCCAGCGAAAGCAGTATGTCATGCAACGCACCCTGGGACACGTAAGACGCGCCGCAGCCCCGTTGCTCCCGCCAAGTTTCCGACGCCCGCCGTGGTCTCAGTTCTGGTCTCATTCACCCGCGTGCAGGCCCGTCCGTTGACGTGTTCGTACGGGCTCCGCCCGACGTCGCGGACCTCTCATGACCTTGACGGACGATCTACCGTGGCACTGAAAAGCGGAAGGTCGGCGGTTCGACCCCGCCCCTGCCCACAAAGCTCTTCGCCGGGCTTTACAGACCCCGACCAGCGGCAACGCGGTCGGGGTCTTTGTATGCGCCCGCCCGCCACCGCGATCATCCACGTAGCAAAGGCGGAATGCCCGGAAGCGGACGGTCGACCTGGTATAGCGTTCGCTGCACTCGTCTCCGTGACCACAACGGAGTGGGGCATCTACGTCGTCGACGAGGTGCGCGCCTGGATCTACGCACTGGAACCGTCAGCCAAGGCCAGCGTCGTGCTCGCGATCGACGCCCTTGCGGAGAACGGACCAAGCCTCGGACGACCGCTCGTCGACACCATCACTCATTCGGCGCTCGCCAACCTCAAAGAGCTACGTCCAGGAACGATGCGCATCCTGTTCGTCTTCGACCCGTGGCGGTCCAGCATCCTGCTTGTTACCGGCGACAAGGCGGGGCAGTGGGAAGCCTGGTATCGGGAAGCGATACCGCTCGCGGAACAGCGCTACGAGGTCTACCTGAAAGAACGGGCACAGGAAGAGGAGGGTCAGCGATGAGCAGTTACGTGCGCTGGAGTGACATTCGCGGCGAGCTTGTGGAGCAGGCTGGCGGCGAGGAAGCCGTTGCGGCTGGCAAGCAGCAGCTGCTGGCCGAGGTCACCGGGCATCGGCTCGCCGAGGCTCGCCGAGGTCGCGGGTTGACGCAGCAGCAGGTCGCCGATCGCATGGGCGTCACCAAGGGCCGGGTCTCGCAGATCGAGCAGGGCCAGGTCTCGGGTCAGGAAGTCCTCGCCCGCTACGCCGTCGCCTTGGGCGGCCGCCTCCACCAGGCAATCTACTTCGAAGACGGCGACATCACCGCCATCGCCTGACCTACGGCGCCGTGTAGCAACGCGTGTAGCAACGGCTGCGCACAAGCGCACCCACCGCCGATCCGGGCCAGACCAGATCGCAGCCCTGGACGGTCGGCGGTGCTGGGCTGCTCAGACCTGGAAAGCGGAAGGTCGGCGGTTCGACCCGCCCCTGCCCGCAAAGCTCTTCGCCGGGCTTTACAGACCCCGACCAGCGGCAACGCGGTCGGGGTCTTTGTATGTCCGCCCTCCGCCACCTCGCTCGCCCATGTGCAACAGCGCTCTGCGCGGCAGAGGACGGTCGGACTCGCGGGCCGCGGACCTGCCGCGTCTTCTCGGGCGGGCGTATCGTTGAGTGGCGCCCAGTCAGCGGTGGTGGCGGGAGTGGAGGCACAGCGTGACCAGCGAGGCGATCGAGATGATCACGGTCCCCCGGGCTGAGTTCGATGCCATGCAGGCAGAGCTCAAGCGTCTCCGCCGCGAGGCTGCACGCGACGTCGCGTTGACAACTATGCGGGCGGACCGCGGTCCCGGAGCCGGCGACGAGGCTCGCATGTTCACGCGGGAGCAGCTGGCCGAGGCATGGGGAATTCGTGCCTGAACGGCAAATACGTTTTCCCGAGCAGGCATGGCAACAGATCGAGGCGCTTCCTCAGCAACTGCGATGGACAGTCCAACGTGCGATCTTCCATCTCCTCGATGAGCCGGTCCCGACCCTCGCCGACCCATTCGCGCCGGGCGATCCGTTGCCGGGTGCCTATGAACTTCCACGACGGGAACGAGGTCATCAGCATTCAGCTCGTGCGGGTCGACACCTGATCTGGTGCATCGTCTGAAGGCCGGCGTCGTGTAGCAACGCGTGTAGCAACGGCTAACCAGCACGGGCGGCGGACGGTCGGGTCGGTATGGCGTTCGCTACACCCATCTACCTGACCACATCGGAGTAGGGCATCTACGTCGTCGATGAAGTGCGCGCTTGGATCGTTCGACGCTTGCCAACCTCAAAGAGCTGCGACCAGTAACGATGCGCATCCTGTTCGGCTTCGACCCCTGGCGGTCCAGCATCCTGCTTGTCGCCGGCGACAAGGCGGGACAGTGGGAGGCCCCGATGGCGGGCTGTTCGGGCGGCGGACGGTCACAAGGCGTGCCACAGCCGGACCGCACGCTGGCGGGTTACAGGGAAAGCGCGAAGCGCAGCCCGACTGCTACCTGGCTCATCGTGGCGCTCGACAACGCGCCGACCGCATGGGCGTCACGAAAGGCCGAGTCTCACAGATCGCGCAGGGCCAGGTCTCGGGCCAGGAAGTCCTCGCCCGCTACGCCGTCGCCCTGGGCGGACGCCTCCACCAGGCGATCCACTTCGAAGACGGCGACAGCACCGCCATCGCCTGACCGCCGTGAGTGGAGCCGGCGCTCGGACCCGAACCTCCGTGCCTTCCGCGACGGTGGAACGGTGGGTCTGTGCTAGCTCGCCACGTTGGGCTGGTCCGGCACCGCGGGGCGTGGGCGGGCTGCGAGGGCCAGGATCACGACGACCGCTGCGAGCGGCAGCCCAGCGGCGGCGAACGGGCTCAGGCCGAGATCGTAGACGTAGCCGTTGTATGCGGCCTGGCTCAGTTGCACGGTGCTGTGTGCCAGTCTGGAGACGGCTCGCCAGGTGAGGTAGTAGACGCCCATCGACGGTAGTGCGAGCAGCAGCCAGGCCACGCCCGCCAGGTTGCCGATCGCGGCCCGCTGCCAAAGCTGGGCCCGGCGCAGCCGGTAGCCGAGGCGGCCCGCGAGCAGCCAGCCGCCGACCAGGCCGAGCGCCGCGCCGAGCAGTGTCAGCGGCAGGACCGGTGCGGGTTCGGCGGGCACGACGCGCAGCGTGAGATCGTCGCCGCCGTCCCGGGAACCCACGGCGGAGACGTCGATCAGGATGCCGTCGCGCTCCGCGAACAGATCCGTCGTCCGAGGTGTGAGGGTCGTGGAGCCGCTCGGGTCCAGGTAGGTGACCTCCGTCGTCCCGGTCACCGGCGGGTGGACCCGCCAGCCCGCGGCCTCGAGCCGGGCCGCGCTCTGCTCGGCCGACCAGGGGATGTTCGCCGCTACCAACCCGGTCATGATCTGGTACCGCAGTCCGTAGGCCTCCGGCTGCCGCGATACGTCGATCCGGGTGGGCCGGGCCGCCGCCAGCCCGACGATCTCGACGACGGCCGCGTCGGTGGGCGGCGCCGGCCGCGTGGCCCACCCGGCCGCCGATCCGGCGGCGGCGCCGAGCGCCCCGGCGGTGAGCGCGGTCAACACCGCGGCGGCCATCATGAGCCGCCCGACCGGCAGCCGGAACCGCTGCCGCAGCCCGCCCAGCAGCAGATCCCGAACCTCCCCGGCGGTTGGCCGCTCCTTCCCGGGCCCGGCGGCGTCCATGAGCGTGGTGACGATCTCGGTCCCGTATTCGCGGCGGTAGGCGCCCGGATAGGCCAGCATCAGCCACCCGTACCGGCGGCGCAGCGCGTGGTTCATGCGGTCACCGCACCGGGGTAGCCCCGCCGCCGTAGCCGCGTGACCGCGGCGGAGGCGTGCCGTCGCAGCCGCTCCGCCTCGGCGGCGAGGGCGGCGGCGCCGTCGTCGGTCAGCCGGTAGTACCGGCGCAGCCGCCCGTCCACGGCCTCCTCCCGATCGACGGCGATGAGGCCCTGCTCGGCGAGCCGGTCGAGCGCCCCGTAGAGCGTCCCGGCCCCGAGCACTACCTCTCCGCGGGACAGCTCACCGATCTCCTGCATGAGCCCGTAGCCGTGCAGTGCCCCGGGTGCGAGGGCGGTCAGGATGAGGAACGTGGGTTCCCGCATGGCAGCCATGGCGTGGACCTTACGGCTACCGATGCATATCGGCAACCGTAAGGTAGCCGGCCGCCTGAAAGGCCATGCACTCGACGGCGGCGGGGGCTACGCGGATCTTGTCGGTTCTATAGTCTCCCCGGTATCTCACGGGAGGAGAGTCGGTGCGCCACAGCAAAAGCGTTTTCGTTCCCTTCAGCGTCGGTTTCGTCGTGATGCTGGTGGTCGCCGGCTATTCGCTTACCAGCACCTCGCTCGACTTCGACGAGGGGGCGACGCTCTCCGCCGCGACCCGGTCGACCGGCGAGCTTTTCGATCTGGCCGGCTACAAGGACGCGGTGCTCGCCCCCTTCTATCTGCTGCTCATCGGCGTGGTGAAGATTTTCGGCGAGTCCGACGCGGCCCTGCGCCTGCCCTCACTCCTGGCGATGGCGGCCGGCGCCGGGGTGACCGCTGAGCTCGGCCGGCGGGTCGCTGGACAAGCGGCCGGAATCGTGGCGGGCATCATCTGCTCGACGCTCCCCAGTCTGGTGCTTTTCGCCCATACCGCCAGGCCCTACGCATTCGCGTTCCTTTTCGCGACGCTTTCTTCCCTGCTGCTGCTGACCGCCGTGCGGAATCCGGCCTGGTGGCGCTGGGCGCTTTATGGCCTTTGCGTGGCCCTCACCGGGGTATTCCACCTGGTGGCGCTCTCCGTGCTGGCCGCGCACGTGGTGATTCTGGCGATCGCCTGGTGGAAGGAGCGCGACAATCGGCTCCTGTGGTCAATTCCCGCGGTCGGCGCCGCGCTGGTGGTCGTCGCGCCGCTCGTGTGGATGGGCCGGGACCAGCGATACTCCCAGCTCCACTGGGTGGAGACGCCGACCTGGAAGACGATCGTCACGCTGCCCGGCGACATCACGTTCAGCCCGCCCGTGGGTTACCTGCTGGTCGGGCTGGCGGTCGCCGCCTACGCGGCCCTGCCGGCCCGCCGCTACGCCGAGCTGTTCGCGCTGGTCGCGGTGCCGATCGTCGTGGTCATCGGGGTCTCGCTGGTCGCGCCGGTGTGGGTGCCGCGATACGGCATCTTCCTGCTCGCGCCCCTCGCGGTCCTGGCCGCCGCCACCATCACCGCCGAGCACGTGCAGGCGGTCGCCGTGCCGCGCCTCGCGCGCATCGTGGCCATCGTGGTGGCGCTCGCGTTCCTGTCGCTGCCCATGCAGCAGTCGGTCCGGCAGACGAACAACTCGCCTGACACCCGCGGTATGGCCTCGGCCATCCACGCCAACGCGGCCGCGGGCGACGTCATCGTCTACACCGACTACGCCTGGTCGATGCGGCCGACGCTCACGCACTACCTCGGCCAGTTGGAGTGGAACCGCACGGCCCAGCCCCCGGACCGCCTGATGAAGCAGACGGCGGCCGCCAACGGGACCCTCGAGGCGACCGAGTTCAACGACATCCAGGGCAGGCTGACCAAGGTCCCCCGCATCTGGCTGATCGGCCCGGCCGCCGGCTCCTTCGGGGCGCCGAACGACCCGCTGACCGCGCCGGGCTGGAAAATCAAGTACATCAGCCAGCAGTACAAGATCCAGCAGACCTACACGTTCCGCACCGGGCGCGCGGTCCTGCTCGTGGCGCGAACCGACACACCCGCCCCGGCCTAGGCCGTCACGCAATGTTGCACGTGAAACACCGCAAATAGGCAGACTCGACAACGGTGTGTGGGGTGGCGGAGGATGTGGGTCCGCTCCTCCGACGCCGGCAGGCCACGTGACGATCCCTCAGCAGCAGCGACCGCCCGAGGAGCTGACGCCCGCGGCCTACGGCGAGGGGCTTCCCAGTCCGTGGTATCCCAGCCTCCAGCTGCCGCCGCCCCGACGGAGCTACCTCTGGCCCCTCCTGTGCGCGCTTCTGGTCCTCAGCGCGGCGGTAGCGGTGGCCGGAGGGGTGGCGACGGCGGCGGCCCTGCGCGGGGGCGGACGCGCGCCGACGGCGGCGACCTGGGTCGAAGTCGATGCCAAAGCGATTGATCTGGTACTGCAACGACGCACCGAAGCCGTCCAGCGCAAGGACGCCGAGGAGTGGATGGCCGACGTGGACCAGCGCGACCCGGCCTTCACCAAACGGCAGCGCCAGGAGTTCGACAACCTCACCAAGTTGCCGTTCGCGCAGCTCGAGTTCGAGCGCATCCCGCAGTCCGTCGTCAAGATGGCCGCGTTCCTGCCACCGGGGGCCTTCGAGCAGTACCACGCCGCCGTCCGGGTCGTGCCGGTCACGGTCCGGCACCGGATCGACGGGGTCGACAGCCGGCCGGTGGCGACGCCCTGGCTGGCCGTGTTCGCGTTCACCGGCCACAAGTGGGTCATCGCCGGTGACGGGGCCGGGAAGGACCTGCCCACCGGTGAGGCCGGCCAGCCGTGGGACGCCGCGGGGCCGATCGCCGTGGTGCGCAATGCGCGGGTCACCGCCGTCATCTCCGCCGACACCGGGCCGGCCGACGGCGGCCAGGGGCTGCTCGAGCTGGCCACGACCGGGCTGGAGCAGGTGGCGGCGGTCAAGCCGGGCGGGTGGGACGGGAAGGTGCTGCTGACGGCGGTCGCGGATCGGCGGATCTTCGACACCTACTTCGCCGAGTCGCAGGACCGGGTGGCGCAGGTCGCGGCGATCGCGGTGCCGTACTACTCAGCGGTCGTCGAGTGGGCGAACCGGCCGGCGTACGCCACCACGCGGATCGTGTTCAACCCCAGTGAACTGTCCGCGGCCAAGGGCGAGCTGCAGCACGACCTCACGCACGAGTTCACCCACGCGGCCATGGGGCCGGTCACCGGGCCCTACACGCCGCGCTGGGTGGTGGAGGGGTTCGCCGAGTATGTCGCCTATCGGGACGGGCACTTCGCCGCGGCCGGCATCCGGCAGGCCCTCGGGGACCTGGCGATCACGGCGTTCCCGGACGACAAGCAGTTCTACGAGGAGCCGCGAAACTATGTCGCCGGCTGGCTCGCGTGCCGGATGATCGCGGAGCAGTACGGCCAGGACAAGCTTGTGGCGTTTTATGAAGCTTTTCTGCGGCTGTCCGAGGTCGATTCCGTGGCCCGCGAGGTGCTCGGCGTGACCCGGGCGCAGCTGGAGCAGCAGTGGCGGGACTACGTGGACGCGCAGCGGCGCGGGTGATGGTCAACCCGCGCCGCCCGGCAGATCAAGAAACGAAGGACCCTACGCCGGCGGGAGGCCACCGTCGCCGTCGACGACCGCGTCGGGGGTGCCGTCCTGGTCGAGGTCACTCATGGTGATGTCGACCTTGCCGTCGCCGTTCGTGTCGAACTGGAACAGGTCCGCCTTGCCGTCCCCGTCGGTGTCGATCGCCCAGAGGTCGGGCTTGCCGTCGTTGTTGGTGTCGCCCACGAGCAGCTCCACGCGCTCGTCGCCGCGGGTCTCGACGGTCTCGTTGTCGGTCATCTGGTGGGTCCTCTCACCTGACTAGGGGTAATCGGGTTCACGGTAGGCCCTGGACGAGCGGCGCGCGAGCCAGGAACCGGACAGAAGATCAGACCTTGACGCCCGAGGTGACCAGCGCCTTGATCGCCAGCGCGGACTCGTCGAAGCCGACCACGAGGATGCCGGTGGCGCCGAAGCCCTTGATCTCGCCGGCGATGGGGCCGAACAGCGCCGAGCCGTCGGCCTTCTCGTACTTGTCCTTCGCCTCGTACTTCTTGACCAGGATGTTATCCGGGCGGATGCCGGCCGCGGTGAGGTCGGCCTTGACGCCGTCGGCCAGGCCGGTGCCGTAGGAGTCGTCCCGGGCGATGATCGCGACCTTGGTGTGCCCGTCCCGCATGATGATGTCCGCGACGGCCTTGGCCTGCAGGTTGTCCGGCGGGGAGGTGCGGAAGAAGAAGCCCTTGTCGTCGACCTTGGTCAGCGCGTCGGACGTCGCCGACGGCGAGATCATGACCCGGCCGGCCTGGACGACCTGCGGGATGACGGCCGCGCTGACACCCGAGGCGCCGGCCCCGATGATCACTCCGACGCCCTGGGCGATGAACCCGGCCGCGGTGGCCTTGGCGACCTCCGGGTTGGTGCCGTCGTCGCCCTCCACGACCTGCACGAGCTGGCCGAGCACGCCGCCGGCGTCGTTGATCTCCTTGATGGCCAGCTTGGCCCCGGCGAACATCGGCGGGCCCTGGAACGCGAGGGCGCCGGTCTTGGGCAGGAGCAGGCCGTACTTCAGCGCCGGCTTCGCGCCGCCCTTGTTGCCCGGGTTGGTGGCTGCGGGCGGCGCGGTCTTGTCCTCTTTCGTCTGGTCGCCGGCGCCGACGAACTCGGTCTTGGCGTCGTCGATCTTGTTGCTGGTGCCGAAGTTGAGCACGCCGTACATGGCCGCGGACGGCTCCCCCACGTTGGTGAAGCCGCTGCTGCGCATGGAGATGCCGCGGTACTTGAAGTCCTTGCCCGACTTCGCCGCGGTCAGACAGGTGGCGACGCTGTCGCAGGTGTTGTCGCCGGTCGTGACGCCGACGATCTGCTTGGCGATGACGGTCGGCTCGACCGACTTGCCGGTCTCGGCGGCCAGGGCGGCGATCACGACGGCGTCGTAGGCCTCGCCCGAGTAGTTGAAGTCGGTGAGTGACGAGTCGACCGACTTGACCCGGCGCTTGAAGTCGTCACTGAGCGGCGTGAGCGGTGTCGTGCCCTTCATCCCGTTCAGGACGGCCGGGGAGTCCTTCAGCGCGTCGCCGAACGAGTTGGCCATGTTGCCGTCCGTGCCATACAGCCGGATGTCCTGCGGGACCGCGCCCTCGTCGTCTTTGTCGCCGGAGGCGCAGCCAGAAACGGCGAGCAGCACTCCCATCGCCGTGAGCGCTCCCACTATGGCGGTGACCGGCCGTGCACGCATTGGCTTCTCCTCCCCAGGACCACCCGAAAGCTGCCGTGCGCACCATAGCGCGGACGCGGCCAGGAGTTGAGCGGGGGCGCGGGTACGCTCCCGGGTATGGCTGATCAAGAAGCACCGGGTGGCGTCTCGATGGAGGGCCATCTGCCCGAGCGCATGGGCATCGTCCTGCTGGAAGCCTCACCCGAGCGGGTCGTCGGGACCATGCCGGTAGAGGGGAATACCCAGCCGTACGGCCTGCTCCACGGTGGCGCCTCGGTCGTTCTCGCCGAGACACTCGGCTCGGTCGGGGCCGCCCTGCACGCCGGTCAGCTGTACAACGGGATCGCCGTCGGCATCGAGATCAACGCCAGCCATCACAAGTCGGCCAAGCGCGGTCTGGTGACCGGTGTGGCCACGCCGCTGCGGCTCGGCGGCCTTGTGGCCACCTACGAGATCGTCATCACCGACGAGGACGGCGAGCGGGTCTGCACGGCCCGTCTGACCTGTGCACTGCGCCGCGGATCAGCCCCGAAAGAGCACAGCGGGGCTTGACGTCGCGACATACGGTTGCGGCGTGGATGACCCGGGAGACGAGACATTTCAGGACGCCGCTCAGGTCCTGCAGTCGGCGCTCGCGGGCGACGAGGACGCCGTGACGCACACGTTCGACGCGGTGGTTGACCGGCGTGGCATGAGCGCCGCGTATGACGTCGCGTGGCGCCTCGCCGGCGAGATGGTTGGCGACAACCTGGCGCGCGGCCCGTGGCGGCTGGACTTCCCGGACATAGACGACGCCAACTACGACAAGCGCTGGGTGGCGCGGTTCGTGAGCGCGTATGCCAACGAGGACGTCCCGAGCGCCACGGCCCTGTTCACCGTGGCGCTGGTCGACGGCAAACTCCCCGAATGCCTGCTCACCCTGGCCGGCTCCGCGGTCGCCACGTTGAAGCGGCGCGGAGCCGCATAAGAACTGCCTAGCCGCGGGTGGCCAGCTCGGCCGTCAGCACGTTGGAGAGCACCGCGCCGTCGTTGCGCACCTGCCGGAGGTACCAACGCTGCAGTGGTGTTCTTGTCTGCGAGAACTGCCACCCTCCGCGCGGGCTGTCGATCTGGCCCAGCCGGCCGATCGCCGCGTTGAGGTTGACGGAGTCGAGGCTCCTGGTCGCGTCGGCGATGGCCTTGTCCAGCACGGCCGCGGCGTCGTAGGAGGCCATCGCGTAGGTCGACGGGACCGTGCCGAACGCCTTCTGGTAGTCGGCGACGAACCGGCGGTTGGCCACGTTGTCCAGGTCGGGCGAGTAGTTCAGCGCCGTGACGATGTCCTTCGCCGAGTCGCCCTGCTGCTTGAGGACGGAGCCCTCGGTCAGCGGGCCGGAGCCGAACAGTTTGACGTTGGCCGGGAAGTGCATGTTGCGGAACTGCTTCACGAACTCGACCGCCGAGGCGCCGTTGAACAGCGCGTAGACCGCCTGCACGTTGGCCGACTTCACGGCGTTGAGCATGTTGCCGAAGTCCTTGCTGCCATACCCGACCGTGCGGGCCTGCCCCGCGATGTTGCCCCCGGCGCTCTTGTACTGCTCCACGAAGCTCGCCACGTCATCGTCGTCGCCGCCGGGCCCGGTCTGCCCGCAGACGGCGAGCTGGCCACCGGCGTTCTGCGCGGCCCAGCGGGCGATCGCGAAGCCGGGCTCGTCCGAGACGAAGGACGTGCGCCAGTTGTACTTCAAGCTCATGGTCTGCAGCGCCTTCGGCGACGCGTTGGAGCCGATCAGCGGGATCTTCGCGTTTTCGATGTCGCCGGCCATCGCCAGCATCGCGGCCGGGTTGGCCACGCCGGTGAGCGCGAGCACCTTCTCGTCGTTGATCAGCTTGGCGGCCGCCGCCTTGCCGCTGTCGGCCGTCTCGCCCTCGTCGGCCTTGACCAGCGTGACCGGCCGGCCACCGAGCTTGGTGCCATGCTGCTGCAGGTAGAGGCTGAACCCGTTGTCGAGCTCGTTGCCGAAGTCCTTGAACTGGCCGGTCTGCGGGACGATCATGCCAATTTTGATCGGCGGTCCGCTCGGCACCGCGGTGCTGTCGGTCGAGCTGTCGGAGCTGCTGCAGGCGGACAGGATCGGCGCGGTCAGGCCCGCCGCTCCCGCGGCCGCGAACAGCCGGAGCGCCTGGCGGCGGTTCAGGTGGGACACGTGCTTTCCTCCCCGGGACCCGCGCGGACGCGGGTGTGGACTGCCCGCGCTCCTAGCGAGCCACGAGCCTACAACCCAGGGGGGTTTGTACCGCCATCGCGGCGGCCAGTCAATCGCCGTCCGCAGTCTCGCCCCTGGTCACCGTCCCGAACGCGGCCAGCACCGCGGGCCACGCCGCCGACAGCGGATCGATGACCCCGAAATGCTCGACCCCGGCCAGCTCAACCAGCGTGGCGTCGTCCCCGCCCCGGCGTGCGGCCCGGCAGTACTCCCGGGACAGCTCAACCGGCACAATGTCGTCCTCCGTGCCGTGCACGATCACTGTGCGTACACCTGATGGCAGGTTCCGCATCGGGTCGGCCGACCGGTAGGCGTCCGGCACCGCGTCCGGTCCCCCGCCGAGCAGGTCGGCCACGGCCCCGGCGTCGAGATCGAGCTCGTAGGCGCGGGTGAGATCGGCCACGGGGGCCAGCGCGACCACACCACCGACGGCGTCCGGGGCCACGGAGGCATACCACAGCGCGAGATGCCCGCCGGCCGAGTGCCCGGCCATGATGGGCCGGTCCACCGACACGGGCCGCAGCCCCCGGTGCGCGACCTCTTTCGCCAGCTGGTCCGGCACCGCGACGGCCGCCGCGGCCACATCCGAGAACGTGCCCGGCCACCCACCGCCGGTCTGCCCGGTCCGCCGGAACTCGATCGTGGCCACGGCATACCCGCGCGCGGCGAGGTCGACGGCGAGCGGTCCCGTGTGGGACCGATCAAACTCGTGACGCCAAAAACCACCATGCACAAAAATCACAAGCGGCGCATTTGGTACTGCCGGGAGCCGCACATCAGCCACATGATCGGGGTGCTCGCCGTAACGCAGCGTGAAGTCCGGCTCCGAGGCGGGCCGGCTCAGCACATCCCGGGGATCGGTCGTCACCGGGCGTACGTTATCGCGTCACGAAGGGTGGCAACAGGGGCCGTGTCGTTTGGGGCGGACGGGCTTCGCCGACCGGAACCGGGCCGGGGCCCGGATGTTTGCGGTGGGCGGACGTGCGTAAGACTGGGAGTTATGGCAGAAGAGGCGCAGGACGAGTCGCGCACCGTGCTGGTCGTGGGCCCGGACGGGCGGCCGCTGGGGACGATGTCCACCGGCGACGACGAGAACGCGGAAGACCCGAGCAAGCTGATCGAGCAGCCGGCCAAGGTCATGCGCATCGGCAGCATGATCAAGCAGCTGCTCGAAGAGGTCCGCGCCGCGCCCCTGGACGAGGCCGGCCGCCAGCGGCTCAAGGAGATCCACCGCCGCTCGATCGTGGAGCTGGAGGACGGCCTGGCGGTCGAGCTGCGCGAGGAGCTGGAGCGCCTCTCGCTGCCGTTCGACGACGGCAGCACCCCGAGCGAGGCCGAGCTGCGCATCGCCCAGGCCCAGCTGGTCGGCTGGCTGGAGGGTCTGTTCCATGGCATCCAGGCCGCGCTGGTGGCCCAGCAGATGGCCGCGCGGGTCCAGCTGGAGCAGATGCGTAGCCGCCCCGCGCTGATGGGCGGCCCCGGCGGACCGGGCGCCCAGCCCGGCGGCCCGACGGTGACGGGCACCGGCCAATACCTATAGATCACGACTCCGCGGGTCCGGGCGAGCGGTCGCCCGGGCCCGCTTTTTCACATGCCGAAGACGCGCTCCAGATACTCGGCGACGCCGTCGTCCTCGTTCGAGTGCTTGGTGACGTCGGCGGCGGCGGCGCGGACGGCCGGGTGGGCGTTGGCCATCGCCACGCCGCGGCCGGCCCAGGTCAGCATCGGCAGGTCGTTGGGCATGTCGCCGAACGCCACCACGTCCGCCGCGGCCACCGAATGCGTGCGGGCCACGCGGGCCAGGGCCGACGCCTTCGTCACGCCGGCGGCCGAGACCTCCACCATGCCGCTCGACGAGGAGTTGGTGGCCTCCGCCAGGCCGGTCAGGCAGGCGCCGACCCGGGCGGTGAACTCGTCCGGGGCCTGGACGCCCGCGCGGACCAGGAGCTTGGCCGCCGGGCGGGTCAGGATCTCGTCGAGCGTGGCCGGGCCGACCGACTCGTGGTCCGCCTCCCACGGGCCGACCGGGAAGTCGGGCTCGTGGCGCATCTGGCGGCCGCCGTCGCGCTCCACCGCGAAGACGACCTCCGGCACCTCGGCGCGGAGGCGCTGGCAGGCCTCGGCCAGGACGTCGGCCTCGAGGGGGGCGCTGTGGACGATGGTGTCGGTGGCCGGGTCGTAGGTCGCGGCGCCGTTGGCGCAGATGGCCAGCGCGGGGATGCCCAGCTGGGAGTGGACCGGGGCGATCCAGCGGATCGGGCGCCCGGTCACCAGGACGACGACGATGCCGGCGGCGTGCAGGCGCTGGAAGGTCGCGACCGTGCGCGGGCTGACGTTCCGGTCGCGGCGGACAAGGGTGCCATCGAGATCGGAAGCCACCAGTTTCACAGCTTCAACATAGCTTCCAGGTAGGTCGCGACGCCGTCTTCGTCGTTGGTGAGCGTGGTCTCGTCGGCCAGGGCCTTCAGCTGGGGGTGGGCGTTGGCGACGGCGACGCGGCCGAAGCCGGCCCAGCGGAACATCGGGATGTCGTTGGGCATGTCGCCGAAGACCAGGACGTCGCCCGGGTCGATGCCCAGCGCGGTGGCCACGACCATCAGGCCGGTGGCCTTGTCGACGCCGGGCGGGCAGATCTCGATGTAGCCGAGGCCGGCCTGGGTGACCGTGGCCATGTCGGCCGGGATCAGGCGCTGGGCGGTGGCCAGCAGGTCGTCGACGTGACAGGCCGGGTGCCGGGCGAAGCCCTTGATGACCGGGCCGGTCAGGCACTCGGCCCGGACCCGGGCCTCCACCGCGTCGTAGCGCCAGTTGGGGTCGGCGTCGCCCCAGAGTGGCGCGTCGTGGGTGTCGCCGGCCTCGATCAGCACCGAGAGGGTGCCCATTTCGTGCTCCAGACGGGCCAGCACGGCGGCCAGGACGTCGCCGGGCAGGCGCTCGTCGCGCAGGACGATCGGCCGCGCCGGGTCGCGCATGTCGAGCACCCGGCTGCCGCCGCCCATGACCAGGAAGTCGGCCGCGGGAATGTCGTGGCGGACCAGCTCGGTCAGGCGGGGGCCGCGGCCGGTGGCGCCGACCACGTGGATGCCGGCGGCGCGCACCCGCTCGAGAACGTCGCGGGTGTAGTCGCTCACGGTCTCGTCACTTCGCACGAGAGTGCCGTCGAGGTCGGTCGCGATCAGCTTGGGAAGGCCTGGACCACGCATCGTTGCTGCTCCTTCCACTAGGCCCTGCCTAGAGAACGGAGGAGCAACCGTACCTCTCGAATCGCGACCGGTGACAGGCTGCGAATAAAACTCGACCGAACGTTTACTGGAACGTCGGCGGTACAGGGGTCACCGTGAGCTCCAGCGCCTCGCCGCCCTCGGGCTCCTCGTCGCGCCGCCGGCCGAACGACCGGGCCGGGGCCCAGACGGTCATGACCAGGGTCGCGGCCAGCATCAGGGCGGCCGCGTAGCCGAGGAGATAACCCGGCCCGTGAGTCGATTCGGCGTTGTTGACCAGCAGCAACGTGAACTCGCCGCTGCCCGCGTGGTCGATGACGCTCTTGAGGCCGACCAGGACGAGCACGTTCGCCGCGATCAGACCGCCGGTGACCCCGGCGGCAACGCGGCGGGTGCCGGCGCCGGTGGCGGCCAGCAGCACGGCGAGGGCGGTCAAGGCCCCGATGAGTGTGATGAGGTACACGGCGACGTGGGCCGGGCTGAGGTAGGTGAGCGGCACCTCGACCGCGCGGGTGGCCGAGTTGCCGGTGGGCAGGATGTACTCCTGCCCGTCGGAGTCGCCGCGAGTGATGGTGACACTGCCCCAGGGCATGTACTGCGCGGCGACGGCCAGCCCGAACGCCACCGCCAGCAGCACGAGCGCGATCACGTCCGGCCGTCGACGCTCGTGCGGTACCACTAATGCCGGCTCTTCAAGCGACTGCTCAGGCATGCCCCGCATCGTAGGCCGCGGCCCGGCCGATGGCGATGAACCCGCAGGCGAAGCCCAGCAGCGGCAGCGACGCCAGGCCGAGCCAGCTGCCGGCCGTGATCGCGGTATCGGTGATCCGGCCGCCGGTCGGGGCCTTGCCGTCATAGGTGATGATCAGCCCGACGACGACGAACGCGGTCAGCAGGGACAGGATCGGGCCGGCCACTCCGGCCAGCTTGCGTCCCCGGCCCACACCCATCGCGGCGGTACCCACCAGCGCGAACAGCGAGCACAGGAACAGCACGTACCACAGGCCGTACGGCATGTTCAGCACCGTGATGCTTTCCACGCTCGGCTCGGTGCGGCGCCCCGAACCGGTCTCGACGAGCTGTCGCATCCACGGCACGAAGATGGACGCACCGCCGCCGAACAGGCCGAACAGCGCCATCCACCAACCGACCCGCACCAAAGTGCGCTGCATCGCCTTTGCTCCCCTCCGTATGTCGGGCTGGTCCCACCGGCAACACGGAATGGGCTAGCGTCTGGTTCATGCCTACTCGCACTTCATCGGCCCGCTGG
Organism: Dactylosporangium sp. NPDC051541; assembly: GCF_044454505.1. Taxonomy (NCBI): domain Bacteria; kingdom Bacillati; phylum Actinomycetota; class Actinomycetes; order Micromonosporales; family Micromonosporaceae; genus Dactylosporangium; species Dactylosporangium sp. NPDC051541. The sequence continues at coordinate 38,493 of NZ_JBITDU010000012.1, forward strand.
GAGGGTGACCTCCGGTCCGGCGCCGGCACCGTCTCCACCGGCTCGGGCACCTTCCAGGGCAACTACTCGTTCCCGTCCCGTTTCGAAGAGGGCAAGGGCACCAACCCGGAGGAGCTCATCGCGGCCGCGCACGCCGCGTGCTACTCGATGGCGCTCTCCAACGGCCTGGCCAAGGCCGGCTTCACCCCGACGTCGGTCGAGACGTCGGCGGCCGTGCAGTTCGGCCCGGTCGACGGCGGCTTCGCCATCACCCGTATCGACCTGACCACCCGCGGCGACGTGCCCGGCATCGACGCTGCCGAGTTCGAGAAGCAGGCCGCGGACGCCAAGGCCGGCTGCCCGATCTCCAAGGCGCTCGCGGCGGTCGAGATCACGCTCGACGCACAGCTCGTCTGATCTTTCGCCAATCGTTGTTGAGAGGGTTCCCGTTTTCGGGGACCCTCTTCGCATGCCGGTGCGGATGAACAAGGAGCGTTTCGAGGAGCTCGTCGGGGAGGCCCTCGACGAGGTGCCCGAGGAGCTGCTCGACCTCATGGACAATGTGGTCATTCTGGTCGTCGACGACGCTCCCCCCGAGGACCCGGACCTCCTGGGGTTGTACGAGGGGCACGCGCTGACCGAGCGCGGGTGGGACTACGCCGGCGTCCTGCCGGATCGGATCTCGATCTACCGTAAGCCGATCCTCGCGATCTGTGACGATGAGGACGACGTGGTGGACGAGGTGGCGATCACCGTGGTGCACGAGATCGCGCACCATTTCGGCATCTCCGACGAGAGACTCCACGCCCTGGGCTGGGACTGAAACCTGACGGAACCCGCCAAGCCGATGGTCGACATTGCGTCAACCATCTACCGTCACTGTGCGGTCTCAAGTACGTCTTCGAGAGGACTACCCATGCGCAGTGCGCTGTTCGCCGCCGAAAACATGGAGAAGGAGTCGCAGCAGCCCGGCCTGCGTCTGCAGAACTCCAAGCTGCTCAAGGCCGAGCTCAACGGCGAGATCATGGCCCGCCAGGGCTCGATGGTCGCCTACCAGGGCCAGGTCCAGTTCCAGGCGCTCGGCTCGGGCGGCATGGGCAAGTGGCTGAAGTCGAAGTTGACCGGCGAAGGTGTGCCGCTGATGAAGTGCAGCGGCCGCGGTGACGTCTTCTTCGCCGACCGGGCCGCGGACGTGCACCTGATCGACCTGGACCAGGGCGACGCCATCTCGATCAACGGCTCCAACGTGCTGGCCTTCGAGTCCACGTTGCAGTACGACATCAAGATGGTCCAGGGCATGGGCATGATGTCCTCGGCCGGCCTGTTCAACTGCGTCTTCACCGGCCGCGGCCGGCTGGCGATCACCACCAAGGGCACCCCGGTCGTGCTGACCGTCGACGCCCCGACCTACGTCGACCCGCAGGCCGCGATCTGCTGGTCCGCCTCGCTGCAGACCGGCTACCACCGCGCCGACCAGCTCGGCCTGGGCACGCTGCTGGGCCGCTCGACCGGTGAGGCTTTCACCATGAGCTTCGCCGGCCAGGGCTTTGTCGTCGTCCAGCCCTCGGAGGAGCCCCCGCCCGGTGCCGCGCAGTCCCAGCAGCAGCAGGGTGGCGTGCTCGGCGGTCTGCTCGGCGGCTGAGCACACGCTCGCCAAGCTTTGATAACGGCCCCGCCACCAGGACATGGCGGGGCCGTTGCCGTTCGCTACGCTGCGGGTCGTGCGAGGTGACATCTTCAAGGCCGAGAACATGGCCCAACCCCCGACCCAGGCAGGCATGAGCCTGCAACACTCCAAGTGCGTCAAGTACGCCGTCAACGGCGAGGTCCTGGCCCGCCAGGGCGCGATGGTCGCGTTCCGTGGCAACCTGCAGTTCGAGGTGAAGAGCCAGGGCGTCGGCAACTTCCTCAAGCGCGCCGTCACCGGCGAGGGCGTGTCCCTCATGGCCGTCCGCGGCCAGGGCGAGGTCTGGTTCGCCTCCGGCGCGGCCGACTGCTTCATCCTGGACATCGAGCCCAACGACGCCCTGTCGATCAACGGGCGCAACGTGATCTGCTTCGATCCGTCGCTGCGCTACGACATCCAGATGGTGCGCGGCGCCGGCATGTTCGGCGGCGGCCTCTTCAACTGCGTCTTCACCGGCCAGGGCCGGCTGGCGATCGTCTCCGAGGGCGCGCCGATCGTGATCCCGGTCAGCCCGCAGGCGCCGGTCTGCGTCGACACGGACGCCGTCGTGGGCTGGTCGAGCAGCCTGCAGACGACCATCCAGAAGAACCAGAGCCTCAAGTCGATGCTGCGCGGCGGCTCGGGCGAGCTGTTCCAGCTGGCGCTGCAGGGCCAGGGCTTCGTGATCGTCCAGCCCAGCGAGGGCAAGCCGGCCCCGGCCCAGTCCAGCAGCGGCGGCGGCCTGCTCGGCAACGTCCTCGGCGGCTGACCCCTCGGCCGTTTCCCGCCTCGCCTTACCCCGTCTCGCCCCCGCGAATTCGACGCAGCCACGCCGCCGCGTCGGCGAAGTCCGCATCGGACAGCCCGGGGGCGGGGCGGGGCGGGGGCTCGGCATGGACGTCGGCGCGGGGATATGAGCCCAGGAACCGGACATCGGCGCAGATCCGGCGCAATGCCTGCAGGGCTTCGCCCATCTGCAGGTCGGCGACGTGGCCCCCGCAGTCCAGGAAGAAGACGTAACGCCCGAGGCGCTCCCCCGTCGGGCGGGACTCGATGCGGGTCATGTTGATGCCGCGGACCGAAAGCTCGGTGAGCACCGCGAGCAGGGCTCCGACCCGGTCGTGGGAGATGTACACCGCGAGCGTCGTCAGGTCGTCGCCGGTCGGCGGGGGCGGCGGGCCGGGCCGGGAGACCAGCGCGAAGCGGGTCATCGCGTCCGGGTTGTCGGCGATGTCCTTCGCGAGCACATGCAGCCGATATCGCTCCGCGCCGATCCGCGCACAGATCGCGGCGTCGAACTCGCCCTCGGCCGCACCGATCGCGGCCGTCGCGTTGGACAGCACGTCGACCACGGCCGCGCCCGGCGTGTGGGTGCGCAGCCACTCGCGGCACTGGATGCCGGCCTGCGGGTGGGCCGCGACCGTGCGGATGCCGTCCAGCGGCCGGGCGTCGCGGGCGGCCAGCACGAACTGCACCGGCAGCACCACCTCGCGGGTGATCAACAGCGGCTCGCCGTTGGCCAGCTCGTCGAGCGTCACACCGACCTGGCCGCCGATCGAGTTCTCCAGCGGCACCAGCGCGGCGTCGGCGTCGCCGCCGCGCACCGCGTCCAGGCACTCCGGCACGCTGCGGGCGGCGGTCAGGACGCCGCGGTCAGCGGCCGGAACGGTCTTGAGCGCCTGTTCGGAGAATGTGCCCTCCGGACCCAGGAACACGAACCGCGTTGGCGGTACACCAGGCATGGTTCGACTCTAGTTGCACTCGACGGCGTCCAAGAACGCCTGGGGCGCCGTGGCGCGCACCTCGACCGTGCACGGGTCGGTGCCGATGGTGACCACGGCGAGCGAGGTCGGCGCCCCCTTGGTGATGACGCGCATCGGCTCGCTGTCTTTGACATTCAGGATGGTGTACTGCCATACACCCGAGCACACCGGCGCCTTCTGGATCGTCACGCCGGAGCCCGCGGGGAGCGTCGGCCGCGCCCGGCGCACGGCCGCGATGACCTGCTCACCGCTCGGCCGCCCGTTGCAGAACGCCACGTAGGCCTCCGAGAAGCCGGTCGGACTCGGCGAACCGGAAGCGGATGCGGACCCCGACGGGACCGCCCGCTCCGTCGTGGGTTCGATCGGCTGCGGCTGCACCGGCACCAGCGGCTCCTGGCTCAGCCGGCTCGGCTTCACCGCCGGCGGCGCCACGACCTCGTCTTTGTGCGTGCACGCGGCCAGCAGGCATCCAAGGCTGACGATCGCGAGTGCGGCGGCCCCGGTACGCATGCGCACATCGTAGGAGTGCTGGATCGCGGTTTGAACTCAGGTGGTCACGCGGTGGCCGGCGGCGGACAAGGCGGACAGGGCCTCGTTCAGCCGCACGGCCGGGACCAGCAGATAGTCGGTGTCGAAGGTCGAGAAGGCGAAGATGTTGACGCGGGCGTCGGCCAGCGGCGAGACGATCGAGGCGAGCACGCCGGTCAATGTCAGCTGGACCGGGCCGGCGACCCGCAGGCAGCGCCACGGGGTCTCGACCGCGGCGCCCGCGGGGGCCAGGTCGGCCGGGCAGAGGATGGAGACCTCCTCCGGCGTCCACGTCACCGACACGACGGCACCGGATGTGCCGGCCTCGGCGAACCCGGCGGGCATGGCGGACCCGGCCGGCAGGCGGCAGATCGCGTAGTCACCCGGCAGGAGGGCAAGGTCCAGCATGACAAGGAGATTACGGTCTGAACGCGCTCCGTGGCGGGATGCGTGACGACCGTAACTCTTGCCGTGAATTTATTGACCGCAGTTAATTCACAAGCGAGAAGAACGTGAGCGAGCCGACCGTCACGCCGTCTTCCATGAGCGGGGTGGCGACGGCGTCGAACGTGCACGGCCCGTTGGCGCAGCGGATGCGGATCAGGCCGCGGGCGAGCCGGCTCGACGTGACCGCCAGGACCGGGGGCATGCGCGCGACCTCGGTCTGCTCGAGCGCCTGGCCGTCGCCGAAGTCGAGGAGCTGGAGCACGCCGTCGTCCTCGAGCAGGGGCCGGCCGACCGGGGAGTCGGCCAGGCCGAGCATCTTCTCGAACGATGCGGACATCGCCACCACCACCTGCTCGGCGTCGATCACCAAGCAGGCCTCCTCCGCGGCTCCGTCCACGGTCGCGCCCCAGAGCTCGAGGCTCGGCACCGCCGGGGGAAGGTCGGAGATGGAGAATTCGACGTGCTGCGGCACAGCGCCTCCTCAGGCACCGGTCGTGCGAATGCGAACACCCGGTGTCCGGGCCCGATCGTGAATCTTCATCGCATCGCGTCCGGCCACCTCGAAGAGGCTACTCCGCGTGACCCCGCTTGTCAGTGCCCACCTGCTCACCTGCTCGATACCAGCGGTAGCCCTCGGCCAGCTCGCTGTAATCCGCCTGATACCAGGTCGCGGGGTGCATGGCCAGCTCAAACACCTTGTCGACGGTCTCCACGGCGAGCCGCTGGCCGCGGGCGTTGAGCACGCGCGGCAGCTCGTGATAGGCCGTGACTAGGCAGCCCTTAGGCACGCCGTAGAAGCTGATCTTTCCGCTGCCGGCGAACGCGAGGACCGGCATCACCGGGATCGACACGCCCGCGCTGCGGGACAGCGCCTCGGACGCGGCCCGGGCCTCACGGCGGGCCTCCTCGACGTATCGCGGCCGCTTGCCGTCGATCTGCACGACGTCTCCGGCGAACGCGACCCGGCTGCGCCCGTGGTCCTTGACCGTCACGGCGAACACGCCGCCCGGCCCGACCGCCAGGAACCCGGTGCGCTCGGTGCCCCCGAGCTCGCGCAGGTCCAGCACGTGCCACTCATCGCCAAGGTGCCCGATGAGGGAGCCGACCCGTCGGTAGAGACGGCTGTGCGCCGCTTCTTCCCGGCGCGAGTCGCGCTCGGCCTTGCGGGTGCGAACCCAGTCGATGGGGGTCGGCCGGCCCGCGTCGACGATGACGCGGTTCTCGTACCCTTCGGGCTGCGAATCTTGACCGCGGTACAGGACGTCGGTCATGTCGCACACCTCCGATGTCGCCGCTTCGGTTGCGTGTGTGTTCAAACACCGTACGTGAGGGGGCCCACGCATGGCACCACGTGTGGTCGGAATGACATGGAGTGACTGGGATGAATGCCACATTCACGTCGCCTGGTGAATTTCACATAGCGCCAACCAGACGATATCGGATCGACCATTAAGGTGACCCCATGAGTGTCACCACAGAGGTCGGACGCCTGGTCACGGTGCTGCTGCACCGGCCGGGAGCGGAGCTGTCCCGGTTGACGCCACGCAACAACGACTCGCTGCTCTTCGACGGCATTCCCTGGGTCGGCCGCGCCCAGGAGGAGCACGACACGTTCGCGGCCGCCCTGCGCGCCCACGGTGTCGAGGTCCTCTACGTGTCAAGCCTTTTGGCCGAGACCCTGACCCTCGAGGCGGCCCGGGCCGAGGTGAGCGCCGCGGTGCTGGCCGACTTCCGCCTCGGCGACGTGCTGCGCGAAAAGGTCGGGTCTTACCTGGCTGCACTTTCCCCCGCGGAGCTGGCCACGACGCTTGTCGCCGGGCTGAGCCGGGCCGAGCTCGGGGCCAGCCGTGCTGCTGACCCACCCCAACCGGACCTCGGCCTCGTACACGCCCTCATGGCCCCCGGCGACTTCGTCATCGACCCGCTGCCCAACCTGCTGTTCACGCGGGACTCATCCGTCTGGATCGGCCCGCAGGCGGCGGTCACCAGCCTCGCCATGCACGCCCGCCGCCGCGAGACCACGCTCACCCACGCGATCTACCGGCACCACCCGCGGTTCGCGGGCACCACGTTGCTGTACGAACCCTCGCTCGAGCATTTGGAGGGCGGTGACGTCCTGCTGCTGGCGCCCGGCGTGATCGCGGTCGGCGTCGGGGAGCGCACCCGCCCGTCCGGGGCCGAGCGGCTGGCCGGGCGCTGCTTCGCGGCCGGGCTGGCGCACACCGTCCTGGTGGTCCCCATCGCCCAGGAGCGGGCCACGATGCACCTCGACACCGTCTGCACGATGGTGGACGTCGATGCCGTCGTGATGTATCCGAACATCGCCAACACCCTGCGGGCGTGGACGCTCACGCCCGATTCATGCACGGGTCCGGAGCCGTTCCTCACCGCCGCCGCGGCCGCGATGGGCATCGACACCCTGCGGGTCATCGACACCGGCCTCGACCCGGTGACGGCCGAGCGGGAGCAGTGGGACGACGGCAACAACACCCTGGCCATCGCGCCGCGGCTGTGTGTGGCCTACGAGCGCAACGTCGAGACCAACGCCCAGCTGGAGCGCCAGGGTATCGAGGTCATCCGGATCCCGGGCTCGGAGCTGGGCTCGGGCCGGGGCGGACCGCGGTGCATGTCCGCCCCGATCCAGCGCGCTTGATCAGGGCTTGATCACCGCAGCGGCTGGAGGCGCCCGATCAGGCCCTGCTTGCTGCGGCGCTCGGTGGCGGTGAGCGGCTCGGTCACCGCGAGCGCCTCCTTGTACCGCTTGTCGAAGTCGGCCACCGGGCCCTCCCAGTGCGCCGCCTCGACCTCCAGCGGCAGGTCCCAGACCGGCGCCAGCAGGCCATGGGCCCGGAACATCCCGGCGAACTTCGTGTTCTCGCCGAGCAGCAGCTCGCCGGCCGCGGACAGCCGGGACAGCGCGTCCAGGGCCGGGTCCTCGTCGTCGCCCAGGACCAGCCGCACGTGCGAGCGGTCGGCGACCCGGCACCAGTACGTCGCCGGCGCGGCCGCGAGCTTCACGGTCGGGAAGATGCTGGCGTTGGCCCGCTCGAGGGAGGCCCGCACGTTGGGGTCGTCGGTGGCGTTCTCGTCCAGCCAGAACTCGAAGCCGTCGTGGATGGTGATCTCCAGCGGGGCGTTCTCGATGACGTCCTGCAGGCGGTCGCCGATGCCCGGGAGGGCCGGGATGTCCACGGTCTTGCCCGACGGGGTCTCCAGGGCACATTGCAGGGCCACGGCGAGGTCGCGGGAGACGTCGCCGGACTGGACGTGCCGCTGCAGGCCGATGAGCACGCGGCCGTCCGGCTTCGTCATGGCCGGCCACGCCATCGGCAGCACCGTCGCCAGCGTGACCTGGCGGTCGCCGTACTTCTCGGCGAAGGCCGGGGAAAGCTTCAGCGGGGCCGAGGCGGCCGGGACCAGCTCTCGCAGGGCGACCCACTCGGGTTCGTCGGCCAGGCCCTCGAACGGGCGGCCGACGTACACGTCCCGGATCTTCTCGCGCTTCTCGCCGCTGCTGGCGCGGCCACGGGGGGTCTTTGCACGCTTGCTCACGGCGACCCAGCCTAGGCGTTCATCGAACGCTATGGGCGCACACCACCGCCTACCGGCGCGTCAATCACCTTAAGAAGCCCACAAATGCGACATATGCCGCTACAGCGTCGCCCAGACGCACTGGCCCAGGCCGTCGCGCTCCACACCCCAGCCGGTGGACAGCGCGGCCACGATCGTCAGGCCGCGCCCGTCGAGCGCGTCGGGTGTGGCGACACGCAGCTGCGGGCCGGCCGTCGAGCCGCCGTCGGTCACGCGGATCTCGAGGGTGCCGTCCTGCAGCAGGCGCCAGGCGACCCGGATGACGTCGCCCGGGAGGGGTGCGCCGTGCCGGACCGCGTTGCCGACCAGCTCGGCCGCGATCGCGACCGCGTCGTCCAGGCGGTCCGCGGTTACCAGGGCGTCCAGTTCGTCGGCGAGGCGGTGCCGGGCGACGTGCGCCCCGCGGGCGTGGTGCGGCACCACGACACACCAGGCGCGCGGTTCCGCGATGGTTGTGGACACGCTCTCAAGCCTCCCCGGGGCCGTCGGCGTCAGCTCGGGGCAGTCGCACCTCGGCGACGGTCCCTCCCCCTCGACGTGGTCGCAATGATACCCATCCATGTTGACGCTCGACGATCCGGCGAACCAGGTAAAGACCCAGGCCGACGCCGCCGCTCGAGCGCTGGTCGCCGGTCTCCAGCTGCCAGAACCGGTCGAAGGCGCGCTCCACGTGCTCCGGCCGGATGCCGATGCCGCGGTCCGATATACGGAACCAGACAGTACGCAGGTCAGCACCGGCAGTCAGCTCGATCTGTACCCATTTTGGGGAGTATTTACCAGCATTCGTCACCAATTCCGCGAGTACCGTCGCCAGGCTCGGCCGGTCCCCTCGCGTCTTCGGCAGCGACTCCGGCAGCGACACCGTCAAGGCCTGGCGCTGCTCGGCGTTGAGCTCCTCGACCGCGGCGGACAGCGACTCGACCAGGTCGAACGGCAGGAACGTGGTGGACTCGACGGTCGGTCCGTCGTCGCCGACCGCGTTGAGCAGCCGGTCGACCAGGCGGCTGAGCTCGCGGGCGCGCTGCCCGACGACCTGGATGGACTCGCGGCGGGACTCCTCGGACAGGGACTCCCAGTGGTCGACGAGCGTGTCCGCGTATCCCCGGATCACCGTGACCGGCGTCCGCAGCTCGTGCCCGGTCAGCGCGATGAAGAGGTCGCGGCCGTCGGCGGGCGGCGCCGGCCGGGCCCGGAAGGACACCGCGAGCTCCTCCGAGTCCGCGACCCGGGCGGTGCGGATCTCGATCCAGCTGCCGGAGGGCAGCTTGTGCGCGATGGTCGCGTCCCCGGCCGGCAGCGGGAAGGGGAACGGCTCGCCGATGACGGTCTCGGCCGGCAGGGAGGTCAGCAGGGCGGCCGGCGGGTTCCAGGCGCGGACCCGGTGGTCGGTGTCCAGCAGGGCGAACGGCTCCCCCGCGGGTTTGACCGCCGGGCCATCGCTGTAAACGGGCAGGCCCCGCCCCAGGCCGTACTGCAGCCCGATGAACGACGCCAGGAAGCCCAGGGCGGCTTTCTCCCGCTCGCCCGACTCCTGCTCGGCGTCGTCGTAGGCCACGAAGAGCACGCCGACGCCGGTGCCGTTGGCGGTCGCCTCGGAGGCCATCACCCGGTCCAGGCCCCGGCCGGCCAGCTGCAGCCCGCCGGGGGTGCCGATCAGGCTGCTGGGGAACTCGCGGACCCGGGTGCCGAACTGCAGCAGGCCGCGGACCGCGGGGTGGATGAGGTCGACGGGCCGGCCCAAAGCCCAGTCCAGCCCACCGGCGGCGGCGATCACGCGCCCGCTGTCGGCGGCGTATTCGATGAAGGCCGCCCCCGTCGCCCCGGTGACCAGGACCGCCACCTCGACGGAGCGCTGCACGCCGGGCAGGCCGCCGCCACCGGAGTTCAGCGCCTCCGTGACCTCGGCGAGCCCTCCGAAAACCGGGCCACCGAAGGCGGAGCCACCATCGACCATGGTGCGAGTCTGCCTCGCCTCGTCACGCTTTGAAAGGTCGAATGCGAAACTTGTATCAGCTGCGGTGGCCCATGTCGCGGAGGCGGTCGATCACGTAGGCGGGGCGGTCCGAGATGATGCCGTCCACCCGCAGCTTCGCCACCAGGTCGACCTCGTCGGGCTCGTTCACGGTCCACACGTAGACGGGGCAGCCGCGCCGGTGGAGGCGCTCGACCAGCTCGGGCGCGGCCCGCAGCAGCTGCACCCCGGGCCCGCCGATCGTGCTGCCGGGCGGGAGCCAGCCGATGCGGCTGGGCACGGACCACACGTCGATGAGCATGACGATCGGCAGCCGCGGCGCGAGCTGGTGGACGCGCTTGACCGCGTTGGCCGAAAACGACATGACCGTCACCCGCAGGGGACGCTCCGGGTCGGGGCGGTCGAGGCCGTACCGTCGCAGCAGCTGCACCAGCGCCGACTCGACCGCACCGCCGTATCGCACCGGGTGCTTGGTCTCGATGAGCAGCCGCATCGGCCGCCCCGCGTCGGTGGCCACGCCGAGCAGCTGGTCGAGGGTGAGCACCCCGCCGCGCCGGCCGGTGATGAGGCCCTCGCCGGACAGGTCGGTGCGCCAGGACGCGAAGTCGTGGCGGTCGAGCTCGGCCAGGGTCTGGGTGCTGACCCGGCCGCGGCCGTCGCTGGTGCGGTCGATCCGCGAGTCGTGCAGGCAGACCAGGTGCCCGTCCCGGGTGAGCCGGACGTCGCACTCGAGCCCGTCCGCGCCCTCCTCGATCGCGAGGAGGTAGGCGTCCAGGGTGTGCTCCGCGTGCCGCCGCGACGAGCCCCGATGGGCGAAGACCAGCGGCGTCCAGGGCTCAGACGACTCGGGGAGCACCGCCGTCCTCGCTCACCATGGGCTTGCCGGCAGCGGCCCAGCTCTGCATGCCACCCTCGAGGTTGATCACGCGGTCCCGCCCGTTCTGCTGCAGGAACGCGACGACCTGTGCGGACCGGCCGCCGACCCGGCAGACCACGACGACGTCGCGATCCTCGGGGATGTCGTCGATCCGGTGCGGGATCAGCATCATCGGCACGTGCACGGCGCCGGGGGCGTGCCCGGCCTGCCATTCGTCGTCCTCGCGCACATCGAGCAGGTAGGCATCGTCGGCAACGTCCCGGACGGTCGTGGTCGGGAGGGAAGGTCGGCTGAACACCAAGCCAGGCTACATGTGGTTGACCCAGGTGGGATTCTCGACCGCCCAAGAGTCGAGCAGGTCCTCCCGGACGGCGGTGTAGAGCCCTTCGGCCTCCGGCAGGCCGATGACGTAGGAGATGCCGCCGATGTCCTGCGGCTCCGACGGCACCTGCAGGCCCATCAGGTTGTCGGGGCTGACGTTGCGCAGCGCGAACATCAGGTCGGCCAGCGACACGCCGTTGGTGTCGACGGTCAGCGCCTGGCCGATCGCCCGGATGAACTTGTCAGCCGCCAGCGGGTTGGTGGTGAGGCCCTTGGACTTGGCCTTGTCGAGCATGGCCCGGATGAACTTCTGCTGGTTCTTCTGGCGGTCGTAGTCGCCGTTGGCCAGGCTCTTGCGCTGCCGGACGAGGTCGAGGGCCTGCCACGACTCGAGGTGGTGGCAGCCGGGCTCGTAGACGGCCGGGTGGCCGCCATTGGCCGGCGAGAGGTAGTTGCCGTTGTCGTCCCAGCCGAGGTGGATCGAGGTGACCTTCTGGTCGATGCACATGTCGATGCCGCCGAGCAGGTCGACGGCGGTCTTGAAGCCGTCGAAGTCGACGATCGCGGCCCCGTCGAACTGGATGCCGAGCAGGTCGTGCAGCGTCTCGGCGAGCAGCTGGACGCCGCCCTCGCCCCCGCCGCCGTATTGGAACGCGCCGTTGATCTTCTCGTGCGACGTGCCCCGGAAGTCGGTCGGCGCGAACGCCGGGATCTTCACCCGCAGGTCGCGCGGGATCGACAGCAGATAGGCCCGGTCCATAGTGGCCGGGATGTGCAGGATGATGATCGAGTCGGAGCGCTGGCCGTCTTCGGGGTCGAGGGCGCGCAGGTCCGAGCCGAGCAGCAGGAAGTTGAGCGGGCCCTCGACGGTGTTGTGGTGCACCTCGTCGGGCTTGCCGGCCCGGGAGTTGTCACCGAGCAGCGTCGACTGGTTGACGCTGGAGGAGTAGCGCGCGTTGAGCGCGTTGACGCCGGCGACCGCGGTCCCGGAGGCGAGCACGACGATGAGGCCGGCCGCGATGAGCAGCTTGGCCCAGATCGGGTCGCGCCCTGGAAGTTTCACCTTCGGCTGCTTGGCCTTCTTCGCCGCGGATCCTGAAATTTCGGCATTTTCCGGGTTACCATCGCTCGCAACGGAGACCGTGCCGGGCGTGCCTTCCAGCTCCGTCATGCGCTTCCCCCGAGCCCACCACCCGCACACGGGCGGGAATCCATACGAGTCTACGTTCGCGTGCCCAAAACCGCCGACCGCGAATCCCCGGCACGGGCATTGATGGGCGATTTCTACTCGTTCACACCGTGCTCAGGCAATGAGATGTAGACGACAGCCCGGACATGCAACCCTCGACGAGGGAGACATGCCCGGGCTTGTCCGATTTAAGCGCCGCTACTTGGACTTCGACGGGGCGGTGGACGGCTTCGGGCCGTTGGCCGTCATCCAGTCCCCCATCTTGTCGTTGGCGACCGCATCGTAGAGCGCGGCGGCCTTCTCCTTGTTGGCGACCACGACGTCCTCGCCGTTGATCTTCTTGCTGCCGTCGTTGGGGCTCACCATGAACGTCAGGTCGTCGCTGCGCAGGTTGCGGAACTGCAGCGCCATGTCGGCCAGCGAGAAGTCCTTGTCCACGGTCATGGCCTTGGTGACGGCCTTGAGGAACGAGTTGAGCTTCGACGGGTTGGTCACCGTGCCGGAGGAGACCGCCTTGTCGAGGATGGCCTTCATCATCTCCTGCTGGTGGCGCATGCGGGCGAAGTCGCCGTCGGCGAACTGGTATCGCTGCCGCGCGTAGTCCAGCGCTTCGTCGCCGTTGAGGTGGTTCATGCCCTTCTTGAACTGCCGCTTCGGCGGGTGTACGGAGGTGATGTCCTTCTCGACGTTCATGTCGATGCCGCCGAGCGCGTCGATGACCTGCTTGAAGCCGCCGAAGTCGATGAGCAGCACGTGGTCCATCCGGACCTTGGTGTACTCCTCGATCGTCTGCACGGTCAGCGGCGTGCCGCCCCACGAGAACGACGCGTTGAGCTTGGCGTTCGTGTTGCCGTACGGCGTCGTCTTGCTCTTGGGGATGTGCACGTAGAGGTCGCGTGGCATCGAGATCAGGTAGGCCTTCTGGTGGTCGGCCGGGATGTGCAGGACGATCATCGTGTCGGTGCGCCACTCACCGGCCTTGCCCCCGTTGTCGGGGTCACGGGAGTCGCTGCCGAGCAGCAGGATGTTGAGCGCGCCGTCGACCACCTTCGGCGGGCGGCCGTCGGTGATCTGCGAGAACGGGTCGTCGCGGTTGAGGCCGGCGTCGACGCTGCGGTAGTAGAAGTAGCCGCCGATGCCGGCGAGCAGGGCCAGGATGAGGACGCCGGCCCCGGCGACCAGGGCGATGCGGCCCCAGCGCGGGCGGATCTTCTTGCGGCCCGAGTATTCGCCACCACCGCCCGGCGTGCGGCCGGGGCGGCTCGGAGGCGGCGGCGGGGACGAGGACGGCCGCCCGTACACACCAGGCGACGACGGGCTCGTAGGGGCGTTGGCTGCGGAGACGCGGGCGCGAGCGCCCGACGTCCGAGCGAGCGCGCCGGGCACCGAGGCGCGACCCGCGGAGGGGCCGCGTGAGCTAGGCGTGTTGGGCATAAGTCAACGATACGAATTGGATGCCCTCGCGCCACGCGACGCGGCGGGCGCGGCACGAACCCGGGAGAGTCAGCGGCTGCGGAAGTAGTCCACCGTGCGCGCCAGCCCCTCATCCGGACCGACGAGAGGCTCGTATCCGAGCAGCTCACGGGCCTTCGTCAGGTCGGGCCGGCGGCGCTCCGGGTCGTCCGCGGTGCGGTCGACGAGCGCCACGCGGGAGGAGCTGTCGCATATGCGCACGATCGTCTCGGCCAGCTCGAGCATGGTCATCTCGTGCGTGGTGCCGCAGTTGATCGGGCCGGTCTCGCCGGAGTCGAGCAGCAGCAGGATGCCGCGCACCAGGTCGGAGACGTAGGTGATCGAGCGGGTCTGGGTGCCGGTGCCGTGGACCGTGATCGGCTCGCCGCGCAGCGCCTGGGAGATGAAGGTCGGGATCGCGCGGCCGTCGTCGGGGCGCATGCGCTCGCCGTAGGTGTTGAAGATCCGCACGATGCCGACGTCGGCCCCGCGGCCGCGGTGGTAGCCCATGACGGCCGCCTCCGAGAACCGCTTCGCCTCGTCGTAGACGCTGCGCACGCCGATCGGGTTGACGTTGCCCCAGTAGGTCTCCGGCTGCGGGTGGACCAGCGGGTCGCCGTAGGCCTCGGACGTCGAGGCCATGATGAACCGGGCGCCGTCGGCCACGGCCCGCTCCAGCAGCTGCAGGGTGGCCACCGAGCCGACCCGCAGGATCTCCACCGGCAGGTCGGCGAAGTCGGTCGGGCTGGCCGGCGAGGCGAAGTGCATGATCGCGTCGAACCGCCCGCCGAGGGCCTCCACGGCCGGCAGCGGCTCGGTGACGTCGGCCTCGACCAGGGTGAAGCGCGCGTTGTCGTGCAGGTGCGCGACGTTGTCCTTGCTCCCGGTGAGGAAGTTGTCGACGACGACGACCTCGGCCCCCCGGGCGATCAGGGCATCCGCGAGGTGGGATCCGACAAACCCGGCACCACCGGTCAGCAGGACACGGTGGCCCTCGCCGTAACGCTGCGCAACGACCATGAGCGACAGCCTATCGTGTCCCGGCACCGGGTCTGAGGGCTCGGCGGCTCCCTCAGACCCGATGCACATTTGGATGGACGTCAGTGCGCGCCGGCGCCGGTCAGCGACCGGGCCTCCAGCTCCGCGTACTTGTCCGAGTCCCGCTCCTTGCTGGTCAGGGCCCCGATGGCGGCGAAGAGGAAGCCGATCGGGATCGAGATCAGACCGGGGTTCTCCAGCGGGATCGGCGCCGCCGTCGTGCAGCTGAACAGCGCCGTGGCGTTGGAGACCTGCTTGCTGTCCACGGGCACACCACAGGTCTTGGCCTGCGCCGCGTTGAGCGTTGCCGGGGTGCGGGCGCTGCTGACGCCGCCCCAGGCGATCGGGCTCATCAGCACGATGCCGACGGCCGCGATGAGGCCGGCGTAGATGCCCCAGGTCGCGCCGCGGGTGTTGAACTTCTTCCAGAACAGCGAGAACAGGATCGCCGGCAGGTTCGCCGACGCGGCGATCGCGAACGCCAGCGCCACCAGGAAGGCGACGTTGAGGTTGCGGGCGATGATGCCGAGCACGATGGAGATGGCCCCGATGCCGAGGGCCGACCACCGTGCGACCTGGACTTCCTGCCGCTCGTCGGTCCGGCCCCGGCGCAGCACGTTGGCGTAGAGGTCGTGCGCCAGCGAGGACGAGGAGGCCAGGGTGAGCCCGGCGACGACGGCGAGGATGGTGGCGAAGGCGACCGCCGCGATGATCGCCAGGAGCAGCGATCCGCCGAAGTCACCGCCGAGATAGTCCTGCCCGAGGACCTGCGCCAGCTGTGGAGCGGCCGTGTTGCCGGCCGCGTCCTGCGCGACGATCGCCTGCCGGCCGACCAGCGCCGCGGCACCGAAGCCGAGCGCCAGGGTCATCAGGTAGAACGCGCCGATGAGGCCGATCGCCCAGACGACGCTCTTGCGGGCCGCCTTGGCGTTGGGCACCGTGTAGAAGCGGATCAGGATGTGCGGCAGGCCGGCGGTGCCGAGGACCAGGGCCAGGCCGAGGGAGATCAGGTCCAGCTTGCTCCACGCCGTCGCCACCGCGTTGCCGGCGAACTCGCGGCCATACCGGAGCCCCGGTTCCAGGAAGGCGTCGGCCCGGCCCGACTTGGCTGCGGCCTCGCCGAGCAGGCTGGACAGGTTGAACTTGTAGTGCGCGAGCACGAGCAGCGTCAGGATCAGGGCGCCGATCATCAGCATGAACGCCTTGACGATCTGCACGTAGGTCGTGCCCTTCATGCCGCCGACCGTGACGTACACGATCATCAGCACGCCGATGAGCGCGATCGTGACGATCTTCGCAGTCTCGGCGCTCATGCCCAGGAAGGTGTCGCCCGCCTTGATGCCGAGCAGCAGCGCCACGAGCGCGCCCGCGCCGACCATCTGCGCCAGCAGGTAGAAGATCGACACGATGATGGTCGAGATGCTGCCGGCCGTGCGCACCGGCGCCTGCCGCATGCGGAACGCGAGCACGTCGGCCATCGTGTAGCGGCCGGAGTTTCGCATCAGCTCGGCCACCAGCAGCAGCGCGACCAGCCAGGCGACGAGGAAGCCGATGCTGTACAGGAAGCCGTCGTAGCCGTTGAGCGCGATGATGCCGGCGATGCCGAGGAAGCTCGCGGCCGACATGTAGTCGCCGCCGATCGCCAAGCCGTTCTGGAAGCCGCTGAACGAGCGGCCGCCGGCGTAGAAGTCCGCGGCGGTGCGGTTCTGCCGGCTGGCCCAGATGGTGATGCCGAGCGTGACGCCGACGAGGACGATGAACAGCGTCAGCGTCAGCGTCCGCTGGGTCGTCACCGACGTCGCGGCCAGGATCGTCTCAGGCATCTTCGTCTCCCTTCAGATCCGCGGCCGGAGCGCCCTCGATCTTGGCTCGCAGGTCGTCGGCGAGCGGGTCGACCTTGCGGTCGGCATACCGCGCGTAGAGCCAGGCGATCAGGAACGTGGACACGAACTGCAGCAGACCGAAGATCAGGGCGACGTTGATGTGCCCGACGACCTTGGTGCTCATGAAGTCGCGGGCGTAGGCGGAAAGCAGTACGTAGAGCGCGTACCAGACCAGGAACGCGATGGACACGGGAAAGACGAACTTGCGCAGCGCACTGCGCAAGGCGTCGAACTCCGGCGTGCGGGCGACGGCGACGTAGCGGTTCTCGCCGCCGGTCTCCGCCGGGGCCGGGGTCTCGGTGCTCATGGTTGATCACCACCTGCCGTTAGGGGTGCGGGTAACCGCGCACGCTAGGAACCCGGCCCTCGGCATTGAAGATCTTTTGCTGCTTTGGTACTCCCCTGCGCCGAACGGCACCGCCACTGCGCCCAGTGACAGCCGTCACACCGTTAACCGGTGGTATCGAAAATGATCAACGGCGGTAGCGGCCGCGCTCGTGGATGAGCGGCTCGGCGGCCTCGGCGGCGAACTCGATCCGCTCGATCTCCGCCTCGACCAGCAGTGACCAGCCCTTTTCCGCCGACGACAGCAGCTTGCAGCCGGCCCACGTGCGCCCGGCCGGCACCGGGCCGTAGTCCGTCGGCTCCCACTCCCCCGTCGCGAACAGCCCGCCCGGCGCGGGCATCAGCCCGGCGAACCGGTCGGCCAGCTGCCGGTCGTCGCTCAGCAGCAGGCTCACCGCGAAGCGCCCGCTCGACGAAAGCGCCGTCCACAGGTCGCTCTCGTCGTCGATCAGGCCCAGCACGCGCCCGGGCTCGCCGTCGACGACCAGCATCGAGGAGACGGTCAGGCCCTGCGGCGCCGGCGCGGACGCGGTCCACAGGGCCACCGCGGCCGGGAGTCGCCCGCGCAGCCGGCGCACCGGCGACTTCTGCTCATCCGGCGTGGCGAACGGGTCCGAGGCGTGGATGCTCACCAGGACATTGTCAGGCCCGCTTCGGCGTCACCGCGGCCAGCACCTCCGGGGCGCGCCGCTGCAGCAGGTTGCCGGCCAGCCGGGTGCCGAGCCAGGCGAACGCGAAGCCCCAGGCCAGCCCGATCGGCAGCAGGATCCAGGTGAGACCGTCGGGCAGCAGGGTGGAGGCCGCGGCGATCGGTGCGGCCAGGAGCCAGGTGGCGAACATACACACGAACGACAGCAGCGCCTTGCCCCCGCCCCGGCCGCTGTTCATCGCGAACGGGTTGTTGGTCTCGGGCATCGCGTAGGGCGCGATGACCGAGGTGATGCCGGCCATGCCGACCGAGATGCCGAAGGAGCCGAGGCCGACGCCCAGGGCAGCCGGCAGCGAAGCGGCGTGCCCGGAAATGATCGAGGCGACGACGGTACCCACGAGCAGTAATGGAAAGGTCAGAATGCCAACGGCCACCGCTCGGGCCGCCAGCTCGACCTGGCCCGGGACGGCGGTCAGCATGTGCAGGGCATACGCCGTGCCGTCGTTGCCGAACTGGTTGACCAGCGCCAGCCCGACGAACCCGCCCGCGAACAGCAGCGAGAACACCAGCGCGCCGGACCCGAATGAGGGGCCGCCACCCTGGGCCGGGCCGTTGTGGAGGCCGAAGGTGAACGCGAACGGGATGACCACCGACGCGGCCAGCACCGAGATGAGGCCGGCCCGGCGGCGGGGGTCGCGCAGCCAGTATCGGATCTCCCGGGACAGCAGCGCGGTGAACCGGTTGGCCGGCAGGAACCGCACCAGGCGCGGGATGAACGCCTGGACCGGAGCCTCACCGCTGGTGGCGCGGCGGGCGGGGCCGGGGCCGCTGGCATTGCCGATCATCGCCGACTCGATGGTCCGGCTCCACCACCACAGCAGCAGGACGATCCCGGCCACCCCGATGAGCAGCCGGGCCGGCACGAGCAGCCAATTGCCTTCGATCGCGTCGACGTAGGCGACGTAGGGCGCGGCCAGCGGGGTCCACGACAGCACCTCGCCGATGCGGGTGGCCTGCGGGGACTCGCCGCGCTGGACGAGCGCGAAGACCAGCTGGAAGATCGGGTTGCAGGAGATGCCCAGCAGGGCGATGAGCAGCGCGGCCAGGTCGCGGACCCGGCGCGAGCGCAGCATCCGGGCAAACGCGCTGGTCACGGCCCGGCTCGCGGCGACCGCCACGCCGAGGCCGACGGCCGCGCCGAGCACCGCGACGATCGCGGCGCCCACCCCGCCGTCGAATGCGGCGCCGAGCACCGAGCCGAGGGTGGCCAGCAGCGTGACGGTCGGCGGGATGCCGACGAACGCGGCCGCGAGCATGCCGCCGATCAGCGTGCGGCGCGGGATCGGCAGGAGCGCGAAGCGGGCCGGGTCGAGCGTTTCGTCGACGCCGAAGAACAGCAGCGGCACGAAGATCCAGGCGAGGATCAGCGCGGCCCCGGCGAACGCGGACACCGTCGGGCGCAGGGTGTCGTTCGCGAAACTGGCCGCGGCGAACGCGGCGAAGCCACCGAACGCGGCCCACAGCCCGAACAGCGCGCCCAGGATGAACAGGATCAGCCGGCCGTGCCGCCCGAACCGCTTGGCCGCCGACTCCGTCGGGTGCGCGTTGCCGGGCCGCAGCGAGTTGCGCAGGATCCGCAGCTTGAGCCGGACGAAGTAGGAGATCCGCGGCCCGGTCGCGACCGGTCCCTCCGGCGATGTCCGCTGCTGAGGGATATGCCCGCTTACAGCCACGACAGCTCCGCGCCCGTGGCGACGCGGCCGCCGACCACGTCGACGAAGACGTCCTCGAGTTCTCGGCCGCCGCGGACCTCCTCGGTGGTCCCGACGATCTTGATCTGCCCGTCGGCCAGGATCGCGATGTGGGTGCAGAGCTTCTCCACGACGGCCATGACGTGGCTGGAGAAGATGACCGTCCCGCCGTTGCGCACGTAGCGGATGAGGATGTCGCGGATCAGGGCACCGGAGACCGGGTCGACCGCCTCGAACGGCTCGTCGAGCACCAGCAGCCGCGGCGCGTGCAGCATCGCGCAGGCCAGGCCGATCTTCTTCTTCATGCCGGCCGAGTAGTCGACGACCAGGGTGCGCCCGGCGTCGGCCAGGCCAAGCACGTCGAGCAGCTCCGCGGCCCGGCTGTCGACGACATCCGGCGGCAGGCCGCGCAGCAGCCCGGTGTAGGCCAGCAGCTCACTGCCGGAGAGCCGGTCGAACATCCGGGCCGAATCGGGCAGCGCACCCAGCCGCCGCTTGGCCTCGACCGGGTCCGACCACACGTCGTGGCCGAGCACGTAGGCGTTCCCGGCGTCCGGGCGCAGCAGCCCCACGGCCATCGAGAGCGAGGTGGTCTTGCCGGCGCCGTTCGGTCCCAGCAGCCCGTAGAACGACCCCACCGGCACGTCGAGGTCGACTCCGGCGACCGCGACCTTGTCATCGAAACGCTTCGTGAGCCCCCGCAGTGCGAGAGCCGAATTCGGCCCGCTCGTCACGTTCTGAACGTAAGTCACGCTGTCCACCCCCGCCACCCGGCCTACAGACGCAGCGCATCGGGCGCGTGCAGGCGAAGCATGATCGCTCCGAGGCCGGCGGGCAAACGGTGCCTTGTCAGCAGGGAGACCAGAATCATGACCAGAAAGGCTAAAGGCACGGTCCAGGCGGCCGGTTGAGCCGTGAGGACGCCGGCCCAGCCGTCCAGCGGGCCGCCCAGCACGGTCAGCAGCACCGCGCTCGCGGCCGCCCCGCCGCCCACCACGATCCCGGCGGCGGCACCGAGCGACGTCAGGCCCCGCCACCAGATGCCCAGCACCAGCAGCGGGCAGAAGCTCGAAGCGGCCACGGCGAACGCCAGCCCGACGACCTGGGACACGTCCAGGCTGGCCACGAAGAGGGCGAGCAGCAGCGGCACGATCCCGGCCAGCAGCGCCGAGCGGCGGAAGTCGCGGACCGAGCCGTGGCCGAGCACGTCCGTCGACAGCACCCCGGCCACGCTGGTGAGCAGGCCGGAGGAGGCGGAGAGGAACGCGGCGAACGCGCCGGCCGCCACCAGCGCGCTGAGGAGTCGGCCGGTGACGTCCCCGCCGAGCGCGGCCGAGGGCAGCAGGAGCACGACCGCGTCGGTGTTGCCGGTCATCAGCAGCTGCGGCGTGTAGACGCGGCCGAGGGCGCCGTAGAGCGTCGGGGTCAGGTAGAACATGCCGACCAGGCCGAGCACGACGAGCGTGGTCCGACGGGCCGCGGCGCCGTCGGCGTTCGTATAGAAGCGGACGAGGACGTGCGGCAGGCCCATCGTGCCCAGGAACGTGGCGAGGATCAGCGAGTAGGTGCCGAACAGATCCTGTGCGTTGTCACCCGGCCGCAGCCACTCGGCCGGAGAGTCCGCCGATACAACCGCCACCTTTGGTACGGCCGCCGCCCGGTCGAACACCAGAACGGCCCCTTCAGCCACGGTATGGTCACCCGGCGTGAGCAGCAGGGCCCCGCTGACGAGCACGCCATCGACGAGCCCGTGCCCGTCGACCGTGGTCGGCTCGGTGATCGTGAGCCGGGTCTCGTGCTCGATGCCGACACTTGTCACGGCCGGGAAGCGGGGCCCGTCCGGTGCCGTGAGCGCGGGGCGGCCGTCGTGCTGCCACTGCATGAGCAGGAACACGAACGGCACGGCGAGGGCGGTCAGTTTCAGCCAGTACTGAAACGCCTGCACGAAAGTAATGGAGCGCATCCCGCCGAGGGCGACGTTCAGCGTGACCACGACCCCGACCAGCAGGGCGCCGAGCGCGTAGGGGGCGCCGGTCACGGTCTGCAGGGTGAGGCCGGCCCCCTGCAGCTGGGGCACCAGATACAGCCAGCCGATGAACATCACGAACGCGGTCGCGAGCTTGCGCAGCCGCTTCGAGCGGAGCCGGACCTCGCAGAAGTCCGGCAGCGTGAACGCACCGGAGCGGCGCAGCGGCGCGGCCACGAAGAGCAGCAGCGCGAGGTAGCCGGCCGCGAACCCGACCGGATACCAGAGCAGGTCGACGCCGTGCTTGAGGACCAGCCCGGCGACACCGAGGAAGCTGGCCGCCGAGAGGTACTCCCCGCTGATCGCGGCCGCGTTCCAGGTCGGGCTGACCATCCGCGACGCGACCAGGAAGTCCGACGTGGTGCGGGCGAAGCGGAGGCCGTAGAGCCCGATGGCCACGGTCGCGAGCGTCACCAGCAGGACCGCGGCGATCGAGTAGGAGCTCACTTCTGGCCGCGGTCCTCGACCAGGGCGACGAACTCCTGCTCGTTGCGCTCGGCCTGGTGCACGTAGACGGCGCCGACGAGGTACAGGAACGGGTAGGCCAGCACGCCGAGCAGCAGCCAGGGCAGCGACACCCCGAAGAGCTCGGCCTTCGCGACGGCCGGCACGACCGCGAACAGCAGCGGCAGCCCGCCGAGCCCGACCGCGACGACGGCCGAGAGCCGGACCGCTATCGACAGCTGCGCCCGCACCAGCCCGCGGGCCAGGGCCGCGCCGACCGGGCTCTGCTCTTCGAGCTCAGCGCGAGCCCCGGCGGGGTGGATCGGCGCGCGTGCGACGTCGCCGAGCACGACCCGGACACGCGGAGTTGGCGGCTCCATGGACCGCAGTCTCGCAACGCCGGTGAAACCAGCGCAAGGGCCGACATCCCCCGTATGAATGTCGGCCCCGGCGCTCTAGTACCGCCGATAGCAGGGGTAGTAGCTCGGTTCGGTCGGTCCCGAAACGATCTGACGCGCGCGGGACCGGGCCAGGTTCCACTCCCGCCAATCGTCGGGGTGGTCCGCAAGCTCGTCGGCGATGCCGGACAGCGCGCACTCCCGCGCCCCGGCCGGCAGCTTGTCCAGCTCGGGCACGGCGTCGGCCGACAGCGAGCGCAAATACCAGATGTCGGCGTTGTTGCGGTCGGCCCGCTCGACGTTGTGCGCGGCGATGAACCGGTCCGGGTTGAGCACCGCGAGCCCGAGCAGCGTCGCCACCCACAGCGCGACCCCGGCCCGCCCCAGCCACCGCCGCGCGGGGATCGCTCCGGCCAGCATGACCAGCACGAAGAGCCCGCCCAGCCACAGTTCGACGGCGCTGACGAAGACCCGCAGCCGGGTGAAGCCATAGGCCTGCTCGTACACGTTCATCCGCCACAGCGCCGAGCCGACCACGACCAGCGAGCAGAGCGCGAGCAGCCCGAGCACGATCCGCAGGAGCCCGCGATCCCCGGGCAGTGCCTTGCGGACCGTCACGCCCATGACGCAGAGGGTGAGCAAGGTGATGACGAGCAACTGCCAGAAGCCTTTGCGGGCGTACTCCGCGAAAGTGAGCCCCACCGTGCGCATCACGTAGTCCCGGTCGCCGAACAGCACGGCCAGCTGCACCCCGACGAACACCACGAACAGCAGGAGCAGCGCGCCGACCGGCACCAGCCACTCGACCCGGCGCACGTGCTTCACCCGCGGCTCGCCCTCGCCGATCTCGGCCGGGTTGGCGACCAGGAACGCGCCGCCCAGCGACAGCCCGGCGGCGGCGACCGCGACGAGCGTCCAGCGCGCGATCGTGCCGGCATCGATGGTCGGCGTGATCGCGTCGACCAGGCGGGCGAACCCGGCATCGGCACTGGCGAACAGCGCGCCGAACACGATGAGCAGCGCGACCCCGATCCCGATGGAGCCCAGCAGCCGCACCCCGTTGTTGGCCCGCACCGTGGTCGTGGCCCGCTTGGCCGGCCGGGTCAGCCCCGCGGCCGACCACGGCACGGCCCGGAACGCCGCGAAGACCAGCGTGAACGGCGCCTGGAGGATCGCCGGGACGCGCCCGTGCCGGCCGACCGCCATCGCCGTGGCCCCGAACGCGGTCAGCGCGCACAGCGCGAACAGCCAGCCGGCGGCCCGGAAGAACCCTACGGAGAGCAGCGCCATCGCCGCCCCGCACCACAGCACGCCCTCGATCCGCGCTCCGGCCGTCGCTCCCGGCTTGCGGGCCAGCAGCAGCGCGAGCGGCACGAGCAGGCCGAGGCCGGCGATCGGCCAGCCGAGCCCGGGCCGGTCCACCGGCAGCGCGGCCGCCGCGACCAGGGCCGCACTCAGGGCGCCCCCGAGGGCGGTGGTGCTCGCCGCCGGGCTGAGCAGGGGCCAGGCCCGCTGCCACAGCGTCGGCGCCGCCGGCCCGAGCTGGAAGGGGCTGCGCAGGGCCGGGTTGATCGGCGGCGGCGGCCCGGGGAACGGGTTCGGACTCCCCGGGCGCGGCCCCGGCGGCGCGGCCACCGCGAGGGCCCCCGGTCTCGGCGGTCCGCTCGGCGGCGTCGGCGGTCCGCTCGGCGGCGTCGGCGGTGCGGTCGGGGGCTGGGACTGTTCCGGGGCCTCGGGCATGGCTCGGCTCCTGAATCGGGGCAAAAGGGGTCCACGCGGCCGGCCTGAGGCCGGTCACGGGCATGCGGATGACTACGACCGGCGCCGATGCCGGCCTACGTGGGAAAGGACGCCTGCGGTCCGAAGGTCAGGCGGGCAGCGTGACCCGGATGCGGCAGCCCGGAAGGTCGTCCGGCTGCTCGACGACCGCGATCGAGCCGTCGTGCAGCTGCGTCAGCCACTGGGCGATGGCCAGGCCGAGACCCGTGCCACCCCCGGACGGCCGGGCGCCGCGGGTGAACCGCTCGAACACCCGCTCCCGCTCCTCGTGCGGGATGCCCGGCCCCTCGTCGGCGACCTCGATCATGACCCGGCCGGGCTCGCGGCGGCCGAGGATGGTGACCGTCCCGCCGTCGGGGCTGTGCCGGGTGGCGTTGTCGACGAGGTTGGACAAGACGTGGTGCAGTCGCGCCCGGTCGGCCTTGACCAGGGCGTTCTCCGGGAACGAGCAGGAGAGGTATTCGACTTTGTGCCCGGTCGCGGTCGCCTTCACCTCGGCCTCGGCGACGACCTCGTGCAGGAGGTCCTCGAGGTGGAAGAGCTCACGATCGAGCGGTACCACCCCCGCATCCAGACGCGAAATGTCCAGCAGCTCGGTGACGAGCCGGCCGAGGCGCTCGGTCTGGGCCAGCGCGGTGCGCAGCGTCGCCGGGTCCGGTTCGGCCACACCGTCGACGATGTTCTCGAGCATCGCCTGCAGCGCGGAGATCGGCGTGCGCAGCTCGTGCGAGACGTTCGCGATGAGCTCGCGGCGCTGCTGGTCGGCCGCGGCGAGCTCGCCCACCATCTGGTTGAAGGCGACCGCGAGCTGGCCGACCTCGTCCTTCGATGTGGCCCGGACCCGGGTGGAGTAGTCACCGCGGGCCATCGCCCGGGCGGCGGTGGTCATCTCGCGCAGCGGCCGGGTCACCCCGTGGGCCAGGACCTGGGAGGTGAGCAGGCCGGCGGTCAGCGCGATGTAGGTCGTGTTGGGCGGAATCCACCCGATGCCGATCCAGAACACCCCGAGCCCGGCACAGGCCGACGCGAGCAGCAGCACGGCCAGCTTGAGCTTGATCGACCGCAGCGGGTCGAGCGGCCGCGGCAGGAGATCGGCGATCTTCTTCATGCTTTGTGCCATCATGCGGACTCCAGGGCATAGCCGACGCCGTGCACCGTGCGGATCAGGTCGGCGCCGAGCTTTCGGCGCAGGGCCTTGATGTGGCTGTCGACCGTGCGGGTGCCGGAGGCGTCCGCCCACCCCCACACCTCGGCCAGGAGCCGCTCGCGGGGCAGCACGGTCCGCGGCCGGCTGGCCAGGTTGACGAGCAGGTCGAACTCGGTCGGCGTCAGGTGCGCCTCGACCCCGGCCCGGGTGACCCGCCGCTGCGCCCGGTTGATCTCGAGGTCCCCGAGCACGATCGACGTCTGGTTGGGGTCCGGCTGCACCTGCGCGAGCCGCTCCAGCCGCCGCAGCAGCACATGCACCCGGGCCGCCAGCTCCCGCATCGAGAACGGCTTGGTCAGGTAGTCGTCAGCCCCCACCGCCAGCCCGACGAGCAGGTCATTCTCGTCGTCGCGAGCGGTGAGCATGAGCACCGCCACGGGCCGCTCGGCCTGGATCCGCCGGCACACCTCAAGCCCGTCGAACCCGGGCAACATGACGTCGAGCACAACCAGGTCAGGCCGCATGAGCCGAGCCGCCGCCACCGCCGCGGGCCCGTCATGCGCGGTATCGACGGAGAACCCCTCGGCCCGAAGCCGCACCGCGATCGACTCCGCGATCATCCGCTCGTCATCCACGACAAGCACCCGGCGCCGCTCCCCAACTGTGTTCACATGAAGGAGCGTAGGCCCGCGAAGTGCAGGCCCTCAGTCGGCAATGTGCAGAAGTTGTGTAGACCCTCAGGTCCAGGACTTGGCCGCTCGCACCAGGCGATCCTTCAGTTCCCGAGTGTGACGGCGGGAGACCGGCAGCTCGTGGTCGTCGATCAGGACCACGTAGCCGGTGTTGGTCATGCGCAGCTCGGTGATCAGGCGGAGTTGCACGAGGTAGGACCGGTGGATTCTGACAAAGCCGGCATCCGCCCAGCGCTCGGCCAGCGTGGCCAGGGAGACCCGGACCAGGTGGGAGGCGTCGGCGGTGTGCAGGCGGGCGTAGTCGCCCTGTGCTTCGACCCAGCGGACCGAGGAGCGGGGCAGCATCCGGGTGGTGCCGGCCAGCTCGACCGGGATCGTCGGGTCGTCCTGGCGGTCGCGGCGGGCGGCTACGGCGGGGTGGGTGGGGACCAGGCGGGTGGCGAGGACGCGGCGGATGGACTCGGCGATCCGGTCGGCGCGGACCGGTTTGCGGACGTAGTCGGCCACGCCCAGGTCGAAGGCCTCGGCGGCGCGGTCGTCGTAGGCGGTGACGAACACGATCGCCGGTGGGCGGGCGAAGCGGGCGAGGATGCGGGCCAGTTCCATGCCGTCCAGGCCGGGCATGCGGATGTCGAGGAACACGGCGTCGATGTCGGAGTCGCGCAGGACGCGCAGGGCCTCGGTGGCGTCGCCGGCGCAGTGCAGGCGGCCTACGCGGGGGTCGGCGCGGAGCAGGTATGCGAGCTCGTCGAGCGCCGGCACCTCATCGTCCACCGCCAGCACGCGCAAGAAACCGTTCTCATTGAGCGACGAGGTCAATGCGAAGTCACCCCCGGGTGGAATTTCGGCACGCGCATGCTGACCTTGGTGCCGGCGTCGGGCGCGGTCTCGACCACGACGCCGAACCCGTCACCGAAGACCGAACGTAGCCGATCGTCGACGTTGCGCAAGCCCACGTGCTGGCCGGCGTCGGTGGTGTCATCGGCGCTGAGCAGGGCGGCCGGGTCCATGCCCACCCCGTCGTCCTCGACGGTGATGTGGCACTCGGCGCCGGCGTCGCGGGCGACGATGCTGACCGTGCCCATGCCCGGCTTGCGCGACAGCCCGTGCCGCACGGCGTTCTCGACCAGCGGCTGCAGGCACAGGAACGGCAGCGTCACCGGCAGCACCTCGGGCGCGATCTGCAGCCGCACCTGGAGCCGCTCACCGAAGCGGGCCCGTTCGATGGTGAGGTATCGGTCGATCGAGCGGAGCTCCTCGGCCAACGTGGTGAACTCGCCGTGCGCGCGGAAGCTGTATCGCGTGAACTCCGCGAACTCCAGGATGAGCTCGCGGGCCAGCTCCGGGTCGGTGCGCACGAAGCTCGCGATGGCGGTCAGGGCGTTGTAGATGAAGTGCGGGCTGATCTGCGCCCGCAGCGCCCGGACCTCGGCCCGGGCCAGGCGGGCCCGGGAGGTGTCGAGCTCGGCCAGGGCGAGCTGGGTGCCGATCCACCGGGCGGTCTCGGCCGTCGCCTGCACCAGCCCCGGTGCCGGCGGCCCGTCGGACAGGGCGACGAGGGCGCCTTCACGCTGTGCGAGCGGTACCACCACAGCCCCTCGAATAGGACAGTCGACGAGATCGCAGGGTAGGTCCCGCCCGCCGAGCACGGTTGGCCGGCCCGCGGCGACCGCCTTGACCGCCGCGGCCGCCGCATGGTCGCGATGGTGCTCACCGATGCCGTCGAACGCGAGCACGCGCTTCGCGTCGGTGACCATGATCCCGGCGGCTCCGGTCAGCGTGCCCAGGTGGCGGATGGCCTTGCCGGCGGCGGCTTCGGTGAGGCCGTTGCGCAGCGGTTCGGCGGCCAGTTCGGCGATGTGCAGCACGTCATAGGTGGCGCGCTGGGCGGCGGTCGCGATGGCCCGGCGCCCGCGGTAGCGGATGACGGCGTAGACGGCCCCGCCGAGCGCGCACATCAGCACGACGACGATCAGCCCGGCGGCGAGGTTGGCACCCACGGGCCAATCGTTGTTTAGTAGGCGCCCTTGCGGAAGACCACGACCCAGACCGTGCGCCACATCGTGTGCAGGTCGAGCACGAGCGACCAGTTGTCGACGTAGTAGAGGTCCAGGCGGACGGCGTCGTCCCAGCTCAGATCGCTGCGGCCGGAGACCTGCCACAGGCCGGTGATGCCCGGGCGGACCAGCAGGCGGCGGCGCACGTCGCCGAGGAAGTCGCCGTCCTCGGCCGGCAGGGGCCGCGGCCCGACCACCGACATCTCGCCCATCAGCACGTTGATCAGCTGGGGCAGCTCGTCGATCGAGGAGGCCCGCAGCCAGCGGCCGACCTTGAACACGCGCGGGTCGTTCTTGATTTTGAAGAGCAGTCCGTCGCTCTCGTTCTGGTCGTCCAGCAGCGCCTGGCGCTCCTCGGCGTCGACATACATGGTCCGCAGCTTCCAGACCCTGAACATCTTGCCCTCGCGGCCGATGCGCGGCTGGCGGAAGAAGATCGGGCCGGGGTCCGACATCTTGATCGCCAGTGCGATGAACGGGAAGAGCGGCAGGCAGAGCAGCAGGCCGAGCAGGGCCAGGACGCGGTCGAGGATGTTCTTGAACAGCCAGCCGAGGCCGGAAAGCTTCGGCTCCTCGACGTAGAGCAGCGGAATGCCCTCGATCGGGCGGATGTGCACGCGCGGGCCGGCGATGTCGGTCAGCTGGGGCGCGACGGCGAGGTCGATGCCGGTGCCCTCGAGCTGCCAGGCCAGCCGGCGCAGCTCGACCGGCTCGGCGCTGGCCGAGCCGCAGACCGCGATCGTGTCGGCGTTGAGCTCGCGGACCAGGGAGAGGATGTCGCGGCCGGCGTGCACGGGCACCGGTGTGACGGTGCTCGGGTGCGGCGCGTAGCCCTCGGTCAGGTGGATGCCGACCGGCACCAGCCCGGCCGCGGGGTCGCGGGCGATGGCCGAGTAGACCTCCAGCGCCTCCTGCAGCGTGCCGATGAGCAGCATGCGGTGGGTCGCCAGGTGGAACTTGGTGCGGGCCAGGGCCAGGGCCCGGCGCGCGATGTATCGCACCACGAGCACGAACACGAGGCCGCCGACCAGCGCGGCGCCGACCGAGAACCGGGACAGCTGGATCTTGAACGCGAACGCGGCGAAGGCGACGATCGCGACAACGGTCCAGGAGGCGCGCACGACCCGCTTGAACTCGTCGGTGCCGGTGCCGAGGTAGCGGCGGTCGTAGGCGCCGTGGCCCCAAAGCACGAGCAGCCAGACCGCGGGCAGCAGGACGTAAGCGATCAGGCCGAACAGGCCCGGCTGGTCCTCGAAGCCGACGTTGGCGTTTTGCAGGGTGGAGTGCGCGATCAGGGACGACAGTGCGACGCCGCCCATGTCGAGCAGGATGAGGATCGCCGCGTAGGGCCGGTGCCAGCGGGAGGCTCGCTTGGTCCGCTGCCAGCCCGACCGCGGTACGCCGTTCGGGCCCAGTGGTACCACCGCATGATCGGGAAGAATCTCGAAACTGTCGAGTTCGCCCAAGGTCGATCTCCGGCTCGGCGGGGTGGCCGGACGTTGGAGACTAGTGGTCACCTCTGCGCGTCCTCTACTGCTCTGCTCGGCCGGTTATCGGAAATACAGCACCGGAAGCATGTTGCAAAGTGTCCCACGGCGGCCGGGGCAACCGATGACGACCGGCCGACACTAGTTGCTGAACGTATTCGCTGTCGAGAGCACTGGCGTAGGGCGGACAGAACTCCGCGTGACAATCACCCCGAGTAGCACAGCACCCACCAAAGCACACAGAAGCGGCACGGCGCTGCCCAGTGGCGGAGCCCAGACCCCGCCGAACGGGTTGAGCCCCGCGGAAATTCCGCGTTGGAACCGGGTCATGACCCGAGCCAAAGCATAGAGCTGCATCGGTACTGTAAGAGCCGCGCACGCCACCAGGAGCCAGCCGCGCACCGGTGCTGCCGCCAGCCACCCTGAGTAACCGGCGGCGAGCGGGGCGAGCAGGATCACGCCCACGCCCAACGGCATCACATAGCGCCCGTGGGCGAACTGGCCCACCTTCGGCGCGAAGTACAGCTCCAGCGCCACGAGCAGCGCCGCGCTGCCGAGGAAGGCCGCCCCGATGCCGATCCGCAGCCGCCGGTCGCCGAGCCACAGGGCGGGCAGGACGAGGGCGGCGCACAGGAGGTACCACAGCGCGATCACGGCGATGGAGATCGTCGTCTCGCCGTAGTTGAACTGGCCGATGATCTGGCGGGCCCAGAACTCGGCGCGGCCGTGCACGATGTCGTCGAGGATGGCACCGGAACTCGTCGGCGGGATGGGCCGGCTCGAGTCGAGGTCGCTGCCGCGGGACGCGACGGCGGCCCAGAGCCCGGCGAATACCGCGCCGGCCGCGGCCGGGATCAGGAATGCCCGATTGCGCAGGGTTTTTACGTTTTCCCTGGTCACGAAGAGTGCGATGGCGATGGCGGCCAGGGCGAAGAACGGTCCCAGGTCCCGGACCGTGAACAGCAGCAGGGCACCCACCCCGGCCAGTGCCCACCGGCGATGCAGGAGCGCCACGAACAGCAGGACGGCCGCACTGATCTCCAGCCCGTTGGGGTTTATCGCGCCGGCCAGGTTCGCCACCATCGGCGTGGTGACAAGCACGATCGCCAGCCGCTCCAGCCGGCCCGGCGCGATCGCCACCGCCGCCGCCAGCAGGGCCGCTGAGAGCGCGGCCGACAGCAGCCGGGCCCAGATGAGACCGGTCCCGTCGGGGCTGATCCGCAGCGGCAGGCCGGCCAGCAGGTAGTAGACCGGGCTGTAGCGGGCGGCCGCACTCGGCACCGGCGTGTCGGTCCGGTCACCGTTCGTCACCAGGCAGGACGCCGGGTGGTACAGCGGCTTGTCGATGAAGGTGCAGTCGGCGTTCTCGGGCAGCAGGCTGCGCGGCCCGGTGAACGCGTTGGTCTCGATCCCGCTCGCGTCCTTGGCCCGCTCGTGGGGCAGCCACTGCCCCGTCCACACCGCATAGGCCCGGACGAGGTGCTGCTTCTCGTCGTAGGTCCCGTTCACCGGCAGGGCCAGGGCCCAGGCCGCACCGAGGAGGAAGAAGGCGGCAAAGGCCAGAAGGAACGCTCGACGCACGCCGGTCAGCGTACGAGCTTCGACAGCCGCCGGTCCGCCAAGGGCTTGCCGCCGGTCTGGCACGTGGGGCAATACTGCAGCGACGTGTCCGCGAACGACACCTCCCGCACCGTGTCACCACACACGGGGCAGGGCAGCCCGGTCCGCGCGTGCACGGCCAGCCCCGAGCGCTTCTCCGACTTGAGCGTGGCCGCCTTCTGCCCCACCGACCGCTCGACGGCGCTGGTCAACACCGCCCGCATGGCCGCGTGCAGCCGCTCCATCACGTCATCCGTGATCTTGTTGGTGAGCGCGAACGGGGAGAGCTTGGCGGCGTGCAGGATCTCGTCGGAGTAGGCGTTGCCGACCCCGGCCAGAATCGTCTGATCGGTCAGCACCCCCTTGATCTGTCCCCGCCGCGACCGCATGGCCTCCGCGAACTCGTCGGCGCTGACCGCGAGCGCGTCCGGCCCGAGCCGCCCGATCCCCGGCACCAGCCGCGGATCGGTCACGAAGTAGGCGGCCAGGCTCTTCTTCGTCCCCGCCTCGGTAAGGTCGAACCCGGACTCGTCGTCCAGCCGCACCCGCACCGCGATCGGCCCCGAGCCGGGCTTGAGCGGCGTCTTGGCGTTGAACGCGTCCCGGTAGTGCAGCCAGCCGGCCCGCGCCAGGTGGACGACCAGATGCAGATCGGTCCCGACGTGGATGTCCAGGAACTTGCCGTGCCGCGAGGCCCCGGTCAGCGTCTGCCCGGTCGCGGCGGTGATCGGCGGGTCGAACGTCTTCAACGCACTCAGCGACGACACTTCGATCCGGTCAATGGTGTGGCCGGCGGCACGCTCCCGCAGAAACGCGGCGAGCGCCTCGACCTCGGGAAGCTCGGGCACCCGTACAGGCTACTTCCAAGCTCGCAAGCTCGCGGCGGGGAAGGCTTCGCCTCCACCCGCACCCCCGCACGATCCACGCCGACAGCTGCGGGCCGTCCGAGTGCGCCCGCCACCGCCCTGGGCCGGCATCAAAATGGCGCGGCGATGCTGAGGAGGTCGACGTCTCCGGACCAGAGCCGGTCGTAAGTCCTGAGGAACTTCGTCACGCGGAGATCAGCCCGTTCGTCAAGAAACACTCGGGTCCGACGCTGCCAGTGAAGCCCGCTGAATGCAGTCTCGGTCCAGTGATCCCACACGAGTACAACGGCGTGGACTCGGCTGGTCTGGCGGAGGTGGTCAGTGATCTCGTCAGCGGACTGGCGGCGGTACAACCCGCTCTTGGTCCACGCATAAGGGACTCGCACAAACGTCGTGCCGATCCCGTCACCGGGCAACTGGCGCCGGGCACCCTCCAAAGTTTTCATCAGTGCGCCGGCGCGATAGTCGCTGTCGTCCGCACGGCTTTTGACCTCGATGGCCCACTCGGTACCGCCCAAGTCAACGCCGATGTCGTAGTCGCGGCCCTTCTCGCCGACCGGCGCTCGCAAGCGGAATTCCAACGGAATCGACGTCAGCATGTGCAGCACTTCGGCTTCGAACACAGCCCCATGCAGGTCCCGCCGCTGCAGGTTTGCGACAAGATCGCCGAACCAGGGCATGTCTTGAAACTCGAACACTCGGCGGCCAAGCGAAACCACACGCTGCACGTGCTCGCCCGGAGCTCCGCGATATGACCGGTGGCTCCGCAGATAGATTGCCTGGCCAGTTGTTCCTCCTGCTAGATGCTCGCCCCACCAAGCATCCCCAAGGAATTTCTGGATGACGATGTTCGCAATGCAGTAACTGATTTCAGTCGGGCGTAGATCCGGCCGGTCGCGCACAAGATCGGCTCGCAAAGCGTCGATGGCGTTGAGACTCTCGAACCACGCCTCCGCCCTACGTCCAGCCTCCTCGGCCTTCGCCACGTCGAAGTCCGCAGGCTTAGAAATCCACTCGCCACTGACATCCACCACCTATCAAGCATCGGCGCTTCGCGGGAACAGCGTCCAATGCTTTAGGTCCGGCGGCTGGTGGAGCGTCCGCTGGCTTGAGCCGGAGTTTTCGCCGTGTGGATGTGGCTCGGAGCAGAACGGCTCACTGTGGGGAGCTGGCGACGGTACGGTAGATCTCGATCAAGCGCTTGGTCAGCACGTCCGGCGAGAACTCCGTCTCGAAGCGGGACCTGGCCACCGGAGCCAGCGCGGCTGCTCCCGCGTGTGCCTTCACCAAGCCCTCGGCCATCGCGGTCGGTGACGGTTCGACCACCCAGCCGGCGTCGCCGGCCAGATACGGCATGCCGCCGCGGTCGGTCACCAGCACCGGACGGCCGCCGGACAAGGCCTCCAGGATGATCGTCGGCAGCACGTCGTGCCAGGTGGAGGCCGCGATCACGCACGCCGCCCGGGCGATCTCGGCGCGGACACCGGCGTTGTCGAGCGGGCCCAGGTAGGTGACGTCCGTGCGGGTCGCCGCGGCCTGCTCGGCCAGTGGGCGCAGTTCACCGTCGCCGGCGATCCGCAGTGGGCCCAGAGCGCCGTCCTGGTGTTGTGACCAAGCGTCCAGTACCAATGCCAGGCCTTTTTCGGGGCTTAGACGGCCGGCGAAGAGGAACCCGTCGCCGGCCGTCGGCGCCGCGCCCTGGTCGGGGATGCCGTTCGGCTTCACGGTGATCCGGTCGGCGGGGATGCCGAAGTCGATCAGGTGGGCCGCGATGCGGTCGGTGAGGGCGATGAAACGATCGACCTGCTTCCAAGTGCTGCGGTGGTACGCCAACGTGGCCGCCATCACCGCGGACTGGGCCTTCGAGCCGCGGTAGCACGTGTGCACGACGGCC
Organism: Dactylosporangium sp. NPDC051541; assembly: GCF_044454505.1. NCBI lineage: Bacteria > Bacillati > Actinomycetota > Actinomycetes > Micromonosporales > Micromonosporaceae > Dactylosporangium > Dactylosporangium sp. NPDC051541. The sequence continues at coordinate 72,333 of NZ_JBITDU010000012.1, forward strand.
GGTGTCGGGAAGGTCTTGCCGCGGCACTCCGTGCAGATGTGGCCGTCGCGGAAGTACAGGCCGGGGGCGCACACCTGCCGGTAGTTGTGGACGGTGTGCACGACCGGGACGCCGTGCGCGTGGGCCGTCTTCACGACCGTCGGTGACAGCAGCGGATACGGATTGTGCAGATGGAACACGTCCGGCTTCTCGCGCTCCAGCAGCTCGGCCAGGGCCTTCTGGGAGTCGCCGCCGCGGATCGGGGCCAGGGGCAGCAGCACCTTCTGGGCCTTGGAGAACGTGCCGATCTCGTCGGAGCTGCGCAGGAACGGCAGCACGGTGACCCCGGCCGCGCCGAGCTGCGCGATCTCGGCGTCGACGATCACGTTCTCGCCGGAGGGTTGGCCCGATGCATACCGGTTGTGCGCGACGACGACCTTCATAGTGAGGAGCAGCCTATCCAGCTACACCTTCTCCGGAACCTCGGGCTGGACGGGGGCCGGTGCGGGCGGGCCGACCCAGCGCAGCGCGTACAGGTAGAGGATCACCATGCAGACCAGGCCGGCCGTGGAGCCGGTCAGCAGGCCCCACGCGGCGCCGTGCAGCCCGCCGTATTCGGCGCCCAGGGTCAGGCCGCTGAGCGAGACGACGGCGAACACGACGTACTGCAGGAACAACATCCGGGCCCGGTGCATGCCCCGCATCGCCGCCGTGAACGGCACCTGCAGCAGGTAGACGGCGCCCTGCAGGGCGATCGGCAGCGCCAGCGGGGCGGCCTCGGAGAACTTGTGGGTGTGCACGAGCACGAACGAGACGACCGGCCAGATGATGAGGACCATCAGGGCGCCCAGGACGGCGAAGGCGGTGGCCAGCGTCCGGGTCTGGCGGCGCAGGGCGGCGGCCGCCTCCACGCCCTCGGGGCCCGGCTTCGCGGCGGCGGCGGCGTTGCGGGAGGCGCGCGGCACGAGCAGGCTTTGCACAGCCGTGATCAGATTTTGTACCGGCTGCAGCTGCACCGTCTGCACAAAGCGCAGGTTGCCCAGGTCGACCTTGGACAGGCGGCCGGCGACGACGAAGCTGATGGCCAGGACCTGGATCTGGGCGACGATCGCGGTGATGGTGAACCAGCTCGACAGGTGGCGGGTCTCGGTCAGCCAGGCCATGGGGCGGCCCTGCCACGGCAGCCGCCGCTCGCGCAGCAGATACACCGTGACGCCCGCGGTCGCGCCGAGGCCCCAGACGGTGAGCAGGCCGCCCGCGCTGGAGGTGTGCGTGATGATCATGATGGCGACCATGACGGCCTGGGTGCCGGCCCACACGATGTCGATGCCGAGGGCCTTGTCCGGGCGGCGGTCGGCCAGGTAGTCGCAGCGGGCGGTGTCGTGCAGCATGATCGGCACCATGAACGGGGCCAGCCAGATGAGGTCGTGCAGGTCGATCTCGCCGCGATTCGGCCACGCCGCCCACAGCACCACGAACACGACGGTGGTGATGAGGCCGGAGCACAGGGCCGTCGCCAGGCCGTTGCGGGCCAGGCGGATGCGGGGCTCGCCGTCGTAGCGGGAGGCCAGGGCGAGCAGGACGTCGCCGACGATCGCCCGGTTGAGGTACATCGCGAAATACCCGACCGCCAGGGCCAGCGCGAGCGCGCCGAACTGCTCCTTGGGCAGCAGGATGCCACCCAGGAGCGTGTTCGCCGAGTTGGCCGCGGCGATGACGACCTGGTCGAGCAGTCCCGCGCCGACGAAGCGTGACGCGCCGCGCAAACCTTGCATGCGGCGCAGCAGCGGCCGTTCGGTCACAAGCCGGCGGGGTCGCGAGCGAGGTTCACGACACGCACCTTACGTGACCTGCGAGTGACGGCACTATCCGGTCTTTAAGGGAAATCTCAGGAACGGCTTTTTGGACATCTCACCAGCTCACGTCGAGTGGCTGGCCTTCTGCGTAGCCGGCGGCACTCTGCACACCGACGGTAGCGCGCTCGGCGAACTCGGTGAGATCGGCCGCACCGGCGTAGGTACACGCGCTGCGCACGCCGGCGACGATCGCGTCGAGGATGTCCTCGACACCCGGGCGGCGCGGGTCGAGGTACATCCGGGACGAGGAGATCCCCTCCTCGAACAGGGCCTTGCGGGCCCGCTCGTAGGCGCTGTCGTCGGCGGTGCGGCGGCTGACCGCGCGGGCCGAGGCCATGCCGAAGTTCTCCTTGTACAGCCGGCCGTCGGCGTCGCGGCGCGGGTCGCCCGGTGACTCGTGGGTGCCGGCCAGCCAGGAGCCGATCATCACGTTCGACGCGCCGGCGGCCAGAGCCAGGGCCACATCGCGCGGGTGGCGAACGCCGCCGTCGGCCCACACGTGGCCGCCGTGGCGCCGGGCCTCGTCGGCGCACTCGAGCACCGCGGAGAACTGCGGCCGGCCGACGCCGGTCATCATCCGGGTCGTGCACATCGCGCCCGGGCCGACGCCCACCTTGACGATGTCGGCGCCCGCGCTCAGCAGGTCGGCCGTCCCCGCCCGGGTGACGACGTTGCCGGCGACGACGGGGACGCCCGGGTCGAGCGCCCGGACCGACCGCAGCGTGCTGATCATCCGCTCCTGGTGGCCGTGCGCGGTGTCGACCACGAGCACGTCGACGCCGGCCGCGAGGAGCTTGTCGGCCCGCCCGGCCGCGTCGCCGGTGATGCCGATCGCGGCGCCGACGCGCAGCCGGCCGCCCGCGTCGACCGCGGGCGCGTAGAGGGTGGCCCGCAGGGCGGCGTGGCGGGTGAGGATGCCGACCAGCCGCCCGGCCGCGTCGATGACCGGGGCCAGCCGGTGGTGGCCGGCGGCGAGGCGGTTGAACGCCTCCTCCGGCGTCACGTCGTCGGGCAGCGTGAGCAGGTTGCTCGACATGACGTGGCGCAGCTGGCTGAAGCGGTCGACGTCGGCGCAGTCGGCCTCGGTGACCACGCCGACCGGGCGGCCGTCCTCGACCACGATCACCGCGCCGTGAGCCCGCTTCGGCAGCAGGTCCAGCGCGAGCGACACGGTCTCGGTCGGGCCGAGCGTGATCGGGGTGTCGTGCACGAGGTGGCGCTGCTTGACCCAGGACACCGCCTCGCCGACCACGTCGATCGGGATGTCCTGGGGAATGATCGCCAGGGCGCCGCGGCGGGCCACCGTCTCGGCCATCCGGCGCCCGGCCACCGCCGTCATGTTGGACACCACGATCGGGATCGTCGTGCCGCTGCCGTCGCGCGTGGTCAGGTCGACCTGCATGCGCGACTCCACGGCCGAGCGGCTCGGCACCATGAAGACGTCGTCGTAGGTCAGGTCGGGCCCGGGTGTCTGCTCGTTGAGAAACCGCACGTTGGGCAACTTTATCTCCCCCTTCCCAGGGGTGAGCAGGTCTTGTGACATCGCGGGCATACCGGGAGCATGTCCCGTAACCGTGCCCTTGCGAGGAGTGATCACCGTGCAGGTACACGAAGCGATGTCCACGGCCGTCGTCCAACTCGGCCCCGACCACACACTGCGCCAGGCGGCCGGGCTCATGGCCCGGCGGAAAGTCGGCTCGGCGATCGTCCTCGACCCCGACGGTGCCGGGGTCGGGATCATCACCGAGCGGGACATTCTCAACGCGATCGGCACCGACCTCGACCCCGACGTCGAGCGGACCGCCGACCACATCACCTGGGACGTCGTCTACGCGGGCCCCGCGTGGACGATCGAACAGGCCGCCGCCGCGATGGTCCGCGGCGGCTTCCGTCACCTGGTCGTGCTCGACGGCGATGATGTGTTGGGCGTCATATCCGTCCGCGACATCATGCGAGTCTGGGTTCAATCCTCGATCCCGGCGTAGTTCTTCGCGCCCGCGGGCCGTTCGGTCGCAAGAACGCCGGAAACCCTGGTCCTCAGGCCCGGGTGGACGGCGGTAACTCGGCTGAACGGCCATCGCGGCCGTGCGTAGGCTGCGGGGCATGCAGCTGATTTCTTTCGCCCGTGGCGCGCCGAGTCTCGACATCATCGACGTCGACGGGCTCAAGTCCGCCGCCGTCCGCGCCTTCGAGGCGGACCCGGCCGGCATCACGGCCTACGGCACGTCCGTCGGCTACCCGAAGCTGCGCGCGTGGATCGCCGGGAAGCACGACGTGGAGGCCGACCAGGTCATCGTCACCAACGGCTCGATGCAGGCCGACGCCCTGCTCTTCGCGCACCTGGTGAAGCCGGGCGACGCCGTGATCGTCGAGAAGCCGACCTACGACCGCACGCTGCTGAACCTGCGCAACCTCGGCGCCGAGGTCCACCCGGTGACGCTGGAGGCCGACGGCATCGACGTCGGCGAGCTGCGCGCGCTGCTGGAGAGCGGGGTCCGCCCGGTCCTGGCGCACATCATCCCCAACTTCCAGAACCCGGCCGGTGTCACCCTGTCGGCGGAAAAGCGGGCGGCGCTGCTGGCGCTGGCCCAGGAGTACGGGTTCACGATCTTCGAGGACGACCCGTACGCCGACATCCGCTGGCGGGGCGAGAAGCTGCCGACGATGCTGTCCCAGGACACCGCCGGCGTTGTCGTGCACGCGAGCTCCTTCACCAAGACCATCGCGCCCGGTCTGCGGGTCGGCTACCTGGTCGGACCGAAGGCGACGATCGCCGGCATCGCCAAGACGGCGACGACGATCTACATCTCGCCGAGCATGGTGGCCCAGGCGATCACGCACCAGTTCTGCGTGAACGGCGACATCGAGCGCTCGATCGCGAAGGTCTCGGCGACGCTCGGCGAGCGGGCCCGGCTGCTGGCCGAGGGGCTGCGCAAGCACATCCCCGACGCCACGTTCGTGGAGCCCGACGGCGGCTACTTCCTCTGGGTCGAGCTGCCCGACGACGTCGACACCACCGAGCTGGAGACGGTCGCGCAGCGGGACTTCAATGTGGCCATCGTCAAGGGCAGCGACTTCCTGCTCGACGGCGGCCGGCACTCGGTCCGGCTGGCGTTCTCGGCGGTGCTGACCGACGAGGTCGACGAGGGCGTCCAGCGCCTGGCCGCTGCGATCGAAGCGGTTCGCAAGCCTGCGTGAGACCGCAAACAAGGTATAAATACACGTTCCAAGGAACCTGACACCAAACCGTGATGGTGGGGGTGGTTCCGCAGGCGGTATCGGATGGATCAAAATCCAGCCCGGCGCGCTTTTGAGCCGCGCCGCAAAGGCATCACCCCCCGCCCCCCAACGGCACCGGGTGGGCCGACCGCGCCCCCACCCCCCACCTGCGGTCGGTCCGCCCGGTGCCAACATCGGCGGCGTGCGCGGACCGGCCCCCGTCCCACTCCGGGAGGTCGAGATGGCCGACGAACAGCACACCAGCTCCGGTCCGCTGCAACGCGCGCTGTCCCGGCCGGTGCGGGCGATGTCGCGGATACTCAACAGCTCCGCGACCGCTCCCCCCGCCAAGCCCGGGCTCGCGCCGCCCGAGCACAGCGCGATAGTCGACTGCGCGCTCTACATCGACGGCGTCCGCCAGCCCGAAAACCGTGACTACGCCGAGGCCCTGCACGCCGCGCGGCGGCACCGCGGCTTCGTGTGGATCGGGCTCAAGGAGCCGCAGGCGGCCGAGATGGCGGCCATCGCCGAGACGTTCCAGCTGCACGAACTGGCGGTCGAGGACGCCGTGCAGTCCCGGCAGCGGCCCAAGGTCGAGCGATACGGCGAGATGACGTTCCTGACCATGCGCACCGCCCGCTATGTCGAACACGACGAGCTGACCGACACCAGCGAGGTGGTCGAGACCGGCGACGTGCTGATGTTCATCGGCGAGCACTTCATCATCACCGTCCGCCACGGCGACGCCAGCCGGCTCGCCCCCGTCCGCTCGGGGCTCGAGCGGCGGCAGGAGGTGCTGGCCCGAGGTCCGTGGGCGGTCGCATACGCGGTGGCCGACAGCGTCGTCGACACGCTCGTCGACGTCGCACAGGGCATCGAGGAGGACGTGGCCGCGGTCGAGGATCAGGTGTTCAGCCCGCAGGGCAACCGGGGCCGGCGTACCTCCGACCGCATTCAGCGCATCTACCAGCTCAAACGGGAGCTGATGGAGTTCAAACGGGCCGTGCTGCCACTCCAGCGGCCGATGAACGGCCTGGTCACCGGGCAGCTCGCCGACGTGCCGGAGGAGATTCAGCGGTACTACCGCGACGTCGCCGACAACCTCGCGCGGGCGGTGGAGCAGGTGCTGTACCTCGACGACGTCATCAACTCGGTGCTCGCGGCCCGGCTGGCGCAGGTCAGCGTCGACCAGAACAATGACATGCGCAAGATCGCGGCCTGGGCCGGTATCGCCGCCCTGATCACGTCGATCGCGGGCATCTACGGCATGAACTTCGACTTCATGCCCGAGACGCACTGGGTCTTCGGCTACCCCGGGGTGATGGCCCTGATGGTCGCCGGCAGCGGCGCCCTCTTCTGGGGCTTCCGAAGGAGCGGCTGGCTGTGAAGACGCAGGTGGACCGTCCCCCGTGGCTGGGGACGGTCCACCTGCGCGATCGAGCGAGCGGTTACGGGCGGCTGTTCGGCATCGGGGACTTGTCGTACTCCCCGCTGCCGCTCGGGCCGCTGTTCGTGCTCTTGTGCCCGATCAGGTCCGACGCCCGGTCCTTGGCCGCCTCACCCATGGTGCGGGCCTTGTCGACGCCGGCGTCCATCTGGTTCTTCGCCGCGTCGAGCATCGACCCGGTGTCGCTGGTCGTGCGGGTCGAGCCGTACTCGTCCCAGCTCTGCTCGTTGCGGCGGCGGCGCATGTAAGCGGCCGCAGCGCCGACCGCGGCACCGGCCACGACCAGGCCACCGATCGCCAGCGGCAGGCGGCGCGAGGTCTTGGGTTCGTTGCGCATCAGCTTGCTGGTGGCCTTGCGCCCCATCTTGTCGGCCTTCTTGCTCGCTCGCTTGCTCGTCTTCTTGGCCTGTTTCTGGGCCTGCTGGCCGCGCTCGCGAGCGATCACCATGACCGACTCCATGCCGCCCATGGCCCGGTTGAGGCCGCTGTCGAGCCGCGGCTTCACCGCTTTGCGGGCAGCGTCGACGCGCGGCGCCAAGGCGCCCGAAGCACCATCGGCGGCGTGCGCCGCGGCCATCCGCAGGTGATCAAAGCTCTGCCCGAGCTCGTCCTGCATGAGCCGGGTGTGCGACTGCACCTGACGACGTCCGAACACTTGCTCCACCTCCCGAGGCGATATCCCGTCCATCCCCGGTTACCCCGATCCGCCCGACGACACACCCGGGAGCAGGGAGAACCTCGCGGTGAGGACCGCTGCCGCCATCGTGCCCCGATCCGGCGGCCGACACACCCGGAACCGGAAGAATCCGCGTCGGATACCGTGATGACGGAATGTCACCAAGGAAAGGGAGAACTGGTGGCCGAGCAACTGTTCGCGACACTGCACACGAATGTCGGCGCCATCCGGATCGAGCTGTTCCCCACCAAGGCGCCGAAGACCGTGCGCAACTTCGTGGAGCTCGCCGAGGGCACCGCGGAATACACGGACCCGCGCAACGGCCAGCCCGGCAGCGGCCCGTACTACGACGGCGTCATCTTCCACCGCGTGATCTCGGGCTTCATGATCCAGGGCGGTGACCCGACGGGCACCGGCACCGGCGGCCCGGGCTACACGTTCAACGACGAGATCCACCCGGAGCTGCGCTTCGACCGGCCCTACCTGCTGGCCATGGCCAACGCCGGCACCCGCTTCGGGCAGGGCACCAACGGTTCGCAGTTCTTCGTGACCGTCGGACCGACCCCGCACCTCAACGGCAAGCACACCATCTTCGGCGAGGTCGCCGACGACGAGTCCCGCAAGGTCGTCGACCAGATCGCCACCACCCGGGTCGGCGCCAACGACCGCCCGGTGAGCGACGTGGTGATCGAGAAGGTCTCCATCGAGCGCACCAACAGCTGACGCACCACCAGCTGAAACCGCAGCACCGGGGGCCGGCCTGCTCCGGTCCCCCGGCTGCGGGTGAGTCCTGGCTAACCTTGTCAGCATGACTCAGCCGCCGGCGAACGTGGTCCCCGTCTGCTACCGGCACACCGACCGCGAGACCTACGTGCGGTGCACGCGATGTGACCGGCCGATCTGCCCCGACTGCATGACCGAGGCGTCGGTCGGGTTCCAGTGCCCGGAGTGCGTCCGGGAGGGTGGCAAGACCCAGCGGCAGGCCCGCACCGCGTTCGGCGGCAGCCAGGCCGGGGCGGCCGGCACGGTGACGATCACCCTCATCGTGATCAACGTGCTGGTGTTCATCATCGGCATCATCAGCGCGGGCCGGCAGGCGGCCGACGGGCTCGGCGGCGGTGGCCTCGGTGGCCTGCTGGGCGGCTCCACCCCGCTGCACGATTTCGGGGCCGAGGTCCCGTATTTCACCGCCCGCGGCTCCGGCGTCCGGCTGGCCGGCGACAGTGTCGCCGACGGGGACTGGTATCAGCTGTTCACCGCCATGTTCCTGCACTACGGGCTGCTGCACCTGGCGATGAACATGTGGGCCCTGTGGATCCTCGGCCGCCCGCTGGAGGCGGCGCTGGGGCGGGTCCGGTTCCTGGCTCTCTACCTGCTGTGCGGCCTCGGCGGCGGCGTGCTCGTCTTCCTCCTATCCGCCCCGAACGTGCCCAGCGCCGGCGCGTCCGGCGCGATCTTCGGCATGTTCTCCGCGCTGATCGTCGTCCTGCGCAAGATGAAGCTGAGCGTGGCCAGCATCATCCCGGTGCTGATCTTCAACCTCGTGGTGACGTTCAGCTTCAGCGGGTACATCTCCTGGCAGGCCCATGTCGGCGGCCTGATCACCGGCGCGATCGTGGCCGCCGGCTTCGCCTACGCACCGCCGAAGCAGCGCACCCCGATCCAGGTCGCGACGGTGCTGGGCACCCTGCTCCTACTCGGCATCCTGCTCGGCGTCGGCCTGGCCAATGTCCCGGCGGTCGGCACGGCCGCGTAAAAGGCGAAAACTCAGGCAACCCCGGGCGGCGATGGCTCCGTTTCCTCCACGTATCCACAGGGAGGGAACGGATGACGCCGGAGCAGTCCTACCGCGAGTACGTCGGCGGCAACCTCGATCGCCTGCGCCGCACCGCGTTTCTGCTGTGCGGCGACTGGCACACCGCCGACGATCTCGTGTCCACGGTGCTGGTCAAGCTCTACCGGCACTGGCGCCGGGCGAACGGCATCGAGCACCTGGACGCCTATGTCCGCCGGATGCTCATGCGGGCCTGGCTCGACGAACGGCGCCGGCCCTGGCGCCGGGAGACGGCCACCGAGGTCCTGCCGGAGTCCGCGACGGCTCCGGGGCCCGACGCCGACCGCCGGCTCGCCGTGCTCTCCCTGCTGGCCGCGCTGCCCCCGCGCCGCCGGGCCGTCCTGGTCCTGCGGTACTTCTGCGACCTCTCCGTCGAGGAGACCGCGGAGGCGATGGGGTGCAGCGAGGGGACCGTGAAGAGCCAGACGGCCCGGGCGCTGGAGTCGCTGCGGGCCGACCTCAGCGAGGGAGAAGCGTTGTGGACCTGAAAGACGCGATGTACGAGGCGAGCGACACCCCGCCACCCACCACGATCGACGTCGACCGCCTCATCGCCGGCGAACGCCGCCGCGCCCACGGCCTGCGCCTGGCCGGCGTGGCCGCCGGAATCACCGTACTGGCCCTCGGCGTGACGCTGATGCCCCGGTACTTCGGCGACAACCTGGCCCCACCGGTGGTCGCCGCGTCACCAGGGTCGTCGCCGCGGTCGATCCCGCCCCGCGTGGACAACCCGGGGCCCATCATCCTGCCGTCCCAGCTGGGCTCGCTGCCGCCGGTCCAGTCCCCCTGCTCCGTCTCGGGGCACGGTGCCCCGCCCCGCCGGCCCATGCCAAAGTCGTGCGACGAGATGGCCTCGTTCCTGGCGGCGACGTTCGGCGCCAACGTGCCGGACGAGGTCCTCTGGGACTTCCCGACCCCGCGGTTCGTGCGCGACACGAACGTGGCCATGGGCTTCGTCGGCGGCCGCGACTACAACAAGGACGGTCACCACTTCACGCTCATCGTGCGGCTCGTCGCCAGCCCGGACGACCAGGCCGGCTGGGCGGCCAAGCACCCGTGCGCGGCCGGATGCCGGACGCAGACGGTGAACGGCCTGACCGTGCACATCACCGACGAGCGCAAGATCGAGGCGTACAAGGCCGACGGCACCGAGGTCGCCATGGAGGTGCTGACCGACGAGCCCGGCTACCGGCCGATCACCGTGGACTCGCTGATCAAGTCGGCCAATGCGACGGAGACGACGCTCTACCCGACCTGGTTCTGAGCCACCCGCTCGGCCGTGACCGCGGTGATGGCTCGGCCCCGGACCTGCGAGACGGTGAACCGCCAGTCCTGGACGGTCACCGTCTCGCCCGGGCCGGTCGGCAGCTTGCCCAGCCGGGCCAGCACCAGCCCGGCCACGGTCGTGAACGGCGCGTCGGCCGCGAGCTCCAGCGGGATGCGCACGTCGTCCAGGTCGTGGATCGGGAACGTGCCCGGCAGCAGCACGCTGCCGTCGGCGTTGCGGCGCACGGGCGAACCGGCGGCCGGGCCGGGCAGGGCGCCGACCACCTCGGCGACGGTGTCGGTGAGGGTCACGATGCCGTCGATGGCGCCGCGCTCGTCGACGACCAGCGCCAGCTCCTGCCGCTCGGCCTTGAACCGCGCCAGCGCGTCGGCGACCGGGAGCGACTCCGGCAGCAGCAGGGCCGGGCGCATGACATCGCGGACGTTGCCGCTAGGTGTGGAGTGCGCCGCCCGCACGAGATCGGCCCAGTGCACGATCCCGGTGGCGCTGTCCAGGTCGCCGTTCTCGATGACGGGGGCGCGGGCATGCCCGGACGCGGCCAGTTCGGCGGCCGCCTGTGCCACGGGCGTCGAAGCTTGCAGTGCGAAGACCATCGGCCGTGGTACCAGTACAGCCCGCAGACTCCGCGCCGCGATCTCGACCGCGCCGGAGATGATCTCGCGCTGCTGGCGGGTGAAGGTGCTCTGGGACGCGACCAGGTCGCGCAGCTCTTCGGGCCCGATCTCGTCCTGGCGGCGGCGCGGGTCGGCCCCGGCCGCGCGCACGACGAGGTCACTGGCCGAGGTGAGCACCCAGTTGGCCGGCCGCAGCAGTGCCGAGAGGATGCGCAGCGGCCGCGCCACGACCATCGCCCACCCCTCGGCCCGCTGCATGGCGATCCGCTTCGGGGCGAGCTCGCCGATGACCAGGGTGACGAAGGTGAGGGCCAGGGTGACCAGGACGATCGAGACCGGGGCGGCGGCTCCGCCGAGGAAGCCCAGCAGCGGCTCGACCGGCTCGGCCAGGGACACCGCGGCCGTGGCCGAGGCCAGGAACCCGGCCAGCGTGATGCCGATCTGGATGGTGGAGAGGAAGCGGTTCGGGTCGCGGGCGAGGCGGGCGAGGGCCCGGCCGGCGCCGTCGCGGCGCTCCAGCCGGCGCAGCTGCCCTTCACGCAGTGAGATGAGAGCCATCTCGCTGCCGGCGAACGCGGCGTTGAGCAGAGTCAGCAGGAGGACGAGGGTCAGTTCGAACCAGACGTTGTCCATTGGACGGCCAACGGTAACCGATCTAGCTGGGAAAAAGCTGGCGGTGCATGATCTTGCCGGTGGCGTTGCGGGGGAGTCCGGCGACGAAATACACGTCCCGGGGTACTGAGAAGCGGGCCAGCCGGTGCCGGACGTACTCGCGGACGGCGTCGGCGTCGACCACCTCACCGGGGTGCAGCGCGATCCACGCGGCCAGCCGCTGGCCGAACTCCACGTCCGGCACGCCGGCCACGGCCACCTCGCGCACCTGCGGCAGCTCGGCGATGACGTCCTCGACGGCGGCCGGGTAGACGTTCTCGCCGCCGGAGATGACCATGTCGTCCTCGCGGCCGTCGACGAAGATCAGCCCGCCCGCGTCGAGGTGGCCGAGGTCACCGGTGGCGATGAGGTCGCCGTAGTACTCGCGGCCGGTGCCGTTGGTGTAGCCCTCGAAAAGCATGTCGTTGCCGACGAAGATCCGCCCGACGGCGCCGGTGGGCTGCGGCGCGCCGGCTGCGGACAGGATGGCCAGGCGGGTGCCGTGCGGCGGGCGGCCGGCGGTGCCCGGGGCGGCCCGCAGCTCGGCCGGGACGGCGATCGAGGCCCACGACGCCTCGGTGGAGCCGTAGAGGTTGTAGAGGATGTCGCCGTAGACATCCATGAAGCGCGTCGCCAGGGGCCCGGTCAGCGCCGAGCCGGAGACGGCGACGACCTGCAGCGTCGGCGTCCGCACAGGCGGCACCTCCAGCACCCGCTGCAGCATGACCGGCACCGCGAACAGCGAGGTGCAGCCGTGCGTGTTGATGGCGGCGAGCGCGGTCGCCGGGGTGAAGCGGCGGGTCAGCACGATAGTGCCGCGCAGCGCGAGGCAGATCTGCAGCGCGGCCAGGCCCCACGTGTGGAACAGCGGCGCGGCCACGAACATCCGGTCGCCGGCGTTGAGCGGGATGCGGGAGACGACCGAGGCCAGCGGGGCGAGGCCGGCCGGGTTGCGGCGCTTGGCCCCTTTGGGCGCGCCGGTCGTGCCGCTGGTCAGCACGACGATCGAGCCGGGCCGGTCGGGCGGCGCGAGCTCAGCGGAGGGGGCGCGGCCGATGAGCTCCTCGAGCCGCTCCGTTGACAAACGCGGGAGATTTGGGGGTACCGCCGCCAGCATTCCCAAAAACGCTTCGTCATGGAGCAGCAGCTGCAGCCCCTGATCGTGCGCCACGGCCTCGACCTGGGCGTTGCCGAGGCCGGTGTTGACCATCACGGCCTGCCCGCCGAGCGCGACGACGGCCATCATCAGCTCGATCATGGTCGCCGAGTTTTCGCAGAGCAGCCCGATGTGGTCGCCCGGCCGCACGCCGAGCTCGACGCGCAGGGCGTTGGCCAGCCGGCGGACGCGGACTTCCAGCTCGCCGTAGGTGACCTGGCGGCGTTCATCGATGATGGCGACGCGCTGGGGATCGCGGGCGGCGGCCGAGCGCATCTCGCCGTAGAGGCCGAAGCCCCACCGGCGCAGTGCGTTCAGCTGGCGCACCACGCGGGTGGGGGCGGCGGGGTTGAGCACCTTGCGGCGGGCCAGTGTTCGCAGCACGAATCCGGCATCCATAGGCGCAATTTATCCCTCAAAACCAGGTTTGTGCGAAATCAGCGGACGTAAATTCCGGAGATCGCGCGCGAGATCACCAGGCGCTGGATCTCGCTGGTGCCCTCGAAGATGGTGTAGATCTTGGCGTCGCGATACCAGCGCTCGACCGGGTGCTCGCGCAGGAAGCCCGCGCCGCCGAGGATCTGGACCGCCTTCTCGGTGACCGCCACCGCCACCTCGCCGGCCTTGAGCTTGCTCATCGAGCCCTCGCCGGCCTCGAAGACGCGGCTGTTGCGCCCCATCCAGGCCGCCCGCCACACCAGCAGCCGGGCCGCGTCGAGCTCCATGCGCATGTCGGCCAGGGCGAACGCGATGGCCTGGTTCTCGATGATCGGCCGGCCGAACTGCACGCGGCTCTTCGCGTAGTCCAGCGAGTATTCGTAGGCGGCCCGGGCGACCCCGAGCGCCTGCGCACCGACGGCCGGGCGGGACAGCTCGAACGTGCGCATCGCGGCCTGACCCTGCGACTTGCGGCCTTCGCGGGCCCGGGCCAGCCGCTCCTCGAGGGCCTCGCGGCCGCCGAGGACGTTGTCGCCGGGGACGCGGACCTCGTCCAGGAACACGTCGGCCGTGTGCGAGGCGCGCAGGCCCAGCTTCTTGAGCTTCTTCGAGCCGTCGAGGCCCTTGGTGCCGGGCGGCACGATGAAGCCGGCCTGGCCCCGCGAGCCCAGCTCGGGCTCGACGCTGGCCGTCACCACGTGCACGTTGGCGATGCCGCCGTTGGTCGCGTAAGCCTTCTGGCCGCTGATCACCCACTCGTCCGCGGCCTGGTCGTAGCGGGCCCGGGTGCGCATCGCGCCGACGTCGGAGCCGGCCTCGGGCTCGGTGGTGCAGAACGCGGCCACCTTGGGGTCGTCGGCGTCGCCGAAGCACTGCGGCACCCACTCCGCCATCTGATCGGGCGTGCCGCTGCCGAAGATCGCCGCGACGGCCAGGCTGGTGCCGAAGATGGCCATGCCGATGCCGGCGTCGCCCCAGAAGAGCTCCTCGTTGGCGAGGCAGAGCGACAGCCCGGACGGGTCGGCCCAGGCGTTGGCGAGGAACTCGAAGCCGTAGAGGCCGATCTTCGCCGCCTCCTGGATCACCGGCCAGGGGGTCTCCTCGCGGCTGTCCCACTCCGCGGCGGCCGGGCGCACGACTTCAGCCGCGAAGCCGTGCACCCAGTCGCGGAGATCCCGCTGGTCCTCGTTGAGGTCGAGCGAGAACTCGGGCATGGCGATCAGGCCTTGGGGATGTCGAAGAGGTTGGCGATGTTGGCGGCCAGGCCAAGGTCACCCTTGGCCTTGAGCTTGCCGGTCATGAACATCATCATGGGGTTACCGACACCGGAGACGACCTTGAGGAAGTCGACCGGTCCGACCGTGATCGCGAGCTTCGGCTCCTGGTCGGGGCTCGGCGAGAGCGTGCAGGCGCCGTTAGCGATGACCAGTTCGTAGGAGTCGGCGCCGCCGTCGGGCGCGCCGGTGATGTTCCAGTGGATGATCGCGTTGGTCGAGCCGGCGCGGTCGGCCCGGAACAGCTCGGGGAACCGGGAGAAGATCGTGTCCAGGATCGTCTTGCGCTGCGGGCTGCTCATGATCTCGGCCAGCTGCGAGTCCGAGGCGCTCTTCACGTAAGCGGCGAACTGCTTCGGGTCGATGTTGTTGAAGTCGCCCAGGGCGTCAAGCTCGGACATGGCTGTCCCTTCAGAGGTTTTAAGCTACTCACGCGTAACCTTACGCACGAGTAGGTAAGGTGGCAAGATGCTGAAACGCCTCCCCCGCGTCGTCCGCGAGCAGCAAATGCTCGACGCCGCAGTGAAAGTCTTCGCGAAGCGCGGCTTCCACGCGGCCTCAATGGACGAGATCGCGGAGGTCGCCGGCATCTCCAAGCCGATGGTCTACGCATATCTGGGCCCGAAGGACGAGCTGTTCCTGACCTGCCTGCAGCGCGAGGCCACCCGCCTGATGGAGGCGGTCGCGGCCGGCGTGGTCCCCACCGCCCAACCCGACGAGCAGCTGTGGAACGGGCTGCGCGCCTTCTTCGCCTTCGTCGGCAAGCACCGCGATGGCTGGCAGGTCCTCTACCGCCAGGCCCGCAGCGAGCCGGCCTTCGCGGCCGAACTCGACGGCATGCGCACCCGGATCGTCGAGATCGTCGCCGGCCTCCTGGAGGCCGCCTGGGCGCAGGCCGAGCCCGGCCGCTCGGTGGCACCGGACGACTTCCTGGCGATGGCCTTCGCCTACTGCGGCGCGGCCGAGTCCCTGGCCGACTGGCTGGCCGACCACACCGACGAGGACCCCGACCGCACCGCGACCCGCATGATGAACTTCGTCTGGATCGGCGCCGACGGCCTGCTACAGGGCCGCGCCTGGAAGGCCTAGCCGACCCTCGGCCGCGGCCTGGGCGATGTCGGTGCGGAACTGGGCGCCGTCGAAGTGGATGCTGCGCACCAGCGCGTAGGCCGCCTCCCGGGCCTCCGGCAGCGTCGCACCCAGCGCGGTGCAGGCCAGGACCCGGCCACCCGCGGTGACCAGGGCGCCGTCCTCCCGGCGGGCGGTGCCGGAGTGTGCGACGCCGGGCACGTTGTCGGCGCCCGTGATGACGTCGCCTTTGTGCGACGACTCCGGATAGCCGGCGCTGGCCAGCACCACGGTCACGGCCGACTTCGAGCGCCAGGCCAGCGGCGGGTCCTCGGCCAGACGGCCGACGGCGGCGGCGTGCAGGACGCCGGCCAGCGGGGTCTCCAGGCGGGCCAGGACGGCCTGGGTCTCGGGGTCGCCGAAGCGACAGTTGAACTCGATGACCTTCGGGCCGTCCGCGGTCAGGGCCAGGCCGACATACAGGGTGCCGCTGAACGGGGTGTCGCGCCTGCGCATCTCGGCCAGCGTCGGCTGGACCACGGTGGCCATCACCTGGTCGACCAGTTCGGGCGGGGCCCAGGGCAGCGGCGAGTAGGCACCCATGCCGCCGGTGTTCGGGCCCGCGTCGCCGTCGAAGATGCGCTTGAAGTCCTGTGCGGGCTGCAGGGGTACCGCCGCCGCCCCGTCCGTCACCACGAAGAGCGAGACTTCAGGGCCCGCGAGGTACTCCTCCACGACCACGCGCCCGCAGGCCGCCGCGTGCGCGAGGGCTTCGGCCCGGTCCTCGGTGACGACGACGCCCTTGCCCGCGGCGAGCCCGTCGTCCTTGACCACATACGGCGGGCCGAACTCGTCGAGCGCCGCGGCTGCCTCTTCGGGCACAGTACAAACGAAGGATCTTGCAGTTGGAACGCCCGCCGCCTGCATGACGTCTTTGGCGAATGCCTTCGAGCCCTCGAGCTGGGCCGCCGCCTGCGACGGGCCGAAGCAGGCGATGCCCTTGGCCCGGACCGCGTCGGCGACCCCGGCCACCAGCGGCGCCTCCGGGCCGACAACGACCAGGTCGGCGCCCTGCTCCACGGCCAGCGCGGCCACGGCGGCCGGGTCCAGCGGGTCGACGTCGGCCAGTTCTCCCAGCTCAGCCAGGCCCGGACTGCCGGGAGCGCTGACGAGCGAGGTCACGGCCGGGTCGGCGGCCAGGGCGGCGGCGAGCGCGTGCTCGCGGCCGCCCGTTCCGATGAGGAGTACGCGCACCGGGACAGACTAGATGAGCTGGTGCCGCACCACGTTCTCGTCCCGGCCCGGTCCCACTCCGATGATGGACACGCGGGTGCCGGCCAGCTCCTCGATCCGCTCGATGTAACGGCGGGCGTTGACCGGGAGCTCCTCGAAGGTGCGGGCCTGGGAGATGTCCTCCCACCAGCCCGGCAGCTCCTCGTAGACCGGGGTCGCGTGGTGGAACTCGGTCTGCGTCATCGGCATGTCGTCGGTGCGCTTGCCGTCGACCTCGTAGGCCACGCACAGCGGCACGGTCTCGAGGCCCGACAGCACGTCGAGCTTGGTGACGACCAGGTCGGTGATGCCGTTGAGGCGGGTCGAGTACTTCGCGACGACCGCGTCATACCAGCCGGTCCGCCGCTCGCGGCCGGTCGTGGTGCCGTACTCCCGGCCGATCTTGCGCAGGTGCACGCCGTTCTCGTCGAACAGCTCGGTCGGGAACGGCCCGGAGCCGACCCGGGTCGTGTACGCCTTGGTCACGCCGATCACCTGGGTGATCGCGGTCGGCGGGATGCCCGAGCCGACGCACGCACCGCCGACGGTCGGGTTGGACGACGTCACGAACGGATACGTGCCGTGATCCATGTCGAGCATGGTCGCCTGCGCGCCTTCGAGCAGGACCGTGCGGCCCTCCTCGAGCCCCTTCCACAGGACCTGGCGGGTGTCGGTGATGTAGGGCCGCATCCGCTCGGCGTAGGTGAGGTACTCCTCCACCACCGCGTCAACAGCGATCTCTTTGCGGTTGTACACCTTCACGAGCACCTGGTTGCGTTCGCGCAGGACGATCTCGAGCTTCTTCTGCAGGATGCCCGGGTCCAACAGGTCCTGGACGCGGATGCCCATCCGCGAGACCTTGTCACCGTAGGCCGGCCCGATGCCACGCCCGGTGGTGCCGATCCGCGACGAGCCGAGGTAGCGCTCGACGACCCGGTCCAGCGCCCGGTGGTGCGGCATGATCAGGTGCGCGTCGCCGGAGATCATGAGCCGGGAGACGTCGACGCCCCGCTCGGCCAGCCCGTCGATCTCGATGAGCAGCACCTTCGGGTCGATCACGACCCCGTTGCCGATCACGATGGCCGCGTTCGGCCACAGTGCGCCCGACGGCATAAGGTGCAGGGCAAACTTCTGTCCGTCCGGGGTCACCACGGTGTGACCCGCGTTATTGCCGCCGGAGTAGCGCACGACGTAATCCACGCCGCCGCCAATCATGTCGGTAACCTTGCCCTTGCCCTCGTCGCCCCACTGAGCGCCGATGAGCACGATCGCTGGCATGTCTGCTCGCCCTCCAAGGTCGGGCGACCCGCGTTCGCCCAGGGTGCCAGGCTAACAACCTTCGGAAAGGCAGGCTGACAACGGTGGTCGACATCGTGCTGCTCACTCTGGGCGAAGACGCGCAGTGCGGCTGCGATGGCGGCGCGTGCGGCACGCGTACCCCCATTCTCTCCTGCCGCGATGCCCTGCGCACGGCTTCGGCCGCCTCGGCCGCCCCGGTCGGTGACGTCCGGACCGTTGTGGCCCACAACGACAAGGAGATCGACGAGGCACTTCGGGCTCTGCCCGACGCCCGTGTGATCGTCGCCACGGCCGCCGACGCCCAGTTGCGCGCGGTGATGCGCCGCCTGGTCCGGATGCACGCCCCGGCCCCGAGCAAGCGCCCGTCCGACCTGGCGGGCGACCGGACCATCCCCGACCTGCCGCCCATCGGCATCCTCCCGCTCGGCCCGGACGCCACCGACCTGGCCACCCGCCTCGGCCTGCCCCGCGCACCGGCCGACGTCGCGGCGGCCGTCATCGGCGGCCACGTCCGCCGCCTCGACCTGCTCCGCAACGACGGCGGCTCGGTCACGCTCGACGGCGCGCTGCTCGGCGGGGTCAAGGCCCAGGGCGGGGCCGGCACCTACCTGGCCCGGGTCGAGGTCGACGACTACGTCCTCGCCGACGGCACCGAGCCGGTGCTCATGTCGGTCGTCGCCAACGCCGAGCGCTACGCGACCGTCGACGGCCTGCCCCTGGTCACCGCGCCATCGATGGACGACGGTCTGCTGGACGTCGCCGTGGCCGTCCCCGTGGCCGCTCGCCGCCTGTTCCGCCGCCCCCGCGTGGAGATCCAGGTCCGCCGCGCCCACGGCCGCGCGGTCGCCATCTCCCCCCGCGCCGAGCTCCCGTTCGTCGACGACGGCGTGGAGGGAACCCTCACACACAAGCGATCGTGGTGGATGGAGCGCGGCGCATGGGCTGTATACGTGCCGTAGGGCTTTTCGTAATCTTGGCCCGGCCGCTCAGCGGTGTCGTAGGTCGAACTCGTCGCATACGGTGGTAGGGCACCGCGGGGAGGGAAGGCACACATCGTGAACGACATGGTCTGGCCGCCGGACGACAGCACCGACGGACGGCGTGGAGAACGCGCCCACAAGGCCGGTGGCCCGGCACCCGACTCGCCCTGGTCCCAACCGCCCGGCAGCGTCGACCCACTGGCCTGGCCCCCGATCCGCGACACCCCACCGCCGACCGACGACGAGGACGGCAGCCTCCAACACGGCCGCCCGATCCCGCACACCCCACCGGCCGGCGAACCGATCTCCTCCCCGGCCGGCGGCGGCATCCCGGTCACCGGCGGCAACGGCATCCCGGTGTCGGGCGGCATCCCGGTCGGCGGCCCCTTCGGCGAGAGCCCCTTCACCCCTCGCCCCCCGGTCTCCGGCCCACCGGCCTCAATCGCCGGCGCCCCTGGCCCGGCCTCCACATCCTCCGGCCCGGTCTCCGGTCCTCCGATCTCCACCTCTCCGGTCTCCGGCATCCCGACCTCCGGCGCCTCCACTCCGATCTCCGGCGCCCCGACCTCCGGCTCCGGTCCGGTCTCGGCATCACCGGCACCCGGCTCCGGCGTCGTACCCGGCCCGCCCGCACCGTTCTCGGGTCCACCGGCACCCGGCCCGTTCTCGGCCCCGCCTTCGGGCCCGTTCGCCACGCCGCCAGGCTCGCTGCCACCGTCCGCGTTCGGCCCGCCGCCCGGCTCGATGCCACCGCCGCCCGGCTCGATGCCCCCACCTCCGGGTGCGCTGCCGCCTCTCCCAGGCTCGACACCTCCACCGGCCGGTGCGATGCCGCCTCCGCCTGGTGCAATGCCTCCCCCGCCCGGCTCGGTTCCCGTGCCCCCGGGCGCGCGGCCTCCATTGCCGGGCTCGCTGCCGCCGCCTCCGGGCTCCGTGCCCCCACCCGCCGGTTCCACACCGCCGCCTCCGGGTGCGCTGCCACCTCTCCCGGGCTCAATGCCGCCCCCACCTGGTTCCACGCCTCCTCCACCGGGTTCTGTGGCGCCGGCGCCGGGTTCGATGCCGCCGCCGGGTCCGTGGCCGGTGACCGGTCCTCCACCCGGCACTGGACCGATGCCGCCGCCACCCGGTCCTGGCCCCGTGCCCGGTCCGCCGCTGCCCGGCCCTCCCAGTGCGCCCATGTCCGGACCACCGCTGCCGGGCCTTCCCGGTGCGCCCATGTCGGGCCCCCCTGGTGCGCCCATGTCCGGTGCGCCGCTGCCGGGCCTTCCCGGTGCGCCCATGTCCGGCCCTCCCGGTCCGCCGCTGCCCGGCCCTCCTGGCGCGCCAATGTCCGGACCGCCAATCGCCGGCCTTCCCGGTGCGCCTAACGCTGGACCGCCGCTGCCTCCGTTGCAGCCGCTGCCGACCCCGGACGGTCCGCTGCCGCCGGCTCCCCCGACGCAGGCACTCCCCACCGTGCCGCCACAGGGCCCTCTGAACCACCCGTTCGGATCGTCCCCGCGACCGCCGAGGGACGCCGAACCGGAGGAGCAGGACCAGCCGGCCGATGCGCCCTCAGCGCCGCCGCAGCCGGACTCGCGGCTCGATGCGGTGCCGGGACCACCGTCCGGGCCGTACCAGGGTCCGCCGCCGGGATCGCCGTTCGGACAAATGCCACCCGCAGGACAAATGCCACCCGGTCAGTTCGCGCCCGGCCAAGTGCCCGCGCCGGGCCAGTTCCCGCCCGGACAGATGCCGCCTGGGCAGATGCCGCCGCCCGGCCAGTTCCCGGCTGGGCAGGTGCCACCGACCGGGCAGCAGCCGCCTTACGGACAACAGCCGCCACACGGGCAGGTCCCGCCGGCCGGGCTGCAAGGGCCGCCGCCTGCGCAGTTCCCGCCCGGCCAGTTCCCGCCCGGGTCGGTGCCGCCGGGTGCGTACGGGGCGGCGGTCGGGTATGCCGAGCCCGGGGCCCGGAATCCCGCGGTTCCGCCGCTGCCGCCCATGCCGCAGGAGAACTGGCATGACGGGACCACACCGACGGCGGAGGAGTTCGCCAAGCGGCGGGAGGCCAAGCCGGTCGACCCGGTGGCCTCGCAGGGGCTGCGGGGGGCGATCGCCAAGAGCACGCTGGGGCTCGTCTCGGTGTCGCCGGGCAAGCGGGAGCTCGAGTTCCGGCACGAGGTCGAGATGGTCCGCCGCAACTTCGGCGGGCTTCGGCAGGTCACCGTGGTCAACCCCAAGGGTGGCGCCGGCAAGACGGTGGCGGTGCTGCTGCTCGCGATGACGTTCGGGCAGAAGCGCGGCGGCTACGTGCTGGCCTGGGACAACAACGAGACCCAGGGCACCCTGGGGATGCGGGCCCAGCAGGACTTCCACAACCGGACCGTGCGCGACCTGCTGCACAACCTCCGAGATTTTCAGGGGGCGCAGGGGCGGATCGGCGACCTGTCGCAGTACGTCCGGGCGCAGGGCGAGGGCATGTTCGACGTGCTCGCGTCCGACGAGTCCGCGACCGCCGGCGAGATGTTGACGGCCGACGCGTTCGGGGAGCTGCGGGACGTCGTCAGCCGGTTCTACAAGCTCATCTTCGTTGACACCGGCAACAATGTGCGGGCCGAGAACTGGCAGGCCGCCATCGACGCCACCGACCAGCTGGTGGTCACGATGTCGGCGCGTAACGACTCGGCCGAGACCGCCTCGCGCATGCTCGACCACCTCGAGCAGCACGGCCGGCAGCGGCTGGTGCGGCAGGCGGTGACGGTCGTGTCGATGCCGCCGAGCAAGCGATACGTCCACGTGCCGGCCATCACCAAGCACTTCGCGGCCCGGACCCGGACCGTGATGATCGTGCCCTACGAGCGGTTCATCGACTCGGGGGAGCCGATCCGCTACGCGGGCCTCTCGGCCGCCAGCCGCGACGCCTGGCTCAAGGTCGCCGCGGCCGTATCAGAGGGTCTCTGACAAGAAGGCCGGTAGAGGGCCTCCGATAAGAAGGCCGCCAAGCCTAGGACAGAGCAGAGACCGCGGCCGGGTCGCTGTCGCGGAGGAACGTCGCGCAGCGCTCGGCCTCCTCGGTCTCGCCGATCTGGCCGGCGGCGAGCCCGAGCGCGTGCAGCGCCCGCAGGAAGCCCTGGTTGGGCTCGTGCGCCCACGGCACCGGCCCGACGCCCCGCCACCCGTTGCGGCGCAGCTGGTCGAGCCCGCGGTGATAGCCGGTCCGGGCATACGCGTAGGCGGTCACCGGCTCGCCCGCGCTCAAGGCCAGCTCGGCCAGGCGCGCCCACGCGGCACTGTAGGACGGGAACTGCGCGGCGACCGCCTTCACGGCCCCTTCGGAGTCGGCCTTGGCCAGCAGGTCGGCGGCGTCGGTCTCGGCGGGCAGCAAGGTGGGCTCAGGCCCGGGCAGGAGGTTCTGCATGCCGCAATTCAACCAGAGACGGCCTGGCTGAACGGTTGAGGCCGTGCCGAGCGCACGGACGGTGTGACGCCGGTCGCGGTAGGACTACAACTGAAGGTCCGGAGCCTCCCCAGGACCCGGTTCGCGGTGGCTCGGTCCCCAGGATCGGGCCATCGCCGTTTGATCGGGTTTGGCAGGATATGAGCTGTGCCAACCCCGCCACCGCCGGACGTCGTCGCCCTGCACGACCACTCGCCGGACGAGATCGAGTCACCCGAAGAGCTCCGGTTTCACCTGAGCCGAGGGTCCATCGCCGGCAAGATCGTTCAGGGCCTGGACCTGGCCGCCGTCGACCTGTCCGAGATCGATGTCGCCGACTCGCTGTTCATCGGCTGTCACTTCGCCGCGCTCGAGCACGTCGTGGATCTGCTGGTGCGCCGGGCCGTCGTGGTGCCCGAGTTCGCCGGCATCCCATACCCGACGCACCCGAGCCAGCTGTACACGCCCGAGGACCTGGCGGCCGGCTTCGCCTCCGACGGCTTCGACGGCATGTTCGACACCGCGGTCTACCAGCACTTCCGGGCCACCGGCGGTGCTACACCGGAGATCCGCGAGGCCGTCGCCCAGCGCATGCACGACTCCGGCAT
Source organism: Dactylosporangium sp. NPDC051541 (assembly GCF_044454505.1). Lineage (NCBI taxonomy): Bacteria > Bacillati > Actinomycetota > Actinomycetes > Micromonosporales > Micromonosporaceae > Dactylosporangium > Dactylosporangium sp. NPDC051541. The sequence continues at coordinate 95,413 of NZ_JBITDU010000012.1, forward strand.
CGACAACGCTCTGGCCAACGTGACCGCCGGGTGGATCGGCGCGCGCGGGCCGGCCGCGGCGATCGGCATCATGGGCGGGCATGCGGCGCGGCGGGGCGCGGTGGAGTATCGCAACGCCGCCGAGCTCGCCTGGCGTCTGGCCCGGGCCGACCGCCTGGTGGTGACCGGTGGCGGGCCCGGCGTGATGGAGGCGGCCAACCTGGGCGCGTTCCTGGCCGAGCACCCCCTCGAGACCGTGGTCGAGGCGATCGACGCGCTGGCGGGGGCGCCTGATTTCAAGGACCACCAGCCGTACACCCAGAAGGCTTTGGAAGTCCGGAAGCGCTACGGCCGCCCGGTCCCACCGACGCCCGACTCGGCCGAGCCGGCCGACCAGGCCGCGGTCGACCCGGTCACCTGGGCCAAGCGCGGCGGCCTGGCCATCCCGACCTGGCTCTACGGCCACGAGCCGGCCAACCTGTTCGCGGCCAAGATCGCGAAGTACTTCTCCAACGCGATCCGTGAGGACACGATCCTGCGGCTGTCCCGCGGCGGCATCGTCTTCGCGCCCGGCATGGCCGGCACCGTGCAGGAGGTGTTCCAGGCCGCGACCAAGACGTTCTACGCCACCGACGGTGTCAGCGGCCCGTTCGTCTTCCTGGACGTGGCGCACTGGACCGAGCGGCTGCCGATCCGGGGGTTGCTGGAGCCGCTCCTGGCCGTCTCGCCGGTGGGGGACCTGCGCGCGCTGCTGCACATCACGGACGACGTGGCGGAGGCGGCGGAAATTCTTACGGCCTAGGTGAGTGCGTTTCGCCATTACACAAAGTGACGCTGCTGTTACGTTGGGTCAGCAATAGGTTGCAGAGAGGAAACCAGACCCCATGCCGCAGCAACGATTCTGGCGAAAACGAGCCGTAAAGCTCGCCCTGAGCACCGCCGCCGGCACTGCCATCATCGTCGGTGGCCTGCCCCACGTGGCGTACGGCGCCGCGCTGAGCGGCACCATCGCGATCACCACGCCGACGACCGGCAAGCTCGCCGCCGCCACCGCCAAGCAGGTGCTGACGCTCACCGTCACCGGCCAGACGCTCTCCGAGGCGCTGGTCACCAGCGTCGACCTCGGCCCGGACTGTCTCGCCGTCCCGACGTACATCGTCACCAGCCCGACCACGATCGCCGTCAAAACGCCGACCGCCGGCTGCGCCGCCACGACCGTGACCGCCGGTGACAACATCGTCATCAACTTCGCCGGCGGCAACACGCTGACGAAGACCGGCGGGCTCTTCTTCATCACCCCGCCGGCGATCGCGGCCGCCGCCAGCAAGCCGGTCATCACCGAGAACAGCGCGCTGCTCAACACCACCGACCAGGTGCAGCGGGTGCTCGCCGCCGGCGGCCAGACCGTCCGGGTCAAGGCCGCCAGCACCTACGCGTTCGACCCGCGCACCGCACAGGGCCTCGCGGTCACGTTCGGCGGCAAGGCCGTCACCGACCTCAAGGTCTACGACGACTCGGGCAGCGCCCCGGTTCTCGTCTCCGCCACCGCGACCTCCGCGCCGGCGGCCGGCAACTTCATGACGTTCAAGACCGGCGTCGGGATGTCCTCCAACGACGCCAGCCTGACCATCACCCAGGGTGGCGTCAGCAAGACGTTCGCGGCCAGCGACACCGGCGCCAGCGTCGTCGCGGTGCCGACGGTCACCTCGCTGAGCGTGACCTCGGGCCGGTCGAAGGGCGCGACCAGCACCGTCCTCACGACCTCCGCCCTCCCCGACAAGGACGTGACGCACTGGCAGGGCGGCTCGGCCACCTGGGCGGTGAACTTCTGCGGCAAGGCGGGCACGGTGACCGCGGTCAACACCGCCGGCACCGGCATCACCGTCACGACCCCGGACGTCAGCGACGACGCCAACGGCCTCGGCACCGGCGTGTTCGCCGGCTCCTGCCCGGTGACGATCGTCGACCAGACCGTCTCGGGCTCGCCGGTCGTCGGCCCGGTCACCCCGGGCGGCTACTTCAACTTCCTCAACGAGTAGGCGCGCACGCCAAAAGGCCCGGCTGGAGTGTCAGCCGGGCCTTTGCTTGTCCCAAGAACGAGGGCGTTACTTCGAGAGCGTGGTGCCCGTCGAGCGCAGGTGCTCGCAGGCCTCGACCACGCGCGCGGCGAGACCGGCCTCGCCGGCCTTGCCCCAGGCCCGCGGGTCGTAGGCCTTCTTGTTGCCGACCTCGCCGTCGATCTTCAGCACGCCGTCGTAGTTGCTGAACATGTGGGCGGCGACCGGGCGGGTGAACGCGTACTGCGTGTCGGTGTCGATGTTCATCTTGACCACGCCGTAGTCGAGCGCCTCGCGGATCTCCGAGAGCAGCGAGCCCGAGCCGCCGTGGAAGACCAGCGACAGCGGCTTCTCCTTGCCGTACTTCGCGCCGACCGCGTCCTGGATCGTCTTGAGGATCTCCGGGCGCAGCTTGACGTTGCCGGGCTTGTAGACGCCGTGCACGTTGCCGAAGGTCAGGGCGGCCATGTAGCGGCCCTTCTCGCCCAGGCCGAGCTTCTCGACCATCGCGAGGCCGTCTTCGACGGTGGTGTACAGCTTCTCGTCGATCGCGCCGACGACGCCGTCCTCCTCGCCGCCCACGACGCCGACCTCGATCTCCAGGACCACCTTGGCCGCGGCCGTCTTGGCCAGCAGCTCCTCGGCGATGTCGAGGTTCTCACCCAGCGGCACGGCCGAGCCGTCCCACATGTGCGACTGGAACAGCGGCTCCTCGCCCTTGGCGACCCGCTCGGTCGAGATGTCCAGCAGCGGGCGGACGAACTTGTCGAGCTTGTCCTTCGGGCAGTGGTCGGTGTGCAGCGCGATGTTGACCGAGTACTTCTTCGCGACCTCGTGCGCGAAGGCGGCCAGCGCGACGGAGCCGGTGATCATGTCCTTGACGGTCGGGCCGGAGACGTACTCCGCGCCACCGGTCGAGACCTGGATGATGCCGTCGCTCTCGGCCTCGGCGAAACCGCGAATCGCCGCGTTGAGCGTCTGAGACGACGAGACGTTGATCGCCGGGTAGGCGAACGCGCCGTTCTTGGCGCGGTCGAGCATCTCGGCGTAGACATCGGACGAGGCGATGGGCATGGGAGCGCTCCTTGGCTGTTGGATCGTGCGGTATTTGGAGCCGACAGACACGGCTCCGCGCGGACCGCGCTGTCCCTGCACGGAGTATCTCGCAGCCGCCGCCCTGGCCCGACGCCGGGTGACCAGGTGACCCGGGTCAGAGAATTGCCGGGGCACCGGAGCCTGGCGGGTCCAACCGCGTACCGTGGAGGTCGGCCGAGCAAGCGAGCGACAGGAGCCGCGGCGATGACCCAGCCAGACGAAGACCTGCTGGCCCTCGACGACCGTCTCGACCCGGACATCCGTGATCCGGAGGCCCCACCGGCGGACGCGGCCGATCAGGCACTGCCGGCCAACCCGTCGGACCGGCCCTACACGCCGCACGCGCGGCCGTGGGACGCCAACGAGTACGACGCGATCGAGCAGGACCGCGAGGTCGACCTCAGCGACGAGTACTAGACCACTGCGGGTGGGCGTCCAGCCAGGCGCCGACCCGGCCGTTGCGCATCGCGTCATAGAGCCCGTCGGCGCCGGGTGGCCCGACCGGCAGCTTGACCGCCGAGACGCCCGCGGGGTCGATGGCGCTGACCCGCCGGGACAGCTCGGCCAGTGAGATCGGTCCGAGGTGCAGCTCGAGTGCCCGGCTGAGGGCGGCGAGCACGGCCGGGTTCCGGGCGGCGGCCTTGGCGAGCTCGGTCAGATACTGGTGCAGCACCTGGCCGTCGCCGGAGCTCACGGACAGGCGCAGGCGGACGACCGCCTCGTGCGCGTCGTAATGGCGGCAGTCGGGCGTGCACAGGTCGACGCCGCCCACGGCCCGCGTGACCGCCTCCACGCCCGAGCTGTCGACGACCGCGCCACCGTCCAGGGTCAGGCCGGTCAGCCCGGCGACCGCGTCGGCGGCGAGCCGGTATCCACCGACCAGATACGCACCGTCGGCACGCTGGGGGCCGAGGCCCGGCAGGTCGAGCATGAGGTCGCGGGGGAGCAGCACGGCGTAGGCGGTCCGGGCCCCGGGGTTGACGTGCAGCAGCACGATCGCGTTGGCGTTCACCCGGGCCGGCTCGCCCGAGCCCCGGTCGATGCCGATGAGCAGCAGGTTGAGCGGCTGCCCGGGCGGTGGGGCGGCCGCCGGCGGGGCCGGGCGGGGGCTGTTGAGCAGCGGCATCAGCAGCATGGTGAGGATCGAGCACAGGAACGTCAGGCCGGAGAACACCCAGCGCCGCAGCGCCCGCAGCCGCCGGGCCCCGACCACGATCGACTCGCCGAGCTCCGGGGTGGCCGCCGGCACCAGCTCCTCCTGGCGGGCGAAGGTGGCCCGCAGCAGGTCGTCCATCATGAGCCGGCCACCGTCGTCGGCGTGACGTGGCCGCGCAGCGTGGCCAGGGCCCGGGAGATCCACGACCGGACGGTGCCGACCTTGGTGCTCATGACGTCGGCGATCTCGCCGTCGGAGAGGCCCTCGTAGTAGCGCAGCACCAGGGCCGCGCGCTGCTGACGTGGCAGCCGGTCGAGCCAGACCCACATCTCGTCGCGGTCGGCCAGGCTGTCGGCGTGATCGGGCTCCAGCCGGCCGGTGTCGAGGTCCACGCCCCGCAGCGCGACCCGGCGCAGCCACGAGCCGCGGTGCAGGTCGACGTAGGCGTTGGTGATCATGCGCTTGACGTAGCGCTCGGGCAGGTCGGCCGTGGCGATCCGGCGCCACTTGAGCTGCACCCGGATCATCGTGTCCTGGACGAGGTCCTGCGCCGTGTGCGGGTCGCCGGTGAGCATGACCGCATAGCGCAGCAGCGCCTGCAGCCGAGCCTCGACGAACTCCTCGAACGTCAACCTGGACCTTCTCCCGCCGCGCCGGCCTCCGATCCATAGACGGATCGGAGACCGGCGAACATTGCGGTCAGGGAATCAGGGGCGGATACGACGGGTCAAGCAGGCCCTTGTCGCGCAGGGCGATGTAGAGCGGCGTCGTCTCCGGGTAGTGGCCCCAGTGGTGGTCGCCGTCGCCCACCCCGACCCCGCCGAGCAACTGCTGCTGGACCGGGCTCAGGTCGTTCCACCACGGCTGCTCGGGCAGGCGCGCGACCTCGTCGCGGATCTGGATCCAGCGATACGTGTAGCCGAGGAACACGCAGCGCCGGGTGTATTCGGAGTAGTTGAACGAGCGGGCGTGCCAGATCCGGCGGTCGAAGAAGACCACGTCGCCGGCGTCGACCTTGACCTGGGTCGCGCCCGGCGGGGCGGGCCACGGCACGTCGCGCTTCGGCGGGCCGGGCAGCCAGTTGGTCTTGTGACTGCCGGGCAGCAGCGTCAGGTTGCCGCGGCCCTCCTCGGAGACGTCGGAGAGCCAGTAGGCGAGCTTCACCGACAGGCGCGGCCGCGGGTCGACCTCCAGCTCGCGGTTCTGCCGGCCGCCGTCCTGGTGCCAGTGCCAGAAGTCCGGCTTCGGCTCGTGGATGGTCGGGTGCACATCGAGGTGCGAGTGGTAGATGTGCGCGTTCCAGCCGAGGATCGACCAGACCAGCGGGAACGTCGCCGGGTGGTCGATCAGTGGGGCGAGCTCCGGGCAGCTCGTGACGGCGCTGAGCAGGTGCAGCGAGCCGTCCGCCGCGCGCGGGTGCGTGGCGTGCGCGTTGTCCAGCACCGACGCGTAGTGACGAACCTCGTCCGGGCTCAGCACGCCCTTCAGCACGAGGTAACCGTCCGTGTCGAACTGTTCCCGCTGCTCGCTCGTCATCGGCACCCAGCCGGTGTCGGCCGTCGGACCGGCCGTCGTCGTGGCAGACATGCCCCGTTCTCCAGTTCCGGCGCTGTCCACACAGCGCCTCCAACTGCAAGACGGCTGGCGGGCCCTCGACTGGAGGTCGGCCGATCGGTCAGGGTCTTCTAGCCGATTCGGGCGCAACGGAATAGACCGTTATGACGTCGGTGTGCCGTTGACAGCTACGGAGCGTCACACTCCCAGGGTGGCGGCGACGTAGCCGACGACCCGGTCGCGGGGGCCACCTTCGTCGCCGGAGGTGGCCTGGTGCAGCACGCGGGCGGTCAGTTCGAGGTCTCGGGCCCAGGCCAGCAGGCCGCGCAGCGCATAACGCCCGCACGCGGCCCGCTCCCCGATGTCACCGGGCGCGAGCCGCACGATGGCGTCGACGGTCCGGGCGTCGGCCGCCTCGGCCTGCTCCTGCGTCAGATAGTGCGAAAGATCGGTGCTGCACAGCACGATCGACCCGGGCACCGCCGCCACCGCGAGCAGGGCGGCCACCTCCTCGACCGCGGCCACCCCGATGCACACCGGCAAGACCTTGGAAAACCCCAAAACCTGAAGAAGCGGCAGTTGTACTTCCAGTGCGTGCTCATCCGCATGCGGCCGGTCATCGGCGACGGCCAACCCGCCGGCAACGAGATCGCCGACCGCCTCTGTGTCGATCGTCACAGCACCCAGCGGCGTCGACCACATGGACTCGGCCGGCACCGCCGCACCTCGCAGCGGGACCCGGTGCGCGGGCCCCAGGATGATCAGCCGCTCGGCCTCGCGACCGGCCAGGCGCCCATAGACGTGCGCGGCCGTCGGCCCCGACCACCGGTAACCGGCGTGCGGGACGACGTAGGCGAACGCGTTGTCCGGCTCCGGCTGTACCCCCGCCAAAAGCTCTTCGATCGTCGACCGCAGCTCCGTGGGGTCGCCGGGGTAGAAACTCCCGGCCACCGCCGGCGGCCTCATCCGATCCTCACCGGCAGCCGGCGCCGCCCCCACGTCCCGGCCGGGCCGTCGAACACACCCGGCACCAGGTGGCCGCACCCGCGGCAGCGGCCGTCGTCGGTGAGCCCGTAGTCGACGAGGTCGTACCAGTCCCGCACCACGACCGCGGAGCCGCAGTTGGGGCAGGCGGTGGTCTGACCGGAGGGGTCGTGGACGTTGCCCGTGTAGACGAACCGCAGTCCGGTGTCCTGGGCGATCCGCCGGGCCCGCCGCAGCGTCTCGGGCGGAGTGGCCGGCACGTCGCGCATCTTGAAATCCGGGTGGAACGCGGAGAAGTGCAGCGGGACGGAGGGCCCGAGGTGCTCCAGCAGCCACTCGCACTGCTTGTGCAGCTCCTCGTCGCCGTCGTTCTGCCCCGGGATCAGCAGCGTGGTCACCTCGAACCAGACGTCGGTGGTGCGCAGGTACTCCAGCGTCTCCAGCACCTTGTCCAGGCGCGCGAACGTGACCTTCTCGTAGAACCGCTCGCTGAACGCCTTGAGGTCGATGTTCGCCGCGTCGATGTGCCGGTAGAACTCCTCCCGCGGCGCCGCGTTCATGTAGCCGGCCGACACCGCGACCGCCTTGATCCCCCGCGCCCGGCAGGCGTCGGCGACGTCCATGGCGTATTCCATGAAGATCACCGGGTCGTTGTAGGTGAACGCGATCGACCGGCACCCCAGCCGCTCGGCCGCGGCCGCCAGCTCCTCGGGCCCGGCGGCGGCGCCCAATGTGTCGATCTCGCGACTTTTTGAGATGTCCCAGTTTTGGCAGAACCGGCATCCGAGGTTGCAACCGGCCGTGCCGAACGAAAGCACCGCGGACCCGGGCAGGAAGTGGTTCAGCGGCTTCTTCTCGATGGGGTCGACGCAGAAACCCGAGGATTTCCCGTACGTGGTCAGGACAATCCGGTCGTCCTGCCGCTCGCGCACGAAGCAGAAGCCGCGCTGGCCCTCGTGCAGCCGGCAGTTGCGCGGGCACACGTCGCACTGCACCCGCCCGTCGTCGAGCCGGTGCCAGTGTGCGGTCGCGACCACCGCCATGGTCCGAGCTTAGTCCGGCCGGAAACCTCACGTACCCTGGTGACCCGTGGAAGAAAAGACGCGCGCCGTGGGCGATCTGCTCGCCTTCAACCCTCTCGACGCGAAGGGGCTGCTGAGCACGTTCGGCGTGATCGGCGTCTGGATCATCATGTTCGTCGAGACCGGGCTGCTGGTCGGCTTCTTCTTCCCCGGCGACTCGCTGCTGTTCCTGGCCGGGGTCGCCTCCTCGTCGGCCGCGACCGACCTGCTCGGCACCCGGCTGAGCCTCACGCAGCTGCTGATCGGGGCGCCCATCTGCGCCATCGCCGGTGCGCAGCTCGGGCACTACCTGGGGGCGCGCTACGGGCGGCGGATGTTCGACCGGCCCAACTCGCGCATCTTCAAGCGGGAGTACGTCGAGAAGGCCGAGCACTACTTCGCGAAGTTCGGCCCGGCCCGGGCGGTCGTGCTGGCCCGCTTCATCCCGATCGTGCGCACGTTCCTCAACCCGGTGGCCGGGGTCGTCGGCATGCCCGCGGGCCAGTTCTTCCTGTGGAACGTGGTCGGCGGCATCCTGTGGACCGACGGCATCATCTTCGCCGGGTGGGCGCTGGCCGACCGGATCCGCAAGCTGATCCCGCCGGAGAAGATCGACACCTACCTGCTGCCGGCGATCCTGCTGATCGTGCTGATCTCCGCGATCCCGATCTTCATTGAGATCTTCAAGGGCCTCCAGGAGCGCCGCCGCGGCAAGAAGGCCGGTCCGGCGGTGGACCCGGCGAATGCGCCGACCGAGGTGTTCCCGACGATCCCGCCGGGCAACCACCGCGTGCGGGACTAGGTCCTGTTTCAGAAGTGGGGTAGGAGCGAGGCGGAGTCCAGATTTCGTCTGCGTGCGCAGCGTGGAAGGCCGGATACCGGGGTTGTATCCGGCCTTTCGCGATGTGTGCGCAGGCGGGATCTGGGCCCGCCGCAGCCCTGCCTCATTTCTGAAACAGGACCTAAGGCTAAGCAGTCGCGCCAGGGCCCTGGAGCCAGTCCGTCGGCAGTGCCGGCAATGGGCGGCCCAGGGCCAGCGCGCTGTATGTCAGCCGCGCCGCCTCTTCCAGATTGACCGCCCGCTTGTGGGCCAGTTCGACCGAGTCGGCGATGACCGCGCAGCCGTGCCGGGCCAGCACGACGCAGTTGACCCCGTCCGCACATGCCGATGCCGCCAGCTCTCCCACTTCGGGGCGGCCCGGCGGCACGAATGGTGTGGTCGCGACCTCGCGCACGTAGAAGGCGTGGTCGGTGGTGGCCAGCCGGATCGGCTCGGCCAGTGCGTCCAGCAGCAGCACGGACTGCGGATGCAGGTGCATGACGGCGCCGGCGTCGGGGCGAGCCCGGTACAGCGCCAGGTGGAGTCCAAGCTCCGATGACGGCGCGACCCCGACAGAGTTGTCAAGAGTCGCGCCGTCGCTGATTCGGACCCGAACGAATGAACCGCGGTCGAGCCGGTCGAGCCAAGTTCCGGCCGCGGTTACCCAGCATTCGTCGGCGCCTGGCGCCCGGGCGGAAAAGTTGCCACCCGAGCCCACGACGAGTCCGGCCCGCACGACCGCCCGCCCGGCGTGGACGAGTTGGTCGCGAAGGTCCCCGGTCAGGTAGTGCCCAGGGGCGCCACCTGACACTGCTAGCGAGGCGCCTTCTTGGTCGCGCGCTTGCGCGGCGGCGTCAGAAGATCGGCGATGGTGCCGATGGCGGAGGGAACGAGGCGGTAGAACGCCCACACACCCCGCTTCTCGCGCTCCAGCAGACCGGCCTCGGTCAGGATTCGCAGGTGGTGGCTCACCGTGGGCTGCGAGAGCCCAAGGGGGGCCGTCAGGTCACAAACACAGGCCTCGCCGTCCGGAGCCGACTGAATCAGGCTCAGGAGCCGGAGTCGGGCCGGGTCGGCAAGTGCCTTCAGGACGCCGGCGAGACGCTCGGCATCGGCACGGTCAATCGGCTCGCCGGCAAGCGGCGAGATCTGGGGCAGGGTCATCTCAGCCAGCGCAGTTCCCACGTATTCCATCCTTCCACCAACACCATCGACCCGCCTGCATATGCGCAGGTCCGAATCGACAATTTTTCAGCCCTGTCGGCCGAGGTCGGCCAACGAAAATGCTGAGCGATAACTCAGCCCTGCGGCGCGAACCGCCTTTTCCGCGCCTCTATCGACGATAACGGCTACACCGACTACATCGGCGCCCGCCTCTCGCAACGCGTCGACCGCAGTGAGCACACTTCCACCTGTAGTGGAGGTGTCCTCGACGGCCAGGACACGGCGGCCGGCCACATCGGGTCCTTCGACCCGGCGTTGCAGGCCATGAGCCTTGTCACTCTTACGGACGACGAATGCATCCAGGTGTCGTCCGCCTCGGGCAGCCGCCGCATGCAGCATCGCTGCGGCCACCGGGTCCGCGCCGAGGGTCAGCCCTCCCACGGCGTCGAACTCCCAGTCGTCGACCAGATCGAGGAGCACCCGGCCGACCAACGGCGCACCAGCATGGTGCAACGTCAAGCGACGGAGGTCCACGTACCAGTCGGCAACTTGTCCGGACGACAGCGTGACCCGTCCGTTGACCACAGCGAGGTCACGTACGAGTTTCAGCAGGTCGTCACGGTCGGTCATGTCCGAAGCGTACGCGCTAAACCTCCGCGGTGAATCGATGACCCGCACTCTCGGCCAAATTTAAGGCCGTCAAGGGGACAAGGGTGAATACGAAGGTGATCGCAGCGATCACCACGAGTGACGCGAGAGGTACTCGTGACGGACGATGCCAACACCCAGAGCACCCGTCGATTAACCCGAATCTTGCTCTGATTAGATCGTTGCAATGTTCGATGCACGGCTCTGAGCTGCGAATATAGCCGAACGTACAGGTCTTCGCCGCCCGGAAGCCGTTGGGAGCGTTGCCATTCGGCCCATCAGCCGAACGTACGTGACCACAATCATGTTCGATACACAGCAAATTCAATGCTTGTCGGAGTGCACACATCGACGGCCTACACCGGCTCAACGGGCGTTATTGCTCTTCATGCCCGATGCGTCCCCTCGCGCTCCGGGCAATGCGGTGGAGCAGCCGGCGCGGCGCGTGGCGCATGCCGAAGACCGCGAGCCGGTTGATCCAGCCGGGAACACTCACCAGCCGGCCCCGCCGCAGGTCCCGCAGCGCCGTCCGCACCACGGTCCCGGCGTCGAGCCAGACCCACCCGGGCGAGTGCGACATGTCGATGCCGGCCACTTCATGAAACTCGGTCCGGGTGTACCCCGGGCACAGCGCCATGACCCGCACGCCGTGCTCGCGCACGAGTTGCGCCTGCGACTCGCTGAAGTTCGTGACCCAGGCTTTGGTCGCCGGGTAGGTCGAGCCCGGCATCGTCGCCGCGAAGCCCGACACGGAGGAGACGTTCACGATCTCGCCCCGGCGCCGCTCCACCATCCCGGGCAGGGCGGCCAGCGTCAGGCGCAGCACGGCGTGGACGTTGAGGCGCAGCAGCTCCTCCTCCAACTCGGCGGTGGATCGGAGGAAGGAGCGGTTGAGCGACCGCCCGGCGTTGTTCACGAGCAGGTCGACGGGGCGGGCCGGGTCCGTGAGCCGGGCCGCCGCGGCATCGCACCCCGCGGCGGTGGCCAGGTCGGCCACGATGACCTCGACGGGCACGGACAGCTCGGCGGCGAGGGCGGAGAGCCGTTCGCCGCGGCGGGCGACGAGCACGAGCTCGAAGCCCTCCGCGGCGAGTTGACGGGCGAAGGCGGCGCCGATGCCTGCGGTGGCGCCGGTTATGAGTGCAGTGGGCACCGCCGCAGGCTAGCCGTACTCGGGTGCGCTACTGCGGCGGGCCGTAGCCGGGCTGACCGGGCTGACCCGGGTGTCCAGGCTGGCCGGGCTGACCGGGCTGGCCGTATCCGGGCTGGCCGGGGTAGCCGCCGGAGCCACCGGCGCCGGGCACCGGGGGCTCCCACTGCTGCTCCTGCTTGCGGAAGAACGGGTGCGAGGCCGGCAGCGCCAGCAGGATGATCGGCACCGCGACCGCGATGATGATCAGGATGCCGATCACCGTGGTGACGGGCTGATACCAGCCGGGGACGTCGGCGTAGATCCGGTCCTGGTAGGTGTTGTAGTCGGGCAGCTGCGGGTTGGTGCTGCGGGCCGACTCCCAGATGCTCTTCGTGAACAGCGTCGCGCCGATGCTGAAGATGCCGCAGCAGAGCGCGATACCGCCGACGACCCAGGTCAGCACCCGGGCGACCTGGTTGCCGCGGCTCACGAAGTAGCCGAGCAGGACCAGGATCACGATGATGACGAAGCCGAACACGACCCCGATCGTCGAGCCGATGCTGGTGGTCGCGTTGGCGCTGCTCTGCACACCGGCATCGTCGTAGATCTTCTGCGTCGCCGAGGCGATCTTGCCCGCGTAGAGGAGCGACAGTACGACGTTGATCACTTCGAGCGCCGCCGCCGCGAAGAGCAGCATCGAGGCGAGGTTGACGGTGGACGGCCGGGCGCGCGGCCCGGCCGGGACAGCGAATGACACGGGTGGCTCTCCTCCCAGGAAAATCCTGGGCCTCACCGTATCGAGGCCACGCTAATCCCGCAGCCGCTGCCGAATCCTGTCAAACCGAAACTAACCGTGCAGGCGCTCCTCGGCGTATCGCGCCAGGGTCGTGCTGCCCATGATGCAGCCGGTGAACGTCTTGACCTCGCCGCGCTGGCCACTGAGCTTCTGCCAGGCCGCGCGGCCGGCCGCCGCGTCGGCGTGGGTGAGCAGCTCGGCCGCGTAGACCCGGCCGGCCGGCGTGGCCTTGTCGAGCAGAGCCTCCAGCCGCGGCCGCAGGTCGCGGCCGTGCAATCGGAGACCCTCCTCGACGGCGAAGTAGGCCTTGGTGGCGGGCAGGAGAGTGCCGGCGATGCCCACACCGCCGAAGGCCAGCGTGTCGGCATCGGCCAGCAGTCGCAACTCATCGTCGTAGGCCTGCTTCTTCCACAACATCGCGGCACCCTCCTTGGCGCTCTCAACCAGCCGAAAGCTTCTAGCCCGCGCGAACGCGTAGTGACTTCTGATCGTCGGACAGGTCCACCAGCACGCGGTCCCCGTCCCTGATCCCGCCGGAGAGCAGGGCCCGGGCGAGCTGGTCGCCGATGGACGTCTGCACGAGGCGGCGCAGGGGGCGGGCGCCGTATACCGAGTCATACCCAAGACTGGCGAGCCAGTCACGTGCCGGCTCGGAAACCTCCAGCGTGAGCCGGCGGTCGGCCAGGCGGCGGCCCAGCGCGGCGAGCTGGATCTCCACGATCGAGCGCAGGTCGGACGGCGACAGCGCGTCGAACACCACCATGTCGTCGAGCCGGTTGACGAACTCCGGCTTGAAGTGGCCCCGCACGGCGGCGATGACCGCGTCACGGCGCTGCTCGGCGGTGAGCGTCGGGTCGTCGGCGAGCACGTCCGAGCCGAGGTTGGAGGTGAGGATCAGGATCGCGTTGCGGAAGTCGACCGTGCGGCCCTGCCCGTCGGTGAGCCGGCCGTCGTCGAGGACCGCCAGCAGCACGTCGAAGACGTCCGGGTGGGCCTTCTCGACCTCGTCGAGCAGCACCACCGTGTAGGGCCGGCGCCGCACCGCCTCGGTGAGCTGGCCGCCCTCCTCGTAGCCGACGTAGCCGGGCGGCGCACCGACCAGCCGGGCGACGGTGTGCTTCTCGCTGTACTCACTCATGTCGATGCGGACCATGGCCCGCTCGTCGTCGAACAGGAACCCCGCGAGGGCCTTGGCCAGCTCGGTCTTGCCGACCCCGGTCGGGCCGAGGAACAGGAAGCTGCCGGTCGGCCGGTCGGGGTCGGCGATGCCGGCCCGGGCCCGGCGCACCGCGTCGGAGACCGCCTGGATCGCCGCGTCCTGCCCGATCACCCGGCTGCGCAGCGAGTCCTCCATGCGCAGCAGCTTGGTCGTCTCGCCCTCCATGAGGCGGCCGGCCGGGATGCCCGTCCAGGAGGCGACCACGGCGGCGATGTCGTCGGCCGAGACCTCCTCCTTGAGCATCGCGCCCGCGATCTGCAGGGTGGTGAGCTCGTGCTCGGCCTGCTCCAGCTCCTTCTGCAGGCCCGGGATCACGCCGTAGCGCAGCTCCGAGACCTTCAGCAGGTCGCCGTCGCGCTCGGCCCGCTCGGCCTCGCCGCGCAGCTGCTCCAGCTGCTCCTTGGTGTTGGAGATCTTCTGGATGTGGGCCTTCTCGTTCTGCCAGCGGTCGGTGAGCGCGGTCAGCTGCTCCCGCCGGTCGGCCAGCTCGGCCCGCAGCCGCTGCAGGCGCTCGGCCGAGGCCGCGTCGGGCTCCTTGGCCAGCGCCATCTCCTCGATCTCGAGGCGGCGGACGCTGCGCTCGACCTCGTCCACCTCGGTCGGGCGGGAGTCGATCTCCATGCGCAGCCGGGAGGCGGCCTCGTCGACGAGGTCGATGGCCTTGTCCGGCAGGAAGCGGTCGGTGATGTAGCGGTCCGACAGCGCGGCCGCGGCGACCAGGGCCGCGTCGGTGATCCGCACGCCGTGGTGGACCTCGTAGCGCTCCTTGAGCCCGCGCAGGATGCCGATGGTGTCCTCGGTCGACGGCTCGCCGACCACGACCGGCTGGAACCGCCGCTCCAGCGCCGGGTCCTTCTCGATGTGCTCGCGGTATTCGTCGAGCGTGGTCGCGCCGACCATGCGCAGCTCGCCGCGGGCCAGCATCGGCTTGAGCATGTTGCCGGCGTCCATCGAGCCCTCGCCCTTGCCGGCGCCGACGACCGTGTGCAGCTCGTCGAGGAACGTGATGACCTGCCCGTTGGAGCCCTTGATCTCCTCGAGCACGGACTTGAGGCGCTCCTCGAACTGGCCCCGGTACTGCGCGCCGGCCACCATCGCCCCGAGGTCGAGGCTGACCAGGCGCTTGTCGCGCAGCGACTCCGGCACGTCACCGGCCACGATCCGCTGGGCCAGGCCCTCGACGATCGCGGTCTTGCCGACGCCGGGCTCACCGATCAGCACGGGGTTGTTCTTGGTGCGGCGGGACAGCACCTGGATCACCCGCCGGATCTCGGCGTCCCGGCCGATCACCGGGTCGATCTTGCCGTCGCGGGCGGACTGGGTCAGGTCGACGCCGTACTTCTCCAGCGCCTGGAACGTCTGCTCCGGGTCCGCGGTGGTCACCTTGCGGTCGCCCCCGCGCACCTGCGGGAACGCGGCGACCAGGGTCTCCTCGGTGGCACCGGCCTCCTTCAGCAGCGTCGCCACCGCCCCGCCGACCCGGGCCAGGCCGGCCAGCAGGTGCTCGGTCGAGGTGTATTCGTCGCCCAGCGGGCGGGCGATCTGCTCGGCGGCCGCGATCGCGTTGGCGAACTCGCGGGCCACGTTGGGCTCCGCGATGCTCGAGCCGCGGGCACTGGGCAGCCGCTCCACGGCGTGCAGGGCGGCGCGGCGCACGTCGGCGGGGTTGGCACCCACGGCGCGCAGCAGGCCGGCGGCGGTCGAGCCGCCCGTGTCCAGCAGCGCCAGCAGCAGGTGCCAAGGCTCAACAGTCGCGTGTCCGCGCTGGCTCGCCGCGTCCACGGCGGCCTTGATGACCTCGCGACTCTTGGTGGTCAGGCGTTCGGCGTTCATTGACTCCTCGTTCCAGTGCGTCCTTCAGGAGGTACGACACCCACGAGGTTGAGTCTATTCCACTCAAGTTAGAAATGCCCACGGTGATCGGACTATCGCGCTGAGACTCCCACGTGCGCCCAGTCACACCCGTTCATGTCGACGGTGCAGAGCCACACGTCACCGGACTGCTGGGCGGGATACCCCAGAATCGTCGTGGCATCGAGCCGCCGGAGCCGGAAGATCAACCGGGCCCCGGTGTCGCGGACCCGCTGCTGCGCGTCGACGACCCAGACGCCCTGCCCGCTGGCGACCAGGAGCCGGCGGTTCATCAGCACCTCGGCGTTGTAGACCTGAGAGACCTCACGCATCGAGGTCGCCTCGGTCCAGCCCCCGACCGAGCCGTCCTTGTTGAAGACGGCCTCGGCGGCGAACTGCGGCCCGACCAGCCACACATCAGACCCGTCGGGGGCCACCACCGGGCGGACCGTCGCGCCGGCCTGCGGAGTATGGGTGTTGGCCTGGGCCTTCCAGGTGCGGCCCTTGTCGGAGCTGCTCCACACGAAGATCGCGGTGCCGCCCGCGGGGGAGGTGGTGTCGGTCTTGGGCCGCCCGGCCAGCCACAGCGTGCCGTCCCCGGCCGCGGTCAGCCCGGTCCACTCGATCGGCCCGGCCGGCCGCGACGGCAGCGCGCCGCGGTTGCCGTCGGCGCCGACGATCCAGGGCTGGGCGTCGGGGCAGCCGGTCGCGGCGGTGTCCTGGCAGCCGACGGAGTACTGCTGGTCGGCCAGGTTGAGCTCGACCGGCGGCGGAGTGAGCGGGCGGCGCTCGAAGGTCCGGCCCACGTCGCGGGAGATGAAGTATCCGTCCGGCGCCGCCTTGATGATCAGCACGTTGCCCCGACCGAGCCGCATGTCGACGTCGATCGCGTCGTCGAACGGCAGCTTGCGGTTGACCCAGCTGTAGCCGCCGTCGAGGGTGATCACGAGCCCGGCCTGGCAGGCGCCGCCGGCAATGCACGAGGAGAACAGCGCATAGCCGGTGCCGGCGTCGCTGAACTCCACGCCGCGGGGCGAGGTGCCCTTCGGCACCGGCACCACGTTGAGCCGCTCGCGCGGGTTGTCGTTCGGGTTGCCGGTGGGGACCTCCTCGTACGACACGTCGTCGTCGGGAGTCTGGGCCGGTTCCGGGGTGCTCTGCGGCGCGCACGAGCCCGCGCTGAGCGTCGCGAGCAGGACCGCGGCGAGCGCGAGCACGGCTGCCCGGCGCCGGCTCACCAGCGCCAGCGCCAGAACCTGCGCTGGTAGCGCACGCGGACGCTGCTGCTGCGCACCTCGCCACCGATCCGGAACACGATGCCGGAGCCGGCGGCGTCGTAGGCCGCGGGCACCTTCTGCTGCAGCGAGCTGGCGTGCGGGGCGATGCTGTCGATGTCGGCGGTCGCGCCGCGGGGCAGCACCAGGTCGATCGAGCTGGACCGGGCCTCCAGCCGCACCTCGACGAGTTGGGTGGTGAACTGGGCGTCGGTGAAGTCGAGCTTGACCGAGCCGGCCCGGGTGGCGATGAGCAGCCGCCGGGGCACCGTCCAGCGGCCGACCCGCTTGAGGCTGGACGCCTGGTTGCGGATCTCCAGCTGCTCGGGGGCGGCGACGGGGCCGGACTGGGGCAGGTCGCCGACGTAGGGCTCGACCTCGCCATAGGTGCGGGAGCGCAGCACGCCGTCGACGCGCTCCTCGAACTCGGCCAGCGTGAGCCGGCCCTCGGCCACGGCAGCGTTGAGCTGGGCGACCACGAGCTCCCGCTCGGCGTCGGAGATGCGCATGTCCGGCCGGTCGCTCACGCCGACACCTCCGCAAGCTCCGGCGCCGGCCCGAGCCCAAGCCGAGCTGGCCAGATCGCGGCCACTGCGCTTCGCTCCGTACCGCTCACGTCATAAACCTTAAACCGCGGCGGGGCCTCATAGATATCCCGCAGCGAGCCGGCTTAGCTGATCCGGCGGGGCTGGCGGACGAGGCCGCCCTCGCACCAGTCGTGGTATTCGAACAGGTCGGGCCGGGCCAGCAGCATGCGGACGTTGTGGGCCCAGGTGGCCAAGACCTCGTCGCCGTTCTGCTCGGCCTGCTCGACGAACTTCTTCAGCCGCCGCTTCGGGTGGGCCCGGAAGTGCGTGCGGATGCCGTCGGCGGCGTAGATGTACATGCAGTGCAGCGCGAACCGGCGGGCCGGGCAGCCCGGGTCCATCGCCAGCTCGAAGAGGGTGCCGATGAGTCGGTCGCCGGCCACCAGCAGGTCCCAGTCGGGCGGCATGGTGTGCAGCAGCGAGGCATCAGGGTGGTAGGCCCATGCCTTCAACTCGGCAGGGCTAGGGTCGACCGGGTTCTCAAAGCCCCGGAATCCCGCTTGTGTCACGCTCACCGTCAGCTCCCGTGGCCAGCGGGTCCTGGTTTCCGACGGAAACTTAGCCCGGACAAGGCGCCAAGGGAAGAGGCGACCGCCTGCTTACTCTTGGTAAACTCTAATTTAGGGTGATTTATCGGTTCAGGCAGCGGCTCGCAAAGCCTGCGGACAGACCGAGGGGCGCCTCTCGCGAGACGCCCCTCGAGGTGACCACACCCCTTGCGTAGCCGCTCCGGTCAGCCTCCGGAACGACCGCACCATTCCCTGATTCTGTGGTGCCCCCGGCGGGCCGGGGGCAAACCTGGTTCAGGAGTTCTTTGTGGGGCGCCAGACCACCAGTGCGGTCGGATGCTGGTTGGACGGCACCAGATCGCGCCGCGGGAACCCCGCCGACTCGATGTGGGCCAGCCGGGCCCGCGTGTGCGCGAGCTCGTGCTCCAGGTCCGCCACCCGCTGGCGCAGGTCGCCGACCATGGCCTCCAGCTCGATGATCCGTTTGATGCCGGCGAGGTTGACGCCCTCCTCCTGGCTGAGCCGCTGCACCTCGCGCAGGAGCGCGACGTCGCGCTCGCTGTAGCGGCGTCCGCCGCCGGAGGTGCGGCCGGGCTGCACCAGGCCCATGCGGTCGTACTGCCGCAGGGTCTGCGGGTGCATCCCGGCCAGCCGCGCCGCGATGGAGATGATCAGGACCTTCGCGTCGGAGACCGCCTCGAAGCTGATGAACACCTCAGCCCGGGTGACATCGTCATCGTTGTTCATAACTGCTGCGCTCCCGTGCGATCGCGTCGAGCCGCTCGCGTGGAGCCGGCGGCGCCGCAGCCGCATAGTCGGACAGGGCCTTGCGAGCCTCCTCGGACAGCTCGGCCGGCACGTGAACGTCGATCGTCACGAGGAGGTCGCCGACGTTGCCGTCGCGCCGTGCGACGCCCTTGCCGCGCACCCGCAGCGTCCGCCCGCTCGGCGTGCCCGGGGGCACCCGCAGCGTCACGGTCGCGTCGAGTGTCGGCACGCGCAGGTCGGCCCCGAGGGCGGCCTCCGCGAACGTCACCGGCACCGTGAGCGTCAGGTCGTCGCCGGCCCGGCCGAAGACCGGGTCGGGGCGGACCTTGATGAGCACGAACAGGTCGCCGGGCGACCCGCCCCGGGTCCCGGGCTCGCCGCGGCCGGCCAGCCGGATGCGCTGACCGTCGGCCACCCCGGCCGGGATGCGCACGTTGATCGTGCGGGTCTTGGTGACCCCGCCGGTCCCGTGGCACTCGGGGCACTTCTCGTCGACGATGGTGCCGACGCCCTGGCACTCGCGGCAGGGCTCGGTGAAGCTGAACGAGCCCTGGTTGCTGCTCACGACGCCGAGGCCGCGGCACTTCGGGCAGGTCCGCGGGGACGTGCCGGGAGCCGCGCCGTTGCCGTGGCAGGTCTCGCAGGTGCCGGGGGTGCGCAGGGTGATGGGCAGCGTCGCCCCTTGCACCGCGTCGACGAAGTTGAGGACGACCTCGGTCTCGACGTCCCGGCCGCGGCTGCGCCGCCCGGTCGCCGGGGCCGCTCCGCCGCCCGAGAAGATCGAGCTGAACAGGTCCGAGAAGCCGGCGCCGCCAAAGCGCCGGTCTCCACCCGGCCCCGCCGGGCCGCCCGCGGCGGTCCCGGCGTTGCCGAACAGATCGGTGAAGTCGAACCCGGGCCCGCCCGCACCCGCCGGGCCTCCGGCCCGGGCGTTGCGGCGGAACTGGCCCGCGCCGAACAGCGACCGCATCTCGTCGTACTCTTTGCGCCGCGCCGGGTCGGAGAGCACGTCATATGCCTCCGACACCGCCTTGAACCGCTCCTCGGCCTCCGCGTTGTTCGGGTTGCGGTCCGGGTGCAGCTCACGCGCGAGCTTGCGGTACGCCTTCTTGATCTCGTCGGTGCTAGCGGATTTGGTGACGCCCAGAACCGCGTAGAAGTCCTTTTCCAACCAGTCCTTCGAACTCATTGCGCCACCTCCTCCAGCGTTCGTCTACTCCGGGTCGGCGACTGCGACCAGCGCCGGTCGCAGCAGCCGCTCGCCGAGGAGGTAGCCGCGCCGCATCACGTCGATGCAGGTCGGCTCGGTCACCTCGGCCGAGGTCAAATGGGCCACCGCCTCGTGGCGGGTGGGGTCGAACGGGTCGCCCTTGGCCCCGAAGACGGTCAACCCGAACTTGGTCAGCGCACCGACGAGCTGCTCCGACACCGCCCCGAACGGCCCGACCAGGTCGCCGTGGTCACGGGCCCGGTCGATGTCGTCGAGGACCGGCAGCAGCGCGCCCAGCACGTTGGCGCTCGCCTGCTCGACCACCAGCGCCCGGTCGCGGTCGACCCGCTTGCGGTAGTTGGCGTATTCGGCCGTGACCCGTTGCAGGTCGCGCGTGCGCTCGTCGAGATCGGTGCGCAGCGCGGCCAGCTCCGCGCCCAGCCCGTGCTGGTGCTCGTCGTCGGTCGTGCCCTGTGCGGCAGCCTGGTTGGGCTCGTCGTCGGATTCAGCACGGTGCTGGGGTGCGTGCACCGTGAACTCCTCGTCCACGATCTCACCCTCCACCGGCTTCTCCTCTTCCTTTTCCTCGTCTTCCGGCTCTTCGGCAGCCTGGGACAGGGCGGTCTCGTCGACCGCCCCCTCCTCGGTTACAGACGCCTCCGGCGTGGCCGGCTCCTTGGCATCCGTCACTTCTTGTTGTCCTCGTCGATGATCTCGGCGTCGACCACGTCCTCGGGGCCGCCGGTGCCGGCCTGGGCCCCGGTGGCACCCGCACCGCCGGTGGCACCGGCGCCCGCGGCACCGGCCGCGTCACCCGCGGCCTCCTGGCGCTGCTGCTCGTAGAGGGCGCTGCCGGCCTGCTGCGAAACCTGGGCGAGCTTCTCGTGCGCCGCCTTGATCCGCTCGGTGTCGTTGCCGCCGAGCGCGCTGCGCAGGTCGCCCAGCGCCTCGTTCATCTGGTCGCGGGCGTCGGCCGGGATCTTGTCGCCGCTCTCGGCCAGGAACTTCTCGGTCTGCCACTGCAGGGCCTCGGCCAGGTTGCGGGTCTCGGCCTCCTCGCGCCGGCGCTTGTCGTCGTCGGCGTGCTCCTGCGCGTCGCGCATCATCCGCTCGATGTCGTCCTTCGGCAGCGCCGAGCCGCCGGTGATCGTCATCGACTGCTCCTTGCCCGTGCCCAGGTCCTTGGCGGACACGTGCACGATGCCGTTGGCGTCGATGTCGAAGGTGACCTCGATCTGCGGCACACCGCGCGGCGCCGGCGGGAGGCCGGTCAGCTCGAAGGTGCCGAGGCGCTTGTTGTAGGCCGCCATCTCGCGCTCGCCTTGGAAGACCTGGATGAGCACGGAGGGCTGGTTGTCGTCCGCGGTCGTGTAGACCTCGGAGCGCTTGGTCGGGATCGTCGTGTTGCGCTCGACCAGCTTGTGCATGATGCCGCCCTTGGTCTCGATGCCCAGCGACAGCGGGGTGACATCGAGCAGCAGGACGTCCTTGACCTCGCCCTTGAGGACACCGGCCTGCAGGGCGGCGCCGACGGCGACGACCTCGTCCGGGTTGACGCCCTTGTTGGGCTCCTTGCCGGTCATCTGCTTGACCAGCTCGGACACGGCCGGCATCCGGGTCGAGCCGCCGACCAGGATGACGTGGTCGAGCGTGGAGACGTTGAGGCCGGCGTCCTTGATGGCCGACTCGAACGGCACCTTGGTCCGGTCGAGCAGGTCCTGCGTCATCCGCTGGAACTCCGAGCGCGACAGCTGGGTGTCCAGGTGCAGCGGACCGTCGGGGCCGGCGGTGATGTAGGGCAGGTTGATCGACGTCGTGGTGGCCGCGGACAGCTCGATCTTGGCCTTCTCGGCCGCCTCGCGCAGTCGCTGCATGGCCATCTTGTCGGCCGCCAGGTCGATGCCGTGCTGGCCGCGGAACGTCTTGACCAGGTGGTCGATGACGCGCTCATCCCAGTCGTCGCCACCGAGGCGGTTGTCGCCGGCGGTCGACTTGACCTCCACGACCCCCTCGGCGAGCTCGAGGACGGAGACGTCGAAGGTGCCGCCGCCGAGGTCGAAGACCAGGACGGTCTGCTCCTTGGAGCCCTTGTCCAGGCCGTAGGCCAGGGCCGCGGCGGTGGGCTCGTTGACGATGCGCAGCACGTTGAACCCGGCGATCTCGCCGGCCTCCTTCGTGGCGGTGCGCTGAGCGTCGTTGAAGTATGCCGGCACGGTGATGACCGCGTCGGTGATCTGCTCGCCCAGGTAGGCCTCGGCGTCGCGCTTGAGCTTCATCAGCACCCGCGCGGAGATCTCCTGCGGGGTGTACTTCTTGCCGTCGATGTCGATGGCCCAGTTGGTGCCCATCTCACGCTTCACAGAGCGGATGGTCCGGTCCGGGTTGGTGACGGCCTGGCGCTTGGCGACCTCACCGACCAGCACCTCGCCGTTGCGGGCGAAGGCGACGATCGACGGCGTCGTGCGCGCACCTTCGGCGTTGGCGATGACGCTGGGCTCGCCGCCCTCCAGGACACTGACCACCGAGTTGGTGGTTCCGAGGTCGATGCCGACCGCACGTGCCATAGCTGCTTGACCTCCATGAGACGGTCGACGGGGAGCGCCGGCCGCGAAGTTGAGTGACTGTCACTCAATAGTGCCACGAGACCGCTGATCGTCAAGTGGAACCTTGAGCCTGTCTGACGCAACTCCGGGACGGCCGGGGTGATTCCCGGGGTGCGGTTGCGCTCGGTCACATTGATGCTTACGTCCGTTGCATGGCGCTGACGAGCCGCATCATGGACGATTTACCCGTGACCACACAGGGCGAGCCGGTGTCCGCCCGGTCGACGGGCCCGACCTCTTCGTCGGATCCCCCATCGTCCGGACGTCCGCCGCGCCCGCGTGAGGAGCGTCACCCCGACTCACTGCCGGCCCGGCTGACCGAGCTGCGCGACACCGTCAAGGCGACCCGGTTCGCCCTGCCGCTGCCGAGCGCCGAGCGGGCCGGCACGGTCGCCGCGGCCATGGTCGCCCAGCTCGACGACTACCTGCTCCCCCGGCTCGAGCGGCTCGACGCCCCGCTGCTGGTCGTCGTCGGCGGCTCCACCGGCGCGGGCAAGTCCACGTTGGTCAACAGCCTGGTCCGGACCCCGATCAGCCCGGCCGGGGTGCTGCGCCCGACGACCCGGGCCCCGGTGCTGGTCTGCCACCCGGCCGACATGTCGTGGTTCTCCCGGGCCAACCTGCTGCCGTCGCTGACCCGCACCAGCGGCCCGAGCGCGGACCAGAGGTCCCTGCAGGTCGTCTCGGCCCACGCGCTGAGCCCGGGCCTGGCCCTGCTCGACGCGCCCGACATCGACTCGGTCGTCGACGCCAACCGGCACCTGGCCGGGCAGCTGCTGGCCGCGGCCGACCTGTGGCTGTTCGTCACGACCGCGGCCCGCTACGCCGACGCCGTGCCCTGGACGCTGCTGCACACCGCGCGCAACCGGGGGACCGCCGTCGCGCTGGTGCTGGACCGGGTCCCCGGCGGAGGCGCCGCCAACGAGATCGGCCCGCACCTCAAGCAGATGCTGGAGGAGCACGACCTCGGCGGGGTGCCGCTGTTCGTGCTCCCGGAGACCCGCCTCGACAGCCAGGGACTGCTCACCGAGGTCCAGATCGGCTCGCTGCACGACTGGCTGGGCCGGCTCGCCCGCGACGCCGAGGCCCGCGCGGCCGTGGTGCGCCAGACCGTCGGCGGGGCGATCGACGCGCTCACTGTCGACGTGGTGATCCTCGCGGCCGCGGCCGAGGACCAGGTCGCGGCGGCCGGGACGCTCGGCGAGGCCGTGCACCACGCCTACCGGGCGGCCACCGAGTCGGTCGAGAAGGGCATCCACGACGGTGCGCTGCTGCGCGGCGAGGTCCTCGCCCGCTGGCAGGAGCTCGTCGGCACCGGCGACATCATGCGGGCCCTGCAGGCCCGGGTCGGCAAGATGCGCGACCGGGTCGTCGCCGCGGTCACCGGGCGGCCGGCGCCGGGGGAGCGGTTTCAGGAGGCGCTCGGCTCCGGCCTGGCCGTGCTGCTCAAGGCGGCCGCGACCGACGCCGCCGAGCGGGCCGGCACCGCGTGGCGGGCCCACCCGGCCGGTGCCGCTCTGCTCGACGCCGCACCTGAGCTCGTGCACCCCTCGGCCGACCTCGACGAGCGCATCAACCGGCTCGTCCGGGACTGGCAGCGGGCCGTGCTCGAGCTGGTCCGGACCGAGGCCGGGGACAAGCGGGTGGTCGCAAGGGCCAGCGCCTACGCCGTCAACGCGACCGGCCTGCTGGTGATGGTCAGCGTCTTCGCCGCCACCGCGTTCATTCCCACGGGCGCGGAGATCGCGGTCGCCGGCGGTACCACCATCGCCGCTCAAAAAGTCCTTGAGGCGATCTTCGGCGACCAGGCGGTGCGCGCCCTGGCCGAGCGGGCCCGGCAGGACCTCGGCGAGCGGGTCGCCGAGCTCTTCGCCACCGAGTCGGACCGGTTCCGGGCCGCGCTCACCGGCGCCGGGGTCGACGAAGCGCTGTCACCGCGGCTGCGCGCGCTCAGTGCCGAAATACACCAGGCCCGGCCGGAGGTGGACCGCACACAATGAGCTTGGTCGAGCGCGTGAAGCAGATGATGCCGAAGTCGCCGGTGAACGCCGATCGGCTGGTGACGCGGGTCGAGGCGCTGCAGCGGTTCGTGGCCGCGGCCGAGGGCCGGGTGCCGGAGGACCGGCTCGTCGCCGCCCGCACGGTGATCGACCGGTCCGGCGAGCGGCTCCGGCTGTCCCGCGCCCACACCGTCGTCGCGCTGGCCGGCGCCACCGGCAGCGGCAAGTCCAGCCTGTTCAACGCCGTCTCCGGGTTTCAGCTGTCCCGGGTCGGGGTCCGGCGGCCGACGACGGGCGTCGCGCACGCCTGCGTGTGGGGCCAAGAGGGGGCCGGCCCGCTGCTCGACTGGCTCGGCGTGCCCCCCAACCGGCGGTTCACCCGCGAGAGCGCGCTCGACGGCGACGACCAGGCCACGCTGCGCGGGCTGGTGCTGCTCGACCTGCCCGACTTCGACTCAATCGAGGACCGGCACCGGCTCGAGGTCGACCGGCTGCTCCGCCTGGTCGACCTGGTGGTCTGGGTGCTCGACCCGCAGAAGTACGCCGACCGGGTCGTGCACCAGCAGTACCTCTCCCAGTTCCAGCGCCACCGTGACGTGACGGTCGTCGTGCTCAACCAGGCCGACCGGCTCAACCGCACCGACGCCGAGCGGCTGCTGGAGGACCTGCGGCGGCTGCTCGACAACGACGGCCTGGGCGGGGTGCCCGCGTTCGCCACGTCGGCCAAGGGCCAGCCGGGCCTGGGCGCGCTGCGGGCCGCGCTGGAGCGCACGGTCGCGGATCGCCAGGCCGCGCTCCTGCGCCTCAACGGCGACGTCACCGACGCGGTCGCGGCCCTCGAGCCCCTGGTCGTGGCCCGGGCTTCGGCCGGCGTGCCGCAGCCCGCGGTCGACCGGCTCTCGGCCGCGCTCGCCGAGGCCGCCGGCGCCCCGATCGTGGCCGCCGCGACCGAGCGCACCTACCGGCACCGGGCCACGGCCTCCCTCGGCTGGCCGCTGCTGCGGTGGGCCCGGCGCCTGCGCCCCGACCCGCTGAAACGCCTGCACCTCGAGGCCGGCCCGACCGCGCGCCCCGAAGCCACCTCCCTGCCCGAGTCGACCGCCGCCCAGAAGGCCGCGGTCACCCTGGCCGCCCGCGAGGTCGCCGCGCACGCGTCCGAGGGGCTGCCGGAGCCGTGGCCGGCCGCGATCACGGAGGCGTCGCGCTCGCGGGTCAACGACGTGCCCGACGCGCTCGACGTGGCCGTCGCCTCGGCCGACCTCGGGCTCAACCGCAAGCCGGCCTGGTGGGGGCTGGTCGGCGCGCTGCAGTGGCTCGGCGCCGCGACCGCCCTGGTGGGGCTGGTCTGGCTGGCCGGACGGGCGGCGTTCGCCCTGCTGGGCCTGCCGAGCATCGAAGGCCCGACGGTCGGTGCCGGCATTCCGCTGGCCACCGTGCTGCTCGGCGGCGGCCTGCTCTTCGGTCTCCTTTTGGCGGTGGTGGTACGCCCATTCGCCGCACTCGCCGCAAGACGGGCCCGGGCCCGAGCCGAGCGCCGCATGCGCACCGCGATCGCCGGTGTCGCCCGCACCCACATCGTGGGCCCGGTCGAGGAGGTCCTGCGCTCGTACGATGTCGCGCGTGACGCCCTCGCCGCCGCCGCTACGTAGCCATATCCGCTGGAGCCGCCGTTTCGGGTTCGCCGTCCTCGGGCTGCTGAACCTGGCCTGGGGTGCCTGGGCCGTCACCGCGCCCCGGCACTTCTTCGACACGTTCCCGGGCTTCGGCCTGCACTGGACCTCGTCCTACCCGCCGTTCAACCAGCACCTCACCGTCGACCTGGGCGCCACCATGCTGACCCTGGCCACGTTCCTCATCGGCGCCGCGATCGTCGACAAACCGGCGGTGAGCTGGCTGACCGGGATCGGCACGGCCGTCTTCGGCACCCTGCACTTCGGCTACCACGCCCTGCACGCCGGGCACATGGGCACCAGCGACCGGGTCCTGAGCCTGTTGAGCCTGATCGGGGGAGCGCTGCTGCCGCCCCTGCTCGCCGCCACCCACCGTCTGGAAGAGTCCCGGTAATGGACCTGCGGTATCTGCGGGAGCACCCGGGCCAGCTGCCCGTCTTCATCAAGCACCAGCGCATCCGCGAGACGCCGGTGCCGGGCGGCTCGATCTGCACGGCCCAGCGGCTCACGCTCGACAACGGCGGGTCACTCTTCGCCAAGTCCCTGGCCGACCCGCCCCCGGGCTTCTTCGCGGCCGAGGCGGCGGGCCTGCGCTGGCTGCGGGCGGCCGGGGCGGTCCCGGTGCCCGAGATCATCGCCGAACTGCCGGACCTGCTGGCCCTGGAGTGGATCGAGCACGGTGAGGCGACCCCGGAAGGCGCGGAGGAGCTCGGGCGCGGGCTGGCCGGCCTGCATCGCGCGGGCGCGGACGCGTTCGGGGCGCCCTGGGCCGGATATATCGGGACGTCTCCGCTTCCGAACGAGCCTTCAACGCGGCCGTGGGGCCAGTGGTTCGCGGAGTATCGCCTGCAGCCGTTCCTCGCGGCTTCGACGGAGGCACTGAGCGGCAACGACATCGCCGGAGTCGAGCGGGTGATATCCGAAATTTCGGCATATGGCGGTGACGAGCCGCCGTCCCGCATCCACGGCGACCTGTGGCCGGGCAATGTGCTCTGGGACCACCGCGGGACCGGATGGCTGGTCGATCCGGCCGCGCACGGCGGGCACCGCGAGACCGATCTGGCCCTGCTCGGGCTGTGGGGCGGGGTCGCGCATCACGACCGGCTCCTCGCGGCCTACCGGGAGGCGTGGCCGCTGGCGGACGGCTGGCTCGAGCGAGTACCGCTGCATCGTCTGTATTTGATGCTCGTGCACACCGCGCTGTTCGGTGCCGCATACGGGGACTCGGTCCGGGCACTGCTTCGCGCGCTCTGAAGCGGGTACCGTTCGACGCATGACCCGTTCGGATGCGAGCGAACCCCCCGGCGCCGGCCTGGCCGACCGGTTCGGGCGCGTCGCGACCGATCTGCGGGTTTCGCTGACCGACCGGTGCAACCTGCGCTGCACCTACTGCATGCCGGCCGAGGGCCTGGACTGGCTGCCCAACCCGTCACTGCTCACCGATGACGAGATCGTGCGGCTGATCGCCGTCGCCGTCGGCCGCCTCGGCGTCACCGACGTGCGGTTCACCGGCGGCGAGCCGCTGCTGCGGCGCGGGCTGACCGAGATCGTCCGGGCCGTGGCCGCGTTGCCCGATCGGCCGCGCATGATGCTCACCACCAACGGCATCGGCCTGGCCCGCCTGGCCGCACCACTGGCCGAAGCCGGGCTGGACCGGGTCAACGTCTCGCTCGACACCACCGACCCGGCCCGGTTCAAGGCGATCACCCGGCGCGACCGCCACGCCGACGTGCTCGCCGGGCTGGCCGCGTCCGCCGACGCCGGGCTCGTGCCCGTGAAGATGAACGCGGTGCTGCTGCGGGGCGTGAACGACGACGAGGCCGTGCCGCTGCTGAAGTTCGCCCTCGAGCGCGGCTACGAGCTGCGGTTCATCGAGCAGATGCCGCTGGACGCCGGGCACACCTGGCGCCGCGAAGAGATGATCACCGGCGCCGAGATCCTGGCCGCGCTGCGCTCCGCGTTCACGCTCACCCCCGACTCCCACGCTCGGGGCGGAGCACCGGCCGAGACCTGGTTCGTGGACGGCGGGCCGGCTCGGGTCGGCGTGATCGCCAGCGTGTCGAGCCCGTTCTGCGGCGCCTGCGACCGGACCCGGCTCACCGCCGACGGCACCGTCCGCTCCTGCCTGTTCAGCCAGAAGGAGACCGACCTGCGCGGCGCGCTGCGGGCCGGGGCCGGCGACGAGGAGCTGGCCGACCTGTGGCGCAAGGCGATGTGGGCCAAGCCCGCCGGGCACGGCATCGACGACCCGAAGTTCCTGCAGCCGGCCCGGCCAATGTCGGCCATCGGAGGATGACCAGTTGCTGTTAGTCCGCTACTTCGCGGGGGCCCGCGCGGCCGCCGGTGTGCCCGAGGAGAAGGTCGAGGCGGCGACGCTCGGCGAGCTCGTGGCGGCCCTTACCGCCGACCGGCCGCGGCTGGCCGGTGTGGTGACCGCCTGCTCGTTCCTGGTCGACGGCACCTCGTGGCGCGACCGGGACGCCCGGCTGCCAGCGGCCGCGACCGTGGACGTCCTGCCGCCGTTCGCGGGCGGCTGAGCCGTTGATCGCGATCCTCCTGGCCGTCGTCCTGCTGGTCGTCGGCGGTATTCACTACTACCTGTGGAAGCGCCTGGTCAAGGACACGACCCGGTCGCGCCGCGGGCGGATCATCGGCTCCGTCATCGCGGTGCTGCTGGCCCTGGTGATCCCGGCCACCTTGGCGCTGTCCCGCGCCTTGCCCCATGCGCAGCAGCCGATCGTGGCCTGGCCCGGCTATCTGTGGCTGGCGCTGATGTTCTACCTGCTGGTGACGCTGGCGATGCTGGAGATTCCGCGGCTTGCGGTCCGGCTCTGGCAACGCCGGTCGCGGCCGGCACCGTCCGCCTTGCCCGACGTTTCCGATGATCCGGATGTTTCCGACGAGCCGGACGTTTCCGGTAAAGACGATGCCGGGGCTTTCGCCGCTGAGGCGCCAATGGTCGACCCAGGCTTTGACGCCTCGCGGCGGCTGGTGCTCGGACGGTCGCTGGCCGTCACCGCCGGCGTGCTGTCCGCGAGCGCGGTGGGCATCGGGGTGTACCAGGCCATGGGCGCCCCCAACCTCAAGCGCGTCCCGATCCGGCTGGCCAAGCTGCCCCGGAGCATGGACGGGTTCCGCATCGCGGTGGTGTCCGACATCCACCTCGGGCCGCTGCTCGGCCGCTCGCACACCGAGCGGATCGTCCGGATGATCAACGGGGTGGACGCGGACCTCGTCGCCGTCGTCGGTGACCTGGTCGACGGCAGCGTCGCCGAGCTCGGCAGCGCGGCCGAGCCGCTGCAGGACCTGCGCGGCAAGCACGGCAGTTTCTTCGTGACCGGCAACCACGAATACTTCTCCGGCTTCCAGGAGTGGGTCGACGAGGTCAATTCCCTGGGGGTACGGGTCCTGCGCAACGAGCGCGTCGACGTCCTCGGGCTCGACCTCGCCGGCGTCAACGACCTCAGCGGCGAGGACGTCGGCGACGGCCCCGACTTCGCCAAGGCCCTCGACGGGCGGGATGCGAACCGACCCGTGGTCCTGCTCGCCCACCAGCCGATCCAGGCCCACGAGGCCGCCAAGCACGGCGTCGACCTGCAGCTGTCGGGGCACACCCACGGCGGGCAGATGGTGCCGTTCAACCTGCTCGTGGGCCTGCAGCAGCCGATCGTGGCCGGGCTCGGCACGGTCGACGGGACCCAGGTCTACGTCACCCGCGGCGCCGGCTTCTGGGGCCCGCCGGTGCGATTCGGCGCACCTCCGGACATCTCGATCGTTGAGTTGCACGGCGCGTAGCCGGTAACGGGTGGGGCGCCTGTGACAGGATGCAGCGTGCCTTCGAACGCCGCTTCCGACTCGTTCGTCGCGGACCTGCACATCCACTCGAGGTACTCCCGGGCGTGCAGTCGTGACCTCAGCATCGAGACGCTCACCTGGTGGGCGCGGCGCAAGGGCATCGCCCTGCTCGGCACCGGCGACTTCACCCACCCGGCCTGGTTCGACCATCTGCGCGAGGCGCTGGTCCCGGCCGAGCCCGGCCTCTACCGGCTGCACCCGGACCGCGAGGCCGACGTCCTGCGCCGGCTGCCGGCCCGCCTCGGCGCGCCCGACACGGCCGCGCGGTTCATGCTGTCCGTTGAGATCTCGACGATCTACAAACGGGGCGACCGTACCCGCAAAGTCCACCACCTGATCTATCAGCCGGACTTCGACGCGGTCGAGCGCTTCAACACCGCGCTCGGCCGGATCGGCAACCTCGGCTCCGACGGCCGCCCGATCCTCGGCCTGGACTCCCGCGACCTGCTCGAGATCACGCTGGAGGCGAGCCCCGACGGCTTCCTCGTGCCGGCGCACATCTGGACACCCTGGTTCTCGGCGCTCGGCTCCAAGTCCGGGTTCGACGCGATCGCCGACTGCTACGCCGACCTCGCCGAGCACATCTTCGCGGTCGAGACGGGGCTCTCCTCCGACCCCGAGATGAACTGGCGGGTGTCGTCCCTGGACAAGTACCGGCTGGTCAGCAACTCCGACGCGCACTCCGCGCCGGCGCTGGCCCGGGAGGCGACGCTGCTGTCCGGCGAGCTGTCCTACACCGGCGTGCGCGACATGCTCCGCACCGGCGACGGCCTCGTCGGCACCCTCGAGTTCTTCCCGGAGGAGGGCAAGTATCACGCCGATGGGCACCGGGCCTGCGACGTGAACTGGCCTCCGGCCCGCACCCGCGAGGCGCAGGGCCGCTGCCCCGAGTGCGGCAAGCCGCTCACCGTCGGCGTCCTGCACCGGGTCGAGGAGCTCGCCGACCGGCCGGAGGGCTACACGCCGGCGGCCGCCCCCGGGGTCACCCACCTGATCCAGCTGCACGAGATCCTCGGCGAGATCAACGGAGTCGGCCCGAAGTCGAAGACCGTCGACGAGAAGCTCTCGGCGCTGGTGGCCGAGCTCGGGTCCGAGCTGTCGATCCTGCGCACGGTGCCGATCGACGACATCACCCGGGTCGGCGGGGAGCTGCTCGGCGAGGGGATCGCGCGGCTGCGGCGGGGGCAGGTGCACCGCACGCCCGGCTATGACGGCGAATACGGCGTCATCCGCCTGTTCGAGCCCTCCGAGCTGCGTGCGGGTGCTCAGGAAGACGCTTTGTTCGAAGTACCCCTGCCGGTCCTTCCAAAGCAGCGCAAGGCCGAATCGGCCCCGAAAGCTCAGCCCAAGCGGCGCCGGACGGCACCCGCGGAGGCCGCGCCGCCGCCCCCGCCGATCTCCGCGCCCCCGTCTCCGCACGAGCCGCTCGAGCCGATGCTGGCCGGCATGGAGGAGGTCGGAACCGGGCTGCTCGACCGCCTCGACGCGCTGCAACGGGTCGCGGCCTCGGCCCCCGGCGGCCCGCTGCTGATCGTCGCCGGCCCCGGCACCGGCAAGACCCGCACGCTGACCCACCGGGTCGCATACCTCTGCGCCGAGCTGGGCGTCTATCCGGAGGAGTGCCTGGCGATCACGTTCACCCGGCGGGCCGCCGAGGAGCTGCGCGAGCGCCTCGAGGGGCTGCTCGGGCCGGTCACCGAGGCCGTCACCGTCTCCACGTTCCACGCGCTGGGCCTGCAGATCCTGCGCGAGCACGCGGCCGCGGCCGGGCTCACCCCGCAGTTCCGGATCGCGGAGGAGGCCGACCTGCTGGCCGCGCTGGAGCCGCTGACCGAGCGGGAGGCCCGCAAGGCCCTCGCGGCGATGGAGCCGGAGACCCGGGAGACCCTCGCGAAGGCGCTGCGGGCCCGGGACCTGGTGTCGCTGGACGAGCTGCTGACGTTGACGGTTTCGATGTTGCGGGCGGACGCGTCCCTCGTCTCGCTCTACCGGTCGCGCTGGCGCTGGATCTTCGTCGACGAGTATCAGGACGTCGACCCGGTGCAGTACGAGCTGCTCGGCCTGCTCTGCCCGCCCGGCGGCAACCTGTGCGCGATCGGCGATCCGGACCAGGCGATCTACTCGTTCCGCGGCGCCGAGGTGTCGTTCTTCCTGCGCTTCGCCGGCGACTTCTCCACGCCCGAGGTCGACGCCCGCGTGGTCCGGCTGACCCGCAACTACCGCTCGTCGGCGCCGATCCTGGCCGCCGCGGTGCAGGCGATCGCCCCGACCACCCTGGTGCCCGGCCGCCGGCTCGATCCGGCCCGGCTCGACCTGGAGGCCCCGGTCGTCGGGCTCTACCCGGCCAACTCCGTCGCCGACGAGGCGGACTTCGTCGTGCGGACCGTGGACGAGCTGGTCGGCGGCCTGTCGCACCGATCGCACGACGGACGTGTCGACTCCCGGGCCGGCGTCGGCGCGATGTCATTCTCCGATATAGCCGTGTTGTACCGCACCGACGCGCAGGCCGCACCGATCGTCGACGCGCTCAGCCGGGCCGGGGTACCCGTGCAGAAGCGCTCACACGACCGCCTGCTCGACCGCCCCGGCGTCGCCGCCATCGCCCGCGAGCTGCGCTACGCCGACGGCCTCGGCGGCTCGATCGCGGCCCGGGTCCGCCTGGCCGGCCAGGTCGTCGCCGGTCGCTGCGGCACGCTGGACAGCGACCTGATGACGCTGAACGAGTCCGACGTGTGGAACGCCGTCGACCTGATGACGCCGCTCGCGCTGCGGGCCGGCAGCGACCTCGACGAGTTCCTGGGCGCGCTGGCCACCGGGGCCGAGGTCGACGGCTGGGACCCGCGGGCCGACCGGGTCAACCTGCTGACGCTGCACGCCTCGAAGGGCCTCGAGTTTCCGGTCGTCTTCCTGGTCGGCGCCGAGGACGGCCTGCTGCCGCTGCGGCCCTACGCCGGGGCCCAGCAGACCGACGACGACATCGCCGAGGAGCGCCGGCTGTTCTTCGTCGGCCTCACCCGGGCCCAGGACCGGCTCTTCGTGTCGCACAGCCGCACGCGGTTCCGCTTCGGCTCGGAGCGCGAGATGGCGCCGACGCCGTTCTTGGCACCTATCGATCCGGGCCTGCTGGAACGGCGCGGCCCGGCCGCGCCGCGGAGGCCGAAAGATCGACAGTTGCGCCTGATCTGACCGGCTTTGGCGGGGCTTTCACCTGGCCTTTGGTCGCCCTTTGAACGCTTTTTGGCGTGGATCCGTGAGGTCAAGGGGGTGGGGTGGGGAGCTACCGTGGGGGCGTTGGCGTCGATAGGCTCACCAAGCCGACCACCGGCCGCAGGACCAGGAGGACATCATGTCGGGTTACGGACCGCCGGGCGGACCGTACCAGGGTCAACCTCAGGACCCATGGCAGCAGGGCGGTCAGCAGGAGCCCCCCTACGGAGACCAGGGCTACGGCCAGGGTGGAGGCGGCCAGGGCTACGGCCAGGGTGGCGGACGCCCGGGCGGTGGTGGCGGCGGCGGTGACTACGGTCAGGGCGGCGGCTACGGCCAAGGTGGTGGCGGCGGCTACGACCAGGGCGGTTACGACCAGGGTGGCGGCGGTGGCTACGGCGACCGCGGCTACGGCGGTGCTGGAGGTGGCGGCGGCTACGGCGGCGGTGGCGGTGGCTACGGCAACCAGGGCTACGGCAACCAGGGCGGCTACCCCGACCAGGGCTACGACGACCGGCGCGGCTACGGGGACGACCGCACCTTCCAGCAGCCCCCCGGTGGCGGCTACCAGCCCTATGGCAACGAGCCCGGCGGCTACAACGACGAGCCGCAGTGGGGCCCGCCCCCGGAGCCGGAGCAGAAGAAGCGCTCCGGCGGCACGATCGCGCTGGTCGCGATCCTCGTCCTGCTCCTGCTCGGCGGCGGTGGCGTCGGCCTCTACTACTACGTGTCGAAGGACAAGGGCAAGACCGACAACAACCCGCCGGCCGCCCAGTCCTCGACCCAGCCCGGCGCCTCGACCCCGGCCGGCGGCGGCAACCAGTCCGGCAACCCGTCCGCCAACGCCTCGGCGTCCAAGGCCGGCGTGCAGGCTGGTGACGCGGCGTCGGTGAAGATCGGCGAGTGCCTGAAGAACGTCGGCACGAGCAACGAGAAGCCGCAGATGCAGAAGGTCCAGTGCGCCCCCGGTGCCTACGAGGTCCTCAAGCGCATCCCCAACACCAAGGACACCGCGAAGTGCAAGGGCACCGAGGGGTATACGCACGACTACTTCTTCGACAGCCCGGTCGACTCCAACGACTTCGTGCTCTGCCTCAAACTGCGGACCTGACCTGCGGTTTTACCCTTGGCCCCGGCGCTTGCCGGGGCCTTGGTGTTTTTCCGGCCCCCTTGCGACGGGCACCCGTTGGGGTGTAGTACATTAGTTCGAGCCAGCCATCGAACAGCTGTTCGGTAGTCTTCGGGAGTCACCGGGGGCACATTCGATGGCGTCCTATAAGGCTGTCTTGCGCCCGCGCTAGATACTGCTAGATATCGCACGACGACACGCCGTAGAGGTTCTTCTACGGGGTTCTAGCCTGCGCGCTAGATAGCCCGATACTGTGCGATTCGTGGACCCCATCCGCAACCCTTATGCGCCAGGGGCCGGTCAGCGCCCACCGGAGCTCGCCGGTCGCGACCGTGAGCTGCACGCCTTCGAGGTCGTCCTGGAGCGGGTGGCCCGCGGCCGGCCGGAGCGGTCCCTGATGCTCACCGGCCTGCGGGGCGTCGGCAAGACCGTCCTGCTCAACACGCTGCGCTCCGAGGCCATCTCGCACCTGTGGGGCACCGGCAAGATCGAGGCCCGGCCCGACCAGTCCCTGCGCCGCCCGGTCTCCGCCGCCCTGCACATGGCCATCCGCGAACTGGCCCCCCACCATCGCGCGCCCGAGCGGATCGACGAGTTCCTCGGGGTGCTCAAGGCCTTCGCCCTGCGCGAGGACCCCCGCAAACCCCCGTCGAAGCTGCGCGACCGTTGGCAGCCCGGTATCGACGCCCCACCGGCCACCGGCCGCGCGGACTCGGGCGACATCGAGATCGACCTGGTGGAGCTGTTCACCGACGCCGCGAGCGTGGCCACGGACGTGGGCACCGGGGTGGCGCTGTTCATCGACGAGCTGCAGGACGTGTCGGCCGAGGACATTTCGGCGCTGTGCGCGGCGTGCCACGAGCTGTCCCAGACCGGCGCACCGCTGATCGTGGTCGGCGCCGGCCTGCCGCACGTGCCCGCGCTGCTCTCGGCGTCGAAGTCCTACTCGGAGCGCCTGTTCCGTTACCAGCGCATCGACCGCCTGGACCGGATCGCCGCCGACCTGGCGCTGACTGCCCCGGCCGAGCGCGAGGAGGTCGAATACGAGGCGAAGGCGTTGGACGCGCTGTACGAGGCCTCGGGCGGCTACCCGTACTTCGTCCAGGCCTACGGCAAGGCGACGTGGGACCACGCCCCCCGCTCCCCGATCACCGCCGCCGACGTCCGCGTGGCCGCTCCGGAAGCCGAGGCCGAGCTGGCGGTGGGCTTCTTCGGCTCCCGCTACGAGCGGGCAACTCCGGCCGAACGCGAGTACATGCGCACGATGGCCACCCTCCTGCCGGCCGTCGACGTCTCCGAGGCGGTCCCGACCGCGGAGATCGCCCGCACGCTGGCCCGCAAGCCGGCGAGCCTGTCACCGGCCCGCGACGCACTGATCAAGAAGGGCCTGATCTACTCGGGCGAACGCGGCACGGTCGCCTTCACGGTCCCCCACTTCGCCCGCTACCTGCGCACCCAGCCCACCGAGTAGCCGCCCAACTCCGAGATTTCGCGCTATTTCCGGGCTTTGGCGGCCTCCGCGCGTTCCATGATGCCGCGCAGGTCGCGGTGTTCGATGGCGGCGGCCATGAGTTCGGGGAAGACGTCGGGGGTGCAGGCGAACGCGGGGACGCCCAGGGCGGCCAGCGCGGCGGCGTTCTCGCGGTCGTAGTCGGGTGCGCCCTCGTCGGACAGGGCCAGCAGCGTGATGACCTGCACGCCGGCCGCTGTCATCGCCGCGACCCGCCTGAGCATCTCCTCGCGCACGCCGCCCTCGTAGAGGTCGCTGATCAGCACGAAGATCGTGTCGCGGGGGCGGGTGATGAGCTGCTGGCCGTAGGCGATGGCGCGGTTGATGTCCGTGCCGCCGCCGAGCTGGGTGCCGAACAGCACGTCGACCGGGTCACTGAGCCGGTCGGTGAGGTCCACGACGGCGGTGTCGAACACGACCAGCGACGTCTTCAGCGAGCGCATCGAGGCCAGCACCGCCGCGAACACCCCCGAGTAGACGACCGACGCCGCCATCGAGCCCGACTGGTCCACGCACAGGACGATGTCCCGCTGCACCGCCTGCGCCCGCCGTCCGTAGCCGACCAGCCGCTCCGGCACGATCGTGCGCTGCTCGACCTGGTAGTGCTTGAGGTTGGCCCGGATCGTCCGGTCCCAGTCGATGTCGTGGTGCCGCGGCCGGTTGATCCGGGCCGCGCGGTTGAGGGCGCCGGCGAGCGCGGTCCGGGTCGGCTGCGAGATCCGCCGCTCCAGCTCGCCGACGACCTTGGCCACCACCTTCCGGGCCGCCCGCTTGCTCTTGTCCGGCATGACCCGGTTGAGCGACAGCAGCGTCCCGACCAGGTGCACGTCGGGCTCGACGGCGTCGAGCATCTCGGGCTCGAGCAGCAGCCTGGTCAGGTTGAGCCGCTCGATCGCGTCGGCCTGCATGACCTGCACGACGGTGGACGGGAAGTATTGCCGGATGTCGCCCAGCCACCGGGCCACCCGCGGCGCCGATGCTCCGAGCCCGGCGCCGCGCTGGTTTGGCGACCCGTCGGAGCCGTGGTCGTAGAGCGCCCCGAGCGCCGCGTCGACGGCCGCGTCGGGTCCGCTCAACCCGTAGCCGGTGCCCTCGGCCCCCGGCGCACCGCCCAGCGCCAGCCGCCACCGTCGCAGCCGCTCCTCGCCCGGCTCGCCGTCGACGGGCTCAGACATGCAGCTCCCTCCCCAGCAGTTGAGCCGCGACCGGGAGCAGCAGACCGCCCCGCGCCGCGTCTATGTCGTCGTCCGGGGTGGCGCCCGGCCGGACCGTGCCGATGTTGGCCGCGCGCTCCCCGATCATCCGGCGCTGCGGTGCCGGGTAGCCGCTGAACGTGCGCCGCAGCAGCGGCAGGACCTCTACGAACGCGTCGGCCGGTATGCCGGTCAGCCAGGCGTCGACCAGGGCCAGGAGCCGCTCGTCGTGGACCAGCAGCAGCCCGTCGCCGGCCAGGAAGCCCTCGATCCAGGCGGCGGTCCGTGCCACCGGCACGCCGACGGTGAGCACGAGGGCCATCCGCGCGCCGATCTCGTCCGCGTCGACCGCGCCCGCGTCGAGCAGCAGCCGGTTCATCCGTCCGGTGAGCAGCCCGTGCAGGTCGTCGCGGGTCGACAGGCCGGCCAGGACCGCCTGCCAGCGGGCCTGGGCCTCGGGCTCGTCGACCAGGGCGAGAGCTCCCTGCACGCCGTCGATCCGGTCGCGCATGACGGCCGCGGCCGTGTCGTCGAGGCCGCCGACCGCGGCCGGCAGGCCGACGCAGATCCTCGTGATCATGCCGAGCGTGACGTCGCGGAGGGCGGTGAGGTCGGTGCCGCGGACGTCGCCGTAGCGGAGGGTCCGGGCCAGGGCCGGCAGTGCGTCCATCAGGTGGGCGACGTCGGCGTCGAGGGCCATCCGCTCGTCGAGGGCGTCGAGCACGCCGGGCAGCGCGTCGGGCAGGTCGGCGAGCAGGCACCGCTCCACCAGCGCGGTCACGTCGGCCAGGGTCGCCGCGGACAGGGCCAGTTCGGCGACGCGGGCGGTGGCCGCTTCCAGGACCGTCGTCCCGTAGGCCCCCGCCTCCACCAGGTCCACCGCGAACTCCGGCTGCCAGGCGATCTCCCACTCCTCGCGGAAGGTGCCCTTGCCCTTGGCCGCGGCCAGCACCTTGCCCCACTCGACGCCGAGGAGCCGGAGCCGGTGCAGCAGCCGGCTGCGCTCGAGGTCGAACGCCTGGCGGAGGTCGAGTTTCAGCTCGCGCCGCTCGACCTTCGGCGGGAGCCGGAGCCGTCGCTGGCTGCCGGCGACGTCCTTCGCGATGGGCACCCCGGGCGTCTGATCCGGCACCCGCCCGAGCCGATCACCGACGACCAGCCGCCGGTTGATGAGCGCGAGCCGCAGATCGTCACCGTCGCACAGCACCGCGTGGGCCGCGTCCGTGACCTCGGCCAGCCCGGCCAGGGGCCGCCCCCGCATGGTGGCGAGCGCGTCGGCGAGCCTGGTCGCCTCGATGACGTGCGCGCTCGACACCGGCACGCCGTCCTTGCGCAGCACGCCCGCGGCCCGCACCAGCCACCGCTCGATGACGTGCGCGTCGACGGACGTGAACAGGTGGTGATACCAGCCGGGCGAGCGCACGCCGGCCCCGTAGCCCTGCCAGGACGCCAGCCGCGCATGCGTCCACGGCACCCAGGTCATCGCGACCTTGACCTTCGCCAGCCCGCGCACGACGGCCGCGTCGGCCGAGGCGCTGGGCAGCGGCGCGGTCAACGCCGGCACATGCCAGGCTCCGCAGACCACGGCCACCCGCTCGAACTCCTTGAGCGCGGCCCGCAGCCCGATCCGCATGTAGGCCTCGCGCCGCTCCTCCTCGACCCGCTCCGCTTCCCCCGGCTCCGGAGAGTGCGCCCGCACCACGGTCATGGCCTCAGCGATAGCCGTGAACGGTGCCGACGCCGCAGCCAGCTCCCGTTCGTCCACCGTCACGTCGGCCGCGTCCGCGAAAAGTCCGACGCCGCTCAGGCCGTCGCCGAGGCTCAGGGCGGGCGCGGGAGATGGGGCTGGGGCTGGGGCTGGGGCCGGGTGGTCGAAGCGGTGCTCGACGACGTCTTCCCACCAGCGCTCGGGATCGTCGTAGCCCGCGGCCTCGGCCAGAGCTCCGATCGGGTCGAGCCGGACCGAGCCCTCTTCGGGCGCGGATGCCGAGGACGGGGGAGCGGCGAGACGGACGGCGGCGGGCATGTCTACGAACCGGACCGGCACGTCGCGGGCCACCGCCCACCGGATCGCCTGCCACTCCGGCGAGAACTCGGCGAGCGGCCAGAACGAGGCCCGCAGCTTCGGATCCGGGTTGTCGGCCGGGTAGCCCAGCAGCGCGACGGGCGCCCGCATGTCCTCGTGGCCCGCGTAGGGCACGAGCGAGTCGGCCTCTGGCGGCCCCTCGATCAGCACCACCGAAGGCTGGAACGCGGCCAGTGCTCGCCGGACGGCCCGCGCGGACCCGGGTCCGTGGTGGCGGACCCCGAGGAGCAGCGGCTCACTCGCCACGGCGGGCCGCTCGGTAGAAGTCGCGCCAGCCTTCGCGTTCGCGGACGACGGTCTCCAGATACTCCTGCCACACCACCTGGTCCGACACCGGGTCCTTGACCACCGCGCCGAGAATCCCCGCGGCCACGTCCCCGGCCCGCAGGACTCCGTCGCCGAAGTGCGCGGCGAGCGCCATCCCGTTGGTGACGACCGAGATCGCCTCGGCCGTCGACAGGGTGCCGCTGGGCGACTTGAGCTTGGTCCGGCCGTCCTCGGTCACCCCGTTGCGCAGCTCCCGGAACACGGTGACGACCCGCCGGATCTCGTCGGCGGCGGGCGGCAGCTCGGGCAGCTCGAGGGCCTTGCCGAGCGCCGCGACCCGGCGCGCCACGATGTCGACCTCCTCCTCGACGCCGGCCGGGACCGGCAGGACCACGGTGTTGAACCGGCGCCGCAGCGCGGAGGAGAGCTCGTTGACGCCCCGGTCGCGGTCGTTGGCGGTGGCGATGACGTTGAAGCCCTTGCGGGCCTGTACTTCCTGCCCGAGCTCAGGCACCGGCAGCGTCTTCTCCGACAGGATCGTGATGAGCGTGTCCTGCACGTCGGACGGCACGCGGGTCAGCTCCTCGATCCGCGCGATCCACCCGTCGGCCATGGCCCGCAGCACCGGGCTGGGGACGAGGGCGGCGCGGGTGGGTCCTTCGGCGAGGAGGCGGGCGTAGTTCCAGCCGTAGCGGATCGCCTCCTCCGGCGTGCCCGCGGTGCCCTGCACCAGCAGCGTCGAGTCGCCGCTGATGGCCGCGGCAAGGTGCTCGGACACCCAGGTCTTCGCGGTGCCGGGCACGCCGAGCAACAGCAGCGCCCGGTCGGTGGCGAGGGTGGCGACGGCGACCTCCATGAGCCGGCGCGGCCCGACGTACTTCGGCACGATCACGGTCCCGTCGGCCGTCTCCCCGCCGAGCAGGTAGGTGACGACGGCGGCGGGGGAGAGCCGCCACCCCGGCGGGCGCGGCCGCTCGTCGGTCGCGGCCAGCGCCACGAGCTCGGCGGCGAACTCGTCCTCGGCGTGGCGCCGCTGCACCGTCTCGGCGACGGGCGCGCCGTCGACGTGGACGACAGTGACATCGACTGAGCTGGTCACACGAACTCCAAGGGGGAAGGGGGAGCGTTCATCGGAGCTCCGCGAGCATGTCGTCCCGGAACCGGAGCGTGTCGGCGAAGCGGCCGACGATGGAGGACATCGGGTCGTCGGAGGGCAGCGCGGCGGCCATGGCCGTGGCCCGGGCAGCGGTGTCGGCCGGCAGGCGCAGGGCGGCCAGCTCGCACAGGCCGGCCAGGCGCCAGCCCGCGGAGCGGCGGCCGCTCAGGTCGTCGAGGGCGTCGAACACGGCCTCCCGCAGCGGCTCCGGCCACGGCCGCGGGCACAGCTCCAGCACGTGCTCGACGCCGACCGCGGCCGCACCGGCCAGCCCTCGGCGCAGCACGTCGACGGCGAGCGCGGCCAGGGCGTCGGAGGGCAGCGCGTCGTAGAGCGCCTCGAGCAGCAGCCGGTCGTCCGGCCGCCCGCCCGCGGCGACCTCGTCGGTGAGCCGCCCGGTCAGTGCGGTGGCCCAGCCGGAGTCGCGCTGGCCGGCGGCGGCCCGGGCCAGCCCGCGGCGCAGGACGGCGGCCCACTCGTCGGTCACCGGCAGCGACAGGAACGCCTCCGGGTCGCCCCACACCGTGAGGGGGGTGCGGGTGAGCAGCTCCTCCAGCCACCAGGCCCGCTCGCCGACGCCGGCCGGGGGCCGGGCCACGATCCCGTCGCGGCGCATGGCCTTGTCGCAGGCGGCCGGCGGGTTGACCTGAATCCGTCCACCGGTCACCTGGACGGCGGCGGTGCTGCGTCGGGTCATGCGCCGGGCGTAGTCGCTGTCGGGCAACATCGCCAGGAGATCGAGGGCAACGA
Source organism: Dactylosporangium sp. NPDC051541 (assembly GCF_044454505.1). Lineage (NCBI taxonomy): Bacteria > Bacillati > Actinomycetota > Actinomycetes > Micromonosporales > Micromonosporaceae > Dactylosporangium > Dactylosporangium sp. NPDC051541. The sequence goes on from NZ_JBITDU010000012.1 coordinate 136,703, forward strand.
TCCGGACCTCTTTGCGCCGGTCGTCGAGGGCACCTTCGAGCACCGGCTCATCGGCGGGGGAGAGCCCGGTCGCGAACGTGCCGAGCAGCGCGGCCCGGTCGTCGGGGGTCTCGGTCGGCCAGACGTCGGCGAGCATGTCGCGGCCCCGCTGCTCGCCCGCGGGCCCGCCGCGCCGCACGGCGGTGAGGATGCCGACCCGCTTGCCGATCGTGCCGAGCTCCCAGCCCCGCGGGTCATCGGCGGGAGCTTCGACCGCGGTGGAGTCGAGGTAGGCCCACTCCGGCCGCTGCCGGGCCAGCCAGGCCACGCGGGGGCCGCCGGCCGCGGCGACGAGCGGTCGCAGCGCCCGGTGCCGCCGCCCGATCTCCAGCAGCGCCGGCAGCAGCTCACCCGGGACCCGGCGGCCCTTGACCGCGGAGAGCCACTCGTAGAGCAGCTCGAGCCGGCCGTCGGCGTCGCGGACCGGCACGGCGTTGCTGGTGCCGTAGCCGGCCGCGTCGACCGCGAGCAGGTCGGCGGCGCGGGCGGCGGCGGACCACGGCACGAGCGGAAGGTCGGAGTCGTCGGGGGCCGGCTCCGGCACCGCGAGCCCGGCCCGGGCCCGGAACCCGGCCCGCCGGTAGAGCGTCAACGCTCCCGCCACGTCGAGCAGCGCCTCCGCCGGGTCCTCGCCGGGCCGCCCGACCCCGGCCGGCAGCGTCCGCCGCTGCGTCCCCACCAGCGCCGTGGCCAGCACGTCCCCCCAATCCGCCATTCCCGACATTTCCGAAATGTCGACAGAGCGACGGGCGGCGGATGCGCCGACGCCCTCGGTGCGGGCGACGGGTGCGCCGACGCCCTCGGTGCGCGCGACGGGTGCGCCGACGCCCTCGGTGCGGGCGGCCGCAAGGTCCGGGTCGTTCACAGCCGCACCAGCCGTTCGTCGGCCCAGACCCCGAGCGGCCGCAGCCCCGCCGCCGACCACTCGCCGGTCACGGTCGTCGGCCGCCCGGCGGTCACGGCGATGAGCCGCCACGGTTCGCCCGCCGCCGGATCGAGTGGCAGCCCGGACCCGTCGGCGTCCACCAGCGCCCAGCCCGAGCCGTCGCGGACCGGCACGACGCCCTCCACCGCGAGAGGCCAGTAGTCCAGCCAGGGATCTCCGGCCAGGGCCAGGGCGTGCGCCCGCAGGTTGTCCTCGATCCCGGCCCCGCCGGCGACGAAGTGCATGCGCTCCGGCGGTGCGTGCCGCTTGGCGATCAGGGCCCGGGCCGGCTGGCCGCCCGGATACAGGCACACGTCGGCGTCGAACTCGGTCCCGGGCAGCAGGTCGATCGGCAGGGACTGGCCGGCGACGGCGAACGACAGCACGATCAGCGGCTGGCCCGAGGCCGCGCCCCGCAGCCACGCCCGCCGCACGGTGAGCTGGTCCTCGATCTCGTCGCGGACACCGTGGACCTGCCACCGGTCCCGCACCGCCGGCCCGGCCAGGACGGCCTCGGTCGCGATCGGCACACCGACCCGCATCCGGACGCTGTCGGCCAGCTCTTGCGGCAGCTCCTCCAGCCGCCGGTAGCCGCCGACCAGCAGGTGCAGCCGGGCCAGCTCACCGAGCAGTCGCTCCGGCGCGCCCATCACGGCCGCGGTCCGTCGCAGGATGCCTGCCGCGCTGGCCGCCTGCGCATCGACCAGGCGAGCCGTCATGCTGTCCCAGGCCGCGGTGCTCTTGGCCGCTCCGGCGAGACCGCCGCGCACCTGGTCGGCGAGCCAGCGGTCCAGTTCCTCGAGGCCGGATGCGATGCGGTCGGCCCGGCGCGCCTGGGCTTTTTCGCTGGGGGCGGCCCTCCCGGCAGTACCCCCACCACCGCTTCTGGCATTTTCAACCGCTGGTCGCGGAGCCGCGCGCGCGGCCCGGGCGGCCTGCCAGGCGCTGGCCCACGATGGGGCGACGGCCTCGGGGACGGCGCCGGACGACCAGCGCAGCAGCAGTGCGAGGGCGTGCTTGCACGGGAACTTGCGGCTCGGGCAGGTGCATTTGAAGGCCGGTTCGGTGAGGTCGACGGCGGTCTGGTAAGGCGTGGTCCCGCTGCCCTGGCACAGGCCCCACAGGGTGGGGTCGATGTCGTCGTCGGCGGCCAGCCCGGTCTCCAGCCAGGCCCGGTCGCCGGCGAGCCCGCGCGCCGCCCGCTGCGCGGACGAGTCGGGCGCCAGCGCCATAACCTGATCCGTTGTCCAAACGGTGGTTGCCGTCTCCGCCATGCCCGTAACCGTAGTCAGGGGGTACGACATTTCTCGGGTGGGTATGTTGGCGGCATGAGACCCGTGCGTACCGCCGCCCGATCGATGCTCGCGGCGATCTTCGTGATCCAGGGATGGTCGGCGTTCACCAACCCGGGGCGGCTCGCCGGGAAGGCCCAGCCGGTCACCGACCGGCTCGAGCCGACGATCAAGGCGCTGCACCCGAAGCTGCCGACCGAGGCCGAGGCGCTGGTGCGGGTCAACGGCGCGGCCCAGATGGCGGGCGGTGTGCTGCTGGCGACCGGGACGCTCACCCGGCCGGCGGCGCTGCTCCTGGCCGGTTCGCTGGTGCCGACGACGCTGGCCGGGCACGCGTTCTGGGACATCGAGGACCCGGCGCAGCGCACCCAGCAGCGGATCCAGTTCCTCAAGAACATGGGCCTGATGGGCGGCCTGCTATTGGCCGCGCTCGACAAGGAGGGCCGCCCGGATCTCCGCTGGCGGGCCGGTCACGCGGCGCGAGCGTCGGCGAGGAGCATCAAGCGGGCCCGCAAGCACCTCAAGGACAGTTCACCCATTCCTCTTGGCCATCGGTGAACACCTGACGTTTCCAGATCGGCAGCCGGGCCTTGACCTCGTCGACGAGGCGGGCGCAGAGCGCGAACGCCTCGGCCCGGTGCGCGGTGGAGACGGCGGCGGCCAGCGCGACGTCGCCGATCTCCAGCCGGCCGATCCGATGGGAGACGGCGACCGCGCGCACGGCCGGGTCGGCCGCGATCTCGGCCGCCACCTCGGCGAGGATGCCGGCGGCGCTGGGGTGGCCCTCATATTCGAGCTCGACCACGCCCCGGCCGCCGTCGTGGTCGCGCACGACGCCGGCGAATGACACGACCGCCCCGGCCGCGGGATCGGCGACGGCGCGCTCGTGGGCCTGCACGTCGAGCGGCTCGGTGGTGACGTCGGTGATGATCACAGCAGCGGCACCAGCTGGGCGAGGTCCCCGGCGCGGCCTTCGGTGCCGGGCGGGACGACCGCGAACCCGATCGAGTTGGCGAGGCCGCGCAGCATCGCGGAGCCCACGTGGCCGACCGGGTGCGCGCGACCCGCAGTCAGGGTGACCAGGGCCAGGTGCGTGAAGTCGCCGCGGCCCGGCACGTCGGCGCCGAGGGTCACGGTGGACGACTCCGGCATCGGGCGACCGGCGAGACCGGCAAGCAGTGGGAGTACCAGCGAAACCAGAGCGACGAACGTCGACTGGGGATTGCCGGGCAGGCCCGCGACGAACTGGCCGCCGGGCAGCTGCGCGACGAGCATCGGGAAGCCGGGACGGACGGCGACGGTGTTGACGATGTAGCGGGCGCCCAGCTCGGCGAGCGCGGGGTGCAGGTGGTCGACGGGTCCGTGCATGGTGCCGCCGGTGGTGCAGATCAGCTGCGCGCCGGCCGCGACCGCCGCCCGCAGCGCGGCGACGTGGTCTTCGAGGGTGTCGGCGACGGGACCGCGCTCGTGCACGACGGTCGCTCCCGCGCGGCGCAGCCAGGACGGCACCGAGGGTCCGAGCGCATCGCGGACGCGCCCGTGGCCGGGGGTCCCGGAGGTGAGCAGTTCGTCGCCGAAGACCAGCACGGCGGCCGTCGGCAAAGAGCGACAGACGAGGGTGTCGTACCCGCACGACGCCGCCAGTCCGATGACGCCCGGGGTCACCGGGGTCCCGGCCGGCAGGAGCTCTTCACCGGCGGCGGCCTCCTCACCCTGCCGGCGCCAGTCGGGCAGGCGCCGCGGCTCCCCGCTGACCAGGCCGTCGGTCGTGCTCGAGTCCTCGACGCGGACGACCGCGGTGGTGCCATCGGGCACCATGCCGCCGGTGGCGATCTCCACGCACGTCCCGTCGTCGGTGAGCGGCTTGGCCGTGTCACCGGCGAGCACCCGCCCGATGATCCGCCACGGCGCCGGACCGCGCGCGGCCCAGCCGTCGACGCTGGAGGTCGGGAAGGCCGGCAGGTCGGTCAGGGTCACCAGCGGTTCGGCGAGCGTGCGGCCGTCGGCCTCGAAGAGCGGTACCGAAGCGGCCGGTTCTTGGGCTTTTTGCTCGTGCGCGGCAGTGAGCACCGCTTCGCGGGCAGCCGTCCACGCGATCGGGATCGTCACGCTGGAAGCGTAGTCGTTTGCGGGTGATCGCCACCGCGAAGCTGGTCGACCGCGTGCCGGAGCACCGGCCGGAGCACCGCGAGACCATCCTTGGCGCCACCCCGGGACCCGGGGAGGTTGACGATCAGCGTGCGGCCCGCGACGCCGGCCAGCCCGCGCGACAGGATCGCGGTGGGCACCTTGGCCGCGCCGGCCGCCCGGATGGCCTCGGCGATGCCGGGGACCTCGTAGTCCAGGACCCGGCGGGTCATCTCCGGCGTGGCGTCCGTCGGGTTGATCCCGGTGCCGCCGCTGGTCAGCACCACGGTGGCGCCCCCGGCCACGGCCTCGCGCAGCGCCGCCTCGACCGGCGGGCCGTCGGGCACGACGACCGGATCGCCGACCTCGAACTCGAGCGCCCGCAGCCCCTCGACCAGCAGCGGCCCGCTCGTGTCGGCATAGATCCCCGCGGCCGCCCGGTTGGACGCCACCACCACTACCGCTTTCATGCCCGCTCCCACAGCCCGGTCTTGCCGCCTTCTTTGCGTATCACCCGCACGTGCTCGATGGACGCGGCCGGGTCGACCGCCTTGATCATGTCGATGAGCGCCAGGCCGGCCGTCGCCACCGCGGTGAGCGCCTCCATCTCGACGCCGGTGCGGTCGGCGGTTTTCGCGACGACTTCGATATTGATTGTCTCATCACGCAGCGTCAACTCGACGGTCACACCGTGCAAAGCAATCGGATGACACAGGGGAATCAGGTCGGGCGTGCGCTTCGCACCCATGATTCCGGCAATGCGGGCCACCGCCAGAGCGTCACCTTTCGGAAGCGCTCCGTCACGCAAGAGCGCGATGACTTCGCTGGTGGTGCGCACGAACCCGGCCGCGACGGCCCGCCGGGCACTCACATCCTTCGCTGCGACATCAACCATTCGGGCGGCACCCGAAGCGTCCACATGGGTCAACTCGTTTGGCACACCAAAGAGCTTAATGAGCGGAGGCGGAAGCACCGCCGATGCTGCACGCTAAGGACGTCTGCGTCGAATTTGCTATACGGAGCGTCACCTTCGCGTCGGCAAATCGTGACAAAGCCCGTTATAGTTCGCAAACTATGATTCGACGGACAAATCGTTTAGGGCATCTTGCGTTTTGCACCCTAGGCTGCGTTCAGCACTTAGAACGTCGATGGTCATCGATATCTGGTGCTAAAGGGGGGTCAAATCCACCACGCGGCCTTAGGAGGCGAAAATGCAGAAGGACTACGTCTGGCTCTGACCCCCGCGATGGGTTGACAAGCCAGCGGCGACATCGGCGACGATGAAGCTGAGCGATGCAGACAACACCGCGAACCGACGACGCGACCAACCGGCGCCTGTGGTGCCTCGTTGGTCCCGTCGTCGTCGGCGGGTCCGCCGCCGCACTGTGGGCACTGTGGAGCATCTCGACCCGCCAGGCCCAGTTCACCGGCATGGCCGTGCTCACCCTCGTGGTCATCGGCAACTTCTTCACCGTGATCGAGATCCGCATCCGATCGGTCAAGGAGGGCATCCACCCGATCACCGCGGTGATCACGCTCGCCGCCGTCTTCCTGCCGGCGGCGGAGATGATTCTCGGCGCCGCGTGCGGCCTGTTCCTTTCCCTGCTACTGCGCCGAGTGTCCGATCCGATGAAGATCGGGTTCAATGTCGGAAAAGAAACTATTTCCGCGTCGGCCGCCGCCTACGCCGCCTACTCGGTCGGCACGCAGCCGATCCTGTTGAATTCGACATTTTCCATTTCGGCCGTCATACCCGGACTGATCCTGGCATTTGTCGCATATACGTTGGTCGACGCGGTCGTGTCCCAGGCGCTGTTCGCGATCGTCACGCACAACCCGTTCCGCCAACTCGTGCTGGCCAACTTCGACGTCCAGCTCATCACCCGGCTCGCGCAGGCCACCGTCGCGCTGGCCACCGTCGCCGCATACCACGTCAGCGAGTGGCTGCTGCTCGTCCTGCCGCCCCTGGCCGTCGCGATCCACCTGGCCTTCGCCAACAAGACCCGCACCCGCCAGGGCAACGAAGCCTGGCAGCGCCTCGCCGAGGCCACCGACGAGTTCAACTCCGTCAACCAGACCGACGTCCTCTACGCGGCCGTGCGCCGAGCGACCGACATCTTCTCCACCGACCAGGCCGAAGTCGAGATCCGCCCGCCGAGCGGCGACGCCCGCCTCGTGCGCAGCGACGGCAAAGAGATCCTCTACGACGGGCCACCGCGCGACGCGCCGCCGTCCGAGGGATACCTGATCCCGGTCGCGCTGGAGAGCTACCGCGGCGACGGCGACCTGGGCGAGCTGCGGCTGCGCTTCCGCGGCTCCGGACCCGTGCGGTTCACCGACCGGGAGCAGTACACCCTGCGCACCTTCACCGCCGCGCTCTGCACCGCCATCCGCAACGCCGCCACCTTCGCCGAAACCCAGCGCCTCGCCGACAGCCACGCCCGCGCGGCCGCCCAGGACCCGCTCACCCGCCTGGCCAACCGGCGGCGGCTGCAGCAGTACGGCGACGAACTGCTCGCCGGGAACGCCGGAGTGGTGGGGGTACTGCTGATCGACCTCAACCACTTCAAAGAGGTCAACGACACCCTCGGGCACGCCGAAGGCGACCGGGTCCTCGTCGGCGTCGCCGACCGCCTCGCCGCCGCGGCCCGCCCCGGCGACCTCGTCGCCCGATTCGGCGGGGACGAGTTCGCGGTACTGCTCTCCGGCCTCAGCGCACCCGCCATCGCCGAACTGCGCGCCCACGCCATGCTCGACGCGCTCGCACCGCCCATCGAGCTCGACGAAATGCGCATCAGCGTCGAAGCCACCTGCGGCGTGACCACCGGCACCGGCGGCAGTGTCGGCGAACTCCTGCGGCGGGCGGACATTGCGCTGTACCAGGCCAAACAGGACGGCCAGCGGGTCGTCGTCTACGCGCAGGCCCGCGACACCGCCGACGTCACCAGCCTCACCCTCGGCGGCGACCTGGCCCGCGCCGTCGCCGAACACCAGTTCACCGTCCACTTCCAGCCGATCGTCGACCTGGCCAGCGGCAAAGTCATCGCGGCCGAAGCCCTCACCCGCTGGCAGCACCCCGACCGCGGCCCCCTCTCCCCGGACCGCTTCCTCGGCGCCATCGAACGCTCCGGCCAGCTCGCCGCCTTCGCCGACGCCGTCCTCGACCAGGCCCTGATCGCCGCCACCGACTGGGCCGACGCCGGCTACCCGATCCCGGTCGCGGTCAACGTCTCCCCCCGCAGCCTCCTCGACCCCAGCTTCCCCGACGCCGTGGCCCGCCGCCTCAGCGCCCGCGGCGTGCCGTCCAGCTCCCTGGTCATCGAACTCACCGAGTCCGTGACGCTGAGCAAGCTCGAGGTCGTCGACGAGGTCCTGGCCGCCCTGCGTGACCAGGGCATCCGGCTCGCGCTCGACGACTTCGGCACGGGCTTCTCCTCCCTGGCGACGCTGGCCCGGGTACCCGTGGACGAACTCAAGATCGACCGCACCTTCGTCTCGGCGATGAACACGTCCGCCCCCGGCGCCGTCGTGCGCTCCACCATCGACCTCGGCCGCAGCCTCGACCTGCTCGTCGTGGCCGAAGGCGTCGAGCGCGAAGACCAGCGCCAGCAGCTCTGGGAGCTCGGCTGCCCCGCCGGCCAGGGCCACCTCTTCGCCCGCGCCATGCCCTCCGACCGGCTGCTCGCCGCCCTCGACCGCGGCGAAGGCCACCTGGCCGCCCCGCTCCACGACACCGGCGCCGTGATCCGCATGTCCCGCAGCCGCCGAGCCCGCCGCATGGCCCAGGGCGGCACCGCCGAACCCCCCGGCCGTGAGCGCTCGACCTGACCCGTTGGCACAATGGTCGGATCGCTACCCGCCTGATCGACGCCGCTTTCTACGTGTTGTGTGCCGCCTTCGCCGCCGTCACCGCGCTCACCTCGACCTTGCTGCCACACCGCGCGTGGGGAGCGATCGCCTGGATCGGCTACACGGCCGGCGCCGCACTCGTCCTCGTCCTGTCCCGCCGCCTGGTGGTCTGGCTGGTGTTCGCCGCGACGGCCCTGCTCCCGCTGCTGGTCGAGTCGATCCAGCGCGCGTCCGGCCGCACCGACCGGGCCCAGGAGGAGGTACTGGTCGTCGAGCACATGGGCGACCGCCTGGTCCACACCGGCACCCCGTACCTGTCCCGCGCCGCGATCGCCGACCTGCCCGCGGACGACCGCCTGCTCGGCTACGCCCCCTACCAGCCCGGCATGTCGGTCTTCGGCCTCCCGCGGGCCGCGTTCGGCTCTTCGTGGTGGACCGACGCCCGCGTGTGGTTCGCGATCGTCACCCTTTTCTGCCTGGTGTACTCCCTGAAACTGCTACTCGCTGATGCGCACCGCCTGACCCAGGCCGTGGCCGCACTGCCGCTCTGCACCTTGACGCTGGCGACCGGCGGCGACGACATCCCGGTCCTGGCGCTCTGCGTGCTGGCCCTGGCCTTGGCCTCCCGCGACCGCTTCATCGCCGCCGGCGTGGCGGTCGGACTGGCCGGCGCCCTGAAGCTCTTCGCCCTGCCGGTGGCCTTGGTCCTGCTGGTCCTGGCCTGGCCGCCGCTGTCGAGAGCGGCCCGCTTCGCGGTGTTCGCCTTCGGCATCCCGCTGGTGGCTCTGGTGCCGGCTCTCGTGGTGCATCCGGACGCCTTCATGGAGAACGCGATCCGCTTCCCAACCGGCCAGGGCTTGGTGACGAGCCCCGCCCAGTCCCCGCTACCGGGCCACCTGATCGCAAGCTCGCTCCCAGCCGGCCGGACGATAGCCCTGGCCTTGCTCCTCCTAGCCGGCGCCGTGATCGCCTACCTGCTGTATCGCCACCGCCCGACGACCTCCGCCGCAGCCGCCGCCTTCATCGCCGCCGGCCTGACCGCGGCGATCATGCTCACCCCGACGACCCGCTTCGGCTACCTGCTCTACCCAGCCACCTTCCTCGCCTACTGGTGGGACCAGCGAAGGTCAGATAGCCATGTCAACGAACCGCGACAGGTGTAGCTGCGCCGCCACGGTAATCGTGTCAGTAGGCCCATTTCGATGCTTGGCCACGATGAAGTCCGCCTCCCCAGCCCGCGGCGACTCCTTGTCGTAGTAGTCATCCCGGTGCAAAAGGATGACAACGTCCGCATCTTGCTCAATTGAGTTGTGGGTCGCGATGCCGTTGGCGACGAAGTTGTGCAGGCCGGGCACCGTCGCGTCGTACACCTCCTGCTCCCCGATGCTCTCGATTGAGCGGATCTCGTCCCAGAACACGTCGTTCGTCGCGTGCAGCTCCAGATCCGCCCGGCCGAGCACCGCCGCGACCTGAGACAACCGCGACCGGCTCGGCGCGTGCTTCCACAGCGTGCTGCCGCTGAACTGCGTCCCCATCGCCGCCGCGAACTCGCGGTGCGACATGCCCTGGTCCTGCAAGATCGCCCGGACCGAACCCCAGATCTCCTTCGGGACCGTGTCGACGTTGGGGTTGCCCTGCCGGGACTCGAGCCGGGTCTGCAGTCGCTCGCAGGCGATGCCGCGGGCGCCGTGGACGCCGATCTCACGGACGAACCGGAGCTGATCGTCGCGGCCCGATACATCGAGCGTGAACATCGCCCGATGTGGCGTGGTCTTGCTCGTCTTGATCCGGCCGGTGATGCCGAACCGCAGCAGCAAGCGGGCCACACCCCGCACCATCGCCTCGCTGGTCGACGCGAAGTAGACCCGGCCGCCATTGCCGGGACGATCCTCGGGCGTGACGGTCACCGACCCGTCAGTCGCCCAGAGGTGCCGCAGGAAGAGCCGGACCTGCTCCTTGGGCAGCGAGAACACCCGCTCGGGCAGGAACTTCTCGTATGACCGCAGCCCGAAGAGCCCCAGCCCATCCAGCCACGCAGCGATTGGGTTCCGCCGCCCGCGAGCGAGCCTGAACGGTGCCGGCAGCCGCAGCGTCGTGACCCGGGCGGCCGGGTACTCGTCCCGGATCGCTGTGACGCCGAAGCCGGCTGCCGCCTCGGTCACCGCCGCCAAGTTGGCCTCGTCGATGCTGGCGTAGCGAACCGGCTGCCGAGCGACGAACGACCCATCACCGAGCATGTGAGCCAGCAGCACGACCTCGTGCTCCGCCCACGGCGCGATCTGCAGCGGCGGCGGGACATGCCGCGGCGCAGCGATCCGGCCGCCGACCTCGAGCTCGCCGAGCGGCGTCCAGCCGGTGAAGGTCAGGAACGGATGGTTGGCCGTCGCCTCGATCACCTTCCCGGACGCCAGCCGCATCCGGAACACCTCTTTGCGGCCGCTCGGGAAGGCGTGCGTCATCGTCCGCGGCACATACTGCAGCTTCTCGTTGAGCGACCACACTGGGACATCCTGCGCCCCGGACTCCAGCAGCTCCCCGAGCGTCGTCTCCGCGTTAGTATCCGCACGCAGGATCCGCGTCCCCGCCGTCAGACAGCCCGACTCACGAAGGTCGGACAGCTGTGGGCGCTTGTCGGTGCGCTGCTCGGGGCCACGGTTGAGCTGGCTCACCGCGACGACCGGGCACTCGACCTCCTTGGCCAGCAGCTTGAGGCCACGGGACAAGTCGGCGACCTCCTGCTGCCGGCTCTCGGTCCGCTTGGGGCTGGTCATGAGCTGCAGATAGTCGACGATGATGAGCTTCAGATCGTGCCGCTGCTTGAGCCGCCGCGCCTTGGCCCGGATCTCCATGAGGTTCATGCTCGGCGTGTCATCGACGAACAGCGGCGCCTCGCTGATCTCCCCCATCCGCCGCGCCAGCTTGGTCCAGTCGTCGTCCGACAACTGTCCCGACCGCAGCACGTGCAGCGGCACCCGAGCCTCCGCCGAGAGCAGCCGCATGACGATCTCGACCTTGGACATTTCCAGACTGAAGATCGCCGACGCCATGTTGTGCTTCACTGACGCCGCCCGGCTGAAGTCCATGGCGGCGGTCGAGTTGTGCGTGGGGATCATGGCCTCGCCGGCCAGGTAGAGGTGGTCGGCGTTGTCGACCTGCACGCAGCGGACCGGCACGCTCGCCACCGGCCGGACGGCGACGACGTATCGAAGCCTGGTCCGGGCCGTGCTCGTGGTGCAGCGCCGGGACCGCTGGGCGTCGCGTTTGCGCTCGAGCCGGAACACGTCGTCAGCGGTGGTGAAGTTGAGCGTGTAGGCGATCGACGAGGCGGCCGTGCGCCCACGGACGTCGCTCCGGGTCACGGTGCAGCGGTATCCGAGGCTGACCACGAGCTCCCGCACGTCCCGCGCCAGGCGCTCGCTGGTCGACGTGAACTGCACGTTGCCGGTCGTCGTCACCGTGCCATCGGTGTCGAGCAGCCCGGCCAGCAGTGCGCGCCGCTGCGCCTCGGACCCGCGCAGGTATGTGGCCGGGATGTGCTTGTCGCCCAGCACACCGAGGGCTCGCAGGTCGCGGGTCAGCGAGCCCTTGGGCTGCGCACTGCGCAGACCGTAGAGCATCGGGTGCGCCGAGCTCGGCACGACCAGGTAGCCGTCGGCCTCGATCAGCGCCACGATCTGCGGGTCCGCGGTCGTGAGCCGGGGTGCGGCGGAGTGCCCGTCACCGAGCCAGGCCCCGAGTGTGTAGGGCGCCACCAGCAGTGCCCGGTCGGGCAGCTGCAGCGCGCCCGCGTTGCGAACGGCGTGGTTGAGGCGGCCGTCGGTCGGGTGCCGGAGCGTGGCCGCGATCTCAGCGGTGGTCACCGTCTTCGGGTGGACCGCCGTGGTCTCGGCGTTCATCGTCCGCCCGACCCGCCGGCTCAGCTCACCGACCCGCGCCGGCCGCGAGTAGGCCTGGATCGACCGCCGCCACGGCCGACCGGACCGCGCGTATTCCCGCGTCACGACACCGACAGTGCCGACCTCATGACCGGCGATGTCCAGGATGTGCCGGAACTGCTCGCCGACCAACGTCGCCGCTTCGCCGAAGGTCACCAACTCATCAGGGGCGGCCATGACGCTTCGCCGCACGCTCGCGAGCTCGGCCCGGGCGGCAGCGCCGGTCGTGGTCGTCCACAGGTGTTCGGCGTCGGCCACGATCACTGAACCGTCGGAGAACTCGACCTCGTAGCACGGCCGGTCGTGCAGCACGTCGAAGGCGTTGACGATGGTGGTCGGCCGCCCGTCGGCACCGAGCAGCTGATCGCCCGCCCGCACCTGGCCCATCGTGGTCCAGCCGTCGGGTGTGGGGAGCGGGGTGTCGAGAGCCAGAGCCTTGCCGAGGCCGGGTCGGCCGGCGACGATGACCAGCTGGCCGGCGTGGAGGCCGTTGAGCAGGCGGTCCAGGTCCTGGAAGCCGGTCGGGACGCCGGTCATCATGCCGCCCTGGGCGCCGACGGCTTCGATCTCGTCCAGGGTGGGCTGGAGCATTTCGGCAAGAACGGCGAAGTCTTCGCTGACGCGCTTCTCGGTGACGTCGTAGATGGCCTGCTGGGCCAGGTCGACCACGTCGTCGACGTCGCGGCCGCCTTCGGCGCTGGAGCCGTAGCCGAGCTGGACGATGCGGGTGCCGGCTTCGATGACGCGGCGCAGGACGGCGCGCTCGGCGACGATGCGGGCGTAGTAGCTGGCGTTGGCCGCGGTCGGGACCGCGGTCATCAGGGTGTGCAGGTATGGGGTGCCGCCGATTTTGGCGATGTTGCCGGTGTCGGTCAGCGCGGCGGCGACGGTGACGGCGTCGGCGGGCTCACCGCGGCCGTAGAGGTCGAGGATGGCGTCGTAGATGACGCTGTGCGCGGGCTTGTAGAAGTCCTGGGTCTTGAGGATCTCCACGACGTCGGCGACCGCGTCCTTGCTCAGCAGCATGCCGCCGAGGACGGACTGCTCGGCCGCGACGTCCTGGGGCGGGGTGCGCTCGAACGTCTCGGCGCCGCCGGATGGCCGCTCGCGGTCGCCGCCGCCCTTGAAGTTCTTACCGCCGCCGCGGCGCTCCTGCGGCTCGGGAGCTGGTCCTTCGTGGTCCGGGGGCGGTTCTTCGTCCCACGGATCGCTCCGCTTGTCATCGGTGATCGACACTTCCGCCCCCCAACGCCATACCTTCCAGGCCCTAGTAGACCTCGGGGGTACGACAAAAACTCGCCGGCGCGACGGCGCGCGCCCGCGCAACGGTATGGGGCGACTGGCGTTCGATGAAAGTTAGCCGGTGGACAACTCTGCGGACAACCTGTGGACTGAGGCCCCAGACCTTGGGAAAGGCTGTGTATACCCCTGTGGATAACCTTCCATAACAGCTGCTTGAATGCCCTCTGAGCTGCGGCTATCGCGTCCACAGCCTGTGTGCGAGAAAAAGAGGGGCACGGATTTTCCGGCTGGACGACCGATTGCGGAAAGGTCACGAATGGGTGACGCTCCGGCAGTGAGTTACCCGGATTGGGATCGGCCGCGCGGCCGGCGCGAACAGCCGACGCCTGAGACGGGGCGCTGGGATCCGCGGCAGGAACGCTGGATCCCGCAGCAGCGCACGCCGGAGGAGGACGGCTGGGGCATCGAGCCGTTCCCGGCCCGCTCCGATCCGTCCCGCCGCCCGGGCCAGGGCCGGGTCCTCGACCACGACGACTGGGCCGATGCCGAGCGCCGCCCGCGCCGCCGGCTGCCCCTCCCTCCGCCGCCGCCGAGCCAGCGCGACGAGGAGGACGAGGAGGAGGAGGACGACGACGAGGACGAGCCGGACCAGCACAGCCTCTACATCGGCTCCTTCATCTCGACCGCGTGCTGGTATCTCATCCCGTTCGCCGCATACGTCGGGTGGGCGCTCACCCTGTCCGACGATCCGCGCCCGGGCTGCACGACGGCGTTCGGGCTGCCCTGCCCGTCACAGCATGACGAGGCTCTGGCGAACATCGGTCATCTGGTACCGCAGCTCGCCGTCTCCATGGCGCTGAGCATCATCGTCGCGATGGTCCTGGGCAAGGTCACGGCCGGCTGGCGGCCGTTCGCCATCGGGTTCGCCAGCGCGGTGCTGGGTGCGGGCCTGGCCACGGTCGGTTTCGCGGTCCTGGCGACGCAGGATCTCGGTCTTTAGAAAATCAAGGTTCGGTCACCGTAGGGTCACGCCCGGATCCGCCCGCTGAGCGCTGCCGTCAGACCTGCCAAACAGCTTTGACGGGGAGGGACGATGGCACGAGCTCTACGCGCGGCCGCAGTGCTCGCGCTGGCCGCCGCACTGCTGGCGGCCTGCGGCGCGGACAGCAACGACAGCAGCAGCGGCGCCGACAGCGCCAAGAACGGCGCACCCGCATACGGCCCGACGGGGACACCCGAGGGCCTCGCCGCGGGCGCCGCGACACCGGAGAAGAACGCGGACTCCGAGCGGGCCGCGGCGGGCGAGATCGCGGCGGCCGACCGGCCCGTGTCGACGTTTGCGGTGGACGTCGACACGGCCTCATACGGCTTCGCGAAGCGCACCCTGCAGTCCGGCCGTCGCCCCGCGGCCAACACGATCCGCCCCGAGGAGTTCGTCAACTCCTTCGACCAGCAGTACCGCGAGCCGGAAGGCAACGGCTTCGCGATCAACACTGACGGCACCCGGCTGCCGGCCACGCATCGCGGCGCCGAGGACAACGCCCGGATCCTGCGCGTGGGCCTGCAGACCCGCGGCGAGTCCGACACCAACCGCCCGGACGCGGCCCTGACCTTCGTCGTCGACGTGTCGGGTTCGATGTCGGAGCCGGGCAAGCTGGATCTGGTGCAGCACGGCCTCGACACGCTCGTCGACCAGCTGCGCCCGACGGACTCGGTGGCGCTGGTCGCCTACTCGGACCGGGCCGAGGTACTGCGCCCGATGACGTCGGTCCGCGACCGTCAGGCCGTGCACGCGGCGATCGATCGTCTCAAGGTCGCCGGGAGCACGAACCTGGAGGCCGGCCTGCGCCTCGGCTACGACACGGCCCGCAAGGGCTTCCGCGACAAGGCCACGAACCGCGTCATCCTGCTTTCCGACGGCCTGCCCAACGTCGGGACCACCGACGCGACGCCCCTCGTGCGCGAGATCCAGGAGGCCGCGGCCAAGCAGATCACGCTGCTCGGTGTCGGCGTCGGCAGCGACTACGGCGACCGTTTCATGGAGCAGCTCGCCGACAAGGGCGACGGTTACGTCGTTTACGTCAGCACGGAGGCCGAGGCCGATCGGGTCTTCGTGCAGCAACTCCCCGCGACTGTCGCACTGCGGGCCCTGGACGCCAAGGCACAGGTCGAATTCGACCCGAAGACCGTCCTGTCGTACCGTCTGATCGGCTACGACAACCGCGCGCTCTCGGCCTCCCAGTTCCGCAACGACAAGGTCGACGGCGGCGAGGTGGGCCCGGGCCACGCGGTCACGGCGCTCTATGCACTGCACTTGCGCCCGGGCGCCGCGGGCCACCTGGCCGACGTACGGGTCCGCTGGCAGGATCCGAAAACCCGGGAGCCGAGCGAGCTCGCGGAGCCGGTGACGGTCAACGCCCTGGATCGCGACTTCACCGAGGCCGCCAAGCCGCTCCGGGTCTCCTACGCGGCCGCCTACCTGGCCGAGGTACTCCGCAACAGCCAGTACGCCGAGGAGGTCCGCCTCCCCGACCTGCGAACGATCGCCCGGTCAGCCGGCGACACAACCCAGATCCGCGACCTGACCACCATGATCACCGACGCCGAGTCCCTCTACGGCTGATCCACTCATCCACCCGCCGCACCCGCGCGAGCCGTACGGACGCCGCAACGAGGCGCGCGTCCGTCGGCGAAGCGGGAACGCCAGACGAGACGAGCCACAGCCGAACGAGCGTCACATGTGGCGCACGCGATGAGCGAACACACCACGCGAGGCGGGCGCGAGTTCATCTGAGCGTCCCGCGGCGAGCGGTGTCGGTGGCAGCGCGGCATGGGCGTGCGGCGTGGAGCGTGCGGCGTGCGGCGTGCGGCGTGCGGCGTGGAGCGCGCGGCGTGCGGCGTGGAGGCGCTGGAAACGGGAACGGGCCCCGGAGGACGAGTGTCCTGCGGGGCCCGAGCCTGCTTGCGCGTCCTACTTGGCGGCCGTGACCTTCAGCGTGAAGACCGCGGCGACCTCCGGGTGCAGCTTGATCTGCACCTTGTAGTCGCCGACCGACTTCACGTGGCCCGGCAGCTCGAGGCGGCGGCGGTCCAGATCCGGGCCGCCGGCCTTCTTGACGGCGTCGACGACCTCGGCCGAGGTGACCGAGCCGTAGAGTCGGCCTTCGCTGCCGGCGCGGACGGCCAGCGAGACCTTGAGGCCCTCGAGCTGGGCCTTGACCTCGTTGGCGTGCCCGAGGTCGCGGATCTCCCGGGCCGAGCGGGCCCGCTTGATCGTCACGATCTGCTTCTCGCCGCCCTTGGACCACGGAATCGCGAACCCCTGCGGCAGCAGGTAGTTGCGCCCGTATCCGTCCTTGACCTCGACGATGTCGCCGGGCGTGCCGAGGCCGGTGACTTCCTGGGTAAGGATGATCTTCATGTCGCCGGCCCCCTAGCGCGTGGTCGCGGTGTAGGGGAGCAGGGCCATCTCACGCGCGTTCTTGACGGCGCGCGCGATCTGACGCTGCTGCTGGGCGGTGACACCCGTCACCCGCCGAGCGCGGATCTTGCCGCGGTCGGAGATGAACTTGCGCAGCAGCGCGGTGTCCTTGTAGTCGATGTAGGCGATGCCCTCCTTGTCGAGAGGGTTCACCTTCTTCTTCGGTTTGCGCAGGGCCGCAGCCTTCGCCATTGCTCTTGCTCCTGATGCCATTAGAACGGGGGCTCCTCATCGAACGAAGAGTTCGACCTGCCGCCGCCACCGCCGCCACCACCGCCGGCCGGGGTCGCGTTGGCCCACGGGTCGTCTTGATACCCGCCGCCACCACCGCCCCCGCCACCGCCGCCGTTGCCACCGGAGCCGAAGCCACCGCCGCCACCACCGGAGCTGCGCGACATCTTCTGCACCTTGGCAGTCGCGTAGCGCAGCGAGGGGCCGATCTCGTCGACCTCCAGCTCGATGACGGTGCGCTTCTCGCCCTCGCGCGTCTCGTATGACCGCTGCCGGAGCCGGCCGGAGACGATGACTCGCGACCCGCGGGTCAGCGACTCGGCGACGTTCTCGGCCGCCTGGCGCCAGACCGTGCAGGACAGGAACAGCGGATCGCCGTCCTTCCACTCGTTGGTCTGGCGGTCCATCGTCCGAGGGGTCGAGGCCACCCGGAACTTGGCCACCGCCGCTCCCGACGGAGTGAAACGCAACTCAGGATCATCGGTCAGGTTGCCTATGACCGTGATCGTCGTATCTCCCGCTGCCATATGAGTCAACTCCTCGCGCGCTGGTATGTGGCACCTTGCCACAGGGGTACGACAGTTTTTCGTCGTGGCCTGTGACCTGGGGCCGGGCGAAGCAGATCGATCTCGCCTGGATCCGCTTAGCGGACCTCGGGCCGGATGACCTTGGTGCGCAGCACGGACTCGTTGAGTCGCAGCTGACGGTCCAGCTCAGCCACGCTCTCCGGCGACGCCTGGAGGTCGATGACGGCGTAGATACCCTCGGTCTTCTTGTTGATCTCGTACGAGAGGCGCCGGCGGCCCCACACGTCGAGCTTCTCGACCGAGCCACCCGACGTCCGAATCACATTCAGATACTGATCGAGCGACGGTGCGACGGTGCGCTCCTCGAGACTGCCGTCGAGGATCACCATGATCTCGTAATGACGCAAGACTTTCTCACCTCCTACGGGCTAAGCGGCCGCGGTCCATCCGCGGCAGGAGGTCCAGCGTCGTCCATCGAAATGCAGACCGATGGACCGAACCAGAGTACATGCTGGTGTGTCCGGACCGAAAATCCCTTGGACACAAGAGACCGCGGGGCGCGTCATCCGCTTCGTTGGGTGGGACCTGGGGAGGAACGACCACACCGGTGCTTTGGATGACTGCGCCCCGCGGAGCTTTATAAATTGTACCTTAAGCGAAGCTCGCCCGTGATGCCCGTTGCGCGATAATAGCCCGAATTGCGGCGATTCCGACGCCCACCACGCACACCGTCGCGACCAGCGCCAGCAGGCCGGCCGGGCCGTTGCTCGCCGGGCCACTGGCGGCCACGGGCTCCTCGACGGTGACCCGGTCGTCGGCGGATGCCGCACTGGGGTCCACGCCCATGGCGGGCGCCGCCGCCGCGCTCGGGTCGACGAGCGCCGGGTCGATGGGTTCGGTACCCAGCTCACCCGCGTCGGCCGCCGGAGCCGAACCGTCCGTGCCGGCCTGTGCCGTCGGCGTCTTGGTCGAGCGGGAGCCGCCCGAGCGGTTGGTGATCACGCCGTTCGCGGCACCGGCCGCCGCGCCTGCGGGCCCGTTCGCCGGCCCGGTCGTCTTCGTCGTGCCCGGCGCGGCCTTGGCCTGCGGCTGCGCGGCCGGCCCGGCGGGGGCGGCAGCGGCCGGCGGCGGCGTGGTCACACCGACCGAGACGGGCTTGAACTGCTGCACCACACCGACTCCGCAGTCGAAGGTCATCGCGACCTCCACCGGCCCCTTCTTGAAGAGGACAGGCACCTGCTGATTCGGCTGTACCGTCGCGACGGACTTCCCGTCCACCTTCAGCGACGCGTTCTGCCCGAGGCGGTTGACGAAGTTGACCCGCGAGTCCGACGGCACCGACACGTTGCCGGTGCTCGGCTCCGACTTGCAGACCAGAAGACTGAGCACGCTGCCGCCGGAGAACTCGACCGACGGGGACTCAGGTGCGGCGCTCACCGGGCCGGCGCCCACGGTCAGGGCCGCGGCGGCGAGCGCCGCGGCGGTAGCCGCCAGACGGACTGCCGTTCGGTGTCCAGACAAGGTAGCCATACCAGTAGCCATCCAGGGTTGGGGGAATCTGTCGGGGTGGCCGTTCCATCGAGCCGGTTGAGCACTGCGCGATCACGAGCGGCTACGGACGTAACGACGCGATCGGCGAGACGGTGACGGAAGACCGGCATTCCGGACGCATCGGTCGCCGTCCCCGAGGCGGGTCGCGCGAAGTGTCACACCCACGTCGTAGGCTCTGCGGCATGCGAATCGGTGCTCACGTCGACCCCGCTGAGCCGCTGGCCGAGGCCGCCGCCCGCGGTGCGGACCTCATCCAGTTCTTCCTGACCGACCCGCAAGCCTGGACCGATCCCAAGGATCGCGAGGACGCCGAGGCGATACGCGCGGCCGAGATCGACATCTATATCCACGCGCCGTATCGGATCAACGTCGCCTCGTCGAACAACCGGATCCGCATTCCGAGCCGAAAACTGCTGTTCAGCCACGCGGCCGGGGCGGCCAAGGTGGGCGCCAAGGGCCTCATCGTCCACGGCGGCCACGTCGAGAAGGCCGACGGGCTGGACGCCGGTTTCGACAACTGGCGCAAGACGTTCGCCTACGCCGCGGAGCAGGGCGGCTTCGCCACACCGGTCCTGATCGAAAACACGGCCGGCGGCGACAACGCCTGCGCCCGCCGCTTCGACAACCTGGCCCGGCTGTGGGACGCCATCGGTGACTACGAGGTCGGTTTCTGCCTCGACACCTGCCACGCCCACGCCGGCGGTGAGGACCTGCTCGACATCGTGGACCGGGTCAAGGCCATCACCGGCCGCATCGACCTCATCCACGCCAACAACTCGCGCGACGGCTTCGACTCCGGGCGAGACCGGCACGACAACATGACATCCGGCGAGATCGATCCGGAGCTGATCGTCGCGGTGATCCGCGCGGCCGGCGCACCGGCGCTCGTCGAGACTCCGGGCGGCGCCGAGGGCCAGGGCGCCGACATCACCTACCTGCGGGAGCGGCTGGCGTGAGCAACGTTTCGTCGGATTCGGTACTACCTGTGCCTCCCGGCTCCGCCCCGTCCTCGCCCCCGGGTCAGGACCCCATCGCGCCCAACGGCCACGCGAAGGGCAACGGCGCCGCGGCGGACGCGGACGAGAAAGTTTCGGCCACGGCGGCTCCGGAGGCACCTGCTTCAGATACCGCCGATTCCAGTGGTACTGCCAGTGCCGCACCCGCCACCACAGAGCCCACGACGGACACCGTAGAAGCCGCGACGAGCACCGCCGACACCGCGAAAGTCGACGGCGCCGCTCCCACATCCAGCACCGCCGACACGACGAAGGCCGACCGCGACGAGCTCGCGACGAGCACCGCCGACACCGCGAAAGTCGACGGCGCCGCTCCCACATCCAGCAACGCCGACACGACGAAGGTCGACGGCGCCGAAGTCGCCAAGGTCACGAAGACGGACGCGGTCGCGAATGCCGGCGGCGAGCCATCAAGCGCCGAGGTCGACGGCGGCGGGGCAGCCACCGAGACGATCGTCCCGGCCGCGGCAACCGCTGCGAGTCCGCCGGCCAAGAAGTCGCCCAGGTCCAGGCGCGGCAAGAAGAGCGACGACGTGAAGACCACCGAGGTGGGCCCGGCCGGCGTGGCGCCCGCGAAAGCGGACGGGGCAGCGACCGAGACCAGCGAAGCCGGTGACACGAAGACCGGCGATACGAAAACGGGCGGCACAAAGACCGCTGACGAGAGCGACCCGGACCGGAAGGACGCGAAAGGCGAGGCGGACGGCGAGGACGCGGAGGACGGGAAGGAGGCCGGGAGCAGCGAGCCGGCGGACCCGTTCGGTGCGTTCGCGCCCGAGCCTGAGCTCGTCCCCGGCCGGGTCGGGCGGGTCACCCGGACGAGCGGCTCGGCCGTGGCGCGGTTCTTCGCGCACGAGTGGACCCTGGCCGCGATCGGCTCCGTGCTGCTGGCGATCCTCATGACCTGGCCCGCGGTCCTCCACCCGGCGACGACGATCCCGCAGGACATCTGGGACCCGACGCTGCAGGCCTGGCAGATGTCGTGGGCCGGGCACATTCTGACGACCGATCCGCTGCAACTCTGGCACGCCAACGCGTTCTACCCGGACCAATACAGCTACGCGTTCTCGGACACGCTGCTCGGATACGCACCGGCCGGCATGATCGGCAGCGGTCCCGAGGCGGCGATCGTGCGGTACAACATCGTCTTCGTCTTCATCTTTGCTTTTGCCTTCTTCGGCGCCTATGCGCTGGTGCGGCAGCTCGGGGCCGGGCGCACGGGCGCGGCGGTGGCGGGCGCGGCGTTCGCGTATGCGCCGTGGCGGCTCGGGCAGGCCGGGCACCTACACGTGCTGTCGATCGGCGGGATCGCGCTGTCGCTGGCGATGCTGGCGCGCGGCCACGGGTTTTCGTTCACGAAGGGATACGAGCCGGAGAAGCGCCGCTGGGGCTGGGTGGTCGGCGGCTGGGCGGTCGCGGCCTGGCAGGTCAGCCTCGGGTTCGGCATCGGCATGCCGTTCATCTACGCGCTGCTGTTCATCGTGCTGATCACGGCGATCGTGTGGTTCTACAAGCAGATCTTCCGCTGGGCGGTGCGACGGCCGTTCGGCTGGAAGCTGTTCTTCGCCAACCTCGGCGGCGGGCTGCTCTTCACCGCGGTGAGCGGGATGATGGCCTACCCGTATCTGCAGGTCCTGAAGCTGCACCCGGAGGGCAAGCGCGAGGAAAGCATCATCAGCCTGTTCTCGCCCCCGCTGAAGGGCTTCTTCATCTCGCCGCCGGAGTCGTGGCTGTGGGGCGACGCCTACGCCAACGCCCGCTCGACGCTGGGCTGGGCGCCGGAGATGGCGCTGCTGCCGGGCTTCTTCCTTTACGGGCTCGCCTTCGCCGGCCTGTTCGTGTCGGTCTGGAAGCTGAAGCACCGGATCTGGCTCGGCGTCGGCGTGGTCATCACGGCGATGCTCGCGATGGGCAGCAACGGCCCCGGCCACGGCGACTGGGGCTACATGGCGCTCTACCGCGTGCTGCCGGGCTTCGAGGGCATCCGCACCTCGGGCCGGCTCATGGTCTGGGTGACGCTGTTCCTGGCCCTGCTGGCGGCCGGGGCCGTGAGCGCGTTCGCGGACCGCGCGGTCGAGCTCTTCGCCGACCAGACCCAGTCCGACGTGGGCGACCGCGCCGGAGTGTGGCGCCTCATCACGCTCATTCCGCTGGTACTCGTCCTGGCCGAAGGCATACACAAGCCCGGCCCGAACCCCGAGGTCCCGGTGTCCCCGGTCGCGATGAGCACGCTGCAGGCGCCGTTGATGGTCCTGCCGACCCACGAGCTCCTGGACATGAACGTCATGCTCTGGAGCACCGACGGCTTCCCGAAGATGGTCAACGGCGGCAGCGGCTTCACCCCGGACGACCAGCAGATCATGCGCCTGAACATGCAACAGTTCCCGGACGCGGCCACCGTGGCGCAGCTCCGCGAACTGAACATCCACACGGTCGTGGTGCTACGCGACCGGGCCCAGGGCGGCGAATACGCGAAGGCCATCGACGCACCCATCGACGGCCTCGGCATCAGCCGAACGGAGCAGGGCAACGTCATCCTGTACAAGATCGACGGCTGACCGCCCCACCGAACGTCAGCTGACGCCGCAACAAACATCAGCTCCACCGCAGAGAGGTCCCCGGCCTGCCCACCAGGCCGGGGACCTCTTTGTCGTTCAAACCGCGCGACAGCCGCCGTCAAGGTTGCGCCGCCTCGAGTAGCTGACCGGCCCGCTCGGGCTGCGGCCGGCCCGGGGAACCCTTCGTGTCGACTTGGGTGCGGCTAATGGCTCGGCGCCGTCGTATCCGAGGGCTCCTGGGCCAGATCGACACTGCGGCGAAGGTCGGCCGGGGCGACGGCCCGCTTCGACCCGCGTCTGGTCGGCGGCGAGACCGGCAACGTTTGGCGCGGGCGGGTTCAGAGGCCGGTGCGGAGCAGGGCGAAGGCCTCGTTGGCGTTGGCTACGGCGTCCGGGTAGACCTCGTCGGCCGTCTCGCCGGCCAGCAGGCGGTTGGTGTTTTCGGTGACCAGGGCGTGGCGGGCGCCGATGATCATGGCGGCGGCGGCGCGGTGGCGGAAGTCGGGGCCTAGTTCGGCGGCCAGCTGGTCGGTCTGGCCGTTGAAGAGGGTCAGCGCGCGCTGGGTCAGGCTCGGCGTGGTGAAGACCAGGCGCAGGACGGCCAGGACGTTGGGCTTGTCGCACAGGCCGGCGTTGGGGTCGCGGTTGGCCAGGGCGGTCAAGAAGTGCCGGTGCAGCGCGTCGACCGGGGACTCGCCCGGTGCGCGGGTCCGCACGACCTCGGCCGGCTCGCCGACGTGCTCGGACATCGGGCCGACGACCAGGTCTTCCTTGCTCGGGTAGTAGTTGAAGAAGGTCATCTTCGAGACCTCGGCGGCGGCCGCGATCTGCGCGACCGACACGTTGTCGAAGCCGTGCTCGACGAACAGCTCGATCGCGACGTTCCACAGGGCTGAGCGCGTCTGCGCCTTCTTCCGCTCCCGCAACGTTTCCGCCGACATGCCCAGAACTATACCAGGATCAAACTTGTACCAAGTCTAAATTTGTGCTTAGTCTAATAAGCATGACGAAGCTCCAGCGCAAGCTCGGGTCACTGCTGTGCCTGTTCACGATCGTGCTGGCCATCCTCGACCAGAACATCGTTTCCGCGGCCGTCGTGCCGATCGTCCGCGACCTCGATCCGCTCCACGGAGTCGAGCATGTCGCCTGGCTCGTCGCGGCGTTCGCCCTGGCGTCCACCGTGGTCCTGCCGCTGTACGGCCGCCTCACCGACTCGTTCGGCGCCAAAACGGTCTGGCTCTCCGCCGTCGGCGTCTTCCTGCTCGGCTCGGTCCTGTGCGGGGCGGCGCAGAGCATGGGCCAGCTCATCGCGTTCCGGGCGGTCCAGGGCATCGGCGCCGGCGGCCTGATGAGCGTGACCATGGTCGTCCTGGCCAACCTGGCCGAGCCGGGGGAGGACCGCGGCAAGAACGCCGGCCTGGGCGGGCTCGTCGCCGGGGTCGGGATGGCGATCGGCCCGTTCATCGGCGGCCTGTTCGCCGACAACGGCAACTGGCGCGGCATCTTCTACATCAACATCCCGCTCGGCCTGATCGTGATCGCCGGCGGGCTGTTCGCGATCAAGATCCCGCAGACCACCCGGCCCACCAGCCTCGACCTGCCCGGCGCGGCCCTCGCGGGGTCATTCGCGGCCGGCCTGCTGCTCGTGTGCGAATGGGGCGGTCAGCGGTTCCCGTGGACGTCGCCGGCCATCATCGCGCTCATCGCGGCCACGCTCGTGAGTCTGGCCCTGTTCGTCTGGCGCGAATCGGTCGCGGCGCATCCCGTGCTCCCGCTGACCCTGCTGCGCGACCGCACCATCCGCGGCAGCTACGCGATCCAGCTGCTCATCGGCGCGGCGATGATCGGGACAATGGTCCATTTGATGCTGTACCTCCAGGTCGCGCGCGGTGTCAGCTCGTCCAGCTCCGGCCTGTACCTGGCGTTCATGGCCCTCGGCCTGACCGTCTCCGGGATGGCCGGCAGCCGGTTGCCGCTCGGCACCAGGGCGGCCCTGCTCGTGGGCACCGGCTGCGCGGCCGTGGCCATCGGCGCGATCGCGCTCTTCGTCCACCAGGACTCGTCGCTCTGGGCGATCCGCAGCGCGCTGGTCCTGCTCGGCGTCGGCTTCGGCCAGCTCATCGGCCGCCTGATCATGGTGGTGCAGGACACCGCACCCGCGCACCAGCTCGGCGTCGCGACCACCGGCATCCGGTTCTTTCAGGCACTGGGCACGGCGGTCGGTGCGGCGGCGCTGGGGTCGGTGCTGAGCCGGGTCTACGACGCGCACGGCCGCACCCCGGGCGGCTTCGCGACCGGCCTGGAGATCGTCTTCCTCGTCGCCGGCGCGATCGTCCTGCTGGCGCTCCTGGTCGTTGTCCGGCTCCGGGTGGCCGCGCCGGGCACAGGCAGTACCAATGCAGAAAGGCTTGGCTCGAAAGACATCGAGCCAAGCCAATCATGGATTCACGTGAAACCGGAGAATGAGGCGACTAGCCGGTCTTGACCAGCACCGGCGGGCCGGACGGAGGCGGCGGTTCGGCCAGTGCGGCGGCGTCGAGCGGGTCCTCGTTGTAGACGCCGCCGTCCGGATCGTCGCCCTCGTAGGTCTGCCGGACGACGTCCTCCTCGGGCCGCCGGATGTCGCGGATGACGTAGCCGACCAGGATCGCCAGGGTGACCAGCCGCAGCATCGAGGCCAGCACGAACACGCCCTCGGGGAACACCTGGCGCCCGGAGGCCCCCATGAGCTCGCCGTAGAAGGAGACGAAGTAGAGCACCTCGGCCACCTGCCAGGCCAGGAACGCGCCCCACTTCGGCCGGGCCAGGACCGCGAGCGGGACGAGCCACAGGACGTACTGCTGCGACCACACCTTGCCGGTGATCAGGAAGGCGGCCACGATCAGGAACGCCAGCTGGGCCAGGCGTGGCTCCTTGGGGGCGGTGAGCCCGAGGATGAGCACGCCGGCGCAGCAGATCAGGAACAGGCCCAGGTAGAGGACGTTGAGCGTCGCGTGTTCGGGGTCCAGATCCAGATTTTGGAAGAACGGGAAGCCGTATTGCCCGTTGCCGCGCGGGAAGTGGGCGCCGATGTACCACAGCGTGCCCCAGTCGATCCCGCGCAGCTGGTTGAACTGCCAGAACTTGACCCAGGAGTCGTAGAAGAAGAACGCCACCGGCAGATTGACCACGCACCAGGTGGCCACTCCGGAGCCCAGGGTTATGAAGAAGTCTCTCCACTTGCCGGTTCGTATGCTCAGGACCAGCAGGGCACCGAGGATGAGCACGGGATAGAGCTTGGCCGCGGTCGCCAGGCCGAGGAAGACGCCCGCGAGCACCGGTTTTCGTTTCGCCCAGTAGGCCATCGCCACGGCGGTCAGGCCGACCGTGAACAGGTCCCAGTTGACGGTGGCGGAGACGAAGAGCGCGGGCGCCAGGGCGAAGAGGGCCGCGTCCCACGGTCGTCGGCGCCGCACGGCGAGGGTGGCCCCGACGGCCAGGATGCCGAACGCGCCCAGGACGACGGCGTTGACGTCGTAGAACGTCTGGCCGTCGTTCTGCACGATGCCGCGCTCGTGCAGGTTGTGCACCGGCAGGCCCAGGACACCCATGAAGGCGCCGGTGAGCACCGGGTATTCGACCTGGTGGTCGGCGTAGGGGACCTGGCCCTCGTTGAGGCCCTCGGCGTAGTACAGCGCGAGGACGTCGGTGTAGCAGAAGTACTTGTACTGCTTCATGTCCACCCACGCCGCGTCGCGGCAGGGGGCCTTCTGCATCCAGTGGAAGCTCAGCATGGCGCAGATGAGCAGCAGCACCACCCGGGCCGGCGTCCAGAACCGACCGCCGCCGGGCAGCCGGACACGGGACCGGACGGCATGCGTGCCGAGGGGACCGCCGATCGACTCGGACAGGCCATTGATGAAGCGGTCGGAGTTGGCGGGCTCGTCGACTAGATGCTCGGGTCGCGCACCGGGCTGGCCCTGGGTCGTCGGCATTGGGTCACCGTACCGTCGCGGGCTCAGAAGTCGATGCAAGGCCCGGCTCGACGCGGGAATCCGTGCGGATCGGCAGGGCGAACAGCAGGGCGACCATCAGCAGCAGGTACCAATTCTTGATGATGAATCCCTGGACGCCGTGGCTCCACGGGTCCAGCGGCAGCCCCTGCTCGAACCAGGAGACCAGGCCCAGCCCGACCGTCACCGCGATGACCACGGCCAGCCAGGCCCGCCGCCGGACCGCGACCAGCACGATCATGGCCGGCACGAACCAGTAGATGTGGTGCACCCAGGTGATCGGGCTGACCAGGCAGCCGACGATCCCGGTGATGGTCAGGCCGACGACCTCGTCACCCGCGAGCGCGGCCTTGCGAGCCCGCCACAGGCCCAAGCCCAGCGCCGCGAGCACGAGCACGGCCCAGATCAGCCGGTTGGGATCGTCCGGCGCGGTGAGCCGGGCGAGCATGCCATAGAAGGACTGGTTGAAGGTGTACGCCGCGTTGCCGAGACCTTCGCCTTTCCACAACGCGTCCGTCCAGAAGTCGATCGATGCCCGGGGGCCGATGGCGAACGCCAGCAGGCTGGCCGCCGCGGCGCTCACGATCGCCGTGAGGCCGGCCCGGTATCGGCGGCTGAGCAGCAGGTAGACGATGAAGATGGCCGGCGTCAGCTTGATCGCGGCGGCCAGACCGATGAGCACGCCGGCCCAGCGGCTGCCCCTCGGCAGTAGCACGAGGAGGTCGGCCAGGACCAGCACGACGAGCACCATGTTGATCTGGCCGAACGTGTAATTCTCACGGACCGGCTCGAGGGTGCTGATCACGGTGAGCGCGAGGACGAGCGCGAACGGCAGCTCCCAGCCCTTACGCCGGGCCACGGGGGCGAGCAGCCAGTAGGTGGTGATCGCGACGGCGGCGATCGTGATGACGCTGTAGAGGATCACCGCACCCAGCCATGGCAGCACCGCGAACGGCACCAGGATGAGCGCGCCGAACGGCGGGTAGGTGAAGCCGAGCTGCCCCTGGGTGTCGTCGGGCTTCGTGTAGTCGTAGAGGTCGTGGCCGTCGAGCCACCAGTTCACGGCCTGGCGGTAGATGCCGAGGTCGAACCAGTCGTGGCGGTTGCGGTACCAGATATGCCCATAGACGACCACCGCCACGAAGAGGCCCAGCACTACCCACCGGACTACGGTCCTGCGCCGGCCCGACTCCAACGTGTGCCCCCCAACTGAAACGGCCACGGACTCGGCGACCATATCGCCGGGACCGTGGCCGTCATCATTCGACCCTGGTGACGATCAGCGCCTTCGGGTCTCGGTGGTGGTCGGCACTCCGCCGCCGCCACCGTTCCCGCCCGGGCCCTGGCTGCCACCGTTGCCGTTGCCGTTGCCGGGGTTCTGCGTCGGCGGGCCGCCCGGGTTGAGCGGGTCGACCGACGGGAGGGCCGGTGTCGGCGAGATGCCGGAGCCCACATCGAGGCGGCCGGTGTTGGCCGGCGGCCGGAAGTTGACCTTGGGCGCCTTGATCTGGGTCAGCGCGCCGTCGAGGAAGTCGCGCCAGATCGGGCCGGGCAGCGAGCCACCGATGATGTCCTTCTTGTTCTTGTCCTTGATCGGCTGCTCATCGCCCTTGTTGCCGACCCAGACCGCGACCGCCAGGTCCGGTGTCTTCTTGACTGGGTCGTAGGCGGCGTAGCCGACCATCCAGGCGTGCGCGTTGCCGCTGGCGTTCTGGCTGTACTGCCAGGTGCCCGTCTTGCCGGCGATCTGGCGCCCGTCCTTCATCTTCAGGTTGTAGTGCTTCGGCACACCCTGCAGGACCGTGCTGATGTCGTCGGCCATGCCGTCGGTGAAGTTGGGGATGCGCTTGGGGTTGATGACCTCGCTGTAGGTCTTCTTGCCACCGTCCCACACCTCCTTGAGGAAGTGCGTCTTCGCCGCGTAGCCGCGGGCCGCGATGGTGGCGATGCCGCCGGCGTGCTCGAGGACCGTGATCGGATACTGCCCGAAGGCGACCTCGGTCTGGAACAGGCTCGGGACGACATCCTTGCCGGTCTTGGTGGTCAAGTCGATCTTGGTCGCCGTCGTCTTGCCTTTTTCGGTGGCCCACATGTCGGTGATGCCGGCCGCGCGGGCGGTGTCGATCACCTTGTCCGGGCCGACCTTCTCGGCCAGCGCGAAGAACGGCACGTTGAGCGACTGGACGGTGACCTCGGAGAGGGTGCACCACGTGCTGAACCCGGACTCACACTTCGGGTGCGAGGGCGAGCCGTCACCGGCGTTCTTGACCGGGTTGCCGCCACTGATCGACCGGCCGCTCTTCGGGAAGTCGCCCGGCGAGTCGCCGTTCCACATCGAGTCGATGCGGTATCCGGCCAGGAGCCCGGTCGTGAGCGTGTAGACCTTGAACGTCGAGCCCGGCGGGTGGCCGCCGCAGCAGCTGTCCTTGCCGTCGCCGAGGACCGGGTCGTTGTAGTAGCCGGCGTAGTCGTTGCCGCTGCCCTTGTCGCCGCCGTAGTAGGCCTTCACCGCCCCGGTCCCCGGCTCGACCGCGACCAGCGCGGCCTGCAGGTTGTCCGGCTGGCCGTTCATGTTCGACTCTTTGTTGCGGCTGGCTTCGCGCACCGCGATCGGCTGGATGTCCTTGTCGATCGTGGTCACGATCTTCAGACCACCGTTGCTGATCTTGTCGAAGTTCTTCTTGCCGTCGTTGTCGGTGTCCTCATAGAGGAGCGCACCGGTACGCGGGTCCTTCAGCGCGGCCACCTCGCCAAGGACGTGGTGAACGATCAGGCCCTCGGGCTTGTCGAGGTTTTGCGAGGCGTTCTGCCGGTCGCGGGCCTGCTGCGGGGTGATCACGGTGGTGGGGAAGGCCATCCGCGTGTCGGCTTCGGCCTGCGGCACGAAGTTCAACGTGATCATCTGGCCCTTGATGTAGTTGAACCGATCCTGCGACTGGACCTTGTCGATGGTCGGGTCGAACGGGCTGCCCTTGCCGGTGCCCGACGGGTTCTTGATGAGCGCGGCGAGGATCATTCCCTCGTTGGTCTTCAGGTCCCGGGCGGGCTTGCCGAAGTAGGCCTGGGAGGCCGCCTCGATGCCGTAGGCGCCGCGGCCGAAGTAGACGACGTTGAGGTACATCGCCATGATCTCGTCTTTGCTGTACTGCTGGTTCAGCTTCAGGGCGATGACCGCCTCGCGGACCTTGCGGGCGTAGGTGACGCCCTCGAGGTCGGCCCAGCGCCGGGCGTACTGCTGGCTGATCGTCGAGGCGCCCTGCCGGTCGCCACCGCTGACGTTGTTCCAGGCGGCCCGGACGACACCTTTGTAGTCGACGCCATCGTTCGTATAGAAGCTGTTGTCCTCGGCCGCCACGACCGCGTGCTGCACGTCCTTCGGGATCTGGTCCAGCGGCAGGACGGTGCGGTTCTCGCCGATGCGGCTCATCGGGGTCTGGCCGTCGGAGTAGAAGATCGTCGTCTGCTGGTTGAGCGTGATGTCGTCGGGCAGCGCGACCTGGTCGAAGTAGTAGGTGCCACTGACCATGCCGATGCCCGCGATCATGATGAACGCGGCGATCGAGACGATGATGATGTTGCGCCGCCGGCGCTTCTTGGCCTTGGCGGTGACGCTTCGGCCGTCCTTACCGCCGGAGCCGCCCTTGCCGCCGCCCGGGCCACCGGGTCCACCGGGGCCGCCCGGGCCGTCGAGGACGTCACCGATGGGGGCGCCGACCGAAGCCGAGCCGACCACGGCCCGGCCGACGGTGGCGCGGCCGGAGGTGCCGACGCTCGCGGAGCCGACTGAAGCGGAGCCCACCGAAGCCGAGCCGACCGAGGCGGAGCCGGTCACGCTGGCACGGCCGGTGGGCGCCTCGGGCGGTGAGACGCGGGCCGCGCCCACGCTCGCCGAGCCCGCCGGGCGGGCCGAACCGACGCTGGCGGAGCCGGACGGACGCGCCGAGCCGACGCTCGCCGAGCCGCTGGGCCGGGCCGGGCCGACGCTGGCGGAGCCGGAGGCACCGCCTACGCTCGCACGCCCGACCTGGGCCCGTCCGGCCGGCGGGGCCGAGGGGCTGGGGGCTGGGGGTTCCGGCTGGAATCCAGGAACCTGCGCGCGGCCCGATTGGGGGTTGCTCGGGTCACCGTAGCTCATTCGTCCCACCTTGCCGGTTGCATCGTTGTCGCATGCTCCGTCGCCATCATGTCTGTGAGCCGCGCCACTCACGGCTAAGCCGGTGCGGTGCGGCGCCGTTGCCGTCCGCGGCCGCCCGCGCCAGGAAGCCCCGGCGGTGCGGCGAACAGTCCCCCCACTCGTGACAACGCTCTGTCACGCGCTTCAGGTTCATTCGGCCGCCCCTCCTTGCACCCGGGAGACGCGTTTGCCGCCGTCCTCGGGTCCGGCCGTGATCCCGTCGCGCCCCAGAAGGTACTGCTCGACGAGGTGGTTCCAGCCGCACGCGCGGCAGACCTCCACGACGTAGACGTGAAACTCACTCAGCGTCATCGCGAGGATCGGCAGCTCGGCTGCCCGGCGGGCCTGTCCGGAGGACTGGCGCAGCTCATCCCCATAGATGTAGTGCACATGGGTGAGGTTCTCGCGGCGGCAGACAGGGCAGAGCTCATCTGTCTGCTCACCGTGAAATTTCGCAGCACTCTTCAGGTATGGCGACGCGTCGCACACCTCATAGGTGCCGACGCGTCCGGATTGCACCTCACGCAGCAGGGCGCGTCTTCTCAGAGAGAAGTCGACAACCTGACGCTGGGTACGCATGCGCCCGAGGGTACGCGGTCACGCGCGTCACGGCGACCTCCGTCACGATCGGTAGCCGTCCGATAGACGAGCAGCTCTGTGTCCTAGCCCACTTGGCCGGATTTGTTGCGTCCGTTCGGATCGCGACCTACCGTTCGATGTATCGGCCCGATACATCGGGCGGGTTACGGGAAGGAGGCCGGGAGTGCTCGAACTGGCGATCCTGGGCCTTCTGCACGAGTCCCCGATGCACGGTTACGAGTTGCGGAAGCAGCTCACGACCAAGTTGGGGGCGTTCCGATTCGCGATCAGTTACGGATCGCTGTATCCGACGCTGCGCCGGCTGCAGTCGGACGGCTGGATCACCGAGGGTGCGCCGCCGTCCGGAATGCCGGCCACGACGGAAGAAGTACCCCTGCTCGCCGGCAAGCGGGGCCGCGTGGTCTACACGATCACCGCGGAGGGCAAAGAGCGCTTCCAGGAGCTGCTCAGTGCCGCCGGACCCGAGACCTACGACAGTGAGGCCGGTTTCGGGGTGCACTTCGCGTTCTTCGCGCGCACCGACCCCGCCACCCGGCTGCGGATCCTCGAGGGCCGCCGCCGGCGCGTGGAGGAGCGCCGCGAGGGCATGCGCGACGTGCTCGGCCGAGCCGCCGAGCGACTCGACGCGTACACGCTCGAACTGCAGAGACACGGCCTGGACGCATGCGAGCGCGAGGTCCGCTGGCTCGAAGAGCTCATTGCGAACGAGCGCAATGGCAAAACCCCTGAACCGCCTTCGGCAGAAGATCCGGAGCGGTCGTGAACAACGAGAAGGAGGCATCCGCGATGGGCTCCGTCCGCGTTGCCATCGTCGGTGTCGGCAACTGTGCTTCGTCCCTGATCCAGGGTGTGGAGTACTACCGCAACGCCGATCCGACTGACCGAGTGCCGGGTCTTATGCACGTGAAGTTCGGCGACTACCACGTCGGCGACGTCGAGTTCGTGGCGGCGTTCGACGTCGACGCGAAGAAGGTCGGCCAGGACCTGGCCGCCGCCATCGGCGCGAGCGAGAACAACACCATCCAGTTCTGCGACGTGCCGCCGACCGGCGTCACCGTCCAGCGCGGCCCGACGCACGACGGCCTCGGCCAGTACTACCGCGAGATGATCGACGAGTCCGACGAGCAGCCGGTCGACGTCGTCAAGGCGCTGCGCGACGCGCAGGCCGACGTCGTGGTGTGCTACCTGCCGGTGGGCTCGGAGCAGGCGGCGAAGTTCTACGCACAGGCCGCGATCGACGCGGGCTGCGCCTTCGTCAACGCCCTGCCGGTGTTCATCGCCTCCAACCCGGAGTGGGCCCAGAAGTTCACCGACGCCGGGCTGCCGATCGTCGGCGACGACATCAAGAGCCAGGTCGGTGCCACCATCGTGCACCGCGCGCTGGCCAAGCTCTTCGAGGACCGCGGGGTCGAGCTGCTGCGCACCTACCAGCTCAACTTCGGCGGCAACATGGACTTCATGAACATGCTGGAGCGCACCCGCCTGGTCTCGAAGAAGATCTCGAAGACCCAGTCGGTGACCTCGCAGATCCCGCACGAGATGTCCAAGTCGGACGTGCACATCGGGCCGTCGGACCACGTGCCGTGGCTCGACGACCGCAAGTGGGCGTACATCCGCCTGGAGGGCCGCTCCTTCGGCGACACGCCGCTCAACGCGGAGCTCAAGCTCGAGGTGTGGGACTCGCCGAACTCGGCGGGCGTCATCATCGACGCGCTGCGGGCCGCGAAGATCGCCAAGGACCGCGGCATCGGCGGCCCGATCCTGTCGGCGTCGAGCTACTTCATGAAGTCGCCGCCGGTGCAGTACAACGACCACGACGCGCACGAGTCGGTCGAGCAGTTCATCAAGGGCGAAGTCGAGCGCTGAACCCTCTGAAAAGGCCGGCCCGGTCAGGGCCGGCCTTTTTTATTGCAGGCCGAACTCGCGCTCGATGCGGACCCGCGCCTCCAGCTCCAGCAGGATCTTCTTGCGCCACACGCCGCCGCCGAAGCCGACCATCTTGCCGTCGGCGCCCACGACGCGGTGGCAGGGGATGATGATCGGGATCGGATTGCGGTTGCAGGCGGTGCCGACGGCCCGGGCCGCGTCCGGATCGCCCACCGCGGCCGCGATCTGCCCATACGTGCGCATCTCGGCGTAGGGGATCGCGTAGATCTGCCGCCAGACCGCCCGCTCGAACTCCGAGCCGCCGGGCACCGACAACGGCACCGTGAAGGTGACGTCCTCGCCGGCGAAGTAGCGGACCAGTTCGTCGGCCGCGCGCGCCAGCAGTTCGTCGGGCTCCACGGCCGTCGCCTTCTCCGGCAGACCGCCGAAGCGGACACCGCAGATCCCGGACCCGTCGGCCGCCACGCCGAGCGCATCGATCGGCGCCTGCACCTCTAACCACCGCACGTGCTCGATTCTGCCTCTTCGCCCTACGTGTTCATTGGCGCGGTGGAGTTACCCTCCAGTTGTCCTGAGGGGAGGGGCCGGTGGAGACGACGTTCCTGGTAATCGGTGGGGTCGGCGTGGTCATCCTCGCCCTGTCCGTGCTCATCGGCGACCTCTTCCACTTCGGCCATCCCGATGCCGCCGGGCCGTTCTCGGTGCCCGCCGTCGCCGGGTTCATCGGCGCCTTCGGCTTCGCCGGGGCCGCCTTCGCCGCGGCCACCGGGTCCGACGGCCTGCTCGTGCCGGTCGTGGCCGGAGCCGTCGCGGCCGTGCCGACCGCCTGGCTGGCCACCCGCCTGGCCCGGTTCGCCATGAACATGCGCACCGACGCCACCCCGACCCAGGGCGACATGATCGGCACGACCGGCGTGGTCGTGACCCCCATCACCGGCAGTGGCTACGGCGAGGTGCGGATCTCCCTCGGCGGGCAGCCGCTCAAGGTCAGCGCCCGCGCCGACAAGCCCCTCGCGCTCGGCACCCGCGTCTTCGTGGTGGAGGCGACGAGCCCCACCAGCGTGATCGTCGAAGAAACCCCCATCTAAGTAAAGAAGGAAGCGCATGGACACAGTCCTGCTCGTCGCCATTGGCGGCGGCGTCTTGTTGGTCTTGCTCCTGGTGATCTTCATCGTGTCGCGGATCAAGGTGGCGGGGTCCAACGAGGCCTTCATCATCACCGGCCGCAAGGGGAAGTCGGTCCAGGGCCTGGACGGCTCGCGCTCGACGGACCTGTCCGGCCAGAAGGTCGTCATGGGGGCCTCGGTCTTCGTGGTCCCGATCGTGCAGAAGCTGCAGGTGCTCGACCTGTCCAGCCGCCGCATCCACGTCGAGATCACCGGCGCGGTCAGCAAGCAGGGCATCCGGGCCAACCTGCAGGGCGTCGCCATCGTCAAGGTCGGCGGCACCGAGGACGCCATCCGGGCCGCCGCACAGCGCTTCCTCAACCAGCAGCAGGGCATCGACCTGTTCACCAGCGAGGTCCTGGCCGGCGCGCTGCGCTCGATCGTGGGCCGGCTGACCATTGAGGAGATCATCCGGGACCGCACCGCGTTCGCCAGCGCGGTCGCCGAGGAGGCCGAGCACTCGCTCACCAACCAGGGCCTGGTCCTGGACACGTTCCAGCTGCAGGACATCTTCGCCGAGGGCTCCTACCTGGCCGACCTCGGCCGGCCCGAGGCGGCCCGGGTGCTGCGCGACGCCGCCATCGCCGAGGCGCACGCCCGCCAGGCCGCCGAGTCGGAGCGGCTCAAGGCCGAGGAGGCCATCGCCGAGGCCAACCGGAACCTGTCGCTCAAGCAGGCCGGCATCCAGGCCGAGATCGACGCGGCCAAGGCGAAGTCGGCCGCCGCCGGCCCGCTCGCCCAGGCCGAGCGCGACCAGCAGATCCTGGCCGAGCAGCAGAAGGTGGCCGAGCGCAACGCCGAGCTCAAACAGCGCCAGCTCGACACCGAGGTGCGCAAGCCGGCCGACGCCGAGCGCTACCGGGTGGAGCAGGAGGCCGAGGCGGCCAAGAACGCCGCGGTGCTCAAGGCCGACGCGCAGCGGCAGGCGGTCATCGCGGCCGCACAGGGCGCCGCCGAGCAGGCCCGCCTCACCGGTGAGGGTGAGCGGTCCCGCCGGGCCGCGCTGGCCGAGGCCAACGCCATCGAAGGCGCCAAGGAAGGTGAGGCGGAGCAGCGGCGCCGCGTCGCCATCGCCGAGGCGTTGGAGCGTGAAGGTGCGGCCGAGGCGTCGGCGATCCTGGCCCGCGGCCAGGCCGAGGCCGAGGCGATGAAGCTCAAGGCCGACGCGTTCGCCACCTACGGCGAGGCCGCCATCCTCGATCTGCTGGTCCGGGTGATGCCGGATGTGGTCAAGGCGGCCAGCGACCCGATGGCCAACATCGACAAGATGACGGTGATCTCGACCGACGGCGCCACCTCGCTCACCAGGTCGGTCGCGAGCAATGTCGCCCAGGGCCTCCAGCTCGGCACCGACCTCACGGGCATCGACCTGCAGAAGCTGCTGAGCAAGCTCGGCGGGCTGGCCGGCGACGACGTGGTCGAGCCGGTCAACGGCCGCCCCGCGGTCGAGGCGCCGAAGCCGTAGCCGTAACCGTTTGGATTCGGGCCCTCACCGTTCGGTGAGGGCCCTTCTCTGTTCGTGCGGGTTCGCGGCGCGGCCGTTCGCCGTAGGCTTTGGCCGTGTCCGCCGCCACCGCCCCGTCCCGC
This sequence comes from Dactylosporangium sp. NPDC051541, assembly GCF_044454505.1. Classification (NCBI taxonomy): domain Bacteria; kingdom Bacillati; phylum Actinomycetota; class Actinomycetes; order Micromonosporales; family Micromonosporaceae; genus Dactylosporangium; species Dactylosporangium sp. NPDC051541. The sequence continues at coordinate 172,882 of NZ_JBITDU010000012.1, forward strand.
ACGCAGGCTCATTTCGTCCGGGCGGTGCTGCGCCAGCGGAGCTTCCGGCGGCTGGTCGCCGTCCGGGTGGTGGCCCAGGTGGGCGACGGGCTGTTCCAGGGTGCGCTGGCCGGCAGCGTGCTGTTCAACCCGGAGCAGCGGGCCGGCGGCATGGCGATCGCGGCCGGGTTCGCGATCCTGCTGCTGCCCTATTCGCTGATCGGCCCCTATGTGGGCGTGTTCCTGGACCGCTGGCAACGCCACTCGATCATCATTGTTGCCAACGTCGTCCGCGCGGCGCTCGTCGTGCCGATCGCGGTCTACGTCTGGGGTGGCGAGAAGTCGCCCATACCCTTTCTGCTCGCGCTCGTCGCGATCGGCCTGAACCGGTTCTTCCTGGCCGGGCTGTCCGCGGCCACCCCGCACGTGGTCGCGGACCACACGCTCGTCACCGCCAACTCGCTCGGCGGCACGCTGGGCTCGCTGAGCTACTCGCTGGGCATCGGGGTGGGCGCTGCGCTGATCAAGACGGTGCTGGCCACGACATTCCACGGGTACGCGCTCGTCGTCGGCCTCGCCGCGATCTTCTATCTGATCTCAGCCCTCATCGGCCGGATGTCCTTCACCCCCGACGAGCTCGGCCCGGACGCGCGCGACCGCCGGGGCGGCTCGATCCTGGCCGCGCTCGGCGAGACCAGCCGCGGCACCGTGGCCGGGGTGCGGCACCTGGCGGCCAAGCGCGGTGCGGCCTGGCTGGTGCTGGCGCAGGCGACGTTCCGGCTGCTGTACGGCGTCGTGCTGCTCGCCTGCCTACTGCTCTTCCGTACCGGGTTCAACCACGGCGGCGACGTCACCGGATCGTTCGGCACCATCGCCAACGCGTTCATCGCCGGCGGGATCGGCATGCTGATCGCCTCGTTCGTGACGCCGCCGGTCACGCGCCGGATCGGCGGCTGGCGCTGGGTGGCGATCGTGCTGGCCGGCACCGGGGTGGCGATCCTGGGCTTCGGGCTGCCGTTCGACCCGGTGCTGCTGCTCGGGGCCGTGTTCGTCACGAACCTCGCCGCGCAGGGGATCAAAATCGTCACCGATACGTCGCTGCAGCACGAGTGCGCGGACGAGTACCGCGGCCGGGTCTTCAGCATTAACGACACCACGTTCAACATCGCGCTGGTGGCGGGGATGTATCTCGGCGCGTTGACCCTGCCCGACACCGGGCGCTCGGCGGCCGTGCTGTGCGTGGTGGCGGCCGGATACGTCCTGGCCGCGGGCGGCTATGCGGCCCTGGGCGGCCGGTGGGCCCGCCGGGTCGGCGACGACATCGCCGGCCCCGGGCGGGCCCTGCCCTAGTTGCTCAGTAGCTGGTCGAGGTCTTCGTCGCGGTCAGGTTGACCTGGGACGTGGACATCGTCAGGTTGTTGCCGGTGCAGGTGTACTTCGCCGGGTTGTCGTCCGTCTGGAACGGCTCGGTCTCATCGAGATTGACCGACGGCGCCTTGGTGTTGATGGTGCCCGTGGCCTGAACATTGGTGTACGCGATGCTGCCACTGGTCGTCGATACGTTCGACGTCACTGTCGCGTTGACCGTCAGGGTGAGCGGCACGGATTGGCCTTGAACGGTCGGATTGCCGGTGAAGGTGCTGTCCTTGTACGTCTCGGTCAGCTTGCCGTCCGGCGTGAACTTCAGCACCGAGCCGTTCTTGGTCAGGCTGATCGGCACGTTGCCGACGTTGTCCATCGGAACCTGCTCGGTGTAAGTCTGTGTGGTCCACGTGCCGACCAGGCACTCGTCGATCGAGGACTTCGGCTTGGCCGACGCGGTTCCTGTGGCGGCCGGCCCGCCGGTGTTGTTGGCCTGCGGGTCGTCCTTCTTGTCGCCGCCGCTCTTCAGGGCCGCGACCACTACGATCGCGACGACCAGGACGACGAGGACGCCGGAGAGCGCCAGGATCGGCATGAGGTACTTGCTCTTGGTCCCGCCGCCCGAGGGGGAGGACGAGCCCGCACCGTAGGTCGCGCCGTAGGCGGTGGGCGGGGCCGAGATCGGGTCGTTGTATGAAGGTGGTGCCGAGTATTGCGGTCCGGAGCTGGTGGGGTATCCGGCATAGGGCTGCTGTCCGCCGTACGGTGCGCCGCTGTACGGCGTGCCGCTCGTCGGCTGCTGGGGCGCCTGCGGGACGCCTCGATAGGTGCGGCACTGCGTGCAGTAGCCGTTCGCATCAATGCCCATGCCGCCGCAGGTTGGACACGGCTGCATGTTTGCCTCCAGGTTCAGGGGGTTGCGTGCTAGCGACGGTAGCCGACCGGGTCTACGTGCAGAAGCGGCCGAATCGCCACATGCACGACGCTCCCGTGGTCGGGGTTCCGACAACCTCAGGATCTCGAGCAACACCCTCCCCAAGTGTCGCGATGAGTAGTCGTACGATTACGTAATGTCAACACCACCGGAGCCCGGCGACTCGCGGCCGCCGGAGCTGGCCGAACCGCTGCCGCCGTCCGCGCCCGTCCCGGGGGTACCCGGAGCGGTCCGCCCCGAATCGCTGCGGGACTCCGCACCGCGGTCCGCCAAGGAAGATCCGCAGTTCCCAGCGCCGCCGCAGCAGGCCCTCCCGCCGGCCGAGCCGCCCGTCCGCAACTCCCGGCTCGTGCCGCTGGTCGGCGGCGCGGTCCTGGTCCTCGCCCTCGTGGCGGTCGTGGCGTTCCTCGCGCTGAACCCCGGCCGACGCTCGGAGGAGTCGATCGGCGGCGCCGTGTCCGGCAGTCCGGCCGTCGCCGGTCGCGGCCCGGCGCCCCAGGTCGGCGCGCCGATCACCACCGGAGCCGGGGAGAGCGGAGCGCCCGCCGCCGGACCGACCGGGGCCCGTAGCCAGCCGCCACCGGCCGGCGTGCCCTGCGCGTATTCGTCGGCCGACCGCGGCGAGGGCGACACGCGCCTGATCGCGACGCCCGCCCCCAAGTCCACGCTCAGCGGACGGGTCACGGCGACGATCCAGACGAACCTCGGGCCGATCGGGGTCCAGTTGTACGCCGACCGCGCGCCCTGCACCGTGAACTCCTTCGTGCACCTCTCGCGCGACGACTTCTACAGCGACACCCCGTGCCACCGGCTCACCACGGATGGTCTGTACGTCCTGCAGTGCGGCGACCCCAGTGGCACCGGCACCGGCACGCCCGGCTATCAGTTCGGCGAGGAGAACCTGCCCACGACGCTGCCGCCGTATCCCCGGGGCACGCTGGCCATGGCCAACGCCGGCCCGGGGACCAACGGCTCGCAGTTCTTCGTGGTCTACAAGGACAGCGACATCCCGCCGGACTACACCGTCTTCGGCACCGTGACCAGCGGGATGGACCTGCTCGACCGGATCGCCGCGGCCGGCACGACCACCGGCCAGCCCGACGGCCCGCCGAAGCAGGCCGTGCAGATCACCGAGATCCGGGTGGCGTGACGCCCTCAGCTTCGGCCCATTTGAGGAGCTCGGCGATGGCCTCGTCGTGCTCGAGCGGGCCGCGCTCCAGGCGCAGCTCCTTGAGGTAGCGCCAGGCGCGGCCCACGACCGGGCCCGCGGGCACCCCCAGCAGCTCCATGATCGCGTTGCCGTCGAGGTCGGGCCGGACCCGGGCGAGGTCCTCCTCGGCGGCGATGCGCGTGATCCGCTCCTCGAGCGCGTCGTAGTCGGCCGCCAGCTGCGCCGCCTTGCGCCGGTTGCGGGTGGTCACGTCCGAGCGGGTCAGCGCGTGCAGCCGGCCCAGCAGCGGCCCCGCGTCGGTGACGTAGCGGCGCACCGCCGAGTCGGTCCACTCGCCCCGGCCGTACCCGTAGAAGCGCAGGTGCAGCGCCACGAGCTCGGCCACGTCCGAGATGACGTCCTTCGGGAACTTCAGCGCCTTCATCCGCTGCTTGGTCAGCCGCGCACCGACGATCTCGTGGTGATGGAAGCTCACCCCGCCGTCCGGGCCGACCGCCTTCGTGTTCGGCTTGCCGATGTCGTGCATCAGCGCGGCCATGCGCAGCGTGAAGTCCGGGCCTTCCTTCTCATGGGCGATGGCGTTGCTGACCACGATCAGCGTGTGCTCGTAGACGTCCTTGTGCTGGGCGTGCTCGTCGATCTCCAGCTTGAGCCCGGACAGCTCCGGCAGGAACTGCTCGGCCAGGCCGGTGTCGACCAGCAGCCGCAGGCCCGCGATCGGGTCCTGGCCGCACATCAGCTTCACGAACTCGTCGCGAATCCGCTCGGCCGTGATCCGGCCCAGGTCGGGGGCCATGGCGGTCATCGCGGCCAGCACCTCGGGCGCCACCGCGAAGCCCAGCTTGCTCACGAACCGCGCGGCCCGCAGCATGCGCAGCGGGTCGTCGGCGAACGAGTCCTCGGGCCGGCCCGGGGTCCGCAGCACGCCCTCGGCCAGGTCGTTCAGGCCGCCGTAGGGGTCGGTGAACTCGTGCCCCGGCACCGACACGGCCATCGCGTTCACCGCGAAGTCGCGCCGCCGCAGGTCGTCGGTCAGATTGTCGCCGAACCGGACGATCGGGTTGCGGCTCACGCGGTCGTAGGCGTCCGCGCGGAACGTCGTGACCTCGATCCGCAGCCCCCGACGGGCCAGGCCGATCGTGCCGAACTCCTGCCCCGTGGTCCACACCGCCTCGGCCCAGCCGTCGATGAGGCGCAGGGTCTCCTCGGGCCGGGCGTCGGTGGTGAAGTCGAGGTCGTCACCGAGGCGGCCGAGCAGCGCATCGCGGACCGAGCCGCCGACCAGGTGCAGCTCGTGGCCGGCGCGGGCGAAGCGGTGGCCGAGCTCGTCGGCGACGGGGGAGACGCGCAGCAGCTCGTGCACGGCGCGGCGCTGGGCCTCGTTGAGGGCGCGTGTGGTCTCGGGCATCGGTCGGCCAGCCTATCGCGACGGGGAAAGCAGGCACCGAGGGTAGCCGCCCTGTGTGCGTCCGGTCGCCTGATAAACGGCGGACCCTCGGAAGTGTCAGAGGGTGCCACTATGGTCGGTGCTGCGGATTGAAGCACGGCCTCAGTTGGGATGTGGCGAATGGCTCCGGGTTCGGACCCGTGGGAGGACGAGGGCTGGCCGGAGCCTTTGGAGGCACCGCGGCCACCTTCCGAGGCACCGCGGCCATCTGCTGACCTGCCGTTGCCGCCAGCGGAGGTGCCCCTGCGGCCGGCGGCGGGGTCCCGGCAGCCGGCCGATCGGCCCCACATCCGCCGGCGGGGCGCGCACCGGGCCGCTGACGCGCCCACCGAGATCGTGCCGCCCTCGGCCCCTGAACCTCCGCCGTGGGCCGACGTCCAGCCGGCCGGACCGACGCAGGTCATTCCGCCCGCGCCGCCGGCTCCTTCTTGGGCTGACGTGCAGCCGGCCGGTCCGACCGAGGTCATAAAGCCTCCGTCCTGGGCTGACGCTCCGGCCGCTCCGACCCAGGTCGTCCCGCCCGTGCCGGCGCCTCAGCCGGCGCCTCAGCCGGCGCACGATCCGCTGGCCGGGCCGACGCAGCTGTTGACGCCGCCGCCGGGGCCCGTCGATCCGGGGCAGACCGTGCGGCTGCAGGTGGGGCGGCGGCCGGAGGGGATGAACGTCGTCGACCCGGCCAACGCGCCGACGGTCGCGCTGCCCCTGATCACGCCGCGGCCGCAGGTGGTCGTCGACGCGCCGCAGGTCGAGGAGTCCATCCCGCCCAGCGCGGCCGACGACGACAGCACCGGCACCGTGGTGCGCAACAGCGGCACCATGGCGATCCTGAGCCTGGTCAGCCGGGCCACGGGGTTCATCCGGGCGGCGGCGATCGCGGCGGCCATCGGCGGTGCGGTGGTCGGCGACGACTACACGCTGGCCAACAATCTGCCCAACCAGGTCTACGAACTCCTGCTCGGCGGTGTCCTGGCCAGTGTGCTCATCCCGACGCTGGTGCGGGCCCGCAAGGACGACCCGGACCGCGGTGAGGCCCACGCGCAGCGGCTGCTGACCCTGGCCGTCGTCGCGCTCGGCATCGCCACCCTGATCGTGGTCGTCGCCGCGCCGCTCATCACCGCGATCTACACGCTCGGCAACGACAAGGTCACCACGGCCGACCGCGACCTGGTCACGCTGCTGGCCTACCTGCTGCTGCCGGAGATCTTCTTCTACGGCCTGGCCGGCATCTCGGCCGCGATCCTCAACGTGCGCGGGCACTTCGCGGCGCCGATGTGGACGCCGATCCTCAACAACGTCGTGATCATCGCCACGGCCGGTGTGTTCATGCTGGTCCGCCGGGGCGGCATCCCCACGCCCGAGACGATCACGCTGCCCCAGGTGCTCATCCTCGGCATCGGCACCACGCTGGGCATCATCGTGCAGGCGGCCGGCCTGTGGCCGGCGATGCGCAAGACCGGGTTCCGCTGGAAGTGGCGCTTCGACTTCCGCAAGCTGCACCTGCGCGAGCTGGCGAAGCTCGGCGCCTGGATGCTGCTCTACGTCGGGGTCAACCAGGTCGGCATCACGGTCGTCATGGCCCTGGCCAAGCAGACCCAGCTCAACGGCGGTCAGGGTCCGGCCGTGTTCAACAACGCGTTCCTGATCTTCATGATGGCCCACGGCATCGTCGCCGTCTCCGTCATCACCGCGATCATGCCGCGCATCTCGGCCGCCGCCGCCGAGGGCCGGATCTCCGACGTGACGGAGCAGCTGGCCCAGGGCAGCCGGCTGGCCTCGGTGGTCCTGATCCCGGCCGCTACGGTCTACATCGTCCTGGGCAAGCCGTTGGCCGTCACACTGTTCAACTGGAGCAACTACAGCTACGACCAGGCGCTGGCCACGGGCTCGGTGGTGGCCGCGGCCGGGCTCGGCCTGGTCCCGTTCGCGCTGAGCCAGCTGCAGACGAGCGTCTTCTACGCCATGCGCGACACGAAGACCCCGGCCCTGGTCAACACCGGCGGTGTCGCGGTGCGGCTGCTCCTGGACGTGAGCTTCTACTTCGTCCTGCCGGTCGCCGTGGTGACGACCTCGCTGATGGTGGGCACCGCGCTGTCCTACATCGTGACGCTCGTCGTCGGCTATGTCCTGCTCCGCCGGCGACTGGGCCGGCTGGGGCTGCGCCGCCTGCTGGACACGCTGATCCGGCTGGGTGCCGCCGCGGTCGCCGGCGGGCTGCTGGCCCTGGGCGCCTCGTGGCTTATCGGCCTCGTCATCGACCCGGGCAAGATCCAGGGCGTCGTCCAGCTGATCTTCGGCAGCGCGGTCCTGATCGCGGTCTACGCCGTCGCCGCCATGTTCCTGAAGGTCCCCGAGGTGAACCAGTTCGCCGGCATGATCCGGCGCCGTCTGGGTCGCTGACCGGGCGGTCCGGCTTCTGGCGAATCGCCACCAGGCAGGCGTAGGCGTCAATCTCGGCAAATCTCGGCGAACAATGTCGAGCGGCCCAAAGGATCGGAGAAGGGCGTCTCACTTGGCGATGCGGTTGAACCCGAACGGGGGCTGTGCTCGTGAGACCTGTGGGGCCTCTGCGCGCTCCCGCGGTCACGCAGCCGTGTTGCGGTTCGAGGGGCCACGACGATTCAGTGAAAAGTGGGTGAAGGGTAAATGACCGGCCAGCCGGGGCATGGGTGATCAATTGGCCTCACGCGGGGTGGTCCGGAGATGATGACGTGTCGGAGACCGAAGAGGCGACAGGTAAGGTCAACCCCGGCGCCCTGCCGAAGCGCTTAGGCTTAGTGACTGCGACTCGCGTTACGACGTACGGCACAGGTCGGCACACGGATCGGAAGGGAGGACGGGTGGCTGAGCTCGACGAAGGGCTGGAGGCCGGGGGCGTTCCCCGGGTCCTGACCTTCGGCACCCCATCCGTCGGTGAAATCCTTGCCGAGCGATACCAGCTCGAAGAGCACATCGGCAACGACTCGCTGGGCCGCCAGCTCTACCGCGGCATCGACGTCATCCTTCGCCGGCCCGTGGCGGTCGTCACGCGCTACCCCGGTGGGGAGAGCGCGAAGGAGATGCTGGCCGCGGCGGTCGCCGCGAGCCGGATCGTGCATCCGCACCTCGTCGGCGTCTATGACGCGATCGACGAGGGCGAGCGCGCCTACGTGGTGCGCGAGTGGGTGGACGGCATCGCGCTGCGGGACATCGTGGCGCAGGGACCGCTCGACGCCGGCCGCTCGGTCGCGATCGCGTGGGCCGTCACCGACGCCGTCGCCGCGCTGCACGGGACCGGGATGGCGCACGGCAACGTGCACCCGGGGACCGTGCTCGTCGCGCACGACGGGCGGGTCGTGCTCACCGACGCGCGGGCCGACGACCGCGCCACGCCCGAGACCGACATCCGGTCGATCGGCGCCATCCTCTACTGCGCGCTGACCGGCTACTGGCCGCACGCCGAGGCCGGGACCTACTCCGTGCCGGACGGCGTCCGCGACGAGTCGGGCGCGCTGCAGAGCCCGCGCCAGGTCCGCTCCGGCGTGCCCGCGCACCTCGACTCGCTCATCTCCGACCTGCTCAACCCCGACATGCCACTACCCTCCGCCGAGTCCCTGGCGGCCGAGCTCGCCTCGTTCGGCAGCCTCGACGAGGAGGACCTGGCGGCCGAGGAGCAGGGCGGGCGCACCGACTTCGCCGCGTTCGACTCGGCGTCGCAGTCCACCACGCCGCCGAAGCCGGCCGGGCGCAAGCTCGCCGTCGGTGTCGTCGGCCTGCTCGTGCTCGCCCTGGCCGGCACGCTGGCCGCGGCGCGGGTGCTGGGCGACCCGGCCACGCCGGAGGCCAGCCCGACCGGCGGGTCGGCACCGAGCGGCACGACCGCCTCGCAGCCCGCGAAGCCGGCCGGCCAGCCCGTCGAGTTCAAGATCGACGGGTCGAAGGTCCGCATCGTCGATCCGCAGGGCGACCGCAGCGAGGTCAAAGACGCCGACAAGGCCGTCGACGGCGACCCCAACACCGTGTGGAAGACCGAGCGCTACTACAAGGCCGACTTCGGAGGCAAGAAGTCCGGCATGGGCGTCTGGATCGACCTCGGCGAGGAGAAGCAGGTCGCCAACGTCCAGGTCTCGCTGCAGACCCCTGGTGCCGACGGCGAGCTTCGGGCCGGATCGCAGGACATGGGCAGCGGCAAGAACCAGGACCAGGCGACGGTCCAGGGCTACCCCGTGGTGAACGCTCGGACGGCCATGGGCAGCACCACAGTGTTCACCGGGCCGGAGCAGAAGACCCGATACCTGCTCGTGTGGATCACGAAGCTGCCGAAGGAAAGCAACAGCAGCGGATACCGCGTGGCTATCGGAGAGATAACCGTCCGGGTGCAGTGACCCCACGAACCGTCCCCGGTCGATAAGGTGCGTCCCGTGGAGGCTGCGGAGCGCGACGATGCGTGGCTCCTGCGCGCCCACGCGGGCGGCGATCCCCAGGCCTTCGCGGAGCTGGTCCGCCGGCACCGCGACCGGCTGTGGGCGGTGGCTCTGCGCACCCTCGGCGATCGGGAAGAGGCCGCCGACGCGCTGCAGGATGCCCTGCTCTCGGCGTTCCGCGCGGCGGCCAACTTCCGCGGAGACTCGGCGGTCACCACCTGGCTGCACCGGATCGTCGTGAACGCCTGCCTGGACCGCATCCGCCGGCGCCAGGCCCGCCCGACCGTGCCGTTGCCGGAGACGGACGTCACACCGGCTCCGACGAGCGACCGCGACACCGCCCTGGACGTGCGCCAGGCGCTGCTGCAGCTGCCGATCGAGCAGCGGGCCGCGCTGGTGCTGGTGGACGTCCAGGGCTACGCCGTCGCTGAGGCGGCCGTGATGCTCGGCGTCGCGGAGGGCACCATCAAAAGCAGGTGTGCGCGCGGCCGGGCCCGGCTCGCGGTGCTCCTCGGCCACCTGCGGAACCCCGCCGCGAGCGGCCGCGTCTCATCCGAGACGGCACGAGCTCTGGGGATCGACAACAAGGAGGGTGGCGCATGACGGCCTTCTCCGAAGCCGATCTCGATCAGCTCGCCGACTTCGTCGGTGGGGCGCTGGACGGCACCCCGGAGGCCGACACGGTCCGCCACCTGGTGAGCACCGAGGAGTCCTGGGCCGAGGCCTACGCGATGCTCGTGACCGCTGACGCCGCCATGCGTGACGAGCTGCACGCTATAGAGCCCGCATTGGTACCTCCAGACGTTGCCCAGCGGCTCGACGCGGCCCTGGCCGCAGCGGTGGCCGCGCCGCCGGCCGACGCGCCCGTCGTGGACCTGGCCCGGGCCCGGGAGGCCCGCAAACGGCGCCGGATGCGCTGGACGGCCGGCCTCGCCGCGGCCGCCGCGCTCCTCGTGTGCGGCGGCGTGGGCGTGCAGGTCCTGCGCGACGGCGCGACCAAGTCCGACAAGCCCTCGTCGGCCATGCCCAACGTCGACGCCGGCCGCCCGGAGCAGAACGCCGGCACCGCCGCCGGCGACTCCGCGGGCGGGTCCGCGTCAAACTCTTCGATCATCTTCAGCGGCCGCGACTACGCTCCCGGCACCGTCGGCGACCTGACCGGCAAGGCGCCCCAGGCGCAGTCACAGTCGCGCAACAGCCTGAGCGGCGACACCGCTGCCGCGGCTCCGGGCCCAACGGGCGCGCCGAGCGCCCTCGCCCGGCTCACCGATCCGGCCGCCCGGGCCGCCTGCCTCAGCGCCATCACCAAGGAATACGGTGGTCAGGTAGCTTTGGTCGACTATGCGGCGTTCCAGGGCCAGCCCGCGCTGGTGGTCGTCGTCGACGGTTCCCGGACGGCGGCGGGCAAACGGCTCGTGGTCGTCGTGGGGCCGGACTGCGGCATTGGCGGGGCGATCGCCGACGAACGGTATCGGACCACCACCCCGTAGCGGTGATGTGGCACACGAGTCACCGTCCACCGGGAATGACCGGTTCGTAGGATGACGTTTTGCTGGCACAGGCTGAAATCGAGGAGTCGACCGTGGACGAGGTCCGCAACCTGATCATCGTGGGGTCCGGTCCCGCCGGTTACACGGCTGCGGTCTATGCCGCCCGGGCCAACCTCAAGCCCCTGGTGATCGAGGGGGTCACCTCCGGTGGCGCCCTGGTGACGACCACCGAGGTGGAAAACTTCCCCGGCTTCCCGGACGGCATCAACGGCCCTGAGCTCATGGACAACATGCGCAAGCAGGCCGAGCGGTTCGGAGCCGAGTTCATCACCGACGACGCCTCGCGGGTGGCCCTGGAGGGCCCCGTGAAGAGCGTGTGGGTCGGCGAGACGGAGTACCGCGGCAAGGCGGTCATCCTCGCCACCGGCTCCGCCTGGCGCCCGCTGGGTGTCGCCGGCGAGCAGGAGCTGCTCGGCCGGGGCGTGTCGTCCTGTGCCACCTGTGACGGCTTCTTCTTCCGCAACGAGAACATCGTGGTCGTGGGCGGCGGTGACTCGGCGATGGAGGAGGCGACGTTCCTCACCCGCTTCGCCACCAAGGTCACGATCATCCACCGCCGCGACTCGTTCCGCGCCAGCAAGATCATGGCCGAGCGCGCCCTGGCCAACGAGAAGATCGAGGTCCTCTGGAACAGCCAGGTGACCGCCGTCCTCGACGGCGGCGGCAAGGTGGGCGGCGTGCGCGTCAAGGACACGGTCAGCGGCCAGGAGCAGGACCTGCCGGTCGCCGGTGTCTTCGTCGCGATCGGGCACGACCCGCGCAGCGAGCTGTTCCGCGGCCAGGTCGAGCTGGACGACGAGGGCTACGTGAAGGTGGATGCGCCGAGCACCCGCACCAACATCGAGGGCGTGTTCGCAGCCGGCGACGTCGTCGACCACACCTACCGGCAGGCGATCACCGCCTCCGGCACCGGCTGCGCCGCGGCGCTCGACGCCGAGCGATACATCGCGGCCCTGTAGCGCGTTTTAGTTTTTGTTCGAGCGAAGGAGAGCGCATGGGAGCCATCGAGCCCGTCACCGACAAGACCTTCGAGGTCGACGTCCTCAAGTCGGATATTCCGGTCTTGGTGGACTTCTGGGCGGAATGGTGCCAGCCGTGCCGCAAGATCGAAACCATGCTGAACGAGATCGCCGTGGGTGAGCTCGCCGGCAAGGTCAAGATCGTAAAGGTCGACATCGACAACAACCCCGAGACCGCGCGGGCCTACCAGGTCCTCTCGGTGCCGACGCTGACCGTGTTCAAGGACGGCGAGCCGTTCCGGTCCGAGGTCGGCGCCAAGCCCAAGAGCGCGCTGGTCCGGCTGATCGAGTCGGCGCTCGACCCGGCCTGATCCGCTCTTCGCGCCGCACGCGCCCCCGCCTCCGCGCTCCGGAGGCGGGGGTTCGTTTGTGACCCGGCCCGGTCGCGGCTTTCGTTTGATGCCTTGACTGGCACGGGTTTCCGGCGTGGGACCGGTCGCAGCGCGGTACAGATGTGGTGGGAGTACGCTGCCTCGCGGGCGCGGTCGGCGGCTACGGGTACAACAGGAGGACCGATATGCGGGCGATCCGGCGCGGGGCGCGGGGAGCGGCGGTGGCCGAGATCCGCGGCATTCTGGTCGTGCTGGAGCTGCTTGACGAACTCCTGCCGTCCGATCCGTCGGCGCACGACCCCGAATACGACGCCGCCGTCGAGCACGCCGTCCGTGCGTTCCAGCAGAGCCGCGGCCTGACCGTCGACGGCGAGGTCGGTGACGAGACCTGGCGCGCCCTCGACGCGGCCCGGTGGCGCCTCGGCCAGCGGGCGCTGTTCCACACCGTCGGCGACCCGTACGTCGGCGACGACGTCCGGCAGCTGCAGGAGCGGCTGCTCGAGATGGGCTACAACCCGGGCCGCGCCGACGGCATCTACGGCAGCCGCACCGCCACCGCGGTCGGCCAGTTCCAGCGCGAGGTCGGCCTGCGCTCCGACGGCGAGTGCGGCCCGGCCACGATCGGTGCCCTCCGCCGCCTCGGCCGCAAGGTCATCGGCGGCCGCCCCCAGCTCCTGCGCGAGGCCGAAGCCTTCCGCGCGTCCGGCCCGACCCTCCTCGGCAAACGCATCGTGATCGACCCCGGCCACGGCGGCCCCGACACCGGCAATGTCGTGCCGGACGGGCCGCTGCGGTGGGTGGAGGCCGACCTCGTGTACGACCTTGCGGCCCGCCTGGAAGGCCGCCTGGCGGCCGCGGGGATGCGGGTGAACCTCACCAGGGGTCCGCACCCCACGGGCCCTGTGAGCGACCGTGACCGGGTCCACATCGCCAACGAGCTCGGTGCCGACCTGCTCATCTCGATCCACATCGACGGGCACAGCACGCCGCTGGCCGACGGTGTCGCCACCTACCACTACGGCTCCGTCTCCGGCCCCACGTCGGTCGTGGGGGAGCGGCTGGCCGGGCTCGTGCAGCGGGAGATCGTGGTCCGCACCGGCCTGCGCGACTGCCACGCCCACCCGAAGACGTGGGAGCTGCTGCGGCTGACGAAGATGCCGGCCGTGCGGGTCGACGTCGGCTACCTGACTTCGCCGTCGGACCGTCAGCAGCTCATCGACCCGGCGTTCCGGGATCGGGTCGTGGAGGCCATCATGGCGGCGGTGCAGCGGATGTACCTGCCTGTCGAGGCCGACGTCCCGACCGGCTCTATCGACGTTAGCCTGCTGCGGGCGCTGACGGGCACGGCCGCCGAGTCGAGGGCTTGAGTCCCTGGGGCGTTAGGTCCTGCGCTCGTAGAACGTCGCGTCCCACGTCATCCCGCGCTCGCGGTGTCGCGCCCTGCAGGAAACCTCATCCGACGTGATGCTTTGCGATTGCAGCTGCTGCTGATCGCGGCGATCGACCTGTTCCCGTGGGCGCGCGGTTGCTGCTAGCGGCGTATCGGCTCAGCGCTTCGGCCCCCACCCAGCGCTTCGGCGCCATCCAGTGCCTCGGCGCCGCTCAGTGCTTCGGCGCCACCCAGTGCCTCGGCGCCACTCAGTGCCTCGGCCTCGGCTTTGCACAGGCGCTGCATAGTCAGCGTCAGCGTTCTGCGGGCTTCAGCCGGTGGTCATTTCCCGCGTAGCCGGGCGAACCGGAAGAACCGGACGAAGTAGCGATTCCGGGCTCATCGATCCGAGCAGTTTCTCGAGCGCATACTCCACGTCCGACTTCCACGACAGCGCGGTCCGCAGTTCGAGGCGGAGGCGTGGATAACGCGGATGCGGTCGTACGGTCTTGAAGCCGATCGACAGAAAGAAGTCCGCCGGCGCCAGGCAGCCACGCTCGTTGCGCCCGGCCTCGTCGACCTCGCCGAACTTCGCGTCGCCGAACGCCTCGATCGCCTTCACGCCGCGCTTGGTCAGATCGCGGGCGACGCCCTGGATGAGCATGCGACCGAGCCCGCCGTCGGCGAACGGCTGAACCACGTGAGCGGTCATCAGCAGCACCGCATCCGGCGACACCGGCGAAGTCGGGAACGCCATGCTGCGCGGCACATAGGCCGGCGGCGCGAACATCACGAACCCGGCGGGCATCCCGTCGACGTACACCAGCTTCCCGCACGACCCCCACTCGAGCAGCGTCTGCGAGACCCAGGCTTCCTTCTCGAGGCCGGGATCGCCGTTCGCGCAGGCCCGGTCGGCGGCTACTGGGTCGAGCTCCCAGAAAACGCAGTCCCGGCACGATCGAGGAAGATCCTCGAGGGTGTCCAGCGTCAAACTGACGAGACGTCGCGACATTGGCCCATCTCCACCGCACCGGGATTAGCTCGTCATGATGGTACGCACTCGCGACACGCCGCGGGACCCATCCGGGGACAGTTCCTCATCCTGCTCCCTACAGGTCGCCGCGCCGCGCTGAACACCGACAGGCGCCTGACCTCGGTTCACCCGATCGGGTCACTGCCTGCACATTCTCCATCACAGATCCCAGCGCCAACGCCGCCGGTGGGCACGCCCATTGCTGCACTGCGACCCGCCGCCCGCCGCTCGCTGCCGCCCGCCGCCCGCCGCTCGCTGCCGCCCGCCGCCGCCACACGCCGTGGCCCGCCGCTGGCCGTGGCCCGCCGCACGCCGCGTCGCCGCGTCCACCGCGCCGCGCGGGCGCCCGCCGCTGCCGCCCGCTCGCCGGCTCGCCGCCGCATCCGCCGCTCGCCGCCGCATCCGCCGCTCACTGTCGCCCGCTGCTGCCCGCCGCCGCGTCCGCACCCGCGCCCGTGCTGCCACTCGCCACCGCCGCTCGCCGTGGCCCGTTGTGCGCCGTCGCCCGCTGCCGCTCGCCGCCGCGTCTGTACACGCGCCTGCTCTCTGAGTTCGTCGACTCACGTTCGATCGACGGTCGCTCAGCGGTTGGTCGGTTGGTGATGGGCTAGGAGGCGTGCTTCTGGTCCGGGTCGGTATCGGGGGCGTCGCCGTTGCCTTCGGCGGGTTCGGGTACCACGACGTCGTCGTTCTCGTCGGCGGTCGCGGCCGGCTCGAGGGCGTCTTCGGGCTGGGTCTGGGCCTCGCGCTCGGCGTCGGCGAGGCTGGCCGGCGCGGTCCAGCTGATGCGGGGCGGCTCGGCCAAGGGGCGGCCGCCGAACTCGGCGAGCCAGGCGGCGACCAGGGCCAGGTTTTCGCGCCACTGGTCCTCGGGGATCGGCGGGAGGATGTCGTCCCACAGAGCGAGGAAGGTGCCCTGGAGCTGAAGCCGGCCGTATGGGCGAGCCAGGAACCAGACGTGCAGATGGGCCGCGCCGTCGCCCCAACGATTCACGTGAACCCGGGCCACGCCGTCGAGCGAGCGGATCGCGCGCTCCAGGCGGACTGTCATGACCCCGAGCTCGGCCGCGAGCATGTTGGGCAGGTCGCCCAGGTCGAGGTGGGAGCGGGACTCGAGGATCAGCACGGCCGGCAGGCCGGTCGGGCGGTCCAGGGCCCGGACGCGCCAGCGGTCGCTCACCCAGATGTACGCCTCATCCGGCGCCGCGCACGCCCGGCACTCGGCGGGGTTGTCGCCGTGGCGGGGTGGCTCGACCGGCACCGGGTCGAGCAGTCGCTTGACGCGGATGTCGCCCTCGAACGGGAATGTTGGCCAGTAGGTGAAGCTGGGTAGCTGCTGCGGCTCAGGCACGAAGCCGACCCTAGCCGACCGCAGCCCCGGTGTCCGCACCCTGTGGATAGACACGAAGTTATCCACAGGAGTGATGAAAGCGCTGTGGACGATGGTTGGCGAGCCTGGTCGGGCGGTTGCGTTCATCCACAGGGGGTCGAGCGCTCTAGCACGTGGTTTCACGTGAAACGGCGGAGCCTGTGGATAACCCCTGTGGACAAGTTTCGCTCAGAGCCGTTCTCTCAAGATTCTTCCACGACTGGATTTTCGCCTTGAGCGCTTTCAAACGGCCCTTCGGGCCGGTTTTTTGGCTCTTGCTACCGTCCGCACCGCGGACGCCGAAGGGAGGCCCCCCGGGGCCGACCGGTGTCTGGTGGGAACGACGGCCGCGCCCACCGCGGACCCGAGTCAAACCGCTCTTGCAACAACGAAGGGCCGATCTCCTACCGGGGTCGGCCCTTCGCGTCGAGATCACATCGCTCGGGCTACTGCTCCCGCTGCGTCGCCGACTGCTCTTCCGGCACGCCGATGATGCCCACGATCCGCTCGAGGTCGTCGACCGTCGCGAACTCGATCGTGATGCGGCCCTTGCGCCGGCCGATGTCGACCTTCACCCGAGTGTCGAAGCGGTCCGAGAGGCGGTCGGCCAGATCGGACAGCGCCGGCGCGTGCGGCTTGGCGCGGCGCTGGGCCGGGGCCGACTTCTTCGGCGCCTCCGACGCGGCCAGTTGCACGAGCTCCTCGGTCGCGCGGACCGAGAGGCCCTCGGCGACGATCCGCGTCGCGAGCGACTCCTGCTCCTCCGAGTCGTCGAGCCCGAGCAGTGCGCGGGCGTGCCCGGCCGACAGAACGCCGGCCGCGACCCGGCGCTGGACCGGCGCGGGGAGGTTCAGGAGGCGGATCGTGTTTGAGATCTGCGGCCGCGACCGCCCGATGCGCTTGGCGAGCTCATCGTGCGTCGCGCCGAACTCCTCGAGCAGCTGCTGGTATGCGGCCGCCTCCTCCAGCGGGTTGAGGTTGGCCCGGTGGATGTTCTCCAGCAGCGCGTCGCGCAGCATCGCGTCGTCGCGCGTCTCCCGGACGATCGCCGGGATGGCCTCCTTGCCGAGCGCCTGCGCTGCCCGCCACCGACGCTCGCCCATGACGAGCTCGTACTTCGCGTCGCCCACCGGCTCGCTCAGTTCGCGCACGACGATGGGCTGGAGGAAGCCGACCTCCTGGATCGAGGTCTTCAGCTCCTCGATGGCCTCCTCGTCGAACACCTGCCGCGGCTGCTTCGGGTTGGCCGTGATCGACGTGACCGAGATTTCCGCGAACCGGGCGCCCGGCACCGGGGCGAGCGCTTCACCGGCCGGAGCCGCGACCGCCGCCGCCGCCGCGTCGGGCGACTGCTCTGCGGAACCGGAAGCAGGAGTGCCGTTCGCGACCGTCGGGGGAGTGGCGAGTGCGGTCGCGGTGCCGGCCGCACCCTCGGCCGGCGCGGCGGCAGTTGGGATGAGAGCGCCGAGCCCTCGCCCGAGACCCCCACGTCGGTTCGACTTCATGCGACCCCTCCGACCTGCGCGCCCTGCGCACCACGCAGCGCGATCTCCTGCGCCGCCTCGAAATAGCTGACCGCACCCCGAGAGCCCGGGTCGTACGTCATGACCGACTGGCTGTAGCTCGGCGCCTCGGACACCCGCACATTGCGGGGGATGACGGCGTTCAGGCACTTCTCGCCGAAGTGGTTGCGCACGTCCTGCTCGACGAGGTCCGCCAGGCGCGTACGCCGGTCGTACATCGTCAGGAGCACGGTCGTGATGTCGAGCTTCGGGTTGAGGTGCGACCGGACCAGCTCGATGTTGTTCGTGAGCGCCTGGACACCTTCGAGGGCGTAGTACTCGCACTGAATCGGGATGAGTACCTCCTCGGCCGCGACGAGCGCGTTGACCGTGAGGAGTCCGAGCGAGGGCGGGCAGTCGATGAAGATGTAGTCGTACGCGTCACCGCCGGCCTCGATCGCGCGCTTGAGCCGCGACTCGCGGGCGACGACCGAGACGAGCTCGATCTCGGCGCCGGCGAGGTCGATCGTCGCCGGCACGGCCCACAGGTTGGGGATGCCCTCGACCTGCTGGGTCACCGCGTCGAGCGGAGCGCCGTCGATCAGGCAGTCGTACACGTCCGGCACCCCGGAGTGGTGCGGCACGTTCAGCCCGGTTGAGGCATTGCCCTGCGGGTCGAGGT
This sequence comes from Dactylosporangium sp. NPDC051541, assembly GCF_044454505.1. Taxonomy (NCBI): domain Bacteria; kingdom Bacillati; phylum Actinomycetota; class Actinomycetes; order Micromonosporales; family Micromonosporaceae; genus Dactylosporangium; species Dactylosporangium sp. NPDC051541. Next base: position 191,031 of record NZ_JBITDU010000012.1, read on the forward strand.
CGATCACCAGCACCCGGTTGCCGTGCAGCGCCAGAGCGACGGCGATGTTCACCGCGGTGGTCGTCTTGCCGACGCCGCCCTTCTGATTGGCTACACACATCGTGCGACGCCGTGGTGGGCGGGGCATGGTGATCTCCCCACTCGGGTTGAGAATCTCCACGGCGCGCTTTGCCTCCTGTGCCAGCGGTGGGTCTTCGGTTTCACGTGAAACGTATGCGTCAGTCATAGCGCCCTCGGGATCCGCGGTGACGGCGGACGGGTGCGGTCGGGGGGATGGTGTGTTCCGTCGTTCGGGCCGCACCTCGGCCGGAGAAGCGTCGACTGTTGGCGATACTCCCCGGCCGTAAAGGGTACCGGTTGCGCCGCGGTCGTTCGGGCCGGTGGCGTGAAACTCCACCGTGCCGCCGCGTGTCGGATCCGATTGCCCGCCGTGCGGTGGTGCCGACACGGGATTTCGCGGGGGTACTGCCTGAGGCGCGGTCGGCACCCCGAGCCCCGGAGCACCGGGCGGCGTCGCCGAGCTGGGCTGGATCGCCGAGCCGGGCGGGACCGCTGAGCCGGGCGGTGCGGCATGAGGGGCCGGCGGCTGTGGCGAGTTCCTTGGGTGGGCGGAGTTCGCTGGCTGCGTGGAGCTGCGTGGGGGACCGGGGTTGGGTGGCGGGGCGGAGTTTGGCGGCGGGGCGGAGTTTGGTGGTGCCTCGAATCGCACCGGCTCGACCGGGCGCGGCTCACCGCTCTCTCCCCGGGGCTGCGGCACCGACCGCCCGCCGGGTCGAACACCCCAGCCTTCTATTCCTGTTTCACGTGAAACCTGAGTATCTGCATCGCCGTAGCCCGGACCATCATCGCTGTCGCGCACCATGTCAGTCCCGTCCCGCTCGGAAAGGTGTGCACCCTCGGCCGCCTCGTCCGATCCCGGGTCACCGACAGGTCGACCTGATGGGCTGGTACCCGCTGACGTCCCCCGGGGAACCGAATCAACCGCGCCGCCGACGAGATGGCACTCGTCGTCGGACTCGTCGAAAGTGGGTTCGTCGGGGGTCGCCCTCGAGTCGGAGCGAACACCCACGGGAGTCGCCCTGGCGGTCTCGAGCCCGGCTTCGCGAGTCCCTGCGGGGAGCTCGTCGACCGGGTCCGCGCCGTCCAGGCCGGCTTCCTCAGGTGCCGTTCCGTCGGACAGAAGAGTGGCGCTGGGCCAGCCTACGGCGCTTGGCCGAGCGGAGCTACGACTGACCGGCGCGTCGTTGGGCTTGTCACCCCAAGTCGGCCGCCAATACACCAGAAATCCGTCAACTCGCCGCAGCAGCCCGCCGAGTCGCTGCATCCGAGACATCGGCCGCTCAGCGCTGAGGCCGTCGCCAAGCTCGTCGTCAGACTCGTCGTCAGCCCGCTCGCCGAGCCTGCCGCGGAGCCCGTCGCCGACCTCATCACCGGAGTCGTCGCTGCGCCCACTGCTCAGTTTGTCGCCGAGCTCTTCGCGGAGCCCGTCGCCGAGCTCTTCGCGGAGCCCGTCGCCGTGCTCTTCGCGGAGCCCGTCGCCGTGCTCTTCGCGGAGCCCGTCGCCGTGCTCTTCGCGGAGCCCGTCGCCGTGCTCTTCGCGGAGCCCGTCACCGAGCCTTTCGCCGAGCCCGTCGCCGGACCTGCCACCGAACTCTTCGCCGAGCCCGCTGCTGACCGAACGTGCCTCGACCGGCGAGGCCTGTTCCGCTTGACCGCCGCCTCCAGTCGATTGCGGCCCAGTCGGCTGCTGCCCGCCCGAGGAGGCCTGTGCCGTCTGACTGCCGACCGCTCTACCGTCACCCATGAGTCCTCCGCGTTCCCCCGTTGCCCGGGGCCGCGGTACCGCCCCGGGTTATCGGCCGCGGCGCCCTCCGGACTTCCGGAGGTTCGCGACCTCGCGTTCACGCACGACGTCGACCACGGTGGTGGGCTCGGCGAGGACGGCATCCCCGCACGTGCGCACCGACGCGGTCCCCGCACCGAGCCGAGTGAGGACCTTCGCGTGCTCGGCGACCTCGGCCGCCGCAGAGGCGCCCTTCATCGCGAGCATGCGGCCACCGATGGCGGTGAGGGGGAGACACCAGCCGGCGAGCCGGTCGAGCGGAGCCACGGCTCGGGCGGTGACGACATCGGCGAGCGGGACCTTCCCGACGCACTCCTCGGCCCGCGCGCGAACCACGGAGGTCCGCTCGAGGCCGAGCGCCGTCACCGCCTCTTCAAGGAATGCGGTACGTCGTGCGAGCGGCTCGACCAGGGTGACGGAAAGGTCGGGACGAGCCACTGCCAGCACCATACCGGGCAGCCCGGCTCCAGACCCGACATCGACTACTGAGGCACCCGTGGGAAGGAGGTCCGCGACGACGGCGCAGTTGAGCAGATGCCGTTCCCAGATGCGCGGCGCCTCCCGCGGCCCGATCAACCCCCGCACGACCCCATCGGTCACGAGCAGCCCGGCGAACCGAACTGCGATGGGAAGCCGATCGCCGAACACCTTCTCGGCGGCGGGGAGGATCTCGCTGGGCACTGCACCGTCCATGCCTCAAGGAAACCATGCACCACCCGCCGCGCCCGGACGCGGGGGAGCGGTCGTGTTTCACGTGAAACCGACTCGCTGTCGCGGGCCTTGGGCGGCCTTCGTCGTTCCGGGGCAGTCCCGGACAGCACGATGCAACGGTGGGAAGCCTGGGGCAGTTGTACAAGTCTGGGCAGTCGCCGGGCCAGCCGCATGATCGCCGGTCCAACCGAACGTGCGCCGGTCCAACCGAACGTGCGCCGGATGACCACCGCGTATCGGAGCTCATAGCAAAGGAGGCGGCGCGGGCTCAGAGCTGAACCCACGTCGCCCCGCTCACGCCTCTATCCGTGGCCCGCGTTTCACGTGAAACGAGGGCGGACCCCGAGAGCCATCCGCCGCGCGGTCGAGCCAGGCGGTGGATGGGACCGTTTCACGTGGAACGACGCTCGGCCGCCTCGATCGCGTTCCGGAAGAGCATGGCCACCGTCGTCGGTCCGACGCCACCGACTCGCGGAGTGATCGCACCAGCGACCTCAGCACATGACTCGGCTACGTCGGGGAGCAGGCGGCGACCCTCGTACCGTACGCCGCCACCGATCACGACCGCCCCGGGCTTCACGTGCTCCGGCTGGATGATCCCGGGTACTCCGGCGGCTGCGATGAGGATGTCGGCCCGGAGCGTGTAGCGCGCCCAGTCCGGCACCCCCGTGTGCACGACGGTGACGGCGGCGTTGGCGGTGGGGCGCTTCTGGGCCAGGAGCATCGCGAGAGGGCGCCCGAGCGTCGCGCCCCGCCCGAGGATGACGACCTCGCGGCCGCTGACCTGAATCTCGTAGTGCGCGAGGAGCGCCTCGATCCCGGCGGGGGTGCACGGCAGCGGGCCGGGGATACCTGCGGCGAGTCGGCCCAAGTTGAGGGGGTGCATGCCGTCGACGTCCTTGTCCGGGTCGACGCGCATGAGGGCGGCGTCGTAGTCGAGGTGCGCCGGCGTCGGGTACTGAATCAGGAGCGCGTGGACGTCCGGGTCGGCGTTGAACTCGTCGATCGTGGCGTGGAGGTCGGCCTGGGTCGAGTCCGCCGGCAAATGGCGGTGCGGTGAGGCGAAGCCGAGTTCGGCGGCCTGGCGCTGCTTGATCCGGATGTACCCGGCACTGGCGTCATCGTCGCCCACCAGGATCGTCGCCAAAGAGGGGGTGATGCCCTTGGAGCGGAGCGCGGCGGCCCGGGCAGTGACGTCGGCGAAGATGCGCTCGGCGACCGGAGTACCCGGCAGTAGCCGTGCAGACCCGGGGGCGGAACCAGGAGCGGAACCGGAGGCGGAACCGGGAGTGGAACCGGAAACAGAGCCAGCGACGGAACCCGGAGCGGAGCCAGGGACGGACTCAGCGGCGGACGGCTCGGTGGTTGCGGGGGAGGGCGAGTTGGACATACGGCTCCTCGTCGTGCGTGGGAGCCCAGGCGGTCGACGTCCCACGACGAGGCTTCCCGATGGTTGCCCATCCTTGATGCCGCCAGTCGCGTCCGTTCAAGTATGCCCTCCACGGACGAGGCCACCCCAAGGGGGACCAAGCCGGACCAGGCCTCCCAAAGTCCGCCCCGCAAAGACCGACCGCCAAACCGCCCCCGCCCGTCCGCGCAAGAACAAGCCATGTCCACGTTCGGCGGCACGAGAGCAAAGTCGTGTTCACGTCCGGCCGCGTGCATGGAAACAAGTGCGGGTCCGACCGAGTAAAAGCTAACCGCGTAAAAGCGAACCGCCCCGGCCGCAGTGGCCGGGGCGGTTTGAGAAGCAGCAAGCAGACGCTAGGCGGTCGGGCGGACCACGATCCGGCGGGACGGCTCGACGCCCTCCGACTCGCTCTCCACGCCGGGCAGCGCGTTGATGACGTCGTGCACGCACTTGCGCTCGAAGGCGCTCATCGGCTCCAGGCGAACCGCCTCGCCGTACTCCTTCACCTTCTCCGCCGCGTTCTTCGCGATCGCGCCCAGCTCCTTGCGCCGCAGCGCGCGGTAGCCGCCCACGTCCAGCAGCAGTCGGCTCGGCGAGCCCGTCTGCCGGAACACGGCCAGCCGGCTCAGCTCCTGCAGCGCCTCCAGCGTCGCCCCGCGCTGCCCGACGAGGGCCTGCAGCCGCTTGCCGGAGCCGTCGCCGCCCTCGACGACCTCGACGACCGGACGGCCACTGACGACGAGCTCGTCGATGTCGCCGTCGTAGTCGAGGATGTCGAGCAGGCCCTCCATGTAGTCGGCCGCGATCTCGCTCTCACGGAACAGGTCCGTGCTCGAGCGGCTCGACGCACTGCCGTTGGCAGCGGCCTCCCCGCCCTCCGCGGGCTCGTCCTCCTCGTCCTCGTCCTCGTCCTCGTCGTCGGTCTCCTCGAGGTCGGCGTCCTTGACCTCAGCGTCCGAAGCTGGACGAGAGCCCGAACCGGAGGCCGGACGGGAGCCCGAACCGGAGGCCGAATCGGAAGCCGGGCGGGAGGCCGGGTCAGAAGCCGAAGCCGCCGGGGCCGATTCCGGCGAGGAAGCAGACTGCTGGTCCAGGGCCTCGGCGCCGAGATCACTGGTGGTGTCGGTCACGAAACTCATCTCCGCTTGTTTGGGGCGCCGAGGCGCCGTCACAGGTCGTCGGTGAGGGGTGGGTTGCTACAGGGAGCGCCGCACGCCGGGCCGCTTGAGGGGTGACCCGGCGGGGTCGCATCAACCCGACTGCCGCTTCGCGGCGCCACCCTTCTTCGGGTTGATCGGCTTGGCGCCCGGCTTCGGAGCGCGGGTCGGGCCGGCCGGCTCCGGAGCCGCGCCGTTGGCCTTGGCGCCGTTGGCCTTGGCGCCGGTCGCCTTTACGGGGCCACCCTTGCCGTTGGCCCGCTGCTGGGCGGCCGCCTGCTCGCGGGCCTTGCTGAACAGCGCGCCGAAGCCGCTGGGCTGCTTGGCGTCGGCGGCCTGCTTGCCACCGGCCTTGTTGGCCGTCGTGCTGGTCGTCGCGCTCGCCGGCGGCGGGTACTTGTGCAGCACCCAGTACTGCTGGCCCAGGGTGATGGCGTTGTTCGTGACCCAGTAGATGATGACGCCGATCGGGAAGTACCAGCCGGAGGTCAGGGTGAAGAACGGGATGCCGTAGAGCATGAACTTCTGGATCATGCGCTGCTGCGGGTCGGTGTTCCAGCCCGTCTTCTTAATCATCTGGCGCTGGGTCAGGTAGGTCGTCGTGATCATCAGCGCGACCAGGATGGCGGCGACGATCTTGACCGCGGTCGAGCTCGCGTCGATCTTCAGCAGGTCGGCGGCACTGCTGCTGAACTTGGCAACGATCGGGGCGTCGAAGAGGCGGGCGTCGACGGCGCTCTCGAACTCCTTGACCGTCCAGCCGTAGAGCGTCTGCTGGTGCTCGGACTGGCCCGGGCGGAGGTGGCGCAGCACGTGCAGGAGGCCAATGAAGACCGGGATCTGCAGGAACATCGGAAGGCAGCCCATGAGCGGGTTGACCTTCTCCTCCTGGTAGAGCTTCATGACCTCCTTCTGGAGGGTCTCCCGGTCGCCCTTGTGCTTCTCCTGCAGCTCTTTCATCTTCGGCTGGATCGCCTGCATCGCGCGCTGCGACTTGATCTGCTTGACGAAGATCGGGAAGAGCACGACCCGGACGGTGATCACGAGGAAGACAATCGCGAGCACCCATTGCCAGTTGGTGCTGAGCACCCGGTGGTCAGGCAGGATCGAATCCCACACGGTGTGCCAGAACAGCATCACCTTCGAGATCAGCCAGTAGATCCCGGCCATGAGCTTGCTAATCACGACACCGCTCCAGTCACGTCGACTCGGGCTCGGGCGAGTGTCCCCGGCGCGGTGGCACCGGGTCGAACCCACCGGGGTGGAATGGGTGGCAGCGCAGCAGCCGCCAGGTCGCGAGACCGATTCCCTTGATCGCGCCGTGCGTGCCGACCGCCTCCAGGGCATAAGCGCTGCACGACGGGTAGAACCGACAACGCGCCGGCAGTGCCGGGCTTATCCAACGACGGTACGCGACGATGGGAGCTGCCACGATCCGGGCTCCGGCGTTCATCGACGGACACCTCGGCTCTTCGGTCGGCGCGCGGCCTCCAGCGCCGAGTCAAGATCTTCTTCCAGGCCTTGATAGGTCCGGCCGGCCGCCTCCGGTAACGCCCGCACCACGATCACGGAGCCGGGTGGCAGGTCGGCCAGGCGCGACCGGACCAGATGCCGCAGCCGCCGCTTCACGGTGTTGCGCACCACGGCGTTGCCCACGGCCTTGGAAACAACAAAACCGGCGCGGACCGGCGAATCGTCAGAAACCGCCCGATCCGGCCGTCCGACCGCATCCGGCGCTAAAACCCCCACTGCCACCCCCACCGCATCCGGCGCCGAAACCCCGAGGTCTGGTCTCGCCGCAGATACAGCAACCCCGGGCCGCGACGGCCCGGGGTTCAGGAAATGCACGACCACGGCCCCCCGGCCGGCACGGCGGCCGTTGCGAATGGTGGCGGCGAAGTCTTCCCGCCGCCGCAGTCGCTGAGCGGCCGCCAGCACGCTGCCTCCCGGAGGGCCCGGTTGTCGATGACTCAGGCCGAAAGGGTGCCGCGCCCCTTGGCGCGACGCGCCGAGAGGATCGCACGGCCGGCGCGGGTGCGCATGCGCAGCCGGAAGCCGTGGGTCTTCGCGCGCCGGCGGTTGTTCGGCTGGAAGGTGCGCTTGCTCACGTCGGGGCTCCGTCTTCGTGATCGTGAGTGGGACGCAGCCAACCTTGAGCGCGCTGGGCCCACAGAACAATGTGGATTGGAGTTTACCAGGACACGGTGCTCCAACCGAAACAGGGTACGCGCCGCCTCACAGACCGTCAACGATCACCGACGGGCGGTGCGATCGCCGTGTCCGACCATGGTGAGGCCGGGGGTGTGAATAAAGAAACCCCAGGTGAGAGCCGTAATCCACAGGTTCGTTGTGGACAACGGTTGAGTGTCTGTGGACAACGCTGTTAACGTGCCCGGTTGCCGGTCGACACCGCGACGGCCGGCGACGGGGACAACTGGACTTTCCGGAAAATACGGATGCTGTCGCAAGGGGGGCAGACCGCGTCCGACCTGCATCACCTCTGTGTACGGGCTGATCACCGCACGGTCAGCACGGGACGAGGGGGAATCAGGACGATCCGTTCACGGGACATGACTCGTTGATACACAGGTTGTGGAAAACCTGTGGACAATGGTGGCCTGGGGCGGCGGGAAGAACCGGGCACCGTCCACTCGCGGTGGGGGCCGCGAATGATGATGGGGGTGCGCGAACGGTGACGGACACCGACCTCGCAGCGATCTGGAACGCAGCGACGAACCAGCTCGCCGACGGGCTCGACTCCGCGCAGCAACGGGCTTATCTGCGGATGACCCGGCTGCGCGCGATCGTCGAGGACACCGCGCTGCTCTCGGTGCCGGACCCGTACTCGCGCGACATGATCGAGAGCCGGCTGCGGCCGGTCATCACCGAGGCGCTCTCGCGGCTGCTCGGCCGGCCGATCCAGGTGGCCGTCACCGTGCGCCCGCCGGAGGACGCGCCCCCGTTGCCGTCCCCGTCGGCGTCGCACTGGTCCAACGGCGCGACCGGCGGCCACATGGTCGGCGAGCAGGCGACCGAGCGCATCCCGGAACACCGGATCTCCGAGCACCGGGGCGTCGCCCAGGTCCCGCAGCAGGTCGAACACGACCGCCTGTTCGATCTCCCGGGCGAGAACACCCCGACCGACTACGCCAAGGCCTCGGACTACAGCGGCGGCGGCGACTACGGCAAGCAGCCGGAGTACAACGGCCCGGCCGATTACAACAAGCCCGGCGAGTACGGAGCCAAGCCCGGCGAGTACGGCAAGCCGAACGACTCCTGGCGCAACGAGCACTCCGGCACCGCCGTCGAGGCCGCCGCGCAGGACGGCGGGCGTTACGAGCCGCCGAAGTACGACTCGCAGTACAACCAGCGCGACGTCCAGCGCGACGACCCGCCGCCGCGGCCGTCGACGCCCGGCACCGGCCGCGAGGACCGCCGCGGCGCCACCACGCCGGCCGGGGACTCCGCGGGAAACCGGCTCAATCCGAAGTACACCTTCGAGACCTTCGTCATCGGCTCCTCGAACCGCTTCGCGCACGCCGCCTCGGTCGCGGTGGCCGAGTCGCCGGCCAAGGCCTACAACCCGCTGTTCATCTACGGCGGCTCCGGACTCGGCAAGACACACCTCCTGCATGCGATCGGGCAGTACGCCACGATGCTCGGCAATGCGCGGTTCGTGCGCTATGTGTCGACGGAGGAGTTCACCAACGAGTTCATCAACAGCCTGCGCGACGACAAGACACAAGCGTTTCAGCGGCGGTACCGCGATGTCGACATCCTGCTGATCGACGACATCCAGTTCCTGGAGACCCGCGAGCGGACCCAGGAGGAGTTCTTCCACACGTTCAACACCCTGCACAACGCCAACAAGCAGATCGTGATCAGCTCCGACCGCTCGCCGCGGCAGCTGGCCACGCTGGAGGACCGGCTGCGCACGCGGTTCGAGTGGGGACTGCTGGCCGACATCCAGGTGCCCGACCTGGAGACCCGGATCGCGATCCTGCAGAAGAAGGCCGCCCAGGAGCGGCTGTTCGCGCCGCCGGACGTGCTCGAGTTCATCGCTTCGCGCATCGCCTCGTCGATCCGCGAGCTCGAGGGCGCGCTGATCCGCGTCACGGCGTTCGCCAACCTGACGCGCTCCCCGGTCGAGCTCAGCCTGGCCGAGGAGGTCCTGCGCGACTTCATCCCGGACGGCTCCGGCCCGGAGATCACCGCCGACCAGATCATGGTGTCGACGGCCGACTACTTCGGCGTGAGCCTGGAGGATCTGCGCGGGCACAGCCGGTCGCGGGTGCTGGTCAACGCGCGGCAGGTGGCCATGTACCTCTGCCGCGAGCTCACGGAGTTGTCGCTGCCCCGCATCGGGCAGGCGTTCGGCGGCCGCGACCACACCACCGTCATGCACGCGGACCGCAAAATTCGGCAGCAGATGGCCGAGCGGCGCTCGCTCTACAACCAGATCGCGGAGCTGACGAACCGCATCAAGCAGACGACCTGACCCTGACCAAGCGGCCGATCTGAGCCGCTTTTCCACAGGAATTCGGTCGTCCACCGGCCTTTTGCACAGGTTGTGGAGAGCAAGTTGTCCACAACCTGTGCCCGAGTCTGACCTCTAGGCAGTCGCCAATTGGCCCTACGTCATCCACACGGTGCCCACAGGCCGGCCCCGGTTGTCCACATGCGGTTCGGTGCCCTCGGCGCTCGGTTGTCCCCAGTTTCCACACGCTGTCCACAGAAAATCTGTGGATAACTTCGTTCGTGCCAATTTCACCGGAGGAGTGACCGAGTGACCACGGATCGTACACAGGCTCTCTCCACAGCCTGTGGATAACTCCTGGGGATTGCGTGTGGAGAACATGTGGATGCATCCGGAGAGTGAGTGGAAAGTCGACCGAACGTGAACCAGGTTCGGGCCACACGATATCCACAGGTGGAGGAAAACCCTGGGGATTTCCGGTGGACAACCGGTGGATAAAGGCTGTGGACAAACCTTCGTCCACAATCCACAGGGTTCTACACACCGGCTCGTGCACAGGTTGTCCTAAGTCATACAAGTGGCTTGACCTGGGAAAAGTCGGCTTATCCACAGTTTCCACACCACCTACTATTACGAAGTATTTTTCTTTTAAAGAGAGAAGAAAAACAATCTTCGGGGTGTGGGCAGAGGCGGGCCGCCGGATTCGGCGGGGCCGGTGTACGACCGCCGCCCGGAGGCCCTAAGGTTCGATGAGCGAGCCTGACGGGGTCACCACGTCACCCGATGCAAGCCACCGCTCCCAGACGACGAACCTTCGCGCAACCGACCACAGCCACCGCCGCCAGCCGTACGCCCCGGGGCGAAAACCCGGCGGCCGCGAGACCTGGTGTGCATCCACCGGCGAACATGAAGTACCGAAGAGAATGCGGGAGGACCGCGATGAAGTTCCGAGTCGAGCGCGACGCGCTCGCCGATGCCGTCGCCTGGACGGCCAAGAGCCTGCCCAGCCGCCCCTCGGTGCCAGTGCTCGCCGGCGTCCTGCTGCGGGTCGCCGACGGCCGCCTGCAGGTGTCCGGCTTCGACTACGAGGTGTCGAGCCAGGTCACCGTCGAGGTCCAGGCCGACGCCGACGGCGCGACGCTGGTCTCCGGCCGGCTGCTCGCCGAGATCACCAAGTCGCTGCCCAACAAGCCGGTGGACGTCGCCGCGGTCGGCTCCCACGTGGAGATCACCTGCGGTAGTGCCCGGTTCACGCTGCCGACGATGCCGGTCGAGGACTACCCGAGCCTGCCGGAGATGCCGGAGTCGGCCGGCACGGTCGAGGCCGCCGTCTTCGCCGGGGCCGTGTCGCAGGTCGCGATCGCCGCCGGCCGCGACGACACGCTGCCGATGCTGACCGGTGTGCGGATGGAGCTCGAGGGCAACACGCTGACGCTGCTGGCCACCGACCGCTACCGGCTCGCCGTGCGCGAGCTGCTGTGGCACCCGGACGAGCCGGACATCAGCATCGCCGCCCTGGTGCCGGCCCGCACGCTCGACGACACCGCGAAGACCCTCGGCCCGCTGGGCGGCTCGGTCGCGGTCGCGCTGTCGCGGGGCAAGCTCGGCGAGGGCATGATCGGTTTCGCGGGCGGCACCCGGCGCACCACCTCGCGGCTGCTCGAAGGCGACTTCCCGAAGGTCCGGGCGCTCCTGCCGGACAACCACAACGCCCAGGCCCGGGTCCCGGTCTCGGCGCTCAACGAGGTCGTCCGGCGCGTCGGCCTGGTCGCCGAGCGGCAGACCCCGGTGCGGCTGTCCTTCAGCGCCGACGGGCTCGTGGTCGAGGCCAGCGGCAGCGAGGACGCGAAGGCCAGCGAGGCCATGGACTGCCAGTACGAAGGCGAGCCGATGACGATCGCCTTCAATCACCAGTATCTGCTGGACGGCCTCAAAGCACTGGACGCGCCCATTGCCGCGCTGCAGTTCACTGATCCGAAGAAGCCTGCGGTCATGCGCCCGGCGTCGGATGATGGAGAGGTCACTCCTGGCTATACGTATCTGATCATGCCGGTTCGCATCGGCAGCTGATTCGGAGGCACCGCAAATGCAGCTCGGTCTCATCGGCCTGGGCCGGATGGGCTTCAACATGCGCGAGCGGCTGCGGGCCGCCGGGCACGAGGTCATCGGCTTCGACCACCACCCCGACGTCACCGACGTGGCGTCCCTCAACGAACTGGTCGAGAAGCTCGCCGCGCCGCGCGTGGTCTGGATCATGGTCCCGGTGCAGTTCACCGAGCCCACCATCGACGAGCTTTCGGGCCTGCTGGCGTCCGGCGACATCGTCATCGACGGCGGCAACTCGCGGTTCAGCAACGACCGGCCGCGGGCCGAGCGGCTCGGCACCAAGGGCATCGGCTACCTCGACGTCGGCGTCTCCGGCGGCATCTGGGGCCGGACCAACGGCTACGCGCTGATGGTCGGCGGCGAGAAGCAGCACGTCGAGCACTGCCAGCCGATCTTCGACGCGCTCAAGCCGGCCGGCGAGTTCGGGTTCGCGCACGCCGGCGGCCCCGGTGCCGGGCACTACGCGAAGATGGTCCACAACGGTATCGAGTACGGCATGATGCACGCCTTCGCCGAGGGCTACGAGCTGCTCGAGGCGTCGGAGTACGTCGACAACATCCCCGAGGTCATCAAGAGCTGGCGGGCCGGCTCCGTCGTGCAGTCGTGGCTGCTCGACCTGCTCGACCGCGCTCTGGATGAGGACCCTCAGCTCGCCGGCATCAAGGGCTACGCCGACGACACGGGTGAGGGCCGTTGGACGGTTGAGGAAGCGATCCGACTGGCAGTACCGATGAATGTCATTGCGGCTTCGCTCTTTGCTCGTTTTGCTTCGCGCCAGGACGACTCTCCGGCGATGAAGGCGGTGGCCGCGCTGCGCAACCAGTTCGGCGGTCACGCGGTCAAGAAGGACTGAATTTGTACGTCCGGGGCCTGGAGCTCGTCGACTTCCGCAGCTACGAGCGTGTCGTCGTCGAGCTCGGCCCCGGACCGTGCGTCCTCGTCGGGCCCAACGGGGTCGGCAAGACCAACCTCGTCGAGGCCCTGGCCTACGTGGCGACCCTCGAGTCGCACCGGGTCGCCACGGACGCGCCGCTGGTCCGCTTCGGCACCGCCCGCGCCGTCGTCCGCTGTGCCGTCGTCCACGACGAGCGTGAGCTGCTCATCGAGCTCTCGATCGAGCCGGGCCGGGCCAACAAGGCGCGCCTGGGCCGCTCCGCCGTCACCAGGACGCGCGACATTCTCGGCGCCCTGCGGCTGGTGCTCTTCGCGCCGGAAGATCTTTCGCTGATCCGCGGAGACCCTTCAGAGCGGCGGCGGTACCTCGATGAGCTCCTCGTGGCCCGCCAGCCCCGCTTCGCCGGCGTCCGCAGCGACTACGACCGGGTTCTCAAGCAGCGCAACGCCCTGCTCCGCAGCGCCTACCTGGCCCGCAAGACCGGTGGCAGCCGCGGCGGCGACCTCTCGACCCTCAACGTGTGGGACGTCCACCTGGCCGAGCACGGGGCCCGGCTGGTGCGGGCCCGGCTCGACCTCGTCGACGCGCTCGCGCCGCACGTGGCCAAGGCCTACGCCGCGGTCAGCGCGAGCCGGTCGGACGCGCGGATCGCCTATAGCTCGACGTACCCCCAAACCGAAAATCTTGAAGAGGCGCTCCTCAGCGCCCTGGCGGAGTCGCGGAGCCAGGAGATCGAGCGGGGCGTGACGCTGGTCGGCCCGCACCGCGACGAGCTCACGCTGACCCTCGGCGAGCTGCCGGCGAAGGGGTACGCCAGCCACGGCGAGTCGTGGTCCTACGCGCTCGCGCTGCGGCTGGCCGCCTACGACCTGCTTCGCGATGACGGCGTGGAGCCGGTGCTCGTCCTCGACGACGTGTTCGCCGAGCTCGACGCCGGCCGCCGGGAGCGACTCGCCGAGCTGGTCGGCGGGGCCAGTCAGGTAATCGTGACCTGCGCGGTGGAGGATGATGTTCCGTCGACGTTGCGCGGTCTTCGGTTTATGGTCGGCGGTGGGGAGGTCCGACGTGTCTGAAATACCGGATAAATCGGGTGTGGAGCTGGCGCGGGCGGCGGTCGAGGCGGCGCTGACCAAGCACCGGGCGCAGCCGCGTCGCAAATCGGTGATCGACTCGCAGTCGCGTCGCCGCGCGGGGTACACCGGACCGGGCCCGGACCCCCGGGATCCCCAGCTCTTCGGCTCGGTTCTGGAGCGCCTGGTCAAGCAGCGCGGCTGGACCCAGCCGACCCGCGAAGCGAAGATCTTCGGCGAGTGGGCCACGGTCGTCGGCGGGGATATCGCGGCGCACAGCCGGCCGGTCAAGCTCGAGGACGGTGAGCTGACCATCGAGGCCGAGTCGACCGCGTGGGCGACCCAGCTGAAGATGCTGGCGGCCAAACTGCTGGCCGGGATCGCGCGTGAGGTCGGTCACAACGTGGTCAAGAAGCTGCACATCCAGGGGCCCAACCGGCCGTCGTGGAGCAACGGGCCGCTGCGCGTCCGCGGTCGGGGACCGCGCGATACGTACGGCTGAGGCCCTGTCGTTGAGCTTCTGGGGCTTTTTCGAAAGCCCTAGAAGTCGGCGTAGACGGCGAAACCGCGGTTGGCGCACCGGCGGTAGAACTTCGCCAGCACGTCTAGCTCGGCGATCGAGTATGACCACTGCGGCGCGTTGCCGGCGTCGTCCCGCAGCGCGTCGAGCCGGCTCTGCAGCCACCGCAGCTGCTGCTCGGCCAGGCGCGAGCCCTCGAGGGCCTTGCGCAGCACCGCGCTCACGGTCTCGAACGTGATCTCGTCGCCGTATTCGGTGTGGCCGATGACGAACCGCTCCAGCCCGCCGGCGATCCAGGCGCAGTCGTCCGGGCTGATGACCGGATCCTCGTCCTCCGCGGCCGCATCTGTGGCGAAGAGCACGCCGTTGAGTCCGAAGAGGAGGTCGACGAGCTCGGTGTATCCCGTGACGCGCACGGTCCCCGTCTTGGCAACGTGGTCAGCCAGGGCCGATGCCGGCCCGGCGTGCAGCGGCAGCTTCTCCGCGAGCTCGGCGAAGTCGACGAACTCGGCCGGCGCGACCGGGTCGTAGAACCGGCCGGTGCGCGGCCACTGCACGGCGACGTTGTCCAGCCCCATCGCGCACCCCCTTGTCATCAATAACTGCTACTCGCCCGCCCCCGCGGCGGGGAACATACGGCACGAACGGCCCCTTGCGCGACCCCCGGAAGCTCCAAAAGCCCAATCCTTCTCCGGTACTGCCTGTGCCGCCCGCCACCAGGCTGAAGCCCCCCTTCCGCATGGGGGGACCTTCGACCCGCACCGTTCGGGCCCCTACGACGATTACAGACGCCATCCCGGCGCGAAAATGTCGCACGGACACAGTAGGATTGGACCGGCTAGAGAACAGTCGATCACATCCCGCGTGTGTGTCGCAGCGGAGGCCACTGTGCCTTTTCCGCCCCGGACGCGCCCGCACCGACTCCGCACGAGACCCGGGACGCCCAGCAGCGTGGCCGGCCAGTGCGAGAAAGCGACCGAGGGTGGCAGCAAACAAGCCCGAACAGTCCTACGACTCCTCTTCGATCACCGTCCTCGAGGGGCTGGAGGCGGTCCGCAAGCGCCCCGGCATGTATATCGGCTCCACCGGCGAGCGCGGCCTGCACCACCTGGTGTGGGAGGTTGTGGACAACGCGGTCGACGAGGCGCTGGCCGGCTTCTGCGACACGATCGAGGTGACCCTCCTCGCCGACGGCGGCGTGCGGGTCGTGGACAACGGCCGCGGCATCCCGGTCGACATGCACCCCAAGGAGAAGCGGCCCACCGTCGAGGTCGTCCTGACCGTCCTGCACGCCGGCGGCAAGTTCGACGGCCAGGCCTACGCGGTCTCCGGTGGTCTGCACGGCGTCGGGATCTCGGTCGTCAACGCGCTCTCCACGCGCATCGACCTGAAGATCTGGAAGGACGGGTACGTCTGGACCCAGACGTACAACAACTCCAAGCCCGATCCGCTGCAGAAGGGCGAGGAGACCGACCAGACCGGGACCAGCGTCACCTTCTGGCCCGACCCGACGATCTTCGAGACGACCGTGTTCGTCTACGAGACGCTCTACCGGCGCATTCAGGAGTACGCGTTCCTCAACCGCGGCCTGCGGATCGAGCTGCGCGACGAGCGCCCCGACACGCCGGAGGAGAAGCGGGAGGTCGTCTTCTGCTACGAGGGCGGCATCGCGGACTTCGTGCGGCACCTCAACGCCACCAAGACGCCGATCCACCGCACCGTCGTGGAGTTCGGCGCCGAGGGCGAGGGCATCGCGGTCGAGATCGCCATGCAATGGAATGAGTCGTACGGCGAGAGCGTCTACACGTTCGCCAACACGATCAACACGCATGAGGGCGGCACGCACGAAGAGGGCTTCCGCTCGGCGCTGACGTCGGTCGTGAACAAGTACGGTGCGGACAAGAAGTTCCTCAAGGGCGACGAGAAGCTCACCGGTGAGGACATCCGCGAGGGTCTGGCCGCGATCATCTCGGTCAAGCTGGCCAACCCGCAGTTCGAGGGTCAGACCAAGACCAAGCTCGGCAACACCGAGGCCCGCAGCTTCGTGCAGAAGGTGTGCAACGAGTGGCTGGTCGACTGGTTCGACCGCAACCCGGCCGAGGTCAAGACCATCATCACCAAGGCTTCGCAGGCCGCCCGGGCCCGCATCGCCGCCTCGCAGGCCCGCAAGCTGGCCCGGCGCAAGTCGCTGCTCGAGTCCGGCTCGATGCCGGGCAAGCTGGCCGACTGCCAGTCCAACGACCCGCGCCTGTGCGAGGTGTTCATCGTCGAGGGTGACTCCGCCGGCGGCTCGGCCAAGCAGGGCCGCGACCCGCGGGTCCAGGCGATCCTGCCGATCCGCGGCAAGATCCTCAACGTCGAGAAGGCGCGCATCGACCGGGTGCTGAAGAACAACGAGGTGCAGGCGCTGATCACCGCCCTCGGCACCGGCATCCACGATGAGTTCGACATCGAGAAGCTGCGGTACCACAAGCTGATCCTGATGGCCGACGCCGACGTCGACGGCCAGCACATCCAGACCCTGCTGCTGACGCTGGTCTTCCGGTTCATGCGCCCCCTGATCGAGCTCGGGCACGTGTATCTCGCGGCGCCCCCGCTATACAAGATCAAGTGGAACAAGAAGGGCGACGACGCGCAGTACGCGTACACCGACCGCGAGCGCGACGGCCTCATCGAGCTGCGGCAACGCACCAAGCCCAATGCCAAGCCGGACGACATCCAGCGCTTCAAGGGCCTCGGGGAGATGAACTACCCGGAGCTCTGGGAGACCACGATGAACCCGGAGACCCGGATGCTCCGCCAAGTGACCTTGGACGACGCTGCAACCGCGGACGAGCTCTTCAGCGTCCTCATGGGCGAAGACGTAGAGGCTCGCCGCTCGTTCATTCAGCGGAACGCCAAGGACGTCCGGTTCCTCGACATCTGATGCCGGCTAGAGAAGAAAAGGAATATCAAGCGTGACGGAACCGACTTCCACCCCTGAGAACCCGGAAGTGACTCCGGCCGAGGGTGGGTCTGCGGTCGCCAGCCGTATCGAGCCGGTCGGCATCGAAGTCGAGATGCAGCGTTCCTACCTCGATTACGCGATGAGCGTGATCGTCGGGCGAGCGCTGCCCGACGTGCGTGACGGCCTCAAGCCCGTGCACCGCAAGATCCTCTACGCGATGTTCGACGGCGGATACCGCCCCGACCGCGGCTACGTGAAGTGCGCCCGCGTCGTGGGTGACGTGATGGGCAACTACCACCCGCACGGCGACGCCTCCATCTACGACGCCCTCGTGCGCATGGCGCAGAGCTGGTCGCTGCGCTACCCGCTGATCGACGGCAACGGCAACTTCGGCTCGCCGGGCAACGACCCGGCCGCGGCCATGCGATACACCGAGGCCCGCCTCGACCCGCTGGCCATGGAGATGCTGCGGGACATCGACGAGGAGACCGTCGACTTCGTCCCCAACTACGACGGCCGGGCCCAGGAGCCCACGATCCTGCCGTCGCGCATCCCCAACCTGCTGGTCAACGGCAGCACCGGCATCGCGGTCGGCATGGCGACCAACATCCCGCCGCACAACCTGCGGGAGATCGCCGCGGCCGTCCAGTGGTGCCTCGACCACCCCGAGGCCGACGAGGCCGAGACCCTCGACGAGCTGATCGGCATCGTGAAGGGCCCGGACTTCCCCACCAAGGGCCTCATCGTGGGTACCGCCGGCATCATCGACGCCTACCGCACGGGCCGCGGCTCCATCCGCATGCGCGCCGTGGTCGAAGTCGAGGAGGACGCCCGGGGCCGGACCATTCTCGTGGTCACCGAGCTGCCATACGCGGTCAACCCCGACAACCTGGCCGAGCGGATCGCCGACCTGGTGAAGGAGGGCAAGCTCGCCGGCATCGCCGACATCCGCGAGGAGTCCTCCGGCCGCACCGGCATGCGCCTGGTGATCGTGCTCAAGCGCGACGCCGTGGCCAAGGTGGTGCTCAACAACCTCTACAAGCACACGCAGCTGCAGGAGACGTTCGGCGCCAACATGCTGGCGCTGGTCGACGGCGTGCCCCGCACGCTCAACCTCGCGCAGTTCGTGCGGCACTACGTGGCTCACCAGGTCGACGTCATCGAGCGGCGCACCCGCTACCGGCTGCGCAAGGCCGAGGAGCGCGCGCACATCCTGCGCGGCCTGGTCAAGGCCCTCGACATGCTCGACGAGGTCATCGCCCTCATCCGGCGGTCGCCGAGCGCCGAGGAGTCCAAGAACGGCCTGATGAACCTCCTGGACATCGACGACATCCAGGCCACCGCGATCCTCGACATGCAGCTGCGCCGGCTCGCCGCGTTGGAGCGCCAGCGCATCTTCGACGAGCTGGCGAAGATCGAGATCGAGATCGCGGACTACAAGGACATCCTGGCCAAGCCCGAGCGAGTGCGTCAGATCATTTCGGACGAACTTGCCGAGATCGTCGCTCGCCGCGGCGACGACCGCCGCACCCAGGTCATCCCGTTCGACGGCGAGGTCTCCATGGAGGACCTCATCGCCCGCGAGGACGTTGTGGTGACGATCACGCGGACGGGGTACGCCAAGCGCACCAAGGTCGACCTCTACCGCTCCCAGAAGCGCGGTGGCAAGGGCGTCTCCGGCGCGACCCTGCGGCAGGACGACATCGTCAGCCACTTCTTCGTGTGCTCGACGCACGACTGGATGCTGTTCTTCACGAATAAAGGTCGGGTTTATCGGGCAAAGGCCTATGAACTGCCCGAGGCTCAGCGGTCGGCGAAGGGGCAGCACGTCGCCAACCTGCTCGCCTTCCAGCCCGAAGAACACATCGCGCAGGTGATCGAGATTCCGAACTACCAGGTGGCGCCGTATCTCGTCCTGGCGACCAAGGACGGGCTCGTCAAGAAGACCAAGCTGGAGGAGTTCGACTCCAACCGCTCGGGCGGCGTCATCGGCATCAACCTGCGCGAGAACGACGAACTGGTCGGCGCCGCCCTGCTCGGCCCGGAGGACGACCTCCTCCTGGTCAGCAAGCAGGCCCAGGCCATCCGGTTCACCGCCAACGACGACGCGCTGCGCCCCATGGGCCGCGCGACCTCGGGCGTCATCGGCATGCGGTTCACCGACGGTGACGAACTGCTGGCCATGGAAGTTGTACGCGAGGGCATGGATCTGGACGTTCTGGTGGCCACCGACGGTGGTTTTGCCAAGCGCACGCCCATCGAGGAGTATCCGGTGCAAGGGCGCGGCGGCAAGGGCGTCCTGACCGCTAAAATCACGTCGCGGCGCGGTGGTCTCGTCGGCGCGGTGGTGATCGACCCGGATGACGAGTTGTTCGCCATCACCTCCAACGGTGGCGTGATCCGGACTCCAGTGAAGCCTGTACGGCGTACGAGAGATCGGAACACAATGGGGGTCAAGCTCATGGACCTTCCTGAGGGTGTGACCATCGTCGCGATCGCCCGCAACGCCGATGAGCCCGACGAACAGGACTAGTTGATGACAGACACACAGGCGAAGTCGGGGACCGCCTCGGCAACCGAAGAGGCCAAGAGGGCCGGAGAGGCTGCCATGACGGGATCTGACTCGGGGGCGCCTGCCGCCGGTGGAGAGCCTGGCTCGTCCAACGGAGCCAGCTCGTCCTCCCCGTTCGAGACCACGTCCGGGGGCACGCCGAAGTTCCAGCGGGCCCCGGGCATGCTGCCTCCGCCCGACTCGCTGACGGTGCCGATCCAGTCGCCGGCCGCTCCTCCGCTGTCGTCGATCCCGACCAGCGGCCCCGGCGCCGGCTCCGGCCTGGGCAGCACCGCCACGGGCACGGCCAGCGTCTCGGCCATCGCCCGCGCCGCCGTCCGCACCCCGGCCGCCGCCGCGACCCAGGCCATCAACACGCCGACCCCCGCGGTCAGCGGCTCGGCCCGGGTCACGGAGGCCGTCCGCGCGGCCCGCAAAACAGTCAGCTCCGCCGTCGGCCGCGGCCCCCGCCGCGCCCGCCTGCACCTCAAGCGGATCGACCCGTGGTCGGTGATGAAGTTCGCGTTCGCCGTGAGCTTCGTCCTGTTCGTAGTCCTGATCGTCGCCACCTCGGTCCTCTACCTGGCCTTGGACGCGATGGACGTCTTCAAGAGCATCAACAAGCTCCTGGCCGACCTGGTCAGCTCCACCGGCGGCTCCGGCTCCGACACCTTCCGCATCACCGCGAAGGGCGTCATCGGCGGCGCCGCCCTCCTGGGCGTGGTCAACGTGGTCCTCTTCACCGCCCTGGCCACGCTGGGCTCGTTCATCTACAACGTGTGCGCCGACCTGGTCGGCGGCATCGAGCTCACGCTGGCCGAGAAAGACTGAGTTTCGCGCCCCCTGGCGCCGGTTCGCCGCGCCAGGGGGGAACCGGTTTGAGGCGGGCGTGGGGGGTACGGTAACCTTCTGTTCGCACCGCTACGGGGATCGAACCCCGAGGGTGTTGTGCTGGGGCTATAGCTCAGTCGGTTAGAGCGCAGAGCTGATAACTCTGAGGTCGCTGGTTCGATTCCAGCTAGCCCCACATGTTGAAAAAGGTGCTCCTGGTGGTCGCCGTTGTCGGAGCCGCCGCCTACGTCGCGAAGCGCGTCAAGGCCGCCAACGAAGAGCGCGCCCTGTGGCACGAGGCGACGACGGCCCCGGACCTGCGCTAGTCTGAAGCCCACCCCAGCGGGGGCGTAGCTCAACTGGCAGAGCACCGCCTTTGCAAGGCGGGGGTTAGGGGTTCGAGTCCCCTCGCTTCCACCATTCACGGCGTCTGACCTGCTCTTTTGGGTTCGCCAAGATCGGCCGGTAAGCCGCGGGTAAGTCTTAGGTTCTCTCGCGCGCCGCTCTCAGGGCCTCGCCGAAGATGCCTTGCGTCTTGATCCGCTTCGGCCACCAGCCGACGTAGGTCTCCAGCGTTAGGGTCAGCGACTTGTGCCGGAGCGCCCGCTGGACCTCCTGCGGCTCTGCCCCGTTGGTGATGAGCACGGTGGCGAAGAAGTGCCGCAGCGCGTGGAAGCCTGCGTGCTCCGTGTTCGGCCAGCCAGCCTTCTCCCGCCACTTGCCCCACTCCCGCGACCAGATCCGATCAGTGATCGGGTTGCTGTGTCGGGAAGTGAACAGTAGCGGCACTGTCCGCCACTTCTGCTCGCCGGACGTGAGGTCGGGTAGGTCGATCTCTACCGGCTCGAACTCCGCTTTGTGCGCCGCGAGGTGCTCCGCGACCAGGGCGTCGAGGTCGACGGTCCCGGACGAGCCGGCCTTCGGCCGCGTCAGGTAGAAGCCGCCGTGCTCTTTCGGCGAGTAGCGCAGTTGCTGAACGACATGGAGTTGGCCCTCTGCCGGGTCGGCGCACCGCGGGCCGTCCTCCATTCCCAGCGCCTCACCGAAGCGCAGTCCTTCGCCGGCCCCGAGCCAGCCGGCCGCTCGGAATCTCGGGGGCATCGCGTCCAACATGCGCCACACCTCGTCGGCGGTGGGCACCCATTTCGGTGCCGGGGTCATGCCGCCGAGCGTCTTGGCCAGCTTGATGCCCTCGCACGGGTTGTCCTCAAGAACCTTGTCCCGGACCATCGCCGCGCAAATGGCGTCGAGCAGCTCGAAGTACAGCTTGATCGAGGCCTTCGACTCGATGGTCCGGCGCATGGCGGTCAGCCACTCAAGCACGCTCGTCTCGGTGATGCTCTTGACTGGTTCGGCTCCGAACGTCGGCAGCAGGTGAACCTTGAGATTCGAGATCACTCGCTCGCGCGTCTCGATCTCCCAGCCCATTTCGCGGGCGAGCCGCCACCGCTCCGCATAGTCCCCGAACGTCAGACCAGTTGCCGAACGGATTAGGCGCCTTGGTGTCTCGGGCAGCTCGCCTTTGATTGCGTTGCGTTCCCACTCCTCCGCGTCGATCTTGCGTTCGAACGCTTTGGTGCGCTCCTCACCGTCCGCATCGAGGTAGACACACCGCCACCGCTTACCGCGCCCGTACCGAGCCGTCTTCACCCGCTCCTTGTTCGGCCCCGGCTTCGGTGAGAACCACAAGTCATAGACCGGCATGTCAGGCTGCCTCTTCGTTGCGGAACCAGGCCTGCACGTCCGCCCGGTCATATCGCAGGTGCCGGCCAACCTTCCGCGCTTTGGGTCCTTTCCGGTGTGACCGCCACTGGTAGAGCGTTCCCTTGGGCACGCGCAGCAGTTCGGCCACTTCGTCGATGGACATGTACGGCTCCACCCTCACCCTTTCTCCCCGTGATCGACTGGCTGTTCCGTCGCGGCTTCGTACTGTGCGGCACGATCTCGCGCGGCGTTCAATGCGTTGCGCCAATGGATGCGTTGCGCCAAGGCCTTCAGCAGGCGGTGTCGCATCGGCATCAGGTCGGGATCGTTCGGCCGGGCGAGTTCCCAGGCGACCGGAGCGGTTGCCTCGGATTCGGGCACTGCTTCGACGCCGAGGAGCGCGCGGACCCAGGCTTTGGCGTCGTACCGGTGATCGGCGAGGGTCTTCCCGGACCAGTCCCGGGAGACGAGGATGCGCCGCCCGCCGATACCGAGCGTGGAGCGCTGGTGGACACGGCCCTTGCAGTTGCCGGGCCGGAGCCGGGCGTGGGCGTTCTTGGGCTGGATGCCGTAGAGGAGCCAGTTCGCGCACCGGTCCGAGCACGGGGTTATCCGCAGCTCCCGCCAGAACCGCTCGAGGTGGTCCCGCTGCCGGTCCGTGGTCACGGCGTGGCAATCGGCCGCTGACTTGGTGATGTACTTCGTGATGTAGCCGATGGCTCGCTCAGCGTTGCTGTCGCTGGCGTTGACGCCTTCAGCGCGCAGCTGGGTCCCGAACCGAATGACGTGCGCCGGCTCATCCTCGATCGTTTCCAGCGCCTCATCCCAGGTGGTGAGGGACCGGCCAGTCTCGCTGTCGCACCAGCTCTCGCCGTCCCAGACAGGTCGGGAGGTTGGTGCGTCGGTCTTCGGCCACCACACCTGGTGATAGGTGGCCGCTGCGACTTCCTTGAGGACCGCGCGGGAGATGGTGCCGCGGATGGCGAAGTGGGCGTGCGGAGCGAGGCGGCGTTGCGGCTCAACGCATCCGGCGTATTGGACGTTCCAGCCGACGCAGCGGCGCAGGTTCTGCCAGAACCGGTCGAGCAGCCGCGGGAAGGCGATCGCGTCCCAGGCCGCCCGCCGGTAGTCGTAGGTCCCCGGATCGACGGGTGAGCCGTCGGACCGTACGGGGCCGTACGAGTCCAGCGTGACCGTGAGCCACATCGACGGCCGGTACTCGGTGCCGTCCGGAGCCGTGTAGACCCGGCCGATGGTGCGCGGATCGACTTTCTGCCGAGGCAGCGCGGGTGCGTCCTGGCGGCGTTTGGTGGACCGTTGCCGCTTCGGCCCCGCCGGCTTGTCGTGCGGCGGGGCAACGCTGCCCCGCAGACCTTCGGCCGTGATTGCTTCCTCAACCTCACGGATGGCTTCGTCGACTTCGGCGACCTGATCCCACTGCGACTCGCGTACGGCTTGATCGCGGCCGTGTTCGAGGTGCGCGCGGAGGCTGATCAGCGATCGCTGTTGTTCCGTTGCCGGTACCGGGCCGGGTACGGGTTCATCGACACGGTGCCAGCCCTCGCGGATCTGGACCTTGCGGAGCCGACGAGCCCGTTCCGCGCAGGGCTTGCACTTGTCGTCCCGGGTCGCGCCGCACGGCACGTCGATGATCTCGGTCTTGCCGGTTTCCAGGTCGGTGCGGCGCAGCCCGATCGGTCGCAGGCAGACGCCGTACTCGGCCGCCATGTCCTTGACGACGTCGGCAGCGAGGGGGATGAGCCGGCGGGCAGCTCGGGAGCCCGGCCGGGGCTGCTCGTCCGGTTCGAGTCCCGGTAGCGCGGTGATGGTCATCGGCGACCCCGGCCGTCCCGCTGGCTGGCGATGGCGCCGGCGACGAAGAGGACCAGGGCGATAGCCACCCAGTGCGCGGTCACCCAGGCGACGAGCAGCCAGATCATCCACCCGACGATGCCCATTCCGGTCAGACCAGCGAGAATCACGGCGACCTGAGCAGCGCGGCGCCGGCCCTGTCGTTCCTGAACGGGCTGGAGCAGCGTCACGTCGATGGCGTATCGATCTCCGCCGAGTGGCTGTGGACGTCCGTAGCGGACGAGATGCCCTCGCGCGCTCGCCGAGCGGAGCACGTTGGCGAGTTGGTCGGCGGGGCCGGTGAGGTAGTGGTCAACGGGCTGGAGTTCGCCGGTCATCGCACGATTCCTGATGGGATGGCGCCGTTGATTGCCTTGAGCGGCAATGGTTTCGGCTCGACAACAGGCTCAGGCTCCGGTGGGGGTGTGGTCCGGCTGGGTGTGCTGGAGGCGAGTAGCGCGGCGGCGGCCATGACCATGAGCCCGTCGACGGCGGCTGGGCCGAACACTGAGGTGAGTCCGTCTTCGCCGTAGTGGCGGATGAGGCCGGATAGGTGCCGGTAGGACACGACCGCCGCGACGAGCGCGACGATGAGCAGTCCGCCGTATCGAGCCAGCCGCCACCATGCGCCCGCCGGCCACTGGGTCCGGATCAGGATCTCCACAGCGACGAACAGGGCAATGGGCCAGAACATCGCGGCGACGACGGCGCCGGTCTCGGGACGCCAGCCCAGCGGGGCACCGATGGGTGGGACGTAGCAGTGGGCGACGTTCGCGGCGAGGGATGCCGTGCCGCCGAGGACGGTGCCGATGTAGGCCCAGGTGCGTCCGGTCATCAGTTCCACCCGAACCCGTCGCGGTCTTCGGCGGTGCAGTTGGTGTGTCGGCGGTGTGCTGTGCTGAGGATGTCGTCGTGGTCGGCGTTGAACGCTGTGCAGTAGGGGCAGGGCAGGTCGGGGTTGACGTGGACGCTGTCGATGCAGCCGGGTCGGCGGTTGCGTCGCCGGGGGTGGCGTTGTCCCATGGGGGGCCTCCTGTGGCGATTCAGCGAGATTTGGGGGTGATGGGGACGCGGATCCAGTCGGGTGGGGTGCCGGTGGAGGCGACGGCTTCGGAGAGGCAGCGCCACAGCGCCCATGCCTCGTCCGGGGTCAGGTACATGCGCCTGCGACCTGGGCCGACCGCGACGTAGAGGTCTTCGCCCTCGGTCACCCGCACCGTCACCGGGGAGGTGCCGCGTTCGCGGTCGGGTGCGCGGAGCCGGTAGAAACGCCTCATGCCGCCGGCTCCCCGCCGAGCAGGTCAGTCAGGCTGTCAGGCAGCAGCGGACCCGGCTGATAGCGATGCGACGCAGGCTTCACCCGCGGCTTGACCGCCGTTGAGACCGAGCGCGGTGCGGGCACCTTCGGGGCGGCGTACTCGATCGCCATGTCTCGAATCTCTGGGTCGGTGACGTATGCGAACCGCACCCGCAGCGGTTCCGGCCGGTCATCCAAGACCACGTAGCCGATGCCGCGCATGCTCGGGTCGGCGGAGAGCTGGTCAGCGAGTGCGCCTTTGGCGCGGGAGCCGTCGCCGAGGACGAGGTCGACGTGGTTGCGTTCGTTGACCCGCAGTGCGATCCGGGTTGGGAAGAAGTCCCGCAGCTCCACGACTTCCTTGCGCGGGTCCTGGGTGAACGCCACGACCAGGAACCCGAGCCCGGCGCCCTGGGTGAGCAGCATCGCCAGCGCTGACCGCGCCCGGGTCCGCAGGTCCACGTCCTGCAACAAGGCGACCAGCGCGAGCAGCTCGTCAACGACCAGCACGTACAACGGCTCATCGACAGTCGGCGTGTGGAACCGGATGTGGCCTTGCATACGGGCCTGCCGCTCGCGCATCTTCGCGACGAGCTCGTCCAGCAGCTCGACCATGGCGGCGGGGTCGGTGAACGCGTACCGGGTGAACAGCTCCCGGCCGAGCGACAGCTCCACCCCGCCTTTCGGATCGATGCCCCAGAGCTGGACCAATCCCGGTGGGATGCCGGCCGCGATCGCCCGGACCAGCGACCACAACACCGATCCCTTCCCGGACCGGGTCGCACCGACGACCAGGATGTGCGTGGCGAGCAGCCGCAGCACGAACGTGCGCAGGTCCTCGCCGAGCCCAAGCTGGAGTCGGTCGAAGTCGGGTTCGTCGGGCACCGGGAACGCCGGAACGGTGCCCCGCAACGGATCGCGGCGCGAGAAGACCAGCCAGACCAGCCGCGGACGGTCCCGGAACCTCAGCCGATCCAAGGCTCGCAGCAGCGGAGCCGAACGGCCGACTCTGGCCAGCGGGGCGGAACGGCGCCCGGTGTAGACACGGCACTCGCGAGCGTTGAACGAGTACGCCATGTTCGCCGACGCCTGGTGGTACAGATCCGGGTTCTGGCCCCGAGGCATCCGCAGCAGCACTTCGTCCGCCGCCGGGGTGCATCGGACCTTCAGCAGCTTCGGCATGATCCGTGTGTCGTCGAAGCGCTCGGCGAGCTTGCACAGCGTCATGGCTTCACGCCAGTGCAGCTGGTAGAGGCTGATCCGCCGCCACCAGGCCAGCAGCGGCAACACCAGCAGCCGTTCGCACGACGTCTGCCAGCGCCACCGCCACAGCCAGCCCGCGCCGGCCACGGCGATGAGGACCAAGACCAGGGCAAGCCAGCTGTAGCGGTACCAGAGCCAAACCCCGCCAAGGGTGACGCTCAGCGAGACCCAGTTGCGTCGGATGACCGGGATCAGCCGCACCAGGGCCACGGCCGTCTTCCAAGCGAGGTACGGCCCGACGACCCAAATCACCACCCACCACGGCAGTGGCACCGATAGACGTCGGAAGTTGACGAGTGGAGCGTTGTTCTTCACCTTCGACCCTCCCCAGGGAACCCGGGTTCAGCCGGCGGCCGCGAGCGCTGCGAAGCGGCCGCGGGCATCGCGGCGGAACGCAACGAACGAGAACGGCATGCCGGTGAACCAGCGGGTGAAGCGCCCGGACGCGTCTCGCGCGACGGGCATCAGCAGTGCCACTTGGTTGGAGCAAGTGCGCAGGCCAGGCTGGAATGGGGAGCGGGATTTGGGCATGATGAAGCCCGCCTTCCTTTGTCGCCCCAAGCGATTACGAGGGAAGGAACGGGGCGGTCTGATGCCGTAGGAAGCTGGACCGCCCCGTACCTCTGTTGTTCAGGCCGCCGCCTGGAACATCGACCCGGACAGGACGTCGTCCGCCCGGTTCAGCACCGCGAAGACCCGTGCCAGCGCTGAACTGTCGAGGAACAGCGCCACGTTCGTGCTGGTGTCGCCGACCTCCAGGTACAGCCGGCCATCGTTCGACGCCCGGCACAGCCGCAGCGGTGTGTGAGCGTCGACGTGGACGTTCACCGAGACGATGACCGCGCTCATTTGCCGGTCCTGCCCGGCGCCGGCGTAGTACGGAAGCCCGTCGCCCTCAGCGAGTACGTCAGCCGACCCGTCTGCCCGACGTACGGCGTCACGGTCATGCCCTCGAACTCCACCGGCGCGAACGGCGCCGACGACTCCGGCACCGGCTGCACCGGAGCGGTGATCTTCACGACGACCTCACGGGCCCGGCCCGCCAGATCGGGGTCCATGTCCGAGACCCGCACCGACCACACCCGCTGCCCGGTCAGCTTGTCCACCGCAGGTGTGCGGGTCCGCGTTGCTTCGTTGTAGTCCTGCGCCTCGACGATCGAGTCCGGCACCAGCATGCAACCAGCCGGGAAGACGTCCTCGAACCGTACGGAGAAGCGCGTTCCACCCTTCAGTGCCACAGCGTTGTTCCTCCTGCTCGACTTGCTCGACTCAACCGGATGTTCAGTTGACTTGCTAAGTTGTTATTTGAGAGTAGCTCGGTGACTCAACTTGTTAAGTGGATGACCTTGCTCAATCCGTTAAATCGGCGAGATTGAGCAAGGTCGAAGCGACGGCTAGGTAACCGGGAACGAGTCCTCGAACTCCAGCCGGCCCGGCGGCACCGCGATGTCGATAACAAAGGCGGGCACGTCATCCACGGTCGCGATTCGCAGCAGCATGGTCAGCACCCAGCCGCCCTCATCGAGACCCAGCAGCTCCAGTTCTTCGGGCGTGGCCGGCCGGGTCGAGATCCGTTCCCGTGCGTGGCCGAAGTGCATGCCCTTGCGAGCGTGCAGGTACTCCTTCAGCCCACGCAGGAGCGGCTCCGGCAACGCAAGGCTGGTTCCCGCCGCCACGTCCACCGGGATGTACGTCGTGCGCAGCTCGATCGGGCCGACACCCTCGATGCTCATCAGGTGGCGGCGGGCCACCACTAGCGAGCCCTCGGCGAGCCCGAGTTCCGCAGCGATACGCGGCGGGGCGGGGACTTCGGCGACGTCAAGCACGCGCACCTGCCCCTCCACGTCGTCCGCGAGGAGCGCCGCAGCATGCGTCGGCATCGTCCGGACCCCCGGTGGCTTGCCCCGTGCGAAGCGGCCTTTGCCCTGCTGCGAGTCGATCCAGCCGTCCTGCCGCAGGATCTCCAACGCCCGCACGACCACCGGCCGGGACACGTCGAACTCGCCCATGAGCACGGTCTCGCTGGGCAGCATCATGCCGGGTGCGTACGTCCCGTCGCTGATGCGGGTCTGCAACGCGTTGACGATCTGGACGTACTTGGGCGGCACATACTCGATCGGCATCGAGACCGCCCTCCACGGAGACAACAACATAGCTTGTCAAGAGCTTATAAGTAGGGGTAGGCACCTGTCGATTCGGCCGTCCGGCTGATCCGCTCGACCGCTCACCCGGCTTCATCACGCCGCCGGATCTGCTCGACGTGGCGACGCCACACAGCCTCGATCGCCACGTCGTAGCCCTCCGCCTGCCAGTCCGCCCCGTCCGGGTCCGACAGCTCGACCTGTTCGACGTAGTCCACGGTGAACTTGGCGACGCCCGTCGCCCAGTCCCACGAGTACCGCTTGCGCTCACTCGGCCGGAGCGCCGACCAGCAGCGCGCAACCTCCTGCACCAACGCGCGGCGATCCGCAGGCTCCTCGATGCGAGGGCCCTGCTGACGAAGATGATCGACACCATCGACGATCACCGTCACCGAACGGCCGATCAGCGGCAGCAGCGCAAGTGCTACCTCAAGCTGAAGCTCTGCATCATTCCGTTGTTCCTGTTTGGCCATACCTACGCGACCCCTCACGTACTGCCTCCGCGGCCAGTCGGCGCGGAATGGGAAGATGAGTCGCGGTCCCTTGGTGCTACCGACATCAAGGGGCCGCCCTGTCAGGCGTTGTCGTTGCCTTGTTTGGCCTGAGCCATCGCCTCACGCAACGTCGAGGCGTAGCTCAGCGCCGCATCGCCGAGCCGCTCTGCGGAACGAATCGCCTCGTCCCAACCGCCATCGCCGCCGAACTCGATGACCACCGTGGACTCCAGATCCCTCAGGACGAGCACCGGATCGTTGTTGTCGTCCGCTGCCTCCCAGATCCGCAACGTGCCGACATCGAGGTCGACGTCAGCCTGCGGCGCCCGCAGCACATGCATCCGCGATACCTCCTTCATTGGTCAGGCCGTCTCGGCCGGCAATCGGTGCACACACGAACCGAGTAGCTGGCGTTCGACTCGTCGTCGCGTAGGCGCCCGATCCGGCTGACGAGCTTCCAGCCCCGGCCCTCGCAGGATTGGCACACCGATGCCTTCCGGCGGCTCACGGCCCACCATCCACGCACGTCAACCGCTCGATCCGCATTCGAGACGCCCGAAACATAGATGAAGCGTCTACCCAAAGGAGGCGTTCACCCCGGAAAATTGTTCCGGGGTCAACACGGAGGGCGGTGCGACGCTTACGACATGCGAGGGATGACGAGCAACTTGACCATCGGCGAGCGCGTGGCGTGGTACCGCCGCCGGCGCGGCATGTCGCAGGAGATTTTGGCCGGCCTCGTCGGCCGCACGGTCGACTGGCTGAGCAAGGCGGAGAACAACCGGATCGAGCTCGACCGCCTGTCCGTCATCAAGTCCCTCGCCGACGCGCTGGACATCGCCCTCGGCGACCTGGTCGCGGAGCCATCCCTGGTCGAGTGGACCAGCGAGAGTGGCACACGGACTGTGCCGGCTCTGCGCGCCGCGCTGATGAACTACCGCAACGTCACCCCGTTCGGCGCCACCGCTGCTGGCGCTGAGCCGCCGCCCGTGGCTGTGCTTGAACAAGAGCTGGCGACGTTGTGGGAGGCGTACCAGGCATCCCGGTTCGGCTACGTCACCGGCCGCCTGCCGAGCCTTATCGCCCACGCCGAGGCGGCCGTCGACACCTTCACCGGTGACCACCTGGACGCCGCCCGACGCATCCTTGGATTGGCGAACCAGCTCGCGGCCACGCAGCTGACGAAGATCGGCGAAGCGGACCTCGCATGGATCGCGGCCGACCGTGGTCTGACCGCAGCCCGCGCTGCCGGAGACGTCGTCGTGACCGGCACGCTCTTGCGGACAGTGGCCCATGCGTTGCAGGCGACCGGGCGGTATCGGGAGGCAGTCCAGCTCACCAACGACGCGGCAAACTACCTGGAGCCGCACCTGAGCAAGGCGACGCCAGAACTGCTGTCCGTCTACGGAACGCTCTTCCTTGCCGGCTCTATCGCGGCTGCGCGGGCCAGCGACGCCATCACCACCCGGACCTTCATCCAGCACGCCGATGAAGCCGCCACCCGACTCGGGCAGGATGCCAACCACCTATGGACCGCGTTCGGCCCGACCAACGTCGACATCCACCGAGTCGCCACCGCGGCCGAGCTCGGTGACGTGCAAGTCGCGGTGGATCTCGGTCCGCGTGTCGACACTGCCGGCCTGCCGATGGAGCGCCGGGTACGGCACGCGCTTGAGGTCGCCCGGGCCTACAGCGCATGGAACCGCACCGACGACGCGTTGGCGACCCTGCTGGACGCGGAGAAGATGGCACCGGAGCAGGTGCGCTACCACGTGCTCAGCCGTCAGTTGGTGCTCACGTGGATCCGGGCGCAGAAGCACAAGCCGTCAACTGCCCTGGTCGACCTGGCCCGCCGCCTCGACGTCATGGACTGAGCGCGTCACGCCCGCGCTGTTTATCGTGTGGGCGTGACGCATGCCGACGAGAGCACCGCAGCGACCACCATCCCGGAAGAGCACCGCGCGGACGTCGAGACGTTGTGGGAGTACCACAACATGCACCATGAACTCCGTCCGTGCGACGTCGGGATCGGCCTCGGCAGCCACGACCTAGGCGTGGCCATTATCGCGACCGACCTCTACCACCGCGGCTTCTACCCGCTCCTGGTCTTCACCGGCGCCAACGCACCCACCACGATCGAGCGCTTTCCTCGTGGCGAAGCCGTCCACTACGCCGAATACGCGGTCGGACACGGGGTGCCAGCCGATGCGGTTCTCATCGAACCCAGGGCAACCAACACGCAGCAGAACTTCGAGCTGACCCTCACACTCCTCGACGGGCAAGGAGTAGCGATCCGCTCGGCGATCGTGATGTCCCGCCCGTATCAGCAACGTCGCGCCTACGCCACGGCCAAGAAACTTTGGCCACAAGTCGACGTCATCTGTGCGTCGAATCCTCTAGACCTCGACTCCTATGTGCGCAGCATCGGCGACCACAGTAAAGTCATTAGTATGCTGGTTGGCGATACCCAGCGCGTTGAGGTCTACGCCGAACGAGGTTTTGCAATTCCCCAGGAAGTTCCGGCCGATGTTTCTACGGCATACGAGCGACTTGTACGGGCAGGCTACACTAGCCGGATTCTCTAGAAGGCATCCCTGCGTGTCGCTGGCCAACGCGCCTAGACACGAAGTATGGAAACCGACCACGGCCCTGCCGAAGAGCAATCTGAAGGCTCGACTAAGGAATAAACTGCATACAGCCATCGGGCAGTGTCTGGGATTACTTGATACCGGCCAAGACACTTAGATCCCAGTGCCTTGTAAATACAAACAGTGCCAGCGCAATACTCGCGACGGTTCCGACCAGCTTGACCAGCTTTATCGGTCGCTCAACATGGTCAAGAGTTGCAGCGAAGCGCCCACTGAACGCGACCAAGCGGCTCGAAGGACGTACGACGAAGTTCTCGTTAGGTAAACCTGCATCCGTATAGACGCCTAGCTCCTGCGCTAACTCTATAGCAGACTTAGTTGCTCCCGGATCGATGAGCACTACAACGAGTCGCCTTAGCTTGTCGGCTAATTTTTGTAGCGACTCACCATCAATTGCCAGCCGCGACTTCGCCGCCGTTCTAATCTCACTGACAGTAGCGCGTAGAACGAGCGAAATAAAGGCCGAGGATCCGAGTCGAGAAAAAAGTAATTCGTATGTTTGCGCGTGCTTCTCAAGTCGTTCGCGTAGTGCGGCAAGCGAACGCCGATGCGAGCCAACGGGATCAATCACTGGGAACAAAGATCCAAAAACGCGCGGCAAGGAACTTGCATGTCCTGCCTCGCCTTGATATGTGAGGATGTCCAACAACACTCGAACTGCGGTCAACCTTCTTAGCACCAGGCTGCCCGTTACGAAACAAATAAGCGGTCCAACAATCACCATGCTTGTCAAAATCCAGTTTGCTACTTCGCGACTCCATGTCGGACTCATAGACGCAGGCGCCGTTGTGGCGTCACTCCACAGCATTAGCACGAAGATCTGATATAAAGCAGATATTACTGCGACGATGTAGACACATGTGGCGACATAGCAGGTATATATCACCATCGGAATGCGACTTATCGAAGATTGGCCCATGCTCTTGCGGTGGCTGAGCAAGGTGCGGATCTCCGGACGCTTGATAGAAAATGACATTCCCCCGAATAGGAATATGATTCCAGCGGCTGCTCCACATATTGTGGTCGGCAATATAACCGCAGCCATATTCGTCGAGGCTCCTGGAATCATTCCTAAAATTCCAACCAGGATTCCGCTAGGGGCAGCCCAACTGGTCGCTCCGACGGCGATAGCGCAGCCGATGGATGGTAGGTAGAGGCGAAGGTTACTCATTGCTATCGTCACGCGCATGGGCTGCGATGGAAAATGAAACAGTCTTGGCAAATAGTGCGCTAAACGTTGCCTAGCCGCAAATGTGGCCTGCCGGCCGAGTGCGCTCAGCGGATTTATGCGCCGAGGATTCTTAGTATTCGTGCACATCCGGAGTGTTACGTTACTTGCGAACCACGTGCGAAGAAGAAACATGCCGGACATGGTTAACACAAAATTTAGGATGGGTGCGATAACAAAGCTGCAAATAACCAGCACTGATGCGGCGGTCATATCGGATCGCCCAACGACGAAGTGTAGATCGGTTTAGGACGTTCAAGTGATAGTTGAGTTCTGAGGAACCAGATCATCATGCAATGCGTCCTTAAAGGAGAAGGTCGGATGTCGATTCCAATCCAACCTGGCATTTTGGCCGCGTCGGTGCAGATGGGCGCGACGCTTGTCGTAAAGTCGAGCCAGCGATTGGCTCGTTTGGCGCCAATATCGCCTCCTGGCTCAACTACCGCACGATGCTGTCGGCCGCAACCGTAACTGAAGGATATCGAAACATCACTCATTGCAACAGTGTCATTAGCGCAATCCGGCCCAACGGATGAGCCATTCCGCATAGTCATGCGCAGCTTCGCGACCTTGCGTCGTAGTCCCGCTCGTGCACGCCGACGAAGTGCCTCGCAGTTCGTCGAGGACAGCTGTGTGTTGGACCGCCGTGCGATACGGCTCCGTTGTTGCCGAATTGAGCTGTACTAGATCAAGGCGCCTCCGGCGCAACCAGCGCGTGGCCGGCCAGCTCGGCGTGCAAGCGGCGCCCGCGCTTCGCGCCAGCGCCGGAAACCCGCCGGCGGGAAGCCCACGCACCGGCCGCGCATAGCGTCCTTGCAAGAACGTCGGTCGGCTCCAGGCCGTGACTCTCCAGCAGCCTTGGTTCCACGGTCCGCCGGACTGCATGCCGTCGCTCCCGCGGACACCGTTCGGCGCTGGGGCGCCTCTCTGCCAACTCCACTCCCGGTTGCGCTCTTTGCCTCCGGCGGGGCCTCCAGCCGGGGGCCTCAGGGTTCCGGTGGGGGCGCCCCTCCGCGATCCCCGTCGTCCAGGCAACGCCAACAGGCCAGCGGCGGGGGCCGCCAAGCGTGGTCGCGAACCGTCACGGTCCGTACTCACGAGGGCAGCCCCCGCCGCCGGCCTGTTCCCCGGAGGGTGGACGACGGGTATACGGAGGGGCTAAAGGGGCTGGTCAGGGTGCGGTGCGTCGAGCGGCCAGTGCGTCGGTGTCGAGACGGATCGCGAACGGCTCGTCGGAGACCAGGGTCTCCCCGCCGCTGACGACCGCGTGTTCGACGTAGTGCTCGCCCTCCAGGCGCAGCAGGCGCAGGGTGACCGCGGCCGGGTCTTCCGGTTCGATCAGCAGGTACCAGGCGATCCGATCGGCGGCGTACAGCTGCATCTTGACGAGCCGGTCCGTCGCCGCGTTGCTGGGCGACACGATCTCGCCGACCAGCGCGACATCCACCGCGTCGATCGTCGAGCCGTCCTCCACGTCCGACACCACCAGATCCGGGATCACGATCCGCCCGGTTCGGAGGCGGACGTTGACCGCCTCCAGGACCAGCAGCCCGGCATCGGCGGCGCCGGCGTCGAGGGCGTTGGCGATGCGGCGGGAAAGGATCTGGTGTCGAACCCCCGGCGCCGGACTCACCAGCAGGCTCCCATCGATCAACTCGACCCGGTTCGGCGTCTCGCCCAGCGCCAGGTACTCGTCCTCGCTCCACGGACCCGGGTGCTCCAGCACGTCCACGCTCATCGGCGACTCACCTCCACACGCATGCTCTCACCAGGGTCCCACGGACGGCTGCCCCACGACGAGCCGCAGCCCTGTTGGCGGGGACTTGTAAACCGCCCATCAAGATCAGCCGGTAAGGATCCGGTAAGCCAGAGCATGGCGAGCGCTGTCAAACGACGGCAATCGATGGCAACGCTTGCCCAGCTCAGCAGCATGATCTGCCCGATTCGGGCGATCTTCAACAGCGCAAACCCGTTAGGGGTTCGAGTCCCCTCGCTTCCACCGACGATCGGCGCACCCTGCTCACCAGGCTGCGCCTGGTTCGCTGTTGCGTCGGCGGAGTTCTTCCCGCTCGCTTCGCTCGCTCGGGGCGGGGATTCTCACCCGCGGCCCCAATGGCCGCTTTGCGGCCACTGGCTTCGCTTCGCTTGCCAGAGCAGCCGCCTCGTGCTGCCGTTTGAGGGTTGCTTGATCGTTCGATTGAAGTGCCTTCGCGCGCTTGTCTGAATGTTCGGCCGAGGCCTTCTTTCTGCGTTGGCCCACTCGCGCGCCCCGGTGTTGCCGAACGTTGGCCGCGACGACCGGGTCCCAGACCCACTGTTCCGGACGAGCCGGACTTCGGGATGCTGAGGTAGAAGCCACCGTCGGCCTTGAAGCCGAAGCAGCGCTCGGGGGACGCCGCAGTTATGTCCACGGGTCTTGTGCCACGGGCGTCAGCAGTGCCACTTGGTTGGGGCAAGTGCGCAGGTGGGGGTGGAATGGGGCGCTGGATTTGGGCATGATGGGGTTCGCCTTCCTCCGCCGCCCGGAAGTTATAGCTCGGGAAGGAACGGGACGGTCTGGGTGCTGTGGAAACCGGACCGCCCCGTACCACAGTTGCTTCGGCCACCGCTCGAAGCGCGGCGCAGTCTCAGCGGTGCGGGATCGTCGATGCGGGCATTGCATCGACGTGCTTTGAATCGCGTTGATTAGCAGGCGCAGTTGCTGCTGGCGATAGGTGCCGGTCGGCGTTACGGGCTTGCCGAGTTGGTCGGCGTCGGCCTTCACGACGTAGACCTCCCCGGGCCGCGGACCCAGACCTTGTCCTGCGGGCGTAGCAGCAGGAAGTGTCGTTCTCCTCGAGGGTGATCAGACCCGCCTCCGTCAGGCGGTTCGTTGCCGCGTGAGGCTGGTCTGGTCGACTGTCTGGGTGTTGTCCATCAAGTGCTTGATGGATACCGTCGAACGCATGGAAAACACGCTGCCCAAGACCTGTGATGCCAGTGGGATGTTCGAGATCCATCGGATGCTGCTGCGGTCGTTCGAAGAAGCCGCTGGGCTCGTCGATGGAGTTCGGGAGCGCGACGCCGGGCACGCGCAGGTTGTCGCCATCCAACTGGAGCTCATCTCCAACGCGCTGCACGCGCACCACCAGGGTGAGGACTCGCGGCTCTGGGACCTGATCGATCAGCGGGCGCCGGCCTGCTTCCTGCATGTCGAGCGGATGAAAACGCAGCACGCCGAGATGCTGGTGCATCTACAGGCGCTCGACCGTGCGGTGCCGGCATGGAAGCGGAGCGCCGCAAGGGCCGACGCGCAGCCGATCACGGACGCGCTCAAAGGGGTCTGTGCGGCGCTGGCGGCGCATTTCCCGGACGAGGAGGCCACCATCGTGCCCGTCATCGAGCAGGTCGTCACCCAGCGCGAGGTGAACTGGTTCGCTGTCCATGGGCGCAAGGCCACGCCGAAGGGGCAGGCCTGGAACATGATCGGGGCGATCCTGGCCGCGCAGCCGGACGGCGGGGCGGCTTGGTTGAAGAAGCACATGCCGGGGCCGGCCGGGCTAGTGTGGCGCTTCGTCGGCGCGCCCCGTTACGCACGGTTTCGCGCCGCGCTCGCAGGCTCTCAGGGGAGATGAACGCGGATGCCGGCCAGGAAGCGTACGGCGGTCAACGGTGAACAGCGGCGGGTGCAGATCGTGGCCGCGGCTCAGCACGCGATCGCCACGCTCGGGTTCGAGGGGCTGCGGGTGCGCGATGTGGCCGAGCAGGTGGGGCTCAACATCGCCACGTTGCACTACTACTTCCCGACCAAGGAGGCCCTCGTCACGGCGG
The DNA here is from genome assembly GCF_044454505.1 of Dactylosporangium sp. NPDC051541. Taxonomy (NCBI): domain Bacteria; kingdom Bacillati; phylum Actinomycetota; class Actinomycetes; order Micromonosporales; family Micromonosporaceae; genus Dactylosporangium; species Dactylosporangium sp. NPDC051541. The sequence goes on from NZ_JBITDU010000012.1 coordinate 227,986, forward strand.
TCGCCCAGCAGATCGTCGGGCGGCTCGACCGGGTGCCGCCGAGCGGGCCGGAGCGGGAGCCGCGGACCGTGCTGGCCGAGCACCTCGAGCACATCCTGACCCGGTTCGCGGCCGAGCGGGCCGAGTTCGTCGTGCTCAACGAGCTGTACGCGCGGGCCGGGCGGGACCCCGAGCTGCGCGCCACCCTCCAGGCCAACGACGCCGCCTGGGCCGGCTTCCTATACACCGTGTTCGCGAAAGGTGTCGAGCGGGGCCAGTTCCGCGCCGATCTGGACCCCGACGCAGCCGCGGTGCTGGTCATCGGGTTCCTCAAGAGCCTGCTGATGCAGCTTGACCTCACCGACGAGCGGGCCCGCGCCGCCGCTGATGAACTCCTCCGGGCCGTTGCCTGACGCGTAACACACCGGTTACGCTTCCCCGCGTGGACAGCGTGGACAGCGTGACCAACGCGCCCAACGCCGAAGGCGTCAAAAGCGCCAACAGCGTGGACGACGTAGCCGGAGCGATCGCCGATGAGGTGCGGCGGGAAATCCTGCTCATGCTGCGCGACCAGGCACTGAGCGCCGGCGAGATCGCCGAGCGGTTCGCGATCAGCCGCCCGGCCGTCAGCCGCCACCTGCGCGTGCTGCGCGAAGCCGGGCTCGTCCGCGACACGGCCGACGGCCGGCGACGCGTCTACGAACTGGTCACCGCGCCGCTCGACGAGCTCGCCCAATGGCTGGAGCGGCTGCGGCAGCCGACCGGGTGGCAGCAGCACTTCGACGCGCTCGAAACCGAGGTGTACCGCACCCGCCGGGAGCGGCTGCGCAAGCCCGCCGAATATCGAGAAGACCAGGAGAGAACCGCATGAGCCTGACCCCCACCGGACGCCTGTTCGGCAACGACCTCGTCCTGACCCGCACGTTCCGCGCGCCCGTGGACGACGTGTGGGCCAGCGTCACCGAGTCCGACCGCACCGCCCGCTGGTACGGCCCCTGGAAGGGTGAGCCCGGCCCGGGGCGGACGATCCAGGTCCAGATGGTCCAGGAGGAGTCGCAGCCCTGGACGGACATGACGATCGACGCCTGCGAGCCGCCCCGCCGGCTGGCGCTCTCCGCCGGTGAGTGGCGCCTGGAGCTGGAGCTGACCGAGCGCGACGGCCGCACCGAGCTGCGGTTCACGCAGCACCTGACCGGGGCCGAGGGCGCCGGCGTGGAGGACCTCGGCCCGGGCTGGGAGTTCTACCTCGACGCGCTGGTCGCCGCGCGCGAGGACGCCCCGACGCCGGACTTCAACGACTACTACCCGTCGATGAAGGAGTACTACGAAGCGCAGAAGTAAAGCGCTACTCGTTGAGCGGGGCGAGCTCGGGGCGCTTCGCGGTGACCATGTCGCCGGAGGACTTGCCGGTCAGCCGGCGCTTCACCCAGGGGGCCAGGTGCTGGGTCGCCCACTTGGCGTCGGCGGCCTTGCGGGACATCCACGACAGCTCCTCCGGCGGCGCCGGCGCGGCCAGCCACTCGGGGTCGCAGGTGATGCCCAGCTCGGTGAGGACGTGCGCGGCCACGCGGCGGTGGCCGGATGGGGACAGGTGCAGGCGGTCGATGCCCCACAGGCGGGGGTTGGCGAACTCCGGGTCGTCCCACAGGCTGACGACGTGCGCGCCGTGTTTGTGGCCGACCTCCTCGATGGCGTTGTTCAGGAGGTCGACGCGCGGGCGGAGGATCTTGCCGCCGGGCATGCGGCCGGAGAGGTCGGCCCAGCGGAACATGACGACGTCGGCGCCCGTGGCACGGAGCTTCTCGATCGTGCGGTCGAAGCGGGTGATCAGGACCTCGTGCTCGAACGTGCGGCGCATCGCGTCGTTGCCGCCGCCGGCGAAGCTGATCAGGTCCGGCTTCATGGCCATGGCCAGCGGGACCTGCTCGGCCACGATGTTGTCGAACAGGCGGCCGCGGACGGCCAGGTTGGCGTACCGGAAATTCGGACACGAGGCCGCGAGACAGGCGGCGACCAGATCGGCCCAGCCGCGGTACCCGACGCCGTCCGGTCTGGGGTCGTCGAGGCCCTCCGTAAAACTGTCACCCACCGCCACAAAGCTCGCGTACTTCGCCACCGTGTTCCTCCCGTTCCCCGTTTCGCATCCTGTCAGGGGCTTCCGGCGCACGAAAGCGACTTTGCTGTAGACCACACCTTTCGCAAACCGCCGAGCGCCCGCGGCCGGACCGACGCCGTGAAGATCGCTCATGAACCCGAGCTACGCTCATGCGGTACCAAGGCCGGAATGCGCTTTTTAAGACTGTGCAAAGTCTTCGCAACTCACCGTGAGAACGTGCAGACGGAGTGTGCCGAACGCCCGCGAAACACCTTCACGATTGGCCGAACGCGTGACCCACGAAGCGCTTATCTAGGGAATATTGGTACCCGTGAGAGGACGGCATCGGGCTACGGACCTGAGGAGCAACGGGTTCGTCGCCATCGCGGCCGGCACGATCCTTCCCCTCGTCGCCATCGGTGCCGTCTACGGCGGATACCGGGCCATGTCGACGTCGGGCTGCTCCGGGACGGTGCGCCTGTCCGTCGCGGCCAGCCCGGAGATCGCGCCGGTGATCAAGGACGTCGCGGCCCAGTGGATGAAGACCAACCCTCGTGTCAACGACGAATGTGTCGCGGTCGACGTGGTCTCGGTCGCCTCCAGTGAGGTCGCCGCCGCCATCGCCGGTGAGAGCGGGGCAACGATGCCCGGGCTCGGCCAGGCGGACGGCAAGACGCAGGTGCCCCAGGTCTGGGTGCCCGACTCCTCGATCTGGCTGCAGCGCATGCGCGCGGCCCGCGAGGACCTCGTGGCCCTGGCCGCGCCGTCGCTGGCGCGCAGTCCCATCGTCCTCGCGGTGCCTGAGCCCACCGCGAAGCAGCTCGGCTGGATCGAGAACAAGGTCACCTGGAAGCAGGTGCTCGAGCAGATCGTCGGCGACACCCGGATCGTGCCGGGCATCGTCGACCCGCAGCGCGACTCGGTCGGCGTGTCGACGCTGGTGGCGATGGCCTCGGTGAAGGACCAGTTCGGCCCGCAGGGCGACTCGCTGACCGTCGGCGCCGTGAAGTCGCTGATGTCGGGCAAGTCGGAGCAGCAGTCCGGCCTGATCGGGCGCTTCCCGCGGGACGCCGACCCCCGGACCCTGTCCACCTCTGTGACCCTGGCGCCACTCTCCGAACAGGCGCTGCACGCCTACAACGCCACCGGACCGGCCGTGCCCCTCATCGCGGTGTACCCCGACCCGGCCCCCATCGCCCTGGACTTCCCCTACGCTGCCATGCCGCGGCTCGCACCGGACCGCGAAGCGGCCGCCGACGCGTTCCGTCAGCAGCTCACCGGGGCCGCGTTCCGCAACCAGCTGGCCCAGCACCAGCTGCGCGGCAACGACGGCACGGTCGGCACCGGCATGACGCTGAGCCCGAGCGCACCCCCCGGCGGGCAGGTCACCCCGGTGCCGGAGGCCGGAGTGATCAACAAGGCCATGCAGATGTGGATCGAGATCACCCAGCCGTCACGGATGCTGGCCGTCGTCGACGTGTCGTCGGCCATGAGCAAGCCGGTGCCGACCGCCGGCGGATTGACCAAGTCGCAGGTGGCCGTCCAGGCCGCGACGGGCGGCCTGGACCTGTTCCCCGACACGTGGGCCGTCGGGCTGTGGTGCTTCTCCACGGAAATGCCCGGCGGCCACGACTATCAGCAGCTGGTGCCGATCGGCCCGCTCACGACCCAGCGCGACCAGTTACGCGGCGCCCTCGGGGGTCTGAAACCAAACCCCAAGGGCGGGAGTGGTTTGTACGACACGATCCTGGCCGCGTATCAAAACGTGCAACAGGGCTGGGATTCCGGCCGCGGCAATTCGGTCGTCGTGGTGACCGGCGGCCGCAACAACGACCCGAGCGGCATTTCGCTCGACGGTCTGATCACCGCATTGCAGCGGACCGAGAAGGCCGACCAGCCGGTGCAGATCATCATCATCGGCGTCGGCACCGAAGTGAACGAGGCCGAGATGCAGCGCATCGTCGATGCCACGGGCGGCGCGGTCTTCATCGCGAGTGACCCGTCTAAAATCGGCGGCATCTTCATGAAGGCACTCGCTCTGGACGACGGACGCTGAAAGCGCCGGTCCACGGCACCGATCAGAAGACAAGGTCTCCGTCCTTGAAACTCGAACTCGCGCCGGCGCTTTCCGCACCGGAACTGCTGGCCGCCCCCGTCCTCGCGGCGCTGTCCTCGATTCCCGGCGCCGACCGGGTCCAGGCCGCCCCGATCGATCCCGAGCTCGCCGACACCGCGGCTTTCTGCGCGGCCTACGACGTCGCCCTCGAACAATCCGCCAACTGCGTCATCGTCATTGGCAAACCATCCGGGGTGTACTGCGCGTGCGTAGTACTGGCAACCACCCGCGCCGACGTGAACGGCGCGGTCCGCCGACTCCTCGGGACCCGCAAGGCCAGCTTCGCGCCGATGGACGACGCGGTGAACCTGACCGGTATGGAGTACGGCGGCATCACCCCGATCGGCCTCCCCTCCGACTGGCCCGTCTACATCGACGCCCGCGTGGTGCCGGTCGAGTCCGCGGTCATCGGCAGCGGCCTGCGGGCCAGCAAGATCGTGCTCCCGGGCGCGGTGCTGTCCACGATCCCCGGCGCGACGGTCGTCGAGGGCCTCGCCGGCTGAGCGACCCGATCGTGTCCGACCGGCTGGCGCGGGCCGACCTCACGCCCGAGGCGACCGCGCGCCTGGCCGCTACCGCAGCCGCGGCGTCCGCTTCCGTGCGGCTGGCGGCAAGGGGCGCTGGGCCGAGGCGGCCCACGGGCTCCGGCACAGCGCCCGCGGGGTCACGTTCGACGCCGCCGCGTGCGCGGTCGCGCCCGGCCGGCCGGCCCGATCGGGCGGTCGGCTGGCTCGAACTGGGCCATGGCGTAGTGGAACTCGATCGTTCCTAATTGCGCGGCGGGCGCTGTTCCGGCGTTGCGGCCAGGGACACGGGGCGAAGAGAAAGATGGGTGTAATCGGCCCGGGGTGGCTCGACATATACCGGTCGAGAGCCTTAGGGAGGGCCTATGGGTGAGCGGGGCGAGGTGTGGTTCACGGGGTTGTTCGCCGCGCACTTCGACGCTGTGGTGCGGTATGCGTTTCGGCGGGTGTTTGACGCCAATCTTGCCACTGACCTGGCACAGGAGACGTTCATCGTGGCTTGGCGGCGGCGGGGGGAGGTTCCCGAGCGGGAGCTGGCGTGGCTCTACGGGGTGGCTCGGAACCTGGTTGCCAACCATCGGCATCGGCGAAGACGACATCTGGACCTCGGGCGAGATCACGGCCGCGAGCAAGGCGGAGACCAGGACCGGGACCGGCATCAGGCCGGGGTGGCGCATGAGCGGACGGTGAACTTCGAGGAGCACTCCGCCGTCATGGTGGACATGCTTCGGGCCATCGAGGCGCTGCCCGAGCGGGATCAGGAGATTCTCCGGCTCATCGGCTGGGAGGAGCTCGACCTCAAAGAGGCGGCCATCGTGCTCGGGTGCTCGAAGTCGGCGGCGGCAGTTCGGCTGCATCGGGCGCGGAAACGGCTTCAAGCGCGGCTCGGGGTTTCGGTGAACGGTGAGGTTAGCCATGTCTGACACTGACAAAGAGGTGGTCCGCGCGATGCTCCAGCAGTTCGACCCGGCCCGGGAGCTGCGCATCGACTCGACGCGGGTCTCGCCGCAGAGCTTGATGACCGGGACCGAACCCAGGCGCCGGTACGGAAAGTTCGTGCTCGTCGCCGCGGCCGCGCTGGTCGTGCTCGTGGGGACGGCGGTCGCGGTCCGGGTCGGAGCCGACCAGGCCGGCGACCGGCGTGGCGACCAGCAGCAACAGCAGACAGCGGGGTTCCCGTTCGGGCCCATCGTCGCACCCATGGCCTTCCAGCAAGGAAGCCAGATCACGTTGCCGCTCAAAGCCGCCGCGTACGAGAGCCAGCAAGGGCAGTACAGCCACATCGGCGTGATTTCGTGGAACCAGGTGTTCGACGAGGAGCCCGGAGGAAACTCCACGATCATCCGGCCGCAGGAGCGGGACACCTGGTTCGACGCGGAGTGGGTCCGGCGGATCGTCACCAAGCAGCTGCCGCCGGTCTTTCCCAACGAGCAGTCCCGGCAGTACTACCAGAAGCACCCGCAAGCGCACCCCACGGCCACCGGCGCCCCTGATGCCAACGACTTCGGGCCCGGTGAACTGCCCGCTTCCCGGCCGCTGCTCACGACCGACGCGGACATCGACGAACGGCTCGCCAAGGAGCGGGACCCGAAGGACCCGCGAGGGATCTGTTCGCTGCTCGTCGATCTGTCCAGCATCTACCTGCTGCCGATCGAGATGCGCACCCTGCTCATCAATCGCCTCACGAAAACCGCGGGCGCCGAGTGGATCGGCATGACGACCGATCGGGCCGGGCGGGTGGGCATCGGGGTGAAGGTACCGACGAAGGAAATGACGGAAATTCTCGTCTTCGAGCCCGAGACGGGTGTGTTGCTGGCGTGGGACGAGGTTGACCAGGCCGGGGTCGTGCAGGGCGCGATGCTGTTCCTCAAAGCGGAACGGACCGACCACCTGGAGTGATCGTTACGAGAAAGGTGGTCTGGGTAACACTTCTGCATCGAGGTCGGGAGGTCGTGCGATGACGATGCAGACGGTCCGGGATGTGATGACCACAAATGTGGTCTACCTGCCGAGTGAGACCACGCTCGCCGAGGCGGCGCGGACCATGCGGGAGCAGGATATCGGCGATGTGGTGGTGGCGGACGGGCCGGAGCTTGCCGGGCTGGTCACCGACCGGGACATCGTTGTACGCGCCGTGGCGGAGCGGTGTGACCCGGCCGCCACGACGATCGGGGAGATTCTCACCAAGGAACTCGTGACAGTGCGGCCGGAGGACTCGATCCATTCGGCCGCGCTGCTCATGCGGGATCAGGCCGTGCGCCGGGTGCTGGTCTGCGACGAGAACAACGGGCTGGTCGGGATCGTGTCCATCGGCGACTTGGCCGAAGAGATCGACCCCGATTCAGTACTCGGTGGCATAAGCAAAGCCGAACCGAACAACTAGGAATCCGTGTCGAGACGGGCGTGCAGGTGCATGTCGTGCCAGCCGTCAGTGTGGAGTAACGCGCCGCGCTGCACGCCCTCCGCCGGAAAACCCGCACCGAGCGCGACCTTGCAGGACGCCGGATTGTCCATCGAATGCCGCACCACGAGCCGATGCAGTCCGAACGTTCCGAACGACCAGTCCGAAAGCGCCGACAATGCCCGCGGCGCGATCCGCCGGCCGCGATAGAGCGGCAGCGTCCAGTACGAAATCTCGGCCTCGCCATCGACGAAATTCAGCGTCCGCAGACCGATCTGCCCCGCGACCGCCCCGTCGAGCGTCACCGCCCAGCCGGCCCGCGCCTCGGTGCTCCAACGCTCCGGCCAGCCCGCCAGCCATCCGGCCGCTTCGCTGTCGTCCATCGAGCGGCAGTGCCAGCGTTGAATGTCCGGATCCGAATACGCCGCGACGACCGCGGGCTGGTCAGCGAGCTGCCACGGGCGCAGCACGACACCGTCATGGGACAGGGTGGGTTGCCTGAGCGCGGCCAGGGTTCCGGGCTGCACCACATCGGCGACGAGACTCGGCACAGCGGTACGTTAGCAAGGTGGAGATGCCCGGCAAGCTGGCCGCGATCGTCGAGGAGTTCGCCTCCGCCCCGCGCGACGTGGTGCTCGAGATGCTGCTCGAATACGCCGACGCCGTCCCGCCGCTCCCGCCGGAGCTGGAGGGCCTCGAGGGCATGGAGCAGGTGCCCGAGTGCCAGACTCCGTTCTTCCTCAAGGCCGAGGTGACAGAGCAGAAGACGGTCCGGTTGTACTTTCAGTGCCCGCCGGAAGCGCCAACAACGCGAGCGTTCGCAGGCATCCTGAGCGAGGGTCTCGAGGGCGCCTCCGCCGACGAGGTCCTGGCGGTGCCGGCCGACCTCTACCAGCGCATGGGGCTGGCCCAGGCGATCAGCCCGCTACGCGTCCGCGGCGGCACCGCGATCCTGCAGCGCCTCAAGCGTCAGGTAGCAGAGCGCTAGCAGTGGACTACGTCGAGCAGGGTTGAGCTGTCGGACCCGGACGGGGCGGACCGGCGGCGGAAGGCTGTATCGATATGTACCTACCCGTGCTTACAAGCTCTTGACAAGCTATGTTGTCGTCTCCGTGGAGGCCGGTCTCGATGCCGATCGAGTATGTGCCGCCCAAGTACGTCCAGATCGTCAACGCATTGCAGACCCGCATCAGCGACGGAACGTACGCGCCGGGCACGATGCTGCCCAGCGAGACAGTGCTGATGGGCGAGTTCGACGTGTCCCGCCCGGTGGTCGTGCGCGCTCTGGAGATCCTGCGCCAGGACGGTTGGATCAACTCACAGCAGGGCAAGGGCCGCTTCGCGCGAGGCAAGCCCCCAGCGCTCCGGACGATGCCGGCGCACGCCGCCGCGCTTCTGGCGGACGACGTAGAGGGGCAGGTGCGCATGCTTGACGTCGCCGAGGTCCCCGCGCCGCCGCGGATCGCCGCAGAGCTCGGGCTCCCTGAAGGCGCACCGGTGGTGGCCCGCCGCCACCTGATGAGTCTCGACGGCGTCGGCCCGACCGAGCTGCGCACGACGTACGTCCCAACGGACGTGGCCGCCGGGACCAACCTCACGACGCCGAACCCGCTGCCGCGTGGACTGAAGGAGTACCTGCACGCTCGCAAGGGCATGCAGTTCGGCCATGCACGCGAGCGGATCTCAACCCGCCCGGCCACGCCCGAGGAACGGCAGCTGCTGGCCCTCGACGACAGCGGCTGGGTCCTGACCATGCTGCTACGTGTCACCACCGTGGACGACGTGCCCGCGTTCGTCATCCACCTTGCGGTGCCACCCGGCCGACTGGAGTTCGAGGACTCCTTCCCGCTTACCTAACCAACGCTTCGACTCTGCCCAATCCCGTCGAGTTGGCAGATTGAGCAAAGGCTGCGGGCAACGGGCTTCCGCGCGCCGGCGGGCAGGAGCAGCAAATGAGCACCGCTTCGGTAACCGCAAGCGCTTACATCGGCGTCGACACGCGGCTGGTGTTGTGCCGCGAATCGAACTCCAACCGGGTTTGGTGGAGATCGGCAACGCCGACGGCAGCGTGACGCTCCGCTTCGACAGCAGCGTGCCGGGCCCCTCGCGGGACCGGCCGTACCACTCGCTGCCGACCAGTGCGACGCGCTCACCAGGACCGCGGCGGCCGTGATCAAGGCCCACCAGCGTCCGCGCCTGGCGGGGATCAAGCCAGAGGGGTAGCGGGGTGGGCTAGCGCGCAGCGGGCGAGATCGGATGTGGGTGGGCGCCCGCCGTTGGCGCACACAGGGGCGCGGTCACGGGACCTGTGCCCACCAGCAGCGGCCGGCGCGGAAGGCGCGGTGTGGATCGTGGCTCAACCCCTTTGAGGCCGCACCGGCAGGCGCGGATTGTGAGGGGTGCGGTGGAGGCTTGTCTCCCCGCCTGTTTTTAGGAGGCACAGCTTGTCTCCCCGCTGCTTTTGGAGGTAGAGCTAGCGTATGGCTGTTGCTTCCGATCCAGCGCCCGAGCTCGCGGCGTACGCGCATCCGGAACGGCTCGTTACCACTGCGTGGCTGGCTGCTCACCTTGATGATCCGGGGCTCGTCGTCGTCGAGTCCGACGAAGATGTGTTGCTCTACGGGACCGGGCACATTCCCGGGGCGGTCAAAGTCGACTGGCACACCGAGCTGAACGATCAGGTCACCCGCGATTATCTGGACGCCGAAGGGTTCGCGGCGCTGTGTGAGGCCAAAGGTATCGGGCCGGACGACACCATCGTGTTCTACGGCGACAACTTCAACTGGTGGGCCACCTACGCGCTGTGGGTGTTTCAGCTCTTCGGCCACCGTGACCTTCGCATCCTCGACGGTGGGCGGGCCAAGTGGGTCGCCGAGGGGCGCGAGCTGACCAAAGAAGGGCCAACCGCAAAAGCGACAAGCTATCCGGTGGTACAGCGAGACGACGCACGAATTCGAGCGTTCCGCGAGGACGTGCTGGAGCACATCAAGGCCGACCGGCCGCTGGTGGATGTGCGGTCGCCGGGTGAGTACTCCGGTGAACTGCTCCACATGCCCGACTATCCGCAGGAGGGGGCGCTGCGCGGCGGGCACATTCCCGGTGCGGTCAACCGGCCCTGGAAGCAGGCGGCCCGGGAGGACGGGTCGTTCAAGCCGGCCGACGAGCTCGCCACGCTTTACGGCGAGCTCGGCAAGGACGACGACATCGTGGCGTACTGCCGCATCGGTGAACGGTCGTCGCACACCTGGTTTGTGCTGACCCACCTGCTCGGCTACGAGCGCGTGCGCAACTACGACGGCTCCTGGACCGAGTGGGGCAACCTCGTGCGCGTGCCGGTAGTACAAGGGAAGCAGCCTAAGTAAGTGAAAAGGGGGGCCCGAGGGCCCCCCACGATCACTCGTCCTCAGGTGGCAGCGACACCAGGTAGTCCACGACCTCGGAGAAGCGGGCCGAGGCGAGAGCCACCGTCAGGTCCGCGGCGCCGTAGTACATGCGCAGCTCGTCGCGGGCCTCGTCGTGGACCAGGCCGGTGGGGAAGACGACGTTCGGCACGTCGCCCACGCGTTCGTACTCCGCGTCGGGGCCGAGCACCCAGCTGGGAGTACGACGGATGACCTTTGTCGGGTCGTCCAGGTCGAGCAGGACCAGGCCCACCCGATAGATCGACGTGGCCACCATCTGCTTGACGCCGTGGTACACCGCGAGCCAGCCGTGCGGCGTCTCGATCGGCGGCGGGCCCATGCCGATCCGGGTGGCGTCCCACCACGGGCCGGAGCGGGACTGCATGACCGGCTCGGGGGTCGTCCACGAGCGCAGGTCCTTCGACTTCGACAGCCAGACGTCGGCGCGTGCGGAGACGACCGAGACTGGGCGGTGGAAGAGGACGTAGTCGCCGTTGATCCGGCGGGGCAGCAGCGACGCGTTCTTGTCCTCGGGCGGCATGACGATGCCCAGGGGCTCGACCGTCAGGAAGTCCTCGGTCCGGGCCAGGGCGACGCAGGGGCCGCCGGGGCCGTAGGCCGTGTAGGCGATCACGTAGCCGCCGAGCTCCTCGACGTAGGTGATCCGCGGATCCTCCACGCCCCAGCAGCTGTGGGCGTCGGTCGGGTCGTCGGCGATGAGGGGCTTGCCCTCGACGACCCAGTCGGAGCGGCCGTCCTTCGAACGGGCGACGGTCAGGTGGGAGATGCCGCGTCGGTCCTCGATCCGGCAGAGCAGGACCGTGTCGCCGTTGTGCATCGCGGCACCGGGGTTGAAGACACTGTTGATCGGATACGGCCAGTCCCCGGCGCTGAGCATGGGGTTGGCTGGTTCCCGGTGGAACAGCTCCGCGTCAAAGTGCATCGGAATGGTCCTCCGTGTTGCGCAGACGGGGCGGTGTGGCGGTCGCGCTGAAACCGGCTGACGCCCGCCCCACCACGCGGCCCTTGTTCGTGGGCTTGGTCAGCGCGGTGGTCGGCAGGGAGGTCGGGACCGGAGCCGTGGCTGCCACCGGGTGTGGCAGAGCGGCCAAACCGGCCCTGATCAGGCTTAGGAGCGCTTGGTAATAGGCTAGCGTGGACTCGGCGCCTTGGTTCCCATTTGGCTCAGTGGCCGACAAACCGTCGTGACAGGCACCGGTGGCGTCGACATACAGCCGGGCGCCGGCCCGGTTGCGGCCGAGAAACCACGAGTAGGCCCAGCCGGCCAGCTTCGCGTGGTGCGGGTCGGCCGTGTGCTGCCAGGCGTCGACCAGGGCCTCGGCGATCGCGGCGGCGTCCAGTGGCTGCTCGTCGCCGTCATCGGCCAGCCAGGTCGCGCCGCGGTGGTGCCACTTGTTGCCGACGCAGCGCAGGGTGCCGTCGGCCAGGCCGACGTGCTGGGCATACCAGTCCAGGGCGCCCAGGGCCCGGGCCGCGGCCGCGTCGTCCTGCAGCAGGGCCGCGCCGAGGAGCATGGCCTGGGGCAGCCGGGCGTTGTCGTAGGTGAGCTCGTCCTCGAACCAGCGCCAGGCCGGGTCGGCCGCCGAGGTCTCGATGAGGGACTCGTCGAGCCGGGCGAGCAGCGGCGCGGCCTGCTCCGTGCGGCCGGCCCGGGCCAGGCCGATCAGCGCGTAGGCGGCGGAGCGCAGACCCAGCCCGAACAGCGACTCGGTGCGCGGGCCGAGCTCGTCCAGCAGCGCGGCGGCCGGCCTTCGGATGTCGTCCGGAACCGCCGGAGTTCCGACCAGTACCCCCAAAGCCCAGACAGTGCGCCCGACGTGATCACCCATGTGTGGCCAGTCCTGCCAGGTCCCGCCGTAGCTCAGCACGTTGTGCATCGCACCGGACGGGTCGTAGGCGGCGGTCAGGAACCGGATCGACTGGCGCAGCCAGCGGGTCGCGACGGCGGTCTGTTTCGCGTCGGTGCCGACGGCGAGCAGGTCGGCGGCGACGATCGCCAGCCGGGAGACGTCGTCGACGCAGTAGCCGGACGTGGAGTCCGGGTTCGGGCCGCTGGCGAACTGGATGATCCCGATCTCGTCGGTGAGCCGGGCGAGGTGGTCGAGGTTGAGCGGCGGCACGGTGGCGGTGGCGTGGCCGGGGCGGGCGGTGGCCGACTCGGCCTGGCGCACGACGTCGGCGACCAGGTCGGCCTCGCGGGCGGCGACGGCCGGCCACGGCAGCCATGACGCGCACGCCTCGGCGACGGCCTTGGCCGCGGCGAGGGCCCGGGAGTCGGTGAGCAGGTCGATGATCTCGGCCGCGAGCGCCGCCCCGTCGCCGATCGGCACCACCCGACCGGCCCCGCCGGCCAGCATGTCCTCGGCGTAGCTGTAGGACGTCGAGACCGCCGGCAGGCCCGCACCCAGGGCGAACGTCAGCGCGCCGGAGCAGATCTGCTCGGGCTGGCGATACGGCGTGACGAACAGGGTGCTCGCGTGCAGGATCGCGGAGAGCTCGTCGAGGGCCAGGAAGGCGTCGACGAAGTGTACGTTGCCGGCCAGACCGAGCCGCCGGACCTGCTCGTGCAGGCCCTCCCGGTAGACCTCGCCCTCCTGGCGCTTGATCTCCGGGTGCGTCGTCCCGGCCACGATGTACTGCACGTCCGGGTGCTTGCGCACGACCTCGGCCAGCGCGTCGATCGCGATGTCGATGCCCTTGCCCTTGCTGAGCAGGCCGAACGTGGTGAGTGTCGGCTTGCCCCGGACCTTGTCGAGCAGTTCGCGCAGCTCCGGCCGCAGCGTCGCCGGCTCGGGCGGGCGGCGCATGGCGTCGGGCGCACCGTGCGGCACCACCACGAGCTGGTGGCCGGCGGCGATCCCGGTGCGGATGGCGACCCGGCGAGCGGTCTCGGTGAAGACGGTGACCCGGGCGGCGCGGGCGCACAGTGCGCGCAGCGTGGCGGCCTGCCCTGGCGACGGCCGGGTCAGCACGGTGTGCAGCGTCAGCAGGTACGGAATGCCGCACGCGTTGAGCGCACGGGTGAGCTCGAGCAGGTGGGAGCCGTCGGGTCCGCCGAAGATCCCGTATTCGTGCTGGATGAGCACGACCTGGACGCCGGCCTCGCGCAGCTCGCGGGCGGCCGCCGAGTAGTCCTCGATGCGGTCCTGGGTGATGGTGGCGACGACCTCGTCGCCGTAGGTGTGCCCGTCACGGTCGATGGCCACGACGACTGATTCCAGGTCGTCGGTGGCGACACCCAGTGCCTCGCGCAGATCCGCGGTGTAGGTCGCGAGTCCGCATTGGCGCGGCAGATAGGTCGACACGATACCGAGTCGATAGGTCGCGGCAGGGTGTGGCATGACCACATTGTTACCCCCAGAAACCCCGAAAAACCTTCATTCGCCGGGATGAGGGACTACCACTCGATCGGACACATATGCAGCTCATGCCCGATATCACCCATCGTGTTTAAAACATATTCGTCAATCTATGGCATTGTCCTGCGAAACCGCCAATGCTCACGTAGTGTTACTCCGGCCTCTGGAACCAATCGGGCAGCTGTTCACGGGCGCCGATCCATGCAGAGGGAATTCCGGGTGTACCGACATGAGCCGCGACGATCCCACCGACGATCGCGCACATCGAGTCGACGTCGCCACCCGCCCGGACACAGGCCTCCAGCGCGCCCGGGTAGTCGTCCGGGTGCGCCGCCGCCACCCACAGCGCGAACGGCACCGTGTCCTGCGCGAGCGCGTGTGAGCCGTTGCCGAGATCGGCCGCCGCCTCCCGCGGGTCCGTGCCCGGCGCGATCCGGACTGCCCGGCCGATGCCGTCGCGGACGTCCGACGGCGGCAGGTAGTGCAGCACCTGGCGCAACAGGTTGTCGGTGCCGGTAGTGGCGTGGGCGGCGGCCAGTGCGACCGCGACCGCCCCGGCCACGCCTTCGGGGTGCCGGTGGGTCACCTCGGCCTGCAGCACCGCCTCCCGGGCGGCGAGGTCCGGGTCCGCGCTGAAGAACGCGCCCAGCGGCGCCACTCGCATCGCCGCCCCGTTGCCGGCCGAGCCGCGCCCGGAAAACAGGGCGCCGGCCGCTGAACGCCACGGCACGCCCTCGCGGATGCTCTGCAGCAGAGCGACGGCGCCGCGGCCGTACCCCCGGTCGGCGCTCCACCGCGAGGCGAACGCCTGGGCCAGGCGGTCCTGGTCGACCCGGCCGTCCCGCTCGAGGGCCAGCAGGAGCGAGCAGGCCATCTCGGTGTCGTCGGTCCAGCGCCAGGGCGCGGGCGGAAGTTCGAACGCGGCGCCGTCGGGCATCGCCGGCTTCATTTCGAACGGGGCGCCGAGCGCGTCCCCCACGGACAGGCCGGTCAGGCTGGCTTCGGCGGCGGGAACATTCACCGGCCGAATGTACTGGGATCAAAAATGTCACACCTACGAGGTAGCGTGCGCGGCGTGGACCGGACGTTCCAAGTGGACCTGCGCGGCATCGTCGACCTGCTCAGTCACCACCTCTATGCCAGCCCCCGGGTGTATGTCCGGGAGCTGCTGCAGAATGCCGTCGATGCGATCACGGCCCGGCGCGCGGCCGATCCGGCGGCACCGGCGGCGATCCGGATCGACACGCCCGACATCACCGGCGACGGCACGCTGCGGGTGCACGACACGGGCGTCGGACTGACCGAGGAGCAGGTGCACCAGTTCCTCGCCACGATCGGGCGGAGTTCCAAGCGGGACGACCTCGGGTTCGCCCGCCACGACTTCCTCGGCCAGTTCGGGATCGGGCTGCTGTCCTGCTTCCTCGTCGCCGACGAGATCCGGGTGCTGACCCGGGCCCAGGACGGCCCGGCCGTGCTGTGGCGCGGCTACGCCGACGGCCGTTACAGCGTCGAAAGCAGTCAGGCGACACAGACCTTGTCGGCGAGGGCGCAATCGGCCGGCGCCGGCTTCGAGCAGCACCGGGCGGAGACCGGGACGACGGTGACGCTCGTCCCGCGCCGCGACGCCGAGGACTGGCTGCAGCGCCGCACGGTCGTCGAGCTGGCCGAGCTGTATGGCTCGCTGCTGCCGTTCCGGGTCGAGGTCGCCGGCGTGCCGGTCAGCGGCGAGGGGCTGCCGTGGCGCGCGGGGGAGAAGCAGCGCGAGCGCCTCAGTGAGTACTGTCGCGAGGTCTTCGGCTTTGTGCCCTTCGACATCATCGACCTCGCGGTGCCGGAGTCCGGGCTGACCGGGGTCGCGTTCGTGCTGCCCACGCCGGCCAATCCGGCCGCCCGGGCCGGCCATCGGGTCTACCTCAAGCGCATGCTGCTGGCCGAGGGGGCCGAGGGCGTGCTGCCGTCGTGGGCGTTCTTCGCCCGTTGCGTGATCGACACCAGTGAGCTGCGGCCGACCGCCAGCCGGGAGGCCCTCTACGAGGACTCGCTGCTGGAAGCGACCCGTGAGGCGCTCGGTGACCAGCTGCGGGGCTGGCTGATGAAGCTGGCCGGGCGCAACCCGCGGCGGCTCGGCGAGTTCCTCGACGTGCACCACCTGGGCGTCAAGGCGCTCGCGATGCACGACGACGAGATGCTGCGGCTGGTCGAGCGCTGGTGGCCGATGGAGACCAACGCGGGCCGGATGACGCTCGCGGACTTCCGGGCCCAGCACGGCCTGGTGCGCTACTCCGCCCAGCTCGACGAGTTCCGCCAGATCGGGGCGGTCGCGGCGGCGCAGGGGCTGCCGCTGGTCAACGCCGGCTACATCTACGACACCGAGATCATCGAGCGGCTGCCGCAGGTCGAGCCGGGTGCGCTCATCGAGCGGGTCGAGCCGGGCGACCTGAGCACCGCGTTCGACGCCCTCGAGCCCGAGGTCGAGCTGGCCAAGCGGCCCTTCGTGCAGCTGGCCCAGCGGGCCCTGGACCGCCTCGGCTGCGAGGTGGTGCTGCGCGCGTTCGACCCGGCGGGGGTGCCGGCGATGTATCTGACCAGCCGCTCGGCGTCGTTCGCGGCCGAGCTGCGGGCGACCCGCGAGCGCGTCGACGACGTGTGGGCCGACGTGCTCGACGCCCTGGCCCGCTCCGACGAGCAGGACCGCTCCCAGCTGGTGCTCAACTACCGCAACCCGCTCGTGCGGCGGGTCACCGAGATCCCCGACCCGGACCTGGTCCGGCTCGCGGTCGAGGGGCTCTACGGCCAGGCCCTCCTGCTCGGCCACCATCCGCTGCGGCCGGCCGACGCCGCGCTGCTCAACGGCTCGTTCCTGGGCCTGCTCAACAAGGCGGTCGGACATGAAGAGTGAAGACGAGCTGTGGACGCTGCTGCGTGAGGCCTATCAGATGCCATACGGCGGGGCCCAGATCGCGCTCGTCGAGCAGGTCATGGCCCACGCCGACGCGGGCGAGCACGACGAGCTGCGGCTGGCCTCGCGGCTGTTCGCGACGACGGCCTATGTGCATGGCGGGGAGACGGCCAAGTCGTTCGTCACGTTCTCGTGGTGCCGGTCGGAGTACGACACGCATCCGGAGCGGTTCGACGAGCACGACGAGCACACGCTGCTGTGGCACTTCAAGTACATGGTCAACGGGCTGCTGAAGTTTCCGGCCGTGCCGCTCGGGCGCACCTATGACGTGCTCGACGACATGGAGCGCCGGTTCCGGGCCGGTGGGCACAGCCTGCACGCCGTCTACGCCTACCGCTACCAGGTCGCGGCGCACGTGGGCGACCCGTCGGCCGACGACTGGTATGCGAAGTGGAACGCGGCACCCCGCGACCACAACTCCGACTGCGCCGGCTGCGACCCGGGGGAGAAGGTCGACCACCTGGTCAGCCGGGGCCGCGACGAGGAGGCGGTGGCGATGGCCGCGCCGGTCCTGGCCGGCCGGCTCACCTGCGTCGAGCAGCCGCAGTCGATCCTGACGTCGCTGATGGTGCCCTATGTGCGGACCGGGCGGCTGACCGAGGCGGCCGACGCCCACCGTCAGGCCTATCGGCGGCTGCGCGGCAACCTCGCCGACATGCAGAGCGTCGCCGACCACATCGAGTTCTGCGCCCGGACCGGCAACGAGACCCGCGGCCTGGAGATGGTGCAGCGGCACCTGCCGTGGCTGGAGCGCTCGCCCAGTCCCCAGGCCGACATGTGGTTCGCGGCCGCGGCGGCGCTGCTGCTCGGCCGGCTCGACCCGGGACTGCCGCTGGGCGAGTCGACCGCGGGCGAGCTCGGCGACCGGCTCGCCGTCCGGGCCCGCGACTGGGCCGCGAAGTTCGACGAGCGCAACGGGTCCACCGCCGTCTCCGAGCGGATCGAGGCCCTGCTGGCCGCGCCGCCGCTGATCGAGCAGCTCCCGCTGAGCGCCGTCGCCCGGACGAAGACGCCCGCCTCGGTCAGCGCGGCACCGGTCGAGGCGCTGCCGGCCGACGCCGAGGCCCTGCTGGACCGGGCCTGGGCGCTCTACCACGAGCACCGGATCGAGGCGGCCGCGGCGGCGTTCGCGCGCTTCGACGAGCTGCACCCCGAGCCACCGGCCGAGCTGGCCGTGCGCCGCCTCGACGGCCGGGCCCGCCTGGCCGCCATCCGCGACGACGGCGGCCCGGTCGCCGAGGCCCTGTTCCAGCAGGCCGCGGCGGCGCACCGGGCGCTCGGCCACGAGCTCGAGGCCCTCGGCGCCGACTCCCGCGCGGTGCTCTCCCGCGAGGCCGACGACGACATGCTGGCCGAGCTCACCGCCCTGACCGAGCAAATCCTGGCCCACCCCGGGGCCGACGCCGACGTGCGGACCGAGGCGCGGATGCGGGCCGAGTCGGCGCTGCTGCGGCTGGAGCGGCCGGACGACGCCCTGGCCGCGGTCGACGCCGCCCTCGCCGAGCAGCCGGACCGGGCCACGCTGCGGGCCGAGCTCGCGGCGCGGCGGGGCCGGCTCCTGCTGATGGTCGACCGGCACGAGGAGGCGGTGGAAGCCGGCGACGAGGCGCTGCGGCAATACGCGGAGCTCGGCTCCCCGCCCGCCGCAGCCATCCCGGCCCTGGTCCGCTCGCACGCGCTGGGCAACCTCGAGCGTTTCGACGACGCGATCGCCGGCTTCGGCCAGGCCCTCGACCTCGCCGACGAGCGCATGTATCGGCTCTCGGCCCTGGTCGGCCGGGCCCGCTCCCACCTCGCCGCCGACCGGCCCGCGGAGGCGATCGACGACCTGGTCGAGGCCGTGGCCGACCACGTGGCGCACGGCGAGGACAGCCCGGCCGCGCTGCTGCGCTACGACCTGGCCGTCGCCTACTACCGGGCCGACCAGCCCAGCGACGCGGCCGAGGCGGCGGAGAGCGCCCTCGACGCCCTCGACCGGGCCGGTGCCCAGGAGCAGGCCGATCAGACCCGCTACCTGCTCTCCCGGGTCTACCGCGACCTGGGCGAGCTGGACCTCGCCCTCGGCCTGCTGGACACACTCGCGGCCAACCTCAACGGCTTCGACAACCTGCCCGCGCGGGGCCGGATGCTGCAGGAGGCGGCCCAGCTGCTCTACGAGGCCGACCGGGACGCGCAGGCGGCGGACCGGTTCGCGGCGGCCGCGGAGGCCTACCGCGCCGCCGGCGACATCCAGTCGGAGATGTTCGCCCGGCGCCTGCGGGCCCTGTCGCTGCGCTGGGCGGGCGACGTCCCGGCCTCGCTGAGCGCCCTGGCCGAGGCCGACGCGCTGTCCCGCTCGCTTGACGACTCGGTCGACCCGGCCGAGCCCTGGGTGGTGTGGCAGCGGGCCATGCTCGACAGCGACGCGGCGCGGGTCCACATCGGGGCGGGCAGCCTCGACGAGGCCACCGCCCGGTCGGCGAGCGCGGCCGAGGCGCTGCGCTCGATCGGCTCGCTCGGCGAGGCCCTCGACGCCGACTTCCTGCACGCCGAGGCGCTGATGCGGGCCGGTGACCCGGCCGGGGCCGAGGTGCGGCTGCGCTCGGTGCTCGGTGCGGTGCCGCGGGGGTCACAACTGGAGCACAACTCGGCCTGGATGCTGGCCGAGTCGCTGGAGGCCCAGGGGCGCTCCGACGAGGCTGAGGAGATCAGGGGCAAGTATTTGCCGCAGTGACGAACTTAACGATCGTTCAGTAGCGGGCTTGACATGCGGTTAGGCTTTCCACATGACGCTGGAACGGCAAGCCGTACGTCCGCCCGCGCAGTCCCGCGGTGCTGGGCCCGCTGGTCAGCCGGCCGGTCCGCAGCAGCCACGGCGGCGGTCCCGGCGGGACGAGATCCTCGAGATCGCCGTGGGGCTCTTCGCGGCCCGCGGCTATCACGGCGTCTCCATGGACGACATCGGTGCGGCCGCCGGCGTGACCGGGCCCGCGCTCTATCACCACTTCGCCGGCAAAGAGGCCATGCTGGCCGCGGCCCTCATCCCGGTCAGCGAGCAGCTGCTCGCCGGCGGCCAGGCCCACATCGCCGAGGCCGGCGACGACCCGCGGACCGCGCTCGCCGCGCTGGTCGACTTCCACGTCGAGTTCGCACTGGCCAACCCGGCCGTCATCGCCCTGCACCTGCACGAGCTCGACCGGCTGCCCGAGGAGCCGCGGCGGCAGATCCGGCGGCTGCAGCGGCTGTATGTCGAGGAGTGGGTCAACACCCTCACGGCGCTGCGGGCCGACGAGCTCAGCGCCGGCGAGGCCCGGGTGCTGGCCCACGCGGCCTTCGGTCTCATGAACTCGACGCCGTTCCTCGGTGGCGAGGTCGACCGCACCCGCCGGGCCGAGCTGCTGCGCGCGGCGACGCTCTCGGCCCTGCAGGGATAAACCTCCGTCATTCGACGCGACCTGGGATAACACTGTTATCCACAGGGGCTTCGCCTTCCTTTCCACAGAGTTATCCACAGGAGAGTCGACTCAATGTTGAGTTCGCTGCTCGTGGCGAATCGAGGGGAGATCGCCCGCCGGGTGATCCGGACCGCGAACCGCCTGGGGGTCCGGACGGTCGCCGTGCACTCCGACGCCGACGCCGACCTGCCGTTCGTGCGCGAGGCCACCGAGGCGGTGCCGATCGGTCCGGCCAACCCGGCGGAGTCGTATCGCAATGCCGAGGCCGTGCTGGCCGCGGCGAAGGCGACCGGGGCCGAGGCGATCCACCCCGGATACGGGTTCCTGTCGGAGAACGGTGCGTTCGCCAAGGCGGTGATCGACAACGGGCTGATCTGGGTCGGGCCCGGTCCGGACGCCATCGCGGCGATGGGCGACAAGATCAACGCTCGGAATCTGATGGCGGCGGCGGGGGTACCCGTGGCGCCCGGAACGAAAGATCCCGCTTCCAGTGTTGAGGCGGCTCTCGACGCGGCCCGGGAGATCGGGTTCCCGGTCATGGTGAAGGCCGCGGCCGGTGGCGGCGGCATGGGGATGGCGGTCGCCGGCGACGCCGATCGGCTGCGGGCCGAGTACGACAAGGTGCGCACCTTCGCGGAGCGGATGTTCGGCGACGGGTCCGTGCTGGTCGAGCGCTACTTCCCGCGGGTGCGGCACATTGAAGTACAAATTCTGGGGCTCGCGGACGGGCGGGTCGTCGCGCTGGGCGAGCGGGAGTGCTCCGTGCAGCGGCGCAACCAGAAGCTCGTCGAGGAGACGCCCTCGCCCGCGCTGAGCCCGCAGCAGCGGCAGGAGCTGCTCGCCGCGGCCGTGCGAGCCGGGGAGGCGGTCGGCTACCGCAACGCCGGGACCGTCGAGTGCCTGTTCGACCCGGCCGCGGGCCAGTTCTTCTTCCTGGAGATGAACACGCGGCTGCAGGTCGAGCACCCGATCACCGAGGCCGTGTTCGGCATCGACCTGGTGGAGCAGCAGCTGCGCGTCGCCTCCGGGCTGGCACCGACGTTCGACCCGGCCGCGCTCACGGTCACCGGGCACGCGATCGAGGTGCGGGTCAACGCCGAGGATCCGAAGAAGTTCTTCCCGGGCCCGGGCGCGATCACGACCTGGACCGAGCCGACCGGCGACGGCGTGCGGGTCGATGCCGGCTACACGGCCGGGAATGTCGTCACCCAGAGCTATGACTCGCTCATGGCCAAGCTGATCGTGCACGGCACCGACCGGGCCGACGCGCTGCGGAAGCTTCGCGACGCTGTGACCGGCTTTGTGGTGGCCGGCCCGAAGGTGAACCTGCCGTTCTTCACCGAGCTGCTGGACAACCCCGAGTTCGTCTCCGGCGACTACGACACCGGCATTGTGGGGCGAATGCGATGACCGTACTGTCCATCCGCGAGGTCGGGCCCCGCGACGGGCTACAGAACGAGGACCCGGTGCCCGCCGACGCCAAGGTCCGGCTGCTCGACGCGCTGTCCGGCACCGGCGTCGGGCGCATCGAGGCGGTCTCCTTCGTGCATCCCAAGGCGATCCCCCAGATGGCGGACGCCGGCGAGGTGTGGCAACGGGCGAAGAAGAACCCGCGGGTGCGGTACTCCGCGCTCGTGCCCAACACCAAGGGCGCCGAACGGGCGCTGGCCGCCGGGTTCACCGAGATCGAGGTGGTCGTCTCGGCATCGGACACGCACAACCGGCGCAACGTCAACCGCTCCACCGACGAGTCGCTGGACGACATCGCCGGCCTGATCGACCTGCTGCACAACGCGGGCGCGACGGCCGAGGTGATCATCGCGACCAGCTTCGGCTGCCCGTTCGAGGGCGACATCGACCCGCTGCGGGTGGCCGGGATCGTCGATCGCGTGGTGGCCGACGGCGCCGACCGGGTCGCGTTCGGCGACACCACCGGGATGGGCACGCCGCGGCGGGTCGAGGACGTCGTCGGCCCGGTCCGCGACCGGCACCCGGACCTGCCGGTCCTGCTGCACTTCCACAACACCCGGGGCACCGCGCTGGCCAACATCCTGACCGCGCTGCGCCTGGGGATCACCGAGTTCGACGCGAGCATCGGCGGGCTCGGCGGGTGCCCCTACGCGCCGGGTGCCACCGGCAACGTGGCCACCGAGGAAGTCGTGCACATGTTGGCGGACATGGGGTACGACACCGGCATTGACCTAGGCGAACTGCTCGATGCGGCCCGGCTGGCTCAGGAGATCGTGGGTCGCGAGCTGCCTTCCGGAGTGCTCAAGGCGGGTCCCCGCATCCCGCTGTAATCGGCACTCGGAATCCCCCTGTGAGGCTTGTGTCCGATTCGTCCGTGTCCCCGGCCGGGGCGGTTCGTTGCTCAGTACGGAAAGAGTCACATGTGGGGCGTATGCCCGACATTGAACCGTACTGAGGGGGTGGACATGGCCGAGTCGAAGCCTTCGCTGCCGGCCGTGTCCCGCCGTTGCGCGAAGTGGGCTGTTCGCGGCCTGGTCGTCGCCGGCTTTGCCGGTGTCGCCTGGCTGCTGTCGGCCTCCACCGCGCAGGCCTCCGGTACGGACGGCTCGGACCAGCCCGCGCTGCTCGCCCCGGTGACCAACCTGCTCATCGGCGACAGCGGCGCGCGGCACACCGGCATGAGCGGCGACCAGCAACGGGTCTTCCAGCACCGGCCGGACCGGCAGCCGCCGGTTCCGGACCGCCGGCGCGGTGACCTGCTGAGCAGCAGCGTGTTCACGGTGCTGAGCCCCGTGGCGAAGGCCGCCGCACCCGTGACCGGTACGGTCACCGGGGCCGTGACCGGGACCGTGCACCGGACGGTGACACTCACAAAAGCGCCGGTCCAAACCGTGGACCGCCACCGCTCGGCGTCGGCAGACGCGTCGAGCGCCAAGCACGCGAGCACCAAGAGGCCGGCAAAGGCCGGCATCACCCGGACCCACCACCATCGGACGCAGGAGCCGGCCGTCCAGGCCGTGCCGGTCCGCACAGGGTCCAGCGGCGACGTGACCGCCGCGGCGACCGGCACCATTCGCGCCGGCGTCGACACGGTCGCGGCCGCACGGGCCGCCGACCGCCTCCGCGCCCTGAGGGTGGCCGAGGCGCTGGACGGCGAGCACGCCAAGCCGGTCGTGAACCGGAACGTTGCACAGGGCACGAACCACGTGCCCCTGCTGCCCCGGCCCGAGCCCATGCCGGCACCGCCGGCGGCCGGCCTCGCCACAGGGGTACCGAGCTCCGGTTCGGGCCTCAACCACGAGGGCGCCGCCGTGCTGCCCGCCGCACCGGCCGGCACGAAGGTACTGACCTTCCGGCCGGACGCGGTCGAGGACGTCGAATTGCGGCTGCTAGCAGCCGAGAAGCCGACAGTCTCACCCGACTGAGGCGGTTCCGGCCAGCCGACGCGACGCGTTGCGGGCCAACGGAACCTCGCCTTGGTCCCACGGACCCGCATCGACCACATCGCGGCATCTGTAACGAGCAAACAGCAACAACAAAGGGCGCACGTCGACAGGGCGGAGCCGGGAAGAGTCTGCCCGCACGCGGACTCGGAGGCTTCGTGCCGCGCCCATTCCTTGCAGTACCGAGATTGATAACTACCGAAGGGTCACACTTTCCCATGAAGACGTGGGTTCGTAAGTCGCTCAACGTTGGTGTGCTGTCCGCGGGTGTCCTGCTCGTCTCGGGCGGGGCCGCGCACGCCGACTGGACGACGGGTTACAACGCCGGCCTCCTGAACGGCAATCAGTTCGACACCACGCTGCAGGTGCCCGTCAACGTCTGCGGCAACTCGATCGCCATCCTGGGCTTCGCCGACGCCAACTGCGGCGGCGGCGCGACCGCCATCAAGACCGAGAGCGCCAGCTCCACCGAGAGCGCGACCACCGAGGACTGGACCACCGGCTACAACGCCGGTGTCGCCAACGGCAACCAGCTCGACACCACGCTGCAGGTGCCGGTCAACGTGAGCGGCAACGCCGTCTCGCTGCTCGGCTTCTCCAGCGCGTCCTCGTCCGGCGGCGCGACCGCCGTCAAGGGCAACGTCGCCTCGGACAACGACAACGACGGCCGCGACAACGGCGGCCGTCGCCACCACCGTCACCACAACGGTGGCAACGGCAACGGCAACGGCAACAGCAACGGTGGCGACTACAACGCCGCGGCCAACAGCTCCTACCCGGGCGCCCAGGCCAACGGCGACTACACCGAGAGCGCCGCGAACCGCACCGAGGACTGGACCTCCGGCTACAACGCGGGCGTGCTCAACGGCAACCAGTTCGACACCACGCTGCAGGCCCCGATCAACGTCTCCGGCAACGCGATCGCGCTGCTCGGCTTCGCGGGTGCCCAGAGCCAGGGTGGCGCGTGGGCGGTCAAGGGCGAGAGCGCCACGACCGAGAGCGCGACCACCGAGGCGAGCCACACGACCGGCTACAACGCCGGCCTGCTCAACGGCAACCAGCTCGACACCACGCTCCAGCTGCCGATCAACCTCTGCGGCAACTCGATCGCCATCCTCGGCTTCTCCTCCGCCAGCTGCGGCGGCGGCGCGGTCGCCTACAAGGGCGACCTGGGCTCGGACCACGACGGTCACGGCCGGGGCAACGGCGGCTGGGACGACGGCCGCGGCAACGGCAACGGCAACGGTGGCTGGGACCACGGCCGTGGCCACGGGCACGGGCACGACGGTGACTGGGACGACGACGACAACGACGGCAACGGCAACGGCAACGGTGGCTACGGCGGCCAGGGCAACGCCAACGGTGGCAACGGCTACGGCGGCAACGCCAACGCCAACGGTGGCAACGGCTACGGCGGCCAGGGCAACGCCAACGGCGACAACGGCTACGGCGGCAACGCCAACGCCAACGGCGACAACGGCTACGGCGGCAACGCCAACGCCGCCCCGACCGGCGCCTACGCCAACGCCAACGGCAACGCCAGCGACATGAACGCCAACGCCAACAACGCCTCCAAGGTGCACAAGGCGAGCAAGAAGTCGCACAAGTCGATCGACCTGGGCGAGCACGCCACGAAGAAGCACAACAAGAAGCACGACCCGAAGGGCAACGGCTCGGGTCTGGCCGCCGCCAACGACGCGGGCTACGGCAACGCCGCCGCGAACGGCGACAACGGCTACGGCGGCGCGAACGCCAACGGTGCCGGCGACGACGACAACGGCGGCTGGGACCACGGCCGTGGCGACGACAACGGCGGCTGGGACAACGGCGGCCGTCGTCACCACCGTCACCACGACGGTCGCGGCAACGGCAACGGCATGGGCAACGGCGGGGCCACCGCGGTGAAGGGCGGCTGCGGCGACTGGACCACCGGGTTCAACGCCGGCCTGCTCAACGGCAACCAGTTCGACACCACGCTGCAGGTGCCGATCAACGTCAGTGGCAACGCCGTCTCGCTCCTGGGCTTCTCGCAGGCCCAGAGCTCGGGTGGGGCGACCGCCATCTCCTGCTGATGCGATAGCGGTACCCCCTGATCCACAGGGGGTACCCGGGCACTGCCAGCACACGCCGACCCGTGTCCGGAAGTGGTCCCGTCGCTGAGTTGGAACTTCACCTCCGCGTCGGCTAACCTGAACGATCGTTAGGGGTTAACGATCGTTCAGGCAGCCGACGCGGAGGTCGCTTCATGGAGGGTGACGCCCTCAACGACATGCGCAAGCGGGTCGAGGCCGGCGGCGCGGAGAAGTATCACGCGGCCAACGCCGCGAAGGGCAAGCTGTTCGCCCGCGAGCGGGTCGACCTGCTGGTCGACGCCGGCTCCTTCGTCGAGGACGGGCTCTTCGCCAACGCGCTGGCCGACGGGCTGCCGGCCGACGGTGTGATCACCGGCCGGGCCGCCGTCGACGGCCGGCCGATCTGCCTCATGGCCAACGATTCCACGGTCAAGGCGGGCTCCTGGGGGGCCCGGACCGTCGAGAAGATCATTCGGATCATCGAGCAGGCCTATGCGACCGGGGTCCCGATGGTCTACCTCGTCGACTCCGCCGGCGCCCGCATCACCGACCAGGTCGAGCTCTTCCCCGGTCGCCGCGGTGCCGGCAAGATCTTCCACACCCAGGTCCGGGCCAGCGGCAGCATCCCGCAGGCCTGCGCGCTGTTCGGCCCCTCCGCGGCCGGCGGCGCCTACATCCCGGCCTTCTGCGACGTCGTCGCCATGGTCGAGGGCAACGCCTCGATGTACCTCGGCTCCGATCGCATGGTCGAGATGGTCACCGGCGAGAGGACCACGCTGGAGGCCATGGGCGGGGCCCGGGTGCACTGCGCCGAGAGCGGTGTCGGGCACTTCCTGTGCAAGACCGAGCACGACGCGATCGAGACCGTGCGGCGATACCTCTCCTACCTGCCGTCCAACTGGACCGCGGAGCCGCCGGTCGCCGCGGCCCGGGCCGAGACCGGGATGCCCGAGATCCCGGTCAGCGAGCGGCAGGCCTTCGACATGCGCAAGGTCGTCAAGGGCCTGCTCGACGAGGACTCCTACTTCGAGATCCAGGCCCTGTGGGCGCGCGAGCTCACCGTCGGCTTCGGCCGCCTCGACGGCCGGGTGGTCGGCGTGGTCGCCAACAACTCGATGTTCAAGGGCGGCGTGCTGTTCGTCGACTCGGCCGACAAGGCGACCCGGTTCGTCCAGCTCTGCGACGCCTTCAACGTGCCGCTGCTCTTCCTGTCCGACGTCCCCGGCTTCATGGTCGGCTCGGCCGTGGAGAAGCAGGGCATCATCCGCCACGGCGCCAAGATGATCACCGCGATCTCGGAGGCGACCGTGCCCAAGATCTGCGTGGTCGTGCGCAAGGCCTACGGCGCCGGGCTCTACGCGATGGCCGGCCCCGGCTTCGACCCCGACGCCACCATCGCGCTGCCCACCGCCAAGATCGCGGTGATGGGCGCCGAGGCCGCCGTCAACGCCGTCTACGCCAACAAGATCGCCGCGATCGCCGACGAGGCCGAGCGGGCCGCGTTCGTCGCGGCCAAGCGCGCCGACTACGAGCGCGACATCGACATCATGCGGCTGGCCAGCGAGCTCGTCATCGACGCCGTCATCGAGCCGGCGGCCCTGCGCGGCGAGCTGATCCGCCGCTTCGCCGCGGCCACGACCAAGGACCGCACGTTCTCCCGGCGCCGCCACGGCGTGACACCGGTGTAAAGGGGGCTCTGCATCATGGTTGACTTCACCCTCGGCGAAGAGCTGGAGGCGCTGCGGGCCAGCGTCCGCGAGTTCGCCCACGACGTGGTCGCGCCGGTCATCGGCGACTACTACGAGCGGCACGCCTTCCCCTATGACCTGATCCGGCAGATGGGCAAGATGGGCCTGTTCGGGCTGCCCTTCCCGGAGGAGCACGGCGGCATGGGCGGCGACTACTTCGCCCTGTGCATCGCCTTGGAGGAGCTCGCCCGGGTCGACTCCTCGGTCGCGGTGACGCTGGAGGCCGGCATCTCGCTAGGAGCAATGCCCATTTATCGGTACGGCACGCCGGCGCAGAAAGACCAGTGGCTCCCGAAGCTCACGTCCGGCGAGGCGCTCGCCGCATTCGGCCTGACCGAGCCCGGCGCCGGCAGCGACGCCTCCGGCACACAGACCCGCGCGGTGCTCGACGAGGCCACCGACGAGTGGGTGATCAACGGCTCGAAGGCCTTCATCACCAACTCCGGCACCGACATCACGGCCCTGGTCACGGTCACGGCGGTCACCGGCGTCAACCCGGACGGCAGCAAGGAGCTCACCGCGATCATCGTCCCCAGCGGCACTCCCGGCTTCACCGTGCAGCCCGGCTACTCGAAGGTCGGCTGGTGCGCCTCCGACACGCACGAGCTGAGCTTCGACGACGTCCGGGTGCCGGCCGCCAACCTGCTCGGCCGGCGCGGCCGCGGCTACGCCCAGTTCCTGCGCATCCTGGACGAGGGCCGGGTGGCGTTCGCCGCGCTCGGTGTCGGCCTGGCGCAGGGCTGCGTCGACGAATCGGTCGCCTACGCCCGCCAGCGCCACGCCTTCGGCCAGCCGATCAGCCAGCACCAGGCGATCCAGTTCAAGATCGCCGACATGGAGAGCCGCGCCCACACCGCCCGCCTCGCCTACTACGACGCGGCGAGTCGCCTGGTCAACGGCCACGACTTCAAACGCCAGGCCGCGATCGCGAAGCTGGCCTCGAGCGACGCCGCCATGGCCAACGCCCGCGAGGCGACCCAGGTGCACGGCGGCTACGGCTTCATGAACGAGACCCCGGTCGGCCGCATGTACCGAGACGCCAAGATTCTTGAGATCGGCGAAGGCACCTCCGAGGTCCAGCGCATGATCATTTCGCGCTCGATGGGGCTGCTTTCGTGAGTAAGCCGCCGCGATGTTCAGTCCCGTGACCGGCCGCGGCGGCCTGCTGCTTCCGCTTGCGAAGCCGCTGACGGCTGTCCCGGTGCACGACACCGCAGACACGGACGGTGCCGTTGGGGAGTGGCGGCTCGTCACGTTGGCCAGGTGTGGACGGGGACGTTTTCGTGCAGGCCCTCGGAGTACCGCTGCAGCATTTTTTGCAGTGCCGTTGTTCTGTCGAGGTTGTGGTGCTCCTCCAAGTGCTGGACGACTCGGGTCTGCCAGGCGGCGCCGTTTTGGCCGGTCTGGCAGCGGCCCTCGATGACGCCCAGGAGGCGGTCGCGGGTTGTCGCCTGGACGCCGAAGCGGTCGAGGCCGGCGGCGGCCAGGGGGAGCAGTTCGTCCAGGACCAGGGTGCCGACGGGGGTTTCGCCGACCTCCGGCCACCAGACCTGCGCGTCCAGGCCCTCGCGGGCGGCCAGGTGGAAGTTCTCCTCCGCGGCCGAGAACGACATCTGCGTCCAGACCGGGCGGTCCTGCTCGCACAGCTCGCGGACCAGGCCGAAGTAGAACGCGGCGTTGGCCAGCTGGTCGACGACCGTCGGGCCGGCCGGGAGGACGCGGTTCTCGACACGCAGGTGGGGGCGGCCGTTCATGATGTCGTAGACCGGGCGGTTCCAGCGGTAGATCGTGCCGTTGTGCAGGCGCAGCTCGCCCAGGCGAGGGACGCCGCCGGCCTCCAGGACCGCGACCGGGTCCTCCTCCTCCGTGATCGGCAGGAGGGGCGGGAAGTAGCGGACGTTCTCCTCGAACAGGTCGAAGATCGAGGTGATCCAGCGCTCGCCGAACCAGACCCGCGGGCGGACGCCCTGGGCCTTGAGCTCCTCCGGGCGGGTGTCGGTGGCCTGCTCGAAGAGGGCGATACGGGTCTCGGCCCAGAGGCGCTTGCCGAACAGGAACGGTGAGTTGGCGCCGACCGCGACCTGGATGCCGGCGATGGCCTGGGAGGCGTTCCAGTGCCGGGCGAAGTCCTCGGGCGCGACCTGCAGATGGAACTGCACGCTGGTGCAGGCCGACTCCCCGGCGATGGAGTCGGACTGGGCCTCGAGCCGTTCGTGGCCGCGGATGTCCAGCGCCATGTCTTCGCCGCGGGCGTTGATGATCTGGTCATTGAGCAGGCGGTATCGCGGATCGTTGGACATGTTCGCCAGCACGAGATGCTCGGGGCGCAGCGTCGGCAGGATGCCGATGAGCACGAGGCGGGCGTCGGACTTGCGGGCCCGTTCGTCGGCGTGGACGAGGCTGGCCAGGACTTCCCGCTCATACACGTCGAGGCCGTCGCCCTCGATGACCCGCGGCGCGACGTTGATCTCGAGGTTGAACTGGCCGAGCTCGGTCTGGAACGACGGGTCGGCCAGGTCGGCCAGCACCTCGGCGTTGCGCATGGCCGGCTGGGCGTCCGGGTCGATCAGGTTGACCTCGATCTCCAGGCCCGTCGTCGGGCGGTCGGAGTCGAAGCGGAAGTCGTTGAGCATGAGCGCGAAGACGTCGAGGCAGCGGCGGACCTTGCGCCGATAGCGTGCGCGGTCCTCACGCGAGAATGCTCCCCGTGTGACGTCCTGGCCCACGCATGCCCCCTGGTCCCCTACTTGGACCACCCACGTTAGGAGTAGTCCGTAGGTACCGCTAGGGACAAATGGGACACAAAGCTGCCGACGGTGATTGAAACCTTGCAGAGGGTGGGAGATTTCGCCCACCCTCTGCACGATGGTCTCACTTCGGCAATTCGGAAATATCCGAATTAGGCCTGGCGGACGGCCTCGGCGCCGATCTCGATCTTGACCTTCTTGCCGACGAGCACGCCGCCGGTCTCGAGTGCCTGGTTCCAGGTGATGCCGAACTGCTCGCGGTCGATCTCGGTCGTCGCGGAGAAGCCGATGACCTCCTGGCCCCACGGGCTCTTGGCGTGGCCCTCGAACTCGACGTCCAGCTCGACCTCGCTGGTGACGTCGCGGATCGTCAGGTCGCCGACCAGCTTGAACTCGTTGCTGGACAGGCCGACGACGCGCTTGCTCTTGAAGGTCAGCGTCGGCCACTGCTCGACGTGCAGGAAGTCGGGGCTGCGCAGGTGGCCGTCGCGGTCGGCCACGCCGGTGTCGATGCTGGCGGCGTCGATGCTGACCTCGACGGTCGACTCCAGTGGGTCCTCGGCGATGACGATGCTGCCGGATGCGCTGGTGAAGCCGCCGCGCACCTTGCTGACCATCATGTGCCGGGCGACGAAGCTGACCCGCGTGTGGGCCGGGTCGATCTCGAACTTGCCGGCGGTCGGGATGGTGAGGCCGTTGTACTCGCGGGTGTTGGCGGGTGCCGTCATGGTGACTCCCTCAGTTGTGCGGTGGTGAAGAAGATTGTCGACGCAAATATACACTCGGCAGACTCTCGTACGTCAAGTTCTCTGTTAGACTCGCACTGTGAGCGACGAGATGTTGGAAGATCCGCGAATCACCGCCATGGGCCTCTTCGTCGAGGCGTTCTCCGGGCTGAACGCGCGGTTCAACGCCCAGCTCGCCGAGCACAGCCTGGGCAATGTCGACTTCGAGGTGCTGATGCGCCTGGCCCGCTCGCCCGGCGGCGAGTTGCGCATGACCGACCTGGCCGCGCAGACGGGACTGTCCACCAGCGGCGTCACGCGAGTCGTCGACCGCCTGGAGCGCGACGGCCTGGCCACGCGCCGGGCCTGCCCGACCGACCGCCGCGGCTCGTTCACCGTGATCACCCCGGCCGGCCTGGCGAAGATGCACGAGGTCCTGCCCGACCATCTCGCGCTCATCGACGAGTGGTTCACCGGCCGGCTGACCCCGGACGAGCTCGACGGGCTGCTGCGGAGCCTGCGCAAGATCCGCGACGCGGTGCGGCCGGACGCGACGTCCGGCGTCCCCACGATGCGCACTGCGGCCTGATCGAGCACCGACTCAAACCTACTGCTCCGGCCGGTTGAGTCGGCAATGGTTGGCACCGGCAGAACTACCGGCAGGTCCGCGCGTGGCTGACTGTACAAATCGGAAAAATCGCTTTTGAGGCTTTTGTCCGGGCATAGCCTCTCCCAGCACGGGCGAAGCTAGGTGGGCCGGCGTGTCAACGCACCCAGGGGGAGTCTTCGTCCGTGCCCTCAAGCCTGGCCAGCAGCCGATGCTCGCGCGGGAGCAGCCGGATGCGTCCGCGTTCACGCAGGCCGGCGAGGTCCTCCAGGGCCCGGTCGCGGGTCGCCGGTTCGGCGCTCACCGCCAGTCCGACCAGCGCTTCGAGCACGTCACGGATGTCGTCGCGGCCGGCCAGCAGGTCCGCGGCCGACTCGAACGCCTTGGCCGCCGCCGCCCGGGCGCCGCGAGCCAGGGCCAGATAGCCGTTGACGAGGGCGGCCGTTCCGGCGCTTCCGGGTACCGCCGCCAGCTCCGCCAGCACCGCGGATGCCTCACCGGGCTGACCCGTCTCGGCGAAGGCCTGGCCGAGCGTGCCCAGCACCCGGACCCGGTGCGCGGGGTCGCCGACCTCGGCGATCACGGTCGCGGCCCGGCGGCCCAGCGCGATCGCCGCGTCGAACCGCCCGTCCAGCCGCGCGATCTCGGCCAGATTGGCCTCCGTGATCGCACCGAGCCGGGCGTCCCGGGCCTCGGACGCCCGCCGCGCCGACCCCTCCAGCCGCCGCGCCGCCGTGCCGAGGTCGCCGACGAGCACGTCGTGCCAGGCGAGGTTGTTCTGCACGACCGCGATGTCCCGGCCCCGCCCGGTCCGGACGGCCAGCCCGAGCGCGGCCTCGTTGTGCCGGCGGGCCTCGTCGCTGCCGCCGAGCGCCTGCCAGATCCCGGCCAGCAGCGCCCGCGCGGTGAGCTCGCCGGTGACGTCGCCGCGCTCGATCAGCACCCGCAGCGCGGACTCGGTCGCGCACAGCTCCTCGGCCCCGCGCCCGTGCGCGGTGGCCAGCATCGCCGCCCCGACCTGGGCCCACGCCCGGGTCGCGGGGTCGCAGGCCTGCGTGCGCCGATCGTCGAGGAGCCGGCGCAGGAGCCGGTGACCTTCGACGTCGCGCCCGCGCAGGCGGCACCACCGGGGGATGGCCCCGGCGATGCGCAGGGCGGTCTCGGGTTCGCGCACGGAGGTGTACCGCAATGCCGTACGGATGTCGCTGTTGAGGTAGTCGAGCCGCAGCATCGCCGCCGCGCTCCCGGGCCCGGTGAGCTCGGCCGAGGTCCGCGTCACCGTGCGCATGACCACTTCGGCGTGGTGCAGCCGGGCGGCCCGCAGCTCACCGGCGTCCGCGCACCGCTCGGCGGCGAAGTCGAAGACCACGTCGAGCAGCCGAAACCGCAGGTCGCCGGGGCCGCGAACGCTGACCAGCCCCAGCCCGACAAGCCGGTCCAGGACCGCCTCGACGTCGTCGACCACCCCGTCGAGCAGCAGCTCGGCCAGCTCCACGGACCACTTCCCGCGAAACGTCGAGAGCCGGCGCAGCGCGGCCTGCTCGTGCTCGGCCAGCAGCTGATAGCTGTCGGCCACGGCATCGCGCAGCCGGCGCCCGGGCGGGTCCGTGGCGGCCAGATCCAAGATCCGGTGTTGGTACCGCGCGAGCAGCTCGACCAGCTCCAGAACCCGCCCCCGCGCGGCCGCCAGTTCGATCGCCAGCGGCAGCCCGTCGAGCCGGCGGACCAGCTCGGCGATTGTCGGGAGCTCGTCGTCGCGGGCGGGCTCGCGCCGCACGGCCCGGAGCCGCTCCACGAACAGCGCCACCGCCGGCACCTGCCGCAGCGAACCGGCGTCGAGCCTTCGCCCGCCGGGCACCTCCAGCGGGTGCACCTGCCAGTCGACGACCCCGGGCAGCTCCCCGGCCAGCGGCCGCCGGCTGGTGAGCAGTAGCCGGGCGGCCGGAATGCGCGCCCGCAGCCAGGTGATGGCCTCGAGCGCGGCGCGCGGCGCCCGGTCGACGCCGTCCAGGACGATCAGGACCGGCTCCGGGGTCTCGCTCAGCTCCTCGGCTCGGGCCACGCCGAAGACGGCGGCGATGGCGGAGAAGATGTCGGTGGTCTGCGATACGTTCGTGACGGTGACGGAGACGGCGGTCCAGCCGGCCGCGACCGCCGAGTGCGCGACCGCGTGCGCGAGCCCGCTCTTGCCGACGCCGGCCATCCCGATCAGTGCCACGACCTCGCCCACCGCCTGTGGCCGCCGGGTGCTGAAAAGCGTGAGCAGTTCGGCGATGTCGGCGTCGCGCCCGATGAGCGGCGTCATGGTCGGCAGCGGCAGCGCGGTCCGGGTGGGGGTGCTCGGCGCCGGCGGGGGCCCGGGCGGGACCGGTGGCGGCGGCTCCCGGCGTAGTGCTCCGCGGCCGCGGACGATCCGGCCGGCCGTGTCCAGGTATCGCGTGTTGCCGGGCCGCAGATCCGGTGGCGCGAGCATGGGGCGGTTCACGGCCGAGGTCAGGAACGCCTCGCGGTCGGAGCCGGTCAGGTTGAGCGCGTCGGCCAGCAGCGACACCGTGGTGCGCTGGGGCCGGGCGACCCGGCCGCGCTCGAGCTCCCGCAGCGTGCGCACGCCCAGCCCGGCCCGGGTGGCGAGTTCGTCCTGCGTCAGTCCCCGGGCCAGGCGGCTGGCTCGCAACGTGTGCGCGAAACCAGTCCCGGAGTTGCGCGGATCATGATCCGCCACTGGAGACATGTTGTGGAAGGTTACTGAGACAACCCTCAACACGACAGCCGGGCGTCGGAACCACGACCCTTGTCAATATCTCACCGGCCGGTCCGCGAGAACGGCAGTGACCACCGCGGGGCCCACCAGTTCCAGCGGTCCAACATCGCCATCAGCGCCGGCAGGAGCAGACCACGGACCACTGTCACGTCGATCAGGATCGCCACCGTCATGCCGACGCCGATCTCCTTCACCGCGACCAGACCGCCCGCCGCGAACCCGAGGAACACGATCCCGATGCAGACCGCGGCCGCCGTCACCACCGGACCCGAGTGCGTGATACCGCGCAGGACGGCCCGGTCCGTCTCCGGCCGCCGCTCGTACTCCTCCTTGATCCGCGCGAGCAGGAACACCTCGTAGTCCATCGACAGTCCGAAGATGAACACGAACAGCAGCACCGGTGTGGTCAGGTCGAGCCCGCCCCACGAGTCGAAGAACAGCGGCACCGCGCCCCAGCCCCACTGGAACACCACGACCAGCACACCGAGCGTCGCGGCCAGGGTCAGCAGGTTCATGAGGACGGCCTTGAGCGGGATCACGACCGAGCCGGTGAGAGCGAAGAGCAGGACGAACGAGACCAGCAGCACGATCCCGGCGGCCGCGGGGAGGCGACGGGCCAGGGAGTCGCGGTAGTCGACCACCTCCGCGGCCGGACCCGTCACCCACTTCGCGAACGGCGTGCCCATCGCGCGGACGTGGCGCACGATGTCGTACCCGGGTCGCTCGCCGGGGCCGCCCTTCGGCGTGAGATCGAGGATCGTCCAGCCCGCGGGCACATCGCCGCGCAGGGACTGGCGCAGCACCGAGGCCTGCAGCTCGTTGCCGATCCGGTTCATGAGGTCGCGCACCTCGGCCCGCTCCGGCCCGGCCTGGATCAGCACCGAGACCGGCTGCGGTTCGCCGTTGAGAAACTTCGATTCCTGGATGTCGTACGCCCGGCGCGCCTCGTTCGACCGCGGGAGTGCACGGGCGTCGGAGTTGGCCAGGTTCGCGCCCAGCAGCGGTGCGGCGAGCACCAGCAGTCCGAGCGTCGCGAGCAGGGCGGTCTTCGCGGGCTCCCGCTGCGCGCGGGTCGCCAGGCGGGGCAGGAGTCCGGCGAGCCGATTGCTGTGCGGTCGCCGGCTTATCGGCAGGAGGGCGAGCAGTGCCGGTACCAACGACAAAGCAACGATCGTCGTCAACGCCACGACCGCGGCTCCGCCCAACGCGACCGCGGCCAGCAGGGGCTCGGCGAACGCGGTCAGCCCGGCCAGGGTCAGCGTGACCGCCAGCCCGGAGATCGCGACCGCCCGCCCGGCCCGGTGCATGGCCACCTCGAGGTCCTGCTCCTCGCGATACCTGGCCACCACGAGCAGCGAGTAGTCCACCGCCAGGCCGATGCCGAGCAGGGTGACGACGTTGAGGGAGTACTCGCTGACCCTGGTCACGTGGCTCAACCCGAGCAGGACGAGCAGCGAACCGCTGACGCTCACGGCCGCGACGACGAGCGGGACGGCCGCGGCCAGGAAGCCGCCGAAGAAGAGGTACAGCGCGACGAGCAGGACCGCGAAGGCGACCCCTTCACCGATGGCCAGGTCGTGGACGGACTGGTCGGCGAAGGCGCGCTCGGCCAGCTTGGTCCCGCCGACCTCGACCGTGGGCGCCGCAATCCGCTGGAGCCGGGCCCGGACCCGGTCCTCGAGGGCCTCGCGCGGCCCTTCGGCCAGCCCCGGCTGGAGCTCGACCTGCACGCTGACGCTGCGGTTGTCGGCCCCGATCCGGCCGCCCTGGCCGGTGTAGAGATCGTTGACCTCTTTGACCCCGGCCATGGCGCGGATGTCCTGGGCCGCCGAGCTCACACCGGCGACGAGCGCCGGGTCGTAGGGCTCGACCCCGTCGATGACCGCGAACACCAGCGCACCGGTCGGTGCGATCTCGTCGATGTGCCGCTGCCCGGCCGCGGACTCACTGTCGGCCCGGTTGGTACTCGTGGTGGCGAGCCGATCGAACAGCCCGCCGCCGAACACCGCCCCGGCAACGGTCACCGCCAGCCAGACCGCCACAACCACCCACCGGCCGCGCACCATGAGCGCGCCGAGTTTCGCGAACATCGCCGTATGCAAGCACGCCTTCCGCGCGCCCGGCATCGGCCTAAGCGCTACTCCGCCGGCTTGCCCCGGCCCCGGCCATTAGCGCTACTCCGCCGGCTTGCCCCGGCCCCGGCCGCGGCCGCGGGACGGCTTGGCGGTCGACGGTGCGTCCTCGGTCGTCGACTCGGTCGGCCAAAGTGGCGCGACGGCCGGGCGGGCGGTGCCCGTGGCGGCCGGCTTGGCCTCCGCGGTGGCCGCGGCGTCGGGCTCGTCGAGCTCGGTGTCCTCGGCGTAGGCGCGGTTGGCCGAGTCCGAGGTGTAGGTGCGGCCGGCCGCCTCGCTCTTGCCGTAGGCGCGGGACGGGGCGTAGGCATCCGACTCCAGGTCGGTGGCCGAGTCGAGCTCGGGCACCGACGCGGAGCCGACGGACGCGGCGCCGACGGCTACCGGCTCCTTCGCCCACGACGAGCTCGAGGTGGTGATCGGGGCCTCGTCGTCCTCGGCGCCGCGGCGGGACTTGGCGTCGTCGGCGTCGGCCAGGGCGGCGGTCCATTCGGAGTACTGGGCGGCCGAGCGGGCGTCGCGCTCCGCGGCCACGGCCCGGCGGTTGGCGCGCGCCTGTGCGCGGGAGCCGCGGGGGCCGATCGAGGAGACGATGACCGAGCCGGCCAGGCCGGCCAGGACCGCGTAGGGGGCGATGACGAACGCGGACAGGTGCTGGTCGTGCTCGCCCAGGGCGGGCATGGCCAGGAAGTAGGCGATGGCGACCAGCAGCGGACCGGCCAGGCCGGAGACGGCGACGCCGACGCGGTGGTCGCCGCGGCGGGCGGCGGGCCAGGCGGCCAGGGCACCGATGATCAGGGCGATCAGGATCATCAGCAGGGCACCCGGCAGGTTGACCATGCCGTTTATCCAGGTCGCGTCGGTGAACTGCCAGGTGCCGAGCTGGGCCGCGGTGGCGGTGTCGCCGTCGACGCGGACCACGTCGGCCACGGCCACCACGGCCAGGGTCCACAGCCAGGCCGACGAGGCGATGACGTTGGCCGCGATGGCCCGGGCGGCCAGCGCGGCGATGGCCACGAGCAGGCCCACGATCAGGCCGGCGATGGCGTAGCCGCCCGCGGTGAAGTAGGGGGCCGCGTTGTCCGGCCGCGGCGCCCGGGACGGGATCGCGACCAGCGGCACGACGATCAGCGAGCCGACGGCCGCGGCCAGCGCGACGACCACGCGCCAGGCGACGATCAGGGCCTGGCCGCTGACGCTGTCCGGGTTGGCGGGGACCGGGGCGCCGGCGCCGGCGAGCCGATCGGCGCAGATGGCGCCGATGACCGTCGACGTGGCGGCCAGCCAGGCCACCCAGGCCAGGCTGCTCACCCAGACGGTGGCGCTGCTGCCGGTCGGCTGCCAGGAGATGATGCCGAGCCCGTAGCCGAGCCCGAGCTGCGCGGCACCCGCGCCGGCCGCGACGCCGACCGCCGTGAATATTGAGGTCACCCAGCTTCGAGCCGCCATGCCGCGCACTATAGGCCTCACGGTCCACCCCGGCGAGTTGTTGTCGGGGGTACGTCAACGCGCTACTCCTCCGGCGCGGGTGGGCATGTCGCGGCGTACCGGCCGGCCGGTCGGACAAGGTGGTGAACTGGGAGGTATGGCGAACCAAGCCGACCGGCCCGACGACGAGTCCGCGACCCGGCAGTTCTGGCCGTTCCAGCACGGCGACGACGATCCCGACCCGGACGCCACCCAGCTCCAGCGCCCGGTCGACGCGACGCAGCGGGTGCGGCCGACCGCCCGGATCGTGGAGGACGGCGAGCGGGAGCGATGGTCGGCGCGGGCCGGGGTGCCCGCGCCCGGCGACCCCGCGGTGCGCCGGCCCGCGCCGCCGGAGTGGGCGGAGGAGGAAGAGCCGGAGGAGGACCCGTATCAGGGGCGCTCCTGGCTCATGCCGGTGATCGTCGGTGTTGTCGCGCTGGTG
Organism: Dactylosporangium sp. NPDC051541; assembly: GCF_044454505.1. NCBI lineage: Bacteria > Bacillati > Actinomycetota > Actinomycetes > Micromonosporales > Micromonosporaceae > Dactylosporangium > Dactylosporangium sp. NPDC051541. The sequence continues at coordinate 266,392 of NZ_JBITDU010000012.1, forward strand.
CTGGTCGGCGCGCTGAGCCTCGGGTTGTACCTGATCTACCGCGCGACGGCCGACGGCCAGAACGCGCCCGGCGATGTCGAGTCGTCGTCGCCGGTCGCGGCCTCGTCCGCACCGCCGTCGAGCGCCGCGCCGCCGTCGTCCGCACCGCCCTCCTCGGAGGCGCCGCCCAGCGAGGGGCCCGACCCGGTGGTGATTCCGCCGCTGCGGGGCAACACCCTGGCCGAGGCGACGGTGAAGCTGCAGGGGCTCGGGCTCAACGTGAAGGTCGAGCGCACGCCCGATGACTCGCTGCCACCCGGCGAGGTGCTGTCGGTGCGGCCGGGTGAAGGGCAGACCGTGCTGCCCGGCGAGACGGTCACGCTCGTGATCTCCGCGCCGGTGACTACGGAGCCGGCGGTACCGCTCCCAAGCGCGTCAGCGAGCCGATGACCTCTGCCGATGACGCCTCTGCGACCTCTGGAAATGACGCCTCCGCCGGTCCGTGGAGCAACCGGCGGAGGGGGCGATCGTCTTTCTGAGGGCGGAGGTCAGCCGACGGCTACCGGCAGACCGCTGCGGATCGGAACAGCGGACGAGCGCTGATTGCGGGCTACGAAGCCCGGCTGCAGGCCCTGGAGCAGGACGAAGATCGAGCGGCGCTCCACAGCGTCGCCCGAGGCGTTGAGCTGGTATCCGTCCAGCCAGGCCCAGCCGTCGTAGGTCTGCCAGTCGTGAACGCGGATGACTCGGAACAGCATGGGCTGCGTGAACTGCACACTCGCGGTCTTCGTCACGCGCAGCACATCACCAGTCCTGGGTAACACCGTGGGACTCCCGTCTTTTCCGTCGGCTTGTGGGGAAGGCCGGTCACGGGGCCCTTCGCGAGGGCTTGTCCGTAACCGCCGATCGGGTTCGATCGTTTGTCGCTGCGTCCACCTGAGGGGGATTGGTCGTCCAAATGAACAATCCGTGACCCCAGCCACACGGACAGGTTGCCGTACAACGGTGATCAATGCAACTTGCAAGACGAAGTTTCCACCGCAGGTATGAGTCACAGAATGTTGTGCCCAGTCGCCTTGCGCGGCTTTACGATGTTGCGCTGATCTATACGTAAGTCATCTACGTAGATCTCGTGGCGTGGAGGTACGACAGACGTGGCAAGTCGACGAGGCAGTCCGACCCTCCGGCGCCGCCAGCTGGGCATGGAGCTGCGCCGGCTGCGGGAGGCCGCGCACGTCACCATCGACCAGGTCGCGGATCGGCTGGAATGTTCCGGCTCCAAGATTTCTCGGATCGAGACCGGCCAGACGGGTGTCACGCCACGGGACGTTCGCGACATGTTGGACATTTATGGCGTAGATCCGGAATATGCCGATCAATTGCTCAAAATCGCTCGCGAGGCACGGCAGAAGGGCTGGTGGCAGCTGTACGGCGACGTGCTGACGAGCGCCTACGTCGGCCTGGAGGCCGCAGCCGACCACATCCGCTCCTACGAGGCGCTCGTCGTTCCCGGGCTGTTGCAGACCGAGGAGTACGCGCAGGCCATGATCCACGCCGCCCGGCCCGACATCGGCGCGAACGATGTCGAGAAAAGGGTGCGTGTCCGAATGGGCCGTCAGTCGTTACTCACTCAGGATGACCCAATCGATCTCTGGGTAGTGCTGGACGAGGCCGTCCTGCGCCGCCCAGTCGGTGGGAGGGCGGTCATGCGCCGCCAGCTCGAGCACCTGAGCCTGGCGGCCAGCTGGCCCAACGTGACCCTGCAGGTCCTGCCCTTCTCCGCCGGCTCACACGCCGGGATGGACGGGGCATTCACGATTTTGCTGTATGACGAGTCTGCCGGGCAGAACTTCGTGTTCGCTTCGAACGCGGCCGGGGGTCTCTTTCTCGAGAAGGACGACGAGCTGCAGCGCTACGGATTCATCTTTGACTACTTGCGCGCCAACGCACTCCGTCCGGACGAGTCAGTGTCATTGTTCGTGAAGCTGACAAAGGAGCTGTAGTGGAAATCGAGGCCAAGGGCTTCAGCGTGAACCTCGAGGGTGCCGCCTGGCGCAAGAGCACTCGTAGCGGGCCCTACTCCGACAACTGTGTCGAGGTGGCGTTCGTCGGCGGAGCGGTGGCCCTCCGCGACTCGAAGGACAAGGCCGGGGCGGTACTGCTGTTCACCCCGGAGGAGTGGCTGGCCTTCATCGGCGGGACCAAGGACGGCGAGTTCGACCTGGCGTGACAACACGCCGTCTTAACCAGCCGGTCCGTTCCGCGGTTTCGCCCGCGGGACGGGCCGGTTCGTTTTACGGCCGAATTCCCTCTCCGGGTGGGTGGTCTTCCGGGGCCTTTGCGCGGGCCAGGGGACGTCGAGGCGTGGCGTTCCACCAGCAACGTCGTTGTAGATATGAGTGCCGCGAATCGCACCGATTGCGTCACTTCCCCCCGAGTGAGATAAGGCTTCCTACCGTGAACATTGGCCCCGAAAACTTCGGCAACGGATCGTCGAAGACCGACGACCGTTTCTCCGGGCAACTGGGTAGCTACCGTCCGGGCGGTCGCCGGGACGGCATCGGCGACGGGCCGCTCGACGACCTGTCCCCCCGCAACGGCTCGCCGCTGGACCGGGCGTCGATGCCGCTGGACATGACGCCGCCCAAGCTCCCCGAGTCCTCCCTCGTCGCCGACCTCGGCCCGCTCACCGGCGGCTCGTTGAGCTCCGGGTCGCTGAGCTCCAACCCGCTCGACGGCCCGCTGCCCGAGCCGATGTTCGGCCGCGACTCCTGGCTGGACGCGCCGAGCGCCTCGATGGCCGATCACCCGTTGTTGCGGGGCCTGCTCATGGAGCTCCCGCCGAAGGGCACGATGCCGCAGCAGGAGTGGCTGGACCGCTGGTTCGAGGCCGCCCGCAGCATCATCGAGCTCATCTACTCCCAGGAGTCCCGGCAGCTGAAGTAGGCCGTCGCGCGGCCCTGGCGCGCCTTTGCCTGTCTATCGACAGGTCGATCCGCACCCTGTAGAAACAGGGTGGACTCGACCTGGGGAGGTCGGACGGGCTCCGGGTGCGCGGACCGTGTCTCCGGAGCCCGTCATGCCAACCGGCAAAGAAGCCGGCGAACCGGCTCAAGACGACCGCGCGGCAGCCGATCCTTGTCGGTGAGCAAGATCAGTCATATCGGCCGAATGCCCGATTGGTCGCGCCACCTTCAGGCCAGGGGCGGTGTCGCAAAGTTGATGGTCGATCTTGAAATGTCCGCTTAGCTTTGGTCAAAGTTTGCCGGTGTACCGGGCTGCAAGGGAGAGTGACGTGACCGATCTGATCTTCGCCTGCGTCAGCGGGTTCGGCCTGCTGGCCCTGAGTGTCGGCGCTTTCGGCGTCCTGGACGCCTACCACAAGCGCGGCATCGGGGAGAGGCGGGTCGACTGGCTGGTCACCCTGTACGCCGTGGGCGTCACGGCCAACATTGTCGCCTACGTGATGCTCGACCGCTGGTACATCGCGGCCCCGCTGGCCCTGATGCTGTGGCCGGCCGAGCAGGCCTTCGAGAAGCGTGGCACCTTCAAGCGCCGCGCCACGAAGGTCGACGCCATCACCGGCCGCTGATCCTCCGACTACGCGGACGTCCCACCAGGCGGACAAATCGCCTGATGTGAGATATCCAACGCGAATGGGCGCCTCTTGGGGCGCCCATCGGCATGTCCGGCCAGACCGCGCTAGACGGCGAAGTGCTGCAGGGGTTCGGTTGCCGGGGGCGGCGGGGCGGCGCGCCACAGGCGGGCCTTCTGAGCGCCCAGCCGGGCCAGGTAGTTGGGGTTCAGGAGGATGTAGCGGCGCCAGAGGCGCTTCGGCTCCAGGCCCAGTCGCCACAGCCACTCCAGGGCGTAGCGCTGCATCCACGCCGGCGGGTTCTTCAGACCGCCCGCGTGATAGTCGAAGGCGGCCCCCACGGCCAGCATCGGCGCGTCCACCAGGTGCTTCATCGCGTAGACGAAGACCTCCTGGCGGGGGCAGCCCAGCCCGACCATGACGACCCGGGCGCCCGAGGACTTGATGCGGGCCGCGATCTCCTCCGGCTCACCGTCGGCGGCCGGGCGGAACTTCGACGGCTCCATCCCGGCGATCTTCAGGTCGCTGAAGCGCTCGTGCAGCTTCGCGGCCAGGCGGTCCAGCGTCTCCTGGGTCGAGCCGTAGAAGTAGACCGGCAGGCCCTCCGCGGCCGAGGCGGCCAGGACCTTGAGGGTCAGGTCGGGGCCGTAGACGCGGTCGGCCAGCTGCGCGTGGTGCAGCAGGTTGAGCGCCCACCGCACGGGCTGACCGTCGGGGGTGACCAGATCGAACGAGTTGAGCCGGGCGCCGTGGGCCTTGTCCTGCACCCCGGTCATGACCCCGTGCACCGCCAGCGCGGTGACGGCCAGGGAGCGCTGCTCGCGGGCGGCCCGCAGCACCGTGTCGACGGCACTGTCGTAGTCGACCGCGCTGACCTCGACCCCGAGGACGTTCTGCTTGCCCTGATCGATCACGTCAGGCTGCCGGCGTCCACTTGCCGACGTTGGCCTCGTAGATCTCCTGGCAGATCATGGGCACGTCGTAGACCTGCTTCCACTCCGGGTAGTCCAGCTGGAACCGCTCGTTGGAGCCGATCCACCAGATGTGATCGCCGACCCGGTTGGCCTCGTGGTATTCGGTCACCATCTCATTGCCGGTGATCTGCTCGGCCAGCTTGAAGACCTCGAGGTGCGAGGTGTTGGAGTGCCGGCCGCCGCCGAGGTTGTAGACCGCCGCTGAGCGGGGGCTGCGGAAGAAGGCCTCGAAGGCGGCGACGACGTCGTGCGAGTGGATCGCGTCGCGGACCATCTTGCCCTTGTAGCCGAAGATCTTGTAGGTGCGGCGCTCCATGTTGCAGCGCATCACGTATCCCAGGAAGCCGTGCAGCTCAGTGGCCGAGTGCGCCGGACCGGTGAGGGTGCCGCCGCGGAAGCAGGCGGTCTTCATGTCGAAGTAGCGGCCGTACTCCTGCACCATGACGTCGGCCGCGACCTTGGACGCGCCGAAGACGGAGTGGAGGCAGGCGTCGATCGACATGTCCTCCTTGATGCCGTTCTCGTAGGCGTGCCCGGCCTGGATCTCCCACCGGGTCTCGAGCTCGTCGAACGGCAGCGAGTTGGGCCGGTCGCCGTAGACCTTGTTGGTGGAGCAGTGGATGAACGGCGCGTCGATGCAGTGCTCGCGGACGTTCTGCAGCAGGTTGAGCGTCCCGCCGGCGTTGACGTCGAAGTCGGTGAACGGGTCGCGAACCGCCCAGTCGTGGGACGGCTGCGCCGCCGTATGGATGACAACCGAGATGTCCTTGCCGTACCGCTTGAAGATCGAGGCGAGCGTGTCCCGATCCCGGATGTCCACATCATGGTGGGTGTAGCTCTCACCGAGGTCACTCGTAAGCCGGACAACGTTCCAGGCCGTGGACGCCTCAGCCCCGAAGAACCGGGCCCGCATGTCGTTGTCGATCCCGACGACATCCAACCCCAGCGAGGCAAAGTGCCGAACCGCCTCGGACCCGATAAGCCCAGCTGACCCAGTTACCAGTGCAACACTCACGGAACGGCAGCATACCCGCGCCCAGATAAGGGTCCGATCGCGGCGCGTGGAGTCAACAACCCGACGGAACACCGACGCACGCAGACCGCAACCTCCAGCCAAACGCGAACGACAACTCCCACCCGCCCGCGGACCGCACCTCCCACCCGGGGCCCAGCGCCGACGATCCGCAACGGAGGAGTGCGATGGGGGTGCGGGTGGCGAAGCCCCTGCTGGGGAGCAAGCGCGGAGCGCGAGCGCGAGGAATGCCACCGCTGCAAGGCGAAATGGTGAAAGGGCCACCATGAGCATGGTGACCCCTCAGCGGTGGGGAAGGGGGGAGTTGAACCCCCACGCCCTTTCGGGCACACGGACCTGAACCGTGCGCGTCTGCCATTCCGCCACTTCCCCTTGGACCAGTTAGGAGACTAGCTCCTGTTGATCCGGCGCTCCAGAGCATAACTTCACTCCCACTCGGCAGAATCACCGGGTAGGCACTAGGCTTCCCTGGGCGCCACGGAAGAGTAGCACGGGCCGACCGGTCAGCTTGCATACGGGCGTGCGACGTCCGGATACCATCATGACCTCGGAACCCGAGGAGGAACCGGTGAGTGTGCTGCAGCGCTTCGAGAAGCGCCTAGAGGGCCTGGTCGAGGGGGCCTTCGCCAAGGTCTTCAAGGGGGTCGTCCACCCCGTGGAGATCCTCAACGCCATGCAACGGGAGGCGGAAGCCCACAAGGCGATTCTGGCCGGCGGGCGCACGCTCGTGCCGAATCGCTACGTGATCGACCTGTCTCCCTATGACCACAGCCGGTTGGCGCCCTATGCCGCCGCGCTCGCCCAGGAGCTGGCCCAGTCGCAGGCCGAGTTCATCGGTGAGCAGGGCTGGACGGTCTATGGTGACGTGATCGTCGAGATCGAGCGCGGCGATGGGCTCGACACCGGCATGTTCCGGGTGACCGCCGAGGTCTACACGGGTGCCGACGTCGCGCCGCCGCCGGCTCCGGACCCTTACGGTGGCTACAACCAGCAGCCGGCCGGGGGCTACGGCCCGCCGCCGGGTGGACCCGGTGGACCGGCTCGCAACGTTCGACTGGTGTCCGGCGACGGGCGAAGCTACCCTCTGTCGATCGGATCGACCGTGATCGGCCGGGGCGACCAGGCCAACATGCGGCTTCCCGACGTCGGAATCTCGCGTCGCCACGCGCGGCTCGACTTCGACGGGGCTCAGGTCGTGCTGACTGATCTCGGTTCGACGAACGGCACGATGGTCAACGGTCAACGCGTCTCCGCGGTCGCGTTGAACCCGGGTGACATGATCCAGCTCGGCACGACCACGCTGACCTACCGCGTGGATGGATGACCGTACTTTCACGTAGGCGGAATCTGAATGAGCGCGTCGTAGATGGACTTCGTCATCACGGTCGCCCGATACGGGCTGCTCGTGCTGCTGTGGATCTTTGTATTCACGGTGGTGGGAGTGATCCGCCGGGACCTGTTCGCGGGCTCGCGTTCGAGCCGGATCGTCGCCGCACCCCGGGGGGTTGGTGCGGTGACGGCTCCTGGCCGTCCGGCGAAGGTCAAGCGGGGCAAGACCGCCAACCAGCTCTTCGTCACCGCCGGTTCGCTGGCGGGCACCCGCATCACCTTGGGTGAGGCTCCGATCACGATCGGGCGGGCCGAAGACTCGACGCTGGTGATCACGGACGACTACGCCTCGTCGCGGCACGCCCGGCTCGTACCTCGCGCCGGCCAGTGGTATCTCGAGGACCTGGGCTCCACCAACGGGACCTACCTCGACAAGACCAAGGTCGGCGCGCCTACCCCCGTCCCCCTCGGCGTGCCGATTCGCATCGGCCGCACTTCTATCGAGTTACGGCCATGACCCTCACATTGCGCTATGCGGCCCGCAGTGACCGCGGTCTGATCCGGAGCGGTAACCAGGACTCCGTCTACGCCGGACCGCGGCTGCTGGCCGTGGCCGACGGCATGGGCGGCATGGCCGCCGGTGACGTCGCCAGCAACATCGTCATCGCCACCATGGCGCCGCTCGACGAGGATGTCGCGGGCAACGCCATGATCGACACCCTCCGGGGTGCGGTCGACCTGGCGAACCAGCAGATCCGCGATGCGGTCGAGGAGAACCCGGCCATGGAGGGCATGGGGACGACCCTGACCGCCATGCTGTTCTCCGGCACGAAGATGGGCATGGTGCACATCGGCGACTCCCGCGCGTATCTCGTGCGCGACGGGGAGTTCGCCCAGGTCACCAAGGACGATACGTATGTCCAGATGCTCGTCGACGAGGGCCGCATCAGCCTCGAGGAGGCCAACAGCCACCCGCAGCGCTCCCTGCTGACCCGGGCGCTGGACGGCCGTGACGCCGACCCCGAATACTCGGTGCGGCAGGTGAAGCCGGGCGACCGGTATCTGCTGTGCAGTGACGGGCTCTCGGGTGTCGTGAGCGCGGAGACCATCGAGTCCACACTGCGGGAGTACGTCGACCCCAACCAGTGCGCGGCCCGGCTCATCGAGCTGGCACTGCGCGGGGGCGGGCCCGACAACATCACCGTGATCGTCGCCGACATCACCGACGAGGACATCGTCGAGGCCCGGCCGATCGTCGGCGGTGCGGCCGCTCAGGACCGCGGCATGGCGACCTCGGCCGACCAGTCGATGTCCTCGGCCCGGGGCGCCGCGCTGGCCGCGCCGCGCCCGCCGGTGCCCGAGGACGAGGTGCCGGCCCGCGGCCACGCCGACACGCGCGACGAGGACGAGGGGCGGCGGCGCTCCCGCCACCCGGTGCGCACCACGATCCTCCTCGTGGTCCTGCTCGGCCTGCTCGGCGGCGCGCTCTGGTACGGCTGGTCCTACACGCAGTCGCGCTACTTCGTGGGCGTCACGGACGCCGGCCGGGTCGCGATCTTCAAGGGCTCGCCCGGCAAGATCGCCTGGCTGAAGCTGGGCGAGGTCTACATGGAGAGCTCGACGCTCACCATCGACGACCTGACGCCGGCCGCGCAGAGCACGGTCCGCCAGGGCATCACGGTCGACACGCTGCAGCAGGCCAAGGACAAGCTGGAGCAGCTCGAGAACCCGGCCAACCCCGCGCGCAAGCAGGTGTGCCCGACGGGGCAACCTTCGGACACCGCCTCGGCGTCTCTTACCGTGTCGGCCACGACGGACCCGAGTGTCACCGCGACGACTCCACCGGTCGGCGGCGATCCCGCCTCTCCACCTTCGCCTACTACCGCGCCGACGTTGTCCGCGACGTCGACCCCGACCGCCGGCGCCAGCTGCTGACGTGCTGAGGCGTAAAGGAAGCCGATCGTGACCGCCACCGCCATTCCGGCTCCGCCGCCCTCGGGTGGCGGAGCGGGTGCCCGCATGCCCACCCGGCGCAATGTCGAGCTGGGCCTCCTGATCTTCGTGGTCGCCATCCTCACCATCTACGCGGCGGTCGTCGAGGGCAACGCGGTCGGCGAGGTCACGGGCGACTTCTGGGTCCAGCCCGCGATGGTCGCGATCCTCTTCGGCGCGGCCCACATGGCGATCCGGTTCCTGGCGCCCTACGCCGACCCGGTGATCCTGCCCGGCGTCGCGCTGATCAACGGCATCGGCGTCGGCTTCCTGCGCCGCCTCGACTACGCCAACTCGAAGCTGCCGGCGGCCGACCGGGCCGACTTCAGCGTCTTCGCCGGCTTCGGCTTCCGCCAGCTGGGCTGGACCGCCGTGGCCGTGGTCGGCGCGGTCGCGCTGCTGATCATCGTGCGGGACCACCGGTCGCTGTCGCGCTACCCATACGTGTTCGGCCTGGCCGGTATCGTGCTGGTGCTCATTCCGGCGGTGCTGCCGGCGAAGTACTCGGCCATCCACGGCGCCAAGTTGTGGATCATCCTGCCGGGCTTCACGATCCAGCCGGGCGAGTTCGCCAAGATCTTTCTGCTGGTCTTCTTCGCCGTCTACCTGGTCCGCAAGCGCGAAGTGCTCGGCCTGGCCGGCCCGCGCTTCCTGGGCCTGGAGTTCCCGCGCCCGCGTGACCTCGGCCCGGTCGTGGCCGTCTGGCTGATGTCGCTGATGGTCCTCGTGTTCGAGAAGGACCTCGGCACCTCGCTGATGTACTTCGGGCTCTTCATCGTGACCCTGTATGTCGCCACCGAGCGGGCCAGCTGGCTGATCATCGGCCTCACCTTCTTCCTCGGCGGCGTCTTCCTGGCCTACTTCCTCGGCAAGTCGGTCGGCGGGCCCTTCCTCAACTTCTCCGAGCGCGCGACCACCTGGCTCGACCCGTTCGGCGACGCCGACGACAAGGGCTACCAGCTGGTGCAGTCGCTGTTCGGGCTCGGCACGGGCGGCCTCACCGGCACCGGCCCGGGCGCGGGGCAGCCGACCAAGGTGCCCGAGGTCTGGACCGACTTCATCTTCTCCGGCCTCGGCGAGGAGATCGGCCTGTTCGGGCTGACCGCGCTGCTGGTCACCTACCTGCTGCTGGTCGAGCGGGGCCTGCGCAGCGCGATCAACGTCCGGGACCTCTTCGGCAAGGTGTTCGCCGGTGGCCTGTCGTTCACGCTGGGGTTGCAGGTGTTCGTCATTGTGGGTGGCATCAGCCAGCTCATCCCGCTGACCGGGCAGACCACGCCGTTCCTCTCGGCCGGTGGCTCGTCGCTGGTGGCCAACTGGCTGCTGATCGGCCTGCTGCTGCGCATCTCCGACGCGGCCCGCCGGCCGGCCGTCGGCAATTCGGCGTCCGGTGGCAGCGCACCCGGCGGGGGCGGCGGCGCACCGGTCCAGATCAAAGAGATGCCCACGGAGGTCGTGCGATGAACGCCCCGCTGCGCCGGGTCGGTGTCGCGGTCATGGTGCTGTTCGCCATGCTGTTCCTGAACCTGAACTACCGTCAGGTGGTCAAGGCGGACGACTACCGCACCAACCCGCGCAACAACCGGGTGCAGGCCACCGAATACGAGCGGCCGCGCGGCAAGATCGTCGACGCCAAGGGCAACGTGCTGGCCGACGCGCAGGCCACCGGCGACTCGCTGAAGTACCTGCGGACCTACCCGCTCAATGCGGAATACGCCTCGGTGCTCGGCTACAAGCCGGTCAACCTGGCCTCCACGAAGTTGGAGAAGCTCAACAACGACTTCCTGGTGGGTACTTCCGACAAGCAGGCCGCCGACCGGATCGCCGGAATGTTCACAGGCAAGGAGCCGGCCGGCGGCAACGTGCTGCTGACGCTCTCCAAGGCGGCCCAGGACTCCGCCTACAAGGAGTTGGGAGCCAACAAGCTCGGCATCAAGAAGGGCGCGGCGATCGCGCTCGACCCGACCAACGGCCAGATCCTGGCCGAGGTCTCGATGCCCAGCTACGACCCCAACCTGCTGAGCACGCACGACACCAAGGGCGCCCTGGCCAACTACAACACGCTGGACAAGGACACCAACAAGCCGCTGCTCAACCGGGCGACCTCGGAGATCTACCCGCCCGGCTCGACCTTCAAGCTCATCACTTCGGCCGCGGCCTTCACCGCCGACTCATCCCTCACGCCGGACTCGAACGTGCAGGGTGGCGAGTTCTACCAGCCGCCGGAGACCTCGTCGTTCCGCATCAAGAACTCGCACGAGGGCGTCTGCCCGGACAACATCACGATCAAGCAGGCACTGACCGTCTCCTGCAACACCGTGTTCGCCCGGATGGGCGTCGAGAAGGTGGGTGCCGACAAGCTCAAGTCGATGGCCCAGGCCTTCGGCTTCGAGCAGGAGCCCCGCCTGATCGAGGACCAGGAGAAGAACTACTGCGGCATCGTGGCCAGCCACACCGGCCCGATGACCGCCGGCACCGACAACCGCGTCGACCCGCCCGCCGTCGCTCAGTCGAGCATCGGACAGCGCGAGGTGAAGATGTCCCCGCTGCAAGGCGCCATGATTGCGGCGACGGTTGCCAACAACGGCAAGCAGATGCGCCCCTACATTGTCGACCGTCTGCAGAACTCCGACCTGTCGATCGCCGACCACACCGAACCCAAGCTGCTGCGCACGCCCGTCAGTGAGGGTGTCGCGCAAGAGCTGCAGACCCTGATGCTCAGCGTCGTGACGTCGAGCGACGGCACCGGCCGCAGCGCCCGCATCTCGGGTTTGGAAGTGGGTGGTAAGACCGGTACGGCGGAGAACGGCGAGGAGTCGGAGGACCACGGCTGGTTCATCGGCTTCGCGCTCAAGGACGGCAAGCCGATCGTCTCGGTCGCGGTCTTCCTCGAGAACGCTGGCAAGGGTGGCAGCGGCGAGGCGGCTCGGATTGCCGGCCTGATCATGAAGGCATACGCGGACGAAAAGGGCATTCGATAATGAGGTGCGCGACATGTTGAGCGCCGGCACCACCCTCGGCGGTCGCTACCGCCTGGACGAGCGCATCGCCGGCGGCGGTATGGGTGACGTGTGGCGTGGCACCGACGAGGTGCTCGGCCGCACGGTCGCGATCAAGGTGCTGCTCTCCGCCCTGATGGAGGAGCCCGGCTTCGCCGAGCGGTTCCGGGGCGAGGCCCGCACCATGGCCACCATCAACCACCCTGGCGTCGTCGACATCTACGACTACGGCAGCGAGAACGGCACCGCCTTCCTGATCATGGAGTATGTGGAGGGCGACGCGCTCTCCCGCACCCTGTCGCGCGTCGGCCGGCTCACCCCGGCCCGCGCCATGGCCCTCATCGCCCAGGCCGCCGACGCGCTGCACGCCGCCCACGAGAAGGGCGTCATCCACCGCGACGTCAAGCCGGGCAACCTGCTGGTGCGCCCCAACGGCACGCTGGTGCTCACCGACTTCGGCATCGCCCGCTCGGCCGCCGTCGCGCAGCTCACCGCGGCCGGCTCGGTGCTCGGCACCGCCTCCTACATCTCCCCGGAGCAGGCTTCCGGCTCCCAGGCCACCCCGCTGTCCGACGTCTACGCGCTCGGCGTCGTGGCCTACCAGTGCCTCTCCGGCGCGCGGCCGTTCGAGGGGGACAACCCGCTCGAGATCGCCATGCGCCACGTCCGCGACCTGCCGCCGCCGCTTCCGGCCGACATCCCGCCGCCGGTGGCCCAGCTCGTCGAGCGGGCCATGGCCAAGGACCCGGGCGCCCGCTGGCCCAGCGCCGCGGCGATGGCCCAGGCCGCCCGGCGGGTCTCGGCCCAGCTCTCCGGCGGCACCGCCACCGGCCCGGCCGTCCCGCCGCTGGGGGCCCCGATGGGCCCGCCCGGCTCGCCGACGGGGCGCAACCCCGTGTCCGGCGGCCCGGTCTCGGCCTCGCCCGTCTCGCCCGGCTACGGCAACCAGCCGATGTCCGGCTCGCCGATGTCCGGCCCGCCTACCTCGGGCGCGGGCGGCACCCGGATCATGCCGGGCGCCGTGCCCGGTGCGGCCGGCGGTGCGGCCGCGGGCCTCGGCGGCCACCAGGCGCGCGGCGCGGCCGGCGTGCCCCCGCCGCCGTCCAACGACACCGCGACCTACCTCGGCTCGACCGGCGGCTACCAGCCGGAGCCCCCGGGGCCGCGCCCCGGCGGCTCGGGCTCGGGCTCGGGCGGCAAGCGCAACAACAACCTGGTCCTCGTCGGCATCGCCGCGGTCGTCCTGCTGGTGCTGGTCGGCATCGGCGGCATCTACCTGGCGACCAAGGGCAACGACGAGACCCCGAATCCGGTCGGCGACAACCCGACGTCCTCGGCTCCCTCGGTCGCCCCGACCACGGCCAAGGCCACCGGCAAGGCGGTCAACGTGCCCTGCAACCCGGGGCTGGGGACCACTGGCGACTTCTTCAAGCGCGACCTCGAGCGGGCCGGCATGAAGGTCAACATCATCCCGGAGCCGAAGAAGGGCGCCTTCCCCAACGCGGTGACCAAGGTCGACCCGTGCGGCAAGGACATCCCGGCCGGCAGCACCATCAACGTGACGGTCAACCAGGGCCAGATCGACGACGAGCCGGCGCCGACCACGGCCGGCCCCACGACCGGGGCGCCGTCCTCGGGCGCGCCGAAGGCCAGCCAGACCTGTGAGCCGCCGAAGGTGATCGTCGCCGGTCAGTGCCTCGGGGCGTGATGGGCGATACGCCGCAAGCAGCTGGAATGTGCTCGCGTCGCATGACGTGGCAAGGTAGATAGTCGATGACCGAAGGACGACACGACATGACCGCCCAGCCACGCCTCCTCGGCGGCCGTTACCAGGTCGGGGAGCTGCTCGGCTATGGCGGCATGGCCGAGGTGCATCGGGGTCGTGACCTGCGGCTCGGCCGTGACGTCGCCATCAAGACGCTGCGGACGGACCTCGCCCGGGACGCCACATTCCAGCTCCGGTTCCGCCGGGAGGCCCAGAACGCGGCCTCCCTCAACCACCCCGCGATCGTCGCCGTCTACGACACCGGCGAGGAGCGGGGGCCGGCGGGCGAGGAACTGCCGTACATCGTCATGGAGTTCGTCAACGGCCGCACCCTCAAAGAGGTGCTGGCGGCCGAGGGGCGGCTCACCCCGCGGCGGGCGCTGGAGATCACGGCCGACATCTGCGCGGCCCTCGAGTTCAGCCACCGGCACGGGATCATCCACCGCGACATCAAGCCCGGCAACGTGATGCTCACCCAGACCGGCCAGGTCAAGGTGATGGACTTCGGCATCGCGCGGGCCCTGGCCAGCGGGGCGACCACGATGACGCAGACGTCGGCGGTCATCGGCACGGCCCAGTATCTGTCGCCGGAGCAGGCCCGCGGTGAGCCGGTCGACGCCCGCAGCGACGTCTACGCGTCCGGCTGTGTGCTGTTCGAGCTGGTCTGCGGCCACCCGCCGTTCGTCGGCGACAACCCGGTCTCGGTGGCCTACCAGCACGTGCGGGAGGACCCGCGGCCGCCGAGCGCCAGCAACCGCGACGTCACCCCCGAGATCGACGCGGTGGTGCTCAAGGCCCTGGCGAAGAACCCGCTGAATCGATACCAGTCCGCCGGCGAGATGCGGGCCGACGTCATGCGCGCCGCGGCCGGCCGTCCGGTCTCCGCGCCGCCGGTGATGACCGAGGACGAGATGGCCGCGGTCATGGCCCAGCAGACCACCGCCTACCGTCCGCCGCCGGCCTCGCGGCAGCCGGCCCGGGCCAACCAGCGGCAGAAGAAGAGCTCCACCGGCATCATCGTGCTGATCACGGTGCTGAGCCTGATCGCGGTGGCGGCCCTGTCGATCGGGCTCTACCTGGCCAACCAGGACCCGCCGGTGCGGGTGCCGTCGCTGGCCGGGCGCAGCCAGAACGAGGCCGACACCACGCTGCGGCAGTTCGGCCTGACCGGCGACCCGCGGACCGGCTCCTCGGACAACTGCCAGGCCGGCGTGGTCATCCAGCAGAACCCGACGCCCGGGGTCGAGGTCAAAAAGGGCTCGCAGGTCGACTACGTGCTCTGCGGAGCGCCGACCCTGGTCACCGTTCCGGCGGTGACCAACCTGACGAAGGCCGACGCGACCACGACGCTGCAGAAGCTCGGGCTGACGGTGCAGGTGACGGAGAAGGACGGCACCGAGCCCAAGGACCAGGTGCAGTCGTCCGACCCGCCGGCCAACACGCAGGTCAACCCCAAGTCGACGGTCACCATCTTCGTGTCCAAGTTCAACCAGGCGGTGATGCCGCCGGTCGCGGACAAGAGCTTCGCGGAGGCCCAGGGGCTGCTGCAGGCGCTCGGGTTCACCAACATCTCGCAGCAGGCCGTGACGGTCACCGACGACTCGAAGGTCGGGCTGGTGGTCAGCTCGAAGCAGGCGGTCGGCCGGGTCTACAGCAAGAACGAGAAGATCGTGCTGAACGTCGGCCAGCAAGACACGACGCCGTCCAACCCGGCCTCGGCCAACCCGAGCAAGAGCGCCGGCGGCTGACGCTACTTTCCGTACGCTGCTCCGTGCCCTGTGGATAACTTGGTCGTTATCCACAGGGTTGTGCACAAGGTCTTTGTCCTTTTCGTGCCGTTAGGCGCGATTGGTTAGGCGCCGTTCACGGCGTCTTGGCTTTTTGGCTTTGAACCGTTGTTGATACGGACGCCGAAGGGAGGCCCGCCAGGGCCGACCGGTGTCTGGCGGGAGCGACGGTCGTGCCCACGGCGGACCCGAGTCCGCGCTTTGGAGCTTTCGCCGGTTTTTGGCTTTTTAGGCAAATGCGGCGATTCGCCGGGCTTCCACTTCGGCGACGAGTTCTGGGGCGCGTTCGAGAGCTTCGGTCTGGCCGCAGACGGCGAGCCAGTTGGCCAGCATCTGGTGGCCGCCCTGGGTCAGCACCGACTCCGGGTGGAACTGGACGCCCTCGATGGCCAGCTCGCGGTGGCGCATGGCCATCACGACGCCCGACTCGGTGGTGCGGCCCGTCACCTCGATCTCCGGCGGGAGCGTCTCCTCGATCACCGCGAGCGAGTGGTATCGCGTCGCGATGAACGGGTCCGGCAGCCCGGCCAGCACGCCCTGGCCGCCGTGCGTCACCAGCGACGTCTTGCCGTGCAGCAGCTCCGGTGCGCGCGTCACGGTGGCCCCGAAGACCGCGCCGAACGCCTGATGGCCCAGGCACACGCCGAACATGGGCAGCTTGCCGGCGTAGCGTTCGATGACCGCCATGCAGATCCCGGCCCGCTCGGGCGTGCCCGGGCCGGGGGAGAGCAGCACGCCCGCGGGCGCGATCCGGCCCACCTCGTCGACGCTGATCTCGTCGTTGCGCCGCACGTCGCACTCCACGCCGAGCTGGCCGAGGTATTGCACGAGGTTGAAGACGAACGAGTCGTAGTTGTCGATCACGAGTACGCGCACCGACCCATGCTAGCTGGGCAGGACCCCCGCGGGCGCGGTGCCGGTCGGGACGCTGGTGGCCGCCGGCGGGCGGGACGGGGCCGGGCTCTCGACCGTGATGTCGGCGCCGGGGTCGTTGGTCTCCACCTGCACGTCGTCGAACGGCAGGATCGGCTCGACGGCGGGGAACACCTGATACCAGAGCAGGGCGCCGACGCCGAGGACGAGCACGCCGGAGACGAGGGCCTTGAGCTGCCACTGCCGAAACGGGATGTGCTGCCAGATCCAGGAGTACACGCGCTCAGCCCTTCAGCTCGGCGGGATCGCCGTCGGTGACGGGCTGTTGCCGGGACATCTCAGCGTGCACGACGAGCCGCTGGTAGTTGTTGAACTTCGGGTTGCAGGTGGTCATGGTCAGCATGGCCTTGGTCGGCTGCTCGCCCGGCTTGTCGGGCACGGGCGCGACCACCTGCACGGCGGTGGGCAGCACGATCTCGTGGCCGGTGACGGTGTAGACGTACCAGGTCTCGGCGGTCTTGATCGCCACCACGTCGCCGGCCTTGAGCTGGTCGAGGTCCCACCAGATGGCGGGCGTGCGGTGGCCGGCCATGGAGAAGTTGCCGATCTGCCCGGGCAGCGCCGTGTCGGGGTAGTGTCCGGGCGCGTAGCGGATGTCGGCCGGGGTCACGCCCTGCACGACGGCCCACTTCTTCTTCAGCCTTGGAATGTGGACGGAGGCGATGACGTCGCCGTTGGCCGGCTTGATCGGCGCGGCCGTCGCGGCGGCGCTGGGGCCGACCGTCGGCTGCTGGGCCCACTGCTGCTCGAGTTGACGGTTGAGCTCGTCCTGGTGGGCGTCGACGATCGCGGACTTGCCCCAGACCTCGTAGCCCGCGAACAGCAGCACGATCAGGCCGAAGGTGATGAGCACCTCGCCGGTGCCGCGGCTGATGGCGCGCGCGACCGAGCCGAACGAGGTTCTCGTGTATTCGGAGTACACGCTCCGGTACCCTTCCTCGGTGCGGACCGGGCGCAGCGGAACCACGGTGACGCCTTTCGGCGGCGGTGGTGCGGCCGGCTGGTCCTCGTCCTCGGGGGTGGGAGGCTTCGCGGATGGAACTTTCTCCGCGGTGGGGTCGGCCGCGGAGTCGTTGAGTTTCGGAATATATGCCGTTTCGTCGGCGATTTTGGGGATTATCGCGGTCGCGTCGTCCTTGGGAGGCAGCTTCGGGATGACCGTCGTGGCGATGTCGTCCTGGTCGAGCGCCCGGTGCCGCGGTGCGTGGTCCATCGATCAGGACCCGGCCTGGGCGGCGCGCAGCGCGGTCGAGCCGTTGTAAGCCGGTGCCTGGATGTCCGCCCGGACCTTCACCTGGTAGCCGAGCCCGAACGAATCGGCGGCCTCGCTGAACAACCGGACCCCCTCGGAGGCGTCGAGCGCACGCTGCATCGCTGCCTGGTTGCCGATGGCGGCGATCTCGAAGGGCGGCGAGTAGACCTGGCCGTCGAGCAGGAGCGTGTTACCAACGCAGCGTACCGCGCTGGTCGAGATCACCCGGACACCCATCAGCGTCATCGCCTCGGCCCCGCCGGCCCACAGCGCGTTGACCACCGCCTGCACGTCCTGCTGATGAACGACCAGGTCATCGGGGGTGGCGCCGGACGGCCGGGAGCCGTCGGCCCGGCGCGGGGCGTCGTCAAGGGCCACCGCCAGCCCCGGTCCGTGCACGGCGGTCAGGCCCGCGGCGACCTGTTCGGCGTCGCCGCGTCGCCGTTGTTCATCGACTTTTCCATCGGTACCCGCCAGAGCCTTCTGCTTGCGGTCGTTCTCGGCCCGCAGCCGCGCCGCCCGGTCCCGGGCATCGGCGATCTCCTTTTTTCTTTCCGTGAGGAGATTGGTCAGCTCGGGCCGGCGATCGTCCCGCAGATCGGTGCCTTTCGCGGTCGCGGCGCTGAGCGAGAACAGCATCCCGGCCACCACGAGCACCACGGGCGTCAGCACTGACCAGGCAAAACCTCGACCCGGCGACCGGCGTGGCAGCATAGCGCGACCGAGCCGTCGCAGTGCGTGGGTCCAGGAGGAGCCGCCTGATGTGTACTCCACCACGACCCCTCCCCGCGCGCGCGTGCCGACTTGACTACGCTAGCCGGAGAACATTATTCAGGCCGACGCTGGCGGAGGTGGCGGCGTCACGTGGATAGTGTTGGCCAGACGACCCCTCCAGGAGAGCGCCGTGCCGAAGTCGACAGTTCGTAAGAAGAAGGTCTACACCGCCCCGGCGGAGCTGCGACCACAGGAAACTGTGTCCGCGAGGCGCCGGCCGAGCCCGGTGTGGGTGCCTGCGCTCGCCGTCGCGTTCGTGGTGATCGGGATCGCCTGGCTGGTCACCTACTACCTGACCCAGGGGTTCTTCGATGTCAGCTGGCTCTCGACGCTGGCCGACATCAAGTATTGGAACCTGGCCATCGGCTTCGGCTTCCTCGTCGCGTCGCTGGCGGTCTTCTCCAAGTGGCGCTAATGCGTCACAACCTGCGGTGTCGCGGGAGCTTTTGCTGATCCGGTGTCCTAGCGTGGGCTGCAACGAACTTCACGTTACTCATGGGTAACATGGGGGACTAAAGTCTTCCTGAAGTGGTTCCAGCACCGTTGGAGGCTCCGGCATGGGTGCAGTCCAGATCGTGACGACGTGTGTCGCCGCGGCGATCACCATCGTCGCGGTGGTCCTCGTCGTGCGTACCGTACGGCGCATGCTCGCCGTGATCAGGCTGGGCCAGCCCGACCCGACCCGCGGCGACAACAAGGGCCTCCGGCTGCGCACGATGCTCACCGAGACGCTCGGGCACACGCGGATGCTGCGCTGGACCGTCGTCGGCGCGGCGCACTGGTTCGTCATGATCGCGTTCATCGCGCTCTCGCTGCTGGTCATCGAGGCCTACTTCGAGGTGGTCAAGCCGGGCCTCGGGCTGCCCCTGGTCGGCGCCTGGAACATCTACGGCCTGGTCACCGAGTGGATCGGCGTGCTCGGGTTCATCGGCATCCTGGTCCTGATGGGCATCCGGCTGCGCAACCGGCCGTCCAACGCCGAGCGGCGCTCCCGGTTTCAGGGCTCCACGATGTGGCAGGCGTACTACGTCGAGTACACCATCCTGGGCGTTCTGCTCTGTGGCTTTTTCATCCGCGGCTTCAAGGCCGCCAACGACGAGCTCGAGTGGCCGACCTGGGCCGCGCCCGTCAGCCACGCGCTCGGCTCGGTCCTGCCGGCCTGGCCGGCCGCGGTCAGCCTGGTCGCGATGGTCAAGATCATCATTTCGATGGCCTGGGTCATCGTCATCGCCAGCAACGTGACGATGGGCGTGGCCTGGCACCGCTTCCTCGCGTTCTTCAACATCTTCTTCAAGCGCACCCCGGGCCGCCCCGGCTCGGGCCTCGGCGGGCTGCGCCCGATGACCAGCCAGGGCAAGCCGCTGGACTTCGAAGAGGCCGACCCCGAGAAGGACCAGTTCGGGATCGCGACCGTCGAGCAGTTCAGCTGGAAGGGCATGCTCGATTTCACCACCTGCACCGAGTGCGGGCGGTGCCAGTCGCAGTGCCCGGCCTGGAACACCGGCAAGCCGCTCTCGCCGAAGCTGCTGATCCTCAACCTGCGCGATCACGCGTATGCGAAGGCGCCGTACCTGCTGGCCCCCAGCGAGGATCTCTCGCACGTGAACGCGCTGGCCCTCGCCGAGAAGGAGCGTCCGCTCATCGGCACGGCCGAGGAGAACGGGATCATCGACCCCGACGTCCTCTGGTCGTGCACTACGTGCGGGGCATGCGTCGAGCAGTGCCCGGTCGACATCGAGCACGTCGACCACATCGTCGACATGCGGCGGTATCAGGTCCTCATCGAGTCGAACTTCCCGACCGAGGCCGGCGTCATGCTGCGAAACCTCGAGAACAAGGGCAACCCCTGGGGCGCGGCGCAGTCGACTCGGGACGACTGGACGAAGGGGCTCGATTTCGAGGTCCCGAACGTGGCTTCCCTGGAAGAGGGCGATTTCGACTATTTGTTCTGGGTCGGCTGCGCCGGGGCCTTCGAGGATCGGGCGAAGAAGACGACTCGGGCGGTGGCCACGTTGCTGCACGAGGCCGGGGTGAAGTTCGCGATCCTCGGGCAGGGCGAGACCTGCACCGGCGACCCGGCCCGGCGCATCGGCAACGAGTTCGTCTTCCAGATGCTCGCCCAGCAGAACGTCGAGACCCTCAACGAGGCCGGCGTCAAGAAGATCGTGGCGACCTGCCCGCACTGTTTCAACACGCTGTCCAACGAGTACGGGCAGCTCGGCGGCGACTACGAGGTCATACACCACACGCAGCTGCTGGCCCAGCTCGTCGCGGCCGGCAAGCTCACGCCGGTCCAGCCCCTCGACGGCGCCGTCACCTACCACGACCCCTGCTACCTCGGCCGGCACAACCGGGTCTTCGCCCCGCCGCGCGAGGTCCTGGGCGCTGTCGCCGGGCCCGCTCGCGAGGAGTCCGGCCTGGTGGAGATGGACCGGTTCGCCGAGCGCTCGTTCTGCTGCGGCGCCGGTGGCGCGCGCATGTGGATGGAGGAGCGGATCGGCAAGCGGATCAACGTCGAGCGGGTCGAGGAAGCGCTGTCCACCGGGGCCAAGACCGTGGCCGTCGCCTGCCCGTTCTGCCTGACGATGCTCGGCGACGGGGTCACCGGGAAGAAGGCCGCGGGGGCCGCGCCCGAGGAGGTCGAGGTCGTGGACGTCGCGTCGGTGCTGCTTCGCGCCGTCCAGAAATAGCTTCAGCGTTGCCCGATCACGTTCATCGCGAGGCCTAGCGCGATCAGGACCGCTGCGCAGGTGGCGATGATGCGCAGGCCCTTGAGGCCCTCGGCGACGGCGTTCTTGCGGGCGCTCGGCACGAGGGCCTTGGTCCGCACGTAGTCCAGCCGGGCCCGCTTCGCCTTCGCGCCGGCGTTGCCCACCACGATGCCGAGTCCGAGCGCGATACACGCGCCGATGAGCGCCGCTCCCATCAAGTCCCCCTCGATGCTTGCTGTGACCCCCGCTGGCAACAGCATCGACGTTGCCCAACCTCGGGCAAAGCCCCCGAAAGAGGGAAGGTGATCTACGGGACTCGATCTCCGGGGCGCTTCGGCGAAGTTTGGGTTCACGTGGAACAATCGGTGGACACCTGAAGGGAACGTCGCGCGAGCGTGTTGACCACACTGTTGCCCCTGCTGGCGTTCGTGCTGCTCACCGCCGCGAACGCGGGCTTCGTAGCCGCCGAGTTCTCACTCGTCACCGTCGACCGCGCGGAGATCGAGCAGAAGGCCAACTCCGGCGACAAGAAGGCCCGCACGGTCCGCCAGGCCCTCCGGGAGCTCTCCTTCCAGCTCTCCGGCGCCCAGCTCGGCATCACCCTCGCGGGTCTGCTGACGGGCTACCTCGCCGAGCCCGCGCTGTCGAAGCTGTTCGAGCCCGTGCTCCACCCGATCTTCGGCTCGGTCACCGACACCGCCGCCCACGTCTGCGGCCTGATCGTCGCCACGCTGGTCTCGATGCTCTTCGGTGAGCTCGTCCCCAAGAACGCCGCCCTGGCCAAGCCGATGCCCCTGGCCCGGGCCACGGCCGGACCGCAGCGCCGCTTCTCCAAGTTCTTCTCCTGGCTCATCACGCTGCTCAACGGCACCGCCAACTGGGTCGTCCGGCGCCTCGGCATCGAGCCGCAGGAGGAGCTGGCCAGCGCCCGCTCGCCCGAGGAGCTCGGCCTGCTGGCCGCCATCTCGGCCCGGGCCGGCGCGCTGCCGAAGGAGACCGCGGTCCTGCTGCAGCGCACGATCCGCTTCGGCGACAAGCGGGCGGCCGAGGCGATGACCCCGCGGGTCGACGTGGTCTCGCTGCGGGCCGACGCCACCGTGGCCGACCTGCTGGCCACGTCCGTCCAGACCGGCTACAGCCGGTTCCCGATCTACGAGCAGACCCTGGACCAGGTCACCGGGGTCGTCACGGTCACGGACGCGCTGGGGGTGCCGCCGGTCCGCCGTCCCACCACCCGCGTCTCCGCGGTCGCCCGGGAGCCGATCTTCGTCCCGGAGAGCCTGGACCTCGACGGCGTGCTCGAGGCCCTGCGCAAGGGCAACTCGGATGTGGCGATCGTCGTGGACGAGTACGGCGGCACCGACGGCGTCGTCTCGGTCGAGGACCTCGTCGAGGAGCTCGTCGGTGAGATCGCCGACGAGCACGACATCGAGGAAGAGCCGACCACCGCCCACGGCATGCCGGACCTGACGGTCCCCGGCTCCGAGCGCACCCACCTCGTCGACGGGGTGCTGCGCGAGGACGAGCTGGCCGAGGTCACCGAGTTCCACCTGCCGCAGGGGCCCTACGAGACCCTGGCCGGCTTCCTCATGGCGCGCCTGGGGCACATCCCGACCGTCGGGGAGACCTGGAACGAGGACGGCTGGGAGTTCACCGTGGTCGAGGTCGAGCGCCGGCGCATCGAGCAGGTCCGGGTGGTCCGGCCGGAGGTTCCTGAGGATGATTGAGCTGCTGGTCACCATCCTGCTGCTGGTCGGCAACGGCTTCTTCGTGGCCGGCGAGTTCTCGCTGATCGCCTCGCGCCGCACGGTCATCGAGCCGATGGCGGCCACCTCGCGGCGGGCCCGGATCGCGCTGCGGGCCATGAACGAGATCCCGCTGTTGATCGCCGGCGCCCAGCTCGGCGTCACCATCTGCACCCTGGGCCTCGGCGCCCTGGCCGAGCCGGCCCTCGCGCACGGCCTGCAGGGGCCCTTCCACCTGCTGCACCTGCCCGAGAACCTGGTCCACCCGGTCGCGTTCGCGCTGGCCCTGGCCATCGTGGTGTTCGCGCACACGGTCGCCGGCGAGATGGTGCCGAAGAACCTGACGCTGGCCAACCCCGAGCGGGCGGTGCTGTGGCTGGGCCCGCCGATGTACGCGTTCTGCATGGCCACCAAGCCCCTACTGGTCGCCATGAAGTGGGCCTCGCGCACGATCCTGTCGCTGTGGCGGATCGAGGCCACGGGCTCGGTGAAGACCGTGTTCACCGCCGAGGAGCTGGCCGGCCTGGCCGCGCAGGCGACCACCGAGGGCCTGCTGGCGCCCGAGGAGCACGCCCGGATCACCGGCGCCCTGGCCCTGTCGCAGCGCACGGCCCGGGACGCCCTGCGGCCCTGGTCGGAGATCACCACCATCGCCGAGGACGTCTCACCGGCGTCGCTGGAGGTCCTGGCCACCCGGACCAACCGGTCGCGCTTCCCGGTCGTGGAGCGGGCCAGCCGGCGGGTGCTGGGCTTCGTCCACGTCAAGGACGTGCTGGGCTTCGTCGGGCCGCAGCGCCGGGCGCCCATCCCGGCCGACCTGATCCGGCCGCTGGGGATCGTGCCGCCGACCCGGACGCTGGCCGAGTTGCTGCTGGCCATGCGCCGCGAACGTCAGCACATCGTGCTGGTGAGCGATGGCCGGGTGCCGCTGGGTGTCGTGACGCTCGACGACGTCCTGACCGCCGTCGTGGGCTCGCCGGTCGGGGGAATTACGCCGGAAACGGTCCCGGCCGCCCGCTAGTCCCGGGCACCATGTCCGGTTATGCGTCGACCGTGGTGGTTGTTGCTGTTCGTCCTCGTCGTGCTCGCCGGATGCTCCGCGGACCGGCGGGTGCTGAGTCCTAGGGTCGTTGAGCCATCGGCTGTGCCCGGGCCCGTCATGGGCGCGGCGCCCGGGTCGTCCGCTCCGGCCCATTCCGACAAATCGCCAACCGTGCGGTTCACCTTCGACGGCGGGCTCGGCGAGCCGGTCGGGGATGCGAGTGGGCGGCTCGGGCTGCGGTCGCGCAAGGCGGCCGGCGGGCAGCTTTCGGAGGTACCGCACGATGGCGGACTCGCGGTACGTTTCCCGGGCCGATGCGAGCATTACGGTGCGGAGAGTTGCGAGCGCGCGATCCTGCAGAGCGGGCCGGCGGAATTCCTCAATCCCCACCGTGGAACCTTTACGTATGGAGCGACGCTCCTGGTTCAGCCGAATGAGACTTCCAAGGGCGCCAATGTCGTCCAAAAAGGGTTCTCGGTCGGTGACAGCCAGTTCAAGTTGCAGGTCGACGGGGACGCCGGGCAGCCGAGTTGTGTGATTGTCGGCACGTCCTCCGACACCATTTATGTGGCCGTGGCATCGCGGTCCGTCGCTGACGGGCGCTGGCACCGGGTGGTGTGTTCGCGCAGTAACTCCCTGCTCACGGTGACTGTGGACGGCACTGAGCGGGGCCGGGCGACCATTCCTTCGTCACTCTCCATAGCCAACGACGATCCGCTCTGTATTGGCGGCAAGGGAACGAGCGCGAACAACGACCAGTTCGTCGGTGCAATTGATGATGTGTTCGTCACTCGTATCGCGTGATGTTCTGGACAAAACGGACTTCGACTTGAACCTGCGAAGCGGTCCGCTTAACGTGAATTCTCGTCGGCTGGATGTCCGCGCCTAAACCACGGGCGCGCCAGGCGGCACCGCTGAGTCGAAATCTTTCGAACCGGGGACCCATGAGTTCCATCGGGGTGAATCCGCGCGAAACAGCGCGGTAGGGCGACCTTCCCGCCCGAACCCGTCAGCTAACCCGGTAAGCGGCCATGGAAGAAGGAGTAACTCCTCGGTGGAGACCTCCCGTCTGGCCCGGCTCGTCGTAGCCGTCGTCGGCGGTCTGTCCCTCGCCCTCGGCGTCACCGGCTTCGCGCACGCGGACCCCACGCCGGGCGAGATCGAGAAGCAGATCGACGACAAGTGGAACACGATCGAGCCCGTGATTGAGCAGCACAACCAGCTCAAGCTCCAGCTCGCCGCCAACCAGGCCAAGGTCAAGCAGCTCAACGACCAGATCGCGCCGCTCAAGGCCCAGGTGGACGCCGCCTTCGACAAGGTCAGCGCGTTCGCCGTGATGCAGTACAAGACCGGCCGCGTCTCCAAGCTCGACGCGATGCTCACCACCGGCTCACCCGACACGTTCGTCGACCAGATGACGCTGCTCAACATGGTGGCCAAGGACGAGCAGGCGAAGATCAAGGACGTGCTGACCGCCAAGCAGCAGTACGAGGAGCTGAAGGCGCCGATCGACAAGCTCGTGGCCGAGCAGGACGCGCAGGAGAAGGCGCTGGCGTCGCAGGAGACGCAGATCAACGCCGACATCAAGACCCTGCAGGACATGCGGATGCAGGCCTACGGCAACAACGCCGGCACCGGGTCACTCGCGCCGGTCGCGTGCCCGCAGCAGTACGACGGCAGCCCCGGCGCCAAGGCCGCCCAGGTCGCATGCAAGCAGATCGGCAAGAAGTACGTGTGGGCGACCGAGGGCCCCAACACCTTCGACTGCTCCGGCCTGACGATGTACTCGTGGAAGCAGGTCGGCGTCAGCTACCTGCGGCACTACACGATGTGGCAGTTCGAGGACACCAAGCGCGTGTCGCGAGCCGACCTGAAACCCGGTGACCTGGTCTTCTTCTACTCCGACAAGCACCACGTGGGGCTGTACGTCGGCAACGGCTGGATGGTGCACGCACCCAACCCCAGCAAACCGGTGCAGATGAAGAAGATCGACGAGTATCCGATCTCCGGATACGGCCGGGTCGCCTGACGCGTTACTGCGTCGGCCAGGTCCGCCAGTTCTGCCACGAACGGCTCGGCGTAGGCCCGCGTTGCCCCTGGTAGCGCGAGCCGTAAACCGCCGAGCCGTAAGGGTGCTCCGAAGGCGACGACAGCCGGAAGATGCACAGCTGCCCGATCTTCATCCCCGGCCACAGCCGGATCGGCAGGTTGGCCACGTTCGACAGCTCCAACGTCACGTGCCCGCTGAACCCGGGATCGATGAAGCCGGCCGTCGAATGCGTCAGCAGCCCGAGCCGCCCCAG
Source organism: Dactylosporangium sp. NPDC051541 (assembly GCF_044454505.1). Classification (NCBI taxonomy): domain Bacteria; kingdom Bacillati; phylum Actinomycetota; class Actinomycetes; order Micromonosporales; family Micromonosporaceae; genus Dactylosporangium; species Dactylosporangium sp. NPDC051541. The sequence continues at coordinate 292,605 of NZ_JBITDU010000012.1, forward strand.
ACTCGACTTCCCCTCGAGCCGCCCGGCCAGCTGATCGCCGAGCGTGATCACCTCGAGCGTCGACGCGAGCACGAACTCGCCGGGGTGCAGCACGAACGACTCGCCGTCGGCCACCTCCACCATGGACGTGAGGTCGTCCTGCTGGAGCGCCGGATCGATGTGGGTGTAAAGGTGGTTGTTGAACACCCGGAACCACCGATCGAGCCGCACGTCGATGCTTGACGGCTGCACCAGCGCCTGGTCGAACGGCTCCAGGCGCAACTGGCCGTCGTCGAGCTCCTTGCTGAGGTCACGGTCGGAGAGCAGCACCCTCTGAGGTTACGGGGTTCGCTTCGTCGGCCGCTCGGGCGGTCGCTTTGAGAGCCGCGTCGATCACTTTCTCGACGACGCTTATCTCTGCGGGCGTGAAATGCGAAAAAGCCTCTCGCATGTGTACTCCCAGAGGCGCGAAAAACTCGGCCGCGAGCACTCGGGCCTTCTCTTGGATGTGCAGCTGCGTCCGTCGCCGATCGGTCGGATCGGGCCGTCGCTCCACATGCCCCTTCTGCTCAAGCCGCACCAGCAGCGCCGTGGTGGCCGCCGGGCTGAGCGAAAGCCGCCGCGCGAGCTCCCCCGGCGTCAACGGCTGCCGCTCCTCAGCCGCCCGCCAGATGTGCGCGATGGCGTTCATGTCAGTCCGGTGCAGCCCATGCCCGCGCGCGAAGACCTCAACGAACCGGTCCGCCTCCACGTTGAACCGCCGCAGAAGGTCGATGAGGTGGTCCGTCACCGCTCCATCTTGCCCCGTTCGGGGAAAACCGGCGTTCTCGTACACTTGTTCGAGTACCTTTGGGGGTATGGCAACGTGGGCCGAGTTCGCAGCCGCCGATTCCGCGCTGGCGTCGTCCATCCACACCCTGATCTGCCAATACGGCCCAGGCCTGGCCTACTTGGCGACAATCCGCCCCGACGGCGGCCCACGCGTCCACCCGGTCTCCCCAGTGTTAACGACAACGGGCCTGTACTGCTTCGTCCTACCGTCCCCGAAGCGCGCCGACCTGGACCGCGACGGCCGCTACGCCCTGCACAGCTACCCACCCGAAGACTCCGACGACGAGGCCTACGTATCAGGCACCGCCACCCCCGTAACCGACCCGGCCGTACACACCCTCTTGGTCTCATTGGGACGGGCCGCGGCGGGGATCGACTGGAAGCTGTACGAACTGACAGTCGACCTGGCCATGCACGTCCACCATGACACCCCGACCACCTCAACCACCACCGTGTGGAAGGCCCACCCACCCCACGTCCCGAAGGCACGCGAGAATGGTCCGTGCACGAAGGCCGTGGATTGGGTACAGTAGGCGTCGCTCGCGGGTGTAGTTCAATGGCAGAACATCAGCTTCCCAAGCTGACAGTGAGGGTTCGATTCCCTTCACCCGCTCGGACCTAGGGGCCCTCTGTTCGCGGAAAGCGCGAACCGAGGGTCCTCGCCATTTCTCCTGAGGCCCGAGCCTCAGACTCCGCGATCGATGGTCGCCCTCCGCGGGTGTTCTTCCGCCGGCGCACCGCTTCGACGGTCTGCGTGCTGACGCGACGAATACGAACACTGTCGAAGGCGGCGATGTCCTCCGTCAGACTGCGCTCGCATCATCGTCGAGCAGCTCCAGACGCCAGTCGGCGAAGCGTGCCCGCACGCCTGTGAGGTGTTCGGTGTCGGCACCGTAGAAGGCGAAGCGTCTGTCGGGGTAGCGCTCCAACATGGCGAACAGGTCGGCGAGGATGCGTCGATCGAAACCGGCGTCGGACTCGGCTGCCAGTTCGCACAGCCGCTGCCGGGTATAGCGACCGGACATGATCGCGGCGTCCACGTCGAGGAAGTCCCGTGGCTCAGCTCTCGTGAAGAGCGCCGACATCTTGCCGGCGACAACGTCGTCAGCGTGCAGGACCGGCCCGATGTCCATCTGAACCGGAGGTTGGGCGCGCCAGCTGGCGGCAAGTTCGACCTTGTATGAGTGTCCGAGCTCTCCAGGCCCGGTGACCGCTAGACGCGCAAATGTCTCGTACTGCTGGGTGACTGTGACGGAGTATCCGTGCTGCTCATAGGCGCTTGTAACGGCGTTGACCGCGGCAGCGAAGTCGGCTCGACGCTCCCATGCTGTGAAGAGGTCGACGTCTCAGCCGGCCAGTGTCTTGGGCGGCGCTCCCAGCTCAGGGAATCGGGCCTGCCAGAGTGCTCGCAGCCATCCAGGCAACCAAAGACTCTGCCAGATTGTGCGCAGCGTCGTCTCGTTCAGCCAACGGCACAGATCGTCAACGCTGGAGGCCTGGTTCAGCACGGTCTGATACAGAAGCTGCAGGTCGCCTGCGTCGTCGAGGTCATATCGGCCCTCACTGGACCAGTCGAGTTGCTGATCGAGCGTGACGAGGCCAGGCGCGGGTCCGCGTAGGTCGGCGAGGTGTGCCGGGACGACATAGTGCCGCTGCTCGGCATACGTCGACCCGGGCGGCGCGATCCTCCTGTTCGTCATGCCCATCCTCTTATCAGTCCTTCGGATCGTACGGCGGTAGGCCGATCTCGTGCCATTAGCGTGCCATTACCGCAGGCCCCACCAGGGCACTTCAGGCCGCTCGGACCGTCGTCGCTGAGCGTCGGTCCTCGGTGTCGGCGCTAGGCTTGTCCTCGCCATTTCTCCTGAGCCTGAGCCTCAGACTCCGCGATCGACGGTCGCCCTCCCCGGGTGTTCTTTCGCCGGCGCACCGCTTCGACGGTCTGCGTGCTGACGCGAGGCTCTCCGGCGTGCTTGTCCCATCTGATTGCGTTGGCTCCGGCCTAATCAGTTTGCCCTTGCGGGAGTGCGCGTCGTGGCGGTAAGAGGTGTCCCGTCATGGCATACGACGATGTATACGCTGCTGTAGACAGCAGTGTCATCGGCTAGATATTCTGTGGATATGGGTAGCGTGATGATTCGTGTGGACGAGACCACCCGCGACGACTTGACGCGCGTCGCGAGCGAAGACCTCGGTGGCGCGTCAGCGGACGAGGCCATCCGCCGGCTGCTGGCTGAGCACTGGCAGATGAAGGCTATCGCCGCCTTGGACGGGTACCGGGCAAGTGACCCGGACGGTTGGGCGGAGTACGTAGCCGACGCCGACCGCGAGGACCGAGCCTCCGCGCCGGCAGCCGACCCGTGGGACGAGGCTGCGTGACGATCATCCGTCCGTGGCAGGTCTGGTGGGCCGATCTCGACCCGACCGAGGGCCGCGAGCAGGCGGGGCGTCGTCCGGTGCTGGTGGTCTCAAGCGCGTTTCACCTGCGGCTAACCGGGGAGGTGCTGGTGAGCGTGCTTCCAGTTACGACGCGAGAGCGCCCCGGTTGGCTGCACCGGGTTCCGGTACAGCCCGCCAATAGGCCAACCGGGTTCGTTATCACGGAGCAGGTGCGAACCATCGCCCGGTCGCGGCTGCAGGGGCAGCGGCCGGCGTGGGTGCTCACCGACGGCGAGGTCTCAGCAGTGAAGACCGTGCTACGGCAGATGATCGACGTATAGGGCCACTGTGACGCCATCGATGGGTCGGGCCATTAACGGGCCATTAGCCCAGTACACGCATGGCCGCTCCAGGCCATACAAATCACATCCGGATCGCTGAACTACGGCCACCCCAGCGTCAGCCTGTCCAGTTCCCAAGCTGACAGTGAGGGTTCGATTCCCTTCACCCGCTCCAACGCTCAGGCCCTGGTCAGGACGGATGTCCAGCCAGGGCCGTTCGCATTTTGGGGCACTCGGAACCGCCTCCGTGCCATTAGCGTGCCATTAGCTCGCCTCGGGCAGTCCCTCCAGCGGGCGGCGCTTGCCCTTCCTCGCCTTCTTTCGCTCGGCCTCAACAGCCGCGCTCACGGCGTCCGCAATCTGCCGGTCGGCCTCGCGGCTGCCGTGCTGGTAGATCAGAGCGGCCCGCGGGCTGTCCTGTCCCATCCGGTCCATGAGGTCGCGAAGCGTGGCGCCGGTTTTGGCTGCGAGGTGGTTGCCCGTGTGGCGAAGATCGTGGAAGTGCAGCCCCGGCTTGCCGATCGCGGTCACCGCTTTCGACCACTGAACCAGGGTGTTGAAGTTGCCCCGCCAGATCGGCCGGCCGTTCCGCACCGTGAAGACCAGGGCGTCATCTCCATCGCTGACGAACTCTTTGAGGTGCGCGAGCATGGCCGGAAAGATCGCACTAGGAATGGCTTCGGAAGCTAGATACCCCGGCCCAGATGCAACATCGAGCATCATCGTGCCTTCGCTGACTTTAAGTGCGTCAAGCATTGGCTTCATTGTCTGGGATGTCAGAGCACCCGGCCGTCCGGGGCTCGCCCCCGGGTCTGACCGAGAGGGCGCGGGAGGGCCTCGGCCGACTAGGCCGAGGCCCTCCCGCATGCGCGCCCTGTGGCCGACGCCTGGCCGGAGGTATGTCAGCTAACTCAGGGGTTCCTGCTCAATCTGTCGGTCAACGCGATGTACGAGCGGACCTTCGCCGCCAGCATCGGGCACGGCCAGGACCACCAGTGGCGGCCTTACCAGCGTGTCACCGGCCAGGATTTCGCGACTGTCGCTGACGTGCTCACGGCGGCGACCGCGCAGGGTCGTTCCGGTGCCGCGGCTGTGGCGGCCTCTTCCGGCACCGGCAAGAAGACCACGGAGCGGCTGGTCCGGCAGGCGCGGGGAGCACTACCCGGACCGGATGTCGCCAGCGAGCCGTGGGCCGCGGCGCGGCCCGGTCGGTCACTCCACGATGAGCCGGGCGGAGTCGATGCCGGCCTGGCCGATCTGGCGGCGCAGCAGGTCCGTGTCGGTCGGGGCGGACAGCACCTGGTGGATGGTGCGCAGCGCAATGCTCGCGGCGGGCACGAGTCGGCGAAGAACCTGATCGCAGCGCTGCGGGGCCTGTACCGGCGAGCCGTCGCCGATGGGGAAGAACCCGGCGCAAGGTCAGCCAAGCCGCGGCGGATGCAGTCCACGCGGAGTGCGGTGCCTGACACATGTCTGGCGGAGATTAACGAGGTCGCTGCTCGAACGAGCGATGGTCCCGATCTTGACGGTTTGCTCCTGCGGCCGGACACGGGACCGCCTGCCGCCGCGCCCTGGCGCTGCGGCCGATGGACCTTGCTGCGACGCAATGCCCCATCTGTCGGCGAGCCCACCGTCGTGCGAGTCTGCTGCGCGGCGAGTCGGGAGGCTTCGCTATCTCGCCCAGCGAATCCCGATTTACTGCCCAAGTAGTACAAGCCGGACCCACCGTCAGATGAGGCGGCGGCGACCAGTGACGTGGTGAATACGACACGCCGACACGCCATATGGTATTTCGCAATCGCGATGAATCCCATATATGGTGTTGACCGCGGCTGGTTAGCCCATCCCACCAGGGCGGGCGACTAGGGGAGCCGGTGGAAGTCCACGGCTACCTCGAAGTGATAAATGGGACACGCAAGCCATGAACGAGCACCGGATCACAGGTGCTGGGAAGCGACGGCCTTTGGGACGACCGAAGGCTGGTCAAGCCCGCAAGTCGGAAGACCTACCGGCGCGCGCTGTGCACCCAATGGGTGAACAGCATTTGAAGGGTGCGCGGACGGTTGACGCCAACCTCGGATAGCCGGAGTTTGCCGTCGTGCCCGTCTAGCGTTCTGTCAACGGGTGACGAGGGGGACACATGACGGTTACGCAGCACACGGCGGACGTTCTCGGCCAAGCGGCGCCGGAGCAGCGACGCCACGCGATGCAGGTCCGCAAACGCAACGGCGACCTGGAGCCGGTCGACGTCAACAAGATCGTCAAGGCGGTCGAGCGCTGGGTGGCCGATCTCGACGAGATCGATCCGCTGCGGGTCGCGACGAAGACGATCAGCGGGCTCTACGACGGGGCGTCGACGGCCGAGCTGGACAAGCTGTCGATCCAGACCGCGGCCGAGCTGATCGGTGAGGAGCCGCAGTATTCGCGGCTCGCCGCGCGGTTGCTGGCCGCGTACGTGGACAAGGAGGTCCGCGGGCAGGCGGTCGCCAGCTTCAGCCAGTCGATCCGCTACGGCCACCAGCTCGGCCTGATCGGTGACGAGACGGCCGCGTTCGTGGCCCGCAACGCCCGCAAGCTCGACGACGCCGTCGACCTCGACGGGGACCTGCGGTTCGAGTACTTCGGGCTGCGCACCGTCGCCGACCGCTATCTGCTGCGCCACCCCGAGTCGCGGCTGGTCGTGGAGACGCCGCAGTACTGGCTGCTGCGGGTCGCGTGCGGCCTGTCCCAGTCGCCGGGGGAGGCGATCGGCTTCTACCGGCTGATGTCGTCCCTGGCCTACCTGCCGTCGTCGCCGACGCTGTTCAACTCCGGCACCCGGCACACCCAGATGTCGTCCTGCTTCCTCGTCGACTCGCCGCGCGACGAGCTGGACTCGATCTACGAGCGGTATCACCAGGTCGCGAAGCTGTCCAAGTTCTCCGGCGGGATCGGCATCTCGTGGTCGCGCGTCCGCGGGCGGGGTGCACTGATCCGCGGTACCAACGGCAAATCGAACGGGATCGTGCCCTTCCTCAAGACCCTCGACGCCGGGGTCGCCGCGGTGAACCAGGGCGGGCGGCGCAAGGGCGCTGCCTGTGTGTACCTCGAACCCTGGCACCCCGACATCGAGGAGTTCCTGGAGCTGCGGGACAACACCGGCGAGGACTCGCGGCGCACCCACAACCTGAACCTGGCCAACTGGATCCCGGACGAGTTCATGCGCCGGGTCGAGGCCGACGCCGACTGGTCGCTGATCGACCCGTCCGACGCGCCGGAGCTGCCGGACCTGTTCGGCGCCGAGTTCGACGAGGTCTACCGGGCCGCGGAGAAGCGGGCCGTGCGCACGGTCAAGGCCCGTGAGCTGTACGGCAAGATGATGCGCACGCTCGCGCAGACCGGCAACGGCTGGATGACGTTCAAGGACCGCGCCAACGCCCTGTCCAACCAGACCGGCGCGCCCGGCAACACCATCCACCTGTCCAACCTGTGCACCGAGATCGTCGAGGTGAACAGCGACGACGAGACCGCCGTGTGCAACCTCGGCTCGATCAACCTCGGCGCGCACGTCACCGCCGACGGCGTCGACTGGGAGCGGCTGCGCGCCACCGTGCGCACCGCGGTCACGTTCCTCGACCGGGTGATCGACATCAACTACTACCCGTCGCAGCAGGCCGGCGCCTCCAACCCGCGCTGGCGCCCGGTCGGCCTCGGGCTGATGGGCCTGCAGGACGCGTTCTTCACGCTGCGGCTGCCGTTCGACGGGCCGGCCGCCCGCGAGCTGTCCACGCGCGTGCAGGAGGAGATCTTCCTGACCGCGCTGGAGACGTCCGCGGACCTGGCCGAGCGGTTCGGCCCGCACCCGGCGTACGCCGAGACCCGCGCGGCCGGCGGCGTCCTGCACCCCGACCTGTGGAACGTCCCGACGGACGGTGAGCGCTGGACCGCGCTGCGGGCCCGGATCGCGACCGGCGGCCTGCGCAACTCGCTGCTCATCGCGATCGCGCCGACGGCCACCATCGCCTCGATCGCCGGCTGCTACGAGTGCATCGAGCCGCAGGTGTCCAACCTGTTCAAGCGCGAGACGATGTCGGGGGAGTTCCTGCAGATCAATTCCTCGCTGGTCCGGGAGCTGAAGTCGCGCGGGCTCTGGACGACAGCGATCCGGGATCAGATCAAGCGGGCCGAAGGTTCGGTGCAGGGCATCACCGACCTGCCCGCCGACCTGAAGGAGCTCTACCGCACCGCCTGGGAGCTCCCACAACGAGCGCTCATCGACCTGGCCGCCGCGCGGTCCCCGTACATCGACCAGTCGCAGTCGCTCAACCTGTTCATGAGCGCCCCGACGATCGGCAAGCTGTCCTCGATGTACCTGCACGCCTGGAAGTCCGGCCTCAAGACCACCTACTACCTGCGCTCGCGGCCGGCGACCCGCATCCAGCAGGCCACGGTGGCCATTGCTCCGGCGGTGTCGCTCATCGCGCCGGCGGCCGAAGCTGTGGCCTGTTCGCTGGAGAACCCCGAGTCGTGCGAGGCGTGCCAGTGAGCCTCCTCGATCCCGGCATGGACCTCACATTGCGACCCATGCAGTACCCCCAATTCTTCGACCGTTTCAAGGACGCCATCAAGAACACCTGGACGGTGGAGGAGGTGGACCTGCACAGCGACCTCGCCGACCTGCCGAAACTGTCCGCGGCCGAGCGGCACCTGGTGTCGCGGCTGGTCGCGTTCTTCGCCACCGGCGACACGATCGTCGCGAACAATCTCGTCCTGAACCTGTACCAGCACGTGAACTCGCCGGAGGGACGGCTGTACCTGTCCCGGCAGCTGTTCGAGGAGGCCGTGCACGTCCAGTTCTACCTGAACCTGCTCGACACCTACGTCCCCGACGAGACCGAGCGGTTCGCGGCGTTCGCGGCGGTGGAGAACATCCCGTCGATCGCCCGCAAGGCCGAGTTCTGCTTCCGCTGGATCGACTCCCTCGCCGACCTGCGCGAGCTCAAGACCCGCGACGACCGCCGCGCGTTCCTGCTCAACCTGATCTGCTTCGCCGCGTGCATCGAGGGCCTGTTCTTCTACGGCGCGTTCGCGTACGTGTACTACCTGCGCTCGCGGGGCCTGCTGCACGGCCTGGCCTCGGGGACGAACTGGGTGTTCCGGGACGAGTCGATGCACATGGCGTTCGCGTTCGACGTCGTCGACGCCGTTCGCGCGGAGGAGCCGGACCTGTTCGACGACAAGATGACCGAGCAGGTGCGCGACATGCTCGCCGAGGCCGTCGAGTGCGAGGCCCAGTTCGCCGCCGACCTGCTCGAACAGGGCATTTCCGGCCTGTCCCTGGCCGACATGCGGGAGTACCTCCAGCACGTCGCCGACCGCCGCCTGGCGCTGCTGGGCATCGAGCCCATGTACGGCAGCCGCAACCCGTTCGCGTTCATGGAGCTGCAGGACGTGCAGGAACTGTCCAACTTCTTCGAGCGCCGCGTGTCCGCCTACCAGATGGGGGTGACCGGCACGGTCTCCTTCGACAACGACTTCTGAACTGATCGGCGTGTTGTGTCGACAACGCCAAGCCGACCACGCGCCCAGCCGGGTACTGTCGCGCTGAGCAACCGGAAATGTTCGATGGCCTCAGTGCCCGGGCCGCCGGCCTAAACATGATCCCGTAGATTGTTAACGGCTCTGTTCCGGCCGCGGCACGAGGATGCGGTCGATGGGCAACTGCTACATCTGTGAAGGGTGAGGCGCGCCTGACGGTTACAGCTAACGTTGTATTGGGAGCCGGGCATTTTCGGCTCCCAATACAACGTTGCAGAGAGCCCTACGTTGGAATTGGCTTAGCTGCAGATGTGGCGTAAGCGACTCGGCGCCGTCATCTTCGAGCTCCCGGCACGGGCCTCGCTCCGGCAAAGTCCGCTACCAGGTCATCCCGTACCGCGCGAAGTGTTTCACTGAGCGGCACGCCCTGATGTACTCGTACTGAGATGGCGCGGCCTAGTAACGCCAGCTCGGCGTCGTCGTCATAGTTCCGCACCCATCGCTCGACGACATCCGGGAGCAGCGGAGTGACCTCTTCGTCAGTCTCCAGGATGCGCCACAGCAACGTGTTGATGTCCCGGGCGGAGACCTCCGAGCTCAACGACCATCGCTTGAGCAGCGCATCCACCTCGACGAACCGCATCGGCTCGTACCAACCTGTATCTTCAGGGGCGAATAGCAGTCCCTCGTCGTGGGCGAGGGTGCCCTCCTCTTTGATGACACGCAGATTGATCGAGTCTCCGTAGTCGCGCCACGGAATCGGGAGCATCACGAAAAGCAGGAACGCTTCGACTGCCTCGAGTAAGTCGGTCTCGGGTGTTATCAGGATATAGTTATTGGCAACTTCCACACCATGTCCCGCTAGCGCTCGGTTGACGGCCAGCACCTCGTTCACCTGATATCGAGGTTTCCTGTTCTGCCGGATCACTGGGTTAGATGCGCCGTCGGCTCCTAGCGCGACAGCGAAGGGATTATGGTCCACCAAGAGACCGATATAGTCCTCATCTGCTCCGCCCCGCGAGTCGGATAGGTCGAACACGGTATTTTGTCCCGGATTGAAAACGACGTCCCCGTCCAAGCCATATCGGATACGTCGGGCGAGGTACTCACGCACCGTGGACCGGTTGACAAGCGTATTGTCCTCCGACGTCGCCAGTACGAATGGAGATCGGCTGGACAGCGCCAGCCGATCCAAAAGGTCGCAGCGCTCGCCCGTACGTCGCCAGAGCTGCCGGGACGCAAGAACTGCTATCCGGGCGAGCAGCCAGGACCTCTTGATCTGCCATGAAGACATCGGTGCCGTACCAGCAGCGCTCAACTGGCTCTCAAGAGTCTCGGCACAGCCGATGAGGTCTTGAAGCATGATCGGATCATGAAGTGTTTTGGGGTCGGCGAACTCGCATAACGGCATCAACCATTGACGCAACTGACGGACTTCACACCCCGTCCGGGACAAAACGTACACCGCCAACCGTAGGCGCTCTGCGGAGCTGACGCCCAGGTGGTCCTGTATCAACCGAGCGGTCCGGTGCTCGACCTCAAGCGGTAGCGGCATGTCGTCGGCCACGGCGAGCACAGTGTACTGCCAGAGCTCCTCTACCGGACCCGCGCGAAACATCTGGCCTTGATGGTTGGGGCAGAAGGTACACAGGTAGGGACAACCTCTACTGAAGTTCATCTGTACGCGGCGCTCGGACTTGCCGCGCCGCCAGTCGAAGGGCAGTGGACAAGCAAATGTCCCGACCCGGTTACGGCCGGCGGTGTCACAAAGCAAAACGGTACGACCATGGCGAATCGCGACCCCAGTGAATGTTCGAGCGCTGTCGAGAGCCTCTTGCCACCGGCCAGCGTCGAGAAGCTCCAACACCCGAAGTACTTGCGGTAAGACCTCCTCGGCCTCGCCGCGGATTAGCGCATCCCAGCCGTCGATGGTTGCCTGAATACGATCGACATCGCGCATTTGCGGGCCGCCCAGTACCACCTTTCCGACAAAGCCCGCGCTCCGCAAGAGTCGAATAAGGCTCGACACTTCGTCGATATTGTGGATGTAGACACCAATGCCGATAACCTCCGCACCTAGCAGCTCCGGGAGACGACGCTCGAAGGATTCCGGAGGCAGAACCAGAACATTTACTCTGTTTCCGATTCGCTCCAGCCGGTCGCGCAGAAACTCAAGGCCGATCAGCGGAACGCCACCAAGCTGATGCTGAATGGCCGAGGGAACATACACAAGCCGGACCCGGCGGCCTCGCGGACGGACCGAAGCATCCCTCAGCAGCCGGAGAAGCGCTCGCGACCACTGCGCTGACGGACTCTCCCTGAACTCCTCCGCGATTTCGTCAGAGAGCGTCATCGAGTCAGCCACGCACTCGACAGAGTCGAGAAAAGAGAGCATTTGGTCGTCGTCGGCCTGATGTCCAACGCGCGCGACGGTTGTGGACAAGGAGGAGTCGGTCCGCGCAGCTACTAGCGCAACCCCATCTGGATCAGCTCGCAATGCGTAGGCCGCCAGCGACAAAGGTTCTGATTGATCTGTGGGAAGTGTGGACGGGTCTTCGCTCGACGGTGGCGCACCAGCTAGGGACATAGACAAATTACGCCGTACCTGAGCGCGCAAGGACGTCATGCTGCGTTCCGCAGAAAGTGCAGCAGGCAGGACATGACTGGAGGCGACCAGCATCGACCCTTGAGCCAAGAGCGCTGGTTCGCCTGCGTTGACGGTCACTAGCCGCCAGCCTTCAGAGGGTGTTTTTGCCGAGCTGTTAGCGGACAGTGTCCGCTCCACGGCGGTCGCCAGCCGAGTAAGCTCATCCTGCCGGCCAATCCCCGACACGATCCAGTGCCCGCTAACGCCGAAACGGTCGAGTATCACACCCTGATTCTCGTCGTTGCGCAAAAACCAACGGATATGGCCGTTCTCGGTCTTCCGGTGGCGGACAAACCGAAGCATCGCCACCCTGCGCTCGCACTCCAACCACGCCCGATCTATCGGCGGCAGCGTCACACCGACCTCGCGTTCGAACTGCGCTGCGCCCTCGTCGGGCTCCTCCATTAGCAATGGGAGGAGCTGGCTGAGCGTCGTCAGCCACGACGCCCGTTCAGGAAGCAACGCAAAACGCCGGCGAAGCCGTTCGTCGCGCAGTGACTCGAAGCCCTTACCCAACGGACGCTGACGGCGTGCATGGGCTTGCAGGACCTCGCCGTCCTCCACAAGTCGCGCCGTTGCCACAGCAAGCTCGCGAGCCTGATCCGGCCACGATCCGAATCGATCCAACAACCAGTTGGCTAGGCTGTCGAGCGCTTCGTCCAACGCAAAGGCGGGGTGAAACCGTCCAGTCGACGTCGTGTCCGCTTCCCTAAAGCGCCCAAACGGCACCACGGCCAGCGTGCGAGGCAATCCGCTGCTGGCCAGAGCCGGTGCCGGAGTCAAAGGCGACTGCCCAGCCGTTGCAAAGTCTGGAAAGGCAGTCAAGGCTGATGCTATCCGGTCCAGGTGGGCTTTCAGTATGCGTTCATGCGCATCGAGTCGTGCGTCCTGCTCATCAGGCTGCGGTCCGCGCAGCAAGTTTACGGAGCGTCTGGCTTCCACCCACCCATCAAGGAGCGGTGTGATGAGGTCAGCGTACGACGCTAGGAGGAGGGCTTCTCGCGTTCCGATGAGTCACCGTCCTTTGGCCGATGCCGCATGCCACCGGTCGGGGTGATCGGCAGCAGTTTTCGTCCGGTCGGACCGATCTGAATTGTTGTGTCCATGCTCGGGCAAACGCCACAGTCGAAGCACGGCGTCCAGCGGCAATCGTCCTGCTCATGCTCGGCAAGCGAGTCTCGCCAGTCCTCCCAAAGCCAGTCTTTGTCCAGGCCGGAATCCAAGTGGTCCCACGGAAGCACTTCGTTCTGCTCACGCTCGCGGATGGTGTACCAATCTAGATCTACACCGTTCGCTGGAAGGACTTCGCTCGCGGCTTGCGTCCACCGATCGAACGAGAAGTGCTCGGACCAGCCGTCCAGCCGTCCACCGAGTTCCCAGACTCGGCGGATAACTGCGCCGACGCGACGATCTCCCCGCGAGAGTAGCCCCTCAATCAATGAGGGTGCGCCGTCGTGGTACCGGTACCCGATCGAACGGCCGACCGAACGGTCCGCGTTTATGGCCTGTTTGAGCAGCTTCAAACGACGGTCTATCGTCGTCGGCGTACACATTGGTGCCCACTGGAACGGCGTATGTGGCTTGGGAACGAATCCCCCGATGGACACCGTGCATCGGATATCTTTGCTTCCCGCAGCCTCACGGCCCGCCTTAATCACTTCATAAGCGAGCCTGGCAATTTGGATTACATCCTCGTCGGTCTCCGTGGGAAGACCGCACATGAAATACAGCTTTACCTGCCGCCACCCGTGCGAGTACGCGGTAACGACTGTACGGATCAGATCCTCCTCGGTCACCATCTTGTTGATGACCTTTCGCATACGCTCAGATCCGCCTTCTGGCGCGAACGTCAGACCTGTGCGCCTGCCATTGCGTGACAACTCTTCGGCCAACGTGACATTGAACGCGTCAACCCGAGTCGACGGCAATGATAGTGAAACATTCTTACCGTCGTACCGTTCGGCAAGTCCGGAACAGATGTCCTTGATCTCCGAGTGGTCGGCGCTGGACAACGACAATAGCCCAACCTCGCTGAAGCCTGAGTATTCCAGGCCTTCTGCTACCATACGGCCGACGGTGGTAATATTTCGTTCACGGACGGGACGGGTGATCATGCCGGCCTGACAGAACCGGCAACCACGGGTGCAGCCTCGAAAGATTTCTACGGCATATCGTTCGTGCACGGTCTCGGCTAGCGGAACCAAGGGCCTTTTCGGGTAAGGCCAAGCGTCAAGGTCCATTGTGGTGCGTTTGTGGACGCGGAACGGCACGCCGTTACGGTTCGGAACTACTCGTCGTATCCGCCCGTCAGAGAGGTAGTCAACGTCATAGAACCGGGGCACATAAACTGACTCCGTAAGCGCTAACCGGTACAGCAGCTCGGCCCGGCCCCCCGGTCTACCTTCTGCCTTCCAGGCCTTCACGATCTCGGTAATTTCTAGAATGGCTTCTTCGCCGTCACCCAAAACGGCGGCGTCGACGAATTCGGCAATTGGCTCTGGATTAAATGCGGCATGACCTCCAGCGATCACGATCGGATCTTCGTCAGTCCGCTGACTCGAGGACAACGGAATTCCGCCGAGGTCGAGTGCAGTCAGCAGGTTCGTGTATCCAAGCTCAGTTGCAAACGAGACGCCGAATAGGTCGAAGTCACGCACCGGCCGGTGCGCATCGACCGTGAACTGCGGTATCCCACGCTCTCGCATTAGCTTCTCGAGGTCTGGCCACACTGTGTAGGTACGCTCAGCAAGTACGTCCGGGAGCTCGTTAAGAATCTCGTACAGAATTTGGACACCTTGATTGGGAAGTCCCACTTCATACGTATCTGGATACATCAGCACCCACCGCACCGCGGCGCCATTCCAGTCTTTGACAACGGCACCCAACTCGCCGCCGATATATTGGATTGGCTTGCTGACCAGTGGGAGCACGTGTTCCAGATCTGAGTACACCGAGTTACCGCTCATAGGGTGCAACGATACGCCTGCTGGCGTGAGACGCGGGCGAAGAATCGTCCACCGATTCCCCCTGTGGCGCCGACGCTTCCAGATCGTTCGGTCACAACGTCTAGAGCTGATGTAACGGTGGTCGAGGTGGTCGTTACATTCCTAAGCGCGTCACTCAACCACGCCAGTGCTCGGCTGGCGCCGACAACACGAATAGGCAGACTCATGGTGCGCCTGTAGCAAACTGGTTCAAGTCGTGGATAACCGCGGCTAGCCGACCAGGTCCGGCGGCGTAATCCAGCGCAGCGCCGATAGAGCCATCCCGCAGCCCTTGGTAGCCGATGACACTCAGGCTGGCCTCGGCCGTTCCCATCCAGAGTGCGCCCTCCTCAGTGCCGGCGAACCAGCAAGATCCACCACCGAACCCGCCCCATTTGGTATCGAAATTGAACGACTGGATCTCCGTCGGGTCGATGATCAGATTAGTACTGTCGACCAATGAGATCTTCCAGTTGGACATGTTGACCGAGAAGTACCAAAGGTTGTCGTCGGCAGCACCCACCGAGCAATTGGCGACGAGAAGTTTGTTGCCTTGAGCTGACACACAGTTGATACCGCGCTGGGCCGCCGAGTTGAAGACCGTCTGGGATCGGATCGAGCCGGTCGGCACGTGTACAAGCGACACGTATCCGTCATCGGAGCCGCACACTACCGTGGCATTAGGCCCTTTCGGAACCAGTGGGCACATTCCATACATTACATGCGAACCCCACGGGTTCACTGGATGAGGATTCTGAAGGTTGACTGTATTGCGAAGCCTGAGGGTTCGTCTTGTCGGGTTGAACGACCACTGTGAAATGTACCCAGAGGTATGCCCCACGACGAGCGTCGACGAGTCACCTACTGGGAACCATGTTCCGCTCGTAGCAACGCCGAGAGCGGAGTCGTAATGGACCGAGGCGCAAACGCGAAGATCTGACCATCGTCCGCTAGTCGACCCCCAAAGCAGGAAAGATTCTTCGTTGTTGGAAGTCACGACGCTCATATTGGGCATCGGGGTCAGCATCTGCACGCCCTGCGCGGCAGGGGTATTGACCGCTGCTGTGATCACGGGGCCAGCGAAGGGGGCCGTCTCAAACGAGAAGATGCTCATCGTGCCGTCCCACCGACCGACCGCAAAATGATCTACATCTAGCCACCGAACCACCTGGGCGAGGTTATATGTGGTGCCCAACTGGGTGATTGGCAGGGACGCCAGGCGAGTCGTCTCGAGTGCCAACGCCTGCCGCGACCGGAGGACCGGCGGAATTGGCTGGTCGGTGCCGAGCGGCACCGCATTCAGCCGTGTGGACAGATCCGCCGACGTAGGCGTCGCACCTGCAGTTCCGGGCAACAAGGTGGCCGCTCCTGTTGCGGCGGCTCCCAACAGGAGCGCACGTCGATCAATTCGGCCTGACGTTGCAGTCATGTCGGCGACGGTACGACCGTCAATTTTTACGGTCAAGGCCAACCGGTTGTTTTCACTGCCATCGCACGGTCTTACCACCTCTTCGGAGGATGGTTTCCGGATCTTGATGCTCAGTCGGGTGTGCAATCACGATCTTGTGGTCGTCGAGCAGCGACCTCCTGGTCGATGATCCTCGTCCGTAACGTTGCCCTGGCACGGCCGCAGACGAGACGTGCCTGCCTGAAGTGTGATGCGGTTAAGCGCCGACATCGCTGTCGAGGGCGTGAAGATGATGTTTGATGCCCGCCTTCTTGACCTGGCCGCACCTCAGCCCTCCGATATCGCGATGTCAGGCTCCGAAACCCGCCTCCCGCTCGACGTTCGGCGGCATCGTCGCGTTGAACGCCCATGCCGCCTACGCGCGTCTGGCTCCGATCGCCAATGGCTCTGACTGAGGTACCCGCGGCGCGCAACCGCTCAACGGCGGAACAAACCCCGCCGATGATCATAGGAGGGTTTCCCTCAGATGCTACGTGAATCTATTTCGCACGCCGCCGCGCAGGTTTGCTGGTTGACAGGAGGTGGTGCAATCAATCCCGGCTAGCTCAGTCGACGGGTGTTGACCGAGCTTGATACTTTTACGGCGAAGACTCGGGCGGTAGATCAATTGACAAAACGCCGGACGCGGCCGGTACACCAGCGTAAACGTGCTGCGCAGAAGAAGCTGTCAGGCTTGATCTCACACGATCGTCCTATCACCTCTTCAGTGGATGGACATGCCGCCCCCCATGCGCCGCAGCCGCCTACGTTTACCGAATCGGCATCCAAGCATGGACTTACAGAGCCCAAGCCCGAATCGGCGGCATGGGACCGGTATGTGGCATTTGCTCAGATAGTTGCGAGTTTTGCAACGATTATTGCGCTCGTCGCCGCAGCGGCAAGTGCATTTGCTGCATTCCAAGCTGTCGACAGCACCAGAGAACAAACCGACACTACGCGACGCGGGCAACTTACCGATCGATTCACGGCTGCAGTTGACCAACTGGGATCCGATCGCCAGGAAGTTCGACTCGGGGGAATTTACGCCCTCGAGCAGGTTGCCAAAGAGGATCCAAGTTATCAACCGGTGGTCATCGGCATCCTCAGCGCGTTCGTCAGGTTGCATGGCATCCCGTCCACCAGTGCGGCGCCAGCCGGCAATGTGGCCCAAGATCACGCAGACGCTTACGCTGCATTCACGGTTATCGCGCGGCGCAATCCTGATATCGCTAATAAGGATATTGTAGATCTTTCCCATGCCTCCCTCGTCGGCGTTAACCTGTCCAAGGTGAATCACAATGCCTACCTCCAGTCCGCCTTGATGAGCGGAGTGGATCTTAGCGACGCAAATTTGGATCGGGCATACATGGCCGGCGCCACACTCGATCATGCTGTCCTGTCTCGTGTACGGATGATTGGTAATCTATCCTCGATCAATCTCGAGGGCTCTATCCTGGTTGATGCGAGTCTCCCGGGTGCACGGATTCAAGACGGGGATCTACGCGGGGCAAACCTGACGCGCGCGAAACTCAACGGCGCATACCTTGCTCATGCGTCCATGATCGACGCGATTCTTATCGGCGCCGACCTTGGTGGCGCGGATCTCCGCGCTGCGTTCCTTGACGGCGCCGACTTTACAAATGCGCAGATGGCGAAGGCGGACCTGCGTGGCACAGATTTAAGGCTCGTCCTGAATCTTGATATTGATCAGTTAAATGAATCTCGCGTTGACGAAACGACCACTCTGCCGCCCGCGTTCTCCTGGTCCGGCACGAAAGTTGAACAAAAATGAAAGCCTGAGAGGACTGGTCGTAAGTGAGACGTCTTTGCCTGCCACTGCTCGCCACACTGGCGCTACTTATGCCGGCGTTCCTAGCCGGGTGTTCGAAGCATGAATTGCGCATCATCTCGTTGTCGCCAAGCGCCACCGAGATCCTCTTCGCACTCCATGTCGGCAATAAGGTCGTCGCGGTTGACGATAAGTCGAACTATCCTTCCGCAGCACCTCATACCGAACTCTCCGGCTTTCAGCCGAACTCAGAGGCAATCGCGAGGTATGAGCCTGATCTTGTAATTTTGACTAATGACGTTGAGGATGCAAAGGGTGGCAGGGTTGTTCACAACCTGCAGCAGAAGGACGTTCGGGTTAGCTTGGAGCCAGCCCCGGCGACCCTTGACGAACTCTATTTGCAGATAGCTGATATCGGCAAGACCGTCGATGCGGTGCCCGCGGCTGACGCCTTGATCAACGAGATAAAACAGGCGTTGTCCGAAACGGTTAAGAAGACTCCTTCGAAAGCCAAGGGGAAACGCATCTACCACGAACTCGACCCCAGTCGATACTCGGCTACCTCGGCAACGTTTGTGGGATCGATCTACGCCCTTTTCGGTCTCCGAAATATTGCAGATCCGTTCGACCAAGACAGGAGTGGGTATCCACGACTGGACGACAATGCAATCATTAAGGCTAATCCGGACTTCATCTTTTTGGCCGACACCAAGTGCTGCGTCCAGAACGCGACCGCCGTCGCGAGCCGGAAAAACTGGAGCAAAATTAACGCCGTTAAGAACAAGGCGGTAATCGAGCTTGACGATGACATCGCATCACGCTGGGGCCCACGCGTCGTCGACCTCGCTCGAGCAATCTCGGCGGCCATTGCAAGGTAGGGAAAGTTTATTTTGACATCATACAGACGCTCAAGGAGTACAATTCGATCCTGCAATATAATCGGCAAATTTGCAGGCTTTTGACAGATAGATGCGCATAGTCAGGTCGGCGTCCTCGCTTGCCGCATGCGCCAAACCCGTAGATCCTCACTCGCCAAGTAATCGCGAGGGCAGGCTCCGACCTGCAAGCTGGCTCGAACTATCTGCCACCGCCGGCACCACTCAAACGATCATCGCTGCGATCACGAGCGCGACGGCAATATGCGTGATCATGACCGGCTGCGACGTCGCGTACGGCTACAGGACGCCTACCGGACCGACGTGGGCCACAGCCGTCGGTTTCTCGACGCCGCCGCCGGTGGATCCAGCGGCTTCCGCGTGGTCCCGCTTGACGTTCCGGTGCTCATCGCTGGCGCTTTCGGACATCCCGCGCTCCCTCGGTCCCCCCGGCGGTCGTCATGGAATCGCTTTCCACCCCTCGGGTTCATGAAAAGACGGCATCTTCAAGTTGGGCTCTGACCCATGAGTTGGTCCCGGCTCGAATTTGCGCTAGGCACCGCCATCTCTGCAATTGTTCCGGTCCGCGCTGCGAGCGGCTCCAAGACTGGTGGGATTCCTCGCGGTCGTGGCGCTCACCGCGCTTTCATAAACACCGGTGGACCTACGTGGCGGCGGTGGGTCCGGCCCGGCGACGTGGCGGACTCGTATCCCGACCGAGAGCGGATGACCGCTGAACATAGCTCAGCAGCAGACGCGAAGCCGACCTGGACGTCCCTCCGTGGACAGCGGCGTGCCATTAGCGTGCCATTACGCCGGGCTACCGGAGGCTGCTCCAGGCCGCTAGTTTCCGTCTCCACCTGGAGGCTCACGTATCCGGGACGCCAGACCTGTCCAGTTCCCAAGCTGACAGTGAGGGTTCGATTCCCTTCACCCGCTCGGACCTAGGGGCCCTCTGTTCGCGGAAAGCGCGAACCGGGGGTCCTCGCATCTCTCCTGGGGCCCGAGCCCCAGACCCCACGATCGGTGGTCGCCCTCCGCGGATCCGCACGGACGATCTCCGGCTGACGCGACGCCTATCGGCAGCCAGTCGAAGCTGACAGTGGTGTGGCTATGCCGCGCCCTGCGCGCTTGTACCGGTACGCGACTTTACGGAAGGTCAGTGCTTGCGTGCCGTGCGTGCACTGTCGCACCGAACTACAGCTTGCCGCTGTAGCCTCGATTGCACGACGAAGAGGAGTCGGGATGAGTGCCGCGACCGTGGGTGCTGAGATGCCGAGCCAGGTCACGTTGGATGACCTGGCCGCGATGGCTGCTGCCGACGAAAACCACCGCTATGAGCTCAGCCCCGAGGGAGTGTTGTCCGTCATGCCACCAGCGGACCCCGATCACGCACTGCTCGTGACACGGATCTTCGCTTGGTTCTTGACCAACGGCTACGGTCCCGAGCAGGTGGTCGTGGATTGTGGCGTCGACGTGGGCGGCGGACGTGTACCGGACCTGTCCGTCTGGGCCGAGGGGAGGCCGCCGCGGCGGGCGCGCTCGAGTTACGCAGGCGTCGATGGCCTACTCCTGGCCGTCGAGGTCGTCTCCAAGGGTTCCGAGGTTGCCGACCGCGTGGTGAAGCGCACCGAGTATGCGAAGGTCGGCATTCCGCACTATTGGATCGTGGAGCGGGACGCCGGCAACTCTGTGCATCGTCTGACGCTGGATGCCGATTCGGGCGAGTACGTGGCATCAGGCCGGCCGCAGCCTCTTGCCTGGCTATTGTCCACGGTTCCGAATGTGCGTTGAGGCGAGGGCAGCCGGGCCATTAACGGGCCATTAGCTCAGGCCACGAGCTGCCGCTCCGGGCCATCCAGGTCAGGGCTGAAGGCCCGTGGACCCACTGCTTCAACGCCAACCTGTCGAGTTTCCAAGCTATCGTCCTCGGTCAGCTCTCGGTGCCAGTCGGCGAAGCGTGCCCGCATAGCTTTGAGGTGCTCGGTGTCGGCACCGTAGAAGGCGAAGCGCCTATCGGGGTAGCGCTCCAGCATGGCGATCAGGGCGGCGAGGATGCGGCGGTCGAATTCGGCGCCGGATTCCGCGGCGAGTTCGCACAGGCGTTGGTGGGTGTAGCGGCCCGGGCCACTAGCGCAGGATGTGTGCGGCCGCTCTGGCCATCCAGATCAGATCCGGAGCGCCGAATTCCGGCGCCGCATCGCCAACTTTGTCCAGTTCCCAAGCTGACTGTGAGGGTCTCGGTTCCATTCGCCCGCTATCCTCCTGCGGAGTCAGAGGGCTCGCGGTGGCCAAGCCAGCCAGAGACGCTGCTGGATGGCGCGCAGCGTGGTCTGGGTCAGTCGTCGGCGTTGGATCTTCGAGCTGATATTGGCGCGCGCTGGGGTTGGTGGGGGGCTGCGGAAGTTTCATTGGGGTGGCGTGGGTGTTGGTGGCGAGTGGGGAAAGCGCTTGCCTCGGGGCGTGGGGGCTGGGAGGGTCGGGAGTGAATTGACCTGGCTGGATGTTTGCCCCCTGGGAGGACGGATGCGTTCGGGAAAGAGTTTGTTGGTTTTGGTTGTTGCGGCTGGGGCTGTCGGGGCTGGTGGGGCGCCCGCGTTTGGGGCCACCACGGTCACCGTTGCGGCTGATGGGTCCGGGAATTATCGGACTGTGCAGGCTGCTATCGATGCGGCGCCCGCCAACAGTAGTAGCGCGTACACGGTGAACATCAAGGCCGGGACCTACCGGGGGACGGTCAGCATTCCGGCGAACAAGCCCTACATCAGTCTTGTCGGGACTGGTTCTGCGCCCTCGGCGGTGGTGATCGTTGAGGGGCATGCTTCTGGGCTTACCAAGAGCGATGGGAGCACTTACGGTACGGCCGGGAGTGCCACCGTCACCATCGCGGCGGCCAACACCATGGTTTCGAACCTGACCATGTCCAACGATTTCAATGAGGCGGCCTACAACCTCAGTGCTGAGCAGGCCGTGGCGGTCAACACCTACGGCGACCGAGTGCAGTTCAGTAACGTGCGGATTCTTGGGAACCAGGACACGCTGCTCGTCAACACGTCGGGAACTGCGGTGCGGCGGTTGTACGTTCGCAACTCGTACGTTGAAGGGGACGTCGACTTCATCTTCGGGGCTGGGACCATGGTGTTTCAGAATGGTGAGGTGCGGTCGTTGACGCGAGGGTCGTCGTCGAACAACGGGTACATCACGGCCGCTGCCACGAATATCAACAACAAGTTCGGTTATCTGTTCTGGGGTACGCACCTCACCAGCAACGCGCCGGCGAAGACGGTCTACCTGGGGCGGCCCTGGCATCCGGGCGGCGACGTGAATGCGATCGCGCAGGTGCTGTACCGCGGCGTCGTTATGGACGCTCACATCCGCGATGATCCCTGGACGGACATGTCCGGGTTTTCATGGCGCAACGCGCGATTCACGGAATACAGCAGCACCGGGGCCGGCGCCGTTGTGAACAGCAACCGGCCGCAGATGAGTGCTTCGACCGCCGCTCAGTACACCCCGACCGCCTACCTGGCCGGATCCGACGGCTGGAACCCGATCCACTGAACGCGAGAATCGCCGCCCGGTCCGGATTCGAAGCATCAGGAGAAGCGGATCCGGACCGGGCTGGCGGTCGCGGACCTCGGGGCGAATGCGAACGCCGACAACGCGCCCTTCACCACCGAGAGCGTCTCGTCGCCCACGAGCTCGACCCAGGAACGTTCGGCGGCGGCGCCCGCGGCGCGCATCCGGGCCACCGCGTCGGCCCCGGCCGGGGTGAGGGTCAGGCGGCGGCTGCGGGCGTCGACCGCATTCGGCTCGCGGTCCAGCAGGCCCTCCGCGGCGAGGGTCGCGCAGATCTTGCTGATGGCCTGCGTCGTCATGCCCAGGCGGTCGGCCAGCTGGGTGACCGTGTCGAGGCCGTCGCCGATGAAGAGGACCGCCAGCGACTGGGACGGGGTCAGGTGGGCGTAGCCGGCGCCCGCCAGTTCGCCCAAAATCTCGCGGACTATGCGCTCGCACGCGGCGGCGAGGAGTACGCCCAGGTCCGGCTCAGCGGTCATGCCAAAACCTTACTCAATCCTTGACTGTGTAACTCAGTTACGTATCTAATGATGGTAACCGAGTTACCTAACTGAGGAGCGGGTCATGGGAATCGACGTCGACGGGCTGCGCGGGGACGGCAAAGGACTGGTGCTCTACTTCGTGCGGGCCGCGAACTGTCCGGTGTGCCTGCGCCACGTCAAGAGCCTGGCCGGGCTGGGGCTGGCGGCGCGCGGGGTGGCCGCCGCGGTCGTGGTGCCGGGCGGGCCGGCCGAGGTGGAGCGGGTGCGGCGGGTCGCGGGCGGGCTGGCCGTCGTGTCGTCCGACGGCGTCGCCGCGCACCGGGCCGCGGGGCTGGGGCGGACACTGGTCATGCAGCACAGCGGGACGCTGCTGTTCGACGCGGCCGGGCAGGAGTCCTACCGGCTCGCGACGACGATGCCCCACGGCAGCTTCGACCCCGCCGCGCTCGGGGCCGCCATCGACAAACTCTGAGCCATGCGCAAGTCAGTCCATTGACGTCGTGCCGGGCGGTTCGAGTGCTGCGCCAGAATGGTTCGAGTGATCGTCCTTCTGCACGGCTTTCCGCAGGACCGCCAAACCTGGGATGGCGTCGCGGTGGAGCTGGAGGCGGCCGGGCACGAGGTGTTCAGGCCCGAGCTTCGGGGGTACGGCGAGAGCAGCTCACGGCGCCGCCGGGCCTACACCCTCGACGCCCTGGCCGCCGACGTGATGGCGCAGCTGGACCGGGCGGGCATCGGTCGGTTTGACCTGGTCGGCCACGATTTGGGAGCGCTGCTCGGCTTCCACCTGGCCGGCCTGCACCCCGACCGGGTCCGGACGCTCACCGCGTTCTCCGTCCCACACCGCGGCGCCTGGTCCCGCCCCGGCCTGCGGCAGCTGCTCCACTCGGCCTACATCGGCCTGTTTCAACTGCCGCTGCTGCCGGAGCTCCTCCTGACGCCAAGGCTCCTCGAGCGCCACCTGCGGCGCAGCGGCCTGGACCCGGACAGCGCCCGCCGTTACGCCAGAGCCAAAAATCGAAGGGCGCTGCATTGGTACCGCGCCTTCCCCCTCCAACGCCGCCAGTCCCCCCGAATCAGCATGCCCACCCTGTACGTCTGGAGCGACAAGGACGAGTTCGTCACCGAGCGCCTCGCCCGCCGCTGCGGAGCGTGGGTCGACGGGGAGTACACCTTCCGGATCCTGCCCGGCGTCAACCACTGGATCCCCGAACTGCACCCCCGCCTCGCCGCCGAGCTCATCCTCAACCGCTGCCGCTGACCGCCCGGACGACAGCCACCCGCCTCGCGACCCCTGCCCGCCGGAAAGTGGCGTGGCGCGCCGTTTCAGCCGTTCACCGACGCCGGTCCGCTTGGGGTCGCCCGGTGGCGGCTGCGGTGTGATGGCCGATCGTCGATGGCAGGGGCAGCCGTCGCGACGGCCGCGGCGAGGATCGGAACGACCTCCGGAAGTGGCGGGCCCCGGGCGTCGCTCCAGCCGGTCAGTGCCCGGAACCCGCCGGCCCACTCGGGGGCGCGAGTGGTGGCTGCGGTGTGACGGCTGGTCGTTGGCGGCGGGGCGGCCGTTGCGACGGTCGGGCGAGGACGGAACGACCCGTCGGAAGTGGCGGGGCGTGCCGTTCCAGCCGTTCACGTCGCTGGTCAGCTTGGGGTTGCCGGGTGGCGGTCGCGGCGTGACGGCTGGTCGTTGACGGTGGGGCAGCCGTCGCGACGGTCCGCGCGGTGGCAGCGCAGTGCCCAATGTCGCGATGGTCCGCGCGGTGGGCGCGCACTGGCGTAATGATCCGGTGCGGTGCGGTGCGGTGCGGTGCGGTGCGGTGCGGTGCGGTGCGGTGCGGTGCGGTGCGGTGCGGTGCGGTGCGGTGCGGTGCGGTGCGGTG
>NZ_JBITDU010000013.1:0-235763 GCF_044454505.1 Dactylosporangium sp. NPDC051541
ACGATGGCGTAGACGCAGGCAAGCACAGGCCCGAGCCGCTCATTACCGCAAACGACTCGAACCGCCGTAGGACACGACCCGCCGTTGCAGTACTAGCCCGACGCGCGCGCGTGGGCCCGGCCGCGGCGCCGGCGCGGGATAATCGCCGCGGCGCAGGGTAGTCCGCCGCCGTGAGCACACGGACGAGCGAGCCACACGCCGGGATCACCCCGAACTTGTTCGGCATCGCGTACGGCCTGATCGGCCTGGCCGGCTGCTGGGGCTACGCCGCGCTGCTGCGGCTCACACCCGCGTTCGTTTCGGACATCCTGTGCGTGTCGAGTGCCGTGGTCTGGCTGGCGCTCCTCGCCGGCTATGTCGTGCAGGTGCCGCGGCGACCCGGCGGCTGGTCCGCCGAACTGACCGACCCGGTGCTGGGACCGTTCGTCGCGCTGATCCCGATCGTCGGCATGCTGCTGGCCATCGGCCTGATGCGACACGATCGCGCGGCGGGTCAATGGTTGTTCGGGGTGTTCGCCGCGGCCACGATCGTGCTGGCCGGGTGGCTGACCGGCCAATGGATCCTCGGCGGTCTCGACCTGGACCGACTGCACCCCGGATACGTGCTGCCCACCGCCGCCGGCGGATTCGTCGCCACCATGGGCGCGGCCCTCGCCGGTTGGTCAGGCCCCGCCCGGGTGTTCTTCGGCCTCGGTCTCGTGTCGTGGCTCGTCCTCGAGCCGATGATCCTGGCCCGCCTGTTCTTCCGCCCGCCGCTTCCCCCGCAACTGCGACCCACGCTGGCGATCGGGGCGGGGCCGCCCGCCCTCGCGGGCCTGGCGTACCTGGTCCTCACCCACGGCAAGGCCGACGCCGTCGCCTTCGCGCTCGCCGGCTATACGCTCCTGGCCGCGCTCATCCAGCTCCGGCTCATCGGCGTGTACCGCCACCTGCACTTCAGCTCCGGATTCTGGGCGTACGCCTTCCCATATACAGCGGTCGCCACCTTCGCGCTGCACTGGGTCGCATACGCCCACCCGCCGGGCTACCGGCTCTGGGCCTGGCTCGTCATCCTCGCCATCACCGCGTTCGTCGCCGTCCTCGCAGCCGAGACGACAGTCGCCCTCGCCCGGCACCGCTTCCTGCCACAGCCGCACTGAACCACCCGAGTTCCCCGCCACGGGCGGGCCCATGCCGGAGCCCCTCGCAGATCAGCGCCGGCCGTAGTCGCGGGTGTTGGCGGCCGCCGGTTCCCGGCTGACAACGCCGAGCTTGGGCACGATCCCGGCCCTAGGCGTGGAGCCGGTCGAGGATGCCCCGGTCGCCCTCGGTACGCAGCGACTCCGAGCGGATCCGGCCGTAGAAGAACATGACGAGCTCGTTCGCGGTGCCCCAGGCGGCTACGTCAGCCGGCTCCAGGCCGTCACCGGCGGTGGCGCCGTTCGGGAGCCGGTCGGCGCGCGTGTGGCCGTCGGAGACCCGCAGGCGCCATGAGCGGCCCTCGGTGGTGTGGTAGTCGACGACCACGGGCTCGTGCGGCCAGGGTTCCGTTCCCGCGCAGCACGTGGTCAGGAACTCGTCGACCCCGTCGAGCGCCACCTCGCTGGACAGTGGCCGCGGGGCGCCCACCGTGACCTGGGCGTCGTAGGTGTGCACGGCGAGCTGCTGGAGCTGGTGGCGGGCGACGGCACCGCTGGTCTGCGGCGACTGCGAGGTGCCCCACCACGTCCAGCAGGCACGGTCCGGTCCGGCCTCCCGCAGCGCGTCCAGCAGCTCCCGCACCGAGTCGGCGAACCAGTGCAGCACGGCGTCGCGCTCCCGGGGCGCCTCCGGCGCGGACACGACCGCGGGAGCATCGGCCGGCCCCGCGGCGACGATGGCGGCCCATTTGCGGCGCCCTTCCACCAGGTGCTGGACCAGGTCGAGCAATGTCCACTCGGGGCAGGTCGGCACCTGCACGTCGAGGCTGGGCGCCGCGGCGACCGCCGCCTGGAATGCGGTCGATCGGTCCTGCATCAGCCGCAACAGGTCAGGGAACTCCAACGTTGCTTCCACTGCGGCTTCCTAGCACCCGACCCGACCACTCGCCACCGGTTTTCTCGCCCCCGGCGCGAAGCAACGCGGCCCAGCCGGCGAACCGCCGGCGGATCGGCTACACCGGCCGGGTGTACACGATGAGGTCGCGGTGTTCGCCGAGCTGGTCGTACAGGCGGCGGGCGGTGTCGTTGTGCCGTTGGGTGTGCCAGTAGAGACGTGCGCAACCCTGCTCGCCGGCCCACGCCGACACCGCCTCGATCAGGCTCCGGCCGACGCCCCGCCCGCGGACGTCCGGGTCGGTGAACAGATCCTGCAGGTAGCACAGGTCTGATGACGTGGTGCTGGGGTGAACCAGGAAGTGAGCGATGCCGGCCAGACGGCCGTCCAACCGGCCACCGAGTGCGTGCATCGTCTCCGCCCGCGTGAACGCTTGCCAGGCCTGCTCATAGCGCTCGGCCGGCCAGCTACGGTCGTAGAAGGCGTTGTAGCCGGTGAACAGTGTCTCCCAGGTCTCACGATCTTCGGGCCGCAGCGGAGCGACAGCAATCATCGATCCAGTGTGACCGACGGCGGCCATCGGTGTGTTCCGACGCACCTGTCCGGAGCCGGCCGGCCTGGCTCGTCACCTTCTGATCGCTGCGGGGCCGCCGGGCTGGAGGTGACCCGTGTCGTTGAAGCTCACGAGTGTCGCCGGCCGGTCGGGCTCCCACTGCACGATGGTGATGGCGCAGTTGGCCTGGTTGAGGCCTATCCATCGCCACGCTGGAGCGTCCAGCGCGTGGCGGACGAACCAGCCGATGACGAAGTTGTGGGTGATGAGTAGTTCGCAGCGGTCCTCCTCGCCGGTGACCCCGAAGTGCTCGACAGCGGTCCGGAGTGTGACGGCGTCCTCATCGCGCTCCTCGTCGGGCACGCTGTCGAGCCAGGGCAGCCACCGGTCCGGGTACAGATCACGATGCCGTGGGGAGGGCACCGGCGTCCGGTCGGCGGCGAATTCGCAGTGGTGCCGCGGTACCCGTGGAAGATGGCCTCCGACGATGTCGGCGGTCTGGGCCGCCCGGGCCAGCGGGCTGCAATGGACGGCCGAGAACGGCACGGCCCGCAGCCGCCGGCCCAGCCGGTCGGCCTGCTCGCGGCCGAGCGGTGAAAGGCCACCGTCCGGGGCATGACCGGCCGTCGGGTCCTGCTCGCCGTGCCGAACCAGGTACAGCCGTGTCTGACCCATCGACAAACATCCTCCGATCGCGGTCCGGTGACGGGAACGATAGATCACCGGAGCGCCGATGCACCCGCCCACATCAACGTTCAACGTTGTCGCATGGATGTCGCCGTCCGGTCGCCGGGTCGGGCGGTACGCTGGAGTAGTGAGGTGTGTCGATGCACTGCTGCCGTTGGCGCTGGTGGTGCTGACCGCTGCGTGTACTGGGGGCAAGGGGGACGGGGAGCCGACGCACCCGGCTTCGCGGCCGGCCGTGCAGCGGGAGTTGCGGGCGGGTGTGCGGGTTGAGCTGACGGCCGTTGTCAGTCGGGTGTACGGGGAGCATGCCTTCGTCGTGGACGACGCCGATCTGCCGCCCGCCGGGCAGGTCGTGGTGTCCGCCGCGGCGGTGACCGTCTTCGTCGACGACCTCGTCACGGTGTCCGGCGCCACTGACCGCCTCGACCGGGCCGCGCTGCGGCAGTACGGCGTCGCCGACCCGGCGGGCGTGGTCGTCATCGCCACCACCGTCCGTCGCTACCCCGTGCCGTCGCCGACCCCCTGATGGCACGGCCCCGCAGAACGGTGAGACCGGCGGCGGCCATCCACAGCGGCACGGCGAAGGCGGCGACCCGCTCGGTGCCGCCCAGGCCGAGCCCGAGGTAGGTGCCCGACAGGTGCAGCGCCGCCGCGGCCAGGCCCAGCGCGCCGGCCACCACCGCGAGCCGGCGCAGCGACGCGGGCCAGCCGGTGCGGCCGACCAGGAGCAGGCCCGTGTTGCCGGCGAAGAAGATGAGGACCGCGCCGAGCAGATGCCACCCGAGCCGCACGTCGGCCGGCACGAAGCCGACCAGTGTCCAGCCCAGGGCCGCGGCCAGTAGCAGCGCCGGCGCGGCCCGGGTCCGCCAGTACCGGCGCAGCAGCGGCACCCCGGCCGTCAGCAGCAGTCCCGACACCATCAGTGCGGCGTTCATCCAGGCATGCCGCGGCGAGCACACGTACCGCGGGTCGTCGCCCCAGGGGCCGCAGGTCACGTTGCCGAGGTCGCTGATGTTGTGATCGGCCCAGCTGTACGGCTCGGCCCAGGCCGCCTGCACCACGAGCTGGGCAACGAGGAAGATGACGGCGGCGAGCAGCCAGCACGCCGCACCCGACCGGACGGATAATGATCTCATGCCGGTAAGCGTGCGGCCGGGGCCGGCGGCCCCGCATCTACCGAACGGCAGATCCGGCCGTTGGACGGCGGTCGGCGCTCATGCGAGCTTCGGCGTGTACAACGGCTTCTTCTCGGGGGCCTTCCAGCTCGTGTAGTCCTGGGTGAGGTCGACGACCTGGAGGTCGTCGGCGCCGATGGTGCGGAACGGGTGCGTGGAGTCGTCGATGGTCAGGAAGCCGGTGTTGCTGCCGCTGGACCAGTTGATGTCGACGTACCACAGGCAGTCGCACGTGTGGGTGATGCCGTAGACGTGGAAGACCTCGGGGTCGGACTCGGAGACCTTGAACGGGAACGGCCGGGCCGGGTCGTCGCCGAGCGGGCCCGCCATCGCCACGGCGCGCGGGCTGGGCTTGTCGAGGTCGATGCCGAAGTAGGCCGGTTCGAGGCCCCCGCACTCGACGTCGCCGTCGTGGTAGGCCACCCCGGCCGGCGTGCCGCGCCGGACCACGTGCACGGTCATCCCGGACAGTACCGTCGTCACGCCGGGCCGGCCCTGCAGCGTGATGAGCACATCGGTGTACATCGCGTCGGGCGCGCCGACCAGCGCCGGGTCCGGGATCTCGGCCTGGCGCGGCTTCACGGCGGCGACCCGCTCGGGCGGCACCACGTGGTATCCGGTCGAGCCCTCGCACGCGTGCTCGTTGACCGTGACCGTGGCCGTGAACGGCAGGTCCTTGGAGGTCTTGGAACTCACCGACGGCACCACTGACGGCACCACCGACGGTGCCGCCACCGTGCCGGCGCTGCCGGCCGTACCCGTCGCCACCGGTGCGGTCGGTTTGCCGGCGGCGTTGTCGGCGCTGGGCGACTGCGGAAACCACCAGGCCAGCATGGCGACGACGAGGCTGGCGGCGCCGACGATCCCGCCGATGCTCGTCCACGTCAACGCTCGCCGTCGCGGCTTCGGTTGTGGCTGCTCGGGTGCGGTTTCCTGCTCACTCACCGGTCATCCTCCCGGGACGTAGGGTCCGGCGAACGCTCAGATCCGGGCGCACATCATGTGTACTCGGAGCATCACCCGGTGTACATGCATCGATCGGCCACTCATGTGGGCCGATGGGCTACCGGCGGAGCGGTTCGAAACTTGTTTCGGAACGCTTTCAGGTTTCGAGCGGCAACTATTCCTTGACCGCGTCGCCATGGGCGGTCGACGATGGGTGGGTGACGAGCCGCATCCTGGTGCCGTTCCAAGGGGAGGGCGCCGGCGAAGGGCCCATGACGTGGGCGCAGGGCATGATGTGGCGGACCATGCTGGAGTCCGGGCGGTCCATGAACATCGGGGGGACCGTCGCGCTGCCGCCGGGCACCACCGTCGAAGCCATGACCCGCACCCTCCGGTTCCTCATGAGCCGGCACCCGGCGCTGCGCACCCGGCTCCGGTTCACCCCGGACAGCCCGCCGCGGCAGGTCGTGGCGGCGGCGGGGGAGGCGGTCGTCGAGGTCGTCGACGCGGAATCCGACCCGGGGGTGGCGGCCGAAACGTTGCGGGAGCGATACCTCGGCGTGGCGTTCGAGTACGCCGCCGAGTGGCCGGTGCGGATGGGGGTCGTGCGGTGCGGCGGGGCGGTCAGTCACGTCGTGCTCGTGTACTGCCACCTCGCCGTCGACAGTTTCGGGATCGACGAGCTCGTGCGCGACCTCGCCCACCTCGACGACGGCGGAAGTCCCCGGGAGAGCCTCACCCCGCTGGCCATCGCGGCCAGGGAGCGGACGCCGGCCGGCATCAACAAAAGCAAGAAGTCGCTACGGTACTGGGAGCAGCTCCTGCTGTCCCTGCCCGCGCCGCGGGTGGCAGCACACGGCGACGCGCGGGAGCCCCGGTTCTGGGAGCTCACGATCCGCTCGCCGGCGATCCACCTCGCCCTGCGGGCCATCACGCACCGCACCGGCATCGAGTCGACGTTCGTGGCCCTCGCCGCCTATGCTGTGGCCCGGGCCCGGCCCACCGGGGGCACACCGGTCGCGGCCCAGCTGGTGGTCGGCAACCGGTTCCGGCCCGGCTACGCGGACGTCGTCGGCCTGCTCGTCCAGAACGGGCTCTGCGTCATCGACGTGGACGGGCCCTTCGACGACGTGGTGCGCCGGGCCTGGAACGCGGCCACGAACGCGTTCATGCACGGGTACTACGACCCGGCCGCGCTCGCCGCGCTGCTGGAGCGGGTGCCGCGTGACATCGCCTACCTCGTCAACGACCGGCGGCCCGGGAACACCGCCGCCGCCGACCCGGCCGCCGCGGCGATGCCCGCGGCCGGCGAGGTCAAGGCGACCACCAGCTGGTGGAGCCGCAAGCTCGACGCGCTGACC
Source organism: Dactylosporangium sp. NPDC051541 (assembly GCF_044454505.1). NCBI lineage: Bacteria > Bacillati > Actinomycetota > Actinomycetes > Micromonosporales > Micromonosporaceae > Dactylosporangium > Dactylosporangium sp. NPDC051541. The sequence continues at coordinate 6,735 of NZ_JBITDU010000013.1, forward strand.
TACACCATGATCGTCAACCTCGACGCGGCCGCCGACGGCACGGACGCGGTCGACGTCGCGATCCTGGCCGACACCCACGCGCTGGGGCCGGACGGGATCGAGGCGTTCGCCCGGGACCTGGAGACGGTCCTGGTCGACGCCGCCAGTGAAGGAGAGCCGACCGTTGCTCAGTGATGCCGACACCGAACACTTCCTCACCCGCGGCTACATCGTCGTCCGGAACTGTTTCAGCCGGTCCGACGCGGAGGAGTACACCCGCACGCTCTGGACCCGGCTCGGCTATGACCCGCAAGACCCGTCCACGTGGGCCGAGCCGTCGGTGCACATGCCCGGGCACCGCACCATCGACGTGGCCACGTTCGCCCCGAAGGCGTGGGCGGCCATCTGCGACCTCGTCGGCGGGCCGCAGCGGATCGCCGCGACGCACCCGCACCAGTGGAACGACGGGTTCATCGTCAACCTCGGCGAGGGCGCCGACCGGCCGTGGGCCGACGCCTCCGCGGACGCGCCGGGCTGGCACAAGGACGGCGACTTCTTCCGGCACTTCCTGGACTCGCCCGAGCAGGGGCTGCTGACCCTCGTGCTGTGGTCCGACGTGCGGCACCAGGGCGGGGCGACGTTCGTGGCGGCCGACTCGGTGGCGCCGGTGGCCCGGTTCCTGGCCGAGCACCCCGCCGGCGTCTATCCGCCCGGTGTCGACGCGCCGCCCGGCGGCTCCGTGCCGGCCGTGTTCGACTACGCGGACCTGATCGCCGGCTGCGGCGAGTTCGTCGAGGCCACCGGTGCGGTCGGCGACGTGTACCTGCTGCACCCGTTCATCCTGCACGCGCGGGCGCAGAACGTGCTGCGGGCGGTCCGGGTCATCACCAACCCGCCGGTGACCCTGGCCGAGCCGATGCGCTTCGACCGGGCCGACCCCGCCGAGCACTCCCTCGTCGAGCGGGCGGTGCTGCGGGCGCTGGGCACCGACCGGCTGCCGTTCACCGCGGCCGGCCCGCGGGAGGTGCTCGTCCCGCCGCGGGTACTGCGCCAGCAGCGGATGCTCGCCGACGAGTCGGCCCGGCTCGCCGCGTCCTAAAGGGCGTCGAGGAAGGCGCGTGAGCGCTCGAGGACCAGGGCGGTGGCGTCGGCGTCGTAGGACGGCAGGGTGCTGTCGGTGAAGAGGTGCCGATCGCCTTTGTAGACGTACAATTGCGCCCGGCTCGTGCTTTTGATCAGTGCCTCGGCGGCCTCGAGGTCACCCTCGCGCGCGAAGAACGGGTCGTCGTCCATGCCGTGGATCTGCACCGGCACGCCCTGCGGCCACGGTCCGATCGCCCACTCGCCGGTGACCGGCAGGCACGCCTCGTAGAGCAGCGCGCCGCGGGCGCCGGGGCGGGTCTGGGCGAGGCGCTGCGCGAGCATGACGCCCCACGACACCCCGGCGTAGACCAGGCCGTCGAACTCGGACCAGTCCCGCTCGTCGATCTCCTTCGCCAGGGCCGCCCCCGCTTCGAGGGAGTCGGGCCGCACGCCGCCGAACAGGTCGGGCGTGTGCACGGTGTGCCCACCGGCCCGCAGCCCGTCGGCGAGCGCCCGCACCCCGTCGGTCAAGCCGCGCAGGTGGTGGAACAGTACAACTTCGGCCATGCCGACCACCTTAAAACGCTCCGCGTAGAGTTGCCCGCGGGGGTACTGCCTGAGGAGGCGGCGTGGCGCGCAAAGCGGAGCGGATCGTCGCGGAGCTGCGCCGGCGGATCGTCGACGGCGAGCTGGCCCCGGGCCAGGCGTTGCCGGCCGCCAAGGACCTCATGAGCGAGTGGGGCGTGTCGATGGGCCCGGCCTACCGGGCGCTCACCATGATGCGCCACGACGGCCTGGCCGAGCGGGCGCCGAAGGGGCGCGGCCTGGTCGTCGCCGAGGGGGCCGGCACCGCCGAGACCGCGTTCGTCATGGCCGAGGGCGCCGAGACCCGGGCCGAGGTGGTCCGCACCGCCATCGCGATCGCCGACGCCGAGGGCCTGGCCGTGCTGTCGATGCGCCGGGTGGCGATGGAGTTCGACCAGGCCAACGTGTGGCTGCTCAGCTACGTCCGGGACCGCGGCCAGCTGGTGACGCTCATGTCGGACACCGTCTTCGCGGCGCATCCGCCACCCGTGGACGCGCGGGGCGGACCACGGGCGCGGCTGGAGTCGCTGTGCCGGCTGCAGTGGTCGATGTACCGCCGCCACCCCTGGCTCGCCGTCACCGTCTCCTTCAAGCAGCCCCAGCTCGCCCCGCACGTCGCCGCCCACACCGACTGGGCCGCCGAGGCCCTGGCCGGGCCGGCCGAGGCCCGCGCCATCGCCGCCACCGCCGCCAACTTTGTGCGGGGCAGCGCCCTCAACCTCGGCGGCGACGACCGCGCGTTCGAGACCGGCCTGGGGCGCCTCCTGGCCGGCTTCGCGCTGTAGCGGGACCTGAGCGTCCCCCGACGTCAGCGGCCGACGGTCACGCCGGGCCCGGCCGGGAAGTCCAGCGTCGTCGGCCCGACCGAGTCGCAGGAGTTGGTGAACGTGTTGAGCGCGACCGCCGCCGGGCCGGCCCGATCAGCAGCTGACCGACCGGCGGCGGCCCCGGCCCGTGATCCTGCATCCGCCCAGCCCAGGCCTGTCCGCTCAGATGAGCAGGTGACGGTGTTCGGCGGCGAGCGGGGCGAGGTCCGGCTCGCCGTACTGCGCGACCATCGCCTTGAACGCCGTGGCCTTGTGCTCGCCGAAGCGCTCCGCCGTCATGGCCGTGAACGTCGCGGCGGTCACGAAGCGCGGCGGGCTCGACTTGCTGTGGAACTTGTCGGCGTACATGACGAGCCGCTCTTCCGGGGTGTCGGCGAGATAATCGTCGGGCGGCAGCGGCAGTCCCTGCGCCGCGACGTCCTCGCGGGTGATGCCGACGCCGGTGTGGTGGGAACAGAACCGGGCCACCGTGTCCGGGAAGCCGAGCTCGGCGAGGGCCTCGTGGCCGAGCAGGCCGTGGCGGACGTACGCCTCCTCGGGCGCGAGCCGGTAGACGCCGATGTCGTGCAGCAGGCAGCCGGCCCGCACGAGTGCGGGGTCGGCACCATACGCCGGGAGGCCCGCCGCGATCCGGGCGACGATCTGGCAGTGCGTGTAGACCAGGTCGAACGCGGCCGGGGTCGGGGCGAGGCGCTCGTGCAGGGCCCGGATCTCGTCGTCGGTGGGGATGTTCACAGCTTCAACGTACTGTTTGTAGGGTGGTCCGGTGCGAGTAGTCGTGGCCGAGGATCTGACCCTGCTCCGAGACGGCCTGATCCGCCTCCTGGAGGCACACGGCTTCGAGGTGGTCGCCGCCGTCGGGACCGGCCCGGATCTGCTGCGCGAACTGCTGACCCGGAAGCCGGACGTGGCCGTGGTCGACGTCCGCCTCCCGCCGACCCAGACCGACGAGGGCCTGCGCGCCGCCCTGGCCGCCCGCGCCGAGATCCCGGGCCTGCCGATCCTGGTCCTGTCGCAGTACGTGGAGCGCCTGTACGCCCGCGAACTCCTCGCCGACGGCCGGGGCGGCATCGGGTACCTGCTGAAGGACCGCGTCTCCGACGTGACCGACTTCGTGGCGGCGGTCCAGCGCGTGGCCGCCGGCGGCACCGCCCTGGACCCGAAGGTGGTCGCGAAACTCCTGGACAGCCGCGAGCGAACGCTCCCCTTGGACCGCCTGACGGCCCGCGAACGCGAGGTCCTGTCCCACATGGCCCAGGGCCGCTCCAACGCCGCCATCGGCACCGCGTTGTTCATCACCGAGAAGGCCGTGGCGAAGCACACGAACAACATCTTCGCGAAGCTAGGCCTGCAAAACTCGGAAGACGACAACCGCCGTGTCCTGGCCGTGCTCGCCTACCTGGAAGGCGAACAGCCCAACTGAGATCCGTGCCTTCGGCATTCCCCGGATGTGAACGGTCCGAATACCGACGATGCTTCGATGTGCACATCCAGCGCAACATCACGCGGCTCCGTAGCTCTTGCCGATGGACGGGAAACGGTGAGTTTGTGGTCCACTCGGGCGGGTAGGCACTCGGGCTGGTCGACGACCTCGGCGGACGCCGGGGGAGGGGGTGCCGGATGAAGGCGATCGTGGTGACCGACCAGGCCGCTGGGACGGCCGGGATGCGGCTGATGGAGCGGCCGGAGCCGGCGGCGGCGATCAACGACGTCGTGGTCGAGGTGTACGCGTCGGGTTACGTGCCGACCGAGCTGGAGTGGCCCTCGACCTGGAGCGATCGGGCCGGGCGGGATCGGGCGCCGGCGATTCCTGGGCATGAGGTGGCCGGCGTGGTCGCGGTGCTCGGGTACGGCACGACGCGTCTGTCCGTTGGGCAGCGGGTCTTCGGACTCACGGACTGGCATCGGGACGGGACTCTGGCCGAGTTCGTGGCGGTCGAGGCGCGCAACCTGGCGCCGTTGCCGGGTGATGTCGACTTCGTGGTGGGCGCCGGCCTGCCGATCTCGGGGCTGACGGCGTGGCAGGGGCTGTTTGAGCATGGGCGGCTCCGGGCGGGGCAGCGTGTGCTTGCGCACGGTGCCGCCGGTGCCGTGGGGACGATGGTGACGCAGCTTGCACGGGAGGCCGGGGCGTACGTCATCGGCACCGGGCGGGGGGCCGACCGGCAGAAGGTGCTTGACTTCGGGGCGCAGGAGTTTCTCGACCTCGATGGCGACTCCCTGGCTGATGTCGGCGGTGTCGACCTGGTGTTCGACGTCATCGGTGGCGATGTGCAGAGGCGGTCCGCGAACCTGATCCGGGCCGGTGGGACGCTGGTGTCCGTTGTCGGGCCGGTCGAGTCGCGGCCCGCCGAAGGGCTGGCGGTGGACTTCGTCGTCGAGGCCGATCGCGCGCAGCTGGGGGAGATCGTCCAGCGGGTGCGGGACGGACGGCTGCGGACCAACATCGGCACCGTCGCGGGGCTCGGGGACGCTGTCGCCGCGCTCAATCCGGCCGGGCGGAGCAACGGCAAGACGGTCATCCGCGTCCGTCCATGACAACCAATCAACTCGAAGGGGAGGCGGACATATCCGCCGAGCGGGGCGATGTCCGAAGCGTTCCGGCCGACCGACGACTACCCGCGGCGGCTGACCGGGCGGGTGCGGAGCTGGTAGGAGATCGCGCAGGTGGTGAGGGCCAGGCCGTAGCCGGCGAAGGAGAGCGGCTGGGCTATGCCGATGTAGGCCAGTGCGGCGAAGCCGCTGCGGCCGTGCCACTCCAGCACGCCGGCCAGGAGCAGGGTGACGTAGACGGCGGCGCCCAGGCCGTACAGCACGAACGTGGGGGCGATGAGCCAGACCGGGACGATCGGCAGGAAGCGGGGCACGCGCCGGCCGGCCAGCCACAGTGTCCAGCGGGGGAAGGCCATGCCCCACGGGCGGACCAGGCCGAGCAGCAGGAACACGGCCAGGCCGAGGCCGGCGCCGAGGGCGACGGCCATGCTCGCGGTCGGTCGGTATCCCTCGGGCTCGAGGCCGGGCACGCCGGCCGCGGACAGCAGGTGCACGCCCCCGTACGGCAGCCACGCGAGACACCCGGCGTAGGCGATCCAGCGGATCCGGGCCGGGGCGGCGTGTGGCGGCGGGTGGACGCCACACGCCGGGCGGGCGGGGGCGCAGGACGGCGGCGACGAGCAGGGCGCCGGCCGCGGTCAGGGCGAGGCGTTGCAGGAACGCGGGCCAGTCGGGGTCGCCGTGGCGGTCGGTGACGGTGCCGGTGAGGGCGAGTTCGACGAGGTTGAGCAGCAGCCAGCAGCTGCCGGCGAGCAGGACGGCGGCCAGCGGCAGTACCGCCCACCGGCGGCCGGTCAGCACGGCCGCGCTCGCGAGCAGCAGCAGGGCCGCGCCGGGCCAGGCCGTGTGCGGGAAGCCGGCGAAGTCGTCGTGGCCGAGGAGGGCCCCGATGCCGGTACCGATGCCGAACAGTGCGGTGCACGCCGTAGCCGCCCCCGCGGGCCAGACCGTCGATCGCATACCCGGCAGTCTCGACGCCCGGCCTGTGCCCCGGCTGAGCCGAACTGAGAGATTCCAAAGGCCGCAGCGGTAGGGTCTCGTGGCATGAAGGTGCGCGAAGCAGATGTCTCGGTGGCCGCCGACGGGTATGCGATCCGGGTTCGAATCATCACCCCGGTCGGCGGCGGGCCGTGGCCGGGGTTGCTGCTCTACACCGACATCTTTCAGCTCACCGAGTCCACGTTGCGCACCGCGCGGCGGCTGGCGGCCGAGGGCATGCTCGTCTGCGTTCCGGAGATCTATCCGCGGGGGGAGCTGGCCGGGGTCGCGCTCGAGTTCGACGATGACGGCAAGCGGGCCGGGCTGGCGGCGGCGGAGGCCACCACGACCGCCGAGTTCGACGCCGACCGCGTGGCCGTCCTGGACTACCTGGCCGGGCGCGACGACGTTGCCGTACTGCTGGCGGCCGGGTTCTGCATCGGCGGGCACCTGGCGTTCCGGGCCGCCCTCGACCCGCGGGTCACGGCCACCGTCTGTTTCTACCCGACCGGGCTGCACGACGGGAAGCTCGGCGCCGACGACCCCGGGTCCCTCGCGGCGGCGGGAGACATCCAGGGGCGGCTCATGGTGATCTTCGGGGCGCAGGACCCGCACGTGCCGGCGGCGGCCCGGGTGCGGATCCTCGACTCGCTGTATTCGGCCGGGCACGACGACCTCGAGCTGCACGTCTACGCGCAGGGGGAGCACGCGTTCATGCGGGACGTCGGCGGGCGCTACGATCCGCGGCTGACCGACCTGGGGCTGGCCGAGGCGGTGTCGTTCCTACGCGGGCGCTGACGGCAGGCTGACCCGCACGGTCGTCGGGCCGCCGGGCGGGCTGTCCAGCCGCAGCGTGCCGTCGACGGCGTCCAGGCGTTCGGCGATGCCGCGCAATCCGGTGCCGGCGGCCAGGGACGCGCCGCCACGGCCGTTGTCGGTCACGGTGATGTGCGGCGTGGTGGCAGTACCCCCGAAGCAAATGACAACCGCGGTGGCGTCGCTGTGTTTGACGACGTTGGCGAGGCACTCGGCGACCGCGAAATAGGCCGCCGTCTCCGCCGCCGGGGACAGGTCCGGCGGCGGGTCGCCGTCCACCGTCACCGGGACCGGCAGGTCGAGGGCCAGGGCCCGGACGGCGTCGTGCAGGCCGCGGTCGGCCAGGACGGCCGGGTGGATGCTGTGCATGACCGCCCGCAGGTCGTCCAGCGCCGCGACGGCCGTGGTCCGGGCCTCCTCGACGAGCTGCGCGGCCGCGTCCGGGTCGACCCGGACCAGGCTCCCGGCCAGGCCCAGGGTCAGCGACAGCGAGACCAGCCGGGCCTGGGCGCCGTCGTGCAGATCGCGCTCGACCCGCTTCAGCTCGGCCGCCTGCCGGTCGACCGCGCCCCGCCGGGACCGGGTCAGGGCGGCGACACGGAACGTCAGCGCCGCCTCCCGCCGCCGCAGCCAGGCCCACCCGCCGAGCAGGACGGCGAGGGCGAGGATCTCCCAGGCCGGCCAGAAGTACCCGCCGCCGGTCAGCACCCACACCAGCAGATCGGCGACGGTGACGACGGCGGCGAGCACCACGGCGCGTCTCATCGGTAGGCGAACTTCCGCAGCAGTACCTCGGCCGGGCCACGCTGCCCACGCACGCTGAGCGCGTGCGCGGCGAGCGCCGACACCGTCCAGACCACGACCGCCGCGGCGAGGGCGGCCCAGGTGCCGCCCAGGTTGAGCGCGAACGGTGCGAAGAGCACGAGCCAGCAGACGGACTGCAGCAGGTACCCGCTCAGCGACCGCTGCCCGAGCGCCACCACGGGCGCGAGGATCCGCGGCGCCCGCCCGCCGAAGCGCAGGGCGAGCAGCCCGAAGAGGGCGACGTACCCGGCGCCGCCGTACTCGCCGGTGATCGCGTGGACCCGGGCCATGGCCTCGACGGTACCGGTCGAGGCGTGCACAACCCCGGCCGACATGAGCGCGTACGGTGCCGCACCCACGGTGGAGATCCCCAGCCCCACCCACGCCGTCCGGCGCAGCAGCCGGCGGTGCCGCGAGGGCTCCTCCAGGACCCGGCGCCGGGCGGCCCAGATGCCGAGCCAGACGATGACGATGAACGGCAGCACGGAGGCGGTGTGCACGGGCCACTCGGCCACCCGGTCCAGCAGCGAGTCCCAATAGGACGGTGCGTCGAGCGAAGGATTCGGTGCGTTGCTGATGCCGGTGGTACCGCCCTGCCAGCCGAGGACCCCGATGACGGCGAGGATCACGGCGTTGACCGTCTGGATGCCCCACAGCCACAGGACGATCCGGTGCACCTTGTCGCTACGCCGCACCAGCAGCAGGGTCGCGACGAGGCCGACGATCCCGTAGGCGCCGAGGAAGTCCCCGAAGTACAACAGCGTCGCATGCGCGAGTCCAAACACGACGAGCCAGGCGTTTCGGCGGTACAGCACGCGATCCGACTGCCGCCGCGAAAGCTGCACGAGCCCGTAGCCGAACATGATCGCGAAGACCGGATAGGCGCGCGCGTCGACGAACGTGGCCATGAGGAAGTTGACGACCCGGCCGAGTCCGTGCGGTGCCGGGTCAAGCCCCGGCTGCCCGGCGAACGCGCAGTTGGCCGCGTTGGCGAGGGCGATGAACAGCAGCATGGCCCCGCGGGCCAGATCGGGCGCGAGCACCCGTGTCGATGGCTGATGGTGCTCGAGAACGGTCATGCCCTCAGCGTCGCGATCACCGGCCTGGCTTTCGAGGACAGTGGAGCCCCAGCCGCGGTGGTAGTAGTACCCCTATCCACGCTTCTGCTTTGCTTTCGCTTTGGCTTTCCAGTCGTCACACAAATGTCAAAGAATCATGCGGAGAGCGCTCCCAGGCATCGACATCGCGCCGGACACCGCAGGCCAGGGCGCCGCCGCACCGCTCCGAGGTGCTCGTGGGCGGGTACTGGTGAAGCCTTAACGGCACCTTGCGGCGCATTGACACTGCTGCACGCGGCGTTCACAGTGACGGTTCTGAGAGCGCTCTCTCACACCCCCGCTCTGCGAAGGAGTTCCCATGGAGTGGTCGGAACCCCGCCCCGGCCATCGACGCCGCCTGCGTCTGGTCGTCATCGTTTCCGCGGTCGCCGCCATGCTGGCCGCCTACATCCTCGTCGTCACGACCCGCGCCGACGCCGCCGAGACCCTGCTGTCACAGGGCAAGCCGACGACCGCCTCGTCGACGGAGAACGCCGGCACCCCCGCCAGTGCCGCGACCGACGGCAACACCGGCACCCGCTGGTCGAGCGCCTTCACCGTCCCGCAGTGGATCCAGGTCGACCTCGGCAGCACCCAGTCGATCACCCGGGTCGCCCTGAACTGGGAGGCGGCCTACGCCAACGCCTTCCAGATCCAGACCTCCGCCGACGGCACCTCCTGGACGAACATCTACTCGACCACGACCGGCCCGGGCGGCCAGCAGAGCCTGGCGGTCACCGGTTCCGGCCGCTACGTGCGCGTCAACGCGACCGCGAAGGCCACCGCCTACGGCGTGTCGCTGTGGGAGTTCCAGGTCTTCGGGGGTACTCCCGACACGCCGGGCGGCTGCGGCACGACGAACGCGGCCCAGGGCAAGCCCGCGACCGCCTCCTCCACGGAGAACGCCGGCACGCCGGCCTCGGCCGCGTTCGACGGCAACACCGGCACCCGCTGGTCCAGTGCCGCCGCCGACCCGCAGTGGCTGCAGGTCGACCTCGGCGCCGCCGTCTCCGTCTGCGGCGTCTCGCTGAACTGGGAGGCCGCGTACGCGTCGGCGTACCAGATCCAGGTGTCAACGAACGGCACCAGCTGGACGAACATCACCGGCACGACCGCCGGCGCCCTCGGCGTGCAGACCCCGGCCGTCACGACGACGACCGGCCGCTATGTGCGCGTGAACGGCACGGCGCGGGCCACGCAGTGGGGGTACTCCCTCTGGGAGTTCCAGGTCTTCACCGGCTCCGGCCCGTCGGTCTCGCCGTCGACGTCGCCCAGCGGCCCGGCCCTGCCCACCTCCGACACCCCGGACCTCGGCCCGAACGTGCGGATCTTCGACTCGTCCTCGTCGGCGGCGACCATCCAGGCCGCGGTGGACCAGGCGTTCAACGCGCAGCTGCGCAGCCCGACCGCGCAGTTCGGCACCCAGCGGTACGTGTTCCTGTTCAAGCCCGGCACCTACGGCCGGGTGTGGGCGAACGTCGGCTTCTACACCACGATCGCCGGTCTCGGCCTCAACCCCGACGACGTGACGATCAACGGCGCGGTCAACGTCGACTCCGGCTGGAACTACGGCGACGAGGCCAACGCGACCCAGAACTTCTGGCGCAGCATGGAGAACCTGTCGATCGTCCCCGAGGGCGGCACCGACCGGTGGGCCGTCTCCCAGGCCGCCCCGATGCGCCGCGTGCACATCAAGGGCAACCTGACCCTGGCCCCGTCCAACCAGGACAACGGGCAGGGCTACTCCAGCGGCGGCTACCTGGCCGACTCCGTCGTCGACGGCCGCGTGTCCTCCGGGTCGCAGCAGCAGTGGTACACCCGCGACAGCCGGATCGCCGGCTGGGACGGCGGCGTGTGGAACATGGTGTACTCCGGCGTGCAGGGCGCCCCGCCCAACGCGTTCCCGAACCCGCCGCACACCACCCTCGCCACGACCCCGGTCACCCGGGAGAAGCCGTACCTGTACGTCGACAGCGCCGGCCTCTACCGCGTCTTCGTGCCCTCCATCCGCCGCAACTCGGCCGGTGCCACCTGGCCCAACACGGCCGGCTCGTCGATCCCGATGCGCGAGTTCTACGTCGCCAAGCCCGGTGACAGCGCGGCCCGGATCAACACCGCACTCGCACAGGGCCTGAACCTGTTCTTCACCCCGGGCACCTACTCCCTCGACCAGACCCTCCGGGTCACCCGCCCGAACACCGTCGTCACCGGCATCGGCTTCCCGACCCTGATCCCGAACAACGGGGTCGAGGCGCTGAACATCGCCGACGTCGACGGGGTCAAGGTCAGCGGCCTGACGTTCGACGCCGGCACGACCAACAGCCCGACACTGATGAGCGTGGGCCAGGCCGGCGCCCACACCGACCACGCCGCCAACCCGATCAGCATCCAGGACGTCTTCTTCCGCATCGGCAGCAGCGTCCAGGGCAAGGCGACCACCACCTTGGCCGTGCACAGCGACGACACGATCATCGACCACATCTGGGCCTGGCGCGCCGACCACGGCGGCGCCCCGACCGGCTGGACCGTCAACACCGGCGACACCGGCCTGGTGGTGAACGGCGATGACGTCCTGGCGACGGGCCTGTTCGTCGAGCATTATCAGAAGTACGAGGTGATCTGGAACGGCAACCGCGGCAAGACCATCTTCTTCCAGAACGAGAAGCCGTACGACGTCCCCAACCAGGCCGCCTGGATCGGCCCGCGGGGCAACGGCTACGCCGCCTACAAGGTCGCCGACGCGGTGACCGACCACGAACTGTGGGGCGGCGGGGTCTACTGCTACTTCAGCGCCAACCCGGCCGTCCGCGTGGACCGGGGCTTCGAAGTCCCCAACCGCACCGGCGTCCGCCTCCACAGCGTCATCACGGTCTCCCTGGGCGACGTCGGCACCATCGCCAACGTCGTCAACGACACCGGCGGCCCGGTCCCCAACCCGGCCGGCAACACCACCCCCCGCCAGGTCGTGAACTACCCGTAACCCCTCGCTGATCGCCACTGCTGTATCGCGGCCACCGGTGCACCAACGACCGGTGGCCGCTCCCATTGCGCCGCCTCCCTGCCCGTCAGCAAGCGGTATGGAGCCGCGCGGTGTTGCGTTGGATGTGCTGTTCGCGGTGACCGAATCGACGGTCCGCCTGGCCGGCGCCGGGGAGGACGTCGCGGCGGCGCACGGCGGGGTCCGACCGGGGCTGGTGCATGCGCTGCACGATGTGCGGCGGGAACGGATCCGGGCCGGCGAAGTGCCCTTGAGGGATTTGGCGCCGGCGCAGGCGCCGGGTACGGGGCCGGGTCTGGTATCGCTGCGGCGGGCCGGGGAGTTGCTGGCGGAGTCGTTCCTGCCCGAGCCGGTGGCGTCGACGTTGCGGCGTCTCGTGGAGCGGGCGACCAGGGAGTTCGCCGTCCTGCGAGTCGGGGTCGAGGCGCCCGGGCTGGCGGGGTTGCCGTGGGAGGCGTTGCCGGACCCGGTCACCGGCCGGCCCTTGGCGCTACATCCGCACGTAGTGGTGTACCGGTGCACCGCCGCGACGGCACCGGCACTGTTGGCGGGGCCGCTGCGGATCGTGGTCGCGATCGCGTCCCCTGACCACGGCGGCGGACCGCTGCTGGACTACGAGCACGAGCTACGCGCCGTCCTCGCCGCAGTGCGGCAGGCCCGGCAGCACGCGGCGCGAGTCGAGGTGGTGCCATTCGCGACCACGGCCGCGATCCGGGCCGCGCTCGACGTCCCCGGCGGCGTCCACGTCCTGCACATCTCCGCGCACGGCAAACCCGGCGCCCTGATCCTGGAAGACGCGACCGGCGCCGCCCGCGAAGTCACCGTCGAGCAGCTCATGACCGAGGCGGTCCCGCCGGGCCGGATGCCACCAGTCCTGGCCCTGGCCGCCTGTTACACCGACGTGGCCGGCGAGGAGCAGGGCACCTCGTTCGCGGGGCAGCTCGCAGCGCGGGGGGTGTGCGCGGTGATCGGCACCCAGACCAGTGTGTCCGATCGGTACGCCACCCTGCTGTTCGCGAAGGTCTACGCGGAACTCGCCGCCAGCCCCGACCCGGACGTGGTCCGCGCGGTCGGCAACGCACGCCGCCTCGTGCAGGAGGAGCTCGCGGTCGGCGGCGACCGGCTGACACAGACATTGGCCGGCATGGACGAATGGGGCGTCGTGACGGTCTCCGCGAACGCCCCGCACGTCAAGATCATCGACCACCGGCAGACCCGGATTCCGGCCCCGACGGTCCGTGGCACGCAGTGGGGCCAGGTTGCGGGCCGCCCGGCCGGGCAGTTCGTCGGTCGCCGGGCGCTGCAGCGCGACCTGCCGGCCGTGCTGGCCGGTGATGAGGGCGCGGGGCTGGTGCTGCACGGCATCGGCGGGATCGGCAAGACCACCCTGGCCGCCGAGGTGCTACGTCGCACGGTGGGCACAGATCCGGCGTGGCAGGTGGTGCCGCTGTATGGCGTGGTGAGCCCCGACGTGATCCTGGCCGCAGTGGCGGCGGCGGCCCGGCGGGAGCAGTTGCGCCGCGGCATCGCGCCCAGCCTGGCGGTGCAGGTCGCCGCACAGCTGGATGTGCCGTGGCCGGACCGTCTCGCCTTACTGCGTGACGACGTCCTGGACGACGTGCCGCTGCTGGTGGTGCTGGACAACTTCGAGGACAACCTCGACCCGGCCACGAACGCCATCCTGGACGAGCCCTTGGCCGCATTCCTCACCGACTGGGTCACCGCCCCCGGCCGCAGCCGCCTGCTGATCACCTCCCGCCACCCGATCGGACTGCCCGGCGGGGCCGAGGTTCGGCTGCGGATGGTGCCGGTCGGGCCGATGTCGGCCGCGGAGACCGGGAAACTGCTGTGGTCGCTGCCCAACATCGACCGGCACGCCACCACCACGGCTGTGACCGAACGGGTGTGGCGGGTCGTCGGCGGCCATCCGCGATCCCTCGAATACCTTGACGCCCTCCTCGGCCACGGCCACGCCCGCTTCGACGACATCACCACCCGCCTCACCACCGCCGTCGAGCACCGCCTCGGCGCACACCAGGCCGAGGTGTGGCTGGCCCAGGACCGCACGCTCGAAGCGGCCCTGGCCCACCGACCAGAACACCGCCGACATCAGCGCGTACCACGCCCGGCGGCGGGCCGCGGCCCCGAGATCGCCGCTCTGCTCACCACCTACGGCCTCACTGCCGACCAAGTCCGACACGCCCTTGGCGACGGCGGTCCGCTCACCTCGGCCGAGCGCGACACCCTTCGTCAGCTCATCGACGTCTTTCGCCAGCCGCCGCCACCGCCATACACCGCACCCGGCGGTCTGGCCGAGATCGTGGACGCGCTGCGAGAGTCCAGTCTGATCCACCTCGACACGGCGGCCCAGACGGTGTTCATGCATCGGTGGACCGCCACGGAACTCCACCACCGCTGGCAGAACACCGCCACCCTCGACGCCGGCAAAGACCCCATCCGGCAAACCCACCAGGCCGCGGCCGCCTACTGGCGGTGGCGGTTCGACACATGGCCTCAGGAGACCGCCGCGGACATCCATGACCTGCACGAGGCCCGCCATCACTACCTCGTAGCCGGCGACCTGGACGCTACCGGCGCCGTCACCGAGCACCTCTGCCTGCAGCTGCAGGAATGGGGTGCGTGGGATCAGGCCGCCGCGCTGATCCACGACGCCCTGCGCTGGCTGCCGACCACCTCCCCGCGCTACCCCGCCTACACCGGCACGCTCGGCAACCTCGCCTACCTGCGAGGCGACTACGCCGAGGCCGAACGCCGCCATCGGCCGCATCCTGCACCAGGTGGGCGTGCTGGCCCACGTCCAGGGCGACCATGCCGAGGCCGAACGCCGCTACCGGCAGTCCCTCACGATCAAGGAGCAGCTCGGCGACCAGGCCGGTATCGCCCTCGGCCGCAGTCAGCTCGCCATGCTCCGCGCCGCCGCCGGCGACGCCATTGCCGCCATTGAGCTGCACATCCACGCTCTCGGTACCCGGCTCGCCATCGGCGTGCCCGAAGCCGTGATCGACATCATCGGCCTCAAGGAACTCCGGGAACGCGTCGGCACCACCACCTTCGCCGAAGCTGCCGGCCAAGCCCTCGACGCCGACTCATATACCAACCTCATCACCTTGCTCGACTCCTACAAGAGGTGAAGAACGGCCGCTCCGGTCGAGCAGCCCGGGCCGCGGGCCCGGCGCGATTGCTGTGGGAGGCGCGGCCGGACCCCGCGCCCGGTCCGCCCCGACAACGTCTCCGGTCAGCGGTTGAAGTGCTCGATCGCGCGGTTCGCCGGCCGTGGTGCTCGGGGGCGGAGTTCGGCGACGCGGCGCGCGGACGAGTGGAGGAGCCAGCCGAGGCCGCCCACCAGGTCCGGCCAGGACTGGGTGGCGTCGACGACGATGTCGCCGCGTTCGCGGATCGTGGCCGGCAGCAGTGGCGGCCGGTTCGCTCGATGGGGTGTGCCGTAGTCCTCGTGGTACGGCCCGCACATCGCGACCAGTCGCTCCCCGGCGTCGGTGAGGTGCCGGCGCACACCGTCCAACCCGCCGTGCCCGGCCACATACGCCCGCAGCGCCGCCCCGTCGTTCGGGTCGGGGTCGTCGTACCGCGCCGACGAGCCGGCCATGGCGTGGGCGCCGGAGTCCAGGAGCGCGTCGACCACGCGGGCGACCCGGGCGACGATCGTCGCGGCGAGTGCCGGGTCGGCGAGGTCGGGCGCGGCGGCGTGGTCGAGCAGCGCGGCGAAGCCACGGGCCAGTTCGCCGGTGTGGATGCGGCCGCGGGCGGGCCAGAGCCCCTCCGGCAGCCGCCATTGCAGGCACCCGGCCTCGTCGACCTCGGGCCGGCACCCGTCGGCGACCCCGTCGTTGACCAGCGCCGCGGCCACGTCGGCCAGCATCCCCGACACGCTGGGCCACGTCGCCGGGGCCTCACAGGCGCCGACCTTGTCGTACTCCACGACGCACCCGTGTTGCTCGCCGGTGCGCAGGTCGACGAAGAGGGTCACGCTGCCGGTGTCGGCCGCGACGGGCAGGAACAGCGGCTGCCACAGCTCGCTGGCGTCCCCGGCGACCGGGCTGAGCGGGTCGTCGGGCGGGAACTGCGCGGCGACGCCGAGCATCATCCGCCGGATGTCCAGCGCCATGGCGAGCGGGTAGGGCCGGAACCACGCCGGAATCAACGTCCCCCGCCACGGGCCGATCCACCGCATCCCGTCGGCGCGCAGGTACCACCGCCGCACGTCCTCGGGGAACGCGGCCCCGACCTCCCGCTCGGCCGCGTCGAGGGCCGCCGGGGAGGTCGGCGGGTTGACCGTCGCCGCCGTGGCCGGCGCGTGCTCCCGCAGCCACGCGAAGATCCGTTCGGCCGAGACATCGACGCTCTCCGTCACGCCGATACGGTATCGCGAGCCCGGCGGTCAGGCGTCGGTCGGGCCGGGGGTCCAGCCGGTGCGCTGGGCCCACGCGTCGGCCTGGCGGATGGTGGCCCAGACACAGGCGTCCTTGGCCTCGACGTAGCCGGGGCGGTCGTGGCGGAACTGGGCCGCGCAGCGGCGCTTCACGGCGGCGTACTCGTCGGCGGCCGCGGGATGCGACCGCAGGTAATCGCGGAACAGCAGCGGGAACTGCTGGGAGAAGCTGCCGAGCCGGCGTACGTGTATATGCGTGCGCCGGCGGCCGGGCGGTTCGCGGAAGTAGCGCTTCGTCCGCTCCGGGTTGGCGGCGCGGTAGATGTAGCCGAGGCGTTCCAGCGGCACGAGGAACGGGTCGGCGGGGTCGAGTGCGGATACCGAGATCTGGATGTCGATGACGGGCTTGGCGGCCAGGCCGGGTACGGCGGTCGAGCCGATGTGGTCGATGCGGGCCGCTACTTCGCCGAGGGCGTCGCGAAGTGCGGCGCCGAGTTCGGTGAAGACGGTCGTCCAGGCCGGGTCGTGGTCGGCGATCTCAACGGGGTCCATGACGTTCCTGGGGATAGCCCCCGGGTCGGTCCGGGGGTGCGTCGGATGGTTCGGGGCGGGCCGGTCGCCGAGGCTGTGGGGGAGTTCGCGGCCGGCTGCGGGCCGGTCGCTCGGCCCAGGTCTGGAGCGTCCGATGAACGGTCTCACGCGGTTCGGTCATGCGGTTCGGGGGTGGCACCGGCCCCTGGTCGTGCACGCGGTGCTCATGTTCGGGCTGGCGGTGTTCGCGGCCGTGGCGGTGTTCGCCGACGATCGGCGGCTGCTCGGCGAGCCGATCTGGGCCAAGCCGATGAAGTTTGGTGTGGCGATGGGGATCTACAGTCTCACGCTCGCGTGGCTGCTGCCGCGGTTGACGAAGGGGCGGCGGACCGGGTGGTGGGTGGGGACCGTGTTCGCGTTCGCCGGGGTGGCGGATGTCGGGGCGGTGGTGTGGGCGGCGGCGCACGGGACGTTCAGCCACTTCAACGAGAATACCGACGGTGTCGCCAGGACCGTGCAGACCGTCTTCTCGTTCGGGATCATGCCGCTGATCCTGACGACGCTGGTCATCGCGATGCTGCTGCTCATCCAGCGGACCGGGGATCGGGCCCTGACCCGGGCGCTGCGGGGCGGGCTGGGGCTGGCGTTCGCGAGCATGGCGGTGGCGTTCTGGCTGGTCGGCGTGTCCGGATCGGCGACGCGGACGGAGGTCGACGCGAACGGGCAGACGGTGTCGCTGGTCGGGGCGCACGGTGTCGGTGATCCGGACGGGCACGGGATGTTCCTGACCAACTGGAGCACGACCGGCGGGGATCTGCGGGTGCCGCACTTCGTCGGGCTGCACGCCGTCCAGGTGCTCCTCGCCGTCGTCGTGGTCCTGAGCCTGCTGGCGAAGCGCCGGGCGTGGCTGCGCGACGAGGGGGTCCGGGCCCGGATCGTCGGGGCCGTGCTGTTCGGTTACGCCGGGGTGTTCGCGGTGCTCAGCTGGCAGGCCTCGCGCGGGCAGTCGGTCCTGCACCCGGACGGCGCGACCATCACGGCGTTCGCCGCGATCGCGGTACTGACCGCGGTGGGGGCGGTGGCCGCGGTCACGAACGCTCGCCGGCCGCTGTCTGTGCGGCCCGGGTCCTGAGGGCGTCGGCCAGGGACGGGGCGCGGCGCAGGCGGGTCGCGCCGTTGCCCTCGTGGTACAGCCGGACCAGGCCCTCCCGCACCAGCGCGAGGTCGCCGTGCTCGATCAGGGCCGGCGTCACCGTCGCGACGAGGTCCTCGACCAGGTCCCAGGCGGGGCGGACGACCCGGTGCCGCAGATCCATCAGGTTGCCCGACAGGCCGGTGTGGCAGGCGTTCCAGTGCGCGGCCCGCAGCAACTGCTCCGGTACATCCACGATCGCACCGACGGAGGCGACGAGGCCACGCACCAGCGCGGCCAGCAGGACGGCGTCGTCGGCGGTGGGGGAGACATCGGCGATGCGGACCTCGACCGTCGGGTAGTCCAGCGACGGGCGGGCGTGCCACCACACCAGCTCGGGCTCATACAGCGCGCCCGTGGCGACCAGCTCGGCGACCGTGCGCTCGTAGTCGGCCCAGGAGGTCAGCGGCGGGGGCGGCCCGAGGGTCGGCCAGCGCTCGACGACCACGCCGCGCCAGCTGTCGTGGCCGGTGTCGGCGCCGTCGGCGAACGGGGAGTTGGCGGTCATCGCCTGCAGCACCGGCAGCCACGGGCGCAGGGCCGTGCAGATCCGCACGGCCCGGTCCCGGTCGTCGACGCCGACATGGACGTGGGCGGCGCACACCGCCGGGTCGCGGGCGATCGGGCCGTAGTGCCGGGCGATGGCCCGGTAGCGGGGGGAGTGCGCGGCGCTGCGGTCCGGCTCGGCGACCGGCGTGGCCCCGACGGCGACCAGGCGCACACCGGCCCGGGCCGCGGCCGCGGCGGCGGCCGTCCGGTTGGCGACCAGGGCGGAGCGCAGGTCGGTCAGGTCGGTGCAGACCGGGGTCACCATCTCCAGGCAGCTGAGCCGGAACTCGTGGCGGCTGGCCGGCCACACGTCGCGGGGCAGCGCGGCGCGGACCTCCCGCACCTTGGGGACGCTGTGCCAGGAGGACGGGTCCAGCAGGAGGAACTCCTCCTCGACCCCGACCGTGAGCGGCACATCGATCAAACTACCGCAGCCGCTTTGCGGGCCGTCTTGATGCGGTACATGTCCGCGTCCGCGTCCCGCAGGAGCGCGTCGAGCGCCGAGGCGGTCCCCGTGGCGACGCCGACGCTGGCGCCGACGAGGGCCATGGGGTACGGCGCGCTCAGCGTCGCCGTCACCCGCACGGCCAGGCGGCGCGCGTCCGCCGAGGTCGCGCCGGGCAGGACGACCGCGAACTCGTCGCCGCCGAGCCGGACGGCCAGATCCTGTTCGCCGACGGCGGCGGCGAGGCGGCGGGCGGCCTCGACGAGCAGGGCGTCGCCGGCGTGGTGGCCCTGGCGGTCGTTGACCTGTTTGAAGCCGTCGAGGTCGAGGACGAGGATGCTCACCGGGCCGTCCGGCGGGAGCGCGGCCAGGTGCTCGGCCAGCAGGGCCCGGTTGGCCAGGCCGGTCAGGGCGTCGTGGGTGGCCTGGTGGCGCAGCTCCCCGTGCAGTTGCCGCAGTTCGGCGTTGCTGCGGTCGAGGCTGGTGAGCAGGCGGTCGTTGTCGTGGAACGCGACGAGCTGCCGGGTCACGACCAGGCCGGTGATGAGCAGCACGCCGGCGGCGACACCCCAGAGGCGAGGGTCGGCTCCGGTACCGCCCAGCGCGAACATCAGCAGGAGTTCGGTGACGGCCACGGCGACGTACGGCATCACGCTGACCCGTCGCCGCACGGCCCGCACCCGCTCGCCCGGCTGCCGCAGCCGCACCTCCTGCATCCGCAGGCTGGCCGCGGTGAGGATGCACGACAGCAGCGACGCGACCGCCTCGGCCCGCGGGTCGGGGCCGCCGGTGATGATGATGCTCGCGGCCGAGCCGAGCGCGGACCCGGCGATGCCGACACAGCCGGCCACCCCGGCCAGGCGGCTGAAGGGCGCCGTGCCGCTGAGGATGAGCTTGAGGACCCCCAGGACGATCACGAGCATGACGACGGAGCTGGCGGCGGCGAGGAACCGGTCGGCGACGCGGGGGCTGCCCAGCTGCGCCCCGAGGGAGAAGTACCACAGCAGCACCGCGACCCCGGCGAGCACGGTGGCCGCGTCCAGCCACAGCCGCAACCGCAGCCGCCCCGTGTCACCGAGCGGATGGCGCAGCATGAGCACGACGACGACGGTCATGGAGCACACCACGAGCGCCGTCTGCACGACGCTGACCGGCGTCCCGGGCCCGCCCCGGGCGACGAGCACGGTCTGCAGCCCGTCCCCGGTCGCGCACATCGCCCCGACGGCGATGAGCCCGCGCCAGAACCGCCGCGCGGCCCGGTCCCCGGCGTTGAGCACCGCCAGCCGGCGCGAGAAGACGATGATGGAGACGTCAAGTGCGGTTTGAATGGCCCACGACACGGTGGTACCGCCTGGTCCCGCCAGGAACCACACCACGACTCCGACGGCCAGCGCGGCCATGCCGAGCAGCACAGGATCGCGCACCAGTGCCGACGACCGCCTCATGCCCAAGCGCATCGGCCACGAGCCACGACAGCTGAGCGGTTCGCAAGGGGGCGCGGTCACTACGATGGCGCCGTGGATGTCCTGGCGGCGGTGCTGCGGCGAGCCGAAGCGGACCCCGGCGTGCTCGGCGTGATCCTCACCGGCTCGCACGCGCGGGGCCTGGCCACGGAGCACTCCGACGTCGACGTCACGGTGGTGGTCGCGGAGCAGGCGACGCCGTGGCGGCACGCGTCCCGCACGGCGGTGCTCGACGAGGTGGTGTGCACGGCCGCCGCGCTCGGGGACACCTCGGTGCAGTGGGCGCGATACGGGTACCGCGGCGCCCAGGTCCTGCTCGACCGGCTCGACGGGGGCATCGCCGCGCTCGTGGAGCGCCAGGCGACCCTGACGCCCGAGGAGGCGGCGGCGCGGGGGCGGGCGGCCCTGGACGCCTACCTCAACCAGCGCTACCGGGCGGCGAAGAACCAGCGGGCGGGTGCCGTGGCCGCCGCCCGCCTGGACGCGGCCGAATGCGTGCCGTGGCTCCTGGAGACCGTCTTCGCGCTGCACGGCCGGCTGCGCCCGTACAACGCGTACCTGCGGTGGGAGCTCGACACCTACCCGCTGCCGGACCCGTGGCGGCGGACGCTGCGACCCGAGCGCGTCGCCGTGGAGGAGCACTTCGCGGCGGTCGAGGCGCTGGCCCGGGCGCGCGGGCACGCGGACGTCCTCGCCGGGTGGGGCGAGGACCTCGGGCTCATCCGGAGTTTCGCGGGTTGACGCCGGCGGCCCGGTTGGTGTGGATCTCGATCACCGACGCCGGGCAGCGGTTCGCGGCCTCGTACGCCGACGCCTCGTGCTCGGCCGGTGGCCGCTCGGCGAGCAGGATCACCACGCCGTCGTCGTCGCGCTGGTCGAAGACGTCCGGGGCGACCAGTGCGCACACACCCGAGCCGATGCACTTGTCGGCGTGGACCTCAACCCGCATCAAGCCCCACCTTCACCGGAAGACACGATCTCGTCCCAGGTCACGGGGACCGCGACCGGCCCCAGCACGGCCGTCGCCACCTTGAACCGGATGTCCGCGAACGGCACGGCCAGGCGCAGTGTCGGAATCCGGCGCGGCAGCGTGCCCAGCACCGCGGTCAGCTCCAGCCGGGCCAGCTGCTGCCCGACGCACTGGTGCGGGCCGTGCCCGAAGCCGATGTGCGGGCCGGTGGGGCGGGCGACGTCGAGCCGGTCGCCGTCGGCGTGCAGGGCCGGGTCGCGGTTGGCGGACTGGATCGCGACCACCACGTAGTCGCCGGCCTTGACCGGCCGGCCGGCGATCTCGGTGTCCTCGGTGACGCCGCGCAGCAGGCCGCCGCCGACGCCGAGGTAGCGCACCAGCTCCTCGGCCGCCGTGGGGGCCAGGGCCGGGTCGGCGCGCAGCCGGGCCAGCTCCGGCGGGTGCTCGAGGAGCGCGAGGACGCCGTGGGCGATCATGCTCGCGGTGGTGTCGTAGCCGGCGACGAGCAGGCCCGCGCTCATCCGGACCAGCTCGGTGTCGGTGAACGGCCGCTCGGTCTCGTCGCTGCGCACGATCATGCGGCTCAGCACGTCGTCGCCGGGTGCGGCCCGGCGGGCGGCGACCATACCGTGGAGGTACTCGAACAGCGGCCGCATGGCGGCGGCCACGTCGGCGCCGCTGGAACTGCCCGCGAAGAGGGCCTCCGCGGCGTGCTGGAACAGCGGGTGGTCGGCCGCGGGCACGTCGAGCAGCTCGGCGATGACGGCGGTGGTGACCGGCTTGGCGAACGACGCGTACAGGTCGACCGGGGGCGCGGTGGTGGCCAGCGCGTCGAGGCGCTCGTCGACGATGCGCTGCACGACCGGGCGCAGCTGGGCGATCCGGCGCATGTTCGACAGCTCCGGCGCCATGTGCCGGCGAAACCGCAGATGCTCGGGCCCGTCCATGCGCGGGAACTCGCCCTCGCCCGGCTCGTCGGCCGCGTAGCCGGCCAGGATGTGCGACCCGGTGCCGGGCCGGGTGCTGAACCGCCGCGGGTCGCCGAGGACCGCGCGGACGTCCGCGTAGCGGGTCACCAGCCAGGCCTCGATGCCGGTCGGGCACTCGACCCGGCGCACCGGCTCGTGTTCGCGCAGCTCGGCGTAGTCCGGCGGCGGCCCGAACGGGCATTGCTGCGCACCGGCGAGCGGCAGCGGCACGACACTCATCGAAAGCCCCCGATCAACGTAATGTGCTCATCCTTGTCGATATCTGGGCGACACGCCAAGCCTTCGCGCCCGCCGGGTTCGGGGGAACCTGTAGAAATCCGGCAAAAGGGCCGGGCTCCGGTGGATCATGTAAAGAGCTGGTAACAGGTGAAAGTCGGTTGTCGACAATCAGCCGTCGACCGTTAAGGTTCTCGCATGCCCCAGACCGCGGCGCTGATCGCCACCTACCTGGAGCCCGAGCTCGTCGCCCGGATCGCGGCCGAGCCGGGCGTCGAGGTGCTCTACGAGCCGGAATTACTGCCCGTGCCGCGGTACTGCTGCGACCACACCGGCACGAAGCGTGACCTGAGCCCGGCCCAGCAGGGACGCTGGACCGAGCTGCTCGGGCGGGCCGACGTCGCGTTCGACTTCGACTGGCAGGACCCCGCCGAGCTCCCGCGGCGCGCGCCGAACCTGCGCTGGGTCCAGGCCACCAGCGCCGGCATCGGCGGGTTCGTCCAGCGCACCGGCCTCGACCGCACCGGGATGACGTTCACGACCGCGGCCGGCATCCACGCCGTGCCGCTCGCCGAGTTCGCCGTCACCGGGGCCCTGCACTTCATCAAGGGCATCCCCGAGCTGCGCCGCCGCCAGGCCGCCCGCACCTGGGAGCGCTACACCACGGCACAGCTGGCGGGACGCACCGTCACCGTCGTCGGCCTCGGTGGCATGGGCCGGCAGGTGGCCGCCACGTTCGCCGCGCTCGGCACGAAGGTGCTCGGCCTGGGCCGGGATCGCATCGGGGAGCTGGACGAGGTGCTGCCCGGCACTGACGTCCTCGTCCTGTGCTGCCCGCTCACCCCGCGGACCGAGGGCCTGATCGGGGCGAAGCAGCTCGACCTGCTCCCCGCCGGCGCGATCCTGGTCAACATCTCGCGCGGCCCGGTCGTCGACGAGCCCGCCCTGATCGCGGCGCTCGTCGCCGACCGGGTGAGCGCCGTCCTCGACGTGTTCGCCACCGAGCCGCTGCCGGCCGGGTCGCCGCTGTGGGACCTCGACAACGTGCTGGTCTCGCCGCACTCGGCCTCGACCGTCGGCACCGAGAACGCCGCGCTCACCGACCTGTTCTGCGACAACCTGCGCCGCTACCGCGCCGGGGAGCCGCTGCGCAACCTCTACCACCGCGACCGCGGCTACTAAGGAGCCTCATGCTCACGGGAACCTGGTACATCAGCCCGACCCCGTTCGACGAGGCCGGCGCCGTCGACTCGGCGAGCCTGGGCCGGATCGTCGCGGCCGCGGCGAGCTGGGGCGTCGACGGGATCACCATCCTCGGCGTCATGGGGGAGGCCACCGACCTCACCGCGGCCGAGCGCGAGACGGTGCTGTCGGCGGTCGCCGCGGCCGCCGCCGGCAAGGTGCCGTTCGCGGTCGGCTGCTCGGCCCCGTCCGCGGCCGTCGTCGCCGCCAATGTCCGCCGGGCCGTGGAGGCCGGCGCGGCCGCGGTCATGGTCTCCGCGCCGCCGCTGCTCAAGGACACCGACCAGATCGCACCGTTCTTCAAACGGACAGCCGATTCGGGGGTACCGGTCATCGTCCAGGACGAGCCGGCGGCGACGGGCGTCAACCTTCCGGTGTCGGCGCTCCTGGCCGCCCTGGACGCGAGCGGCAGCAGCGTGGTGAAGCTCGAGGACCCGCCGACCCCGCCGAAGATCTCGCGGCTGCTCGCCCGGCGCCCCGACCTGACCGTGTTCGGCGGCCTCGGCGGGGTGAGCGCCTACTCCGAGCTGCGCCGCGGCGCCGCGGGCACGATGACCGGCTTCGCCTACCCGGAGATCCTCCGCGCGATCCGCCTGGCGTTCGAGCGCGGTGACCTCGAGGCCGCGGCCCGGATCAACGACCGCTTCCTGCCCTACATCGTCTTCGAGGGCCAGGTCCGCATCGGCCTCGGCATCCGCAAGGAGGTCCTGCGCCGCCGCGGCGTCATCACCACGGCCATGACCCGGGCCCTCACCCCGCGGCCGGACCAGGCCACCCTGGAAGAGCTGGACGACGTCCTGGCCCGCGTCGGCCTGACCCCGTCGATCGAGCCGCTGGAGGTCACCCCATGACGGCGGTGGTCGGCGGCGCCGGCTCCGGCCTGGGCGCGGCGATCGCACACGAACTGGCGGGTCGCGGCCACGACCTGCTGCTGTGGGCCCGCAACCGGGATCGCCTCGACCTGGTCGCGGCCGACCTGCGCGCCAAGCACGGCATCACCGTCCACACGCTCAGCGCCGACGCCTCCCTCCCCGACGCCGCCGCAACCGTCGCGGACGCGGCCCCGCACACCCTCGGCCACGTCGACGTGTGCGTCCTCAACGCCGGTGGCCCGCCGCCCGTCCCCGCCGACCGCACCGACGCCGACGGCTGGCGGACCGCCCTGCAGCTGCTCACCGTCACCCCGATCGACCTCGCCACCCGGCTCCTGCCCGGCATGCGCCAACGCGGCAACGGCCGCATCATCGCCGTGCTCTCCTCCGGCGTCCGCGAGCCCCTCCCCGACCTCGCCTACTCCAACGGTGGCCGCGCCGCTTTGACCGCCTGGCTCAAGACCGTCGCCCGGCTCGTGGCCGCCGACGGCGTGACGGTCAACGGTGTGGTGCCGGGCCGGATCGACACCGAGCGGGTCGCCGCCCTCGACGCGGCGAGGGCCCAGCGCACCGGCCAGGACGTTGCCGAGGTGCGGGCGGCCGCGATGGCCGAGATCCCGACGGGCCGCTACGGACGCCCGGAGGAGTTCGCGTCGGTCGTGGGCTTCCTGAGCTCCCCGGAGGCGTCCTACGTCACCGCGAGCCTGCTCTCGGTGGACGGCGGCCTGATGCGGAGCCTGACGTGATCTCGCCCGAGGTCGCCTCGACGCCCGCCTCCGGCATCCGCGCCGTCGCCAACGCCGCCTGGGCCGTTCCCGACGCGATCCACCTCGAGTTCGGCGAGCCCGACTTCCCGACCCCGCCCCACATCGTCGAGGCCGCCCACGCCGCCGCCCTGGCCGGCCACACCCGCTACGGCCCCAGCGCCGGCCTGCCCGCCCTGCGCGAGGCGATCACCGCGAAACTGGCCCGCGACAACGCCCTCGACGGCATCACCCCGGACCGCGTGGTGGTGAGCGCGGGCGGCGTCGGAGCCCTCTTCTCCGCCTACCGCACCCTCCTGTCCGCCGGCGACGAGATTCTGGTCCCGGACCCGGGCTGGACCAACTTCTCCACCCTGGCCACCATGCTCGGCGCGGTCCCGCGCGGCTACCGCCTGGACCCGGCCGCGAACCACAGCCCCGACTACGACCATCTCGAGTCCCTGTACGGCCCGCGCACCAAGGCGATCCTCATCAACTCGCCGTCCAACCCGGTCGGCTACCAGTGGGACGCCGAGCAGCTCGCCGCGGTAGGTGCGTGGGCACTGACGCACAACCTGGTCGTCATCTCGGACGAGTGCTACGACCAGCTCTGGCTCGACCGGCCGGCGGTGACCTTCTCGGCCGCCGCGCCCGGAGTCCAGTTCGTAAGTGTGTACTCACTTTCAAAGAGTTATGCGATGACGGGCTGGCGGGTGGGCTACGCGGTGACGACCCCGGAACTCGTGGGCGGCATCACCCGGGTGCAGGAGGCCACCGCGTCCTGCGTGAACACGATGACCCAGCACGCGGCGATCGCGGCCCTCACCGGTGATCAGGCGTGCGTAGCGCAGATGCGCGACGCCTACCGCGGCCGCCGGGACGTCGCGCTCGAAACCGCACGAAACCTGGGACTGTCCGCCACCCGTCCGGCGGGTGCGTTCTACCTCTGGCTCAAGTCGGACGTGTCCACATTGGACTTACTGCACCGGACCGGGACCGCGGTAGCGCCCGGGTCCGCGTTCGGTGCCGAAGGAGCCGGGCACGTCCGGCTCTCCCTCGCGGCCGCCCAGGACGACATCGTCCGCGGCCTGACGAACATCGCAACGCGCTAACCCCCAACGAACCCCCCATCCCCCCAGTACGAACGAAGGAGGCGCAGATGCCTTCCAAGCCGAAAATCCTCCTGGCGGCGTTCACCGCCGGCGTGGTCGCCCTGACCGCGGCCTGCGGCGGCGACGCCAAGGACTCCACCCAGAGCTCCGGCGGCGGCGACCAGGCCCGCT
The DNA here is from genome assembly GCF_044454505.1 of Dactylosporangium sp. NPDC051541. Taxonomy (NCBI): domain Bacteria; kingdom Bacillati; phylum Actinomycetota; class Actinomycetes; order Micromonosporales; family Micromonosporaceae; genus Dactylosporangium; species Dactylosporangium sp. NPDC051541. The sequence continues at coordinate 33,358 of NZ_JBITDU010000013.1, forward strand.
ACGGCGGCACCATGACCGTGGCCTACCAGAGCGACCCCAAGACCTTCGACCCGGCGGTGTGCTACGACGCCACCTGCTGGAACAACATGCGCATGCTGTACGACCGGCTCTACGACTACGTCGGCGACACCATGAACATCGAGCCCCAGGCCGCGACCGCCCTGCCCGAAGTGAGTGCGGACGGACTCACATACACCATCAAGATCCGTTCGGGCATGACGTTCAGCGACGGCAAGGCGGTCACCGCCAAGGACTTCGTCTCCTCGTTCACCCGGATCCTCGACCCGGCCACGAAGTCGCCGGTGCAGAGCTTCTGGACCGGGATCGAAGGCGCCGCCGACTACGCGAAGGCCCCGTCCGGCTCCCTCGCCGGGATCTCGGCGACCGACGACAGCACCCTGCAGATCAAGCTCACCGCGCCTAACAGCTCGTTCAAGTACGTCCTGGCGATGCCGCACGCGTCGGTCATCGAGTCGGGCTCGGCGAGCAAGCCGGTCGGCTCCGGCCCGTTCGTGATGGACCACTTCACGCCCGGCCAGGAGATCGTCGTCAACCGCAACGCGAAGTACTGGGCCGCGCCCAAGCCGTACGTCGACAAGGTCGTCGAGAAGCTCGGCGTCGACCCGCACGTGCAGCTGCTGTCGCTGCAGAAGGGCACCATCGACCTGATGGGCGACCCGATCCCGGCCGCCGACTACCTCTCCGTCGCGGGCGACGCGGCCCTCAAGCCGCAGATCAAGACGATCGTGAAGCCGTCGACCTACTACGTCACCATGAACACGAAGATGGCGCCGTTCGACAACCCGAAGGTGCGCGAGGCGGTGTCGTACGCCTTCGACCGCAACTTCCTGCTGAAGCTGGTCGCCGGCCAGGGCACCGTCGCCAACGAGTACCTGCCGCCCGGCATCACCGGCTACACCAAGGACAAGCTCGTCCACGACCAGGACATCGCGAAGGCCAAGCAGCTCCTCGCCGAGGCCGGCTACCCCAACGGCCTGTCGACCACGATGTACTCCTGGAACACGTCGCCGTGGACGGCGCTGCTGCCCCAGCTGCAGCAGGACCTCGGCAAGATCGGCATCACGGTCGACGCGAAGCCGATCCAGCAGAGCGCGTTCTTCGACCTCGCCGGCACCCCGGACAAGGCCCCGATGACGCTGACGTTCTGGGTCGCCGACTACCCCGACGCCAGCGACTTCTACCAGGCGCTGCTGTCGTGCGCGGCGGCCATCCCGGGCGGGCAGAACTACCCGTTCTACTGCAACAAGAACGTCGACGACCTGGTCAACCAGGCCCTCGCGGCCAAGGACAGCGACGCCGCCACGGCGATCTACGTGCAGGCCACGAAGGCGATGCTGGCCGACAACCCGGTGGTGCCGCTCTACTACGGCTCCAAGACCGAGGTGTTCGGCAAGACCGTCGGCGGCTACCACTCGCAGCCGATCTGGGGCTGGGACATGACCAACTACTGGAAGACGACGGGCACCGCCAGTCGCTGACCCGGTACTCCCGCCGGGGGCTTTGCGAAAAGGTCCCCGGCGGGGCTGAAGCCGCCGCCGGCCGATCGCGTCTGGAACGACGAGGCCTGTGTCGCCTGAAATGAGGACATCGATGTGACAACGCTTCTCGAGGTTGACGACCTCACCGTCGACTTCGACCGCGACGGCGAGCGCTCCGCCGCCGTGCGCGGCGTCTCGTTCGCGGTCGCGGCCGGCGAGCGGGTCGGCATCGTCGGCGAGTCCGGCTCCGGCAAGTCCGTGACCGCGCAGGCCGTCATGCGGCTCCTGCCGCCGGCCGCGGGCGTCGGCGGGCGGATCCGCTTCGACGGCGACGACGTGCTGACGTTCGACGCCAAGCGCCTGGCCCGGTGGCGCGGGGCCGACATCGCCATGGTCTTCCAGGACCCGATGTCGAGCCTCAACCCGCTGCTGCGGATCGGCACCCAGCTCGCCGAGGGCCTGCGGCACCACCGCGGGCTCGGCAAGGCGGCGGCCCGGGAGGAGTCGGCGCGGCTGCTGCGGACCGTCGGCATCGGCGATGCCGAACGGCGGCTCAAGGAGTACCCCCACGCGTTCTCCGGTGGTATGCGACAGCGGGTCTGTATCGCGATCGCGGCCGCCTGCACGCCGCGGCTGATCGTGGCCGACGAGCCGACCACCGCCCTCGACGTCACCGTGCAGGCCCAGGTGCTCGACCTGCTCGACGAGCTCACCGACTCGCACGGCACGGCGACCATCCTGATCAGCCACGATCTCGGCGTCGTGTCCAGCTTCTGCGACCGGATCCTCATCATGTACGCGGGCCGCGTCGTCGAGTCCGGCCCGACCGACGAGATCGTGGCCCGCCCGGCGCACCCCTACACGCGGGCGCTGCTCGACTCGATCCCGCGGCTACGCGGCGAGCTGCCGCGGCGGCTGCCGACGATCCCGGGCGCCCCGCCGTTCGGTGGCGTCCCGGCCGGGCAGTGCGCCTTCGCCGACCGCTGCCCGCGCGCGCAGGACCTGTGCCGCACGGTCGATCCGCGGCTGGAGTCCAAGAAGCCCGGCGTGTCGGCCGCGTGCCACTTCCCGCTGGAGGGCACCGATGCCTGAGCACGCGGTGGCGGTCCGCGACCTCACCGTCGCCTACCGCAAGCGCGTCGCCGTCGACGCCGTGAGCTTCGCCATCGAGCCGGGCCGGACGCTGGGCCTGGCCGGTGAGTCGGGCTCCGGCAAGAGCAGCGTGGCCCGGGCCATCATGCGGGTCGTCGACCCCGCCGGCGGCTCGGTGCGCATCGGCGGGCAGGAGGTCACCAAGCTCAACGGCGGCGCGCTGCGCACGTTCCGGCGGCACATGCAGATGGTGTTCCAGGACCCGTACGACTCGCTCAACCCGCGGCTCACCGTCGGCGAGAACGTCACCGAGGCCCTCGTCGCCGCGGGCGTGCCCCGCCCCGATCACACGATCCGGGTCCGGGAGCTGTTCGGGCGGGTCGGGCTGCCGGCCGGGTTCACCGGGCGGTATCCGCACCAGCTCTCCGGTGGCCAGCGGCAGCGGGTCTCCATCGCCCGCGCCCTGGCGGTGCGGCCGCAGGTCCTCGTGTGCGACGAGGCGGTGTCGGCCCTCGACGTCTCCGTGCGGGCCCAGATCCTCAACCTGCTCAAGGACCTGCAGGAGGCCGACGGCCTGGCGTACCTGTTCATCTCCCACGACATGTCGACGCTGCGGTTCATGGCCGACGACATCGCGATCATGCAGGGCGGCCGGATCGTCGAGACGGGTCCGAGCGCTTCGGTGTTCGCCGCGCCTTCCCACCAGTACACCCGAAGCCTTATCGCAGCTGTTCCTGAGCCCGGCTCCGGAAGGAGGCAACGCCGTGACCCTTCCCGTTGAGGTCGGCACCGAGGTCGCCGCGCCCGGATTCTGGCGGCGGGCGCGACGCAGCCTGCGCCACGACTGGCCCGCGCTGGTGTCCATCGTCCTGCTGGTCCTGCTGGCCCTGGCCGCGATCCTGGCCCCGCTGCTGGCCCCGCATCCGCCGCTGACCACCTATCCGGAGGGCCTGGAGGTCACCGGGGCGCCGGTCGGCCCGGGCGGCGGGTTCCCGCTGGGCGCCGACCCCAACGGCCGCGACGTGCTGTCCCGGCTGCTCTACGGCGCCCGGGTCTCGCTGGTCATCGGCATCCTCGCCAACGGCCTGGCGACCGTCCTCGGTGTGCTCGTCGGGCTGGTCGCCGGCTACCTCGGCGGCTGGGTCGAGACGGTGCTCATGCGGATCACCGACGTCGTCATGTCGTTCCCGATCCTGCTGTTCTGCATCGCGCTGATCTCGGTCACCGGCCCGAGCGCGCGCAACGTCGTCATCGTCATCGCGCTGATCTACTGGACGGCCCTGGCCCGGATCATCCGCAGCCTGGTGCTGTCGCTGAAGGAGCGCGAGTTCATCGTCGCGGCCCGGACGCTCGGCCTGTCGCACTGGCGGATCATGCGCCGGCACCTGTTCCCGCACCTGGTCCCGACGATCATCGTGTACGCCACCCTCGGCGTCGCCTCCTCCATCCTCATCGAGGCGTCGCTGTCGTTCCTCGGCGTCGGCGTGCCCGTCCCCGACCCGTCCTGGGGCCAGATGATCGAGCAGGGCAAGGAGTACTTCACCATCGCGCCCTGGCTGCTGTTCTTCCCCGGCATCGCACTGCTGCTGACCGTGCTGTCGTTCAACCTCGCCGGCGACTGGCTGCGCGACCTGCTCGACCCGACCGCCCCGGAGCGCCGCTGACATGAGTGGTTCGAAGCGAAGCGGAGAGGCCGCTCATCAATGTTGCAGCGTGGAGCTCAGGCCGGCGCCGGAGCTTGCGGAGGTGACGGCATGAGCCGCTTCCTCTTGCGCCGGCTGCCGCAGGCGATCGTCGTGCTGTTCGGCGTCGTGACCCTCGCGTTCTTCATGACCCACGTCGTCCCCGGCGACCCGGCCCGGCTCATCGCCGGCCCCAACGCCAGCGCGGCCACCGTCGCCTCCATCCACACCCAGCTCGGCCTCGACCGCAGCCTCGGCTACCAGTACTGGACCTACCTGCGCCAGGTCATCCACGGCGACCTCGGCACCAGCTACGCCCTGCAGGGCACCTCCGTCGGCGAGGCCATCTGGCGGGCCCTGCCGGTGAGCGCGGCCGTGGCGCTGCTGGGCGTGCTGTTCGAGGTCCTGCTCGGCGTGCCGGCCGGCATCATCGCCGCCTACCGGCCCAAGGGCGTCCTGGACCGCACGGTCACGCTCACGTCGCTCGTCGGCCTGTCGGCGCCACCGTTCTGGCTCGGACTGCTGCTGTTGTACGCCCTCGCCTACAAGAGCAGCGTCTTCCCGCTGAGCGGATACGAGTCGCCGTACCTCAACTACCTGATCCTCCCCGGCTTCACGCTCGGCCTCGGCGGCGCCGCCTGGTACGCCCGGCTCACCCGCACCAACATGCTCGAGGCCCTCCGCAGCCCCTACGTGCAGACCGCCAGGGCCAAAGGCATGCCGGAGCGGGTCGTGCTCCTGCGGCACTGCCTGCGCAACGTCCTCAGCCCGCTGCTGACGATGCTCGGCATGGACCTCGGCTACTTCCTCGGCGGCGTCGTCGTCATCGAGTCCGTGTTCGGCCTGCCCGGCATCGGCAAGCTCACCTTCGACGCCATCGGCACCCTCGACATCCCGATGATCACCGGCGCCGTGCTGTTCGCCGCGTTCTTCATCGTCCTCATGAACCTCCTCGTAGATCTCGCCTACGCCGCAATCGATCCCCGCGTGCGGCGTTAGCTTTGGAAAGGACCGACCCCCCAATGAGTGACCAGAAACTGCGTGTGGCCGTCATCGGCTCGGGCCGCTGGGCCCAGCGCGCGCACATTCCCGGCTGGCAGCGCGACCCCCGCGCCGAGGTCGTGGCCATCGCCGACACCGACGCGGCCATGCTCGACGAGGCCGGCGAGCAGTTCGGCGTGGCCAAGCGGGTGACCGACTACCGCGAGCTGCTCGACGACCCCGGCATCGACGTCATCGACGTGGCCACCGCCAACCGGGCCCACTTCGAGATCTCCGCCGCCGCCCTCGACGCCGGCAAGCACGTGCTGTGCGAGAAGCCGGTGCACCACGACTACAAGCAGACCCGGGCGCTGTCGGAGCTGGCCCGCTCCAAGGGGCTCAAGACCAAGCTCGGCTTCACGTTCCGCTACGCGCCGGCGATCCAGTACGCCAAGCACCTCATCGACTCCGGGTTCGTCGGGCAGCCGTACGTCTTCAACGGCTACGAGCAGAACAGCCAGTGGATCGACCCGGCCACCCCGATGCGCCAGTACGACCCGGACGCCGACCCGGACGTCATCGCCACCTCCTCCATCGAGGGCTACGGCGCCCCGATCATCGACATCATGCACTGGTGGGCCGGCACCGACCTGCAGTCCGTCGTCGGGACGATGCGCAACTTCGTGCCCGAGCGGGTGGTCCGCGACACCGGCCTCATGCAGCGGCTCAACATCGACGACGGCGACATGTGGATCGCCGAGTTCGGCGGCGGCCTGCTCGCCTCCATCCAGTCCTCCTACGTCACCGTCGGCAACTTCCCCGGCATCGAGGCCCGCATCTACGGCTCCGAGGGCGCCATCATCGTGCGGCTGGTCGAGGAGTTCGGCATCTGCCAGACCATCAAGACCGCGACCCGCCAGGAGGTCGAGTTCGTCGAGCGGGAGATCCCGCAGGAGTTCTTCCCCGAGGGCGGGCACTCCCGCGAGGACTGGGACTTCCTGTTCTACTCCAACCTCTGCGCCGACTTCACCACCGAGATCCTGTCCGGCAACCCGCGCAACCAGGGTGACTTCGGGCAGGGCGCGCTCGTCCAGGAGACCATCAACGCCTTCGAGCGCTCGTTCCGCACCCGCGCGTGGGTGAACCTGCCCCTGACCGAGGAAGCCGCATGACCTGGGGATCGCTCGCCGACGACACCACGGCGGCACGCATCCTCGACTCGGCCCTCGGCGCGGTCGCCGGCCGGGTGCGGTTCGCCGACGCCCGCCTCATCGAAGCCGAGGAGCTGCGGTCGTACCTCCAGAAGGGCGCCGACCCCGACGAGCGGATCGAGGCCAACATCGGCATCGGCGTCCGCGTGCTCGTGGACGGGCAGTGGGGCTTCGCCGCCCGCCCCCTGGCCGAGGAGTCCGACGCCGCCGCGGCCGCGGCCCAGGCCCACCGGGTCGCCGTCGCCCTGGCCGGGCACGGGAAGCCGACCGACCTGCCGCCGCGGGAGCCGGCCGGCGGGCGCTACGAGACCGTCGTCGAGCAGGACCCGTTCGCGGTCGCACCGGCCGAGCGGCAGGAGCTCCTCGCGGCGTGGCTGGCCGCCGCGTCCGCGCCCGCCGAGGTGGCCGCGGCCCAGGCCGGGATCAACGCCAAGCGGCAGCACCGGCACTACGCCGACACCGAGGGCTCCCGCCAGCACCAGCACTTCACCGAGACCGGCGCGATGCTCATGGTGACCGCCAGCGGCCACGGTGACGTGCAGCGGCGCAGCTACCCGAACTCGTTCCACGGCAACACCGCGGCGGCCGGGTGGGAGTACCTCGCCTCGCTGCGCATGCTGGAGAACGCGGCCCGGGTCGGGGACGAGGCCGTGCGGCTGCTGACCGCGCCCGTCGCCCCGGCCGGGCCCGCCGACGTCATCATCGGCGCCCAGCAGGTGTCGCTGCAGATCCACGAGTCCTGCGGGCACGCCCTCGAGCTCGACCGGATGCTCGGCGACGAGGCCAACTACGCCGGGACGTCCTTCATCAAGCCGTCCGATGTGGGGTCGCTGCGGTACGGCTCGCCGGCCGTCACCATCACCTCCGACCCGACCGTGCCCGGCACCCGCGGCTCGTTCGCGTTCGACGACGAGGGGACACCGGCCCGCGGTACCCACCTGATCGACGCCGGCATCGTCACCAACACCCTGTCCAACCGGGACTCCGCGGCCCGGGCCGGCCTCGCGCTGACCGGCGCCGCCCGCTCCGACGGCTGGGGGTACCTCCCGGTGTGCTTCGCCACCCACGTGTTCCTGCAGCCCGGCGACGGCGGCACCCTCGACGACCTCCTGGCCCGGCTCGGCGACGGCTACTACATCGACGACAACCGCAGCTGGTCGATCGACAACCAGCGGCTCAACTTCCAGTTCGGCACCGAGGTCGCCTACGAGGTGAAGAACGGCAAGCGGGGGCGGCTCCTCAAGAACTTCTCCTACGGCGGCGTCACCCCGCGGTTCTGGGGCTCCGTGGAGGCGGTCGCCGGCCCGTCGGAGTTCCACGCGTTCGGCTACCCGTGCGGCAAGGGCGAGCCGAAGCAGTGGGGCTTCCTCAGCCACGGCGCCGCCCCGATGCTGGTCCGCGACCTGCAGATCGGAGTGGCGTGATGACCGGACCGGTTGACCTCGATCGGCTGCGGTCGGCGCTGGCCGGGGCCGCGGCCGACGCGGTCGAGATCGCGCTGCTGGGCAAGGCCGGCGAGTACACCCGCTTCGCCGGCGGCCGCGTGCACCAGCCCCAGGACATCACCGAGACCCAGTACACCGTCCGGGCCCTCGTCGACGGCCACGCCGCCCGGGCCGCCACCGGTGTGCCCGGCGGTCTCGCCGCCGCCGTCACCCGCGCCGCCGAGCTGGCCCGGGCCCTCGCCGAGCGCGCGGGGCAGCCCGGCACCGCGACCATCGCCGAGCCGGCCGCCGCGCCGGAGCTCGAGCTGTGGCACGACGACACGGCCGCGTTCGACGCCGGCGCCCGCTCGGCCCTCGCCGGGGACACCATGCGCCGGGCCGAGGCGGCCGGCGGGCACGCGGCCGGAATGTTCGGCCGGGCCGTCACCGAGCTCGCCGTCGTCAACAGCAACGGCGTCGCCCACCAGACCCGGGCCACGGAGGCGATCGGGACCCTCACCGCCACCGTCGACGAGGGCACCTCGCACTGGATCGACCTGCACCGCTCCGTCGGCGCGCTCAACGCCGGGGAGTCGGTGGCCCGGACGATCCGCGAGGCCGTCGCCGGGCGGGGCCGCGGGCCGCTGCCGGACGGGCACTACACCGTCGTGCTCGGCCCGCAGGCCGCCGGGGAGCTCCTCGGCTTCCTGGAGGCGTTCGGGTTCGGCGGGGATCTGGCCGCGGCCGGCGTCGGCCTGGTCGCGCGGCGGGCGGGGGAGCGGGTCGCGTCCACCCTCGTCACCGTCGCCGACGACGCCACCGCGCCCTACGGGCTGCCGATCGGGTTCGACCTGGAGGGCACCCCGAAGTCGCGGGTGCCGATGCTCACCGAAGGAGTCGTCGGTGCCGCCGTCACGGACCTGCACACAGCCCGGCTCCTGGGTACCGCCCCCACCGGCCACGCGCACGTGGCGCGGGAGGAGCCGCCGAGCCCGGTCGCCGCGAACATCGTCCTCAGCCCGGGCGACCGCACCGAGGAGGAGCTCATCGCCGGCGTCGAGCGGGGCGTCTACGTGCAGCGGTTCTGGTACACCCGGCTCGTCGACCGGGTCGCCGGGACCATCACCGGCGTCAGCCGCGACGGCTGCTTCCTGATCGAGAACGGCCGCCTGGCCGCGCCCGTCGCCGGAGCCCGGTTCACGCACTCCGTCCTCGACCTCCTGGCCACCGTCGACGGCGTCGGTTCCCAGGTGCGTTCGCAGCCGGTCATGAACGTCTGGAACGGTGCCGTCAGCGCGCCCGCCCTGCGCGGCCACGGGTTCCGGTTCGGAGCGGCCACGTGAGCACCGTGCGCACCAACCGCGACCGCCTGGTGACCCAGATCCTGGCCGGCGAGGTCTGGCCGGCCCTGGCCGACCGGCACGGGTATCGCGTCGACGCCGACGGCACCCCGTTCCTGCTGCCCGGCATGGGCGGGGTCACGCTCGGCGCGCACCCGGGGGATCCGGCTGTCGGTCATTCGAGTGATCACCTCGAGCCCGGCCTCTCCGTGCGAGCCGCCGACCCCGGTGCGAACATGGCGCTGCAGTTCCTGTCGTGCGTCGGCAACGTCGTCACCGTGCGCAGCGGGCCGGCGACCGGCGCGACCGGGCGGGTCACCGGGCAGCACGCGTATGTGCTCGTGGACCTGCCGGAGGAGCAGCTCGCACTGGTCAGCTCCGGGGACCGGGTCAGCGTCGCCGCCCGCGGGCAGGGCCTGAAGCTCACCGACCATCCGGACATCGTGGTGAAGAACCTGGATCCGGGGGTACTGGACGCACTGCCGATCCGCACCCGCGACGACGGACGTCTCGAGGTCGGGGTCGCGGCCCGGGTGCCGGCCGCCGCGGTCGGAGCCGGGGCCGGGATGGTGTCGGAGTTCGCCAACACCGACCTGATGGGCGCCTACGCCGGGCAGGCCGAGGACCTCTCCCTGGGCCTGGAGTCCCTCCGCCTCGGCGACCTCGTCGTCCTCGAGGACCAGGACCACCGCTTCGGGCGCGGGTTCCGCCGCGGATACGTCACCGTCGGCGTCATCAGCACGGGCCACTGCCGCCTCTTCGGCCACGGCCCCGGCCCCAGCACCATCCTCAGCGGCCCGGCCGACGCGTTCCGTGTCGTCGACGACGCCGACGCCAACCTAGGAGCGTTCCTGTGACGACCGTGGCCATGAACCTGACCGGGGTGGTGGAGGCGCCGGTCATGGGCTCCTCGCCCTACCTGGTCGACGCCGACGGTGCACCCTATGTGCCCATCGGGACCTCGGGCGTCGTGCTCGGAGTACACCTGGGAGATTCGGTTCTCGCCCATGACGCCGACCACGTCGCGCCCGGCGTCACCCTCGAACACCGCGACCAGGCGGCCCGGCACGCGCTGACCGCGTTCGCGTGCCTTGGCAACGACGCCGTGGTCCGGACCGGGGCGGCCGCCGGTGCGCGGGGCACGGTCCTGGGCAAGCGCGGCGAGGAGGGCCGGGTGATCGTCGTCTTCCCCGACGACGTTTTGCGGTTGTTGTTGCCGGGCGACGCGATCGCCGTTCGCGCGCACGGGCAGGGCGCAACGCTACCCGGACTTTCGGTGCTGAATGTGGATCCCCGGATGCTGCCGCGGCTGGAGCTGCCACTGGGAGTGCGGGGGATCGTGCCGTCCTCCGTGGTGGGCAACGGGATCGGCCGTCCGGCGCAGATGTGGGACCTCGACCTTCAGGAGGTACCAGATGGATTATGTTTGGGGGATTTTGTGGCCATTGACGACCTTGATGTGCGGCACAACGCCGGCTATCGGCGGGGGTGGCGGACCGTCGGCGTCATCGTGCACGGCGGGAGCCCCCAGCCCGGCCACGGACCCGGGCTCATGCCGCTGCTGTGCGGGCCCGCCGCCGCGCTGACCGTGCACGTCGACGGTGACCAGCACCTCGGCCTGCGCGCCGACGACCTAGACTTCCGGCCATGACCGACCCCGCCAACTTCCTGCACCGGTCGCTGCCCGAGGCGGTGTATCTCGTGCTGAGGCGCAAGATCCTCAACAACGAGTTCACCGCCGGGCAGCGCCTCGTCGAGGCCCCCCTCGCCGAGGAGCTCGGGGTCAGCCGCTCGACCGTCCGCGAGGCGCTGCGCCAGCTGAGCGTCGACGGCCTGGTCGACATCTCGCCGCGGCGGCACAGCGTCGTGACCCGGATGTCCTACGAGGACATCCGGGACGCCTGCTATGCCCGCTTCGTCCTGGAGGCCGGCGCGGTCCGCTGCATCACCGGCAACAAGGACGACGTCCTCGGCCGCATGCAGGCCGTCGTCGACCGGATGGCCGACGTCGCCGCCGACAGCGACGTGGCCACCATGATCGACCTGGACACCGAGTTTCACGGCTGCATCATCGACGCCGCCGGCAAGCAGCGCCTGGCCGCGCTGTGGCGGACCCTGGACGCGCAGATGGGGGCGCTGATGCGCTCGTCGATCGACCGGCAGCACATCGGCCTGGACGAGGCGGTGCGCCGCCACCAGTACGTGGTCGACGTCTTCCGGGTCGGGTCCGGTGAGGAGATCGTGCAGATGCTGGAGGAGCACTACCTGGGCGCGGTGGACAGCATGGCCGAGGCGGGGGTGCTGCTCTCGAAGCCCGGCACGGCCTAGCTCCGCTATTCCGAGTTTCACCTCCACCCACGCCCCCGCACGATCTACGCCAGCAGCGGCCGGCCGGCCGGGTCAGCGTGAGAGCCGGCACCGAGGCGATGCGCGATGGCGACCGGCTCGACCGTGTCGCCGGCGACCAGCCGGGACGTGAAGGCCACCCAGACCCCCGTGGCGCGGCACGATGTTGTGCGCGGCGCTCGGCTGCGGCGGGATGCCATCGGATAGTGGCATGTGCAGGACGAGCTCGCCGTGCTCGACGCTCGGAGGCTGGCACGAAACCGTCTTCCGCCGAACCGCGAACCGCGAACCGCCGAACCGCGGAACCCGTCGAACCGCGGAACCCGTCGAACCGCGGAACCCGTCGAACCGCGGAACCCGTCGAACCGCGGAACCCGTCGAGTCGCGGAACCCGTCGAGTCGCGGAACCCGTCGAGTCGCGGAATCCGTCGAACCGCGGAATCCGTCGAGTCGCGGAACTGCCGGTCAATGCCGTGGAGCCGTCATCCGCCGGAGCGCCGGGCGATGAAGCGCTCAGCGAACCGCTCCAGCTCGTCCTCCTCCCCGCCGATGACGACCCGGGTGACGCCCTCGTCCCGCAATCGGTCCAGGGTCTCCTCGTCCATCGTCGCGGAACCCCACCGGGTGTACTGCAACGCCGAAGGGTCCCGCCCGGCCTCCGTGGCCGCGGAGCGGGCGATCGCCAGCTGACGCCGTCGCTCGTCCGGTGGCAGCAGTCCGCCCGGGAACCAGCCGTCGCCGCGGCGCCCGGCTCGGCGCGCCGCAGCCGGGCTCGAGCCCCCGACGTGGATCGGCAGGGGCGTGGCGGGCTGCGGGAAGCTGCACAGCGAGTCGAACGAGAAGAACTCCCCGGCGAAGCTGACGCCGTCCGGGCCTCCGCTCATGAGCAGCCGCAGCACGTCGATCGCCTCGTCGGCCCGGCGTCCGCGGGACGCGAAGTCGACGCCCAGGGCCGCGGCCTCGCCCGGCAGCGAGCCGAGTCCGACGGTGAGCAGCCGCAGCCGGCCCTTCGCCAGCAGGTCGATCGTGGCCAGGCGCTTCGCGAGGACGACCGGGTGGTGATAGGGCAGGAGCAGCACCCCGGTGCCGAGGAGGAGCCGCTCGGTGGCCGCGGCCGCGAACAGCAGCAGGTCCAGAGGGTCGCCGTAGGGCAGTGTCGTCGGCACCGGATGCCCGCCGAACGTGGCCCCCGGATACAGCGCGACGTGCTCCGGCACGTACAGCCCCTCGAACCCGCACGCCTCCACGTGCCGCGCGAACGCGGCCAGCCGGTCGGGGTCGACCCCGAACGTCGGCGTGCTGTAAGCCACCGCGAAACTCATCACGCGAGCACGCTAAACCCTGACACCGTTGGAACCTCAAGCCCCGATCGGCCGGCCCGGCCCGCTCGGCCCCGATCGGCGAAGGCCCCGATCGGCAAGGCTCCGATCGGCATAGGCCCCGATCGGCAAGGCCCCGAACCGCTCACACCTGGATGACGTGCCCGACCCGCGGCGGCGTCCTCCCGGCGAGGACCTCGAGCCAGGCCGCCCGCAACCCCTCCGCCCCGCGCCCTTCCGCGACGTCGACCCAACCCGCGGCCACCTCCGCGAACCGGTCCCAGGCCGCGGCGAACCGGGCGTCGAGCCCGTCGCGCCCCCAGTCGACGGTCCGCTTGCGGATCCGCGTCGGCGCGAAGAACACCTCACCGGCGGCGAAAGCATTGGGCGACCGGGTGGTGAGCCCGACCGCGATGTCCTTGGTCAGCCGCGCCCCGAGGTGGCTCTGGAGCGCGTCCCGGGTCGCGGCCGATCCGGACAGATCCAGATACGTCGTGGGTACTGTCGGCAGCGCTGCGATCTCGTCGTATCCGAGCACCAGGTCGTAGCACCCGAGCGACTCGGTGAAGCCCTTGTTCCCGGCCGCCGTCAGCCCGACGGTCCGCGGCCCCTTGCCCAGCAGTTCGAACGCGGTGGCGTAGGCGGTCTTGCTCGACGCCGACGACAGGACGAGCTGCTCGGCACCGTACCCGTCGTGGTCGAGCACCTGGTCGGCGAGCATGAACGAGGTGAAGAACAGCGGCCGGAACAGCACGAGCAGGTCCTCGCGGTCGGGCCGGTAGGCGGGGTCGCCGGTGGTGAGCCGGTATGCGTTGTAGGGCGACGGCAGTCCCGCCCGGTGCGGGCTCTCGTCCCGGAACCCGGCGTCGTCGACCCGCCCCGGCCGCACGAGCAGGTGCCCGGCCGGCGGGAGGTACCCGTAGACGCGCCCGCCGACCCGCACCTGCTCGTGCCGCGAGGTGACGACCTCGGCGAACCCCCACAGCGGCACGAGCCCCCACCGCGGTTCGAGGCCGGCCGCGCCGGGCGGGAAGAACTCCCAGTAGCGCATGGCGTCCCCGAGCACCGCGTAGGTGACGTTGTTGGCCGTGATCCCGACCCGGTCGACCCGCAGCACCACCTCGCCGTCCCCGGCTTCGGGCGGGTCCGCCGCGCCGATGGTCGTCACATCGAGCTCGTGCCGGTCAACTCCGAACGCCCACATGCGAGCCATTGTGCCCGTCGCGCCCGCCGGGCGGCATCGGCGATTTCACCGGCGGTCCCGGAACGGGGCGAGGGTGGCCCGGATGTGCCCGGCCGCGCCCCAGTCGTCGTCGAACTGGGCCAGCACGGCCAGGTGCTGGCGCAGCTGCAGGATCGGCATGCGCTCCGGCCAGCCGGGGTCGAGGCCGGTCAGCTCGGCGTACACGGCGAAGAACCGCGCCGCTTCGGGTGGTGGCGCGGTCGTCCACACGTGCGCCAGGTCGACCTCGGCCCACATGTACGACACGGCCGGGTCGATGAACGCCGGCCGCCCGTCCGCGGTGGCCATGACGTTCTGGGTCCACAGGTCGCCGTGGGTCAGGCAGGCGGGCCGCTCCGGCAGCAGCTCGGGCAGCCGCGCGCAGAGCCGCTCCAGCGCGACCCGGTCGCCGGCGTCGAGCGCCGCCTCGACCTTCGGCTCCGGCAGCCACCGCAGCAGCCGATGCCGGGCGAAGAACGCGAACCCGTCGTCGTCCCAGCCGTTGACCTGCCGCCGCCGCCCCAGCCAGTTGTCACGGTGCCAGCCGAAGCGGTCACTGACAGTACCCATATGGAGCCCGGCAACCGCATGCGCGACCTGCTCCCAGAACTCCCCGGTGTGCGGCCGCGGCCGCAGCCGGGACAGGGCCAGCACATCGCGGCCGGCCAGCACCACCTCGGGGGTGGCCACCCCGCCGAGCTCCCGCAGCGCGGCCAGCCCCTCGGCCTCGGCCGCGAAGACGTCGTCGTCCGGCGGCTCGGCGAACGCCTTGACGAACACCGCCTCGGCACCGCGCCGGAACGCGATCCCAGCGAGGGCCGCCATCCCGCCGCCCACCGGCACAACCGTGACGACGTCTCCCATACCGGCCCGCCGCAGCCGCTCCAGCAACATCGCCCGACGATAGACGGGCGACGGCCGCACCGGGAGCCCGCCGGCGCTCAGCCGGCCCCGTGGGTCCAGCGGATGACGGCCTCGGTGCGGCTGCGGACCTGGAGTTTCGCGAAGACGTGGTTGAGGTGGTTCTTCACCGTCTTCTCGGTCAGCCGCAGGCGGTGCGCGATGGACGCGTTGGACAGGCCCTCGCACAGCAGCCGCATCACGTCCTCCTCGCGGTCGGTGAGGCCGAAGTGGCGGCGGGCCAGGACCTGCTGGTGCCGGACCCGCTCCCGGGCCTGCTGGTCGCGGACCATCGTGGCCGCGACCGAGGCGGCGATCGGGGACAGCCAGCCGCGGCCGCCCGCCACCTCCCGAACCGCGCGCAGCAGCTCCGGTGGGTCGAACTCGCCGTGCACGAGGTATCCGCGCGCACCCTGGTGCAGCATGCCCCCGATGAGCTCCGCGTCGTCGTCACTGGTCAGGACGAGCACGCTGGTGTACTGCGCGAGCGTCGCAATCACCGACAGGCCGTCCGCGATCGGCATGCGATGGTCGAGCAGGGTCACGGTCGGCTGGAAGCGCCGGACCGCGGCCAGCCCCTCGCGGCCGTTCGCGGCCTCGGCCAGGACCCGCATGTCGTCGTCGCCCTCGACGATCCCGCGCAGCGCGGCCCGCACGATCGGGTTGTCGTCGACGATGACCAGGCTGATCACGACGCGCCGTCCACGGCGTGGACGCCCAGCGGGACGCGGACGGTGATGGTGGTGCCGGCTCCGGGGGCGGAGTCGACGTGCAGGTCGCCGCCCACGTTGCCGGCCCGCTCGGCCATGCCGACGATGCCGAAGTGGCCGCCGGTCTGCAGGCGGGACAGGTCGCGCGGCACCGCGAAGCCCGTGCCGTCGTCGGAGATCTCGACGCGCACGCCGCGGCGGGTCTGGGCCAGGCGGACCACGACCCGCTGGGCGTAGGCGTGGTTGGCGATGTTGGCCAGGGCCTCGCGGACGATGCGGCTCAGCTCGTAGCCGACGGGGATCGGCGGGTCGATCGGCTCCAGGACGGTCCGGACGGGGATGCCGGTGGCGGCGCTCCAGGCGTCGCAGAGCTCGCGGACGGTGGTGGCGAAGTCACGGTCGGGCACGTCCAGGCGCATCGCCTCGAGGAGCTCGCGGGCCTGCCGGGCGGCCGCCGTCGCGCCCTCGGCGACGGTGCCGGCCAGCTGCTCGGCCAGGGCCGGCTGGCGGCGCAGCGAGGTCGGCAGGGCCAGGGCGGCCAGGGAGACGCCGCGCAGGGTCTTGCTCACCGAGTCGTGCAGCTCGCGGGCGAGCCGGGCCCGCTCGTCGGCGGCCGCGGAGCGCTGGGCCGACGCGACCAGGGTGCGCGACAGCTCCAGGTATCGCGCCAGGGCCGAGGTCAGGATCGACGCGCCCAGGCCGGCCAGGGCACCCGCGACCGGGAGGGCGACGACGAACGCGGCCAGTTCGGCGGGCGGGTCGAGGCGGTGCAGGACGTCGCCGATGACGGCGAAGCTCACCGCGGCCTGCACGATCCAGACGGGCACGGCCCACAGCCCGAGCAGCACCCCGGCGAGGGCTCCGGCGCCGGCCGCGAAGCAGAAGTACGCGACGTCGCCGCGGCCCAGCGCCAGCACCGCCAGGACCAGGATCGAGTCGGCGGCCAGGGCGAGCAGCGGGCGGGCGGCCAGGCGGGGCCACCGGGCGAGCAGGCCGACCTGGACGACGGTGCCGGCGGCCACGACGGCCAGGACTTCGGCGATCCGCCACCGGTCGGCGACGAGGAGCAGGCCCGCCGCGCCCGCGATCATCGTCGCGACCGCGCGGCCGATGAGCACGGCGCGGGTCAGCGCCGCCGCGGCGACCGCACGGTCGGGACTCACCACGGCAGGGACGCTACCAGGATCAGGCGATGACAATCTCGTCCAGATCGGGGGCCGGGGAGTCGTCGTTGAACAGGGTCAGCTGCACGTCCCCGGCCGGCAGCTCGGTGGTGAAGCGGAACGACTGCGGCACGGCCCAGTCCGGTCCCGTGACCAGGAACGCACGTGGAGTACCCCCGCCGACGCGCACTTTGATCGAACGGTTGCCGTCGGCCTCGTAGTAGACGGTCACGGTCCGGGTGCCCGCGCTCGGCAGTGTGGCCTTCACGACGAGGGTGCAGGCGGCGCACATGTACCGCACCCGTTTGCCGCCACGGCAGGTCGCGCACGCCACCGTCGAGGCCCCGCCGGTGATCTTGTTGGCCGGGTCCTCGGCCTGGATGGAGATGGGGGTGAAGCCACTCGGCGCGGACGTCGTCGCCGTCGCACTCGGGCTCGGACCGGGCTGGCGGGCACTCGCGGCCGGCTGCGCGGATGGCGACAAGGACAGCGATTGGGACGGCTCGGCCGCGTTGGGCGATTTGTCGGCGTTGTCATGATCGGGCAGCAGGAGCGGCGGCACGACGATCGCGGCGGCGGCGATGCCCACGGCGACGGCCGTCACGCCGATCCACTGCCGCACGCCCACGCTCCCAGTCGCTGCCCATCCGGGTCCTGCGGCCGGCTCTTCGGGGCGGCCCGCTGGCGTCAGAGAATACGCCACGGCGCCGCCGCCCCAGGCCGGGACGGCGGCGCCGTGGTGCTCGAAAGAACTACGGCAGCACGTAATTGTTGTTCAGCACGTACGGTGCGGGCTGCTGGTCGTCCCGCCCGTCGTGGCCCTGGGCGTCGCACTGGCGGGCCGCGACGATGCACCCGTCGATCATCGCCTTGAGGGTCCGGTCGTCCCACGCGTTGACGAAGTCGTAGTGGAACGTGGGGCCGGCGCCGCTGGCGAAGTGCACCTTCG
Organism: Dactylosporangium sp. NPDC051541; assembly: GCF_044454505.1. Taxonomy (NCBI): domain Bacteria; kingdom Bacillati; phylum Actinomycetota; class Actinomycetes; order Micromonosporales; family Micromonosporaceae; genus Dactylosporangium; species Dactylosporangium sp. NPDC051541. The sequence continues at coordinate 51,196 of NZ_JBITDU010000013.1, forward strand.
ACATGTCCCCGTTGACCGGCCAGGCCATCTTGAACTCGAGCTTCGGCACCGCGACCGGGTGGTCATCGGGGCAGACGACGCCGGCCGCCGAGTGCGTGTCGACCGGGTACGCCATGTGGCTCTGGTGGTCCGGCGAGTCCAGGTGCAGCCCGTCCCAGCAGCTCGGGGCCTGGTAGCGGATGTTGAGCTTCACCGAGCGGTCGGTCGGGCAGCTGACCGGGATGTTCTTGTTCTCGTAGCTGTCGCCGCACTCGAAGCCCTTCTCGGTCGCGGCGAGGAACTTGTCGGCGTCGGTGTTCTTGGCGTTGCCGACGACGAACCGCAGGCCCTTCGGGAACGGCTGGATCGTACGGTAGTCCTGCACACCGGTCTTGTAGTAGATGGTCTGCAGGCCCTCCGGGTTGACCGCGACGTCGCCGTTGTAGAGCGTCGGCATCCAGTACGCGGACAGGTCACCCTTGGCCTTGCAGGTCGTCGAGCCCTTGGTCAGGGAGTCGACGGTGGTGTTGGCGTTGGTGGTCGTGTTGCCCATGAACGTGTGCATGTGCGACGCGCCGGCGAGCCCGGGGAAGACGATCGGGTCGTCCTGCAGGTTGGTCCGCGAAACCGAGCAGTTGGCCTGGAATTCGTGGAAACCGCCTTTGTTCGGGGGTACCGCGTGTGAGGGCTTGATGTTCGTGACGGGATTCGGCGCCATGACCCAGCCGGCCGGTGCGGTCCCGGTGGGGGTCGCGGTCGCCGTGCCGGTCGGGACGGGCCCGGGGCTGGAAGGGCCGGTCGTCACCGGGCCGACCGTCGCCGTCGCCGGGGCGCCGGAGGTGCCGTAGACCTGGAACTCCCACAGCGAGTACCCGTAGCCGGAGGAGCGGGCGGTGCCGTAGAGCCGCACGTACCGGGCGGTGCCGGAGATCGCGACGGTCTCCTGGCCGCCCTTGGAGGTCGTCGTGGAGTACACGGTCGTCCAGGTGGCGGCGTCGGCGGAGGTCTGGATCTGGTACCCGGTGCCGAAGGCCCGCTCCCAGTGCAGCGCCACCTTGCTCAGCGCGGTCGGGGCGCCGAGGTCGACCTGCAGCCACTGCGGGTCGCTGAACGCGCTGGACCAGCGGGTCTTCTCGTCGCCGTCCACGGCCGCCGAGGCCGGGTAGCCGCGGCCCTCGCTGGAGGAGGCGGTCGCCGGCTTGCCCTGGGACACGGGCGCGGCGTCGGCGCTGGCCGAGCGCAGCGGCCCGGTGGCAAACCAGCCGAGCAGCGCCACGAGCGCCACCGCGATGCCGGCCAGCACGAACAGCCGCGACCGCGGCTGATGCCGAAGGGACAGGGTCATCGATACTCCCGTACGTAGGGTCACCAGTTTCGCGACCCGAACGCTAGTGATCGCCGGGCCGGTGATCCTGGGCCTTTGGGCCCAGTCCGGGTCCCAATCCGTGGGCAGTCGCGGGCCGGGGTGCGGTGATTCCGGCCACGGTTTGTGGGGTCTCGACCCCTCGCGCTGCGGGTTACGCTCGGTGGATGGGCGCTGAGGGGGAGAACAGCGGTTTCGAGCCGCGGTCGCGCGTGGGGTCCGTGTTCGTCGCGTTACTGAGCGGCGACGAGGCGGCGGCCGCGGAGGCGGCCGAGCTGCCGCCGGACGAGCACGACGACGAGGTGCTGGCGGCCGCGATCCGCCTGGCCGTGCGGAGCCTCTTCGACGAGGACACCCCGCCGGACGCAGTCGCGGACTTCGTCGCCGCCATGGGCCGCGACGTCGAGGTCAAGCCCGACGTCGCCGAGGCCCTGGTGCGCACGCAGCTCGGCGAGGAGGGGCTGCTCGACGGCTACGGCCCGCAGGACGTCTCCGACGCCACCTGGTCGATGCTCGGATACCTCTGCGAGCACCGGATCGGCCGCGAGGACTCCCTGGAGCTGGTCGAGCTGGCCGAGCGGGAGGCCCTCCCGGCGGCCTGACCCCGTTTTGCACCCGAATTGCCCCTCCGGTGCACCCCGGCCGTTGGACGATCAAGGCCGGACAGCGCACGAGGGGGCAATGTGACCGGGTACATCGTCGCGGTCGACGACGACGAGGACCTGCGTGAGCTCATGGCCACGCAGCTGCGCAAGGGCGGCTACGAGGTGGCGACCGCCCACGACGGGCCGTCGGCGATCGCCCTGATCCAGCGCCGCCCGCCGGACGCGGTCGTGCTCGACGTGTCGATGCCGGGCATGTCCGGGATCGAGGTCTGCCGCACCCTGCGCCAGATCACCTCGACCGTCGCCGTCCCGATCATCATGCTCACCGCGCAGACCCAGATGGACTCGGAGCTGGCCGGCCGGATGGCGGGCGCCGACGCCTACCTCGCGAAGCCGTACTCCGCCCGCACCCTCCTGGCCAGCGTGGAGGACCTGCTGCTGTCCTAGGGTGGGGTCCATGAGCACCGGAAACTACGCGGACGTCAACGGCATCAACCTGTACTACGAGACGCACGGCTCCGGCCGCCCGCTGATCCTGCTGCACGGCGGCCTCGGCTCCGGCGAGATGTTCGGGCCTGTGATCCCGGCCCTGGCCGAGCGGCACCAGGTCATCACCGTCGACCTGCAGGGCCACGGTCGCACCGCCGACGTCGACCGCCCCCTCGACCTGGGCACGATGGCGGCCGACATCGCCGCGCTCATCGGCCACCTCGGCCTCGACCGGGGCGAGCACCGCCCGGCCGTCGTCGGCTACTCCCTCGGCGGCGGCGTCGCCGTGCGCACCGCCCTCGACCACCCGCGGCTGGTGTCGAAGCTGGTCGCGGTCTCCGCGCACGCCTGGACCGAGGCCGTCTACGCCGAGATGCGGGCCCAGCAGGGCCAGGTCAGCGGGGCCGCGGCCGAATTCATGAAGGACACCCCGATGTACCAGGACTACCAGCGGGTCGCGCCGCGGCCGGAGGACTTCCCGCGCCTGCTGGACAAGATCGGCGAGTTCATGGCGAAGCCGCTCGACCTGCGCGAGGCGATCGCCGGCCTGCGGGTCCCGACCATGTTCGTGGCCGCCGACGCCGACATGGCCCCGCCGAGCCACTACGTCGAGGTGTTCGGCCTGCTCGACGGCGGCCTGCGCGACGGCGGCTGGATGGGCGAGGGCCGGCCCAAGGGCGGCCACGCCCTGGCCATCCTGCCCGGCCTGACCCACTACACGATTTTCGCGTCGCCCCTGCTCGCCGCGGTCACCGCCGACTTCCTGAGCAGGGACCAGGTGTAGCGTGGCCGCCCGGCCACCGGTGTTGTAAGCGGGCTACCGCGCTGCGTGCGCACGCCCGGGGCGGGCCGACCCGCGCAACGCCGTCGGGCCGGCCCGGGCGAGGGGATCCGGGCCTGTCGCCGCCCGGGCGCGGCCGCGAAGCCGGTCCGGGTCCAGCGCTGCGGCCCCGGGCCGGGCGGGTTACGCTTCGCTTCTCATGAACAGTGACCAACGTTCCGGCTCGGGGCTGACGATCACGGCTGCCGCGGGCCCGGGCGGGGTCGTGCTGGTGGCGTCCGGTGCCCTGGACTACCACTCCTCCGAGCACTTCGCCGCGGCCGTGAACCAGGCGTTCGCCGGTGGTGCGGCGGAGCTGGTCGCGGACCTGAGCGGGCTGGCCTACTGCGACTCGTCCGGCGTGGCGGCCCTGGTCCGGGCCCACAAGCAGGCGCTGCGCGAGGGGCGCCGGTTCGTCGTGCGCAACCCGGACACCACGCTGAGCCGGGTCCTGGCGCTGACCGGGCTGGACTCGGTCCTCACCATCGAGCACTGAGCGCCGGTTCGCTTCCCGGCCAGGATCAGGCGGCCGCGGCGGCGCCCGGGAGCCGGACGGTGTCCAGCCAGAACTGGTTGATCTGGCGGACCACGTCGACGAACTCCTCGTAGCCCTGCGGCTTCGTGATGTATGCGTTCGTGTGCGCCCCGTAGCAGGCGGCCACGTCCTCGACCGCGCTCGACGTCGTCAGCACCACCACCGGGATGCTGGCCACGGTCGCGTCGGCCTTCACCTGGCGCAGGACCTGCCGGCCGTCGACGCGGGGCAGGTTGAGGTCGAGCAGGATGAAGTCGGGCCGGGGCGCGTCGGCGTGGCGGCCGCGCCGGTAGAGGAAGTCGAGCGCCTCCTGGCCGTCCCGGGCCACGTGCAGCTCGCTGGACTGCGCGTCGTCCTCGAACGCCTCCCGGGCCATGAGCTCGTCGCCCGGGTCGTCCTCGACGAGCAGGATCGTGGCGGCACGGTCGGGGGTCGGCATGGCGCCGAACTGTACGGCAAACCGGCAGGCTTCGCACGGCAACGGCCGCCAGCGCTGCGCGGCAGCGGCGGCGGCCTTCGCAGGGCAACGATGGCGGGCTCTGCGCGGCAGCGGCGGCGGGCTTCGCAGGGCAACGGCGGCGGGCTCTGCGCGGCAGCGGCGGCGGGCTTCGCAGGGCAACGGCCACGGGCGGCTGGACCACGCCGCCCGGGCCGGTGCGGACGGTGTTACGGGCAGCGCTTCCAGGCGATCTGGTACACGGTGCTGAAGGCGGCGTCGGTCGAGTCCATGCTCATGAAGCTGGTCGTCGTCTTCTTGTTGGAGCTGCCGGCGCTGACCCGCAGCTCGGTGTTGATGTTGAGGTGGCGCTGCTCGCCACACTTCTCGAAGACCAGCGCGGTCATGGCGACGGCGTCCTTGGTCTGCCAGTTGTCCTCCATGGGGCCCCGGAACGGGTGGCTGGCCCGGGCCGTCTGCGAGTTGCCCTGGAAGTAGTAGCCGGCCACCTGGGTGGCGGTCGCGCCGCGCGCGAGGCTGGCGAAGCCGCGGTAGTCGGCTTCGGCGATCGCGTAGGTGAAGCCCTGCGGGATGTTGACGTCGAGGGCGAGCTGACAGTTCTTGCGGAAGTCGGTGGGCTTGGTCCCGACCCCGACCTGGGCCATGTACTCGCTGTAGGTGACCGTGAACGCCTTGCGGTCCGGCGACACGTCGACCGCGGCGCTGCCGTCCGGGCAGCCGGAGCCGTTGGCGGTGACGACGCTGATGGTGACCTCGTTCGGCGGTGGCGGCGGAACGGGCGGGGCGGCGGGCGCGGCGAGCGAGGACAGCAGCATGGCACCGGCGGTGACGGCGTGGAACATGAATCCCCCCGAGGTTCGACACTGAACGCATTGACACGGTGACTCTACGGAGTCAACGGCGTCGAGGTTCGGGAGTCCGGCCTGGCTGCTCAGGTCGTTGTCGGGCGCTAAAGGAATGACCGCCGGTCAGCCGTTCGGCCAAATGCCGCGGTGGCCCTGACGCCGCGGCACCGTGCGGGTGAACTCCGTGACGAGGCGGTTCCAGGTCGAGTACCGCCGCAGCATGGTGTGGTTCTCGCCCTTCACGAGCACGAACCGTCCGCCGTGCGCGGCCGCGAACCGCTGTGACCCGGCCGGATCGGTCGTGCGGTCGCGGTCACCGTGCGCGACGAGCAGCGGCACGGCCGGGTCGACGGGCAGCGCGTGGTCGGGCGGCTCGATCCACGGCGCTAGGGCACAGATTCCGGCCACGCCGGGCGCGGTGGCCACGTGCAGCGCGACCCGGCCGCCCATCGAGTGCCCGACCAGGATCACCGGCACGCCCGGGTGCCGCTCGGCGGCCCGGGCGAGGGCCCACCGCGCGTCGGCGACCGGGTGCCGCTCGGGCTCGTTCCAGCCCCGATAGCGGTACCGCAGCCGCCAGACGCCGACACCCGGTCCGCCGCCCGCCGCCGCCCACCCGAACGGCAGCATGCGCAGATAGGCGACTCCGCGCCGGGCCCGCGCCGTGCTCCGCGTCCGGCCGCCGGGCAGGAGCAGCACCAGCACGCGCGGGTCGGCGGCGCCACGCGCTACCACGTGCGGCTCGGGAGGCATGTCTCCGAGGAGATCACATCCCGCGCCGATCCGCCCTGGGAGCCGCCTTCGAATCAGCGCCGGCGCGAACTTGTGCGACCTCGCCGCGCCGGCGTCGCGCGCCGCGACGAGACGTTGCGAGCCTCGATGAACTCGTCGACGTCCATATCGTGCAGGTGCGAGCCGCCGGCGAGCTTCATCAGCGCCCGCAGCGCGGCCGGCGGGTCCTGGCCGACGAGCGGCCTGCACGATCGGCATGGCCGAGCCCCTCGTGGTCCTGCACACGGCAACGCCGCCGCACCGAGGGGATCGGGCGCGGCGGCGTTGCTGTAGCGGTTGGTCACCTCAGCCCCTTACGGCCGGCCGCCGTCGGCGCCGATCGTGCGGGGGTGCGGGTGGAGGCGAAGTCTCCCCCGCCTCGAAAGGAAACTCAGCCGAGGTACTTCTCCCACGGGCCCGTGATGGCGAGGGTGATGCCGGGGACCTGGATGTTGACGAAGAGGACCTTGCCGTCGGGGGAGAAGGTGGGGCCGGTGAACTCCGAGTAGACGTTCGCGCCGTTGGAGGTGCCGATGACCACCTGGTTGCGGGCGATCGCGTAGGTCGGGCCGCCGGGGATGGCGCTGAGCACGTGGGAGGCGCGGACGCCGTCCTCGGCCAGGACCAGGGAGCCCCACGGGGTGACGGTGACGTTGTCGGGGCCGTCGAAGGTCATGTCGGCGTACTTCGGGTTGGCGCCCTCGCCCTCGGCGGCCGCGTTGTGCGGGAAGTACGTGACGAGCGTGATGGTCTCGTCGGCGTAGTTGTAGAACCACACCATGCCGTCGTGCTTGGTGGCGTCGGCCGGGAGGTCGTTGGCGGCGAACGCGAAGCTGTTGACGACGTAGCAGCCCTTGCTGGTCGACCAGACGCCCTCGAACTTCTTGCCGCGGGTGACGGTGCCGTCGGCGAACTGGGTGCGGACCGTCTTGGTCCGGGCGTCGCGGTCGGGGACCTCGAGCCAGGTGACCTTGAACGGGCGGCCGAGCTGGGCCGAGGTCAGGTAGGACACGTCGGGCAGGATGCTGCCGTCGTCGAGGCGGATCTGCATCGCCTCGAGCTTGCCGACGCCCTCGTCGAGACGGTTGGCCAGGCCCGACTGGAGCTTGATCTTCTCGGTGTTGGACCAGCGGTAGAACAGGCCGTTGGGGCCGGACGCGTCCTCGGAGAGGTACACGTGCTTGCCGTTCGGCTCGACCGCGAGGGCCTCGTGCTCGAAGCGGCCGAACGCCTTGATGGGCTTCGGCAGCTGGTACTTCGAGTCGTTGGGGAGCACCTCGAAGACGTACCCGTGGTCCTTCTGGTAGGTGCCGGTCAGGCCGGCCGCGGACCAGGTGGCGCCCGCGTTGATGAAGGTCTCCTCGCAGGTCAGCCAGGTGCCCCAGGGGGTCACGCCGCCGGCGCAGTTGCGCACGGTGCCGGAGATGCCGACCCACTCCTCGCGCGCCTTGCCGCTGCGGTCGGTGGTGATGATCGTGCAGCCGCTGGCGTTCTGCGCGCCCGGGTCGTAGACGGTGCCCTCGATGTGCGGCACGCCGTACTGCGACATGTGCGGCGTCATCTCGTGGTTCTGGATGAGGGTGAGGCCGTTGCGGTCGGAGCCGACGACGCCGGTGCCGTCGTGGTAGGCGGGGGTCTTGCCCTGGCCCTCGGACAGGTCGGTCTGGCCCTCGCGGGTGACGATCGTGTACGAGAAGCCGGTCGGCAGGGCGAGGATGCCGTTCGGGTCGTCGACCAGCGGCGGGAAGGGGCGGCCGGTGGCCGGCTTGTTCTCCGACGCGGTCGAGGCGGCGGCGGCCGGCTCGGCCAGGGTGGGCAGCGCACCCGCAACGGTAAGCCCGACACCCGCGGCGGCGCCGCCGGTCAGCACTTGACGACGAGAAATGGTCATGGTGGCACTCTGCTACGCCACGACCGAATGCAGATGCGTCAGTTCGTAAGTATTCGATGGATGCGAAATGAACGAACGATGAATCAGCACGTAGGTAAGGCTAACCAATCACCAGTCTGACCTGCACAATGTCACCGACGTCAATTTGCTCTTTCCGGCGTACCGCCAGCTTCAGGGGCACGATGTACCCGCCGTCCTTGGCGAACAGGGAGGTCGTCCAGGTCGATGCGCCGACGGTGACGGTCGCCGGGATCATGCCCCAGCCGTAGCTGACCATCCGCGCCGCGTCGGCGATCGCCACGCAGTCGTCGGCGGGCACGGTCACGAAGTGGTGCGGTGCGGGCCCGCGCCAGTGCCACACCTCGCCCGAAAACGAGAGGTCCATCGTTCCTCCGCCGATCGGCTACCCTGTGTGGATCTTATCCGGTTCGATGCCAGAGCAGCCGAAAGGTGACCGTCCGTGTTCCGCGCCGGTGACATCCTCCTCGAAACGTACGAGGTCCGCGACGTCATCCGCAGCGGCGGCATGGGCCTGGTGTACCGCGTCCACCACCGCGGCTGGGGCGTCGAGCTGGCCGTGAAGACGCCGCGGCCGGAGTTCGCGGGCGACGAGCTGTTCCAGGCCGAGGCTGAGAACTGGGTCGGGCTGGGTGCGCATCCGCACACGGTCAGCTGCGCGTACGTGCGGCAGCTCGACGGCCGCCCGGCCGCGTTCGCGGAGTGGGTCGACGGCGGCAGCCTCGCCGACGCCGTCCGGCTGGGCACGATCGCCGAGCTGCCCGACGTCCTCGACGCCGCGATCCAGTTCGCCTGGGGCCTCACCCACGCTCACGCGCAGGGCCTGGTCCACCAGGACGTCAAGCCGGCCAACGCCATGCGCGAGCCCGACGGCACGCTCAAGGTCACCGACTTCGGGCTGGCCGCGGTGAAGTTCGGGGCCGCGCTCACCCCCGCGTACTGCTCACCCGAGCAGATGCGCGCGGCCGCGGGCGAGCCGGTGCGCCTGACGCCCGCCACCGACGTGTGGTCGTGGGCCCTGAGCGTCCTGGAGATGCTGGTCGGGGGGCCGCCGACGCGGGCCGGGCACATCGCCGGGGACGTGTTCGCGGCCCTGGTCGAGGCCGGCTTGCGGCTGCCGGGCGGGCTCAGGGCAGTACTGGAGGAATGCTTTCGCCTGGAAGTCGCGGCGCGTCCGCAGCTCGGTGCGGCGGCTGACCGGCTCGCGGCCGTCTATGCCGAGATCGCCGGCCGGCCGTATCCGCGCCGCCGCCCCGCGGAGATCGAGCTGCGCGCCGACGGCCTGAGCAACGCGGCCCTGTCGATGCTCGACCTCGGCCACCCGCAGCGCGCCGAGGAGCTGTGGGAGCAGGCACTGCGGGCCGACCCGCACCACGCGCACACCGCGTACAATCGGGGCCTGTACCGATGGCGGCACGGCCGGATCACCGACGCCGACCTCGTCGCGGAGCTGGGCCAGGTCCGCGACGCCGGGCCGCTCCTGGCCCGGGTCCAGGCCGAGCGCGGCCTGGAGACCGAACGGTTTCTGGAGCTCGCGGGCGGGCCGTCGGTCAGCGCCGTCGCCTGCACGCCCGACGTGCGCCTGGCCGTGCTCGGCGACGAGGTCTACGGCGGCCGTGACGCCCCACCGGCCGCGATCCGCCTGTGGGACCTCGACACCGGGCACTGCCGCCACGTCCTGCCGGCCCACCCGCGCCGCGTCACCGCCCTCGCCGCCGACCCGGCCGGCCGCTTCGTGGTCTCCGGCGGCGACGACGGCAATGTCGTCGTCTGGGCCGCCGACTCCGGCCGCCCGCTGCACCGCTGGGAGGCCGGCGGCGCCATCCGCTCCCTGGCCCTCGACGCGAACGGCGAAACCCTCGCCGCGCTGAGCGACACCGGCGAAGTCCACCTGTGGACGATTTTCAACCCCTCGCAGGGGTACTGCCTGCAGCGCGCCAACACCACATACGAGCACGGTGCGGTGGCGATCGGCCGCGGCCACGTGGTGCTGTACTCCTCGCGCAACCGGCGCCTGCGCGTGTGGACGGTCGCCGGTGAGCTCGTGCGCTCGGGCCCGGTCGCGGCCGACGCGCTGCTGCTGAGCCCGGACGCCTCCGCCGCCCTGCTCACCGGCGACGACAGTCAGGCGACACAGGCCTCGTCGGTCGGGACGCGATCGGCCGGCGGCGGGTTCACCGAGCTGATGGACCCGGTGACGGGGGAGCGGCTCTGGCGGACTGCGCGCGGGGCGACGCCGGTGACGGACACCGGTGTCCTGCTCGGCGACGGGCGGCTGCTGCTCACGCCGGCCGGCGACACCGTGCAGCTGTGGGACGTCACCCGCGGCCGCTGCCTGCGCACCGTCGACGGGCACGGCGGGCCGGTCCGGGCGCTCGTCCTGGCCCGGCCCGGGATCGCACTGACCGGCTCCGGCGACGCGACCGCGCGGCTGTGGCGGCTGCCGCGGCCCGGCGACCCGGCCCGGTGGAGCTACGCGCGGCCGCGGCCCGCCGTCGAACTGTCCCGCGACGTCGACGTCGTGCGCGCGGCCGCGGCCGAAGCGACCGGTCTGCTCCACAGTGGACAGTACGGGCGGGCCGCGGACGTCCTGCGCGCGGCCCGGGCCACTCCCGGGTTCGAGCGCGACCCGGCCCTGCTGACGCTCTGGGACACCGCCGGGCAGCACGGGCGGCGCGGCGGGCTGCGAGGGGCCTGGCCGGTGGCGCGGCTGCCGGAGGGGTCGGTGCTCACCCCGGACGGGGCGCTCGCGGTGCGGTGGCGCGGCTTCCAGTACACCCTGGAGGTTGTGGATGCGGCGGACGGGTCGGCGAGGCACACGCTGCGCGGGCACGGCGACGCCGTCATCGGCCTGTGGCTGCCGGACGACGGGCGGACCGCGGTCACGGCGGCCGAGGACCGCACCGTGCGCGTCTGGGATCTGGGCACCGGTACCGCCCGGCACGTCCTCGAGGCCCACAAGGAGAAGATCTCGGCCCTCGCCGTCACCGCCGACGGGCGCACGGCGATCTCGGCCGACCGGCGCGGCACCGCCGTCGTCTGGGACCTCGTCAAGGGCCGCAAACGCCAGGTCGCCACCCCGCACGGCGGCTGGATCGGCGATGCCGCGCTCACTGCCGACGGCGCGATCGCGCTGCTGTTCCACCACGGCGGCGACGTCTGCGTCCTGGACACCGCGACCGGGCGGTGCCTGCACGTCCTGCCGGGCAAGGGGGTGCGGCGGGCGGCGACCGCGATCGGCGTCGACGGTACCGTCATCTGCCCCTCGCACACCGGGGCGTCACTGTGGGTCGCCGACGTGCGCACCCGCGACCTGCGGCACATGCTCCTCGGCCACGACGGCCCCGTGCGCGCGGTCGTCCTCAGCGCCGACAGCCGCCGGGCCGCCTCCGCCTCCGACGACGGCACGGTGCGCGTCTGGGACGTCGAAACCGGCCGTGGTACCGCGGTGCTGGCCGGACACGACGGACCGGTCCACGCGCTCGTGGCGATGCCCGGCGACCGGTTCGTGGTGTCCGGCGGCGCCGACGGCACGCTGCGCGTCTGGGACCTCGACACCGGGGAGTGCCTGCGGGTGCTGCCGGCCGGTGCGGTACCCGACCGGATCGGCGTCGCCGCCGACGGCACCGTCGTGTTCGCGACCACTGCCCGCGCCGAGACGGCGGTGTGGCGGCTCGACTGGGACTACTCCTACTGAAGGGACGGCACGTGCTCCTCTCCTGCGCCGGATGGCGCTGCCAGCGGATGATCTCGATCTCCGACATCCCGGGCGGCAACCCCGTCGCCCGCAACGACCCCGAGCACTACTCGATCAAGTTCCAGATCTGCCCGGACTGCCACAAGAGCTTCTGCGACCGCTGCGTGGCCCCGAAGACGATGCTGCGGGCCGCGAAGTGCCGCGAGTGCGGCGGCAAGCTGGTCGACGGGTCGCAGCGGCAGAAGGTCAACGGCACCGCCGTGGCCCCGCTCGTGCAGCTCCACGACGAGGGCTACCGGCACGGCGCCGCGGGCAACATGCCGGCCGCCCTCGGCTGCTTCGACCAGGTCGTCGCCGCCCGCCCCGACTACGTCGCCGCGCACTTCAGCCGGGGGATGGCGCTGCGCAACCTGGGCCGGCACGACGAGGCGATCGCCGCGTTCGAGCGGGCCTTCGCGCTCGACCCGCGCAACCCGCAGTCGATGTTCGACGTCGGCAGCATCTACGCCGCCACCGGGGATTACGACCGGGCCCTGGCCGCCTACGACCGCGCCCTCGCGGCCGAGCCCCGCTACGTCGGCGCGATGGTGAACAAGATGGTGGCCCTGCTCAACTCGGGCCGGGCGCAGCTGGTGCCGCCGCTCGCCGAGCACGCCTTGATGCTGGAGGCGGCCGGCCAGTCGGCCGACCACACCCCGAACGCCACCGGCTACATCAACGGGGCCAAGGGCGCGGCGCTGCTCGCCCTCGGGCACAACCCGCAGGCCCTGGCCGCCATCGACCAGGCCATCAACGACGGCCCCGACACCCCCGACAACTACCGCAACCGGGCCACCGCCCTCGAGCGCCTCGGCCGCGCGGAGGAGGCCGCGGCGGCCCGGCGGATCGCCGAGCAGCTGCGGTGATCCGCCGCGCGGCGGCGCCGGCAGGTTCGTTTGAACCATTGGGCGGGGGTTGCCCGTAGTTGCTGTCAGATGGCCGGCAACCGGGCGGTGGTGGATCGATGACAGCGTCGCGCTATGCACAGGGTGTCGCGACGACCCGGGACCCGGCCGTGCCGGTGACCGCGGTGCCGGTCACGTCCGTGCTCTCCAACGGGCGCTGGGACGGCTGGGGCGACCACCCGGTCCCCCCGCCGCGCCCGCCGGAGTGGACCCGCCCGACGAGCGAATGGCAAGGGCCGGACTGGACCGCGGCCCCGCCCCGGGAGCGATACCCGGACTGGGGCCCGCCGCCGGCACCCCGGCACTCGGCCGTCCGCCGCGGCGGCCGCGCGCTGCGGTGGATCGTCGGCGTGATCATGCTCGTCGGCCTCGCCGGCATAGTCAGCGTCGCCGGGCTGGTGGCGATGTTGGAGGCGCGCTCGGATGGCCCGCAGGCGCGCCCGCCCACGACCGCCGCACGGCCCGGTGCGGCGGTTCCCGCCCCGCCCGGCGACGCGCTCACCGCGACCCAGGAGCCGTCCCTCGCCCCGTCCGCGACCCTCGACACGGCGACGATCGTCAAGTCGGTGAACAAGAGCGTCGTGAACATCACGAGCACCCTGGGCCTGCGCAACGCCCGGGCCGCCGGCACCGGCGTGCTGCTGAGCAACACCGGCCTGGTCCTGACGAACAACCACGTCATCGCCGGGGCCACGGCCATCAGCGGCGTCACGGTGGCGACCGGCCGCTCCTTCACGGCGACCGTCGTCGGCTACGACCGCAGCCACGACATCGCCGTCATCCAGCTCGCCAACGCCTCCGGCCTGACCCGCCTGGCCGTCGCCGACTCCGGCAAGGTCCAGGTCGGCGACGACATCGTCGCCGTCGGCAACGCCGGCGGCCAGGGCGGCGAGTCCGTCACCGGCACCGTCACCGGCCTCAACCGCACGATCACCGCCCAGGACCCGGAGGGCGGCAGCTCCCAGCGCCTCACCGGCCTCATCCAGGTCGCGGCGGCCATCAAGCCCGGCGACTCCGGCGGCCCGCTCGTCGACCGCACCGGCCGGCTGATCGGCATCAACACGGCCGCTTCCACCGACACCGGCGACTCCATCGGCTTCGCCATCCCGAGCAACGCGGCCCTGGCCATCGCCCAGCGCATCACCAACGGCGAGGCCTCCGACACCATCCACATCGGAGCGACGGCCCTGCTCGGCGTCACCACGAAGGACGCCGACGGCCGCGGCGGCGCCGAGGTCACCGGCATCCTCGCGGACACACCGGCGGCCCGCGCCGGCATCGCCGAGGGCGACGTGATCCGCTCCCTGGACGACAAGGACGTTACCGGCGCGGCCGGCCTGACCGCCCAGATCGACGCCCACCGGCCCGGCGACACGGTCCGCCTCACGTGGATCGACCGCACGGGCCGCACCCGCACCGCCAACGTCCGCCTGGCGACGGGTCCCGCCGGCTGATCGTTCACCCGGTCCAAAGTCCGGCGGCGGTACCGCGAGCGACGTGCTCCTCGTACGTGGCGACCTTGCCCTCGATCAGCTCCAGACACGCACCGAGCTGCCGGAGCTGCTCCTCGACCCGCAGCTGATGCCGCTTGAGCAGCTCGAGCCGCTCGGCCTCGTTGCCCGGCCCCTCGCGGACGAGCGCGGCGAAGCGCCGGATCGACTCGAGGGGCATGCCGGACGCCCGGAACTTCGTGCACACGTCGAGCCAGTCGAGGTCCGGCTGCCCGTACACCCGCCGCCCGCTCGGGTCCCGGCGCACCTCGGTGTGGAAGAGCCCCTCCCGCTCGTACATCCGCAGCGCGTGCACGCTGAGCCCGGTCCGCGTCGCCACTTCCCCGATGGTCAGCTCCATCCCGGCAGCGTAATCGTCTTGCGTTAGACCGCGGTCTAGCGGTTAGCGTCCGCCGCATGACGTTCGACGCTTCCACCACCGCCGACGAGGTCCTCGCCGGCGTGGATCTGACCGGCCGGACCGCGATCGTGACCGGGGCCGGCTCCGGCATCGGGCGGGTGACCGCGGCCGCCCTGGCCCGGGCCGGGGCGACGGTCGTGGCCGGGGTGCGTGACCCGGCCGCGTTCGACCTGCCCGGCGTCGAGGCCCGGCGGCTGGACCTGGCCGACCTCGACCAGGTGGCGAAGTTCGCGGGTACCTTCGACACGGCCGACATGCTCATCAACAACGCCGGGGTCATGGCCTGCCCGCTGACACGGGTCGGCGCCGGGCGCGAACTGCAGTTCGCGGTCAACCACCTCGGGCACTTCGCGCTCACGCGGCACCTGTGGCCGGCCCTGCTGCGCGGCGCGGACGCCGTCGTCGTGGCGGTCTCCTCGAACGTGCGGCCCGACGCGCCGATCCGCTGGGACGACCCGTACTTCGTCGCCGAGCCGTACGACCGCTGGGCCGCCTACGCCCAGTCGAAGGCGGCCAACGCCCTGTTCGCCGCGCACCTCGACGTCCTCGGCCGGCCGCACGGGGTCCGGGCCGTGTCCGTGCACCCCGGTGCGATCCTGACCCCGCTGCAGCGGCACCTGACCCGCGAGGAGATGGTCGCGGCGGGGTGGATCGACGCGCAGGGGCGGGCGGCGGAGTACTTCAAGACCGTCGAGCAGGGTGCGGCCACGCAGGTATGGGCGGCCGTGACCCCGTCCGTCGCCGGTGTGCACTGCGCCGACTGCGCGGTCACCCCGTTCCGTCCGGACCCCGCCGACGCGGCCCGGCTGTGGGCGTTGTCGGGGCGGCTCACCGGCCTGCCGCTGGACCGGGTCGGCGCGGCTACTGGGCTCCTTCCGGGGTGATGCCGCGGCGGCGGGCGAAGCGGCGGCTCAACGGTTCCAGGGAGCGGGCGAGGATCGGGCCGAGCACGGCGAGCACCAGCACGTAGGCCGCGGCCAGGGGGCCGATGCTCTCGTTCAGTCCGGCCGAGACGGCCAGGCCGGCGATGACGATGTTGAACTCGCCGCGCGGGGTCAGGGCCACGCCGGCCCGGGCCCGGCCCATCGGGCTGATCCCGGCCCGCTTCGCCGCCCACCAGCCGGTGGCCAGCTTCGTCAGGATGCTCACCAGGGCCAGGAGCAGCGCGATGCCCAGCATCGGCGGCAGCGCGGCCGGGTCGGTGTGCAGGCCGAAGAACACGAAGAAGACCGCGGCGAACAGGTCCCGCAGCGGGCTGAGCAGCTCCCGGGCGGTGTGGGCGAGCGGGCCGGACAGGGCGATACCGACCAGGAACGCGCCCACGGCCGCCGAGACCTGCAGCAGCTGCGCGACCCCGGCGACCAGGACGGTGAGGCCGAGGGCCTTGAGGAGCAGGACCTCCTCGTTGGGGGAGGCGATGAACATCTCGACGTAGCGGCCGAACTTCAGCGCGATGACGAGGATGACCGTGATCGTCGCGGCCGCGATGGCGAGCGTGGTCAGGCCGGCGGCGAAGCCGACCCCGGCGAGGAGGGCGGTGAGGATGGGCAGGTAGACCGCCATCGTCAGGTCCTCGAAGACCAGCAGGGACAGTACCACCGGGACTTCGCGGTTGCCGAGCCAGTTGAGGTCGGCCAGGACCTTCGCGGTGATCCCGGACGAGGTCACGTAGGTCACGCCGCCGAGCGCGACCGCCGCGACCGGGCCCCAGCCCAGGATCAGGGCCGTCGCCACGCCGGGGGCCGCGTTGAGCACCAGGTCGACCACGCCGGATATCGCGTTGTGGCGCAGCGTGCCGACGAGCTCCGGGGCCGTGTACTCCAGGCCGAGCGTGAACAGCAGCAGGATGACGCCGATCTCGGCGCCGGTGGCCGTGAACTCCTCGCTCGTGGCCAGGGGCAGGAACCCGCCGTGGCCGAAGGCGAGGCCGGCGATGAGGTACAGCGGGATGGGGGAGATCCCGAACTTGGCCGAGACCGCGCCGAGCAGGCCGAGGCCCAGGATGACCGCGCCGATTTCGATGAGGACGGCAGCACCGTGCATGCGCGGGTCAGCCGTTGGCGAGGATGTCGGTGACGGCGGCCGTGCCCTCTTCGGTGCCGACCACGACGACGAGGTCGCCGGGGATGAAGACGAAGTCGGGGCGCGGGCTGGCGAGGATCTGCCCGGCCCGGATCACGGCGACGATCGACGCGCCGGTGCGGGTGCGGGCCTGGGTCGCGCCGAGGGACCGCCCGTCGTACGGCGAGCCGGCCGGTATCGGCACCTGGACCGTTTTCAGGCCGGTGACCTGGCGCTGCAGGTCGGCCAGGCGCTCCACGATGCGGGCGGTGCCGAGCAGTTCGGCGACGCCGTTGGCCTCGTCGGTGTTGAGCGACAGGGTGGCCACGACGGTGTCCGGATCATCGATGCTGTACAGCACGATGTCCCGCCGCCCGGAGACGTGGGAGACGACCGCGGCGTGCTGGCCCTTGGCGGTCACGAACTCGTGCCGGAGTCCGATGCCGGGCAGGGCGGTGCGTTCGACGTCCACGGTGCGTCGCTCCTTACATCACGGGTCGCGCGCCAGGCGCGGGTCGGCTCGCGCGAGAGCGCGGGCAGGGGGAGCCCCAACCTTGTCGAATCGATGTGACCGAACCTCCGCGGCGCCATGACAGTCGTATGACAAAAGGTGCCAAACCGTACAGCGTCGCTGGTTGGTTCGTTCGCGCCCGGCCGGGGTAAGGGCCGCCGGATGGAGCCGTTCACCGAGGAGACCGCCCGGGCCAAGGTCCAGGCGGCGCAGGACGCCTGGAACACCCGCGACCCCGGGCGGGTCGCGCTCGCCTACACGCCGGACTCGGTCTGGCGCAACCGCGACCGGTTCCTGCGCGGCCGGGCCGAGATCGTCGCGTTCCTGCGCGAGAAGTGGGCCCGGGAGCTCGACTACGTGCTGCGGGCGCCGGTCAGCTAGCGCAGTTGCGGCTGGTGCGGGTCTGGTCGGGGGAGCTGTCGTCGGACGTGATCCCGGACGGTACCCCGTCGAAGAGGGCCTCCACCTTGTCGCCGTTGCCGCGGGTGCGCTTCGGGTCGCGGCCGTCGTCGAGCTGCTCGTAGTGCAGGTGGTCGACGGTCGTCGAGCCGGTGTGGCCGACGACGCCGATCGGCTGCCCGGCCGTGACCCGCGCACCGGTGCGGACCTTCGGGACGGCGGCGAAATGGCCGTACTCGGTGTACCAGTTGCCGCCGTGGTCGATGATCACGCCGTAGCCGAGGCCGCCGCGGGTGCCCGAGGACCCGGGCGGGGCCGGCTGGCCGTCGCCGAGGGTGGCGCTCCAGCCGGCCCAGGTGACGGTGCCGGCGGCCGAGGCGAGCACCGTCCGGCCGCCGGTGGGCCCGCCGGTGAAGAAGAAGTCGATGTCGAAGTCGTCGTGGCCGGGGTACGTCGTGAGCGTCCACACCTCGCCGCACGTGAACGGCAGCTGGAAGGCGGGCCGCGGCCCGGTCGGCGGCGGCGGCCGGTCGGCGTCGTGCGCGCGCAGCTTGATGACGGTCCACGACACCGCGACGCAGACCGCGATGAGCCCGAGCACGGCCCAGCGGTACGCCGCGCGGCCGGTCATTTGCGCCAGGGCGCCGCGGGCTCGCACGGGTCGGTGCGCTGCGGGTTGCGGTCGATGCGCGGCTTCGTCACCGTGGACTGCACGCCGAGCCGGCCCAGCGAGTCGTCGAAGTCGCTCTGCCAGCCCAGCTGCATGTACTTCTCCAAAGCCTCGTTGATCTTGGCGCACAGGTTCGGCGAGTTGTTCGGCAACCCTACGCCGTACTGCTCGGTGCCGATGTTGACGAAATTCGGCACCTCCTGGCGCTTGTCGGCCGGCAGCGCGTTGACGTACGCCTGCACGATCGACAGGTCCGTCGACACCGTCAGCTCCGGGTCGTCGTTGCGGAAGAACCGCTGGAAGCAGCCCTGCACCGTCGTCTCGACCACCGGCTGGATCTGCAGCTTGCGCAGCCGGTCCTCGGCCGTCGAGCCGGCCGGCACGCACGCCTTCTTCACGTCGGGCAGGCTGGTGGCGCTCTTGTTGTGCGTCGCGAATCCCTCGGCGTCGTTGAAATACGGCCCGGCGAAGTCGATCCGCTTCCGGCGCCCCTCCGTGATGGAGAAGTTGGCGATGACCAGCTTCACCGGCTTGAGCTGGTCGTCACCCCAGGGGCCCTCAAGGGCTTCCAGACGATCGTCGAGCCTTGTCAGCGGTACCCACTGAATGCTCTTCATGTCCGGGAAGTAATCGAGCAGCGCTCGCGCCACGGCGACGTCGAACCCCGAACGGCTCGACGAGGTCCCCTCGTTCCAGCCCGGGTAGCCCGGGTCGACGAAGCCGATCCGCACGTCGCCGGCCATGTAGTCGAACGGGTCCGGCTCGCGCTCCCACAGCCACACCACGACGCTCACGATCGCGAGCGCCACCACCGTCACGGCCGCCACCAGCCGGCGGCGCCGCCGGGGCGGAGCCGGTGCGCCGTCGCCCTTGCGGCCGCCCCAGACCCCGCGGGCGATGAGGATCGACATGACCACGCCGACCGCCTCGACCGGCAGGGTCAGGATCCCCGCGACGTTGGCGCCCCACTTCTGGTTGAGCAGCAGCAGCGCGACCAGGCAGGCCAGCAGCAGCAGGACCGGCGTGAGCCAGTGCAGCTCGTCGCGCAGGGAACGGGGGCGCTCGGCCGGCTCATCGTCGGTCGTGGACATTGACGGATAGTACGTCATTGATCACATTGCGGCCGCCCGCCGCCGTCGCCGCCCGGTGATCACGAGCACATGTCGGGTACCTGTCGGCAACCCCGCGAGAATCCACCGCTATCTGCCGAATCGACACCTAACCGTCACGTGTGCACTGGTCAGGGGGCGGTAATGTAAGTGGCGGCGCAGGGTGGCATCCGGGCAGAGCTGGGGGGCGTTGCAGGAGACCATGGAGCTTGACGGGCGGTACCGTCTCGACCGGCTGGCCGGGACCGGCGGGACCGCGGAAATCTGGCATGGCGCCGACCGGCTTTTGCACCGGCCGGTCGCGATCCGCATCCCGCGCCGCTCCGGCCCGGACGTGACCGACCAGTTCCTCACCGACGGGCGCACCGCCGCCCGTCTCGTCCACGCCAACATCGCCGCCGTCTGGGACGTCGGCCTGGCCGAGCTGCCCGACCGCGGTGAGACGCCCTACGTCATCATGGAGCTCGCCGACGGCCCGTCCCTCGACGTGCGCCTCGAGCCGGGCCACCCGGCCGGCCCCGTCGCCTGGCGCGCCTCGGCCCGCATCGGCGCCCAGGTCGCCGCCGCCCTCGCCCACGCGCACGGCCAGTGGGTGACCCACGGCGGCCTCACCCCCGCCAAGATCCTGCTCAGCGACATCGGCGCGAAAGTCATCGGCTTCACCGGCGACACCGAGTACGACCCGGCCGCGGCCGCCGCCGACGTGCGCGCCCTCGGCACCGTCCTGGCCACCGGCGTCGGCGGCCGCGCCGGCGACGGGGCGCCGGCCACGCTGTTCGAGCTCGTCGAGCGCTGCCTGAGCGCCGACGCCGCCGCCCGCCCGTCCAGCGACGAGGTCGCCCTGGTCCTGGCCGAGCTGTCCGGCACCTCCGTCGACCTGCCGGCCTGGCTCAGCGAGGCCGCCGAGTCCCGCCGCACCGCCGTGCTCGCCGCGATCCGCCCCGACATTCCCCGCGACGGCCACCCGTCGTTGGCCTCCCGGCTGTTCCGCCCCGGCCGCTTCCCCCGCTTCGGCCAGGCGGCGGGCCGCGCCTCCGGCCGCAACGGCAGCCGCCACGCCGCCGCCGACGGAGCCGCCCGCCCGGCCGACGTCGAGTTCGTCAACCTCGACCGGGCCGCGTTCGCCGACCACGCCACCGACGCGGGCGGGCGGGTGGCGCGGCTGGGCTACGTCGACCTCGACCCGGCCACGTTCGGCCGCCACGCCGCCGAATCCCGCGCTTCCGCCGCGGACTCCCGCGCTTCCGCCGCGGACTCCCGCGCGTCCGCCGCGGACTCCCGCGCGTCCGGTGTGGGCTCCAGCGCCTCCGGGGCCTCCGGTGTTGACGGCCGGGTCTCGGGTCTGGACGGCCGGGTCTTCGGGGCCGGTGACCACGCCGCCGGTTCGGGTCGCCGCGTCCACTCGGACTCCAGCCCGACCGTGCACTCCACCTACGCCGACCTCGTGGGGGCGGACGACGAGTTCCGGGACCAGAACCCGACCGTCTTCGCCGCATACGTCCCCGACACCGAGTCGCAGCCCCGCCCGTCCGTCCGCTCCGCCCACTTCACCGAGCCCGACTCCGTCCCGACCGTGCGCGCCGGCCACGTCGCCGACACGGACTCGGACCGTTCCGTGCGCTCGCTGCGTTCGTCGCGCTCGTCCCGCTCGTGGCTGTCCTCGCGCTCGGCTCGTGCGTCCGGCTCGGGTGCGGGTGTCGCGGGTTCGGGGCGGTTCGCGTCGCTGTGGCCGGCTCGTTTCGCATCGGGCGCTGCGGCTTCGGGCGCCGGGGGTTCGGGCGGCGGCCGGTTGGTAGCTTCGGGCGCTGCGGCTTCGGGCGCCGGGGGTTCGGGCGCTTCGGTTTCGGGCGGCGGCCGGTTGGTAGCTTCGGGCGCTTCCGGTTCGGGCGCTTCGGCTTCGACGTCGGCTTCGGGCGGCGGGCGGTTCGCGGGTTGGGGTTCGGGCGGTGGGCGGTTCGCGGGTGTCGGGGGGTTCGCGCGGGCCGGGGCCGTCAGTGGCAACGAGTTCGTGCGGAACGTCCGGGCGTTCGTTCGTGGTGATGGGACCTCGCAGTCGCGGCGGTGGGCGTTCCGGACCGGGGCCGTGACCGCCGGTCTCGCCGTGGTGCTGGCCGGGGCGGTCGGGGCGGTCGGCTCGTCGGTGAACGGTTCGAAGCCGTGGTTCGGCCGGGTCCCGCAGGTCGCCGCCGTCCCGCCGGCCATCGACACGGCACCGACCCCGCAGGACGCCGCCCCGCTGCCGTCGACCGCGCCGACCACCGCCGGTCCCGTGCCGACCGCGACCGTCGCCGCCACCGCGAAGAACCGCCCGGTGACGAGCACGACCCACCCGACCCACACGACGACGACGGCCCCGCCGGTGATCCCGCCGACCGAGTCCTCCCCGAAGCCGAGCACCTCCCCGACGCCGACCGCGACCAAGTCTCCGACGCCGACGACGTCGCCCACCACCTCCCCGACGGCGACCCTCTCACCCGACCCGACCGACACCGACCCGTCACCACCCGCCGACGTCGCCACCGACCCGGGCACCCAGCCGGCCACCAGCGGCCCGCCGCCCGGCTTCACCGACGTGTCCGGCTCCACGGCCATCTCCGACTGACCCGGCGTTCGCCCGCACGAACGCGTCCGACCGCACGAACGCGTCCAATCGCACGAACGCGTCGATTGCGCAAATGCGTTCGATCGCACGAACGTGTCGGGTTGCGCGGAGACGAACACGGCCGGTTGCGCCGATGCGTCTGGTCGCACGAGCGCGTCGGTTTGCACGAACGCGTCGGGTTGCACGGAGACGGACACGGCCGGTTGCGCGAATGCGTCCAATCGCACGAGCGCGTCGGTTTGCACGAAGACGAACACGGCCGATTGCGCAAATGCGTCCGGTGCGCCGAATGCGTCGGGTTGCGCAAATGCGTCCGTCTGCACGCTGACTGACCGCCCGGCCGGCGCTCGACGGCTGGTGATCCGCCGCGTGCGACAAGCCGTCGCGAACGAACGCGCCCGGGGCCGGTCGGGGATCGGAACGTCGCGGGCGGACGGGCCGGTGCTCTCAGGAAACGTCCAGGTAGCGGCCGTATCATCGTGGGCTGAGGGGAGTACCTCGCAAGGCCGACCCGGTCAGTACGAGCCGCCGATGCGGTTCCCGGGCGGCCACCCGCCGCAGGTGGGTGAGGGAGACCTCGGACGTGTCACGCTGCGTTCGAGGAGTCTCGCATGCCTTCTGAGTCCATCGCGTCGCCCCAGCTGTGGGCGGTGACCATCGCCGTCCTCCTGGGGCTGCTCGCCCTCGACTTCGTCATGACCCGGCGGCCGCACGACGTGCCGATGCGCGAGGCCATCGCCTGGTCGGTGTTCTATCTGGCGCTGCCGGCCGCGTTCGGCGTCTACGTGTGGGTCGTCCACGGCGGGGAGCCGGGGGTCGAGTTCTTCACCGGCTATGTGGTCGAGAAGTCGCTGTCGGTCGACAACCTGTTCGTCTTCATGCTGCTGCTGACGGCGTTCGCGGTACCGTCGAAACTCACGCAGCGGGTGCTGTTGTACGGCATCGTCGGTGCGCTCGTCCTGCGTGGCATCTTCATCGCCGCCGGGGCGGCGCTGCTGTCCGCCGGGACGTGGGCGTTCCTGCTGTTCGGGGCGGTGCTGATCGTGACCGCGGCGAAGGTCCTGCGCGACGCCCTGCGCGGCAACGAGCACGCGGTCGACCCGGGGCAGATGCGGGCCACGAAGCTGCTGCGCCGCCTCATGCCGGTCACCGACGAGTATCACGGGACCAAGCTGACGATCCGCCAGGCCGGGCGGCGGGCGCTCACCCCGATGGCGCTCGTGGTGGCGGCGGTGTTCCTGACCGATGTGGTGTTCGCGGTCGACTCGGTCCCCGCGGTGTACGGCGTGACCAGCGACCCCTACCTGGTGTTCGCCACGAACGCGTTCGCGCTGCTGGGGCTGCGTGCGCTGTACTTCGTGCTGCGCAACGCGCTGTCGAAGCTGCGCCACCTCAACCACGGGCTGGCCGTGATCCTGGCGTTCATCGGCGCGAAGCTGGTGCTGCACTGGGCGCACACGGTGTGGTCGTGGGTGCCGGACATCCCGACGCCGCTGTCGCTGGTCGTCATCATCGCCACCCTGGGCGTGGTGACGGCGACGAGCCTGCTCGCCAACCGCCGCGACGCCTTGGCCCAGAGCCCGTGACGGCACGAAACCGGGAGTGAGATCCGTGGCGGCCGGCGGTACCGTCGGCCCCATGGACGACATCGACAGCTTCGACCCCTACGCCGGGGCGGAAGAGTACGACGGGGCGGAGCTGCTCGACGACGTCATCCCGGGTGACGATCCAGAAACGCGGTGACGTAGACCAGCGGCGCGTTCCAGCGCACGCACAGGTCGTTGGTCGTCTCCGAGGTCGGCTCGTCCAGGTAGCACAGCTGCGGCGGCCGGCCCGCGAGCCGCGGGTCGCTCGGGAACCCCGGCGTCGGCACCGAGTTCGCGCCGCCGGCGAGCGCGCCCGGCGGCGGTGGCGGCATGGCCGGGTCGAGGTCGTGGCCGAACTGGCGGGTCCGCAGGTGGCGGCTGGCGTCGGGCCCGTAGCCGACGATGTAGCTCTGCCCGAGGCCGTTGCGGCCGAGCAGGTAGTCCATCCCGCGCGCGACCCCGTCGCGGAACCGCCGCGCACCGGTCAGCTGGTGCGCCACGGCGAGGACGACGAGGTTGTTGAGGATCCGGCCGTTGGAGCCCCACGACCAGCCGCCGGCCGGCGCGTACGGCTGGCCCCAGGGCTGGCGGGCCTGCAGCTCGAGGAGCCGGTCGCCGGCCTGCCGCACGCCGTCGGGCGGGATGCGGCCGGCGAGGGCCAGGTCGAGCTGGGTCGGGCCGCTGACGGCGTCGAAGTCGAACCCGTCGAGGGGGAAGTCGCCGGTCGGGGTTTCGAGGCCGAGCGCGGCCGCGGCGAAGGCGAAGTCGTCGGTGACGTCGGGGTCGCCGTAGGGGCCGCCGCCGTACCGGCCCTCGTCGTCCGGCGCGATGAGGTCCGGGTGCGCCGCGGCGGCCCTGTATGCGGCGTGCGCCATGGGGAGGTATGCCGGCTCGTGCAGTACCAATGCCGCTTTCGCGACAACCGCGGCGAGATGCAGGGTCGCCGCCGTCGAAGGCCGGTGCAGGACCCGTTCCGTCGGGTCCTCGTGGGGCCATCCAGGCATGGGCGACCAGGTGTGGCCGTGGACGCGGTGGAACGCCATCCCGGCGTAGGGCTGCCCGTCCGGCACGCGCATCCGCAGCATCCAGGCGAGCTGAAACCGGCACTCCTGCTCCAGGAGCGGGTCGGGGCGCAGCCGCTGCGCCTCCAGCAGCTGCCAGAGCGCGATCCCGCCGCTGACCGTGTACTTGCCGTAGTCGCCGGCGTCGTACCAGCCGCCGGACACGTCGAACGTCCCGGTGGGCCGCCACCCCGGGTAGACCCGCTCGCCGACGCCCGGCACGGCGGTGTCCGCGGTGTGTCCGGCGGGCCGGCCGTATCCGGGGGCCCGCGCATCGTCGATCGGGCACCCGGACCGCAGCAGATAGAAGACCCGCAGCGCGTCGCGGTACAGCGGCCCGTAGAGCCCGGAGCCGACCCGGAACGGATGGCTGTGGTCGTCGCCGGCGACGAGGTGATACCCGGTGCCGTCCGGCAATGCGCCAAAATCCAGCAGGTGTACTGCCAGTGCGCTCGCGGCATCGACTCCGCGCGGCTGCGAGGCTCCCCGCAGTACCACCGAAGCATCTTGCACAACGGCGAACGGCTCGGCCGCGGCGGAGTCGTGCACCCAGGTGGCGCACTTCGGGCCGGCGGTGAGGTAGCCGACCTGGTTCACCCGGATCAATGGCCGCATCCGGCCCAGGGTAGTGCTCAGGGCCGGAAGCTGCCGCGGTACTGCGTCGGTGTCCGGCCGGTCAGTTCCCGGAACGCGGCGTTGAACGCGGACAGCGAGCCGTAGCCGACCCGGAACGCGATCGTGGTGATCGGGAGGTCCCCGGCCGCCAGCTCCTCGACCGCCCGCAGGACCCGCATCCGGCGCAGCGCCGCCCGCCAGGTCATGCCGGTCTCGTCCTCGAAGCGCCGGGCCAGGGACCGGGGCACCAGGCCGACCGCGGCCGCGATGTCCTCGAAACGGACCGGGCCGCCGAGCCGCTCCTCGGTGAGCCGCAGGGCCCGGCGCAGCTCCGGCGACCGGCCGGCCGGCACGACGACCGGGCTCGGCTCGGTGGCCAGCCGCCAGGTGACCGCGGCGAGCGCGGCGAACAGCGTCTCCGCGTAGGCCGGGAGCGGTTCGTCGCTCTGGCCCCACGGTCCGCACTCGGCGACCAGCGCCCGGGCCAGGGGGCTCAGGTCGAACACGGTCAGCGGCGCCGGGGGTGCCGCGGTGAAGCCGGTGTCGAACAGGACCGACGCGGTGGTGACCGGCTGCGGGATGCTGACCCGGATCGTCCGGCCGGCCTCGATCAGGGCGGCCCGGGCCGGCGGCAGCAGCCAGGCCTGGCCCTGCGCCTCCAGCCGGAGGGTACCGGCGGAGGCGCAGAGCAGGTAGTGGCGCTCGACGCACAGGTCGCGCGGGGCTTCGGCCGCGAAGGTGCGGACGAAGGTGTACGCCGGCCGGGTCACAGCCCCGATCGTAGGCGTGGCGCTCAGGCGACCGTCTCCAGCAGGTCGGCGTGGAAGCGGCGGCTGACCGGGGCCGCGGTCATCATCGGCCGGAGCACGGCTCCGGAGCGGGCGAACGACTCCGACTCCTGGTAGCCGTTGAACGACGCGGCGTCCTGCCATTCGTGCACGATGGTGACCGCGGTGTCGTCGGCGCGGGAGGAGTACACCCGGAAATTGATGTTGCCGGGCATCGCGTTGACCTCGACGCGCTCGGCGTCGAGCTGGCGCAGGGCGGCCTCGCGGTCCGCCGGGGCGACGGTGAAGTCGACGATGGCGATGAGCATGTGTCGCAACCTCCTGGGTTTCTTGTGGACGCTTCGATCGTCGCGTGGCCGGGGCTCGCTGGGCTTCCGTCAGTGAGACGCGTATGCGCTGCCAGCGGACGGGCGATCTACACCTAGGATCCTAGGATGCCCGAAACAATGTGATCCCGATCCGCAACCCGCGGTCCGGTCAACGGGCGGGCCGCGGTGCCGACGATCCCGGTAGTGCAGCCCGCTGTGGGCTTGCGTTCGCGCGGACGGGAGAAGTGCCGGTGCCACGATCGCAAGCCAGACGGCGGGCCGCGTTCACCGGCCTGGCCGGAGTGCTGCTGGTGCTGACCGGGGTGAGCGTGCTCGGGACCGTCGCCACCCGGCACGCGGCGGGCCGCACGCAGACGGCGTCCATGCTGGCCGAGGCGTACCACCGGGCGCACGAGGCGGTCTCGGCGGAGGAGATCGCCGAACAGCAGTACCGCCTGGAGCCGGAGCGGCACGCCCGGGTCGAGCACGCCGAGGCGGCGGCCGAGCTGGAGACGGCGTTCAAGGACATCGAGTCCCGGGGCGGCTCCTCCGGGCGGGCCCTGGTCGCGCGGGTGCGGGTGCTGCAGGGGCAGTACCTCGCGGGTATGGAGGAACTGTTCCTGGCGGTGGACCGGGCCGACCCGGTGGAGATCCGCCGGATCGACCTCGACGACGTGGACCCGGTCGAGGGCCAGATCGCCACGGCGCTGCGCGAGGCCGAGGAGGAGCAGGACCGGGCCGCGCTCGCCGCCAGCGACCGGCTGTATCAGGTCGAGGAGCTGGTGTTCGTCGCGACGCTGTCGACGTTCGCGGTGGGGCTGGCGATGATCGTGGTGTTCGCGGTCGTGGCGACCGGCTACCAGCGGCGGCTGGTCCGCCAGGCGATGCACGACGAGCTCACGGGCCTGCCGAACCGTTCGGTGTTCAACGCCCGCACGGCCGAGGCGCTCGACGCCGGCCCGTCGGTGCTGATGCTGGACCTGGACCGGTTCAAGGAGGTCAACGACACGCTCGGCCACCAGTACGGCGATGAGCTGCTGCGGCAGGTGGCGGCCCGGACGACGGCGGCGGTGCGCACGACCGACACGGTGGCCCGGCTGGCCGGTGACGAGTTCGCGATCCTGCTGCCGGCGACGGGCGCGGCGGACGCGACCCGGCTGGCGGAGCGGGTCCAGGCGTCGCTGCACCGCAGCTTCGACCTGGTGGATGTGACAGTCGACATCGAGGTGTCGATCGGGGTGGCGTCGTCGCCGCAGGAGGATCTGGTGCGGTGCGCGGACATCGCGATGTACGCGGCGAAGGACACGAAGACCGGCATCGTCGCCTATCAGCCGGCGCTGCACACGGAGGACAGCAGCCGGCTGCAGCTGCTCGGGGATCTGCGCCGGGCCCTGGACGCCGACGATCAGATCACGCTGCACTACCAGCCGAAGGTGTCCCTCGCGGACGGGGCCGTGTGCGGGGTGGAGGCGCTCGTGCGGTGGCGGCACCCGGACCGCGGGCCGATCGCACCCGCCGACTTCATCCCGGTGGCGGAGACGACGGGCCTGATCACCCGGCTGACGTTGTACGTCCTGCGGCACGCCCTGGCCCAGGCGCGGACGTGGCTCGACGCGGGCCGCGACCTGCCGGTGGCGGTGAACCTGTCCCCGCGCTGCCTGCTCGACCCGGGCCTGGTCGAGGACGTGACACGGCTGCTGGCGGAGTGCCGGGTGCCGGCGAACCGGCTGCGGCTGGAGGTGACGGAGTCGGCGGTGATGGCGAACCCGGCCCTGGCCACGGCGACGCTGCTGCGGCTGCACGACCTCGGGGTGCGGCTGTCGATCGACGACTACGGCACCGGGTATTCGTCGATGGCGTACCTGAAGGCGCTGCCGGTCGACGAGCTGAAGGTGGACCGGACGTTCGTGCAGCACATGGACACCGACCACGATGACGCGGTCCTGGTCCGGGGCGCGATCGAGCTGGGGCACAACCTGGGGATGACGGTCGTCGCGGAGGGTGTGGAGACGGAGGCGCACGCGGACGCGCTGCGGGCGCTCGGCTGTGACATCGCCCAGGGCTACCACTACGCGCGGCCGTTGGCGGCGGCGGATCTGGAGCTGTGGCTGCACGCCCGGCACCCGGCGTATCTGTTCTAGATGGTGGCGGGTTGCCGCTCGCCCTGTTCGTCGACGAGGCGGACGGCGATGTTGGACAGGGCCTGGTCGAGCAGGACGCGGTCCTCGGCGTCGGCGAGGGTGATGTCGTCGAGGCGGGTGTCGAGCCAGGCCTTCCACGCGGCCCGGACCCGGTCGAGCTGGGCCTGGCCGGCGTCGGTGAGGTGGACGGTGTCGCCGTCGACGTGGGCGAGGCCGGCGTCGGCGAGGCCGGTGAACGTGGGTTCGAGGACTTCGCGGGGCATGCGGTGGCGGCGGGCGATGGCGTCGAGGTTGGCCTCGCCGCGGACGGTCGCGTGCAGGTGGGTCTGGCCGACGGCCCAGGCCTGGGCCGGGCTGAGGCCGCCGCCGGCGGTGGTGAGGATGCGGTTGATGAAGCCGGGGTCGCTGCCGCGGGTCTGGCGGATGGTGTCGCTGATGGCCCGTTCGAGGCGGCCGACACGGTCGCAGGGCGGTGCCGAGAACCCGTCGCCGACGTCGGTGGCGGCGGCGCGGGCGCTGTCGCGCAGCGGGACCTCACGCAGGAACCAGGCGATGACGAAGCCGAGCAGGGCGACGGGGACGACCCAGCGGAACACGTCGGTGATGCTGCCGGCGTAGGCGTCGATGATGGGTGCGGCCTGGGTGTGGGGGAGCCGGTTGAGCAGTTCGGGGTTGCTGGCGGCGGCGGGCGGGACGCCGGGTTCGCCGGCGAGGGCCTTGGCGAGGGCGGGCCCGAAGTGGTTGGTGAAGAGGGTGCCGAAGATGGCGGTGCCGAAGGAGCTGCCGAGGGTGCGGAAGAACGTGACGCCGGAGGTGGCGGTGCCGAGGTCGGCGTAGGGGACGGTGTTCTGCACGGCGATGGTGAGGACCTGCATGGACAGGCCGATGCCGAGCCCGAGGACGAACATGTACAGCGACTCGAGCCAGGCACTGGTACCGGGTTTCATTGTCGACATGAGGAACAGCCCGGCCGCCATGACGGCGCCGCCGGCGATCGGGAACGCCTTGTATCGCCCGGTCCGGCTGATCAGCGTCCCCGACAGGATCGACGTGGTGAACAGCCCGGCGACCATGGGCAGGGTCCGCACCCCGGACGCGGTGGCGGAGACGCCGTCGACGTACTGCAGGTAGGTCGGCAGGAACGTCATCGCCCCGAGCATGGCGAACCCGACAATGAAACTCAGTGCCGAGCAGACGGTGAACACCGAGTTCTGGAACAGCCGCATGGGCAGCATCGGCTCGTCGGCCCGCATCTCGACGGCGACGAACGCACCGAGCAGGACGACGGCCGCGATGAAGAGCCCGATGATCATTGAGCTTTTCCAGGGGTACTCGTTCCCGCCCCACGACAGCGCCAGAATCATGGCCGACGCCCCGGCCGCGACGAGCGCGATCCCGAGGTAGTCGACGACGGGTTTGATGGCCGCCCGGATCGCCGGCAGCGCCCGGGCCGACATGGCGAGCACGACGACGGCGACGGGCACGTTGATGTAGAACGCCCACCGCCAGCTGAGATGGTCGGTGAACAACCCGCCGAGCGTCGGTCCGACGACGGTGGTGACCCCGAAGACGGCCCCGAGCGCCCCCTGGTAGCGCCCCCGGTCCCGCAGCGGGATGACGTCGGCGATGAGCGCCATGGCCGTGACCATGAGCCCGCCGGCCCCGATCCCTTGCACGGCCCGGGCCGCGATGAGCATGACCATGCCGGGCGCGACCCCGCACAGCGCCGACCCGGCCACGAACACGACGGTGCTGACCTGGAAGACGAGCTTGCGCCCGAAGAGGTCCCCGAACTTCCCGGCGAGCACGGTGGCGACCGTCTCGGCCAGCAGGTACGACGTGACGACCCACGACATGTGCCCGGCCCCGCCGAGGTCCGCGACGATGGTGGGCAGTGCGGTGGACACGATGGTCTGGTCGAGCGCCGCGAGCAACATCCCGAGCAGAATGGCCGCGAACACGACGTTGACCTGCCGCCGGTTCAACACCGCCGGGGCATGCTGGGCCCCCTCGGCGATCGCAGAGGTGCTCATACAAGCAGTCTGCGCCGCGGTTGCCGGCCGAGGGGGAGCTTTGCGCCACCCGCACCGCCCCCGCCTGACGGCCCGATCCGGCGTTGCCGGTACGAATCGCGGGTCGCCCCCAGATGCCTTCTCTTGCGCCCGTCGTGCATCGTCCGGCAAGCGCGGATGTTATTGCTCGTCCTGGAGCGTGGCGTCGTCGATGATGCTGCGCCTCAGCACGCGGAGGTCGGACTCCTCGACTCCGTGGTCATCGAGCATGGGCTCGGCAATGGTGGCCAGTCGTTGACGCGTCTGCGGCTGGACGGGCCGACGCGCCAGGAAGTGGATGATGCACCGCACGATGGTCGGGGCGAGCGCGCTCCGCATCGTCACCGGTCTGAACGTCTCCACGAGGATCTCGAGTACGTCAGCGGCGAGTTCTGCAGAAGCGGCGGGGTCGGCGGTCAAGGAGGTGACGAGCACGGCGATGTAGCGGTCCGGGCTGTCGTCGTCGTGTGTGCGCAGGCCGGTGACGGTGGCGATGGTGGCGCAGCGCAGGTAAGCAGTGCGTCGTACGTGGCTGTCGCATGCGGCGGTGGGCAGGAGCAGAACGTCGATGAGGGCGCGGGCCGCCGATGGTGCCGCGCCGTTAAAATGCTCCAAGGCGTAGAAGCGGGTGAGCACACTGGCGCCGAGTGCGGTCACCAGCGGCTCGACGGCGTGCAGGACGACGTCGTCCTGCAGCCCGGCCTGCAGGTGGCCCCGGATCGCGATCGCTTCTGACGGTGCCTCGTCATAGATCCGGTTCGGCTTGCTGTTCG
This sequence comes from Dactylosporangium sp. NPDC051541, assembly GCF_044454505.1. Taxonomy (NCBI): domain Bacteria; kingdom Bacillati; phylum Actinomycetota; class Actinomycetes; order Micromonosporales; family Micromonosporaceae; genus Dactylosporangium; species Dactylosporangium sp. NPDC051541. The sequence goes on from NZ_JBITDU010000013.1 coordinate 82,196, forward strand.
GCGGGACCTTGTGAATCCAGAACGGGTCGATGGACAGTCTGCGGCGCTGGCCGTTGTGGATAGTGAGTGTCAGGGCCCGCTCGGCACCGTTCCAGCCTCGCTCCAGGGCATAGGTGTATATGATGCTGGTGTATTCCGCGTGGTTGAGCTGCGAGTGCCAGAACAGCGTCAAGTTGTGCCAATGATCGACGTGGTCGTCACCGTCGATGGCGAGGAAGCGCTGAACGTTCAGCGATCCCGCAACGATGGTTGCGAGCAGGACCAGGTTGGCGCTGTAGGCGGCATGACGGGCGGAGACGGTGGCGGTGGTCGGCTGGTAGGCGGAGAAGCCGTGCCGGGCCCGGGGATGCCCCGCTGCGGCGTGCAATCGGACCAGCAGTTCGTTCAGCTGATCGCTTTGGTGTTCGGGCAGGTCGCTGAGGCCGGCGGTGAGGAATTCGACGATGGGGCTGCGCCCGGCTAGTGCGGCGAAGGAAAGCAGCGCATGCAGCAGATCGTCGTCGATTGCGGCCGATGGCAACGTGCTGCTGGCATCCCGTGTCGCAGTTTCCAGCAAGGCCTGCACGGTCAGGCGGGCGACGAGGTATTCACCGAACGTGGCGTGCAGGAATTCGTAGGTGCTGATCTGAGTGTCGTCTCGGCTGGCTTGGGCGCGATGGATGAAGAAGAACCGGCCCAGCACCAGTTCTGCGGACCCGGCGCGACTTCGCAGGTCCGGTTCCACTTGCCTATGCTCACCGAATATCGAGGTCAGGTCACGTTCGAGTTCGTGCTGCCCGATCCATTGGGCGCCGCGATTGAACATCGCGAAGGCGACAAGGGCCAGCCGCCGCAGCTGTTCCTCGACTTCTCGTGCGGTGGACTGCGCGTCGAGGTGGGGACGGTGTTTGGCGACCTCCCGCAGGGCGAAGCTGTGCAGCAGGCGTTCGTAGAGGTGGTGGCGGCTCAAGCGGGCGACGTTGCGTTGCAGGGCGTTGGCGTCAGCGTCGTAGAGGCAGAGCATCAGCAACAGCAGTGGCTGAGCAGCCAGTTCCGGGTAGGCCAGGACCGTCTGCGTCGACAGCGGTGCGACGCCGGCAGCGAGGAAATGGGCCCTGTTGGCCCGATTCCAGATCTGCAGCCAGATATGGATCTGGTGGTTGTCGAACGGCTCGATTCTCAGCAGGAGGGTGTCTGCCGGGGCTCGGGAGCGGTCGGCGACGCTGGTCCGGGTTGTGACGAGCACCGCGACTGGTCGGCCTTGGTCGGCTTCGCGTTGCTGGAAGGCCGCGACCCGCGTCAGATAATCGACGTAACGCACCCCGGTGGCTTGGATGAGTTCGTCGAACCCGTCCAGCAGCACGACCGGTAAGGCGCCATCAGCCGCGCGGACAAGGGCCGGCCACGACAGCTGTTCGCCGGTGGCGGCTCGGAGGGCATGTTCAAGTTGGTCCTGCACGTCGGCGTCGGCAGGTACATCACGCAACACCACTCGGACCGGTAGGAAGTCCGCTGGCAGGCGTGCGGCGAGAATGCGGGTGAAGACGGATTTACCGGCGCCCGGCTGACCGAGGACGAGGATGGGCGCCTGTACAGCTCGGACAGAGGTCAGGTAGCCGGCGAGAAACTCGTCAAGATTGTGGTGGACCGGTTGTTTGGACCACCACCGCTCGCTGTTGGGCGGGACGTCGGGATCGGCGTTGCTGACCCGGAATCGCGGTGTGAGGTACGCCTGTTCCAGGGTCGGAACCGACATCCCGGTGGTTACCTCGCCGGACTCGACGATCGGGCGATCGAGCGCGGCTCGGTAGGCTCGTGGCAGCGCGGTGACCTGCGCCGGCGTCGCTCGCCCGGAGGCCACACTGGTGAGGAGCTGTTCCAGATGTGTCAGGGACGGCCGGAGTGCGCGCACGGCATCGCGGGTGCCCTGATGCTCGCGTGTCGCTGTCCAGAAGCCGAACTCGGGAAACTCCGTGGCGAGTGAACGCAGCAGTTGCTGATACCTGGCCACCGCCGCCGCGGGCACATCGCGGAGCCCGGTGGTGAACCTGGCACGCGCCGTGTCATCCAGGTCATCCCACACGGACAACCCCGCCACGAACCGGCCGACCTGCTCGTGCAGTCCTGCATAGTATGTGGCAAGCCGGGCCTGGAAGGCGTCGTCGCCGATGTGCGGCTCGGGCAGCACCACACCGGCTGCGAGTACCGATGTCACGAATCCGCCGGAGCCTCCGGCGGCGCCGTCACCGGCGATCGCAAGCTGTTCCGCACGTGACAGCTCAAGATCAGCAAACCGGATCGACAGCGGAGCTTCACTCATCGCCTCGAAGAAGCTAGTAACAACGATGACGGTGTGTGCCGCGACGAGCCGTTCGGTCCGGTCGAACCGGCCCAGGCCGCCGCGACGCTCGGCCACGTCCCGCACGAGCCGATGGCACAGTCTGACGAACTCCGCTCGCGCATCGAGCCAGCCGAGCACGGCCGGAAACGCCACACCCGCACCCAGCAGCAAGCCGCCCGTCAACCGGTCGAGTGCGCGAACCGTCGGGCCTTCACCACCGAGCAGACGAACAGCATCGCTGTAACTGAGCACTCTTGGCATGCCGTAGCCCCTCCGCCTCGATCCCATTGTCGACTATGAGTGCCAACGCCGGTACCCACAGTTGATGGGGGGCTGTCAACCGACATGCGAAACACCCGGGCGGCTTCATCCTGTCGAGCGACGCCATTGCTCCGAAGAGCAGTGGGTGGAGGTCGAGCTTTTCCCGCTGCGAGCGGAGCCAGTCAGGGGCCAGGGGCAAAAAATCAGGTCCGGAGGGTTCGGCTCGGAAGGTGCCCGTAGACGGTGCGGTATTCGGCGGTGAAGCGGCCCGGGTTGGCGAAGCCCCAGCGTTTCGCTATCGCTTTCACGGTGGTGCCGTTGCCCGGCTCGGCGGCCTGCAGTTCGCGGTGGACGTGTTCCAGGCGGACCCTGCGCAGGTACTCCAGCGGGGTCTGGTCCAGGTGGCGGCGGAAGGCCACCTGCAGGCCGCGTACCCCTATGCCGGCGGCGGCCGCGATGGTGGCGGCGGTGAGCGGGGCGGCGGCGTTGGCGTCCATGTAGGCGATGGCTCGCCTGACCGCGGCCGGCGGGACCTTGCCCGGGGTGGGCAGGCGGGCGGCGGTCATCGTCGTGTTGGGGAAGACGGCCAGCACGGAGGCGGCGGTCAGCTGGCGGAGCTGGTCGAGGACCAGCGGGGGGAGGTTGGCGTCCGGTACGGCCAGCTGGCGGACCAGGTGCGTGACGGTCGCGGCCCAGTAGCGGCGCATCGGCTCGGAGACCGGGGTGACCGACTCGAAGCGCAGGTCGGCGGCGGGCAGGCCGGTGGCGGCCTCGGCGACCTCGGCGATGTCGGCGATCGGCATCCGGACGATGGCGAGGGCCACGTCGTCCCAGTCGACGCTGAAGGGCACGCCGATCGGGTACAGGAAGCCGCCGTTGCGGGGCAGTTCCACCGACGTGTGGTTGCTGTGCAGGATGCCGCCGCCCTCCAGGACGGCCCCGGCCAGCAGGAAGTCGGCCGAGTCGACGGCGCCGGTGTACTGCGCGCCGCCGATGCGGATCGCGTCGGCGCCCAGGTCGGCGTAGTTGGCGCTGCGCAGCGAGACCTGCACCCGGGCCGGGTCCGCGAAACGCATCCGGGGGCGGTGCTCGATGACCTGGTTGAGGGACTCGGCGGCCACCTCCCGGTCGTGGGTGCGCACTTCGAAGTACGCGGGACCTCCCACAGCTTCCTCCTGCCACTGCTACCCCGTCAGCAGTCATCGTGCCGCAACCGTCGCTCGGATGGAGCCGGTCCGCCAAGTCGGACCGGCCACGGCGAGGGCGGCCGGTGCCGCCAGGAGCGCCGAGGCCGCTCCGGGCCGGTGTTGGATCAAGGCGCTGACCTGCGTGAATGCCCAATAGCACGGCAGGGATCGGACCGGTCCGGCGAAACATTGTACGGCCGAGTGGCGGCCAGATCGGGCCGATACGGCGACTGCCAGGGTGCTACGCCAGATACCCGGCGGCCTGCAGCCGGAACAGTTCGCTGTAGCGGCCGCCGGCGGTCATCAGCTCGTCGTGGGTGCCCTGCTCCTCGATCCGGCCGTGGTGCATGACGTAGATCCGGTCGGCGTGGCGGACGTTGGCGAGCCGGTGCGTGATCAGGACCGTGGTGAGCCGCCCCTGCCGGTCCCGGATGGCCTGGAACAGCGCGTCCTCGGCCCGCGGGTCGAGCGCCGACGACGGCTCGTCCATGATCAGCAGGTCGGCGGTGCGCAGGAACCCGCGGGCGGCGGTGATCCGCTGCCACTGCCCGCCGGAGAGGTCCTGGCCGTTGGCGAAGGTGCGGTCCAGGAGCGTCTCGTACCCGTGCGGCAACTCGATGATCATGTCGTGGGCGGCGGCCCGGGCGGCCGCGGACTCGATCCGCGGCTGTGACGGCTCGGCGGCCGCGTCGCCGATCGCGATGTTCGTCGCCGCGGTGAACGGCCACTTGTGGTACTCCTGTGTCACGACCGCGATCCGGGCGTGCAGCGCGGCCGGGTCCCAGTCGCCCAGCGGCCGGCCGTTCCACTCGACGGCGCCGGTGTCGGGGGTGCGCAGCGCGGCCATCATCGATGCGAGGGTCGTCTTGCCGGAGCCGTTCTCGCCGACGAACGCGACCGTCTCCCCGGCCCGCACGCTCAGTGTGACGTCGTCGACCGCCGGGGTGTCCCGGTCCGGGTAGGCCAGCCCGACCCCGCGCACGTCGATGCGGCGCAACCGGTCCGGAGCCGGGTGCTCCGCGACAGCGGCCGACAGGTACTGCGCGGCCCGGGCCATGAACCCGGTGTAGTCGCCGAAGTGCCGGCCCTCGGTGTAGATGTTGTCGATCTGCAGGGTCACCGTCGTGAGTGAGCGCTGCGCCGTCTGCACGGCGATGACGCAGGTGGCCGCGGCCGCGATCGGGATCTGCCCGCGGATCAGCAGCAGCCCGAGCAGGATGTACACGCCGACCGTGGCCAGGCCGCCGATGACGGACCCGACGCTGGTCGTGGTCGTGACCCGCCGGGCCAGGTTCAGCTGGATGTCGGTCTCGGCGCCCATCACCCGGTCGTACTGGTCGAGCAGGAACCGGCGCAGGTCGTAGGAGCGCAGCTCGGTCGCCGAGTCGCGTTCGGCCATGAGCCGGTGCAGCAGCCACAGCCGGCGGCGGCGGACCGACCCGGCGATGAACGTCTGGTACCGCTGGTGCCCGGCCCGCAGCGACGCCCACGCGTTCGGCACGGTCGCGACGAGCAGCGCGAGCAGCAGCAGCGGGTGGATGACGATGACGGCGGCGGCGACGGCGAGAACCCCGGCCAGGCCGGCGAGGAGGTTCATGGCACCCTGGACGAGCCCGGCCGCGGAGTGGGTGCCGCGGGAGGCGCGTTCCATGTCGTCGGCGAACGCGTCGGCGTCGAACGCGTCGAGGCGGACCGCGGTCGTCACCTCGAACAGGGACCGTTCGACCTCGCGGTCGACGCGCGGGGTGAGGCCGTTCTGGGCGTAGCCCATGGCGATCCCGAGCCCGGCCCGCAGTCCGGTCACGGCGGCGAGCGCGGCCAGGGCCGGCAGGGCGGCGGTGACCCGCTGCGGGGTCGGCCCGCCCTCGAACAGCTGCACGAGGACCTGCCGGGTGGCCAGGAGCCCGAACGACGCCAGGACGCCGGAGCCGACGGTGGCCACGCCGACGAGCAGGGTCCGGGCCCGGTCGGCCCGCCAGCTGAGCCGGACCGCGGCGGCGAGGAGTTTCGGCAGTTCGGCGAAGACGGCCCAGGTGCCGGCCTCGGCGCGGGCCCGCACGCCGCTCTCCCACCACATCTCGCGCAGTTCGGGCAGGACAGAGTGTTCGATGCTGCTCGCTGCCACCACGGCCAGCCCCTCCCGTCCGTCGATATCCGACGATGCCTGACGGGCCCGGGCAGGAACAACCTGACTCAACCGGAAGGGTGCGTTCATTCACGGGTCGGCTTCGCGACACGAGTCCCACCGCATCATCGCCGACGGCCCCACACCGGAGATCCTCGACAATGGCGACCTGCTCCTCGAAGCTGACCTGATCCACGCCCGCTCCCCGTTCGGCCCCGGCGAGGAACGGGACGGAACGCCCGGCCTGCGGAAGCGTGTGACGGCGAAGGGGACGGCGTGAACGAGTTCGAGGCGTTACTGGCAGGGTTCTTCCGGGCGGTGTCGTTCGAGGCCGGGGCGGCCCCCGACTACGAGGCGATCCGCGCCGTGTTCGTGCCGCGCGGCCTGCTGATCCGGGCCCTGACCACCCCGGCGGAGGTGAGCACCATCGACGAGTTCATCGCGCCCCGCGTCGAACAGGTACGGTCCGGCGCGCTGACCGCCTTCGCGGAGTCGGAGATCAGCGGCGAGTCGCAGGTTTTTGGCAACGTCGGGCAGCGATGGAGCCGATACGACAAGCACGGCGTGCTCAACGGGGCGGCGTTCGCGGCGCAGGGCTGGATCTCGACCCAGTTCGCCCGCACGAGCGACGGGTGGCGGATCACGTCGATGGCGTGGGACGACGAGCGCTGACGTCGTCCGGCTACCAGATGCGGGTGCGAGCCGGGCCTGGAGGCAGGGCGGCGACCGGGCCGGCCGCGCCGGTCGTCCTCGGCTCGCCGGTCAGGTCGACGGCCATGACCGCGGGCGTGCCGTCGAGCTCCTCGAACTCGGCGTCGGCGACGCGGACCCTCGGCAGGTCGCTTCCGGTGACGGCGGCCACGCGGGTGCCGGCGAAGGGCTGCGGCAGGTCCGTGTCCAGGTACACCGCGTCGCCGTCCTCCGTCACCGCGGCTGTCCCGGTCGGTAGGACCTGCGGGTCCTGTTCGCCGGCGAACGGCTCCGCGCCGGCGGCGTAGACGTTCTGGGTCGCGTAGACGGGCTGCAGTACCCCCAGGAAACGACGATGATCGCCCGGAGGCTGGGCGGCGATGCGGGACAGGTATTCGGCGAACGACGCCGGGTAGTCGTCGTATCCGGCCAGGCCCGCGACCGGGGCGCCCAGACCCTCGGCCTGCGGGCCGTAGGCGGCCGCGGGGTCGGCACCGACGAAGAGGTTGCCGATCCAGCGGTCGTCGCCGCCGGTGATCGTCGCGAAGCCGGCGACCTGCGTGCTGTGCGGGCGGTGATACGGCGTCGCCCGGTCCGGGACCGGCTCGAGGCGGACCGTGCCGCAGATGAGGTTGGCGACGAACGCGCCGCCCTGGCTGAACAGCTCCAGCGCCGCGGGCGAGGCGAAGACGTTGTGCTCGGCCAGATACGGGCCGTGACTGACCTCGACGAACAGGTCACGGTTGTTGCGGTACAACACATTGCGGGAGATGCGGGTGCCCTGCGTCTGCCAGTCGAGCCAGACTCCGAGGGTACAGTCGTGGATACGGTTGTGCCGGATCGTGACGTCGATCGCGGCGTGCAGCTTGATCCCGGCGATCTCATAGCCGTAGAACTCGCGCTTGGTCGCGATGTTGAAGATGTGGTTGTCCTCGATGGTCGAGAACACGCCACCGAGGTGCCCGACGATGCCGTTCTGGCCGCAGTCGTGGATGGTGTTGCGGCGGATCACGTGAGAGCCGATGTGCTCCCGGTCCCACCCGATCTGCCGAGCCGAGAAGACCGATTCCAACTGGTACTGGTAGCCCGGCTTGTCACCCCGCTCGCTCGCGTAGTTGTGGCCGGTCGACGCCTCCTTGCCGATGGAGATCGCCGAACACTTCGCATCGTGGATGTGATTGTCCTCGATGACCCACCCCTTGGCCCAGTTCGGCCCGATGAGCCCCGGCTGGTCGGCGGTCGGCGGCGTCCACGGGCAGGCGGCGTGGGCCAGCTCGAACCCGCGGACGGTGATGTAGTCGAGATGGTGGCGCTCCGGGAAGAACACCGACCGCCGAACGTTGATCTCCACCAGCTCGTCGTTGGGGTCGGCCGCCCCGAAGTTCGCCCAGATCGTCGTACGGTGAGGCCCGGCCTCGGCGTACCAGACGGGCCGCGGCCGATCCGAGTCCGGTGCCGGCACGGTGACCCCGGTCCAGTCGTCGAGCACTTCGGTGCGCGCCACGGCCCGGCCGACCTGCTCGCGCCCACCGACCTCATACCCGCTCAACCCGTTGAGGTACACCTCGCCGAGATGCTTGCGCGGCGCCCCGTCCCGGTAGACGACCCAGTCCCCGGCGATCTCCTCGACGAACGGGTTGAACTCGCCGAACACGGTGTTGTCGACGTCCACCCGCCAGACACCGCTGTCGCTCTCCCACCCCGTGACCCGCTCGGACCCTTTGATCACGACGTGTTCCCCGGCCGCGGCCTCGTACGTGATGCGCCGGCTCTCACTGAGCCCACCGCGGCGCGGCTTCACCCACTCCCGGTACTCCCCGCCGTGCACCACAACGGTATCGCCGGCCCGCGCAACCGAAGCCGCCCGGTTGATCGTCCGAAAGGGCCGCTCAGCGCCGCCGTCATCCCCATCGGAGCCGTTCAGCGCGACATGCAACACCGTGGTCACCGCGGCCACCCTTTCGCCAGCATCAACGCTTGCGAATGCTAATCGCGATCCGCCGGGTCGCACACCCCAACGACTTTTCGAAAAAACCACCGCCCGGATACGCGGATGTTCGGCCGGGATCGGGCCCCGCGCCGGGCCGGGACCTCACTCCTCCCAGACCGGGACGCGTGGAAGCCCACGCTCGTCCCGGGCGGCGTCAACGAGCCGCTGGATGAGCGCAGTCTTCCCGCGCGTGTACCCGTCCCCGTCCAGCCCGGCCGCGGCGAGGCGCTGCTTCAGCCGCCCGTACTCCGCCCGCTCGTCAGCGTGGCGCAGCAGAAAGTCCCGCAGCAGCCGCTCGTTGCGCGTCTCCCACGAAGCCCAGGTCACGACATGCAGGTGCACCGGCAACTCCCACCCACCGCCCGCACTGATTTCGCGCGCGCCGCCCGGCTCCGACTCGCGCGCGCCGCCCGGCTCCGACTCGCGCGCGCCGTCCGGCTCCGCTGGGTGCGCGGTGGGCGGGTCGGCTGGGTCGGGCGCGTTGGTCGAGGTGGGTGGGGTGGGGTCGCGGCGGTAGAAGTAGCGGTCCGGCATGCCGGTCTCGATCAGGGTGAAGCCTTGGCCGAGGGTGGCGGGTACCGCTTCCAGCGTGTCGACGGCGGTCATGAGGTCGATGACGGGCTTGGCGGGGAGGCCGGGGATTGCGGTGCTGCCTACGTGTTCGACGGCCTTGAACAGGGCCGGGTGGGCGGCCTGGAGTTCGGCGATGACGGCCCGGGCTTGTGCCGGCCAGGCTGGGTCGTACTCGTCGATGTGGATCACCATGTCCGGGACAGTACCCGGGTGCTGCGGGCTGTGTGGGTGATGCGTGCGGCGACGGGCAAGGAGCCGGTGTCTTCGCCGGTGCGGATGCGGTCTTCGACGCGGGCTAACCTGCCGATCCGTGACCGAGGCCGGCGTCGCGGGCTCGGACGATCGCCTCGGCTCGGCTGGCGACCCGCAATTTGGCGAAGATGTTGGAGATGTGGTTGCTGACGGTGTTGGGTGACACACTCAGCTGGGCGGCGATGGTGGCGTTGCCCTGGCCGGTGGCGATGAGGTCGAGGATCTCCCGCTCCCGTGGAGTCAGGGTGGGGAAGGGTGCTTCGGCGGTCACCGGCGCGGACAGGTGTGCAATGGCGCGGCGGGCGATGCCGGGGCCGAACACGGCGTGGCCGGCGGCGACACCGGAGATGACGCGCAGGATGTCCTCGGGGTCGGCGCCCTTCAGGACGTAGCCGAGGGCACCGGCGCGCATGGCGGCGAACACCGAGTCGTCGTCGTCGAACATGGTGAGCATCAGGACGGCGACCGCCGGTGCGCTGCGGCTGATCTCCCGGGTCGCGTCGATACCGGACTGGTCCGGCATGTTGATGTCCATGACAAGGACGTCGGGCTGCAGGGTCACCGCTGCCTTGACGGCCTCGCGGCCGGTCGCGACGGCGTCCAGGAGTTCGTACCCCTCCACGGCGCCGAGCAGCGCGCGCAGTCCCTCACGAACGACGGAGTGATCGTCGGCGACGACGATGCGGACGGTCATCGTCGGCCCTGCAGCGGCAGCGTGACCCGCACCTGGCCCCCGCTTGCGCCGGCGCCGGCGCAGCAGTGACCGCCGAGCTCGGCGACGCGTTCCCGCATGGACGTCAGCCCGACACCGGGCTGCCAGGGCCGGCTACCGCCGCCGTTGTCGCTGATCTCGAGGGTCATGGTGGCATTGTCCGTGTCGAGACGGATGGTGGCGGTCGTGGCAGTGGAGTGTCGCGTGATGTTGTTCAACGCCTCCGTGGCGATGCGGTACGCGGCCACCTCGACCGCGGCCGGCAGGTCCGGCAGCGGGCCGGTGGCGGCGACCGTCACCCGCAGCGGGCTGCCGTCGGTCCGCTGCGACAGCACCTCGGCGTGCTCCCGCAGCGCGCCGAGCAGGCCGAGGCCGTCCAACGCCGGCGGACGCAGCTCGTTGACCAGCCGGCGGATGTCGTCGATCGCGGCCGTGGTCTGCACCCGCAGTTGCGCCATGACCTCGGCGGCGCGCTGCGGGTCAGTGAGCGCGATGCGGCGTGCGGTGTCCGCCTGCAGCACCACCCCGGTCAGCGCCGGTCCGAGCCCGTCGTGCAGGTCGCGGCGCAGCCGCCGGCGTTCCTCTTCGCGGGCGGTGACGAGCGCTTCTCTGGTGCGGCCGAGCGCTTCGGCGAGCGCGGTCGCATGGACAGCCACCGCGATCGAGGTGGACACCAGCGCCAAGATCCTCTCGTCGGCGGGGTCGAGCCTGGCCTCGCCGGGGCGCAGGCCGACGATCAGCTCACCGACGTGTTCACCGCCCTGCTGCAGCGGCACCGAGCGGCGCAGCGGCGGGGGCGCACCGTACGTGGCCAGTTCCCGGTGCTGCGCCACGATCGCCGCCGATGGCAGGCGCAGCACACGGCACACCGCCTCCAGGACGCCGTCGAGTCCGGTCGCATCGATGGCACCGATCCGCTCACCGATCTCCGCAATCGCCCGGACCGGGTCGTGCCGCGCTCCGTAGAAGACGCGGTCGAGGCGGTGCTGCAGCCAGACGCGGACCGGGTTGAAGCCCGCCGCGACGACCAGCGTCGCCAGTACCGAGCTGCCGAGGCCGACCTCGCGGCGGACCACCGCGTCCAGGCCGGTGACGAGCAGCGCGTAACCGGCGACGACCGCCGTGGTCAGCAGCAGGTACAGCACCGACCGGGAGATCACCAGCCGGATGTCGAGCAGCTGGTGGCGGAGCACCGCCACCGAGATCGCGATCGGGACCAGCGCGACGACGAAGATCGACCACCAGCCCTCGACCCGCAGGACGTCGCTGACCACGAACGTGGTGACCATGACCAGCGCCGCGAGCAGCAGCCAGAGCAGCTGCCGGCGGACCCGTTCGTCACCGCGCCGGTAGCGCAGCACCAAGGAGAGCACGGCCGCCCCGTACACACCGAACCCCAGCACGGACGTGACGCCGGCGAAGACGGTCAGGTCGCTCGAGGCCGCCGCCGGATATCCGCGGACGCCGAGCTTGCCGCTGAGCGTGTCGGCCGGCGCGACGGCGGTTGCCGCGAAGGCCACCGCATCGGCGACCGCCGCGAGCACCACCCACCGCCAGCCGCGGCCCAGCAGCCGCCCGTCCGGGAAGACCAGCAGGACAACCGGCAGGACCAGACTGATCACCCACGTCCAGCCGACGTTGGTGAGGGTCGCGACCACGCGCCACCCGGCGCCGTGCTCGCCCGGCGCCGCGCCCGCGGCCAGCAGGGCATACCCGGCGGCGCTCAACGCGTAGCAGATGCCACCGGCCAGCAGCAGCCAGCCGACGACGTTGCCCGGCCGGTGCCAGGCGATCGGCCAACCGGCCACCGCCAGTGCCAGGCCCAGCGTCGCGCTGCTCACCGCGAAACCGTCGACGAGCGCGGCCAGGCTCAACCCGGACACCACACCCGCGACGGCGGTCGTGGCGACCTCCGCCACCGCGAGCGCGAATAGCCCCGCGGCGATCGCGGGGCCTGTGACCCGTACACCTGACATCCCATCATCATGACGGCGACGCCGCCACCGGCCGTGGTGGCCCGCCACCACCACGCCCGGGAACAATCCCCGGCCGCACTGGTGGCGGCGCATCTGCCGGGCAACGACGGCCGGGCGCACGCTGGTCAGGACCGCACGCCCCACCTCACCGAGGAGCGCCAACCATGCCCGAGACCACCGCGACCGCAGCCTCGGTGACGACGACCAGACCGCCACGCGACGTACGCGGCTTCTGGCGCACGCTGCTCGCCGTCATCACACCGGTGCCGATGCTCGCCGAAGGCATCTACTACCTGTTCGTCCCGGCCGAGGGAAGCGCCGACTTCGACACCACCGTCGCCGCGTTCGCCGCGCACCAGCAGCTCGTCGACACCATCAGCCGGCTCAGCAGCATCTTCGTGATCGGACTCATCCCCGCCACCATCGCGGTGGCTCTCGCCACCCGCCGCGGCGCGCCACGACTGACCACCTGGGGTGCGGTCATCGCACTGACCGGCTTCATGGTCGGCTTCCCCATGCTGGGAGGACCGTTCACCCCCGCCTACATGACCGTCGAGCACAACCTCGACCGGCCGAGCATGCGCGCGCTGCAGTCCGCGCTGGAGGGTGAGCCGCTGCTGGCGGTCTCCGGGCTGCTGTTCATCGTCGGTGTGGTCTTCGGGCTCGGGCTGCTAGGGATCGCTCTGTGGCGCAGTCGCGTCGCTCCGGCCTGGACCGGAATCGCCCTGGCGGTCGGCGGCTTCACGCACCCGTTCATCCCCAACCACGTCGGCCAGGGCATCGGGCTGCTGGTCGCGGCGGCCGGCTTCGCCGGTGCCGGGTACGCCCTACTGCGCATGCGCAACGACGAGTTCGACCTGCCCGCGACCGCGGCATCGACCTGAGCCGGGCCACGCCGGCCCTACTCCGCCTACCAGTCCGAGGTACGCCGCTGGTTGTAACCCAGGAGCCCCGCCGGCAGGACACGAACTTCGACGGAGGCGTGGACCTCGTCATCCTCGACCCCGACAGTGACGGCCACCCCGGGACCACCCTGTCCCACCACCGGGACCACCCTGTCCCACCAACCGAAATCATTCCCCGCCGAAGGCGCCACGAATAGCGCCCACCGAAAAAAGACCACGACGGCCCGCGCACCGACAGACGAACCGCAACCAAACAAACCGCACCCAAACTACGGTCCGGACCACGCTACCCGGTAGTTCCCATCGGCCGAGCCCACAACGCGGTGCCCCTCCAACCGGCACCTGGCGCACCTGGCCACCCACGAGCGCGACACCCGGCGAACAACCGGACGCGCCGACCGCAGCGGCCCATGACGCACCGGGCCGGTCCGCTCAACGAATTCCGGCTCAGCGGCGCCGGCATCCGCAACTACATCGACATCAAGCGCCGGGGTCGCCGTGGGCTCTTCGACCTGCTCCGGCGGCTCGACGGCTTGCGGCTCGACGACCTGCGCAAGCCGGGCCGCCCGGGCCTGGAGCCACTCCTCCTTGGTCACCGGCACATTGTCGCCATAGATCCGGCGGAGCTTGGCGGCGTGGCGTTGTTCAAGTCCCCAGTCGCGTTGTTCCCGATGCACACGGCGAAACGCTTCCACCATCGGGCTGTATTTCCGCGACCGGGTCCGATCACGCATCGTCGCCGTTTCGCTTTTGCCGAATAGGCTCATCTGCCCCCGCATGAATCAATTATCCCAAATCCGGAGATCAAGTACACTACCCATTTTTCTTGACGTTATCTCAACGAAGAATGGCCCTTCTCCAAGGGCGACATCGGCATAGCGGCGGTATCGGGCGGTGCCGGAGCTGGGCGTGGAGCCATCGGTCGAACGAGAGGGCTCCACCCCGGCGACGGCCGCCCAGCCGCCGGCGGACGCCACACCACCGCCAGGCCCCGCGCACCCGGCGACATCGTCACCGCGGCGCTCCACCTGACCCACTTCGAATACCGATACCTACCGCAATCTTGCTGAGATCACGTCACTGCACCCGGCATTCGTCGTGCAGGGTCACCGCGCCTGGGCGTTCGACCGTCGCGAAGACGCCGAACTCCATGTTGTGGTGCGTGGCCAGAAGTTTCAGCAAGTTGCTGTGGGTGTGTGCGGACTCCTGCGGCAGGTCGATCATCACGCATCTTGTGAGAGGGCGAACTACGCGTAGGACCAGGTTCGGGCCCACCTGCAGGCGTCGGCCCAGCCAGTTGTCTTCGATGAACGTCGACTCGGGGGTGTCGATCAGCAGGTTGGCGCGGAAGCGGGTCGCGGCGGCCGGGGTGCCGTCGAGTTCGGTGCCGCCCAGTGCGGTCAGTGCCCGGAGGGCGGCGGTCGTGATGATGCTGATCGGGCCCTCGTCGTGGTGCGGGATCCTGGCTTCGGGGGTCATGGTGACGGTGTGGCCCAGGACGGCGCTGATCGCGTGGTGGCCCAGCGGGTCGTCGGCCTTGAACCGGCGGCCGTCCGGGAGCTCCACCAGCGGAGGCCAGACCCGGTCGCCGGCCCCCGACAAAGCGCCGTCCGCCCCGAACAAAGCGCTGTCGGGACCCAGCAAAGCGGCGTCGGGCCCGAGTAGCGCGGCGGCGGGCCCCGGCAAAGCGGTGAAAGCGCGGAACCTGAACAAGCCGTCCATGCGGCGGAAGCGCCGGGTCGTCTTGCCGCTGCCGAACTTGCCGTCGGTGCCCCGGACGGCCCACTGCCGGTCGCCGGCCAGGCCGCGAGCGTCCACCGCGGCGGCCGGGAGGGTCTCGCCCAGCATCGACTTCACCGGGTACCGGCGAATCTCAACGATGCGCAAACGCACCCCCGAACAGGTCGACCGGCCGGCCGTGCGGCATCCCCGAGGGGCCGGCCCAAGTCGGCAAAGCATCGAGCGCCATGTGTTTCGAAAATCCACAGTGGACGAGGAGCGAGGGTGGGGCCCCAGGCCGCGTGCCGGCCGGTCGTCCGGTCACCGTGCCGTCACGGCAATCGCCGGGGCGGGGCAGACGCCGGCCGCCCGGGTTATCGCCGATCAGCACGACGCGCATCACGCCAACAGTACCGGCACGGCGGCCGGCCGGCGGATCGCCACCGTCCCCAACGCCACCGTCAACACCGCAACCGCGGCCAGGAACAGCCGGTCCACCGCCCCGTCGGCCTGCGCCACCAAGCCGAACACGCTGTGCGCCGCCAGCGCCCCCGTGCACGCCGCGATGAGATGCGAACGACCCCAGGCCGGGCCCGCACTCCAGCGGCGCAGGCAGTACACCAGCGTCGTCACGAGCGCCGCCGCGGCCGCCATCGGCAGCAGCGACCACCCGCCGTGCGTGAACAGCGGGCCGCTCGCGTGGCCGAACGGCCAGACCAGGAAGAAGAACAGCAGCGCACCGGCGCCGGTGACGACGGCGACCGCGGGGGCCGGCGGCGGCGCCAGTGGTGCGGCGCCCGGCACGTGTACCCGCAGTGCCACCACGGTCACCGCCAGCGCGACGGCCGCGAAGCACACCGCCGCGGCGAGCGGCATCGTGTAGCCGGGGTCCTCGTTGGGCACGACGGTCAGCCGGACGAGCGCCGCGCCCGTCAACGCGATCAGGCCGGTCGTGATCAGGCCGCCGCGGCGCAGGTAGGGCGCGTGGCCGTGGCCGGGGAAGCACAGCTCGACCAGGACGACGGGGATCGTGATGCTGAAGACCGCGTGGTACACCAGGTTGAGCAGCGTGTAGTCCGTGTTGAGGCCGAACAGCCGCGGCGCCCAGTCGGCCGCGTGATACAGGCGCGGACTGGTGAGACTCTGCAGTACCAAACCCTCTTCCACCACACCGTAGGCGACACCCATGAGCAGCAGGTTCGCGTAGCCGCCGCCGGTGCGCCGGACGAGCTCGCGGATGAGGAGCGCACCGCCGCCGTACAACGGTGTGAAGATCAGCAGGGTCCAGGCCAGCCGCAGCGGCACCGTGCCCAGGGTGAGCTCGGCGACCAGCGGTGCGGTGAACACCAGCAGCCACGCCGCCTTCCGGTTGCGCGGCCGCGGGTCCGGCACCCGCGGGAACGCCGAGCGCATCACGGGCCGGTTCACAGCGACGATCAACAGCGCCAGGAGCGTCAGTTGTACTCCCTGCACCCCGCGCATCCACCCCGGGTATTCGGCGGTCAGGAACAGATAGGCCACGGCGACGAAACCCATGGCCGACACGATCCGGATCCGGCGGTATGCGGCCGCGGCACCGGCGAGGAGCTGCCGCGTCACCCACACGTAGAGCACGGCGACGGCGAGGATCGGGACCGGCCGGGTCCACAGTGTCCGCTCCAGCGCGGCCCGGTCGGCGCCGGGGTCCCGGGCCAGCTGGTAGGCCAGCACGTCGTGCCGGAACAGCACCGTGAGCAGGGCGAAACTGACGCTCACCGTCAGGCTGGCGATGAGCAGTGCGACGACGACACGGATCGCGGAACGCTGCTGCGGGGTCATGTGATGAAGGTAGGAATTTCCGGGCCCGGGGGCGTCGGACCACGGTCTGGACTATTTTCTGCGACCTCAGGATGAGGGGCGGGGCCGGACCAGCCCCAAGTCGTACGCGAGGATGACCGCCTGCACCCGGTCCCGGACGCCGAGCTTGCGCAGGATCGCCGACACGTGCGTCTTCACCGTCGCCTCGGCCACGACGAGCTGGGCCGCGATCTCCGCGTTGGCCGCACCCCGAGCCAGCAGCAGCAACACCTCCCGCTCCCGCTCGGTCAGCTGGGCGAGGGCCCCGACCGGCGGTGGCGGTGTCGTGTCGGTGGCCACGAACCGGTCCAGGAGCCGCCGGGTGACCGCCGGCGCCAGCAGCGCCTCACCGCGGGCCACGACCCGGATCGCCTCGACCAGCTCCGCCGGCCGGACGTCCTTGAGCAGGAACCCGGAGGCACCGGCCCGCAGCGCCGCGTAGAGGGTGTCGTCGAGGTCGTACGTCGTGAGGATGATGACCCGCGGCCGCTCCCCGGCCGCCGTGAGCCGGGCGGTGGCGTCGATCCCGTCGGTGCCGGGCATGCGGACGTCCATGAGCACCACGTCCGGTGCCGTACGGGCCGCGAGGGCGACCGCCTCCGCGCCGTCCCCGGCCTCCCCGACCACCTCGAGGTCGTCGCGGGCCTCGATGATCATTCGGAAGCCGGAGCGGACGAGGGCCTGGTCGTCGGCGATGAGCACCTTGATGGTCACGCCCGGCCGCCCGTCGGCAGCGCCGCCTCGACCTGAAACCCGCCGTCGGGGTGCGGCCCGGCCCGCAGGGTCCCGCCCAGCAGCGACGCCCGTTCCCGCATGCCGATGAGCCCCTGCCCGCTGCCGCGGTGCGGCGACGGCCCGGCGCCGCCGAAGTCCCGGACCCGGACCAGCACGGCGTCGCCGTCGACCCGCACCAGCACCGCGGCCCTGGACCCGGCTGCGTGCCGCAGGGCGTTGGTAAGGGCCTCCTGGACTATGCGGTACACCCCCAGCTGCACTGTCAACGGCACGTCCCCATCACCTTCCCGCACCAGGTCGACCGGCACCCCGGCCGCCGTCACCGACTCACCGAGCCGCTCCAGATCCGCGAGGGTCGGCTGCGGCCCGCTGTCCTGACCGCCGTCCTCGCGCACCGTCCGCAGGAACCAGCGCAGCTCGGCCAGGGCCTGCCGGCCGGCCTCCTCGGTCCGGCGCAGCGCCGCCCGGGCCTGGCCCGGATTGCTGTCGAACACGTCATCGGCCGCGGCCGCCTGCACCACCATCACCGACACCGTATGCGACAGCACGTCGTGCAGCTCCCGCGCGATCCGGGCCCGCTCCTCCAGGGCCGCCTGCCGCCGCTCCGCGACCCGCCGCGCCCCGCGGGCCCGGGCCTGCGCACCCCAGCTCCACGCGAGCAGGCACGCGACCAGCCACAGCCCGGCCGGCAGCCACCGCTGCTGCACCAGCGCCGGCCCGCAGACCGCGACCACGGCCAGGGCGAGGCCCCGCAGCGACTCGCCGGCCGGCCGCAGCCACGCGTAGGTGCACAGCACCACGAACGCCACACCCGGCCCGAACGCCGGGAACAGCACCTGGAACCAGGCGCTGACGAACAACACGACCGCGGTCCCGGCCCGCGGATGCCCGTCGAGCCACCACAGCGCCGCGGCCTGCCCGGCGATCAGCGGCACCGCCACCATCCGCGCCCACACCGGCCCGAGCACGGCCGGCTCCAGCGCGAACACCGACCCGGAGACGACGACCGACCCGGCGACCAGCACCCGCCGCCACCGCGGCGCCAGCCGCGCCGAATACCCGTCGTCCCCCATGGCCCGACCTTACGCAGTTAATGCGTTGCCCGCCCGGAGCGGGGCCCGTATCGTTTTCCGTGTAAGCGAACGAGACACCCCCACCGAGAGGCGAGGACGATGACGACGTGGACCGCGACCGGAGCCGGGCAGCAACCGCCCGAGCCGGGTGCCGCGCTGTTCGCGGGCCTCGAGTGGCCGGGACGGTGGCAAGGGTAGGCCTGTTCACGAGGCCCCCGGAGCCGCCCATCCCGTCAGGGACAAGGGCGGTTTTTTCATGGGTACTGCCAGACACGCGTACCGCGACATAGGGGTGTAGCTCAACTGGCTGAGCGTCGGTCTCCAAAACCGAAGGTTGCAGGTTCGAATCCTGTCACCCCTGCGCACGACTTGGCGGGTTCGGCCAGCGGTCAGGCCGCCGCGTTCTCAGCGCGGAAACAGGGGTTCGACTCCCCTACTCGCTACTCGGCCACCGGGGTGTCCACGGTGACATGTCTGTCTTCCAAACAGAAGTGACGGGTTCGATTCCCGTCGGTGGCTCGCGAAGATGTTCCGGGGTACGGCGCTGGCGCCGTAGCCGCGCTTTGAACGCGGAACCCGCAGGTTCGATTCCTGCCCCCGGAGCGGCACAAAGGACACAAGACACAAGTCCACAGTAGACATTCCCTCGTCGTCCAGTCGGCAGGACACAGCACTCTGGATGCTGGAAGCGTGGTTCGAGTCCATGCGAGGGAGCGGCGTCAGGCCAATGCAGCACGAGTGGTGGTGCACCGGATTCGTAACCCGGAGGAGGGAGTTCGATTCTCCCCGTTGGCTCGCGACAAAGCGCTCCGCGTGAGCGAAGTGCCAAGCAGCAAAGCCCGGCCCGGGTGGCCCAACGGTAGAGGCCGTCGGCTCAGAACCGGCGTACTGGGGGTTCGACTCCCTCTCCGGGTACAACCAGAGAACGAGGGGACCGTGCCATGGGTGTCAGGTTGCGCACGTTGCACGTCGGGGCGCGGGACTTCGTGTGGCGCACCGCCGTCCGCTACGTGCCCGGGTCCGAGGGCGCCTGCCTGCGGGTCGTGCGGGTCCGGGTGTGGGGCGGCGGCAAGCAGTCGCGCGTGTTGCAGGCCGACCTCGCGGCGCCGGTGACGGACGAGTCCTGGCATCCGACGCCGAAGGACGTCAAGGCCGTCGTCGAGCGCGCGCTGGCGCATGGGTGGCGGCCCGACGTGCGCGGCGGCATGTACGTCATGCGCAACGCGCAGTTCCCGGCCATGTGACGGGGCTGCGCACCGCGCCGGTCGTCACTGCCCCGTGATGTGCTCCGGCTCGATGGTGATGAGCAGGCGGACCTGGTCGCGGCCCCCGAACCACGGGTAGGGGCCGCCCAGGTAGCGCTGGGCCAGGGTCTCGATGTGCTCGGCGGCGCCGTCCTCGGTGACGCTGACGACCCGGCCGCGGACCTGGAAGTAGCGGCGGGGCTGGGCCGGGTCGCCGATCGCGACGGCGACGCGCGGGTCGCGTTCGATGTTGCGGACCTTCTGATGGCCGCGGACCGAGTTGATCAGGACGTGCTTGCCGTCGGTGTCGACCCAGACCTGGGTGATCTGCGGTGAGCCATCGGGCATAAGGGTCGTCAGGTAGCAGAGGCTGTTGTGTTCGAGCAGCTCGCGCAGCCCATCAGGAAGATCCACACCTGAACCTTACAGCGTGCGCAGCACCGCCAGGGCGTACGCGTCCTGCGGGGTGGCGCCGAACGAGTCGGGCCGGCCGGCGACGGCGACCCGCCAGCCGTCGCCGGAGCGCTCCAGGCGCAGGAACGCCGCGCCGAGCAGCGCCCGCGGCTGGTGCTCGTGCGGCAGCCAGATGGCCTCATCGCGGGAGATGTCGTCGAGGGCCCACTCGGTGGTGCCGTTGAAGCCGATGACCGCGTCCCCGCCGGGCCGGTCGTGCAGCTGGATGATCATGTCGCTGAGGACGAAGGCCTGGTCGTCGAGGTCGCGGTCGGGGATGGCGAAGCGGTCGCCGGGGGCCGGTTGCCAGACGAGCCCCGCTTCTCGCAGCTCGAGGGCAAGTTCGATGCTGAGCATCCAACTAGTATGCAGCTCATGATCGTGTTGGCGGGTGCCGCCGGCGGGGTCGCGAGCCACCTGAACCTCGAGCAGCTCGATACGACGGTGCGGCGGACCGACATCCGCGAAGGCGCCGGCATCGAGCAAGGTGATCTGGCCGACAAGGCGTTCGCGCAGCACATCACGCGGGGCGCCGACGCGGTCGTGCACCTGGCCGGGCAGGCGAACCCGAACACGCCGTGGCCGGACCTGCGGCAGCCGAACGCCGACGTCACCGTCAATATCCTGGACGCCGCCGTCGCCAATAATGTCCCGCGGGTGATTCTGGCGAGCTCGCTGCACGCCGTGGCCGGGCACCTCGACGCCGGGCGCACCACGGTGACCGAGGACCTGCCGCCGCACGCGTGCTGCCCGTACGGCGCGGCCAAGGTCCTCGGCGAGCAGCTGGGCCGCTGCTACGCCGACATCTGGGGCATCTCGGTCATCGCCCTGCGCCTCGGCGGTGTCGCCCCGCGGCCGCTCGGACGGTCCTGGTGCGGCGGCTGGCTGAGCCCGGGCGACCTGAACCGCCTGGTGGCGGCCGCATTAGAAGCCACGGACCGATTCGGGGTGTACTTCGGGGTCTCCGCGAACACACCACGCGTCTACGAGTACACCCTGAAGAACTACGCACCGCGGGACGACTCGGCGGTGTTCACGGACCTGCCCGACGACCTCACCCCACCGTCGCCGCGGCGTCCGCGGTGGGGGATAGCGCATCGGAGCTGACCTGGTCCGCGGCCTGGCGCTGGCGGCGGGCCCGGCCGTGGTGGCCGGCGGCCTCGTCGAGCTCGGCGAGGCGGAGGTGGACGGCGGCCTGGGCCTGGCGGGACGCGGTGTCCTCGGGGTCGAGGGCGGCGCGGCGGCGGCGGCTGGACAGGGCCAGGCGGTAGAGGGCGCGGGCCGCGGCCGGGTCGCCGGTGTCGCGGAGCCAGTCGCCGAGGCGTTCGCGGGATTCGGCGAGGTCGCGATGCAGGGCGCCGGTGCGGGGGAAGCGGTGCACGAGCGACTCGATGATCTCGGTGGCCCGTTCGAGGTTGCCGCGGACCTCCTCGGGCTGGGCGTTGGCGGCGGCGTACTCGGCCTGGCGGCGGTAGGACGCGGCCAGGTCCCGCTGGGCGTCGACGGAGTCGTCCGCGGCGAGGTGCTGGGCCAGGCTCAGGGCGCTGGAGACGTGACCGGCCGCGCACCGGAGGTCGCCGGCGGCGGTGTCGAGGTCGCCGAGGCGCCAGTATGACTGCAGCAGTTTGCGCTGGTAGTCGTGGTTGCCGGGGGCCATGTCGGTGAGCCGGTCGGCGACGGTGAACGCTTCCTGGCCGTAGGCGGGGTCGAGGTCGGCGAGGGCGTTGAGGACGTCGAACTGGTTGGCCAGCAGCGCCGTGTTGTCGGGGTCGTCGGGGCCGAGGCGGCGCCAGATGGCCAGGGCCTCCTCGAGGTACTCGCGGGGGTTGAGGAAGCTGACGGTTCCGAGGCAGACCGCGAGGTCCCAGAAGAGCCGGGGGTCGGCGTCGGCGGCGGCGAGGCGGCGGCGGATGCGCAGCGCCTCCGTGGCCGCCGCCCGGGCCCCGTCGGGGTCGGAGTCGTCCAGGGCGACCTGGACGAGTTTCTGGTGGCTCAGGCCGAGGTTGCGCTGCAGCTGGACGTCGTCGGGGTCGGCCGCGGCGAGTTCGGTGTCGATGGCGAGGGCGCGTTCGTAGGCGCGGCGGGCGTCGGTGAGGCGGCCGAGGCGGTGCAGGAGCCGGCCCTGGGTGTCCAGGGCGGCGCTGAGCTCGAGCTTGTCCCCGGCGAGCCGGACGGCCTCGGCGCCCTTCTCGGCGGCCGCGGCGGTGCTGCCGATGGCCTCCAGGGCGTCGCGTTCCCGTTCGATGAAGCCCTGGTAGGCGGGGTGCTTCGCCGGTAGCCGCTCGGTGACGTCGCCGAGGAACGCCGCGACCGTGCCCTCGCCGGAGAGCTTCGGCAGCACCGCGGCCGCGAAGTCGGCGAGGCCGTCGTCGTCGCCGGCGAGGTGGTAGACGCCCTCCAGGACGGTCGCGAAGTCGGCCCGGCCGGCGTCGACGATCAGGCGGCAGGTGGCGGCGGCCCGGGCGTGGCGTTCGGCGAGGCGGTCGCCCTGGGCCTTCGTGAGGGCTTCGCGCAGCCACGGCTCGACGACGGTGCCGACGAGGGTGAGGTCGCGCAGCCGGGCCAGGTGGGCCTCCATGGCCGCGGTCTCGTCGGGGCGGCCGTGCACGGTGTAGGCGAGGTCGGCCGCGCTGACCGGGATGCGGAACACGGCCAGCTGCAGCAGGGCCTCGCGCTCGTCCGGGGTGACGAGGTCGAGCAGCTCGGTGAGCAGCACGTCCTGGGCGCCGAGGGCGACCGCCTGCCGCGCCGCGGAGCCCGGGTCGGCGGGGCCGATCTTCTCCAGGCGCAGCAGCGTGCGCAGCCGCTCGGTGACCTCGGGCAGCCGCGCCCCGCCGTGCAGCAGCGCGTCGACGAACTCGACCAGGCGCGGGTGCCCGCCGACCGTGGACACGATGAGCGTGAGGTCCTCGGTGGACAGTTCGCGCAGGCCGGGCAGGCGCAGCAGGAGGCGGCCGAGCTCGGCGTCGGTGAGCGGCGGGACCTCGATGCGCACCAGCGAACCGGCCGACGGTACCGGATAACGGGAAGTCACCAGCAGCTTGCCCCGCTCGGCCGCCGCGCTCAGCGCCGCGAACGCCTCGCCGAAGCCCGGGTCGGCGAACGCGTCCCCGCCGACGGTCAGGTTCTGCTCGAAGTCGTCGAAGACGAGCAGGAGCCGCTCGGTGCGCAGCCGCTCGGTGAGCCGGTCGAGGTCGTCGACGACGAAGCCGGCGCCGGTGTGCACGACGATCGTCCACGGGTCGGCGGTGTCGTCGCGCAGCCGCTGCACGACCCGCCCGGCCAGGGCCGTCTTGCCGATCCCGGCCGGCCCGGTGAGCACGATCCCGCCGGCGAGCGGCCCGCCGGACAGTTCGTCGCGCAGCGTCTGCGTGATGACGCGCAGCAGCCCGCGCCGCCCGACGAGGTCGCCGAGCAGCAGCTCGCGCACGCCGGCGCCGGTCGGCAGTTCCGTCGGATTCTGCAGGGGTACCGCCGGTGCGTCCGCATTCCACAAGGGACCGTCGGACGCGGCGAACAGCGCCGGCACCGCATACTCGGGCCGGCGCGGCGGCCGGCTGCCGGAGGTCTCGTCGAACAGCTCGGCCCGTGCCCGCGCCACGGCCGCCGCGACCGTCGTGTTGTCCCCGGCGAGGGTGCGGTACACCTTCGTCAGCAGGCTGGTCGCGTACCAGTCGGTGATCGACGTCTGCATGGCCAGGACCCGGTCGGCGCCGTGGCGCAGCAGCGTGACCGCCAGCCCGGCGTCGGCGTCGGCGGCCCCGCCGCAGCTGGACAGCACGATGAGCGGCAGGGCCCGGCCGCCGCGGCGCAGGGCCCGGACGAGGTCCTCGGCGCTGACCTCGACCGCGTTGCCGTCGCGGTCCTCCAGCTCGACGCCGTACGGCGAGCCGTGGGCCGACAGGTGCATCACGTGGTAGGCATCGCGGCGCAGCGCGTCGGCGATCTCCGCCGCCCCGGCCACCTCCAGGATGGTGATCTCGGCCCGGCCGACCTCGCCGACGACGGACACGATGGCCTGCATCTCGGCCTCGACGTCGAGCGGCGGGTTGTCGGTCCGCTCGGGCGCGCCGACCGCGACGAGGATCTTCAGCGGCCCCGGCGTCGGCTCGGGCCGCGCCACCCGCACCCCGGTGACGGACCGGGTCAGCCGCACCCCGTCGACGGCGACGAGGACCCGCTGGTCGGTGAGGCGCAGCAGCTCGAACGGCAGCTCGTGCGCGGGCCCGTCCCCTTCGACGACGACGTCGAGGGTCGTGCCCGGCACGCCCGCGCTGAGCAGGACCGTCACGTAGTCCAGGGCGTCGGCGTCGAACAGCGCCGCCGACAGCCGCTGCCCGAGCCGGGCCAGACGCGCGTCGGCGTCGGCCCGGTCGAGCAGCTCCCACACCTCGTCCCGCCCGAACGGCAGCGGCTCGTCCCGCTCGCACAGCACGGCCCCGGCGAGGGTGACGGTGCTGCGGACCCGGCCCCCGCCGACCGCGACCCCGATGTGCAGATCGTGGGCCGTCGTCCCGCCCGCTGCGCGGCTGTGCAGCCACGCCAGGTCTTCGTCGGTCAATTGCCCCAGGTGTACTTCCTGAGCCCGCCCGTCCGCCTCGAGCACCACGACGTCGTGGTCGACCCCGTCGCGTTCTTCGAGCCGCGCGTCGAGGCCGGCCGCGCGGACCAGGATCCACAGGTCCCGGACGGCATCGACGTGGGCGGCGTCGCCGGGGGAGTAGGCGACGGTGACGAACCCGGAATCCGACATGCGCGCCATCATGTCAGGACGCCAGGATCACGTCCTCGGGGCGGGTGCCGGGCTCGGCTACGCGCCGTGCGGTGGCGATGACAGCGGCGAGCGCGAAGCCGGCGAAGGTGATGTACAGCCCGGCGTCGAACGGGAAGATGTCCTCCAGGATGAAGCGCTCCATGTATTCCGGATGGGCCAGCCCGAACGAGGTCCGCAGCAGCATCGCCGGCAGCCACACCAGCGCGTACTCGCGGTCGAGCTGAGGATCGTCCGGCGACACCGCCTGCGCCACCGCCACGTCGGCGGCGGCCGCCATGAGCAGCACCCCGGCGATCCACGCCCAGACCGTCCAGCCGGCCCGGGTGAGTAGTCCGGCGACGGCCATCGCCACCGCCAGTCCGCCGAAGTACCAGGCGTAGCCGACGGCGTGCCAGCCCGGCTGCCAGCTGTCGAACGCGTACATCGCGGTCGCCGCGAGGCCGAACGCGGGCAGCACGACCACGGGGATCACCAGCAGCGGCGACTCCCGGCCGGCCACGGCCCGGCGGACGACCACGGCCACCACCACGGCGAGGGCGACCGGCCCG
Source organism: Dactylosporangium sp. NPDC051541 (assembly GCF_044454505.1). Lineage (NCBI taxonomy): Bacteria > Bacillati > Actinomycetota > Actinomycetes > Micromonosporales > Micromonosporaceae > Dactylosporangium > Dactylosporangium sp. NPDC051541. The sequence goes on from NZ_JBITDU010000013.1 coordinate 107,569, forward strand.
ACCGGCGACGCGCAGCCGGAGACCAGCGAGACGACCACCATGACGGGCGAGGCGATGAGGAGGACCCAGACGGGGCGCATCGCAAGACTGTGTCACAAAGACGCGCCCGGCGGTGCTACGTACATGTGAACCAGGAAGTGCTGACCGCGGAGTGGAGGGGCGCCCGGGCCGTGCCGAGTCTGCCGAGGCGCGAGGTGGCCGTGCGGGCCGACCTCGAACAGGTCTTCCGCGCCGCCTACCCGCGGGTCGTGGCCGTCGCGGCCCGCGTCCTCGGGTCGCGGGACCAGGCCGAGGACGCGGCCCAGGAGGCGTTCCTGGCGTTCGGGCGCTCCGCCGTCCCGGCCGGTGAGGCCGTCGGCTGGCTCTGCGTCGCCGCCGCGCACACCGCCCTCAACCAGCTGCGCTCGGGCCGCCGCCGGGCCTCCCGCGAGGAGGCCGCCGCGGGTGTCGCGGTCGCACCCGACATCGCCGACGACGTGGTGGCCCGCGACGAGCGCCGCCGCGTCCGCGCCGCCCTGGGCCGGCTGCCGCGCCGGCAGGCGGTCGCGCTGGTGCTGCGGCACAGCGGTCTGAGCTACGCCGAGGTCGCCGCCGCCCTCGATCTCTCCCCCGGCAGCGTGGGCACGATCGTGCGCCGCGCCGAGTCGGCCCTACGCAAGGAGCTGAACCGTCATGCGCCATCCGAATGACGGCACGCTGCGCCGCCTCCTCGACGAGCCGGCCGCCGTCGCCGACACCGACCGGGCCCACGTGACGACCTGCGCCGCCTGCCAGGCCGCCCTGACCTCCGCCCGCCACGACCTGGAGACCGTCCGCGCCCTGCTCAGCCCGGACGTCGACGTCGACGTGGACGCGGGGTGGCGGCGGCTGGCGGCCGGCCTCGACACGCCCGCGGGCCGCGCGGCGACCGTCGCCCGGGCCCGGCGGTGGCGGATCGCCTGGCGGAGCCCGGTCGTGGCCGGGATCGCCGCGGCCGCGCTGCTCACCGGGGCCACCGCCGCGGCCGCCACGAACTGGCTGCCGATCTTCCGGACCGAGCGGGTCGCCCCGGTGACCGTCTCGCCCGCCGATCTGGTGGCGCTGCCGGACCTGTCGGCGTACGGGGACGTCGAGTTCACCGAACGCGCCCGCGTCCGCGAGGTCCCCGACGCGGCCGCGGCCAGGGCCGTCGCCGGGCTGCCCGTGCCCGAGGTGAGCGCGCCGCCGCGGGGTGTGACCGGCGGGCCGAAGTACTACGCCGGTGACCGGGCGAGCGCCGTGTTCACGTTCTCCGCCGCGAAGGCCGCGCGGACGGCCGCCGCCGCCGGCCGGCCGCTGCCCCCGCCGCCGGCCGGGCTCGACGGCAGCCACTTCCGGCTCACCGCCGGGCCGGGCCTGGCCGTGGTGTGGGCGTCGGGCTCGGGGGCGCCGGCCCTCGCCGTCGGGCGGGTCGTCGCGCCGACCGCGGACTCGTCCGGCATCCCGTTCACCACCGCCCGCGACTACCTGCTGTCGCTGCCCGGCCTGCCCGAGTCCGTCGCCGGCCAGCTGCGGTCGTTCACCGGCGACGGCACGACCCTGCCGCTGCTGGTGAAGTCCGGGAAGGAGACCAGCTCGACCGCCGACGTCAACGGGGCCCCGGCGGTGGTGCTGAGCCTGCGGGACGGGTCGATGGCCGGCGTGTTCTGGGTCGAGCGGGGGATCGTGACCGCGGTCGCCGGGTCGATGCCCGCCGACGAGGTCCTCGCGGTTGCGCGGGGGCTGCGGTGGTGACGGCGCCGTCGGCCGCGGTGTGGTGCTCGGGGCTGCGCAAACGGTACCGGCGCCGGACCGCCGTGGACGGGGTGTCGTTCACCGTCGGGCGGGGCGAGATCATGGGGCTGCTCGGGCCCAACGGCGCCGGCAAGTCCACCGCCATCAAGATCCTGCTCGGGCTGGTCCGGGCCGATGCCGGGGAGGTCCTGCTGCTCGGGCGCCCGGCGGCGGACCCCAGGGCCCGGGCCCGCGTCGGGTACCTGCCGGAGCTGTTCCGGTACCAACCGTGGCTCACGGCCGAAGAGGTGCTGCGGCTGCACGTCCGCCTCGCGGGCGACCCGGTCCCGCCGTCGGCCCGGCGCGAGTCGCTCGGCCTGGTCGGGCTGGCCGACCGCGCCGACGACCGGGTCGGGGCCTTCTCCAAGGGCATGCAGCAGCGCCTCGGTCTCGCCGTCGCCCTCGTCGCCCGGCCCGAGCTCGTCGTCCTCGACGAGCCGACCAGCGCCCTCGACCCGATCGGCCGGGCCGACGTGCGCGACCTGCTGCTGTCGCTGCGCGAGCGCGGCGTCGCGGTACTGCTGAACTCGCACCTGATCGGGGAGGTCGAACGCGTCTGCGACCGCGTCGTCATCCTCGACCACGGCCGGGTCGCCGCCGCCGGCACCCTGCCCGAGCTGCTCGGCCGCCGCGAGCTGCGGCTGCGCCTCGGCGACGCCGGCGCCGCGGCGCAGGCCCGGCTGGCGGCGACGGGGCCGGTGGCGAAGGACGGCGACGAGTACACCGTGACGCTGCCCGCCGAACCCGATGAAGCCCTGGTCCCGGCGCTGGTCGCGGACCTGGTCGCGCTCGGCGTGCGGGTCCACGCGGTCGAGCCCGGCCGGATCACCCTCGAGGAGCGCCTGCTGGACATCCTGCGGGCCGGAAAGGCCGACGAGCAGTGAACACCGTCCTGACCATCGCCCGGCTGACCCTGCACGAGGCCGCCCGCCGCCGCGTGCTGCGCTCCCTGGCCGTGCTCACCGTGCTCCTGCTCGGCCTGAGCACGTGGGGCTTCACCCGCCTGGACGCCGAGTTCGGCGACCTGACCACCGGCGAGGCCCGGATCGCGGCGTCGGTCATCCTCAACCTGGTCCTGTTCGGCCTGTCGCTGGTCGCCGCGCTCGGCACCGCGTTCCTGGCCGGGCCGACCCTCGCCGGTGACATCGAGTCGGGGATCGCCCTGGCCATCCTGGCCCGCCCGGTCCGCCGCCCGCTCGTCCTGCTCGGCAAGTGGCTCGGCCTGGTCGTCTTCGGCGGCGTGTTCGTCACCGTCGCCGGCCTGGCCCAGCTCGTCATCGTCGAGGTGACCGTCGGCTACTGGCCGCCGCAGCCCGTCGCCGGGCTCCTGCTGCTGGCCGGGCAGACGACAGTACTGCTGACGCTCGGTCTGCTGCTGTCGGCCGTCATCTCCCCGATGGCGTCGGGCGTCGTGGCGGTCGGGTTGTTCGGCGCGACCTGGGTCGCCGGCGTCGTCGGGGCCATCGGCGGCGTCCTGCACAACGACAGCGTCCGCCGCATCGGCGACGTGTCGCGGGTCCTGCTGCCGACCGACGGGCTGTGGCGGGGCGCCATGCACGCGCTGCAGAGCCCCGGCGTGACCGGCGCCGACGCCTCGATGGCCGGCCACCCGTTCCTGGGCGCCGACCCGGTCACCGGCGGCTACCTGGCCTGGTCGGCGCTGTGGACATCGGTCATCCTGGGCTTGGCCGCAGCCGCGTTCGCCCGTCGTGACCTCTGACGTCGGGGAACGACCCGTCCCCGAACAGGACGCGCGCGGCCAGGGCCCGCCCGCCGGGCCCGCGCAGCGCCGCCACCGCCGCCTCCACCGCCAGCGGCGAGCGCAGCCCGCCGAACGCGCGCCGCAGCAGCAGCCGCCCCCGGAACCGGCGGCGCAGCATCGCACCGTCGTACCGTCCGAGCGCCGACACATCCCCCGACTTCACGAACGCCCCGGCGACCGCCGCCGCGAACTCCGACAGCCGCAGGCACGGGTCGAGCCCGCCGGCGGTGAGCGGTGACACGGCCCCGGCCGCGTCCCCGACCAGCAGCCCACGTGCGCAGGCCAGCCGCTTGAGCACCCCGCCGACGGGGATCGGCCCGCCCCGCCGCTCGACGTCACCGGCCGGCGCATGGACCCCCGGCGCGGTGGCCGCGAACTCGTCGAGCAGGTGCCGCACCCCCCTGGCCATGCCCCGCGCGTAGCCGGCCACCCCGACGTGCGCGTGCCGGCCGTCCTCGATGACCCACCCGAGGTATCCGGGCGCGATCCGCGGATCGAGGACGCAGTGGAACGTGGGCCGCCCGCCGGAGGTGCGCACCGGGTAGACGACCTCGGCCCCGACCAGCATCCGCCGGTTCACGTCGAGGCCGAGGTCCCGGGCCACCCGCGACCGGGCCCCGTCCGCCCCCACGACGAACCGGGCCCGTACCGCCCCGAAGCCGTGCAGCGCCACGACGTCGCCGACCATCCCGTCGTACCGCACCCCGAGCCGCACCGCCGCCCCGGCCGCTTCGGCCCGCCCCTTGGCGTGCGCGTACACGCCGGGCATGTCCGCGACCCGGTACTCGTCGCGGTCGCTGGTGAGCCGGATCGGGCCCCGCCGCGACGGCGGATACAGCACCACGTCGCGCACCCCCGGCCCGAGCAGGTCCTCGGGCAGGTCGAAGTCGTCGAGGGTCCGCCGGACGAAGATGCCGGTGGTCCGCACCCCCGCGGCCAGGGACCGCCGCTTGTCGACGACGAGCACGTCGAGTCCCTGTGCCGCGAGGAGCCGGGCCGTGTGCAGCCCGGCCAGTCCGGCCCCTACCACCAACACGTCGATCGTCCGCACGACCCGACGCTAGGCCCGCCCGGGCGGCCGGGCGACGGCCTGCACCGAACCTCCGCAGGACCCTCACCGCCCCGACGCGGCCAGCCGCCGCCGGATGGGCTCCGCGGCCGGGTCGCCGAGCTGCTCGTAGAGGTGCACGGCCCGCCGCCACGCGTCGGCGGCGCCGGCCGGGTCACCGGCGGCCAGGCGGGTGTCGCCGAGCTCGACGAGCATGCTCGCGTTGGAGGCGCGGTCGCCGAAGTCGTGCATGAGCCGGATCGCCTGCCGGTGCGCCCGGGTCGCGGCCGGGTAGTCGCCGCGGCGGTGGTGGATGTCGGCGTTGTTGCTCCAGGCGAACGCCTCGCCGTGGCGGTCACCGGCCCGCAGCAGCAGCGCCTGCGCCCGGTCGCCGAGCTCCAGGGCCCGGTCCAGGTCGCCGGACTGCGCCCAGGCCCAGCTCAAGGCGTTGAGGGTGCGGCCCTGCCAGAGCAGGTCACCGGCCGCCGCGGCCAGGGCCAGGGTCCGGGTGAACTCCTCCCGCGCGCGCTCCGGCCGGCCGGCCGCGGACTCGAGCATCCCCACGCTGTAGCGGGCCCGGGCCTCGCCGATCCCGTCGCCGAGCTCCGCGTAGAGGCGCACGGACTCGGCGAGGTGCTCGGCGGCGTCCCGGTCGTGGCCGAGCCGGTGCAAGGTCCGGCCGATCTCGCGGTGGGCGTTGGCCCGGCCCGGCACCTCGCCGATGCGCCGCATGACGCCCAGCGCGGCGGTCTGGGCGGCGACGAGCTCGGGGCGGTGGCCGCGCCAGTCGAGGTATGTCGTCATCGTCCACGGCAGCTGCCAGGCGTGCACGTCGAAGCCCTCGTCGGTGGCGAGCTGGACGGCCGCGGTGAGGACCCGGTGGTTGGCCGCGAACCAGGTCAGCGCCCGCCCGGGATCGCCGAGCCGCGGGACCGTGAGCCCGGCGACCGGCACGGGCGGGTCGAGCGGGCGGCGGCCCGGGTCGATGGCGAGGGCCGCGGCGTGCGCCGTGTGCAGGTAGTGGTCGAGGACCCGGTGCACTGCGGCCGGCCGGTCCTCGGGGGCGTCCTCGGCCTGGCCCAGGCGGTTGGCGTACACCCGCAGAAGATCGTGCAGTGCGTAGCGGCCCGGGCTCGGCTCGGCGAGGAGGTTCGCGTGCAGCAGCGAGCGCAGCCGGGACTGGGTCCGGGTGAGCGGCTCACCGGCCAGGCTGGCCGCTGCGGGCGCGGTGAGGTCGGGGCCGGGGTGCAGGCCGAGCAGCCGGAACAGCCGGGCGGCGGCCGGACTCAGGGCCCGGTAGGACCAGGAGAACACCGCCCGCACGTCGGTCGCCGGGTCGCCGCCGTCGAGGGCGTCGAGGCGGCCGCCGGCGTCGCGCAGCTGCGCCGCCTGCTCGGCCAGGGACACCCCGGGCCGGGTCGCGACCCGGGCCGCCGCGACCGCGAGGGCCAGGGGGAGCCGGGCGCACCGGGCGATGATCTCGCCGGCCGCCTCGGGCTCGGCCGCCACCCGGTCCCGGCCGAGCCGCCCGGCGAGGAGGTCCCGGGCCTCGGCGTCGCCGAGCAGGTCCAGGGCCAGGGCCGCGGCGCCGGGCGGGCCGAGGCCGGTCCGGCTGGTGATCAGCGTCATCGACCGCCCGGACCCCGGCAGCAGCGGCCGGACCTGCTCGGCGTCGCGGGCGTTGTCGAGCACCACCAGGATCCGGCGGCCGGCGACGCTGCCGCGGAACCGGGCGGCGAGCTCGTCCGGCTCGTCGGGCAGCGCCTCCGGCCCGTTGAGCGCGCTCAGGAAGCCCCGCAGCGCCTGGACCGGGTCGGTGGCGGCGCCGCGCGGGTCGAAGCCGCGCAGGTTCACGTACAGCTGCCCGTCCGGGTAGTCCCCGGCCACCTGCTGCGCCCAGTGCACGGCGAGGCTGGTCTTGCCGACCCCCGGCGGCCCGGTGATCGCGGCCACGACCGGCCCCGGCGCCGCGGCCAGGGCATCCAGGCGGGCCAGCTCCCCGGTGCGGCCGCTGAAGCCGCGCACGGCCAGGGGCAGCTGGGCCGGGACCAGCGCCGGGGCCGCGGCCGGAGCCGTCGCGGCGTCCAGCGCCGGGTCGCGGCGCTCGATGGCCGCCTCGAGGTCGCGGATCGGCGGCCCCGGATCGATCCCGAGGTCGGCGCCGAGCGTCTCCCGCAGCCGCCGGGCCGTGCTCAGCGCCAGTTCCGGACCGCCGCATCGGTACTGCGCGATCATGAGCAGCCCGTGCAGGCGCTCGTCGAGCGGATGGTCCGCGGCCAGTCGGGTCAGGTCGGCGACCACGGCCGCCGCCTCGCCGAGCAGGAGCAGGTCCTCGGCCAGGGCGACCCGGGCCCGCAGCCACACGCTGTGCAGCCGCTCCACGTCGTCCGGCCGGCCGGCCACCCCGGACAGCGGCCGGCCCCGCCACAGCGCGCAGGCGGCCCGCAGGAGCCGGACCCGTTCGCGGGGGTCGTCGGCGTCGGCGGTGGCCCGGATGAGCCGGTCGGCCCGGGCCGCGTCGGTCGGGTCGCCGCCGCCGTCGACGGTGAGCACGTAGCCGGGCGGCCGGGCCGCGATCGTGCCGCCACCGGCGAGGGCGCGGCGCAGGTAGGACACGTGCTGCTGCAGCGTGTTGAGCGCGGTCGTGGGCGGGTCCGCGCCCCAGACGGCGTCGATGAGCCGGTCGGTGCTCACGACCTCGCCGTGCGCGAGGGCGAGCACGGCCAGGACGGTCGTGCGGCGCTCCCCGGCGACGGTGCGCAGCTCACCGCCGGCGGCGATGCCGACGGGTCCGAGGAGGCGGATGTACACGCTTGGCAACCTATCCTGAGGAGCGTGACGTACCTGACCGGATTCGGCCGCCCCATCGGCACCGGCGCCCCCCGCGCCGCGTTCGGCACCGACGCGCCCACGCTGAGCCTCAACGGCGACTGGCGGTTCCGGCTCGCGCCGAGCGTCGCCGAGGCCGCCGACGGGTTCTGGGCGCCCGGCTTCGACGACTCGGGCTGGGCCGAGCTGCCGGTGCCGTCGAGCTGGCCGATGCACGGGTTCGGCCGCCCCGCCTACACCAATGTCGTCTACCCGTTCCCGGTCGAGCCGCCGCACGTGCCGACCGACAACCCGACCGGCGACCACCGCCTCGTGTTCGACGTGCCGGCCGCGTTCGGGGCGGCGGGCCTGGGCGCGAGCCTGCGCTTCGACGGCGTCGACTCCTGCGGCCGGGTCTGGCTCAACGGCGTCGAGCTCGGCGTCACCCAGGGCAGCCGGCTGCCGGCCGAGTTCGACGTGACCGGGGTGCTGCGCCCGGGTGAGCCCAACGTCCTCGCGGTCCGGGTGCACCAGTGGTCGGCCGGCAGCTACCTGGAGGACCAGGACATGTGGTGGCTGCCCGGCATCTTCCGGGACGTCACGCTGCTGGCCCGGCCCGCCGGCGGCGTCGACGACGTCTTCGTCCACGCCACCTACGAGCCCGACGGGCACGGCCGGCTGCGGGTCGAGGGCCCGGCGGAGGCTCGGGTGAGCATCCCCGAGCTGGGCCTGGCCGACCTGCCCACCGGGGCCGCGCACGACGCCGGGCCGGTCGAGCCGTGGACGGCCGAGACCCCGCGCCGCTACGACCTGGTCGTCGCCACCGGCACGGAGACGGCGACGCTGCGGATCGGCTTCCGGACCGTCGCGATCGTCGACGGCATCCTCACCGTCAACGGCCGGCGGATCGTGTTCCGCGGCGTCAACCGGCACGAGTTCCACCCCGAGCGGGGCCGGGTCGTGCCGCCCGACGTGGTCCGGGCCGAGCTCGAGCTCATGAAACACCACCACGTCAACGCGATCCGCACCAGCCACTACCCGCCCCACCCGGCCGTGCTCGACCTGTGCGACGAGCTCGGCTTCTGGGTCATCGACGAGTGCGACTACGAGACGCACGGGTTCGGGGAGCTGGGCTGGCGCGGCAACCCCAGCGACGACCCGCGCTTCGCCGACGCCTGCGTCGACCGGATGCGCCGGATGGTCGAGCGGGACAAGAACCACCCGTCGGTCATCATGTGGTCGCTGGGCAACGAGGCCGGCGTCGGCGCCAACCTGGGCCTGATGGCCGACTGGGCCCGGCGGCGGGACCCGGGCCGGCCGCTGCACTACGAGGGCGACAAGAGCAGCGCGCACACCGACGTCTACAGCCGCATGTACGCCAGCCACGCCGAGGTCGACGCGATTGGCCGGGGCGAGCACCACGGGCCGCGGCTGCCGTTCATCCTCTGCGAATACGCGCACGCGATGGGCAACGGGCCCGGCGGGCTCATCGAATACGACGAGCTGTTCGAGCGGTACCCCCGATGCCAGGGCGGTTTTGTCTGGGAGTGGCTCGACCACGGCATCCGGCGGCCGGCCGGCGACTACGCCTACGGCGGCGACTTCGGCGAGCCGCTGCACGACGGCAACTTCGTCATCGACGGCCTCGTCTTCCCCGATCGCACGCCGTCGCCGGGCCTGACCGAGCTGGGGGCCGTGTACGCGCCGGTCCGCCTGGCCGTGCGGCCCGGCGAGGTCACCGTCCGCAACCGGTACGCGTTCCGCTCGCTCGGGCAGGCCGTGCTGCGGTGGGACGTCTCGGTCGACGGTGTCGTCGCGCGGCAGGGCTCGGTGCCGCTGCCGGCCGTCCCGCCGGGGGAGAGCGCGGAGATCGCGGTGCCGTACGAGGCGGTGGTGCCGCCGGCCGGGGAGGCCTGGCTGACGGTGCACGCCGTGGACCGGGCCGGCCTCGTGCTCGGCAGCGGGCAGGCGTTCCTCGGAGCGGCGCCGGCCCGGCCCGCGGTGATGGGCGGGGCGCCGCGGCGGGACGGCGGTGTCATCCGGCTCGGGGCCGGGGAGTTCGAGCCGGTGCACGGGCGGCTGGTGCGGCTCGGCGGTCTCGCCCTGCGGGGGCCGGTGCTCGACGTGTGGCGGGCCCCCATCGACAACGACCGGCTCGGGCCGGACCCCCTGGCCGACCGCTGGCGGGCCGCGGGGCTGCACCGGATGACGCACCGCCTCGTCGACCTCGAACTCGGCGGCGACGCCCTCGTGGTGGCGACCCGGGTCGCGGCGGCGGCGTCGGACTCGGCCCTGCTGACCTGGTACACGTGGCGACTTTGCGGTCCCGGGCTGGAGCTGACCGTGCGGGTCGAGCCGGTCGGGGCGTGGGACATACCGCTGCCGCGGCTCGGTGTGCGGCTGGAGCTGCCGGCCGGGCTCGGGGACGTGACGTGGTTCGGGGCCGGGCCGGGGGAGGCCTACCCGGACTCGCGCACGGCGGCGCTGATCGGGCGGTACACCTCCACTGTGGATGCTCTGGTGACGGACTATGTCGTCCCGCAGGAGAACGGCAACCGCGCCGACACCCGCTGGCTGACGCTGAGCGCCCCGGACGGGACGGGCCTGCGGGTCGACGCCGCGGACCGGATCGGCTTCACCGCCCGGCGCTGGTCGACGGCGGCCCTGGACGCGGCCCGGCACCGGACCGACCTGCTGCCCTCCGACCGGGTCCACCTGCACCTCGACCACGGCCACCACGGGCTGGGCAGCGCCGCCTGCGGGCCCGGGGTGCTGCCGCAGTACGCACTGGAGGCCGCCCCCGCGACCTTCACGCTGCTGTTCACGGCACCAGCAGCGTCCCCGCCTTCTTGAGGCAGCGCACGATCGGCGACGTCTCGGCCCCGGTCACCCCGGGCAGGGAGCCGACCTGCTCGGCCAGGTAGTCGTACAGGGCGTCCAGGTCCCGACAGATCACCGTGGCCGAGATGTTCGCCGGGCCGGTGATCGCGGCCGCGTAGCCGATCTCCGGATGGGTGGCGAGGGCGCGCGTCACCGGCGTCAGCGCGGACGGCGCCACGGTCAGCCACAACAGCGCCTCCGCGTGATAGCCGAACAGGGCGGGCTCCACGTCGACGTCGAAGTACACGATCCGGCTCTTCTGCAGCTCCTCCAGGCGTCGCCGGACCGTCGTCTCCGACCAGCCGGTGGCCCGGGCCAACGCCGGGAAGTCCGCGCGGCCGTCCCGGGCGAGGGCGGCCAGCAGCGCGTTGTCGGCGGCGGTCGGCGGCCCGGTGCGCGCCGGCGGCGACGGCGGCGGTTCGAGGGCGGCGATCTCCTCCGGCGTGAGCGCGGACGTGCGGCCCGGCCAGCCGTTGAGGCCGGCCACGCCGCGCAGGACACAGTGGGCGGTGACGGCGGTGACCTTCGGGGAGCGGGGGAGCCGCTGCAGGAGCAGCTCGCCCTCGTCGGCCTGGCGGCGGGTCCGGGTGATGCACGAGATCTCCGTGCCGCCGGACAGGACCATGACCCAGCTGGTGTCGGCCCGCCGGGCCAGGGCGGTCGCCAGGGGCAGGGCGGCGTCGGGGGTGCACTGGATGCGGACCAGCCAGTCGACGTGGCCGATCGCGGCGGCGTCCGGGAGGCCGATGACGCGGACGACACCGGCCGAGCGCAGGCGGCGGTAGCGGCGGGCGACCGTGCGGTCCGACGCGCCCAGGACCTCGCCGAGGCGGCTGAACGGGGCCCGGCCGTCGATCTGCAGGGCGTGGACGATGCGGCGGTCGAGGTCGTCCATCGTGAGTGGATCCACCGTCCGACGGTATCAGCGTGCCGGATTCCGCCGTTTCTCGACGGGTAGTCGTCGCCGGTCCGGGGCGGCGGCACGCTGACGGGCATGCGCAAATGGCTGCCGCTGCTCGCGGTCTCGCTGAGCACCCTCATGCTGCTGATCGACATCACGATCGTGTCCATAGCCGCCCCCGCCCTGGCCCGGGACCTGCACGCGTCGTTCGGGGCGCTGCAGTGGACCGTCGACGTGTATGTCCTCACCCTCGCCGCCCTGCTCATGGCGGCCGGGTCGTTCGCCGACCGGATCGGGCACCGGCGGGTCTTCGTCGCCGGGCTCGTCGTGTTCGCCGTCGCGTCCCTCGCCTGCGGACTGGCCCCCGGCACCGGGGCGCTGATCGCCGCGCGGGGCGTGCAGGGCCTCGGCGCGGCCGCGATGTACGCCACCAACGCCGCGCTGCTGGGCCTCACCTACTCCGGCCGGGACCGCTCGGTCGCGTTCGGGATCTGGGGCGCCGCCAACGGGGCCGCCGCCGCGGCCGGGCCCATCCTCGGCGGCATCCTCACCGAGCACGTCGGCTGGCGGTCGATCTTCCTGGTCAACCTGCCGGTCGCGGTCGCGGCGCTGCTCCTGGCCCGCTACGTCAACGGTGCGGTCGCGACGCGTCCGGCCGGCCGGGTCGACCACCCCGGCGTCGTGAGCTTCACGGCGGCGGCGACGCTGCTGGTGTACGGCCTGATCCGCGCCGGCGACGCGGGCTGGACGGACCCGCTCACCATCGGTGCGCTCGTCCTCGGCGGCCTGGCGGTGCTCGTGTTCGTGCTGGTCGAACGCTGGAACACGGCGCCGATGCTCGACCTGCGGCTGTTCCGCCGGGCCTCGTTCTCGGTGCTGATGTTCGGGGCGGCCGCGCTGACCGCGTCGGCGTTCGCCGGGCTCGTCTTCGTGTCGGTGTGGGCGCAGACGGTACTGCGGCTCGACGCGATGGACGCCGGGCTCGTGCTCGCGCCGATGGCCGTCGTCGCGTTCGTGGTCGCCGGGGCCGGCGGGCGGCTGCTGCACGCGGTACCGGCCCGGTACAGCATCGGCGTCGGCCTGCTGCTGATCGGCGCCGGGGACGCGCTCGGCCTGCTGGTGGGCCCGGACTCGGGCTGGCCGGCGCTGATGCCGTTCCTGGTGGTGGGCGGGCTCGGGGTCGGCCTGGCCACGCCGGTCATCGCTTCGGCGACCTTGGCGGTGGTACCGCCCGCCCGCGCGGGCATGGCCAACGGCGCGTCGAACACGTTCCGGCAGCTCGGCTACGCGCTCGCCCTGCCCGTCTTCGCCACCGTCCTCGCCGGCGCCTCCGGTGACGTCCTGGGCGGCGGCGCCTCACCGGCCGCGTTCGCCGACGGCCTCGACCGCATCTTCGCCATCGGCGCGATCATCGCGTTCGCCGGCGGGTTGGCCGTGCTCGCGCTGCTGCGTACCACCACGGTTGTACGCGAAAGTGACGACCGTGGGCTGACGACCGAGGCCGCTTCTCCGGCCAGCATTGGGGCATGAGTTCCTACCGGTTCGTCACCCCGGTGTCCGGGCGGTCGGCCACGGGGCCGGTCGCCGCGGTGTATGCCGCGTCCACCCGCGAGCTCGGCGCCCGCTTCGCGCCGCACCTGTCACCCGCACCCGACCTGCACGCCGCGCTGTGGACCCTGCTGCGCGAGTCGCTGCTGGCCGGCACCGTCCCGCGGGCCCGCAAGGAGGCGGTCGCGGCGGCGGTGGCGATGGCGAACCGGTGCCCGTTCTGCATCGACGCGCACACCGCGATGCTGCACGCCACCGGCGACGGCGAGACGGCCGCGGCGATCCTGCGCGACGAGTCGCCGGACCCGCTCGTCGCCTGGGCCCGCTCGACCCGCACGGCCGAGCCGGACCCGTGGCCGTTCCCGGCCGCGCAGGCCCCCGAATACGTCGGCACCGCCCTGGCCAACCACTACATCAACCGGATGGTCGACGCGCTGCGGCCCGGGTCGCCGCTGCCGGGCGGGGTGCTGCGGGCACCGGCCCGGCGGGCGGCGGGGCGGCTGCTGACCCGGACGGTGCGGCGGCCGGTGCCGGCCGGGGCGACGTCGATCGACGCCGCGTGGGGCGAGTTCAGGCGAGTCGCCGGGCGCGGCGGCGAGCTGCTCGGGGCGACGGCCCGGGCGGTGCTGCACGACGTGGTCGGGCGGTGGCGGGGCGAGCACCCGGAGCTCGGCGGCGGGTGGCCGGGCACGGTGCTGGCGGAGGTGCCGCCGGACGAGCGGCCGGGGGCGCGGCTGGCGGTGCTGGCCGCGCTCGCGCCCTACCGGCTGACCGAGTCCGCCGTCGCCGCCTGGCGCAGCACCGTTGGAGCGCGAGGAGATGAGGAGCTGGTGCGGGTCCTGGGTTACGGGGCGTTCGTCGCGGTGGATCGCATCGCCAGGCGGATGGCGATCGCGGCGGAGAAGGTCGGGTGATGGCTATTGGTGCGAGGAGGTCGGCCACATCGTTGCGTTGCCGCATTCGGCCGTGACATAGGCCGTCGCCCGGGCCGCGGCGAGGAAGTCGTCGACCACGGGGGAGGTGCGCGCGGCCGGCACCGCGAGGCACACCTGGTCGGGGGCCAGGTCCGGGATGGGGACGAAGCTGACCTCCGGGTGGGCGTAGAACACGGTCGCCGAACGGGCCAGGAACGAGATGCCCCGGCCGGCCGCGACGTGCTCCAGGGTCTCGTCCACGCCGCGCACCAGGTAGCCCGAGTCGGGGTGGGGGCGCGTGGTCGGCGGCGGGCCCGCGTCCGGCGGCCAGACCAGCGCCTCGCCGCCCAGGTCGGCCTCCGTGATCTGGTCCTTGCCGGCCAGCCGGTGACCGGCGGGCAGGACGGCCACGCGCGGCTCGGTGAACAGCGGGCTGACGCGCAGGCCGGCCTCGTCGATCGGCAGCCGGACATAGCCGACGTCGATGCGGCCGTCGAGCAGCCGGGTGGCCTGATCGTCCCCGTCGATGCGCTGCACGTCCACGAGCACGTCCGGGTGCCGCTCGGCGAACAGCCGCACCGCCGGGGTGACCGCGATGCCGGCCCGGAAGCCGACCGTCAGCCGCCGGCTGCCCCGCGCGGCCACGGCGACCCGACGGCGGACCGCGTCCGCGGAGGCCAGCAGCGGGCCGGCGTCGTCGAGCAGCTGCCGGCCGGCGTCGGTCAGCGCCACGCCGTGACTGTCGCGGACCAGCAGCGGCGTGCCGAGGTCCTGCTCCAGCGCGCGGATCTGCCGGCTGAGCGCCGGCTGGGCGATGTGCAGCGCAGCGGCGGCCCTGCCGAAATGCCGCCGCTCGGCGACCGCGACGAAGTAGCGCACCTTGCGCAGGTCCAGATCCATCGCGCCTCCCCGGTCCGGCGATGCCTTCAGGGTATCGCGGCCGCTACAACAGGTCTTGGACACCGAATCGCGGCGGTGGCACCGTCGAATCCATGAACACCATCAGCATCATCGGCGTCGGCAACATGGCCCGCGCGATCGGCGTCCGCGCGATCGCCGGCGGGCTCGCCGTCGAGGTCATCGGGCGCGACCCGGCCAAGGCCGAGGCCCTCGCCGCCGCGCTCGGCGACGGCGCCACCACCGGGACCTTCGGCGCCGCCCCCGCCGGCGACATCGTCATCCTCGCCGTGCTCAACGCGGCCGCCGTGCCGGTCGTCACCCGATACGGCAACGCGCTGGCCGGCAAGGTCATCATCGACATCACCAACCCCGTCAACGCCGACGCCACGGGGCTGGTCACCCCGGACGGCACCTCCACCGCACAGGAGATCGCCAAGGCCGCCCCGGCGAGCGCGCCCGTCGTGAAGGCGTTCAACACCATCTTCGGCCAGTCCCTCGCCCCGGGCCGCACGCCGGACGTGCTGTTCGCCGGCGACGACCACCAAGCCAAGGCCCGCGTGTCGGCGTTCATCGACAACCTCGGCCTGCGCCCCCTGGACGCCGGCGGCCTGGAGATGGCGCACTGGCTGGAAGGCGCGGCCCTACTGATGATCAATCTGGCCAGGCACGGCGTGGGCAACATCGACTTCACCCTCGCCGTCAACCCCCTCGCCTGACCGGCGGCCGGCCGGCGGAAAAGGGGCGGCTTGGTGGGTGCGGGGCTGTGCGAGGATGTGGGCATGGCGGACGAGATCGTCGATGTCGTGATCCGGGCCGACGGCAAGGTCGAGATGCACGTCAGCGGGGTCGACGGGATGGTCTGCGTCGAGCACACGGAGCAGCTCGTCGGGCTGCTCGGCGGCGAGGTCGAGACGCGGGAGCTGACCGCCGACGCCTACGTGCGGACCGAGGCCGACGTCGACATCGACGAGCGGAACCGGCTGTGGCACTGAGCGAGTCGCTGCTGATCCACGCGGTCGTCGCGCGCAGCCGGGCCAACGGGCCGGGCGAGCGGATGGCGGTGTGGGTGCAGGGGTGTTCGCTCGCGTGTGCCGGCTGCTTCAACCCGGAGACCCACCACGGTGGCGCCGGTGAGCGCCGCAGCGTCGACGGGCTCGTGGCGCTGGCGGCCGGCCTCGGTGTCGAAGGGGTGACGCTCACCGGCGGGGAGCCGCTCGAGCAGCCCGACGGGGTGGCCGCGTTCGGTGCCGAGCTCAAGCGCCGGACCGGGCTGGGGCTGATCATCCTCACGGGCTACTCGCGGCGCGAGATCGAGGCCGATCCCGCGCGGCTGCGGGCCGTCGCCGACGCCGACCTGGTCGTGGCCGGGCGGTATCAGCGCCGGGCCCACCTCGGCGGGGCGCTTCGCGGGTCGGTCAACAAGGTGTACTGGTGGCGCACGGAGCGGTACCGAAGAGCCGATCTGGACGCCGTGCCCGAGCTGGAAGTGATCGTCGGGGCCGACGGGACCATGACGATCACGGGCATGGCGGCCCCGGCGATCGGCTGAACACACCAACGGGGAGGACAGGCGCGTGGCTGGGGTCGGGGACGAGATTCGGCTGTACCTGCGCGCCCGCGTCGCGCTCATCGTGCTGGTCACGATCGAGGAGCAGCGGGCCATCGAGATCCTCGACGACGTGCGCCGGGACCGCGACCAGAACACCGACCTCGTCGTGTGGGACATCGCCGACCATTTCACGTCGGCCGCGCGCCCGCCCGCCGGGCACCGGCCGCTGCCCGAGACCGGCGACCCCGGCACGGCCCTTGACAAGATCAAGGAGCTGGCGAACAAGAGCCCCGACCGCCGCGACCTCTACGTGCTCAAGGACTTCCACGAGTTCTGGGCCCGCGACCCGCGCATCCGGCGCAAGCTCAAGAACCTCGCCCAGCAGCTCGTCTACACCGGAGCGTCGCTCATCGTCATCGCGCCGACCCGCACCGTCCCCGTCGAGCTGCGCAACGACGCCGTCGTCATCGAGCTGCCGCTGCCGAGCGCGCCGCAGCTGCGCCAGGAGCTCGACGGGCTCATCGAGGGCACCGCGGGCGTGAAGGCCTCGCTCGGCGAGCCAGGGCGGGCCAAGCTCGCCCAGGCCGCGCTCGGGCTCACCGTCGCGCAGGCCAAGCGGGCGTTCGCGAAGGCCATCGTGCGCGACGGGGTCCTCGACGACCGGGGGCTCGACACGGTCCTGCAGGAGAAGAAGGCCGTCGTGCGGGAGAGCGGCGCCCTCGAGTTCTACCCGGTCGAGGAGAGCCCCGACGACGTCGGCGGCCTCGACGCGCTGAAAGGCTGGCTGACGCTGCGGGAGCGGGCGTTCTCGGCGGAGGCGACGCAGTACGGGCTGCCCGCGCCGAAGGGGCTCGCGCTCATCGGCATCCCCGGCACCGGCAAGAGCCTCACCGCGAAGATGATCGGCGGGCTGTGGCGGCTGCCGCTGCTGCGCCTCGACGTCGGGGCGCTGTTCGGCTCGCTCGTCGGCGAGTCCGAGGAGCGGGTGCGTCTGGCGATCCAGCTGGCCGAGACCGTCGCGCCGTGCGTGCTGTGGATCGACGAGATCGAGAAGGCGCTGGCCGCGGGCGGCCTCGACGGGGGCACCTCGCAGCGGGTCTTCGGCACCATCCTGACCTGGATGCAGGAGAAGACCGCGCCGGTGTTCGTGGTCGCCACCGCCAACGACGTCGCCGCGATGCCGCCGGAGACGCTGCGCCGCGGCCGGTTCGACGAGGTGTTCTTCCTCGACCTGCCGACCGAACGCGAACGGCGCGAGATCATTGCCGTGCACCTGCGCAAGCGCCGACGCGACCCCGAGGCGTTCGACGTGCACCACCTCGCCCAGATCTCCGACGGCTTCGTCGGGGCCGAGCTGGAGCAGGCCGTCATCGACGCCATGTACCACGCGTTCGCCGAGGACCGCGACCTGCGCACCGCCGACCTCACCGAGGCCCTGCTGCGCACCGTCCCGCTGAGCCGCTCGCAGCGCGAGGTGATCGAGCACCTGCGGGCGTGGCTGCGCCAGGGCCGGGCCCAGCCCGCCTCGGCCGCCACCGACCGCCGCGACCCGGCCGACCGCGGGCCCGGCCTGGAGCTCGACCTGCCCGCCGACCTCCCCCGCGACCCGGACGGCTGGGACGGTGACCTGAACTGAACCTGTTCCGGGCCGTGCGCGTGCGTGACCGGCTCATCGCGGGGGTCGCGGCCGGGAACCGGTGGGCGATCTGGGTCCTGCGGCTCACCGTGCGGCGCCCGCCGGCCGTCGGGGAGTGGCCCGCCCTCGCCGGGGCCGACCTCGTCGCGGCGGCCGGGCGCGGCGACGGGCACCCGGTCGTCGACTACGCCCGCCGGCGCATCCTCGACACCGTCGCCGCGCACGGGCCCGGCGACCTGGTCGAGGAGCTCGGGCGGCACGCGCTGGAAGCGCGGGAGCTGGCCGCCTGGTGCCGGGCGCACGACCTCGAGCCCGCCGAGCCGACGATCGCCGCCGCGTTGCTGCTCGTCACCGGGCATGAGGCCCGGTACCACGCCGTCGACCCCGGCCACGGCCTGCTGCGGGCCGCGTTCGCCGACGGCGGCCCGACGCGGCGGACCCGGCTGCTCGCGGCCCTGGCCGCGGCCGGCCTCGACCCGGCCGTCGTCGCCGGGAACGCGGCCACCGCCGAGCCGATCTGGGACCTGCCGATCGCCGACGCGGTCGCGGCCGTCGCCCGGTTCGGGGCCTGGCGGCCGGCCGGGCCCGCCGCGGCGGCGCTGTTCGAGCGGCTGGCGGCGGCCGACCCGCAGCGCGTCGCCGCCGCCGTGGCCGCACTGCCGGAGGCCTACGAGCTGCCGCTGCCGGGGCGGCCCGGGGACGTGGCGCTGTCGGCCGACGGGACCCGGCTGGCCTACCACTACCGCGACGCCGGCCGGGGCGCGGTGTGGCTGGTGGAGGCGGACGCCCGCACCGGGGCCGGGCTGTACCGGTACCGCCGCGATCGCCTCGCTGACGCCCTGCTGCTGGCATCGCCCAACTGCCGCACCCTGGCGCACCTCGGTGACGCGGTTGTCGGCATCGAGGGCGACGGCCTGTACCGCTACCGCCGCGGCGAGTGCACCCGGCTCATCCGGGGCGAGTTCGGCGGCGTGGTCCGCCTCGGCGCCGGCGGGCGGTTCGTGGCGATCCAGCTCGACCGGGCCCGGATGGTGTCCGGCACCGCGGACGGCGTCACGCCCCGGGCACCGGACGGCCCGTGGGACTTCAGTGACCTGCTCGGGCGGTGGCTGTCCGCGGCCCCGGACGGCCGGCACATCGTCGTCGGCAGCCTCGACCGCCTCGTGCTGCGGACCGGCGACTCCCGCCGCACCATCGTGCAGTGGGCCCGCGACCGCGCGTTCGACGACAACTTCCCGGAGACCGGGTTCGAGGGGGCCGTCTTCCCCGCCCCCGACCGGCTCGTCACGCTCGAGACCTACGCAACCGGCCGCCACAGCCGCCTCACCCGCTGGCGCATCGCCGGTGCCACGCTGGAGGTCGAGGCGGAGGAGACCGTCCCGCCGGGCCTGGGTCTCGACATCGTCGACGGCACCGGCCTGCTCGTGCTGACCGCCCGGGACCGGCAGGGACTGCGCTACTACGACGCCGCGACGCTGGAGCCGGCCGAGCCCGGGCCCCTCGCCGACGCGACGGCGCCGGTCTACCCGCGGCACGCGGCCGGCCGGTCCGCGTTCGTCACATGGCAGGTGGAGCTGCCGCGCGACGCGGTCCGGGTGTCGCCGACCCGGCTGGAGGAGCTGGCGCGGCGGCCGCTGCGGGAGCTGACCCCGGCCGACGCCGAGCTCCTCGACGCGGCGGCGAAGGCGGAGACCGACGGCGAGCTGTACGGGCTGCTGCGCGACTGCGTCCACCTCCGCTACGGCCATGACATCGTGCTCGGCCGCGGGCCACGGCCCGGTGACGACGACATCGCGATCGGGGGAGTGGTGTGAACGCGGCGCTGCGGCTGACGGTGGGGCGGGCGGCGGCCGGGGACCGCGCGGCGGTCGCGGGCCTGCTGTGGCTGCTGGACAAGGACGGCGGTCCGCAGCTGCGGGAGGCGGTGTGGCGCGCGCTGCTGACGGTACCGATGCCGGATCCTGCGCTGTGGTCGGCCGTGCAGGGCGACTGTCTGGCGGCGCTCACGGGCGACGAACTGCTCGCCGCGGCGGAGCGGGAGGACGGGCATCCGGTCGCGGTGCCGGCGCGGCTGCGGGTGCTGGACGGGCCCGCCGGCGACCTGGAGGCGCTGTGCCTGCGCGCGCCCGGGCGGCCGGGGCTGGCCGCCTGGTGTGCCGCCCACGCGATCGGGAAGGTGCCGGCGCCGGTCGCCGCGCTGCTGCTGATCGTGTCCGGGCAGGTGGAGCAGTACCACGCGACCGACCCCGACGGCGGTGCCCTGCGGGCCGCCCTCGAACGGCCCGGGCTGCGGGATCGCGGGGCGGTCCTGGCCGCCATGGCCGCGGCCGGGGTGGAGCCGGTGCTGGTCGTCGGCGGCGGGCCGGCGGCCGACTCGGGGCGGGCCGGGCTCATCTGGAGCCTGCCGGTGGCGCAGGCGGCGGAGGCGGTGCACGGCCTCGGCGGCTGGCGGCCCGACGGGTCGGCCGAGGCGCGGCTCTTCGCCCGGCTGGCCGGGGCCGACGCGGGCCGGCTCGACCGGGCCACGTGGGAGCTGATCCGGCTCGGCCCGCCGGTCGTGCTGGTGCCGGCGCCGGACGGCCGGGACCGCGTCGTCGACCTGTGCGAGCTGCCCGAACGGCCCCTGGGCGAGCTGGGGCCGGTCGAGCTGGGGGTGCTGGAGCGCTACCTCACCGCGAGCCGCCCGCCGGCCGCCGTCCGCGACCTGCTGGAGCTGCTGCGCGACTGCCTGCGGGTGCGCTACGGCGACGAGATCGAGCTGGGCGGGTTCACAGCGTGACGCGGGCCAGCGTCTCGCGCAGGTTGGGCTCGGTGACGACCGCCAGGGCCTCGGCCACGGACAGCCAGCGCAAGGGTGCGTCGGGCTTCTCCGGACGAGCGGCTTCGGGGGTACTGGTGGCAAGCACGAACCGCACATCGGCGTGCTCGTGCGCGGGCTCGTCGCCGCGGGCGTTCACCGGCACCACGACGACGTGCACGATGGCGGCCGCGGCGGGGTCGGGCCACGGCTTGAGATCGGCCAGGCCGGTCTCCTCGGCCCCTTCCCGCAGCGCGATCGCGAGGGGGTCGGTCTCGCCCGGGTCGCCGTGCCCGCCGACCTGCAGCCAGGCCTCCTGGCGGGCGTGCCAGCGCAGCAGCACCCGGCCCGTCGGCGGGTGGACGATCAGCGCGGAGCCGGTCACGTGCAGCGGGGTCGACCGCGACCACACGTCGCCACCGGCGGCGAGCAGCGCGCGGACCCGGGCGACGTCGGCCTCCTCGGCGGGGTCGGTCGGGCGGTATCGGTCCAGGGCATCGGCGAGCACGTCCGAAACCTATCCTGGGGGCGTGACCACGCGCATCGGGATTGATTTCGGGACCGCGAACACGGTGGTCGCCGGGTGGGACGCGGCCGGGCAGCGGGCCGAGCCCATCCCCCTGCCCGGCTACGACGTGGTCCGCGAACCCGTGCCCGGGCTGCTCCAGCGGGTCGTGCCCTCCGTGGTCGGATACCGGATCGGTCCGGACGGCCGGGTCGGCACCGCCCTCGGCGCCGGTGGCCTCACTGACCCCGGCCCCGGCGGCACTGTCTTCCGATCGATGAAGGCAAACCTGGCCGGCCGGGTCGCCGACGTCCCCCGGACCGTCGGCGGGCACCGGATCACCGGCCGGCAGGCCGCGACCGACTTCCTGCGCGGCGTCACCGCCCTCGCCGTGCTCGCGGTCGGCGCCGACGACCTCGAGATCGTGGCCACGGCCCCGGTCGAGACGTTCGACCGCTACCGCGACTGGCTCGTCACCGAGGTCGGCCGCGACCTGCCCCAGGCTCGCCTCCGCGTCGTCGACGAGGCGACCGCCGCCGCGGTGGGCTACGGGGGCCGGATGAGCCCCGGCGACGCGTTCGCCGTGTTCGACTTCGGCGCCGGCACCCTGGACGTGTCCGTGGTCGTCGTCCGCGACGCCGACGAGGCGGCCGGGGGTGCCGCCGTCCGGGTCGTGGCCAAGGCCGGTGCCGACCTGGGCGGCAACCACGTCGACGCGCTGCTGGCCCGCTGGCTGCTCGAGCGTTCGGGCGGCGGGCCCCGCGATCCGGTGCGACACAACAAGATCTTCGCGGGGGTACTGGCCGAGGCCGAGACGGCGAAGGTGACGCTGAGCCACCAGGACGCGGTGCGGGTCGCGGTGCCCGGTGGCGCCCCGGTCACCGTCGACCGGGCCGACCTGGAGCGGCTCCTGCGCGACGAGGACCTGTTGGGCCGGGTCAACCGCACCCTGCGCCGGGTCCTGGACGCCGCCGCCGCGCGCGGCTACCCGGCCGGGGAGCTGGCCCGCGTGTACCTCGTGGGCGGCACGAGCCTGATCCCGGCCGTGCAGGACCTGCTGCGGCTGCAGTTCGAGCCGGGGGTACTGCACCTCGATCGCCCGCTCGAAGCGGTCGCCGTCGGCGCGGCCGGCATCGCCGGCGGCCGCGAGCTGCACGACCACATCCAGCACGACTACGCGATCCGGCACGTCAACCAGGGCTCCGGCGGCTACGAGTTCGAGCCGCTCGTCGCCGCGGGCACCCCGTATCCGACCGAGGAGCCGGTCAAGTCCCTGACCATCCGCGGCGTCCGCACCGGCCAGCGCCGCCTCGGCCTGGCCGTCTACGAGCTGGCCCACGCCACCTACCGCGACGCCGGCGCCGACCTGGAGATCGTCTTCGACCGCGACGGCGGCGCCCGGGCCGCCCCGGTCAGCCCGCAGCAGCGCCAGGAGCGCAGCACCCTGTGGCTCAACGAGGACAGCCCGACGTTCCTGGACGCCGACCCGCCCGCGGTCGCCGGCGCCGACCGCTTCCTCCTCGAGTTCCGCATCGACTCCCAGAAACGCCTGACCGTGTCCGCCTTCGACCTCGACCGCAGCATCTGGCTGCTGGACCGCCGCCCGGTGGTCCAGCTCGCCTAGCCCATTGGAGGCCTCGCATGTCGCACTTCACCCGCGTCCGCACGGCCCTGCGCGACGCCCAGCTGCTGGCCGAGGCCCTGGCCGGGGTCGGCTACCCGGGCGCCGAGGTGCACGACGCCCCGCAGGTCCTCTTCGGCTACCAGGGCGACGCCCGCCCGGAGACGGCCGAGGTCATCGTCCGCCGCGCCCAGATCGGCGACGCGAGCAACGACATCGGCTTCCGCCGCGCCGACGACGGCACCTTCGAGGCGATCATCAGCGACTTCGACCGCCACCGCCACGGCGAGCCCTGGCTGCGGCAGCTCACCCAGCAGTACGGCCGCTCGGCGACCCTGCAATACGCCGAGCGCAACGGCTTCGAGGTGACCGGCGAGGAGCGCCAGACCGACGGCTCGATCCGCCTCCTGCTGCGCCGCAGCTCGTAGGCCGTCAGTTCGCGTTCCCGGCCGGCACCCGCCCCACGGACGGGAACATCGCCCGGGGGGAGCCGCCCGCGAACCAGACGCCGATCGCCAGGGCCGCCGCCGCCTCCAGGTAGGGCGCCCGGTCCAGGCCGCCGCCCGCGACCGGGGTGCAGCCCATCGACGCGATCAGCGCCGCGACCCGCGCACCGGCCTCGGGGGTCGACGCGCAGTAGGGCACGCCGAGCGGCACGCCCTCGAACACCGGCGGGTCGAGAGTCCAGATGCTGGCGTGGCAGAGGTTGAACGCCTTGACCACCGCGGCCGCGGGTGCCGCCGCGGCGATCCGGGCGGCGACCGCGTCACCCGGCGCGACGGTGAGCATCGGGCCGCCGGGGCCGGGCGCGACGGGGTTCGTGCAGTCCAGGACGATCGTGCCGGCCAGCTCCCCGGCCAGGTCCGCGGCGATCTCGGGGGCGGCCGCGGCGGGGACGGCGAACAGGACGAGGTCGCCGTGGCGGGCCGCCTCCCGCCGGGCGCTCCGGCCGCCGACGAGGACGTCGTGGCCGGCCCGAATCCAGGCACGGCCGAGCGAGGCGGACATGTTGCCGGTACCAATGATGCCGATCTTCATGGTTTTTCACGCTAGGCCGTCCGATGCACACCGAATGGTGTCCGGTGCCGCGGCAGAATCGAACCGTGGACGAGGACGACTTCACCGCTGACTGCCAGGCCCGGCTCGCGTTCGAGATCCTCGCGAACCGGTGGGACAGCGTCGTGGTGTTCACGCTCGGCGCGAGCGGCCCGATGCGGCCCAGCGCGCTGGCGGCCCGCATCGGCGGCATCAAACCGAAGGTCCTGCACGACGCGCTGCGCCGCCTCGAGCACAACGGCCTGGTGTCCCGGCAGACGTTCAGCGAGGCGCCGCCGCGGGTCGACTACGCGCTCACCGAGATCGGCCGGGCCCTGCTGGAGCCGATGCGCGCGATGGGCCAGTGGGCGCTGCGCTACGGCGACGCGGTCCTGGCCGCGCAGTGCGCCGCGGCCAGGTCCAAGATGGAGGCGTGAACTCGTCGTCGCCGCCGCCCGATCGCCGCTATCTGCTCGACAACGCCCGGGTGGAGGCGGGGGAGCGGTTCACCTGGATGGCCGAGCTGTTCGACGGTGTGACCAGGGGGCACTTCGACCGGCTCGGTGTGCGGGCGGGGTGGCGCTGCTGGGAGGTCGGCGCCGGCGGGCCCGGCATTCCCGACGCCCTGGCCGCGGCCGTCGGACCGACCGGGCACGTGCTGGCCACGGACATCGATCCGGCCTGGCTGGACCGGCACGGGCGATACGAGGTGCTCCGGCACGATGTGGTCGCCGACCCGCCGCCGCAGCCGGGCACGTTCGACCTGGTCCACGCCCGGCTGGTGCTCGTCCATCTGCCGGACCGGGACCGGGCGCTGGCGACGATGGTGGCGGCCCTGCGGCCCGGCGGGTGGCTGCTGGTCGAGGACGCCGACACCGAGCTGCAGCCCCTCGCGTGCCTCGACGAGACCGGCGAGGACCAGCGGCGCGCCAACCGGCTGCGGCGGGCCGTGCGGGAGCTGATGACCCGCCGCGGCGCCGACCTGCGCTTCGGCCGCACACTGCCGCGGGCGCTGCGGGCGGCCGGCCTGGCCGACGTCCGGGCGGCCGGCTTCTTCCCGTTCGGCGGGGTGGCCTGCGACCGGCTGGAGGCGGCGACGGTGCGCATGGTCCGCGCCGAGCTCATCGCGGCCGGCCTGGCCGACGACGCGGAGATCGACGCCCATCTGGCCGCTGTCGACGCCGGCGCGCTCGACCTCACCCTGGCGCCGCTCATTTCGGCCTGGGGACGCCGCCCGGAGGAGTCCGGCGGTATCGGCCGGCGGTAATTTTCAGGGAATAAGCCCTTGTGACGGCGCAGTCGCGGCCCGTGGGTTGACAGCGTATGGACGTAAATCGAAGGGTTGGGAACGCTCCCACCTGATCGCTGATCAGTTTAGCCCCGCCGCGTCCGCACACCCCGCAGGAGGCTCCATGTCCCGCCTGTCCCGCAGAAAGTTCGTCGCCGTCGCCGGCGGCACGGCCGCCGCGATCGCCGTCGGCTCGAAGGTGATCGAAGCATCGGCCGCCACCAATGCCGCCGCCGCCCCGGACGCCTACGCGCAGCAGTTCCTCGACCTGTACGCCAAGATCAAGAACTCCGCCAACGGGTACTTCCACTCCTCCGGCGTGCCGTACCACTCGGTCGAGACCCTCATGGTCGAGGCGCCCGACCACGGGCACCAGACCACGTCCGAGGCGTTCAGCTACTGGATGTGGCTGGAGGCCACGTACGGCCGGGTGACCGGGGACTGGGCCCCGTTCAACGCCACCTGGGCCGCGGCCGAGAAGTACATCATCCCGACGAACACCGACCAGCCCTCGAACGGCTCGTACAACTCGAGCTCGCCGGCGACCTACGCGCCGGAGTGGCCGCTGCCCAGCAACTACCCCAGCGCCCTGGACAGCTCGGTGAAGGCCGGCGCCGACCCGATCGCGGCCGAGTTGCAGTCCGCCTACGGCACCGCCGACATCTACGGCATGCACTGGCTGCTCGACGTCGACAACGTGTACGGCTACGGCAACACGGCCGGCACCGGCGCCGAGAACGGCCCGAGCGCGCCCGGCCCCTGCTACATCAACACCTACCAGCGCGGCGCCCAGGAGTCGGTCTGGGAGACGATCCCGCAGCCGTGCACCGACCTCATGAAGTACGGCGGCACCAACGGCTACCTGGACCTGTTCGTCAAGGACCAGAGCTACGCCAAGCAGTACAAGTACACCAACGCCCCCGACGCCGACGCGCGGGCCGTCCAGGCCGCCTACTGGGCCTACCGCTGGGCCTCGGCCCAGGGCAACGCCGGTGCCGTCTCCGCCTCCGTGGCCAAGGCCGCGAAGATGGGCGACTACCTGCGTTACGGCATGTTCGACAAGTACTTCAAGCAGGTCGGCGGCTGCACCAGCCCGTCGGGCTGCGCGCCCGGCAGCGGCAAGAACTCGGCGCACTACCTGCTCGGCTGGTACTACGCGTGGGGCGGCGCCGTGGCCGGCGGCGGCTGGGCGTGGCGCATCGGCGACGGTGCGGCCCACCACGGCTACCAGAACCCGGTGGCCGCGTGGGCGCTGTCGACGGTGACCGCGATGGCGCCGAAGTCGGCCACCGGCCGCTCGGACTGGGCGACCAGCCTCACCCGGCAGATCGAGTTCCTGCGCTGGCTGCAGTCGGCCGACGGCGGCATCGCCGGCGGCGCGACGAACAGCTGGGACGGCCAGTACGGCCAGCCCCCGGCCGGCACGCCGACGTTCTACGGCATGGCCTACGACTGGGAGCCGGTCTACCACGACCCGCCGAGCAACAACTGGTTCGGCATGCAGGCCTGGGGCATGGAGCGCTGGGCCGAGTACTACTACCTGACCAAGGACAGCCGGGTGAAGGCCGTCCTGGACAAGTGGGTCACCTGGGTCTCCGGCAAGGTCACCGTCGGCACCAACGGCACCTTCTCGATCCCGTCGACGCTGAGCTGGAGCGGGCAGCCCGACACCTGGAACGCGTCCAGCCCGGGCGCCAACGCCAACCTGCGGGTCAGCGTCACCGAGTCCGGCATGGACGTCGGCGTCACCGCCGCGCTCATCAAGACCCTGCTGTACTACGCGTCGGCCGCCAACAACACCGCCGCGCAGACGCTCGGCAAGAACCTGCTCGACGCCCTGGCTGTGCACACCGACAGCAAGGGCATCGGCATCGCCGAGACCCGCACCGACTACAGCCGGTTCAAGGACCCGGTCTACGTGCCGTCCGGCTGGACCGGCAAGATGCCCAACGGCGACACCATCAACTCCAGCTCGACCTTCCTGTCGATCCGGTCCTTCTACCAGCGGGACCCCGACTGGTCGAAGGTGCAGGCGTACCTCAACGGCGGGGCCGCGCCGTCGTTCACGTACCACCGCTTCTGGGCCCAGGCCGACGTCGCGATGGCGCTGGCGCTGTACTCGGAGTTGTTCCTGGGCGGCACCACCACCAGCCCGTCGCCGTCGAAGAGCGTGTCGGCGTCGGCCTCGGCCAGCGCGTCGGCCTCGGTCTCCGCGTCGGCGTCGGCCTCCCGGTCGACGTCCCCGAGCCCGAGCGGCGGTGGCGGCACGGGCGTCACGGCCACCTACAAGATCGAAAGTGACTGGGGCGCCGGCTTCGTGGCCTCGATCACGGTGAAGAACAACGGCACCACCCCGATCAGCTCCTGGCGCGTAGCCTGGACGTGGGCCGGCAACCAGCAGATCGGCAGCAGCTGGAACGCGGGCGTCACCAGTTCGGGCCGCAACGTCACCGCCACGAACCTCAACTACAACGGCACCATCCCGCCCGGCGGCTCGACCAGCTTCGGCTTCCAGGGCACCTACTCCGGCACCAACGCCGCCCCGACGCTGAGCGCTTCGGGCAGCTGACCCAGCACCTCCGGTAAACCCGGCCCGGTCGCAGCACCACGCGACCGGGCCGGACCGTTGCCGGAGTCATGTGGCGGCGGCCGGCGGCTCCACGGTCGGCCGGGCCGGGCCGGCCTCGCGGAGCATGGCCAGCAGCCCTGGAAAGCGTCCCTCCACGTCGTCGTATCGCAGGATGACCAGCCGGCGGATCCCGTCGACCCGCGTGCGGATCAGACCGGCGTCCCGCAGGACCTTGATGTGGTGCGACAGTGTCGACTTGGCGATGGTGGCGCCGGTGTCCTTGAGCACGTCGCTGCCGCAGGTCCAGTCCCCGGCCGCGTCGAAGGCCCGCACGAGCGCGAGGCGCACCGGGTCGGCGAGCGCGCTGAGCATGACATCGATGGTCACCGTTTCGATGGCCGGTTGGATCACCTCGGTCACGGGACGAAGCCTAACCCGGGCTTGCGAAATGTTCGACCCCCATCGTACCGTTCGATGCGACTCGAACAGTACGATCACGATCGAACAGGGGTCGGCCATGAAAGCGATCATCTATCGGGAGAACGGCGGGCCCGAGGTCCTGCGGCTGGTCGAACGGGACCGACCCGACCCCGGTCCCGGCGAGGTCCGCGTCCGGGTGGTCGTGTCCGCGGTGAACCCGACGGACTGGCAGGCGCGCTCCGGCATCGCTCATCGCAAGCTCTTCGCCGAGGTCACGCCGCATCTCGACGGCGCCGGGGTGATCGACTCCGTCGGTGCTGGGGTTGATCCGGGACGGGTCGGCCAACGGGTATGGCTTTTCATGGCCGCCGCCGGCCGGTCCACCGGCACTGCGGCGGAGTACACCGTCGTGCCCGCCGAGCGGGCTGTGCCGCTACCCGCGAAGGCCGGTTACGACGTCGGCGCCGCGCTCGGCGTCCCCGCGCTGACGGCGCATCGCGCGCTCACCGTCGCCGAGGACGGGCCCCGCCGCCTGCACCCCGGCGCGCTCGACGGCAAGGTGGTGCTCGCCGCCGGTGGCGCCGGTGCCGTCGGGCACGCCGTGATCCAACTCGCCCGCTGGGCCGGCGCCACGGTGATCGCCACCGTCAGCGGCCCCGGGAAGGCGAAGCTGGCGACCGCCGCCGGTGCCCACCACGCCATCAACTACCGCGACGGTGACCCGGCCGCCGCCGTTCGTGCCATCGCGCCGGACGGCGTCGACATCATCACCGAGGTGGCACTGGGCGCGAATCTTTCCCTGGACCAGGCCGTGCTGCGCACCCGCGGCACGATCGCGGTGTACGCCAACCAGGGCGGGCGGACCGTCGAGCTGGACGTCGGGCCGCACCTGGTCCTGAACTCCCGGATGCAGTTCCTGGTGCTGTACACGGCCGGCCCGGACGCACGCGCCGCCGCCGTCGCGGACATCGCCGCCGCCCTCCAGGACGGCGCGCTGCCCGTCGGTGAGGAGCACGGCCTGCCACTGCTCCGCTTTCCACTGCATCGCACCGCCGACGCGCACCGGGCGGTCGAGGGCGGCGAGACCGGCAAGGCGCTGGTCGACGTCACATCCTGAACCCCGGCGGGAGTCATCCACACGACTGCGGCGCGGGTGCTTGTCGATCATGCTGCTGCGATGACCTCCAACCGCGGGCCCATCGGCATGGTGTTGATCGGCTCCGTCGAGCTCGCGATCGGTGCCGCCATGCTCGTCGCGGTCCTGTTCGACCTGGCGCCGGCGGCTGGATCGGTGCTGCTCATCATCGGCATCATCCTGTTCGTCACCGGGGCGCTGTTCCTGCTGATCGGTCTGGGGCTGCGGGGCCACGCCGCCGCGGCCAGCCGGCTGCGGGCGACCGGCGTGGCCGGGCAGGCGCAGGTCCTCGCGGCCCGGCAGACCGGCGTCTTCATCAACAACCAGCCCCAGGTCGAGCTGGAGCTGCGGGTGGTCACGGCGGTCCACGGCTCGTTCGACGTGGCCCTCAAGGTGTTCGTCCCGCTGGTCGCGGTCGGCCGGCTCGGCAACGGTCAGCCGCTGGCGGTGGTGGTCGACCCGACCGACCGGGAGCGGATCGTCGTGGACTGGTCCGGCCCCGCCCCGGCGCCCGCCGCGCCGCCGGCACCCACCGCGGCCGAGGCCGCCCGGCTCCGGGATCGCCTGCTGCGCACCGGTGTGCCGGCGACCGCCCGGGTGCTCGGCGCGACGTACACCGGGCAGCTCGACGAGCAGGGCCGTCCCGTGTACGACGTCCAGCTGCTCCTGGAGCTCGACGGGCGGGCGCCGGTGGCCGGCCCGGGCCGGTTCGCGGTGCCGGCCGACCGGGTGGGCGTCATGCAGCCCGGCGGGGTCATCCCGGTAAAGGTCGACCCGCACGACTCCGCGACGATGGCCGCCGACTGGGACCGGCTGCCGTCATCGTGACGAGCCGGCCGGGTGCCGCTCAGGCGCGACCGCGGCGACCGGTCAGGCGACCGGCGATGGCGCTGAAGAGCCGGCCCACCCATGACGGGTCGCCGCCGCCGGACAGCGAGTGGGCGCCGAGGAACTTCGCATTCGGATCGGGACCGCCGTTGTACTCGGCGTCGGTCTGGCCCGGGACGCGCTTGGGCTGTGCGCTCATGATCGCCACTCCTCCGTCCGGCGCGGCGACGGTACCCCCGCCGCACTCGCATTTGCCGCCTGAACAGCTCGACTGTACCCCTGACGCATAGATGAGGGTTGTGACCTGACATCGGGCTATGGGACGGTGGCGGTCCAGGAGGCACGACTCAGGAGGCGAGATGCATCGGGTCGGTATCGTGGCCGCGGCCGTCATCATCGTTGCGCTCATCGGCGCGCCGCCGGCGGCGGCCGCACCGGCGGAATTCGACTCGACCGGGCTGGAGCGGCTGGTGACGGTGGAGGGCATCACCGCGCATCAGCGGGCGCTGCAGCGCATCGCCGACCGCAACGGTGGCACGCGGGCCACGCGCACGCCGGGCTACACCGCGTCGGCGGCTTACGTGAAGGCCACGCTGGAGAAGGCCGGCTACCGTGCCCACTACGAGATGTTCAACATGCCGGAGTGGCGCGAGACGGCGGCGCCCGTGCTGCGGCAGACCGCCCCGGCCGCCAAGTCCTACACCGCGGGCAGCGCCGCGGACGACGACTCACCGTCGGTCGACTTCATCGCGTTCGAGCACTCGCCGACCACGTCGCTGACCAACGTCAAGGTCATCCCAACCGACGATGTGGTGATCCCGAGTCCCGGCGGCACGACCTCCGGCTGTGAGCTGTCGGACTTCCCCGCGGCCACGAGCGGCGCCGTCGCGCTGATCCAGCGGGGCACCTGCACGTTCACGGAGAAGCTCGACAACGCCCGGCAGGCCGGCGCGGCCGGGGTGATCGTGTTCAACGAGGGCGACACGGCGGCCCGCGGCAACGCGCTGTTCCGATCGGGCCCGGCCGGATACCCGCTGCCCGCGGTGGTGTCGAGCTTCGCCGTCGGGCAGGAGCTCTACAACGCGTACAAGGCGGGCCAGAACCCGACCGTCGACCTCGCGACCAGCGGTGTCGACGAGGACCGGTTCTACCCCAACGTGGTGGCCGAGACCAAGCGCGGTGACGCGAACCACGTGGTGCTGCTCGGCGCCCACCTGGACTCCGTGACGGCCGGTCCGGGCATCAACGACGACGGGTCGGGTACGGCGTTCCAGCTCGCACTGGCCGAGCAGCTCGCCCGGGCCGGCACGCCGCCGCGCAACAAGATCCGCTTCCTGTGGTTCGGCGGCGAGGAGGACGGCCTGGTCGGTTCGCAGTACTACGCGGCCCACCTGTCCGACAGCGACGTCGCGCGCACGGACATGATGCTCGACACCGACATGATCGCCTCGCCGAACTTCGCGCGGCTCGTCTACGACGGCGACGGCTCGACGTTCGGCTCCGAGAACTCCGGCCCCGAGGGCTCCGGCACGATCGAGCGGGTGCTCACCGACTACTGGGCCCGGCGCGGCCTGGTCAGCGAGCCGATCCCGTTCGACGGCCGCTCGGACTACGTCGGCTTCGTCAACCGCGGCATCCCCGCGGGCGGCGTGTTCGCCGGCGCCGAGGCGCCGAAGACCGCCGATCAGGTCGCCAAGTACGGCGGCGTCCTGGGCGAACAGCTCGACCCGTGCTACCACGAGGACTGCGACACCTACACCACGGTCACCAGGCAGCCACCGGCCACGACGATGGAGACGTACGCCACGAACCCCGCGCTCGCCCAGCAACAGGCCAACAGCCTCCGCGGCAACGCACTGCGCTCGCTGCAGCAGTTCAAGAACACACTCGTGCACACCGTCTGGTACTTCGCGCACGCCAAGAACGCCTTCCCGCCGAAGACGAACACGACGAACACCAAGACGGCCGGGAACGCGCACCAGTTCAAGAACCAGGGCCACCGAGGCGACCGGGACCGCTGAACGGCACGAACCGACCGCTGCCCCGGCATCCACGCCGGGGCAGCGGCCTGCGCGGGCACGATGCCGGGCACTGGCTAGGCGGGGGCGAACCGGACCGCGTCGGCGATCACGTACCCCTCGGTGTGGTCGGTGCGGATCAGGACGCTGCCGGTGGTGCCGGCGGCGAACGAGTAGGTGCCGAGCGGCACCCAGGTCCCGCCGGAGGCGCGCTGGTCGACTGTGCGGGTCGTGGTGCCGTCGCTGTGCACGATGTCGACGGGCACGGCCCGGGCCCGGTTCTCGGCCGCGGTCCAGCGCAGGTAGACCGTCCAGCGGCCGGCCTTCGGCAGATTCGGGGTGAACCGGAAGCTGGTGTCGGGGCCGCCGCCGGCGCCGCTGTCGTGCGCGAAGTCGGCACCGAAATAGCCGGCGGTGCCCGAGGCGTCCGTCCAGTCCCCGGTGGCGGTGACGCCGGTGTAGGCGGCGTTGTCGACGACGATGTCGCCGTCGGGCAGCGGCGGCCAGGTGAGCACCTGGCCGTCCCGGGTCAGCCGGGCCCGCAGCGCCGGGTAGCCGACCCGCTGGACCGCGGTGCCGGCCTCGATGGCGAGCACGGCGGCGGTGGCGGCGGACTGGCCCAGGATCATGAAGACCGGCTCCATCCGGATCGAGCCGTACGCGATGTGGCTGGCGGCCAGGCAGACCGGCACCAGCAGGTTGGCGCACTCGGCCTCGCGCGGCACGATCGACCGGAAGCTGACCGGGTAGGGGCCGGGAGTCCGGACCAGCACGTCACCCTCGGTGTAGACCGCGCCGTCCACCACCACCCGTTGGATGTTGTGCGAGTCCATGGTGTAGCTGGCCAGAGCCACCGGGTCGGCGGCCGTCCGGGTGCCCCGGCAGTCGTGTTCGGTCATCACGTACTCCGACCGCATCCGCCGGGCCTCGCGCACGTAGAGCTGCGGCGGCCAGCCGCCGGTGGCGGTGAACTCGTCGGCCGCCAGGCCCCACGACGCGGCGGTCTTGCGAACCGCGGCCGGCAATCGGGGATCGTTGGCCAGGAACCAGACCAGACCCTGCTGGTACGTGCGGTGGGCGGCGACGATCGACTCCCGCTGGGCCCAGGACGCGGTCGGGTAGGTGTTGCTCTGTCCGACGAAGTCGGTGGAGTAGGGGCCGAGGTTGTTCGCGTCGGTCTTGCCGCCGCCGACCGGGTAGGTGCTGAAGAACGGCCCGGAGACGCCGTTCTTGATGTAGCGCCGTAGCAGCTCGTAGGTCGCCGGGTCGTAGCCCTCGGGCTTCGCGAGGGGGATCCGGTCCGCGGCCTGGGTCAGGCACATGCGGAAGGTGTACGCCTGGATGAGCTCGTCGCCGCTGCCGTTCGCGGCGACCGGCGTGGCGGAGACCCCGGGCAGGAGCCCGCTGGCCGCGTTCCCCGGCTCGATGTACGGGTCCACCAGCATCTTGGCCGGGACCTCCCGGAGGAGTTGGACGCCGTTGGCGGTCTCGCCGTGCTCGGAGTTGGCCTCCCGACCGGCGGTCCAGCGCACCCCGGCCGCGGCCATCAGGTCGCCCTCGTAGGTGGCGTCGATGAACATCCGGCCCCGGTAGGCCGGCCCGGCCTCGGCGACCAGCGACGTGATCCGCCCGCCGGCGCGGGTCACCGTGCGCAGCCGCACACCGGTGCGCACGGTCAGGCGCGCCTCGGCGAGCATCTCGCGCAGGACGGCGGTGGCGACCGACGGCTCGAACGTGTAGCGCGGACTGCCGTCCGTGGCGCCGTAGCGGACCGCGATCCGGCGGTAGAACTCGGCCGCGATCCCGCCGACCGAGTCCGGGGCGCCGATGTCGGTGTAGCCCAGCCCACCGGTGGTCATGCCGCCGATGTGGTTGCCGGGCTCGAGAATCAGGGCGGTGCGGCCCATCCGGACGGCCTGGATCGCCGCCATCACCCCGGCCACGGTCGCGCCGTAGACGACCACGTCGGCCTCGGGCGGGGCGGGGCTCGGCAAGCACCCGGCGAGGGCCGCGCCGCCCAGGGCGACGGCGCCGATCCCGAGCAGGTGACGCCGACTGAATGGACGCGACAACATGGCTCCCCCCGGATGGCGTCCCGGACATTCTTGATAGAAGCGGGCATCCGGTCAACTTGGTCCACGTTGCGCGGGCCGCCTCCGTCGGAGGTCGCAAGCGCGGGTTCCGGCCTCCGCCGGATGTGCCCGGCGGCCCGCGGGCGGCACGCTCTGGGTGTCGAAACGACCCGGAGCAGGGAGAATACGATGAGGCTGAGGAAGATCGCGGCACTGGCCGCGGCCGCGCTCGCGATCGGGCTGGTGCCGTTGGCCCGCGCGCAGGCGACCGACCGGCCGGGCGGTGACTGGGACGGGATCGCCCGCGAGGCCGTGACGATCCCGATGGACGGCGGGTGGGTGGCGGCGGGCGAGCTCACCTACCCCAAGGGCGCGAAGGGGCGGCTGCCGGTGGTGGTGCTGCTGCACGGCAGCGGCCAGAACGACATGGACCAGACGCTCGCGCCGGGCGTGGCCACGCTCAGGACGGTCGCGCAGTCGGTGAGCCGCGGCGGGTTCGCGGTCCTGCGCTTCAACAAGCGCGGGGTGGTCGCGGTCGGGCCGAAGCTGAGCGACGACCCGGCGTTGCTCGACCCCGAGAAGCCGTACGAGCAGACCGTGCGGGACGCGGCGGCCGCGGTCCGGTTCGCCGGGGGCCTGTCGCGGGTCGACCCGAAGCGGGTGTTCCTGCTCGGGCACAGCGAGGGCACCCAGGTCGCCGGGAACCTCGTCGCCGACCCGCGCGGCTACGGCATCGCGCGGCCGGCCGGCGTCGTCGCGATGGGGGTGGTCGCCGGTACCCCGCGGGAGGTGCTGTACTACCAGGCGGTGGGGCGGACGCTGGGGCAGCTGCACGAGGAGTTCGACTTCGACGGCGACGGGCGGCTGAGCGCGGCGGAGGTGAGCGACGGGCTCCTGGGCCGGCCGGAGGACGAGGCGGCGCAGTTCCGGGCCGTCCTGACCAACCCGGCGACCGACGCCGACGGCGACGGCCGGCTGGACATCGACGCCGAGGTGGAGCCGGTCGTGCGCGCGGCCGTCGGCTTCGACCGGTTCCCGCACCTGCCCGGCACGTCGGAGCGGTTCGCGCGGTACGTCACCGACATCGCCCGGTTCCGGACACCCGCGCAGGAGCTGCCGAAGTACGACGGCCCGGTACTGCTGCTCAACGGCCAGACGGACATCCAGACCCCGGCCCGGGGCGCGATCGTCACCGACGCCGCCCTGGGCGCGGCCGGCAACCGGGACCACACCCTCATCACCTACCCGGGCGTCAGCCACCTGATGAACGTCACGCCGGAGTACCGCCCCGAGCCCGGCAACCCCGACCCGTCGGTGCTGCGCGACATCACCGCCTGGCTGTGCGGACACCGCTGACCGTGACCCGCAAACAGCTCATCCAGGACGGCGCGCTCGCCGCGGCCGCCGTGCCGTTCACCGGGGTGGTGCTGTGGCTCTCCGCCCCGGACGGCCGGCCCGGCCGCGCCGTCCTGGCGCTGATGGCGGCGCAGGCCCTGCTGATCGGCGTGCGCCGGGTCCGCCCGGTGTGGTGCCTGGCGCTGATGCTGGTGCTGCAGACCGCGATCTCCGCCGCCGCCCCGCACGGCACCGGCCTGCGGGGCGTCGGGCTGGCGATCGCGGTCTACACCTGCGGCACGCTGATGCCGAGCCGCACCGCCATTGCCCTCGCCGTGGCCACGGCGGTCGTGGAGATCGGCGGGTACGCGACGCTCAGCCTCGCCCCGCTGCGCGACCCGGCGCTGGAGCTGACCCAGATCGCGCTGCACCTCGTGCTGTCGGTGCTGCTCTACGTCGGGGCCGCGCTGCTCGGCACGCACCTCGCCATGCGCCGCCGCTACGCCGAGGCGGTCGCCGCGCGGACCGCCGCCGACGCCGAGGCGCACCGGGCCCGGACCGAGGCGGTGCTGACCGCCGAGCGGGCCCGCACCGCCCGCGAGCTGCACGACGTCGCCGCCCACCACCTGACCTCGCTCATCGTGCAGGCCACGCTGGTCGAGCGGCTGCTGGACCGCGACCCGGAAGCGGCCCGCCGGCACGCGGCCACCGTCCGCGAGGAGGGCCGCAACACTCTGCACAACCTGCGGTTGATCGTCGGCGCGCTGCGGGACGAGGCCGGCGCCGACCCGCAGCTGCCCGACGGGAGCGGGCTTGCGATGATCGAGCGGCTGGCCGCCGGCGCCGGGGCGGCACTGACGGTGCACGGCGCGCCCGCCGGGCCGGACCCGGCGGTGGAGCTGGCGCTCTACCGGGTGGCGCAGGAGGCGCTGACCAACGCCCGCGAGCACGCCCCCGGCGCGCCGGTGACGATCGCGCTGGCCTACCGGGAGTCGGAGACCACAATGGAGATCGAGAACGGTCCGGCCGCCGCCGCACCGACCGGCCGGGACCGCCGCCACCGCGGCTTCGGCCTCGTCGGCATGCGGGAGCGGGCCGCGCTCATCGGCGCCGAGCTGGACGCCGGACCCGTCGCCGGCGGCGGCTGGCGGGTCCGGCTCACCGCCCCGCCCACCCGGGACGACGCTTGATCACCGTGCTCCTCGCGGACGACCAGGCGATGCTGCGGGCCGGCTTCCGGTCGCTGATCGAGCTGGCCGGCGACATCACCGTGGTCGGCGAGGCCGCCGACGGACCCGCGGCCGTCCGGATGGCCCGCCGGCTCAAGCCCGATGTGGTCTGCATGGACGTGCGGATGCCCGGCGGCGACGGGCTGACCGCGACCCGCGAGATCGTCACCACCCTCGACCCGGCGCCGGCGGTCCTGGTGCTGACGACGTACGAGCTGGACGAGTACCTCTTCAGCGCCCTCGAGGCCGGCGCCAGCGGTTTCCTGCTCAAGGACGCGGACGTGGACACCCTGCTCGACGCGATCCGCCGCCTCGCCGCCGGTCAGGGCCTGGTCGACCACGCGGTCACCCGGCGGGTCATCGTCGAGTTCGCCCGCCGCCGCCGGGCCGCCGCGCCGCCGGGCCCCGCGCCGGACCTGCTCACCCCGCGCGAGGCCGAGATCGTCCGGCTACTGGCCGAGGGCCGGTCCAACGCCGAGATCGCGGCCGAGCTGGTGGTCGAGGTCAGCACGGTGAAGAGCCACCTGGGCCGGGCGATGGCGAAGATCGGTGCCCGTGACCGCGTGCAGACGGTCATCTGGGCGTACCGCAGCGGCCTGGTGCCCCTGGAGCCGTAGCCAAGGCCTCAGGCCGTCGACTTCGCTGCGAAGACGGGTGCAACGATCACCATAGCGGCCTCTGACCCTGGTCCAGGACGATGCGATGCTGCTGGCGTCCTTCGGCTTCCTCGCGGGTCCAGGACTCGGGACCCAGCCACAGGGCCGGCCGTGCCCACACGGTGTGCGGCTGCCCGGCCAGCCACGCGGCAAACCATTCGGGCAGTGTCAGGTGGAGTTTGTGCCGGTCGCCCTGGTCCCACCACCACATCTGGCCCTGCGGGTGGCGGCAGTCCAGCAATGCCCACATGGCGCAGCCGAAGTCGCAGAAGAACACCACCCCGCGTGGTGGGGCGGGCGGCTCGTCCGGGTCATCCCACGGGCCTGGCGGCTCGTCCGTCGACTCACCGAGCGGGAAGTCACCGTCGGCAATACCTTCGATCCCGCCGAACGGGCCGACGCCGCCGTCGGCGAGTTCCAGGTAGATGCGCCGCGCCAACGGCGGAAGCGGATAGCCGATCGCCGCCTCAGCGAGCCGGACGTCCTCCTCGGACACCGGCGCCGGCGGTCGCGCCTCATGGTCCAGATCAGTCGAGCGTCCCAGCGCTACCCGCTGGCGGATCGCCTCGAAGATCTCATCGTCGGTCACGCTGGCGGACTCTACGTGCGCATCACCCACCCGTGAGCACGAGGGACGTCCGGCCGCGCGAGTCGCGTCAGATCCGTGCAGTCGCTTTTGGCCCGAATGGCGTGGCCCGGGTTACCCCTGGCCGACAGGCTCAGGCGGGCCGGGCTCATGGACCAACGAACGACACGCCGCCAGCCGGCGGAGCGAGGTGATCCCGACGACCATCGCCGACCCGCGGTGCGCCTGTAGCTGGCGAACGGCCATGATCGCGACAGCGATCGAGGCGATGTACAACACGAACGGAAAGGCCAGCAGGCCCCAACCCGACATCACCAGCACGCCACAGACGGTGGCGGTCGCCGCGTTCGAGGCGACATAGCAGCGGGCCAGGCCCTTCCCGAGTCGGTACGCCCACCCGCGGTCGCGGCGCAATCCCTGACAGGCGACCCCCGTCGCAACGGCGAACAGGAACGACGCGACAATGTCGCCGAGCCAGATCGCCGTGCCGATGGTGTGGCCGAGTGCCGGCACAAGCAGCAGGTCGACGGGCCCAAGGAGCGGCCCGACGTTCAAGACCGTGACGACCCACAGGGTTCCACGAAGCAGCACTGATCCGATCAGCCCGATCAGCAGCCAACTACCGGACCACCCGCGTTTGAACACGTTCAGATTCTCTACCGCCCTGCGCCGTGCCGGGAAGGCGCCGACCGGCCATGATCGCGGTCGGCTCGTTGCCTCCGGCGCCGGGTGGCCCAGTCGTCGGCATCCGCGGCGTTGTACGGCCACCAAGGCCGGCCGGGTGAGGTCGCCGACCGGGTGGCCGAGCTAGCGTCGCAACTGTCGCCTTGGGAGGGATATGGCATCTCGGAGGGCAACCGGACCGACACGCTCAGCGTCGATCGTGCTCGGCGGGCCCCGCACCCGATGAACCGCAGCGAAAGGCGGAGAACCGCCATGAGCCAGCAGCAGTACCCCCAGGATCCGAGCCGGCCCGCGCAGCCCGGCACCGCGCCGCCGACCCCCGAATCGCCCCCACCCCCGCCACCGCGGGCGGCTCCCGCGCCGGCGGCGGAAGCGCACGCGCCGGGGAACGGCGCGGGGCCGCAGCGAGCGGAGGGGCCGCTGTGGGACGGCGCCCGGGCCGGCGAGTTCCGGCAGCGCTGGTACGACATCCAGACCCATTTTGTCGAGGACCCGCAGGCCAGCGTCGCCGAGGCGCGCCAGGTGTCGGCGACGCGGTGCGCGGCCTCGCTGACAGCGTCCACGAGCGCGAGGTGCAGCTCGCCCGTTCCGGCGCCCGCGCCTCCGACAGCACCGAGGGCATGCGGGATACGGTGATGCAGTACCACCGGCTGCTCGAACAGGTCCTCTCGGTCTGACGCGGCCAGGCCCGGCCGGTGGCAGGTCAGCGGGAGGGCTGCGGGGACGGGGCGTTGAGCTTCACGTCGGCCTGGTTGTGTACCGCGCTGCTGTAACGGTCGCGGTCGAACAGGCGCAGCGTGTACTGGCCGGTGACCGGGGCGGGAACCACCCACACGGCCTGGATGCCGCGCTTCTGGCCGTCCTTGGGCACCACGTCGCTCGGGGCGTCGTCCGGGGCCAGTTGGTTGCCGTCGGGCAACAGCAGGCGCAGGTTGTCGCCGTAGATGCCGTTGTTGATCTCTGGGCCGCGGTAGCTGACGTCGAACGTACAGGCGACGGCGCGACTGCCGGCCGGGACCTGGGCGCCCTTCTTCGGGTCGTCGCCGCGCTGCTCGCAGGTGAGGTTGTCGTACTGGTACGCGCCGACGGGCACGTTCGTCGGCGCCAGCAGCAGGGTTGGCTTGAGGTCGACGAGGCCGTCGGCGGCGCCGAGCGGGACGCGGGCGCGCAGGTCGTTGTCGGCGCCCAGCGTCACCACCCCCGCGCCGAGGGCCGCGGGCGGGGCGTCGAGATCGAACACGGCACTCGACGGGATCTCGGAGCCGGCGCCGACGGTGCGCGTGTCGCCCGGGTACTCGCCCGGCGTAGGGCGGCCGGCGAGGTCGAGCGTGATCGGCAGGGTCACCGGGGTCAGGGCGCGGTCGGTGCGCAGGGTGTTCTTGACCTTCAGCGCGACGGTGACCCGCCTGGCCGCGGCGTCGTACTCGGCCCGTCCGAACGTCACCTGGAAGCCGGCGAACCAGGCGACCTTACCGCCGATGTCGAGGGCGAGCGCGCCGCCGCTGCCGGCACTCGGCCCGGCGCCGGAGCCGGCGGCGTGCGGGCCGGCGCCCGGGTCGGCGCCGCCGGGCCGGTGCACGCCCCGCCACACCGCGAAGCCCACGAGGGCCAGCGCGAGGACGGCTGCGGCCGCGACCGCGGCGCCCCGGCGCCGCCTCGGTGCTCCAGGCCGGGCCGGAGGCGCGGAGGACGGCCGGGCGGGCGGGGACGCGGAGGCCGGCACGCCGGACGTCGCCGCCGGTGGGGCCGCTGCCGGCATGCCGCCCGTCGCCGTCGGCGGGGGAGCGGAGGGCTGGTCGAGGGGGACCAGCAGGGCGCCGCGAGCGACGACCAGCTCCGGCTCGTCGACCAGCAGCGGCGCGAGGCCGAGGTGGCGGTGCAGCAGGGTCGCCACCAGCGGTACCCGGCTGGAGCCCCCGACCAGGAACAGCGCCTCGGGCCTCACGGCGGCGTCGCGCAGGACCCGGGCCAGCAGCTCGACCGTCGGCTCGAGCAACGGGCGTATCCGGGCCTCGAACTCCTCCCGCGTGACGTGCGTGTCGACCTCGAGGACCGGCACGTGCACCCGCACCGACGGGGTGCGCGACAGCTGCTCCTTCGCGGCCCGCAGGTCGGCCCGGAAGCGCTGCAGGGTGCGCTGCCCGGGCGGGTCGGCGGGGCTGACCAGCCGTCGCCACCCGCGTGTGTCGGGCACGGCAGTGCCGACGAGGTCGAGCAGCGCCGCGTCGAGGTCGAGGCCGCCCACGTCGTCGCGCCCGGCGGTTGCGAGGATGTCCCAGCCCGCAGCGGTGCGGCGCAGCACCGTGCAGTCGAACGTGCCGCCACCCAGGTCGTAGACGGCGAGTGTCTGCCCGGGCGCGGCGGGCCGGCCGGGCAGCGATGCGTGGTACCAGGCGGCGGCGACCGGCTCGGGGACCAGCGCCACCGCCGGGAGCTCCGCCGCCGCGGCCGCCCGCAGCAGCACCCCCCGGCGTCCGGCGGCCCAGGTCGCCGGGCAGGTAAGTACGGTCGCGGCCGGAGCGGCGCCGAGGTGGCGGGTGGCCTCGGCCAGCACCCGGCGCAGCGGCGCGGCGATGAGCTCTTCGACGGGCAGCCCGGCGGCGCCGAGCAGCACCCGGCCGTCGCCGATGCGCAGCTTCGGGTTGGGCTCGAAGCGCGCTGGGTCGAGCTCCCCGGCCCGCAGCGCGTCGCGTCCGGTCAGCAGGCGCCCGTCGACCTCGGCCGCCACCGCCGAGCTGAGCAGCGGCGACGCGTCGAACAGCAGCGGCGACGCGGACCCGAGGACGGCGAC
Organism: Dactylosporangium sp. NPDC051541; assembly: GCF_044454505.1. Lineage (NCBI taxonomy): Bacteria > Bacillati > Actinomycetota > Actinomycetes > Micromonosporales > Micromonosporaceae > Dactylosporangium > Dactylosporangium sp. NPDC051541. The sequence continues at coordinate 148,875 of NZ_JBITDU010000013.1, forward strand.
GGTGTGGGTGGTGCCGAAGTCGATCCCCAGCCGCGGGCCGCCCAGCGGTACCTCCGGCATCGCTCACTCCTCGCGTGGCGGCGACTCTGTCGGGTACATCTATACGACCCCGCCGCAAGTGCGCAGCCAGCCCCGGGCAAGGCCGACGCTCCGCCCTTCACCGCTACGGTGTGCCGATGGAAACCGTGGCGCGGATCCGTTCCGAAGCCCCGCTCGAGCGGCTGCTCTGCCATCCCAAGCTGCCGTTGATTGCCGGTTGGGACACCGAACGTCCGGCGATTCGAATCTGGGAGTACGCGATCGGGCAGCTGCGTGAGATCGGCGCTGTCGGTGCCGATGCAGCCGTCTATGACGCCATCGGCTATAACCGGTTCAGACGGACACCCAGCGCCGCCTGGCATCCGGACAAGCCGCAGCTCGCGGTAGCGGATGGCGACAATGCGGTCTGCTGGACCCGCGCCAACACCTTCAGAATCGACGGTGTTCCACCGACCAGATACCACCGCAACGTGGCGTTCAGTCCGGACGGTCGGACCCTCTGGTTGTCGCCGGTCGGCGGAGAGGAGGGCTGGGAGTCCTCCATCACGCTCGACCTGGCCTCCGGCGCAACCGCCATGGGCCCGCGCTGGGACACCGGAGTTGTGACGTATCCGGGCGGTGGTCTCGTGGCCACCCTGCAGAGCGATCAGGGTGCCACGCTGGTGCTCTTCTCTCGAGACACCGGGCCTGTGCTGCGGCCGATGCGCCGGGCGTTGGTCCTCGACGGCGACGGCTACGAGGCGCCTGTCTTCAGCCCGGACGGGCGGCAGTTCGCGGTGCAGGGCAACGCCTACCACAACTCGCTGGAGGTGTTCGACTTTCCCTCGCTGCGCCGCGTTCTCGGCCTGACCCTCGGGCAGCCGAGTCCGGGATACCCGTACCCGCAAGCGTGGCTGGACAGGATGCACGCCTGGTCGCGCCACAACCTCGCGTTCGGGCCGCTTCCGGGCGTCCTCTGGATCGGGACGCCGGATGGTGCCCTCATCGAGCTCGGAATCGACGGGCAACAGGCGACCGAACATGAGACGCTGCCCGGGTCGGCCGTGATCGCACTGACGGCCACCGCCACAGGTGAACTGATCGTTGCCGGCCGGGACGGCACGCTGCTCGTGCTTTCGATCGGACGGGCCGGCCCAGCCGAGGCGTCGCCGGCCGCAGTGACCGACTTCCTCACCGGCACCTCTGAGGCTTCGGCCGTCGACATGGACCAACTCGACCTCACCGACGGAACCCGAACTTGGCGGCCGGGCGATCTGGAAACTGTCACCGAGGCGTCCGAGAGTGATCCATCCTGGCTGCAGATCCAGGCGGCCATGAACCGGATCACCTAACCGTTCCGCCGAGGCGTTGCAACGAGTTGCGCGACCGGTGCGCGTCGCCGCTCGGTCGGCAAGGAGGCCGCCAACGTCACGGCCGTTTCAGCGGGACACCATCCGACGATGCCGCGATTGGTGCCGGATCGTCCGCTGCGTCAAGCGGCGCCGAGTGCAGGCTGCGCCAGGCTGCGCTCGCCGCCGGGCCAACTGCGCCTTGTCCGCTCGGCTGGCCGGCGATTGCGATCAGAGGTCTCGGATTTCCGTCAAGTCGAGGTCGATGCTGAATGGAACGATGACCTTGACCCGATCGTGGAATATGCCGGTCAGGGCGTAGGCGTTGCTCGCTGGATCGAGTTCGTAGATGTAGACGATGGCGTTGCCTGAGCCGTCGTCCTCGACACGCCAGAAATGGCCGATGCCCGCGCGGGCGTACAGCTGCGGTTTGCGCTCGCGGTCACGGATTTCGGAGTCGGGTGAGACGACCTCGATCGCGAGCACGACAGCGTCGGCGGGGTACGCCGTCTGATCTGCTCCCGTGACCGCGTCAGCCCGCACGACCGTCACGTCAGGCTCGGGTCGTTGCCGACGGTCGAGAATGACGGACATCTCCCGCCGCACCCGCAGATGTTGGGGAACGCTGACCCGCAGCGACGTGACGAGCAGGTCGAGGACGAGGGTGTGGAACGCCTTCTGCGGGCTCACGAACACCAGACTCCCGTCGATGAGCTCGGTGTGCGCCGGAAGGTCGGTGAGCCGATCGAGATCCTCCGCGGTGAACCCGCCAGGAGGCGGCACCGGCCATCGCATTGAAGCTGGCGCGCTCATCGAACCTCTCTCCACTGACCTGCTGAGGCCAGACTATCAGCGTCGCTGTCTCCAACCCGCGCACGAGTCCGTGAACTGGAAGGCGTCGAGCGGTAGGCGGAGATTCTGCGGGGGTGCGGGTGGAGGCGAAGCCTTCCCCGCCGCGAGCGAAGCGAGCCATGTTACAGCGAGCCATGTTATATCGACCTTGGGAGAGCGCTCTCCGATTCTGCGTAGTTATTGACATGGGTCGAACGGGCGGTCAGAGTGGGAATCTCAGAGAGCGCTCTCTGGCAAGATCGATCGGACTCCGCCCCCGGTCGACACCGCCTCACCCCGGAAGGTGCACTCATGTCTCCACCCGCTCGCGCGGGGCGATCCCGCCTGCGCACGATCCTGTTCGGAGCCGCGGCCACCACGCTCGTGGCCTCATTCATCACTGGGCTCGCGTTGCGTTCCGCCGACGCCGCCGAGACGCCCATCTCGCAAGGGAAGCCGGCCACCGCCTCGTCGGCCGAGAACGCCGCGACGGCCGCCTCCGCGGCGGTCGACGGCAACGCCGGCACGCGGTGGTCCAGCGCCTTCAGCGACCCGCAGTGGCTGCAGGTGGACCTCGGTTCCAGCGCGACCATCAACAAGGTCGTACTGAGCTGGGAGAACGCCTACGCCAAGGATTTCACGATCCAGACCTCGGCCGACGGGGCCGCCTGGACGACGATCAACACGACGGTGAACGGTACCGGCGGCACCCAGACGCTGACCGTGAACGGCTCCGGCCGCTACGTCAAGCTCAACACGACCAAGCGCGCGACGCAGTACGGCGTGTCGCTGTGGGAGTTCCAGGTCTTCGGCACCGGCGGCACCCAGCCGACGCAGGGGGCCGGCTGGGTCAACATCGACCCGGCGAAGTGGCAGGCGCAGGTGGCGGCGTTCAACGCGCTGCCGACGCACCCGTACCCGGCCAACGCCGTGCGGGTGTCGGAGTTCAACGCCGCGTGCACCTACGACCACTCGTTCAAGGATGACCCGATCGTGTTCCCGGGGCTGGCCGGTGCGTCGCACATGCACAGCTTCCTGGGCAACAAGAGCGCGAACGCCAACTCGACGACCGAGTCGCTGCTGGGCTACACCCAGACCAGCTGCGGGCCGGCGAACGACCTGTCGGCGTACTGGATCCCGACGCTCTACGAGAACGGTGTCGCCGTCGAGCCCAGTGGTGTGACCGTGTACTACGGCTCGCGCCTGCCGGACCCGAGCGTCACGATGCCGTTCCCGCAGGGGCTGCGGATCATCTCCGGTGACGCCAAGCTGCAGGTCGCCACCCCGGCCGGCTCGCCCAACCAGTTCTGGTGCGCCGGGGCCGGCGGCGAGATCGGGCGCAGCACGGACGGCAACTGGCCGCGGTGCGCCCAGACGGCGTTCCTCAACTACCAGCTCGTGTTCCCCGACTGCTGGGACGGCGTCCACCTGGACAGCCCGGACCACAAGTCGCACATGGGCAACGCCGTCAACGGCAAGTGCCAGGGTGCCTACCCGGTCGCGGTCCCGAACATCTCGTTCGTGATCGCGTACCCGACCCACGGCAGCGCGGCCGGCTTCACGCTCGCGTCCGGTATGGCCTCCTCGATCCACGGCGACTCGTTCCTCGCCTGGGACAACACGGCCATGGGCCAGCGGGTGAAGGACTGCATCCGCCAGAAGGCGAAGTGCAACACGGCGGGCCAGTTCTAGCCCAAAAACGGCGAATACCCCGTCGGGCGAAAAATCCGATATGTCGAGCGCAGCGCGGCGCGCAGCGCCCGACATATCGGCCATGAGCACGCCAGGGGCACGAGCAAGGCGCCCGGGAATGGTCCCGCCATTCCCGGGTAGCTCGCCGCGGTGGGAGCATCGCAGCGCTGGCGGCCCGCGTACGCACCGCTGATCCTCGCGTACCTCGTCATCGTCGTCAGCGAGACCTGGCTCACCCAGCCCCATCCCGGCGTCCTCGGCTGGCCGCTCACGATCCTGTGGACCTGGCCCATTTTCACCACGCTCACCGGCATCTTCGGCCTGAGCCGCACCCGCAAACGGCTGCGCGCGTCGGCCCGGCGGTGGAGCGGGCACGGCCCGACGCGGACCGGCGAGCAGCTCATCGTGGTCGTCCCCACCGTCGGGCGGTACGACACGCAGCCGGCCCTGGAGCGCTCGGTCCGTTCGTACATCAGCTGGCTGCCGCCATGCTTTGCGAACCTCCGGGTGGACATCGTCGTGGACGCCGGGTGCGAGGCGGAGCACCGGATCAAGGAGCTGGCGGCCGAGGACGGGCGGGTGCGGGTCGTCGCCGTGCCGGCCGACTACCGGACCGCGAACGGCACCCGGTTCAAGGCCCGGGCCGCGCACTACGCGCACGAGCTGCGCATCCACGAGGGCGAGGCCCGCGACGACGTGTGGGTGCTGCACATGGACGACGACACCGGCGTCGGGCCGGACACCGCCGTGGCCATGGCCCGGTTCGTGGCGGAGCAGCGGGCCGCGGGGGCCGACGGGAAGCATCTGGCCCAGGGCATCCTGACCTATCCGCGCGAGTACGCCGTCAACCGCCTCACCTGGCTCGCGGACTCCGCGCGGCCGGCCGAGGACGTCGGGCGGTTCTCCGCCTGGACCGGCAGCGGCACGCCCCGCGCCGGCGTGCACGGCGAGCTGCTGCTCGTGCGCGCGTCGATCGAGGCGGCGATCGGCTGGGACTTCGGCCCCCGCAGCCTCGTGGAGGACGCGCAGTTCGCCCTCATCTTCAGCGACCGCTACCCGGGCCGCAGCGCGTGGTTCGGCGGCCGCTGCTACGGCGCGTCCCCGGCCCGCCTCAAGGACTTCTTCCGCCAGCGCGAACGATGGTCGTGGGGACTGGCCGCACTGGTGTTCAACGGCAGCCTGCCCCTGCGCAACCGGATCCTGCTCGGTTACTCGGTCCTGTCCTGGGTCATAGGACCATTGCAGAACGTCGCGGTGGTACTGCTTGTCGGCGCGCTGATCGCAGACCCCAACACGTCACCGACGACCGTGCTCATCATCCCGCTCTGGGCGGTCAACATGGCCTACGTCGTCTGGATGTACTGGGAGGGCCTGCGGGTCAACGCCAGCGTCTCCGCCGACGGTCGCCGCCGCTGGTGGGAGCCCCTGGCCGTGGTGGCCCTCATCCCGGTCTTCGGCCTGATGGAGGGCCTGCCGGGCCTGCGCGGGTTCATGAAGTTCGCGCGCCGCGCGGAGAACCGGTTCACGGTCATCGCGAAGCCTTCCTGAACGTCGCCGCCTCCGTGGCCGTGGCCCGGATGTCGGCGAACAGGCTGCGGCCCCAATCGGTGAGCCGGTCGGGGTCGAAGCCGTTCGCCGCGTCGAGGTACTCCACCCCGCCGCTGTTGCCGCTCCACGACCAGCCCAGGTAGCCGACCCCGCGGGCACCGGCCGCCCGCATGATCGCGTCGGCGGCGACCGGTCCGTCGGTGTGCCGCCGCCCGAACTCGCCGACGACGAGCGGCAGCCCGGCCGCGCGGAACGCGTCGAGGTAGTCCGTCACCTTCGCGGCCGTGTCGTAGACGCCGTACATGTGCACCGAGAACACCGTGTTGTGGTGCGGGTCGTCAGCCAGTACCCCCGCCGCATTGCTTTGCATGGTTTTTGACCAGTCCTGGCCCCAGTTCGGGCCGTCGGCCATGATCAGGTGCCGGACCCCGGCCGCGCGCACCTTGGCGATGGCGGCGCTCGTGTCCCGGGCCCAGCCGGAGGTGTCGCCGTTGCCGTAGGGCTCGTTGCCGAGGTTCACGACGACGAAGTCCTCGGTGCCCCGCAGCGTCGGCGCGAGCCCGACCCAGAAGTCCGCGGCCCGATCGAGGGTGATCGCGCCGGCCCGCTCGCCGTAGCCGGTGGTGTCGTGGTTCTCGAGCACGCAGACGAGCCGGCTCGTCCGGCACCGGTCGACGATCGTGTCCACTTCCTGCGCGACCGTGTCGCTGGTGAGCACGACCCGCACGGTGTTCGCGCCGAGTCGCTTGATGTCCGCGAACGCCGCCATTCGCTCACGATGCCACGCGTACGGATGACTGATGCCGCGCATGACGAACGGCTCGCCACCCCCCTCCACGATCGCCGTTCCCCGCACACGCAGCCCGCCGGCCTCATGCCCGGTGGCGGTGTGGGGCCGCTTCCAGTACGCGGCCAGGCCCAGCATGATCACAACGCCCATGATCGCGGCGATAAGGGTCGGTTTACGCATCGCGGCGAGTCTGCCCGCCGGATCACCCGCTCGACCACCCCGCCAGCCGGAGTCCCGGCCGCGCGTTTCGTGCCGCGACTCAACGGATTCACCGCCTGTGTCCGGTTCGCTACAACCGTCCGGCAACTGGGTTCGGGGGTGGGGCGCAACCCGGGCGGCGGAGGCTGAGGGCAGTCGTTGGCGGCGTTTGTATCCGGGACGGACCATGCTTGAGCACCCACACGCGCAGATGATCGAGCCGGCCTCGCCCGACGTGGTCGTCGGGCGGCAGGCGATCTACGACGCCGCCGGCGCCGTCGCCGGGTATGAGCTGCTGTTCCGCTCCGGGCCCGAAGCCGTCGCGGCCAACCGCAGCGGTGCCGCGGCGACCAGTCAGGTCATCGTGAGCGCGTTCACCGCGTTCGACTTCGACGAGCTGACCGGGGGGCTGCCGGGGTTCGTCAACCTCACCGACGACTTCCTGCGCGGCGACCTGCCGGTGCCGCTGGTCCCGGGGCGGGTCGTGCTCGAGGTCCTGGAGACGGTGAACGTCGACGACCGCGTGGTGGAGGGGGTCGCGGCGCTGGCCGCGGCCGGCTACGCCATCGCGCTCGACGACTTCGTGGCCGGCTCGGAGCACGAACGCCTGCTGCCGGTCGCCGCCTACGTCAAGATCGACTTCCTGGGGATGGACGCGGCCGGGCGGGCGATCATCAAGAGTCTCCGCGAGCGCCACCCGCACCTGCGCTTCGTCGCCGAGCGGCTGGAGGCCCCCGAAGACATCGCCGAGGCCCGGGAGCTCGGGTATGAGCTGTTCCAGGGGTACGCCCTGGACCGCCCCGTCATCGCCAGTACCCGCACGCTCAGCGCCTCCCGCATGCGCTGCATCCAGCTCCTGGGCGAGTTCATGGCCACGGAGAGCGACGTGTCGGCGATCGTCGCCCACGTCTCGGCCGACCCGGCCCTGAGCTACCGGCTGCTGCGCGCGGCCAACTGCGCCTGGAACGGCTCGGCCCGCCGGGTGGGGACCGTCCACGGGGCCGTCATGCTGCTCGGCATCGCCAAGGTCCGCGACTGGGTCATGCTGATGCTGGTCGGCGACCTCACCCTGGCCGGCGACGAGCGCATGGCCGACACGCTGATCCGGGCCCAGCTGTGCCGCCTGGTCGCGGAGCGCTCCGGCCTCCCAGGCGACGAGGCGTTCGTGGTCGGCATGCTGTCGTCGGTCGCCGAGATGATCGGCCAGCCGGTCGCGGTCCTGTCCGAGCAGCTCCCGCTCTCCGACACGACCCGCGCCGCCCTGGTCGACGGGTCCGGCCCGCTCGGCGCACCGTTCTCGGCGGTCGACGCGTACCTCCGCGGCGCTTCGCCGTCGGCCGAGACCGGCGATCTGGTGACGCCCTACCTGCAGGCGGTCCGCTGGGCCACGGAGACGGTCCGCCGCATCGGCGACTGACCGCCACCAGCGGTTCACGACGGCGGCGGCTCGATGTCGCAGTCGGCCCGCCACCCGCGTAGTACGTCGGCGGGCGACGAGTCCTCGGACCCATCGTCGTCGCCGACCGCCCGCCGGTCGATGGCCGCGTTCCGCGCGCACGCGAGGGTGTCGGGGTGGGCGTGGCCGCGGATCCGGCGGGAGATCTGCAGCGTCTGCTCGGACAGCGCGTGGGCCGCGGCGGGCTCGTGACTGAGGGCGAGGTCGCTGGCGAGGTTGCCGGCCACGGACAGGACGAACGGGTGCTCGTCACCGAGGGTCTCCCGCATGGCGCCGTACACGGACCGGTTCAGTTCCAGGGCGTCGCGGACGTGGCCCCGGCGGCGCAGGATGATGGCCCGATTGGCGTTGGCCGCGAGGGTCAGGCCGTGCCGCCGGCCGAACTTGCCCTCATACAGCGTGCAGGCCGACGCCGCCACCCGGTCCGCCGCCGTGAACCGGCCGGCCGCGCGCAGGGTGTTCGCGTAGGTCATGGCCGAGGCCAGAGTGTGCTCGTGGTCGGCGCCGAGACGCTGGTGGAGGCCGCGGGCGTTCGCCTCGGCCCGCGTGAGCGCGGCGAGGTAGGCGCCGACCTTGCGCAGTGTCATGGCGAGCGTGCGGGCGGCCAGCAGGACGTGCACGTGGCCGGTGCCGAGCCGCGCCCGGTAGACGGGGTAGAGGCTCTCCAGCCGCAGCAGCGCCTCGCGGTAGCGGCCCAGCCCGAACAGGTCGCGGGCCAGGTTGATCCAGTAGAAGATGGTCCGCGGATCGTTGTCGCCGAAGGTCTGCCGGGCTACCTCGACGTTGTGCTCGTCGATCGTCCTGGCCGCCTCGAAGTCGCCGGTCTGCCGGAAGCTGACCGCCACGTTGTTCTGGGCCCGCAGCGCCGCCGGGTCGTCGAGGCTGTAGTGGTTGAGGTGCCGGTCGACGTTGTCCAGCTCGTGCTCGAGGGCGAGCTGGACCCGGCCGGCGATGCGCAGGTCGGCGCCGAGCGCGCTCGCGGCCGCGAGGGTGTGTTCGTGGTCGTCGCCGAACACCTGCCGCAGCACGGGAAGGGTGCGGGCGGTGATCGCGCGGGCGGTCTCGTAGTCGCCGAGGGAGCGCACGGCGGTAGCGAGGTGCCGGGTCGCCAGCAGCGTCCACTCCCCGTCCGGGCCGATGCCCTCGCCCGGCGCGTTCGTCCACCGGTCGACGGCTTCCTGGGCCAGCCCGCGCGACTGTTCGTACTCGCCGGAGGCCCACAGGTAGCGAATCTGGTCCAGCACCGCCCGGCGAGCCGAGCCGGACGGGTCGTTGACCAGGCCGGCGGCGGCCATGTGCGGCCCCAGCTCGGCGTGGGCCGGCCAGTGCGCGGGGTTGTCGGGATCGCCGGGGTTCGCGGCGGCCAGGATTGCGACGACATTGCCGAGACACTCCGCGGCGAGGCCGGGCATCCCTTCGATCCGGTCGCGCAGCACGTGCTGGATCAGCCGGTGCACCTGGACGCCCCGGTTCGAGTCCACCCTGACCAGGCCGATCCGGCACAGGTGGCGGATGAGGCGGTTGAGCGCGATCGGCTTGCGCAGCATGTCGCGCAGCGGCTCGCTGACGTCGCCGCGCTGTCCGCGATGCAGCAGCTCGGTGGAGATCGGCTCCGGGCCCAGGTAGGCGAACAGCTCCAGCAGCCGCGCGGCCGCGGGCCGGTCGGCGCGGAGCTGTTCGTGAGCCATGCCCACGAACGCCGCGACCGTGGTGGGGTAGCCGCGCGGTCGCCCCTCCGAGAGCAGCTCGTTGAGGTGCGCGTCGAGCAGGTCGAGGTACTCCGCCGCCGACATCGCGGTGGCGGCCAGCCACGACGCCGCCTGGTCGAGCGCGAGCGGCAGGTCGCCGAGCTTCTCGGCCAGCCGGTCGGCGTCCTGGCTCGCGATGATCCGGCGTCGCGTGAGCAGCGTGATGCTCTCGCGCCGGTGGAACAGGTCGACCTCGACGAGGCCGGTGTGTCCGGCCCAGGCCTGGTCGCGGGACGTGAGGATGACGTGACCGCCGGCGGACGGGACGAGCTCGGCGAGCTCGTCGGGGTTGTCGGCGTTGTCGAACACCAGCAGCCAGCGCCGCTCGCCGGTGGCCAGCGCATCGCGGACGGCGGCGGCCGTCCGCCGGCGGTCCGCCCGCACCGGCAGGCCCAGCCGCCGGGCCAGCTCTTCCAGCGACTGCAGCACGGCCGCCGGATGCTCCGCCGGAACCCACCAGATCAGGTCGTATTCGTCGAGGTGCCGGTAGACGTACTCCAGGGCGATCTGCGTCTTGCCGACGCCGCCGAGGCCGTGCAGCGTCTGCGGCACCACGTTCGCCGCGCCGCTGCCGTGCAGGGTCCGGCAGAGCGTGTTCTGGGTGGCCCACCGACCGGTGAAGTCCGGGTTTCGTGGCGGCAGTCCGCCCCGGATCGGGATCGGTGCGGCGTCCGGCCGTTCGCGTGGCGATGGGGAGATCGCGCTCGCGCTCATATGCGGCTCCAGGTGGCTGGCGTATCCAAATTATCCGATTTGTCAGTAGTGCACACGTTACTGCGGGTGTGCAACCCTTTGCGGCGGTTGCCGCGGTCCTTCGCCGAGCGCGTGCCGCGCTCTCGGAATGGCCTGTGCCTTAGCCGTCGCGAAACGTATCCGGGCCAGTGAATGACCAGTTCGGCAGGGGCTCCCGGCTTGTCCAAACTTGACAGGACACCGTCGTGTCGGAGTCGCGCCGCCGACGGCGGGTCGCCGCACCGCATTGTCGCGATTACGGCGTGTTTCCGGACGGTGACCCTCATGATGCCCAAGGCGGGCAGGTCAGTGGCCCTCCGACTTTCACAGTTCTGTTACGTCCAGGTGTCCGGCGTGTCCTTGACACGCTCGGCAGGCCTCGCCAAGATGTAAAAACCAAGCGCTTGTTAGGTTTTGAATCACACGAACAAACCACCTGAGGCTGACGATTCGTATAATTCCGACAGGGGTACACATGGGCGTTTTAGCGACGAGGTCTCGTCGGATCGTCAGCTGCCTGGCGGTCGCCGCGATCGCGCTGGCGGGCTGCGGGAACAAGGCCGGAGAAGACAAGCCGAGCAACGGGACCGCGACCGGCGAACCCATCATCATCGGCATGGACGAGGACAGCACCGGCTCCGGCGCCGCCTACAGCGTCATCGCCGGCAAGACGATCCGCCTCGCCATCCAGGACATCAACGACAAGGGCGGTGTGCTCGGGCGGCCGCTCAAGCTCGTCGTCGAGAACGACGAGTCCGACCCGACCAAGGTGCCGGCGACGCTGCAGAAGCTCGCCAGCCAGGGTGCCAAGGCGCTGTTCCTGCAGAGCGGCAGCGCGGCCATCCTCCAGGCGAAGTCGACGCTCACCCAGCTCGGGCTGCCCGCCATCGCACCGACCGGCGTGACCGCCACGCTCGTCACGCCGCCGGACAACGAGCTCATCTACATGCTGGCCAACACCACCAACGACTGGGCCCAGGTCTACTGCGGCGCGTTCGCGGCGGCCGGCATCAAGAAGATCGGCGTGCTCACCGACGACACCACGACGATCGCCGCCCTCGACAAGGCCCTGTTCGCGCAGATGACGTGCGTGGAGTTCGCGGCGACGGAGAAGGGCGCGGCCAACGCCAGCGACCTGTCGGCACAGGTCGCGCGGTTGAAGAACGCCAAGCCGGATGCGGTACTGGTGACAAGCGTCGGCGGTGCCTTCGAAGTGCTCGCGCAGAACACCCTCGGCTCGCAGATGGCCGGCACGAAGCGCTTCTCGCTCGCCTCCATCGGCAACCAGCCGTCCTCGTGGAAGCTGGCCGCCCCCGGCGCGCTCAACGGGCTCATCTTCATGGGCTCCATCAACACCGAGAACCCGCGCACCAAGGATCTCATCAAGCTGCTGCAGGACAAGAACGGCAAGGACTACGACATCACCGCGTACGACGCCCAGGCCTGGGACGCCGTGCACGTGCTCAAGGCCGCCATCGAGAAGGCCGGCGGGGTCGACGACCCCAAGAAGCTCAACGAGGCGATCCAGAGCATCAAGGCCTACCCGGCCACGTTCGGCCAGGGCAACTTCACGCTGAGTTTCAGCGCCGAGAAGCACCTGGGCGCGGACGGTGCGTGCGGTCTGTCCCTGGTGGAGTTCGGCTCGGACAACAAGCCGAAGGGTCCATGGGCGACCTTCCAGCCGCCGTGTAACAAGTAACCCCACCGGGCAGAGAGGTACTACGTCGTGGGCCAGTTGCAGCTGTGGATGTCCGCGCTGGAGATGGGAAGCTTCTTCGGCCTGCTCGCGCTGGCCTACTACCTGACGCTGGTCGGGGCGGGGTTCTTCAACTTCGCCATCGGCCCCTACGCGATGGTCGGCGGCCTGTGCGCGTCCTACCTCGTGCTGTACGAGGACATGAACGTCTGGGCGGCCGCCGGGGTGGCCGTCCTGGCGGCCGTCGCGCTCGCCGTGTTCACGGAGCTGGCGGTCGTCCGGCAGGTGCAGAAACGCTCCGGCCGCGGCGAGCTGCCGGCGCTGGTCGCGGTCGCCGCGATCATGTTCGCCATCCAGCAGCTGGCCGGGTACCTCTTCGGCTACACCACCCTCCCCGGGCAGGCGCTGTTCACGTTCGACCCGGTGACCGTCGGCGACACCGTGGTCCAGCCCAGCACCGTCGTCCTGCTCGCGTTCACCGTCATCGCGTTCGCGGCCGCCGCGGTCTGGATCCGGTACACCCGGACCGGGCGGCTGCTGCGGGCGGTCGGCGACAGTACCCAGGCCGCGACGTTGCTGGGTCTGCCGGTCAACCGGGTCCGGCTCATCGCGTTCCTGCTGTCCGGGCTGCTGGCCGGCATCACCGGCCTGCTGTTCGCCCCGAAGGCCGGCGTGAGCTCGCTGTCCGGGCTCGCCTGGGCGCTGTCGAGCTTCCTGGCGATGGTCATCGGCGGCACCGGCTCGGTGTGGGCCCCGCTCGTCGGCGGCCTGCTGCTCGGCCTGGTCGAGGTGTTCGTGCCGTACTACTTCGGCGGGCAGTCCCACGTCTACGGCCTGCTCCTGGTCGGCCTGCTGTTCTTCGCCTTCAAGCCCAGTGGCCTGTTCGTTCGGAGGATTCGGACATGAAGCGCGTTCCCGGCTCCTTCGGCCTGCTGCTGGGCATCGCCGGTGCCGTGCTCATCCTGGTGTGGGTCGGCGCGGACGGGTACAAGCAGACGCTCGTCACGACAACGGCGACCTATGCGCTCATCGCGCTCGGCATGTATGTGCCGTACCTGATGGCCGGGTCGCTGTCGATGGCGTACGGCGCCTACGCGGGCATCGGCGGCTACGCCGTCGGGCTGCTGTCGTCGCGGACCGGCCTGCCGCTCATCCTGGCCTGGATCGCCGGCCCGGTCGTCGCGGCCGCGGTCGCCGTCCTGCTGGGCCTGGCCACCCGCCGGCTGTCCGGGTTCTTCCTGGCCGCCGTCACACTGCTGTTCGGCATGGCGTTCACCGCGCTGCTGGTCGACGCCGAGAGCCTCTCCGGCGGCTCCGGCGGCCTGGGCTCGCTGCGCAAGCTCAACCTCCTCGGCTGGGAGCCGTCGCACTACCAGATCGTCGTCGGCTCGCTGGTCGTCGTGTGCGTCATCGCGTTCCTGCTCGACCGGCTGCGGATGTCGCCGTGGGGCGTCATCGTGCGGACCATGCGCGACGCGCCCCGCGCCGTCGAGGCGGCCGGCGTGCGCGTCTCGGTCATGAACCTGGTGTCCCTCGCGATCGGCGCGGCCATCGCGGCCGTCGGCGGCGGGCTGTTCACCTACTCGGCGGGCAGCGTCACCCCCGACACGTTCACGCTCAACCTGGTGTTCCTGGCCATCTTCATGCCCCTCATCGGCGGCTCGGGGACGCCGTGGGGGGCGGTGCTCGGCGCGGTCATCGCGGTCGAGCTGACGCTGAACTTCCCGGCCGTGCAGACCAGCGGCACGCTGATCCTCGCGCTGGGCGTGCTGGTGATCCTGCTCCTCGCGCCGCAGGGCGTGATCGGCTACGCCACCCGGCTGGCCAAACTCGTAGGGGGACGACGTGGCTGAGACGCTGCTGGTCGGATCCGGGCTGACCAAGCGGTACGGCGGGGTCACCGCCCTGGAGGACGTCTCCTTCGAGCTGCGGGCGGGCGAGATCCTGGGCCTGGTCGGGCCCAACGGCGCCGGCAAGACGACCCTGGTCGACCTCATCTCCGGCGCCCAGCCCGCCACCGAGGGCGCCCTGACGCTGCGCGGTCAGCGGCTCACCGGGCCCGCGGCGAGACGGGCCAAGGCCGGGCTGGCCCGCACGTTCCAGTACCCGCAGCTCGCCCTCGAGCTCACCGTGGCCGAGAACCTGCTGCTGGGCCGGGCCGCCCGCCGCCACGGCACGGTGTGGCAGATGGTCGCGGGGAGTTTCGCCGGAGCGCTGCGACCCCGTCTCGCCGCCGACGCACAGGCAGTACAAACGCTGGCTCTGGAGCTTGGCATCGAACGGCTCGACCGTCCGGCCGGCGACCTGTCCCTCGGCGAGCAGCGGCTGGTCGAGGTCGGCCGGGCGCTCGGGCAGGACCCCCTCGTCCTGCTGCTCGACGAGCCGTTCGCCGGGTCCGACGCCGGCGGCGTGCACGGCATCGTCGAGGTCGTGCGCACCGTCCAGCGCCGCGGCCACGCCGTCATCCTCGTCGACCACAACGTCGACCTGGTGGCCGGCCTGGTCGACCGCATCATGCTCCTGGACCGGGGCCGGGCCGTGTTCGACGGCAACCCGCAGGAGTGCCTGTCCAGTCCCGAGATGCAGCAGGTGTACTTCGGGGTCGCCGCGACCGAGGACGACGAGGAGGACGCCGAGCATGTCGGCTCATGAGCTGCGCCTGGAGGGTCTGACCGTCCGCTACGGCCACGCCAGCGCCGTGACCGCCCTCGACCTCACCGCGCCCGGCGGCACCGTCACCGCCCTTGTCGGCCCCAACGGCGCCGGCAAGAGCAGCGCCCTCCTCGCGGCCTACGGCTCCGTCGCCGCCACCGGCAAGGTGTTCCTCGACGGCGAGGACGTGAGCCGGCTCAAGCCCGCCGCCCGGGCCCGGGCCGGCATCGCGGTGGTACCACAGGGCCGGCAGCTCTTCCCGAAACTGAACGTCGCCGACAACCTGCAGGTGATGGCCGAACTGCTCCGCCTGCCGCGCTCGGCCGTCGACACCGCCATCGACCGGTTCCCGATCCTGCGGACCCGCCTGCGCAGCCTCGTGGGCGTGCTGTCCGGCGGCGAGCAGCAGATGCTCGTCGTGTCCCGGGCGCTGATGGGCTCGCCGCGGGTGCTGCTGCTGGACGAGATGATGACCGGGCTCGCCCCGCTGATCGTCCAGGAGCTGCTGCGCACCGTCACGGCCCTGGCCGGCGAGGGGGTGGCGGTGCTGATGGCCGAGCCGGCCCTGGGCGCCGTCCGCGGCGCCGTCGACCGCGGCTACGTCCTGGTGCGGGGCGAGACCGTCGCCGTCGTCGAGGACGGCGGCAAGGCCCTCGACGCGGAGTACCAGAAGCGGATGGGCGTCCTGAAGAGCGCCGCCGCCTAGGCCGTGAACCGGGTCCCTAGGCCTTGAACCGGTTGCGGCGCCGTCCGACCTTGTAGAGGATGCCGCCCGCGCCGGCGACCGCGAACCCGGCCACGACCAGCCCGGTCAGCTGCCCACCGGTCGCACCGCCGGTGACGGGCAACGCGGTCGTGGAGGCCGACACCGACCGGCTGGGCGACGGGGACTTCGACGGGGATGTGCTGGGCGACGGGGATCTGGACGGCGACTTGCTGGGCGACGGGGATTTGCTCGGCGACGGGGACTTCGTGTGGGACCGGGAGGACTTCGGGTTCGGGTCGGCGTCGGCCGGGGCGGTCAGCAGGAAGCCGGCGATGACCAGCGCGAGGCCGGCTCCGGCGAGCAGCAGCCCGCGAGCGAAGAATCGTGACATGCCGGGTAGCTAAGCGCCGCGCCCGGTGACCCCGTCCTCACCTTCCGGGGCGATGTTTCCGCCGGTACCGCCTCACCCGGGCGGGTCCGCGAGCACCGCGACAAGCCGGTCGTGCTCCGGTCCGGCGTCGCTACCCGTGGACCTGCTGGGGCAGGCCGCCGTCACGCAGGGACAGCACGTCGTCGGTCGCGCGCAGGACGGCCAGCACGCCGGCGTCGGGCTCGGCGTAGACGGCCGGATAGTCGCACTCGCCGGCCGATTCGTCGAGGGTGAAGGCCAGCCGCGGGCGGTCCAGAGCGAACTGCGCGTCGACGCCGGGCTTGTTGCCGCGCGGGTCCTGGCGGTGCCAATCGCCGTCCAGGTGTACCGCCACCAGGCCGTGCAGGACAAACGAACCGTCTCCGGCGGCGAGGCGCTGGTAGCACAGTCCGGCGCGAATCCCCTGCGCCCGCAGCAGCGCCGCGAGCAGGTGGGACTTCGCGTAGCAGAGGCCGACCCGGTGCTCCAGGACGTCCGCGGCGGTGACGGTGACCCGCGGGTCGCCGGCGTCGAAGGAGTGGCGCACCTCGTCCCGCACGAACTCGTACGCCGCCCGCGCGAACTCCACGTCCCCGGCGTGCCGCGTCCGCAGCCCGGCCGCGGCCGCCCGGATCGCGGGGTGATCGGCCTGCACGACCTCATCGGCCGCCAGGTATGGGTCGGACACCATGCCTCGAGCCTACCGCCGCCCGCCGGCGGCCGCGGTGTGCGCAACTTTCATCGGTGGCCTGGGGCGACGGGGTGCTTCGGCCGCGGGTGTTGACGGTCGGGGCCGGGCGGTCTAAGGGTCTCAGGCGTGGAGATCGCGGTAGCGTTCGAGGGTGACGGGTCCGGCGTCGCGGAGCTGACCTGGGGGCAGCGCGACGTCTGGGATCTGATGCGGCGGACCGGCCGGACGATGAACATCGGCGGCACCATGCCCTGCGTGCCGGGGGAGACCGTCGAGCACCTCGCGGAGCTGCTGCGGTTCATCATGAGCCGGCATCAGGCGCTGCGCACGACCATCATCGACGGCGATCCGCCGCGGCAGCAGGTGCACGCGTCCGGCGAGGCGAGCATCGAGCTGGTCGCGGCCGGCGCCGACCCCGCGGGCACGGCCGAGGCGCTGCGGGTCCGCTATCAGACCGCGCACTTCGACCCGGGCCGCGAATGGCCCGTGCGCATGGGTGTCGTCGTCGACGGTGACCGGCCGACGCACACGGTGCTCATGTACTACCACGTCATCATCGACGGCTTCGGCATCGACGCGATCGTGCGCGACCTCGCCAACCTCGGCGACCCCGCGGCGCCGGTGCGAGGGGTCACACCCCTCGAGCTCGCCGCGCGGCAGCGGGAGCCGGGGGCGGTGCGGCAGAGCGAGAAGGCGCGGCGGTACTGGGAGAAGCAGCTCGACCGCATCAAGGCCGCCGGCGCTGCCGGTGCAGCGAGCGTCGCCGGTCCGGCCGATCCCGGACTCGGCCGGCCACGCCACTGGGAGGTCGTCTGCGAGTCGCCCGCCCTGGCGCTCGCCGTGCGGGCGGTCGCCGCGCGGACCGGGCTCACCTCCGGACCGATCCTGCTGGCCGCGTACGCCGTCGCGCTGGCCCGGGCGACACGGATGGACATCGCCGCTGTCCAAGTGATCGTGAGCAACCGGTTCCGGGCCGGATTCGGGGACGCCGCCACCAGCCTGCGGCAGTTCGGCCTGGTGGTACTGGACATCGAAGACGCCGACGCCGAAAACGCCGGCGCGGGATTCGATGCGATCGCGAAGCGGGCTTGGGCGGGGACGCTGTCGGCGTACAAACACGGGTACTTCGACGGGGCGGGAATGGCGGACGTGCCCGAGCCGACGGCGTTCTTCAACGACCGGCGGCGCGGCATCGACGACCCGGCCGCGGCACCGCCCACAATGGACGACATCGCCGCCGCTCGGGAGAAGACCGGCGTCCGCTGGGGTGGGCGCGAGGACACCTACGACGGCACGTTCTACCTGCACCTGGAGGACGAGCCGGGCCGGACCGTGTACACCCTGTGGGGCGACACGCACCGCTACGAACCCGCCGTGATCGAACGGTGCGCACGCGACCTGGAAGCCGTCGTCATCAGCGCAGCGAACACGCCACCACACGTACCGTCGCTAAAGAAGATTTAAGGTCGGATTCCGCAAAAGATGTAATCGACCGACCGAACGCGCCCTGACAACGATCTTCCAGAGAGCGCTCTCTAAGTTTTCCTTTAGCCTCTTGAACCGGCAATAGGCACTTTGAATACTGGCTGCGCACCCGAGCCTACGAAAAGGATCGACATGCGCAGAACTCGCGTCCTGATAGCCGCTGCCGCGGTCGCAGCGGTCGGCATAGCGGGCGGCGTCTACATGGCGACCGCGAGCGCGGACGAGAACACCGCGCCGAAGCTGGAGGCCGAGGCGTTCTCGGCCCAGTCCGGCGCGCAGACCGAGGGCACCCGCGACACCGGCGGCGGCAAGAACGTCGGCTGGCTCGCCAACGGCGACTGGCTGCAGTACGACAACGTGAGCATCAGCGGCGCCGACCTGAGCGTCCGCATCGCCGCCCAGAACCAGGCCGGCGGCGCCATCGAGCTGCACCTCGGCTCGCCGACCGGACAGCTCCTGGCCACGTTCCCGGTGGCCTACACCGGCAACTGGCAGAGCTGGAAGACCGTCACCGCCACCGCGACCAGCATCCCGGCCGGCAAGCAGACGCTCGTCGCGGTCATGAAGAGCGCCCAGCCGCAGGACTTCGTGAACGTCAACTGGTTCACGCTCGGCACCGGAGGGCGCCCGCCGGCGACGGCGACGGTGGCCCCGCCGACCTCGGCCGCGCCCACGAAATCGGCGACTCCCGCACCTACGGGCAGTACCCCCACCGGCTCTGGCTCTGGCACTGCCGGCTGGGTCGACGTCGACCAGGCCGCCTGGCAAAAGCAGCTGGCCGACTTCGACAAGGTCCAGCAGTTGCCGATCCCGGCCGGCACGACCCGGGTGTCGGAGTTCCACACCGACTGCTCGGTGTCGGGCGAGGCGCCGGACGACCCGATCGTGTTCCCGGGCCTGCCGGGCGCGTCGCACATGCACACGTTCTTCGGTCCGAAGGTGAGCGCGACGAGCAAGCCCGCTGACCTGTTCGCCGAAACGACAAATTGCAACGCCCCGGGCGACAACAGCGCCTACTGGGTGCCGCAACTGCAGCGCAACGGGCAGCCGGTCAAGATGAAGAGCTTCCGGGTGTACTACGGGAGCCGTCTTCCGGACCCGTCGGTGACCAAGCCGTTCCCGCCGGGCCTGGTCATGATCGCCGGGGACGCGAAGAAGCAGACGCCCACCCAGAAGGGCACCAACGGGCAGTTCTGGTGCGCGGGCAGCGCCGAGATCGGCCGCAGCGCCGACGGCAACTGGCCGGTCTGCGCCGCCGGCGGCAACCTGATCTTCCAGCTCACGTTCACGGACTGCTGGGACGGCAAGCACATCGACTCGCCCGACCACAAGTCGCACATGGGCAACGCCGTCAACGGCAAGTGCCAGGGCGACTACCCGGTCGCCATCCCCAACCTGTCGTTCATGGTCAACTACGACTCGCTCGGCGGCGACGGGCTGGCCCTGTCCTCCGGGATGGCCTCGTCGATGCACGGCGACTTCATGAACGCCTGGAAGCCCGAGAACCTCAACCCCCTCGTCAAGGTCTGCCTCGACGCGCACGCCAAGTGCGGCACCACCCCGTCGTTCACCGGCGGCTGAGTCCTTCCTCCACGCAGGTGCGGCGGGCGCTCCCGGCTCAGGGGAGCGCCCGCCGTTTTTCTTCATCTCCTCGAAACCCAAGGCCAGGGGGCGGGAAGGTAGTGTCCCGTCATCCTTGACGACGTAGATCCCTTTATCGGCACCGCCGCGACCGACCTGCCCGCCGCGCATGGTCTGGCCGCCAGTTGGTGGTGGCCCAAGCCGCAGGTCGGCAACACGCACCCCGGTGCGACCTCGCCCCTGGGCATGGTCTCAGCCTGCGCGTACTCCGGCGCGTACCCCACCGGCTACGGCCGGTACGCGAAGAACACCGAGGGGGTGCCGGAGCTGCTCTTCGACCGGCTCCAGGCCTCCGGGTTCACCCACTTCCAGCAGTCGGGCACCGGCGCGATCCGCAAGTACTACAACTACGTCAAGGTCACGCCGATGGTCCAGCAGCTCGACGCGCTCGGCGAGGCCTGGCCCCTGCGCGACGAGGTCGCCGAGGCCGGCTACTACGCGGCGACCCTCGACACCGGCATCCGCTGCGAGATCACGGTCGGCGAGAAGGTCGCCGTGCACCGCTACACGTTCCCCGAGAGCAGCAGCGCCCGGATCGTCATCGACCTGTCCGTGGGCGGGCTGGCGATCGACCTCGGGCGGACGGTACCGCTGCGGGCGCACTGTGAGAGCCTCGGCCACGGGCACGTCCAGGGCACCGTCGTCATGGAGGGCGTGCCGCTGTCCGTGCACGCCGAGGTCGTCAACCCGCGCTGGCGGCAGATGCTGTGGTATGACCGGCGGCTCATCGACGGCGGCACCCGCCTCGACTTCGACAGCATCCGGCACACCACCATGCGCCCGTTCGGCATGCTGTTCATGGGCCCCACCCGGGCCGGGCAGACGGTGGAGATCCGGCTCGGCTTCTCACTGCGCGGCTGCGAGCAGGCGGCGCGGAATCTGCAGCTCGAGTGCGGTACCGAAGAACCCGCGTTCGACCTGGTCCGGGAGGCGACCCGGGACCGCTGGCGCGACCTGATCGGCCAGGTGAAGGTCGACGGGGGTACCGCGGCCCGGCGCACGGTGTTCGCGACCGCGATGTACCACAGCCTGATCAAGCCCTGTTTCGCCGACGACGAGAGCCCGTTCTGGCCGACGTCCGGCCCGTTCGCGTTCGACGTGTGCACCATGTGGGACATCTACAAGACCCAGCTCCCGCTGCTGGCCGCGCTCGCCCCCGATCGCGCCTCCGACCTGCTCGAATCCCTGATCCGGGTGTGCGAGGAGGAGGGCAACTTCCCGATCGGCTACCGGATGGCCCGCGGCGCCGACCGGTTCTTCCGCCAGGCCAGCGCGCTCGCGCACACCGTGCTCGCGGACGCGCAGGCGCTGGGCCGGACCCCGCTGGACTGGAACTGGGCGCTCGTGCACATGGTCGACGACCTGCGCCGGATGTACGGCGAGGACTTCTTCGAACACGGCATCGTCCACCCGATCAGCCACACCCTCGACCTCGCCTACGCCCACCACTGCACGGCCCAGGTCGCCCGCGCCCTCAACGACGTGCACCTGGCCGAGGACCTGGAGCGGCGCAGCCGGCACTGGATCAACGCGTTCGACCCGGTCACCGGCCTGCTGCGGGACTCCGAGTTCTACGAGGGCGGCAAGTGGAACTACTCGTTCCGGCTGCTGCACGACATGGCCGCCCGGATCGCGCTCGGCGGCGGCGACGACGAGTTCATCGAGAATCTCGAC
Source organism: Dactylosporangium sp. NPDC051541 (assembly GCF_044454505.1). Taxonomy (NCBI): domain Bacteria; kingdom Bacillati; phylum Actinomycetota; class Actinomycetes; order Micromonosporales; family Micromonosporaceae; genus Dactylosporangium; species Dactylosporangium sp. NPDC051541. The sequence continues at coordinate 170,191 of NZ_JBITDU010000013.1, forward strand.
AAGTTCTTCGGCTACGGCGCCGGCCCCGTCACGCAGCCGGGAAGGCGCCCGCCACCGGCCGAGATGCTCGCCGGCTACGCCCTCAACCGCTTCGAGGGCCTCAACAACGAGCCGGACATGGAGGCCCCCTGGGCCTACCACTACGCCGGCCGCCCCGACCGCACCGCCGAGATCGTCCACGCGGCCCTGACCTGGCAGTTCGGCACCGGCGCGGGCGGCCTGCCCGGCAACGACGACTCCGGCGGGCTCAGCTCCTGGTACGTCTGGGCCTCCCTCGGGCTGTTCCCGGTCGCCGGGCAGAGCCTGTTCCTCATCAACACGCCCGCCTTCGAGCGCTCCGCCGTGCGCATCGACGACCGGGAGTTCATTGTTGAGACCAGCGGGCACCGTTCGACCCCCATCGGCGCCGATGGCATCGACCGTGACCCGGCCCCGCAGTACGTGCAGTCGGTGACGTTCAACGGCAAGCCCCTCGACGCAACCCACATCAGTGCCGCCGACGTCCACCGAGGAGGCCGGCTGCACCTCAAGCTCGGCCCGGAACCTTCCGATTGGGGGCGCAAGGTCCGGCCCCCCTCGGCGTCAGATGCACTCTTCGGCTTGAAGGAGACCAGGTGACGTACATCAACCGCCGCCTTGTCATCGTGGTCCGCGCGGACCCGGTCATCTGCGGGCACTCCGGGGAGGCCCGGAACCTGGCCGAGGTCGCGCTGCGGCGTGGCTTCGACGACGTGCGGCTGCTGACCTGGCCGATCGCGGCGCTGCAGGCGGCCGGGCTGCCGCTGAAGCCCCTCGACCGGCTGCTGCCCTACAGCCCCGGCATCACCGTCGAACGCCCCGAGCCCGTCGGCGACTACCGCGTCCCCGACGGCCGGCACCTGGCCGGGCTCACCGGCCGCCTCACCGAGCTGCTCCTCGAACCGGTCCCGACGACGTGCCTGTCCATGTACCTGGTGCCGCACGCCACCGTCGTCGCCGACGCCGTCACCGCCGTCCGCGCGGCCGGCTTCAACCCGACGGTCCGCACCGTCGCCAAGGCCGTCGGCTCCGACGTGACCAACGTGATCCGCTCGTGCCTGCGCGACGACCGGATGGGCGCGGCGATCAACCTGTTCACGACGTTCCTCGGCAACGACGAGCTGGTCGCCGTCTCGCAGTACACGGCCGACGAGATCGTGGCCGCGGCCGAGCAGGTCGACGCCCGCTGCGGCACCCGCTTCGCCGAGCAGTGCCGCCACCGCGTCACCATCGGCTACCCGCCGATCGACGCCTCCGCCTACCTCGACCTCGACCCGGCCGACGTCGACCGGGCCCTGGCCCGCCGCGGCCTCGAACGCGACGGCTACATCCTGTTCCTGTCCCGGGTCGCCCGGGCCAAGGGCATCCACGACCTCGTCCACGCCTACCAGCGGATGCGCTGCCGCCCGGCGGTGAAGCTCGTCGTCGCCGGCACCGGCCCGGCCCTCGACGAGATCCGCGCCCTGGCCGCCGGCGACGACCGGATCGTGTTCCTCACCGACGTCGACGACAGCGAGAAGCCGCTGCTCATGCGCGGCTGCGCGGCCTACGCGCTGCCGACCCGGCCCGAGCCCGACTTCGTCGAGACCTTCGGCATCGCCCTGGCCGAGAAGATGCTGGCCGGCGGCGGCCCGGTGATCACCACCCTGACCGGCGGCACCGGCGAGGCCGTCGGCGACACCGCCGTCATCGTCGAGCCGTTCGACGTCGACGGGCTGGCGCTCGCCATCGACCGGGTCATCCTGGAGATGACGCCGGCCGAGCGGGCGGCCCGGGAGGTCCGGGCCCGCGACTTCGCCATGGCGTTCGAGCGGACCGCGGTGTTCGACCGGCTGTTCCCGGATGCGGTACCGTCCGTGCGGTGACCTCGTACCGGACGCTCGGCGAGTCGGCCTGGACGTGGGTGCTCGGCCAGGTCCAGGACGCCGACGGGCCGTGGCTGCCGGTGTCGGTGCCCGGCGCTCTGGGGAAGTTCCGCGACTCGCTCTACGAAGGGATCGCGGGACTGGCTCCGGTGCTGGCCGAGATCCGGCAGTACCGGCCGCTGTCCGGCGGGGAGTCGGCGCTCGCGGACGCGATCGTGGCCCGCCTGGCCCGGGAGGCCGCGACCCGGACCGACGTGTCGCTCTTCGACGGCCTGGCCGGGGATGCCACCGCGCTGCGGCTGTTGGGCTCCTCGTCGGTGCCGGCGCTGGACGTGGAGCCGCCTGAGTACCACGACATCATCTCCGGCACGGCGGGCGTTCTGCTGACCCAGACGTGGCTCGGGCAGGATGTCGGCACGCTGCCGGAGGCGCTGGTGGCCGGGGGCGAACAAGCGCTCGGTGGGCTCGACTGGCGGATGAAGCCCGGCTACCGGTCCAGCTCCCCGAACTACTCCCACGGCACCGCGGGCGTGGCCGCCGCCCTGGCCGTCGCCGGGCACGTGGACGCCGCCGTGCGGGGCGCCGAGCATCTCCTGGCCATCGCCGACCTGTCCGGCGGCGGGTTCATCGTCGAGCACACGATCCCGCGTTCCGAGCGGGAGGTGGAGCCGGTGACGTACACCTGGTGCCACGGCCCGGCCGGCACGTCCCACGCCTTTGCGGCCCTCGCGCACGCCGGCGTCTCGTCGATCGGCGACCATGCGGTCGATGAGCTGCGCCGCCGCTGCCTCCACTCGACGCTGTCCTCGGGCCTCCCGGAGCGCCTGCGCCCCGGCTTCTGGGACAACGACGGACGCTGCTGTGGTACTGCCGGAGTCGGCGACATCCTCCTGGACGCCTACCAGTCCCTCGGTGACGACCGCTACCTCGACGGTGCCCGCACGATGGGCGACGCCCTGGTCTCCCGCGCCGTCGACGGCCGGTATTGGCGCTTCGTGGAGTACCGCAGCGAAGCACCGCTCCTGCCCCCGGGCACCGGCTGGATGCAGGGCGCCGCCGGCATCGCGGCCTTCCTGCTGCGCCTGGAGCGGGTCCTGGCGGAGGGTCTGACGGCCCCGATCGTGGACCGGCCGGACAACTGGTTCGCCGTGCCGGCCGGTCTGCGGGTGTCTGCGGGACCGGCTGCTTGAGGGGCCGGCGCTTTACGGGGCCGGCGCTTTACGGGATCGGCGGGCCGGTCTGCTTGATCATCTGGAAGCTGTCCAGGCGGTAGAACTCGCACCGGCTCGTGCCGCCGAAGGACAGGTACAGGTCGTGGACTCCGGTCGGGGTGGTGGCCAGGCCCAGCCGGGTGCTCGACTGGAACCACTGATCGCAGCCGCCACCGTTGGGCTGGAACGTCAGGAACGGCGTGGCGGTGGGGGAGTCCAGGCGCAGCTCCACGGTCCCGGCCCCGGTCGCGCAGGAGCGCCAGGTCGCGAACCCGCTGGCCTGCCCGGGCACCCCGAAGTCGACGGCGTCGAGGCGGAGCCGGTCGCCCGCGGAGAAGGCGACCCCCTTGCCGCCGGAGGCCGCCGGATCGTTGAAGACCCGGACGCCGTGCTGCGCGTCGTACGACTCGGCCTCGACGACCGAGCCGAACGCGCGCACCGGGGCCGCGGCGGCGGGTGCGGCGGTGGCGGCGGTGGCGGCGGTGACGGCCGCCGCGGCCAGCATCGCACCGGCGATGACGAGTAGTCGTTTCATGCGCCCGAGTCTATTAACAATCATCAATCTTTGCTACGGCGTCTCGGCTGCGCCTCGCTACGGCGTCTCGGCTGCGCCTCGCTACGGCGTCTCGTCCGCGCCGTCGTCGGTCACGCTGTCCAGGCGCGGCACCGGGGGCAGGCCGGGGAGTCGCCGGTCGTAGCGTTCGATCTCCAGCTCGGCCTTGCGCACCTCGAGCGCGGTCTGCCGGTTCTGCTCCTCGACCAGCTTGGCCCGCGCCTGCTCCAGCTTGAGCTTCTCCTTGGCCATCGCCAGCTTGAACCGGTGCCGGCGCGACTGCAGATGCTGCACGAAGCCCGCGGTGCTACCGCCGAAGAGGAACAGGAATACGACGATGTACCAGAACGCGTCGTGCACCACCACAGCACCTCCCGTATGCGACGCGGCAACGTCACACTACGGCCGGGCGTCAAGGTCGATGGAACCGCGTCGATGATCCCGGCGCCCGGCGGCGGCGTCGGTGGGTCAGGTGATCGGCAGGTCGCGGGCGAGGTCGATGAACTCCGCGCCGTCGACCTCGTAGCGCTCGACCTCCGCGAAGCCGTGGCGCCGGGCGAAGGTGAGCCCGTCGGCGTTGGCGGCCAGCACGACCGTGGCCACCGTCGTCGCGCCGAGCTCATCCGCCACGGCCAGCAGGTGCGCCAGGTATTCGGTGCCGTAGCCGCGGCGGCGATGGTCCGGCCGGACGCGGACGATCACCGTCGCCTGCCCGTCGACGACCGGCCGCACCGTGGCGTTGCCGACCACGTGCCCGTCGACGACGCCCAGCGTCAGCAGATTCCGGCCGCGGCGCTCCTCGACGTCCGCCGCCGACAGCGGCGCCGCCGGGACGATCTGGTTGTGGATCTCGCGCCACACTTCGGCGGTCTCGTCGGACACCGGTACGACAGTCAAGGCCATCGACCGAGGGTAGCCGTTGCGTATCGTCAGTACCCGTGCCGCTGTCATTCCTGACCGACGTGCTGCCCGAAGGGTCGGCGGTCACCGAGGTCGTGCCGCGCACCGGCGGGTCGCTCAACGAGGTCCTGGCCAAGACGCTGCAGTTCGAGCTCGGCGAGTCCGCGGCGAAGCGGGCCGCGCTGCTCGACGACTACGGGCCGCTGCCGCCGCGCGGGGCCGAGCGGATCGAGCTGTACCGGCTGTATCACGCGATCGAGCTGTGGACCTGGTACACCTCGATCGGCCGCACCAAAGACCTGGACGCGTTGCTGGGCCGCCTGCGCGCGAACATCGCCCGGCTGTCGGCGTCAGGCCTCGGCGCCGGCCGGGTGTGAGCCGAGCAAGCGCCGCCGGGTACTTCCGCGCGGTCCCGGCCGGACCCCGAGAGGGCGTATTGTCGTCGATGTGATCGGGGATCTCGCCAGTCCCGTGTTGATCGGCCGGCGCGTGGAGCTGGAGCGGCTGCGCGCGCTGCTGGACCGGGCGGTCGGCGGGCAACCCGCGGTGGCGCTGCTCGCGGGCGAGGCCGGGGTCGGCAAGACCCGCCTGGCCCGTGAGATCACCCGGGCCGCGGCCGAGTGCGGGGTGCGGGTGCTCAGCGGCGGCTGTGTCGAGCTGGGCGGGGAGGGCGTCCCCTTGGCGCCCCTGGCCGACGTCCTGCGCGTGATCGTCCGCACCACGCCGCCCGAGCACCTCGACGCGTGTTTCGGGCCCGCGCGGCGAGAGTTCGCCCGGCTGCTGCCGGAGCTGGACCCGGCCGCCGCCGGCGCCGCACCGTCCGACGGATCGGCCGCCCAGCTGCGCGAGCACGTCCTCGGCCTGGTGACCCGGCTCGCCGCGGACCGGCCGATGCTGCTGGTCGTCGAGGACCTGCACTGGGCCGACCGGTCCACCCGGGACCTGGTCGCGTTCCTGATCCAGACCATCCGCGAGCTCGGCGTCTTCCTGCTCATCACGTATCGCTCCGACGAGCTGCACCGCCGCCACCCGCTGCGGCCGCTGCTGGCCGGGTGGGAGCGCAACCGCGGCGTCGACCGCATCGACGTCGAGCGGTTCGGCCGGTCCGAGGTCGCCGCGCAGGTGGCGGCGATCGCGGGTGGTGCGTCCGCGGCCCGCCTCACCGACGTGATCTTCGAACGCTCGCACGGCAACGCGTTCCTGGTCGAGGAGATCCTGGCCGCCGTGGCCGGCGGCGCCGACCCCGGCGACCTCCCGCCGTCGCTGCGTGACGTGCTGCTGGCCCGCACCGAGGCGGTGTCCGGCCCGGCCCAGGAGATCCTGCGGGCGGCCGCGGCGGCCGGCCCGCGGGTGACGGAGCGGCTGCTGCGGATCGTGGCCGACGTCTCGGAGGCCGACCTGCACCCGGCCCTGCGCGAGGCCGTCGAGCACCACCTGCTCGTCGTCGACGCGTCCGGGCGTGGCTACACCTTCCGCCACGAGCTGACCCGCGACGCCCTGTACGACGACCTGCTGCCCGGGGAGCGGGCCCGGCTGCACACCGCCTACGGCCACGCGATCGCGGCCGACCCGGGGCTGCTCGCCGACGACGGCGGCGCCGCCGGGGTCCTGGCCCACCACTGGTACGCCGCCCTCGACCTGCCCCGCGCCTTGGCCGCCGCGGTGGCCGCCGGCACGCAGGACGCGGCCGAGCTCACCCCGGCCGAGGCGCTGCGCCACCTGGAGCGGGCGCTGCGGATCTGGCCGCGCGTCCCCGACCCGGCCACGGTCGCCGGCCGGACCTGGTCCGAGGTCGGCGTGCGGGCCGCCGAGGTGGCGGTGGCCGCCGGCGAGGTGCAGCGGGCCCTGGCCCTGATGGACGAGGTGATGTCCGCGGCCGATGCCGGCGCCGACCCCTTCGGCGACGCCCGGCTGGTCGCGCGGCGGGTGCCGATCCTGCGCGCGCTGGGCCGGGACGAGGAGGCCACCCGGCAGCTGCGCGACGCGCTGGCGAAGCTGCCGGGCACCCCGGTGACGAGCACCCACGCGGAGCTGCTGGCCGCCCTGGCCAGCTCACTCATGCAGATCGGCGAGGAGCACGAGTGCGAGGCGGTCGCCCGCCGCGCCGTGGCCGCGGCGACGGCCGTCGGTGCCACCGCGGCTCAGGCCGACGCGCTGGTCAGCCTGGGCATCACCTGCTATCTCGGCGACCCCGGGACCGGGCTGGCGGCGCTGCGGGAGGGGCTGGCGCTCGCCACCGCGCACGGCCTGCACAACGTCGCCCTGCGCGGCCACATCAACCTGTCGGACTGCCTGGAGCTGCTCGGCCGGCACGCCGAGGCGGCCGACGTCGCCGCCGCCGGCCGGGCCCTGGCGATCCGGCTGGGCCAGGCCCGGTCGCGGGGTGCGATGCTGGCCGGTAACGTCGCCGAGCCGCTGATCCGCCTCGGTCGCTGGCGGGAGGCCCTCGACCTGATCACGGAGTCGCTGGCCGAGGACCCGCGCGGGACGTTCGCGAGCACGTTGCTGATCCTGCGCGGCGAGCTGCACCTGTGGCAGGGCGACGCGGACGCCGCCCGCCGCGACGTCGCCGAGGCCCGGCGCCAGTTCGGTGGCGGTGTCGACCCGCAGTACACCCTGCCGATCGCATACATCGAGGCCGACCTCGAGCGGGTTGCCGGATCGTTCGCCGCCGCGCGGGACCGGGTCCAGGCCGCGATGGGCCGGGCCACGACGGGCCGGGCCAGCGGGGGAATGGCCGTCCGCTACAGCTGGCCGCTGGTGTGGCTCGGGCTGCGGATCGAGGCCGACGCCGGGGCCGGCTCGACCTCCATGCCCGCGCGGGCGGCTCTGCGGGAGCTGGCGGCCACGCTCGACCGGGCCACCGGTCCGGCGCAGGCGTACCACGCGCTGGCCGCGGCCGAGGCGGCCCGGTGCGACGGCCGGGCCGATCCGGCCGCGTGGCAGGCGGCGGTCGCCGCGGCCCGCCGGGCCGACGAGGCCTTTCCACTCGCATACGCCCTATTCCGGCTGGCCGCGGCCCAGGCCGCGACGGGCGACCCGGCGGTCGCGGCCGCGACCGCGCAGGAGGGCCTCCGGCTCGCCGACGATCTGGCCGGCGCCGTCGCCGACGACATCCGGACGGTGATCCGGCGGGCCCGGCTGCGCACCGACGCCGAACGACCGGCCCCGGCCGTCCCGGAGCGCCGGTTCCGGCTCACCGACCGGGAGTACGAGGTGCTGGTACTGCTGGCCGAGGGCCGATCCAACGCGCAGATCGCGGCCGCGCTGTACATCAGCCCGAAGACCGCGAGCGTGCACGTGTCCAACATCCTGGCCAAGATCGGGGCGGCCAACCGCACGGAGGCGGCCGGCACCGCTCACCGCCTCGGCCTGCTGCCCGCGTCGTAGCCCGCCGGAACGGGCCCGGCGCCGCCGAGCCCGCCCCACTGCTGTCCGCGCCGCTCAGATCTCGAACACCAGCTCGTTGTCGGCCGGCGTGGTCCGCGGCCACAGGTGCCACCCGATGATCTCAGCCCCGTCCGCGAGGCTGCCTCCGCCGACGTTGACGAGGTCGCCGGTCTGCACGTTCGCGAGGTACGACAGGTCCTGGCCGTTCCAGTTCGCGTAGCGGACGATGAACCACTGCTCGATCGGGAGGTTCCGGTTGCACGGCCGCTGCTGCAGCCGGTGTCCGCTCACCCCGTCGGTGGCCAGGCAGCCCGTGGACCACTGGTTCTGCAGCAGGAACGGGCCCTCCGGGGTGACCGTCCCGCCGGCCGCCAGCAGGCACCACGTGAACTTCGGGTCCGGCGTTGGCCACTGCTGCACGATGCGCCCGCCGTCGGCGTTGTCCACGACGGTCATCTCCAGCCGGCTGCTGAAGAACTGATACCGGTGACAGCTGCCGACCACCCCGGCACTCGCCGGCGCGGCCACCGCCACCGCGCCGGCCCCGCCCAGCAGGACCGCCGCGATCGCCGCCGCCGCCCGCAGGGCCCGCATCCGCTTCATCATCTCCGTGCTCCCTTCCGGCCCGCTCGGGCCGACACCGAGGAGCCTGCGCGCTGAGGCCGTACCGGCACATTGAGCGCCTGCCCTATCCGGCCGTCAGGTAGGCGACCTAAGGGGTTGCCCAAGGACAGGCCCGGCTCCGGCACCGCCCTGGCGGGTCGCTGACGCCTACCCGACCGGCGCCTAGGGATTTCGTCCGATGCGTGGCTCAGGCCTCGGCCCGGACGAGCCTGGCCTCACCGCGTCGCGGTGTGGGTGGCGCGGCCCGTGCCGCTGGGCGACTATCTGCCGTTGCCGTTGCCGTTGCCGTTGCCGTTGCCGTTGCCGTTGCCGTTGCCGTTGCCGTTGCCGGTGCCCGTGCCGTTGTCGCTGCCGGTGCCGGTGCCGGTGTCGGTGCCGCTGCTGCTGGGCGGCGTCGGGCGGTGTCAGGCGTCGGCCGGGTGTGCGTCGAGGAACCGTCGCAGGCCGGTGCGGACGCCGTCGGTGGGGACGGTAGCGGCGAACGCGGCCGCCTCGACGGCGAGGGCCTCGTCGATCGGCAGGTTGAGGCCGCGGGTGACGGCGCGCAGGCAGGCGGTGATCGCGGTCGGGGCGTGGCGGATCGTGCGGGCGGCCAGGTCGCGGGCGGCCGGCAGGAGCTCGTCGGCCGGGACGACGGCGTTGACCAGGCCGAGTTCGGCGGCGCGGGCGGCCGGGATCGGGTCGCCGGTGAGGATCAGCTCCAGCGCGCGTTTGCGGCCGATGTGGCGGGCCAGGCGCTGGGTGCCGCCGAACGGGGGCGGAAACCCGAGCGTGATCTCCGGCTTGGCGAACGAGGCGTGCTCGGCCGCGATCGCCAGCGGCGCGGCCTCGGTGATCTCGCAGCCGGCCCCGTAGGCCAGGCCGTTCACGGCGACGATCAACGGCTTCGGGTACTCCTCGATCCGCCGCGTCAGCGCCTGCCCCCGCCGGACGAAGTCGTGCAGCGCGCGCTCGGGGCCGAGGCCGATGCTCGCCGCCAGGGCCGGGATGTCGGCGCCGGCGCTGAACGCCCGCCGGCCGGCCCCGGTCAGGATCACGGCCCGGATGGTCCCGTCGGTCGCGATCCGGTCCAGGGCCTCGAGCAGCGCGTCGATCGCCGGATAGTCCAGGGCGTTCAGCTTGTGTTCGCGGTCGATCGTGAGCGTGGCGACACGGTCGTGCAGTTCGACGATCATGCCGTTCACGGTAGGTGCGGTAGGCTGTGACAATCCAACGATTGTCCTAAGGACAGCTCATGTCGTACCGGCCGGTCGCCGCCGAGCTCGCGGAGTCGATCCGGTCCGGGGCGATCCCGCCCGGCACCCGGCTGCCGACCCACCGGGACCTGGCCCGGGAGCGCGGGATCGCGGTCGGCACGGCGACGCGGGTCTACGCCGAGCTCGCCCGCCTGGGCCTCACCGTCGGCGAGCCCGGGCGCGGCACCTACGTCCGCGAGCCGGCCGGCTACGACGGGCCCGAGCCGTCCCGGGCGCTGCCGGTGCCCCGGGTCGCCGACCTGTCCTTCAACCAGCCCTTGGCCCCGGAGCAGGCCGGCGCGCTGCGACAGGCCCTGCGCCGGCTGGCGGCGGCCGGGGATATCGAGGTGCTGCTGCGCCAGGAGCCGCCCGGCGGCCGCCGCGCCGACCGGGCCGCCGTGGCCCGCTACCTGCTGAGCCGGGGCATCGACACGGCGCCGGCGAACGTCCTGCTGACCGCGGGCACGCAGGCCGGCCTGGACATGGTGCTGGGCGCGCTGACCCGGCCCGGCGACGTCCTGGCCGTGGACGCGCTCACGTATCCGGGCATCAAACTGCTCGCCGCCGCGCACGGCCTGCGGCTCGCCCCGATCCCGGTGACCGCCGACGGCCCGGACCTCGACGCCCTGGCCAGGATGATGCCTGTTCGCGCTGTCTATGCCGTGCCGACCGTCCACAATCCGCTGGGCTGGGTCCTTGACGAGCACCAGCGACGACGGATCGTTGACCTTGCACGTGCACATGACTGCGCGATCGTCGAAGACGGCACGTACGCGTTCCTCGAGCCCGCCGCCCCGCCGCCGCTGCAGGCTCTGGCACCCGAAAGGACCTGGTACGTCGCCGGTCTGTCCAAGAACGTCGCCGCCGGTTTGCGGTTCGGCTTTGCGGTGGTGCCGGACGCGCACGCCGGCGCGGCGGTCCGGCGGCTGCGCACGACCGCGTGGGGCAGCCCGGCACTGGTAACGTCCCTGGCCACGGGTTGGCTGGCCGACGGCACGGTGACGAGGCTGGAAGCGGCACGACGCACGGACGCGGCCGCCCGGCAGGAAATCGCGCGCACGGTGCTGCACGGGATGGACACGATCGCACACCCCGGGTCGTACATCGTGTGGCTGAAGCTGCAACCGCACCAGCGCCTGGATCACGCCGCCAAGGTCCTCGCGCGCGAGGGCATCTTGGTCTCCACCGCGGACGCGTTCGCCACCGGCTCCTACCGCCCGCACGCCTTGAGACTGGCTCTGGCCACCCCGCCACGCGACGAACTCGGGCCGATCCTGCGGCGCCTGCGGGCGGCCCTGGACGCGATGCCGCCGTAGGTCAGGCGCGCTCGACCGCCGCGCCGGCGCGGATGGCGCGGGGGATCTCGGCGATCTCATCGACCCGGCGCAGGAGCTCGGCCTGTTCATCGGCGGACGCGGGCGTGTCCAGCTCGACGCGGTACCTGATGCCCGTCGACGACCAGGTGTCCGTGTCGAACCCACCCGAGGCCGTTACCTGTACACCGTCCAGATGTAGGCCGAGCGTTTGCGCCTCGCGGTACACGTCGTTCAGGACACATCCGGCCGCGGCCAGGTGCAGCAGGTGCGCGCCGGTGAACTCGGCCTCGACGGTGACGCCCTCCGGCGTCCATTTGTGCGGAAAGCCGACCGCCCGCTCATCGCCCGACCGCAACGAGCCCGCGCCCACCGTCGCTGAGAAGTCGCTGCCGACCGCCCGCTCGTCGCCGGACCGTGACGAGCGCGGGCCTGGCGTCGTTGAGGAGTCGCTGTCGATCGCTTGTTCGTTGCCGGAGTGTGGCGAGCGCGGGCCTGCCGTTGCTGTGAAGTCGCTGTCGGTCGCTTGTTCGTTGCCGGGCCGTGGCGAGTGCGGGCCTGGCGTTGCTGTGAAGTCGCTGTCGGTCGCTTGTTCGTCGTCGGAGTGTGGCGAGCGCGGGCCTGCCGTCGTTGAGGAGTCGCTGTCGGTCGCTTGTTCGTTGCTGGGCCGTGGCGAGTGCGGGCCTGGCGTCGCCGAGAAGTCGCCGCCGGCCGATCGCTTCCGCGCCGGCGAAGCCTGGGGCGCCCGATTGTCCATGGTCACATCCTGGCTGGTCAGACCCCGTAGCCGCCGTCGACGTCGAGTTTCTGACCGGAAATGAACTTCGCCCGGTCGCTGGCCAGGAAGCAGACCGCCTCGGCGATGTCCGCGGCGGACCCGAACGTGCGCAGCGGGGTGTTCGTGCGCGACGCCTCGAGTGCGCGCTCGTGCAGGTCGCCGTTCGCGATCAGCCGGGTCGCCATGCCGTCGGTGAGCATGCCGGGGCCGACGCAGTTCGCTCGCACCCCGAAGCGGCCCTCCTCGGCCGCGATCCCGCGCACGAGCTGCTCGACCGCGCCTTTCGGCACCGCCGACAGCCCGTCGCGGGCCGGGAACCGGGACGTCGCCGCCGTCGTCACCACGACGATGCTGCCGTGCGCGGCGCGCAGTGCGGGCAGCGCGGCGTGCACGATGTTGAACGAGGCGAGCACGTCCTGCGCGATCTGTTGCGCGAACTGCTCCGGGCCGACGCGGCTCAGGTGCACCATCGGAACATGAGGTCCGGCCGCGTGCACGAGCGTGTGCACTTCGCCCGCCGCGGCAATGAGCGCAGCACACGCCGCCGGATCGGTCAGGTCGGCCTGCACGATTCTGGCGACAGCGCCACGCCCGCTGCCGTTGCGTGCAGCATCGGACACCACGACACTGCGCTTCGTGTCGTCGGGCGCCACGGTGCTGCGCTTCGTGTCGTTGTCCGCATCGTCGGGCGCGACGACGTGGCGGTTTGTGTCGTTGTTCGCGGCGTCGGGTGCCTTGGCGTTGCGGTCTGTGTCGTTGTCCGCCGGGCCGGACGCCACGATGCTGCGCTTCGTGTCGTTGTCCGCAGGTTCGAGTGCCGCTGCGTTGCGCGTTGTGTCGTTGTTCGCCGGGACGGACGCCACGGTGCTGCGGTTTGTGTCGTTGTCCGCAGGTTCGAGCGCCGCGGCGTGGCGGTTTGTGTCGTTGTTTGCGGCGTCGAGTGCCTTGGCTCTGCCGTTCATGTCGTTGTCCGCCGTGGCGGCTGGCCGGGTGGCGTTGAGTTCGGCGGCGAGGGCTGCGGCCGCGGTGGCGTCGGAGCGGTAGGCGAGCACGACCGTGCAGCCGCGGGCGGCGAGCATGCGGGCGACGGCGGCGCCGATGCCGCCGGTGGCCCCGGTGACCACCGCGACACCGGGCCGGGCGGCGAAATCCTGCTGCATGACGCCTACGTTACCAAGCAAGCGTTTGGTAGACTACCGCCCGTGGAGCTGAAACTCGGGGTCATGCCGGCGCACGGCAAGGCGGGCCCGGCCACCGTCGCCCGGTTCGTGCGACTCCTGGAGGAGCTCGGCTGCGAGTCCGTGTGGGCCGTCGAGCACGTCGTGGTGCCCGACGCCTACGACAGTTCGTACCCGTACGACCCCACCGGCCGCATGCCCCTCGCCCCCGGCGACGACATCCCGGACCCGCTGCACTGGCTGACCTTCGCGGCCGCGCACACCACCACGCTCAAGCTCGGCACCGCGATGCTCATCCTGCCCGAGCACAACCCGGTCGACCTGGCCAAGCGATTGGCCACAGTGGACGTGCTCAGCGGCGGCCGGTTCCTGGCCGGGATCGGGGTCGGCTGGCTGCGCGAGGAGTACGACGCCGTCGGTGTGCCGTTCGAACACCGCGGTGCGCGAGCCGACGAATACCTGCAGGCCATGCGCGCACTGTGGACGCAGGCGCCGGCGCGGTACCAGGGGCGCTTCGTCTCGTTCGGACCCGTACACTCCCGGCCCTGGCCGACCCGCGGCACCGTGCCGATCGTCGTCGGCGGGCACAGCCTGGCGGCGGTCCGGCGGGCGGCGCGGTTCGGTGACGGGTGGTATCCGCTCGGTGTGCGCGGCGAGGAGTTCGCCCGACTGCGCCAGGCTTTGCGGGACGAGTGCGTGGCCGCGGGCCGGGAGCCCGACGCCGTCGAGGTCACCGCCCGCGCGCCCGGCAACCGCGGCGAGCTGGAACGGCTGCGTTCCCTCGGCGTGGCCCGCGTGGTGATTCGTGCGGACCCGGACGACCTGGTCGGGGTGCGGGACAAGGTGCGCAACTACCAGCGGGAGGTCCTCGGCATATGAGCGACACGAGCAGCGAATGACCGCCACGAGCAGCGAATGAGCGACACGAGCAGCGAATGAGCGACACGAGCAGCGAATGAGCGACACGAGCAGCGAATGAGCGACACGAGCAGCGAATGACCGGCGCGAGCAGTTTGTGGGCGGCGCGAGCAGTGTGTGGGCGACACGAGCAGCAAATGAGCGACACGAGCAGCGAATGAGCGGCACGAGAGGCAAACGAGCGACATGAGGGGCGTATGAGCGACATGAGAACCGTCGTCGTCACCGGTGCCGGGCAGGGGCTCGGCCGCGCGCACGCCCACGCGTTCGCCGCCGCCGGGCATCACGTGGTGCTCAACGACCTCGGGGCCGAGCGCCTCGACGCGGTCGCCGCCGAGTGTGTCGCGGCCGGCGGCAAGGTGACCGCGGTGCCCGGGGACATCGCCGACTGGGAGTTCGCGGCGTCCATTGTGGAGCGGGCGGTGGCCGCGACCGGGCGCCTCGACGCGCTCGTCAACAACGCCGGGCTGACCCGCGACCGGATGGTCACCAACGTGACCGAGGCCGAGTGGGACGACGCGATCCGGGTCAACCTCAAGGGCCACTTCGCGCCGCTGCGCCACGCGGCCGCCTACTGGAAGGGCCTCGCGAAGGCCGGCACGCCAGTCGCCGCGCGGGTCGTGAACACCACCTCGGGCGCGGGGCTCATGGGCAACGTCGGCCAGGTGAACTACAGCGCCGCCAAGGCCGCGATCGCCGCGATGACCCTCGTCGCGGCGGCCGAGCTGGAGCGGTACGGCATCACCGTCAACGCCATCGCCCCCAGCGCCCGCACGCCGATGACCGCGGACGTGTTCGCCGACGCCATGCGCGCACCCGAGTCCGGCTTCGACGCGATGGCCCCGGAGAACGTCTCGCCGCTCGTCGTCTGGCTCGCCTCGGCGGAGGCCGGCTTCGTCACCGGCCGCGTCTTCGAGGTCTCCGGCGGCAGTGTGAGCATCGCCGACGGCTGGCAGCACGGCCCGGCCATCGACGCCGGCCGCCGTTGGGACCCGAACGAGCTCGGCCCCGTCGTGCGGGACCTGCTCACCCGCGCACCGCAGCCGGCGGCCGTGTATGGAGCCTGACTTCCGCGCCGAGGTGCGGGCCTGGCTGGCCGCGCACCTCACCGGCCGGTTCGCGCCGCTCGTCGGCAGTGGCGGCCCCGGGCGCGAGCACGAGCACCTCGAGCTGCGGGCCGAGTGGGAGCGAGAACTCGGGGCGGCGGGGTGGATCGGGCTGGGCTGGCCGCAGCCGTACGGTCGCGGCGCGTCCATCGCCGAGCAGGTCGTGTTCTTCGAGGAGTACGCCCGCGCCGGTGGACCGGGCCGGCTGAGCCACATCGGCGAGTACCTCCTCGCGCCCACCCTCATCGCCCACGGCACGCAGGAGCAGAAGGCCAGGTTCCTGCCGCCGATCGCGGGGGCCGAGGAGCTGTGGTGCCAGGGCTACTCCGAGCCCGGCGCCGGCTCCGACCTCGCCGGTGTCCAAACGCGCGCGGAGCTCACCGGCGGCCGCTGGCGGATCACGGGCCAGAAGGTCTGGACGTCGCTGGCGCACATCGCCGACTGGTGCTTCGTGCTCGCCCGCACGAGTCAGGAACAACAACGCAAGCAGGGTTTGTCGTATTTCCTGGTGCCGATGCGCCAGCCGCGCGTCGACGTGCGTCCGATCGTGCAGCTGACGGGCACCTCCGAGTTCAACGAGGTGTTCTTCGACGAGGCCGAGACCGACGCCGACCTGATCGTCGGAGCGCCCGGCGACGGCTGGAAGGTCGCGACGAGCACCCTGGCCTTCGAGCGCGGCGTGGCCACCCTCGGGCAGCAGCTGGGCTTCGCCCGGGAACTGAGGTCCATTGTGGATCGTGCACGCACGGGCGGTACCAGTGAAGATCCGATCATCAACGACCGGATCGCCGCCGCCTGGGCGGGACTGCAGGGCCTGCGCCACCACGCGCTGCGCACGCTCAACGCCACCGAACCCGACCCGGCCGCGGCCTCCGTCGCCAAACTGCTCTGGGCCGGCTGGCACCGCGACCTGGGCGAGCTGGCCCTGGCCGTCGAGGGGCCGGCCGCGACGGTGGCCCGGGCCGCGCCGTACGACCTGACCGACGCCCAGCGCCTGTTCCTGTTCACCCGGGCCGACACTATCTACGGCGGCTCGAACGAGATCCAGCGCAACATCATCGCCGACCGTCTCCTCGGCCGCGTCCCCCGAGCGTAGGAGTGTCCACAGTGGAGATCGGCGCCGCGTTCGCCGGAGAGTTCACGCCGGAACAGCTCGCGCTGCGCGATTCGGTCCGGGCGTTCCTGGCGTCCCCCGGCTACAGCTGGGCCCGGCTCGCCGGTGAGCTCGGCCTCACCGCGCTGGCGATCGCCGAGGAGCACGGCGGCTTCGGCGCCACCGCCGTCGAGGCCGGCCTCGCGCTGGAGGAGGCCGGGGCCGCGCTGTTGTCCGCGCCGCTGCTGTCGACCACCGCCGCCGCCCTCGCCCTGGACCCGGCCGAACCGGCCGCGGCCGAGCTCCTGCCGGCCATCGCGGAGGGCAAGTCGATCGCCACCCTAGCCCTCGGCCACGGCGTCGAGGCCCGCCCGGCCGCGCACGGCACGGTCCTGGACGGCCGGGCCGAGCACGTGCTGGACGGCGACGCGGCCGACGTGTTCATCGTCGAGGCCGGCGGCGACCTGTACGCCACCGACGCGGCCGTCGTCCAGGCGGTACCCACGATGGACGTCACCCGCGGCCAGGCCACGCTCATCCTCACCGCCGCGCCGGCCCGCCCGGTCGCCCGGGCCGGCGCCGCGCACGCGATGGCCGTGATGCACGCACTGCTGGCCGCCGAGTCGATCGGCCTCGCGCGCGCTTCGTTGCAGTCCACCGTGGACCATCTGCGCACCCGGCACCAGTTCGGTGTGCCGCTGGCGTCGTTCCAGGCGCTGCGGCACCGGGTCGCCGATCTGTACGTCGTACACGAACAGGCGACGTCCACCGCCCGTTATGCTTTGCGCGTTTTCGGGACTGCGGAGTTCGCGCTCGCCGCGCCGCTGGCCAAGCTGGCCGCCACCGAGGCCGCGTGGACGATCACCCGCGAGGCGATCCAGCTGCTCGGCGGGATCGGCTTCACGTGGGAGCACCCCGCGCACCGCTATCTGAAGCGCGCGACCGCCAACCACCTGCTCTTCGGCGACCCGCCCGCCCTGCGCCGTCTCCTGCTCGCCCGCGCGTTCGCGTGAAGCGTTGGGCTGTGCCGTCTCCTGCTCGCGCGCGTGTTCGCGTGAAGCGTTGCGCTGTGCCGTCTCCTGTGTCACCGTCACCGCTCCGAATGGGGTTCGACCGCGCCGGATAGGGTCGGCGACATGCCGGAACCCCTGATCCGCCCCGCCCGCGAGTCCGACATAGCCGCCCTGGAACGCCACCTGCCGACCGGCCCCAACCGCTATCACGACGCCCGATACGCGCGCCAGCTCGCCGGCCGCAGCACGTTCCTGCTCGCGTTCGTGCACGGTGAGCCGATCGGCCACGCCTCCGTGCTGTGGGACGGCGGCCACGCCGAGGCGGTCCGCACCCGCTACCCCGGCTGCCCGGAGATCAACGCCCTGGCGGTCGCCGCACCATTGCAGTCGCAGGGCATCGGCACCGCGCTGATCCGCGCGGCCGAGACCCTGGCGGCGGACCGCGGCTGCCGGCAGATCGGCCTGGGCGTCGACGACAGCAACCCGCGGGCGGCCGCGCTGTACCGGCGTCTCGGCTACGAGGAGACGGACTTCCACTACACGGACCGCTACTTCTACACCGACGACGCGGGCCACCACGAGGTGGCCGACCCCTGCCGCTTCCTCATCAAGCACTTGACCTGAGCCCGGCCGGGACGGCGGGGAGCGCGGCGGGCGCGGCCCGGTTGCGGCCCGGTCGCCGCCCGCCCACCCGGCTGACACCGGCCGAACGATTCGTGTCGGGTCATCGGCCAGACTTCGGCCGCGACCCGTGACGAACGCCGGCCGGCGGCTGATGGTTGATCTTCGGGAGACACCCATTCCAGGGACGGAGCAACCATCTCGTGAACAGGCGCAAGAAGATGCGGGCGGTCGTCGCCGCCGTGCTGGCACCCGCGGCCACGGTCGCGCTCAGCGCGCACCCGGTCGCCGCGGCCGTCACACCGGCCGGCACCGCGGCGACGGCGACGACGCTCGCGCAGGTCCGATCGAGCATCGGGGCGGACACCGGCACGGCCGCGGCGCTGACCGGCAAGGGGGTCGGGGTAGCGCTCATCGACACCGGCGTCGCGTCGGTGCCCGGCCTGCCGGCCGCGCAGATCGTCAACGGGCCGGACCTGTCGTTCGAGTCGCAGGCGGCGAACCTGCGCTACCTCGACACGTACGGCCACGGCACGCACATGGCCGGCATCATCGTCGGCAACGACAGCACCTCCGGCAGCAAGGGCATCGCGCCCGACGTCAAGCTCACCTCGGTGAAGATCGGCACCGCGACCGGAGCGGTCGACGTGTCGCAGATGATCGCCGCGATCGACTGGGTCGTGCAGCACAAGAACGACGACCCGAGCAGCCCGATCCGCGTGCTGAACCTCTCCTACGGCTCGGGCGGCGCCACGAAGTCCTGGACCGACCCGCTGCAGTTCGCGGTGCAGAAGGCGTGGAAGGCCGGGATCGTGGTCGTCGCGGCCGCCGGCAACAACGGCAACACGGCCGGCGCGCTGACCAACCCGGCGATGGACGACTCGATCCTGTCCGTCGGCGCCACCGCGACCAACGGCACCGCGACCACCGCCGACGACACGCTGGCGACGTTCACGAACCTGGCCGGCACCAGCACCGCCGGCGTGGCCGGGCAGGTCGACCTGCTCGCGCCGGGCACCTCCATCGCCTCGCTGCGCGACCCCGGCTCGAACATCGACAACCTGTACCCGGACGCCCGGGTCGGCACCACCCTGTTCAAGGGCAGCGGCACCTCGCAGGCCACCGCCGTCGTCACGGCCGCCGCCGCGCTGCTGCTGCAGGCCAAGCCGGCCGCCACCCCCGACCAGGTCAAGGACTGGCTGGTCAAGGGCGGCACCGCGCTGAGCACCGGCACCGCCAAGACGCTGGGCCTGTCCGCGCTCAACGTCAACGGTGCGCTCGCCCGCACCGGCCTCGCGGTCACCGCGCCGGCGGTCACGCTGTCCAGTGGCACCGGGTCGCTGCAGGGTTCCCGCGGTACGGCCGGCCTCACCATCGACGGCGTCAAGCTCACCGGCGAGCGGACCGTCTGGGGCACCTTCGGCACCGCGCAGTGGGCGAAGTCCACCACGCCGTCCTGGTCGGGCGGCCTGTGGCTCGGCTACCGGCTGGCCGGCGACGGCTGGACCGGTACATCCTGGGCCGGGAAGACGTGGGCGGCGGCCACCTGGACCGCGGCCCCGTGGGGTGGCAACGCCGCCGCCGGCTGGAGCGACCCGGCCTGGTCCGGACGCACCTGGTCCGGTCGGACGTGGTCGGCCGGCACCTGGTCGGGCCGCACCTGGTCGAGCGACGGCTGGTCCGCGGCGACCTGGTCCTAGAGCGCGATCGAAGGCTCACGCGCGGGCGGGCACAGTACCCCCGGCGGCTTTTGGAAAGTGCGGACGCAGGTCGCGGGCCACGATCCGGTCCAGCAGGCGGCCGGGCAGGAATCGGGACAGCGGGATGAACACGGCGGCGTCGCGGCCGATCGTGTAGCGGATGCGCGGGTTGGCGGCGGTCGTGGCCTTCACGATGACCTTCGCGGCGGCTTCGGCGGACTGGCCGGCCTTCGTGAACGCGTCGGCGTGGGCCATGACCGCCCGCATCAGGTCGCCGTACCGCTGCCGCTGCGGCCCCGTCATCCCGGCCGCGAGGTCGGCAGCGGTCGCGGCGCCCCGTTCGTTCATCGCCGTCCGCACACCGCCCGGCTCGACGACCACGACCTGGACGCCGTGCGGGGCGAGCTCCTGGCGCAGGGCGTCGCTGACGGCTTCGAGGGCGAACTTGCTCCCCGCATACGCCCCGTAGGCGGGCATCGCGACCCGCCCGCCGACGGAGCTGATGTTGACGATCCGGCCGCGGCTGCGCAGGAGGGCCGGTAGCAGGGCCTGGGTGACGGCGATATGCCCGAACAGGTTGACCTCGAACAGGCGGCGCCAGTCGGCCAGGGGCAGCGCCTCGACCGGCGCGTTGACGGCGATGCCGGCGTTGTTGACCAGGGCCCGCACGGCGGAGCCTTCGACCCGGGCGGCGAGGGCGGCGACCTGGTCGGGCGCGGTGATGTCGAGGATGACGGGTTCGACGCCGTCGGCGCGGATGGCGTCACCGTCGCGCTCCCGGCGCACTCCGGCCAGCACGTGGTAGCCGCGCCGGGCCAGTTCGCGGGCGGTGGCCGCGCCCATGCCGGTCGAGGCGCCGGTCACGACGACAATTCCATGTGACGTTGTCATATGAGTGAGGGTAGGCATTTCATATGACAGTGTCAACCGTAGACTGGTGGCATGGTCGCCCGCGCTGAGCACGCCGCCGCCTCCCGACGCGCCGAGTCGGCCGCCGCCACCCGCCGGGCCCTGCTCGACGCCGCCGCCGAGCTGCTCGACGAGGGCGGCCCCGACGCCGTGACGCTGCGCGAGGTCGGTGCCCGGGCGGGCGTGAGTCGCGGCGCCCCCTATGGGCACTTCGCCGACAAGGAGAGCCTGCTCACCGCGGTCGCGGCCGAGGCCTGGGACCGGCTCGGGGACCAGGTGCACGCCCTGCGCGCCGACCCGGACCGGTCCGCGGCCGAGAAGCTGCGCATCGGCCTGGCCGGCCTGATGGCGCTCGGACGCGGGCACCCCCACCTGTACCAGCAGATGTTCATGACCCCGACCGGCGACCCGGACGCCGTGGTCCGCGCCGCCCAGCGCAGCCAGGACGAGTTTCTCGCGATCGTCACCGAGGTGGTCGGCGCGGCCGCCGCCCACCGCTACGGAGCCCTGCTCATGACCAGCGTCCACGGCATCACCGGCATGACCGTCTCCGGCCACCTCAACCAGGAGAAGTGGCGCACCACGGCCGAGGAGCTCCTGGACACCCTCGTGGCCATGGTCGCCGCCGAGCCGGCCGAGCGGGCCGAGCGGGCCGGGTAGGCCGGGCGGGCCGAGTGACCCGGGTAGGCCGAGTGACCCGGGTAGGCCGGGTAGGCCGAGCTGGGCCGGCCCGGTGTCAGTCCACCAGCGCCCCGGCCGAGAGATTGGCCACCGTCCCGGTCACCGCGGCCGCCCGGTCCGAGGCCAGGAACGCCGCCGTCTCCGCGACCTCGGCGAGCGTCGGCAGCCGCTTGAGCAGCGTCCCCTGCGCCAGCCCGGCCAGGTCGGCGGGCCCGAAGAGGTCGGCGGTGTATGACCCCGCCGCCCCCGCGTCGACGACGGCGTGCGGCCGGATCCCGGCGACCCGGATGCCGCGCGGCGCCAGCTCCGCCGCGAGCAGCCGCGCGAACGTCTCCTTCCCGGCCGCGCTCACCCCGTGCCCGAGAATGCCGGGGATCGTCAGCCGCGCGCCCGGCTCGGACAGCGTCAGGATGACCCCCGGCCGCTCCCGCCCCATGTGCCGGGCCACGGCCTGGCTGGTGATGAACAGCATGCGCAGGAACCCGTCGATCGGCCGCATGAACTCGTCCACCGACAGGTCCGCAAGTGGCGTTCCCTGATCGTGCGGCACGCTCACGGCGTTGAGCGCGATGTCGATTCCGTCACCCGCCGCGGCCACCGCATCGGCGTGGTGCACGACGGCGACCTGATCGAACACGTCGACCTGCGCGGTATCGACATCCCCGCCCGCGGCCCGGATGTCGCGCGCCACCGCATCGAGTCGCGCGAGCGTGCGCCCGGCGAGAAACACGCGCGCCCCTTCCCGTGCGAAGACGCGCGCCACGGCCGCCCCGATGGAACCCCCGCCGCCATAGATGACGGCGCTCTTGTTCTCCAACAACAGTCCACTCATGTGCAAAACCCTAACCAAAGCTAGTTGTTAAAAGCAACTGGCAGCTGTGGTACTTTTTGAGCCATGCCGACGAGCAGGAGTTACCGGGACGCGTGCGGCGTCGCCCGGGCGCTCGACGTCGTAGGGGAACGCTGGGCCCTGCTCGTGGTCCGCGAGCTGCTCCTGACGCCGCAACGCTTCTCGGAGCTGCGTCAGGCCCTGCCCGGCGTCAGCTCCAACCTGCTGGCCGACCGCCTCCGCGAGCTCGAGCACAACGGCGTGATCCGGCGCGCCCCGTCGGACGGCTACGAGCTGACCGAACGCGGCCGCGCCCTCGAACCGATCGTCCGGGCCCTGGGCGACTGGGGCATCGAAGCACCCCAGCCACCGGCTCCGGCCGCGCTGAGCGCCACGTCGGTGCTGATCTTCCTGCAGGGCGCCGCCCACCCCGACCCGTCAGCGCCCCCGCTCACCTGCCGCCTCGAGCTCGACGGCCGGGTGTGGACGGTCCGCCTCGCGCACGGCCGGGCGGAGGTCGAGGCGGGCGAGCCGGGCTCCGCCGACGTCTCCCTGAAAACCGACCCGAAGACCTTCGCCGCCCTGCTCACCGCCCCCGGCACGCTCGAGTCCACGTGCGCCGACGGCCACGCCGCCGTGGTCGGCGCCCCGACGGCCATCCGCCGCCTCCTGCACGCCGTCACCGACCCGCACCCGCCCCGCTCCGACGGCGCGCACTGACGCGCTCCGACGGCGCGCGCTGGCCCGTTGCGTCGGCGGCGACCGGTCAGTGGCGGAGCAGCAGGTTCGCGCCGAACGTGCACAGGGCCGACAGCACCAGCGAGCCCAGGACCATCAGCAGGCACCCCAGCGGGCCGCCCAGCACGCGCACTTCGACGTTGCCGATTCGCATAGTCGGCCGGTTACCCGGCCCGGCGGCGCTCACGCATCACTGGCCGCCCGCGGTGACGTCCGGTGTGACGCCCCAGCGGTCCAGGAACTCGCCGGCGGTCAGCTCGTCGAGCTGCTGCTGGACGTGGGCCAGGAGGTGGTGGTCGTCGAAGTCGGCGTCGACGCGCAGGAGCTCCTCGCCGGTGTCGCGGCGGGTCAGGACGAAGTGGCTGAACGGAAGCATCGGCTCGCCCGGGTCGTCGTCGGCGTCGGCGGCCAGGCGGGCCAGGCCGGCGGCGACCCAGCGGGCGGCGGCCCAACGGCCGGCGCGCTTGGTCGTGTGGATGTCGGCGGCCAGCACGTCGGCCGCCCGCGCGGTGAGGTCCAGATCGGTAGCCGTCACCGGGTCAGGGTAGAGCGGGTCCGCCAATCGCGTCCGAGTAGCGGGGGAGCTGGCCGCCGCCGTCGACGAGCAGGGACGCACCGGTGATGTAGCCGGCCAAGGGGGAGGCGAGCAGCAGCACGGCGTCGGCGATGTCGTCGGGGGTCGCCATCCGGCCCAGGGGTACCGTCGCCGCGACCGCCGCCAGTGCCCGCTCGTCGCCGTAGTGGGCGGCGTTGTCGTCGGTCCGCACCACGCCCGCGGTCACCGTGTTGACGCGGACCCGGGGCGCCCACTCCAGGGCCAGGGCGCGGGTGAGGACCTCGAGGCCGCCCTTCGCCGCCGCGTAGGCCGCGGTGCCCGGGGCCGGTCGCAAAGCCGACACGCTGCCGATGTTCACGATCAGGCCGCCGGTGTCCTGGGCCTGCATCACCGCGTTGGCGGCCTGGGCGACGAAGAACGGGGCCAGGAGGTTGAGCCGGACCACGGCCGTGACCAGGTTGGGTGAGGCGGTCGCGGCCGGGACCGGGGGGCCGCCGCCGGCGTTGTTCACGACCAGGTCGAGCCGGCCGAACGCGTCCATGGCGGCGGCGACGAGCGCGGCCGCCTGGTCGGGTTCGCGGATGTCGGCGCGGTGGAAGAGGATGCGACCGGCTCCGGCTCCGGTTTCGGTTTCGGTTTCGGCTCTAGCTCCGGTTCCGGCTCCGGCCCTGGCTCCGGCTCTGGTTCCGGCCCTGGCTCCGGTTCCGGCTTCGGCCCTGGGTTCGGCTCTGGCTTCGGCGCCGGCTAGGTCGCCGGGGTCGGTGCGGCCGCAGGTGACGACCCGGTAGCCGGACGCGGCCAGGCGGGCCACGATGGTCCGGCCGATGCCCCGGGTGCCGCCGGTGACCAGCGCGACCGCACCGGCCCCGGCGTCAGAGCCGTTCGATGATCGTGACATTGGCCGTTCCCCCGCCCTCGCACATGGTCTGCAGACCGTATCGGCCGCCGCGGGCCTCCAGTTCGTGCAGCATCGTCGTCATCAGCCGCGCGCCGGTCGCGCCGAGGGGGTGGCCGAGCGCGACGGCGCCGCCGAGAGGGTTGACGCGCGCGAGGTCCGCGCCGGTCTCGCGCTGCCAGGCGAGCACGACGGGGACAAAGGCCTCATTGATCTCCACCACGTCGATGTCGTCCATGGACAGTCCGCTCTTGCGCAGTGCGTGCTCGGTCGCCGGGATCGGACCGGTCAACATGTACACCGGGTCGTCCGCGCGAACGCTCAAGTGTGCGATGCGCGCCCGCACGCGCAGGCCGTGTTCGCGCACCGCGCGTTCGCTCGCGACGAGCAGTGCGGCCGCGCCGTCTGAGATCTGGCTGGCCAGGGCCGCGGTGACGACTCCGCCGGGCTTGAGCGTCGGCAGGCCGGCCATCTTCTCGAGGGTCGTGTCGCGGCGCGGGCCCTCGTCGGCGGCGACGCCGGCGATGGGCTCGATCTCGCGCTCGAACCGGCCGCTGTCGATGGCGGCGGCGGCCCGGCGGTGGCTTTCCAGGGCGTACGCCTCCATCTCCTCCCGGGTCAGCGCCCACTCGGCGGCGATCAGCTCGGCCGCCCGGAACTGGCTGATCTCCTGCGTGCCGTAGCGCGCGTGCCAGCCGGCGGAGCCGCGGAAGGGGTCGTCGAAGCCGTACTGCTGCCCGGCGAGCATCGCCGCGGAGATCGGGATGGCGCTCATGTTCTGCACGCCGCCGGCCACGACGAGGTCGGCCGTGCCGGACATCACCGCCTGCGCGGCGAAGTGCACGGCCTGCTGCGAGGAGCCGCACTGCCGGTCCACGGTCACCCCGGGCACGTGCTCGGGCAGCCCGGCCGCCAGCCAGCTGGTGCGGGCGATGTTGCCGGCCTGCGGGCCGAGCGCGTCGACGCAGCCGAAGATCACGTCGTCGACCGCGCCCGGGTCGACGCCGCTGCGCTTGACCAGCGCGGTGAGCACGTGTGCGCCGAGGTCCGCGGGGTGGATCGCGGACAGTCCGCCGCCGCGCCGGCCGACCGGTGTGCGCACGGCCTCGACCAGAAATGCCTCCGTCATGACTTGGACCTTACCAAGCGCTTGCTTGGTTGGTAAGGTGCCCTCCATGGAACCGTTGGACGCCCGGACCATCCCCGATCTGGTCCGGGCCGGCGCCGCTCACTACCGCCTGCGTGAGGCGATCGTCGACGGCGACGTCCGCCTCAGCTACGCCGAGCTCGGCGCCGAGGTCACCCGGTGCGCCGAGGCCCTGGCTGCCCGCGGGGTCGGCAAGGGTGACCGCGTCGCCCTGTGGGCCCCGAACGGCTGGCGGTGGATCGTCGCCGCCCTCGGCATCGTCTCAGCCGGGGGCGTCCTCGTGCCGCTGAACACGCGGTTCAAGGGCCCGGAGGCGGCGTACATCCTGGCCCGCAGCGGGGCCCGGCTGCTGCTCGTCGACGACGGATTCCTCGGCAACCGCTACATCGACTCGCTCACCGACGCGGCCGCCGAGACGCCGACACCGGCACTGAACGACATCGTCCCGTTCGCGGAGTGGGACACCTTCATGGCCGTCGGCAAGGGCGTCGACGCGGTCGTGTACCCGGACGACCTCGCCGACCTGTTCTTCACCAGCGGCACCACCGGCCGGCCCAAGGGCGCCATGCTCACCCACCTCCAGAGCACCGAGCTGTACGTGGCCTGGAGTGAGCTCGCGCAGCTGCGCGAAGGGGACCGGTACCTGCTGGTCAACCCCTGCTTCAACACCTTCGGCTACAAGGCCGGCGTCATCGCCTGCCTCCTGCGCGGCGCGACGATCGTGCCCCAGGCCGTCTTCGACGTGCCGACCACGCTGGACATCGTCCAGCGGGAGCGGATCACGGTCCTGCCGGGACCTCCGACGTTGTACACGTCCATGCTCGACCATCCCGCCCGCACGGCGTACGACCTGTCCAGCCTGCGCGTCGCCATCACCGGTGCGACCACGGTTCCCGTGGTGATGATCGAGCGGCTGCGGGCCGAGCTGCGCCTTGAGACCGTCCTCACCGCGTACGGCCTGACCGAGTCGTGCGGGACGGCCACCATGTGCCGCCCCGACGACACCCCCGAGACCGTCGCCAGCACCTGCGGCGCGGCGGTCCCGGGGGTCGAGGTCCGCATCGACGGCTCCTCCGGTGAGGTGCTGATCCGTGGTTACAACATCATGCGGGGGTACTTCGACGACCCGGCCAGCACCGCCGACGCGATCGACGCCGAGGGCTGGCTGCACACGGGCGACGTCGGTGTGCTGGACGAGCGCGGCTACCTGCGCATCACCGACCGGCTCAAGGACATGTTCATCGTCGGCGGTTTCAACGCTTACCCGGCCGAGATCGAGCAGGTGATCGCCCGGCATCCGTTCGTGGCCGAGGTCGCCGTCGTGGGCGTGCCGGACGGGCGCCTCGGTGAGGTCGCGCGGGCGTTCGTAGTACCACGGCCGGGCTCGGTTTTCAGCTCTGACGACCTCGCCAAGTTCTGCAAGGAGCGGCTCGCCAACTACAAGCTGCCCCGGTCGTTCGTGTTCCTCGATGCCCTGCCCCGCAACGCGAGCGGCAAGGTGCTCAAGACAACGTTGCGGAGCGGATAGTCGTGGATTCGGTCGTCATCACCGGCGGGGCCAGCGGTATCGGTGCCGCCATCGCCCGGTTGAGTGTGGAACAGGGCCTGCGCCCGATCGTCTGGGACCTCGCCCCGACGCACGGCGGCTCCATTGTGGACGTCCGCGATCCGGCCGCCGTCGCCGCCGCGTTCGCCGCGGCCGGCCCGGTCCGTTACCTGGTCAACAACGCCGGCCCGGCCAGCGGCGGCCCGGCGCTGCCCTTTGTGGACGGTCTCGCGTTCACCGCGGGCAGCGTGGAGATGGTGACGTCGGCCTGGCTGGCCACCGGCCCGCCGGACGGATCGGCGGTGGTGAACGTCGCCTCCGTCGCCGGGAACCTGGTCGGCACCGACTCGCCGTGGTACTCGGCGGGCAAGGCCGCGATCGCCGGCTACACCCGCCACCTCGCCACCCGGGCCGCCCCGCGCGTTCGCGCGAACGCCGTCGCACCAGGCTTCATCGACACGCCGCGCATGGCCGGCTTCGCGGACACACCGCTCGGCCGTTCGCTCATCGAACGCAACCCGATGGGCCGGGCCGGCCGTCCCGAGGACGTCGCCGCCGCCGTCCTGTTCCTGCTTTCCCCGGCCGCCGCCTACATCAACGGCGTCCTGCTGCCCGTGGACGGGGGCTGGACCGTCTCCCAGTGAAAGGGGTGTTCCACTGTGGACGCCGTCATCGTCTCCGCCGTGCGCTCGCCGATCGGCCGCGCCTACAAGGGTTCACTCGCCGGGGTGCGCGCCGACGACCTCGCCGCCGACATCGTCGCCCAGGCCCTGGCCAAGGTGCCGGCCCTGGCTCCGTCCACGTTGGACGACCTGATCCTCGGCTGCGCGCAGCCGGCCGGCGAGCAGGGGTACAACCTCGGCCGCCAGGTCGCCATGCACCTCGGCCTGGACATGGTGCCCGGCACCACCGTCAACCGCTACTGCGCGTCGTCGCTGCAGGCGATCCGGATGGCCTTCCACGCCATCAAGGCGGGGGAGGGCCACGCGTTCGTGGCCGCCGGCGCCGAGATCGTCTCGCACTACCCGGCCGGCAAGGCGGACGGTATGCCCGACACCCGCAACCCCCGCTGGCCGGCCCGCACATCGACCGTGCCGTGGACCGATCCGCGCACCGAGGGCGGACTGCCGGACGTGTACATCGCGATGGGGGAGACGGCCGAGAACGTCGCGTCGCTGTGCGGCATCACCCGCCGCGAGCAGGACGAGTTCGCCGTGCGCAGCCAGAACAACGCCGAGAAGGCCCAGGCCGACGGCTTCTGGGACCTTGACATCACGCCGGTGACACTGCCCGACGGCACCACGCTGTCCCGCGACGACGGCCCCCGCGCGGGCGTGACCCTGGAGAAGGTCAGCACGCTGTCGCCGGTTTTCCGCCCCGACGGTACCGTCACCGCCGGCAACTGCTGCCCGCTGAACGACGGCGCCGCCGCGCTGGTCGTCATGAGCTCGGCCCGCGCGCGGGAACTCGGCCTCACCCCCCTCGCACGAATCGTGGCCACGGGCGTCTCCGCGCTCAGCCCCGAGATCATGGGCCTGGGCCCGGTGGAGGCGACGCGACGCGCGCTCGCACATGCGCGAATGAGCATCGACGACATCGACCTGATCGAAATCAACGAGGCGTTCGCCGCGCAGGTGATCCCGTCCTACCGCCAGATGAACGCCGACCCGGAGAAAGTGAACGTCCACGGCGGCGCGATCGCGGTCGGCCACCCGTTCGGCATGACCGGCGCCCGCATCGCCACGACGTTGCTCAACGGCCTGTCGTTCCGCGACAAGCAGCTGGGCCTGGAAACCATGTGCACCGCGGGCGGCCAGGGCATGGCGATGATCGTGGAGCGCATGTCTTGAGCACCGGCCACCTGTCCCGCCGGGCGATGGGCGTGCCGTGCCGGAGCGTTTGTGTTGAGCGTCGCGCATCGGTCCGGGCGGGCGATGGGCGTGGAGCGTTGCTCATGAGCGGCGCGAATCTGCCGGGCGGGGCGATGAGTGTGGAGCGTTGCTCATGAGCGGCGGGCACCTGGCCGGCAAGGCGATTGTCGTCACCGGCGCCGGTCAGGGGCTGGGCGCGGCTTATGCCCGCCTGGCCGCCGCCGAGGGGGCGAACGTAATTGTCAACGACGTAGACGAAAATCACGCACTGTCGGTCGCCCGGTCGATCAGGGCCGACGGTGGTCGGGCGGAGACCGCGATCGGCTCGGTCGCGGACTGGGCCACCGCCGGCGCGATCGTCCGTTCGTGCATCGAAGCGTTCGGCACGATCGACGGTCTGGTCAACAACGCCGGCATCTTCCGCCTCGCGCACCCGAGCGAACAGGACCCGGACGAGTTCCGCGCAGTCCTGGAAGTGAACGTCCTGGGCACCGCGTACTGCGGCCTGCACGCGATCCGCGCCATGCTCGAACGCGGCACGGGCTCGATCGTGAACGTGACGTCCGGTTCGCACGCGGGATCGGCCGCGATGGGCGCCTATGGGGCCAGCAAGGGCGCGGTAGCGTCGCTCACGTACTGCTGGGCCGCCGACCTGGCCGGCACGGGCGTGCGCGTGAACGCCGTGTCCCCGAACGCGCACACCCGGATGGCCGACACGTACGAGGCCTACCTGGGTGCCGCCGCGCAGGGCCAGAACGTGCACAAACCGCCGGCCCAGAACGCACCGGCGATCGTCTACCTGCTGTCCGACGCGTCCACAAGCCTGCACGGCCAGGTTGTCCGCATCGACGGCGACGAGCTGTCCATGATCGCTCACCCCACCGTCCAGGGCCCAGGCACCCGGAACCCGGCCTGGACGGTCTCCTCGGTGGCGGCGGCGTTCGGCGCGGGCGAGGTCGGCCCCCTGAGCCCGGTCGGCCTGCACCGGGCCCCAGTCGAGTAGGTTCCCGGGTCAGGCGAACGTCACGCCGGCGGCCTCCGTCAGACGGACGGAACGCACGACGGTCGCGCCGTCGGCGGTGTACCAGCATTCGTAGAACGGACTGCTGAAGTTCACCAGCGAGCGCTCCGGCATCCGCGCATCGCACATCGCCGTGCCGGTCGCGCCCGGGGCATTGGCGGAGACGTACCGATACCACGCGGCATGGACGGCCGTCCGGATGAGCGGCCCGCTGGTCTGGGTGGCGCGCCACTGCGCGTAGGCCCCGCCCGCTCCGGCCGTCACGCTGAACGGCACCGCGAGGCCGTCGAACGTGATGGTGCAGGTTGTCGTCACCGCGGCCGAACCGTCGATCCGCTGGTCGCACGAGCCGAGCAGGCTGCCGTTGGCGCCGGCCTGGCGGAGCGTGCGATCCTCCAGTTTCCAGAGCACCTGGCGCTCGTACACCGGGAGATCGCCGTAGATGTTCTGCTGCTTCTGCGGCGTGATCGGGGCGACGCTCGGGACGGCAATGCCCTGACGGCTCGGCGACGGCGACGCCGATGGCGGCGCGGGCGGCCGCTGTGACGAGGCGGCCGCCGGGCCGGGCGGGGCGGGGTTCGCGCCACAGCCGGCGGTCGCCAGGGCGCCGATCATGCACATCGAGGCAGCGATCCGAACGGCCGCTCGTCGCCGTCGCTTCATGGTGTCGAATCCCCCTACCGGCCGCAGGGGGCCTGCCTCGACTATCACGCACCGTCATCGATATATCAAGAGGATCGTTGAACAATCCTCGAATCATCAGGCCGGTGGGGCCGGGCGGTCGCGACCCGTCGGTTCGTGTCGTTCCCCGTGGGACGAGGTCATTTGCGCGGATGGATCACTATCGAGTGCGTGATGGGATCCTCACATGCCGTGTCGGGTGCGGCGGGCTGGCTGGGCGGGTGCGCGGTACTGGCCGCGGCCGGTCACCCGGTCGGCCTGCCGGTGATCGTCGTCGGTGCGGTGATGTCCGCCGGGGCGGCGCTGCTGCCGGACTGCGATCACCACAGCTCCTGCGTCGCGCGGACGTTCGGGCCGGTCAGCCGGTGGGCCTGCAAGCGGATCGGGCGGGCTTGCGCGGTGCTGCACGCGCGGACACGGACCCGGCTTGACGTGCGCGATCTCGACGGGCATCGGACGCTGACGCACACCGTGCTGTTCGCGCTGGTCACCGGTGCCCTGATCGCGCTCGGCGGGATGCTCGGCGGGCTGGTGTTCGCGGCCGTTGTGATGTTCGCGACGACCGGGCTGGCGGTCCGGGCGCTGTGGCCGCGGCGCAAGCGCGGGACGCTCGGCGCGACCCTGGCCGGGGTGCTCGCGGCGGCGGCGCTGCTCACATTCGCGCCGACCGGCGGCTGGTGGTGGCTCGGGGTGCCGATCGGGTTCGGCTGTCTGGCGCACATCGCCGGTGACATGCTCACCAACACCGGGGTGCCGGCGCTGTTTCCGGTCATGGTGCGCGGGCGGCGGTGGATGCGGCTGCGGGCGCCGCGGCCGCTGCGGTTCGGGACCGGCGGGCGGACCGAGCATCTGGTGCGGTGGCTAATGCTGGTGGGTGCGCTCGTGGCGGGGTGGTCGCTGCAGGTCTCGGCGCAGATGTGAACGGTGCGGACGGCCGGTGCGGGCCAGGCGGCGCAGGTCGGCGCGGGTGTCGTGCATGAGCTGGACGTGGAAGTAGTTCACGTACTCGAGCAGCGCGAACAGCCAGAACAGCACGGCCGGGAGTGTCGGGTCGAGACCGATGACCACCGCGCCGGCCGCTAGAGCGGCCACACCCAGCCAGTTGAGCGCGCGGAATACGTGCATGCCGGCCGGGTGGCGGTGGCGGGCGGCGAGCTGGGCGTACTTGAGCGCCCAGTACGCCGCGCCGATCAGCAGGAACAGCGCGATCAGCGTCATACCGAGCACATTCGGCAATGTCGGGCGCACGTGCAGTACCCCGAAGAAGAGCCAGCTGAGCAGGAAGACGTTGACCAGTTCCAGGACCGCCAGGGTGCGGGCGCGGCGGCGGATCACCGGCGGGACAGGCCGTCCAGGAACAGTGACGTGCAGTCCTCGGCCAGGCGGGTGATCGGGTACTCCTTGGTCGGCTTGAACCACCGAACCGACAGCCACACCGCGTCACGCATCAGGCGGTACAGAATCTTGGGGTCCAGATCGGAACGGATCACGCCCTGGGCGATGCCGGCCTCGATGACCTGGAGCCAGGCCGACTGGACCTCCTTGCCGGCGTTGCGCAGATAGCCGAAACGCTCAATTTGCGTCAGGTAGTTGACATCGTTCTGGTAGATCTCGGTGGCGTGCGGGTGCGCCTCGACCACCTCGAGCGACGCCACGATCAGGTCGTGCAGGCGCGTGCGCGGATCGGTGTCCGCCGCGAGCACCCGCTTGTAACGGGTGCGCAGATCCTCGAGGTAGGAGGTGACGATCTCGTCGACCATCGCCTCCTTGGACTCGAAATGGTGGTACAGGCTGCCGGAGAGAATGCCCACCTCGTCGGCGATCTCACGCACCGTGGTCGCCGCCACGCCCTTGTTGGCGAACAGCGCCGCGGCGGACGCGAGGATTCGCTCGCGCCGCTCTCCAGACTCCCGCGCCATGCCGTGTCCTTTACAGAGAAGAAGGTGTATCCCGCAGACCAACACGGAGTGTACCGATCCCGCGAGAAAACGAGTGTAGCGTAATCAAGCAAGCGCTTGGTACGGTCGTGGGGCAAGTCAGCCTGCGGGAGTAAGGCGGCCAAACACAGCGATGGCGAACAAGCAGATGTCCCCTGACGAGGTCGTGGCGCAGTTACGCTCCGGCATGACCATCGGGATCGGCGGCTGGGGGTCGCGGCGCAAGCCCATGGCCCTGATCCGGGCGATCCTGCGCTCCGAGCTCACGGACCTCACCGTGGTCACCTACGGGGGGCCCGACGTCGGCCTCCTGCTGGCCGCGAAGAAGGTCCGGCGCCTGATCTACGGGTTCGTGTCGCTGGACTCGATTCCGCTCGAGCCGCACTTCCGCGCCGCCCGCCAGGCCGGTGCCGTCGAGGTCACCGAGTACGACGAGGGCATGCTGCAGTGGGGGCTCTACGCGGCCGCCTGCCGCCTGCCGTTCCTGCCCACCCGGGTCGGGCTCGGCTCCGACGTGCTCACCGTGAACCCGGATCTGCGCACGGTCGCGTCTCCCTACGACGGTGAAGAACTGCTCGCGGTGCCCGCTTTGCACCTGGACGCCGCGCTCGTGCACCTCAACCGCGCAGATGTGTACGGCAACGCGCAGTACCTGGGCCCCGATCCGTACTTCGACGACCTGTACTGCAAGGCGGCCGACCGCGCGTATGTGTCCGTCGAGCGCATCGTGTCCACCGCCGAGCTGACCGAACGCGCACCCGTGCAGAGCCTGCTGCTGCAGCGCTGGATGGTGCACGGTGTCGTCGAGGCGCCCGGCGGTGCGCACTTCACCTCGTGCGACCCGGACTACGGGCGCGACGAGGCGTTCCAGCGCGAATACGTGGAGGCCGCCGGCGACCCGCAGCGCTGGCCGGCGTTCTACGAGCGCTACCTCAACGGCGAGCAGGCAGAGGCGGTGGCATGACTTCGGTGATGAGCCCGGTGACCCGGGCCGAGATCTGCGTCGTGGCGTGCGCCGACGCGTGGCGGGGCGACGGCGAGATCCTGGCCAGCCCGACCGGGGTGGTGCCGAGCATCGCCAGCCGCCTCGCCCGCGCGACCTTCGCCCCCGACCTGCTCCTCTCCGACGGCGAGGCCCTGCTCGGCCGCGGCACCTGGGCCATCGGCGAGCGCCCGGCCGAGATCGAGGGCTGGATCCCGTTCCGGACCGTGTTCGACCTGCTCTGGACCGGGCACCGGCACGTGATGATGATGCCGAGCCAGATCGACCGCTACGGCAACGCGAACATCTCCGCGATCGGCGACTTCGCCCGCCCGACCCGGCAGCTGCTCGGCGTGCGCGGCGCGCCCGGCAACACCGTCAGCCACCCGACCAGCTACTGGGTGCCCAAGCACGGCCCGCGCTCGTTCGTCGAAGCCGTGGACATGGTCAGCGGCGTCGGCTACGACCGGGTCGCCGCCCTGCCCGCCGCGGCCAAGTACCACGAGCTGCGCCGGGTCGTGAGCAATCTCGGCGTGTTCGACTTCGGCTCCGAGGACCACCGGATGCGCCTCGTGTCGGTACACCCGGGCGTGTCGGTCGCCGAAGTGCGGGACGCCACCGGTTTTGCTCTGGTGGTACCCGCGGAGGTCCCCGAGACCCGCCGCCCGACCGACGACGAGTTGGCCCTGATCCGTGACGTGATCGACCCGAAGGGTGCCCGGAACCGGGAGGTGGCCGCGTGAGCGGTACTGCGCGAAGCGACATGACCGCTCACCGGGTGTGCCGAGTGGATACGCCGGCGTCGGAACTCGCGCCGGCGTCGGAAGTGGCGCCGGCGTCGGAACTCGCGCCGGCGTCGGAAGTGGCGCCGGCGTCGGAACTCGCGCCGGCGTCGGAAGTGGCGCCGGCGTCGGAACTTGCGTCGGCGTCGGAACTCGCGTCGGCGCTGGAACCTGCGCCGGCGCCCGAACTCGCGCCGGCGTCGGAACTTGCGTCGGCGTCGGAACTTGTGCTGGTGATGGCGTGACGCTGCCGGCTTTGCGGACGCCCATTTGCGAGCTGTTCGGGGTGCAGTACCCGATCGTGCAGACGGGCATGGGCTGGGTGTCCGACGCGAAGCTCACCGCGGCGACCGCCAACGCGGGCGGGCTCGGCATCCTGGCCAGCGCCACGCTGTCGTACGACGAACTGGTCACCGCGATCGCCGACATCCGTGCACGGACGGACAAGCCGTTCGGCGTGAATTTGCGCGCGGACGCACCGGACGCCGCCCGCCGCGCGGATCTGCTCATCCGGGAGGAGGTGCGGGTGGCCTCGTTCGCGCTCGCGCCGAAGCCGGAGCTGATCGACAAGCTCAAGACGGCCGGGGTCGTCGTGGTCCCGTCCGTCGGTGCGCGCCGGCACGCCGAGAAGGTCGCGGCCTGGGGTGCCGACGCCGTCGTCGTGCAGGGCGGCGAGGGTGGCGGGCACACCGGCCCGGTCCCGATCTCACTGCTCCTGCCGCAGGTCGTCGACGCCGTCGACATCCCGGTCGTCGCGGCCGGCGGCTACCACGACGGGCGCGGCCTGGTCGCCGCCCTCGCGTACGGTGCGGCCGGCATCGCCATGGGCACCCGGTTCCTGCTCACCACGGACAGTCCGATCGCCGAGGACGTGCAACGCCGTTACCTGGCCGCGTCCGTCACGGACACCGTCGTCACCGACGCGCTCGACGGGGTGCCGCAGCGCGTCCTGCGCACCGGGTTCGTGGACGCGCTCGCGAAGCCGTCCGTTCCCGGGCGCCGATTCGTGCGGGCGTTCGCGAATGCGCGCGCATTTCGTGCGCTGTCCGGACGTTCGTGGTTGTCGCTCGTGCGCGAAGGGCGGGCGATGCGCGGACAGCACGGGCTGCGGTACGACCAGGTCCTGCTCGCGGCGAACACCCCGATGCTCATTCGCAACGCAATGGTCGACGGCCGCCCCGACGCCGGTGTCATGGCCAGCGGGCAGGTGGCCGGCCTGATCGACGACCGGCCCAGCTGCGCGGAGCTGATCGACCGGATCATGGCCGAGGCCGAGGCCGTGTTGAAACGGCTGGCCTGATGCCGGTGTACTCGCTCGAAGGGGTCATCCCGGTCGTCCATCCGCGCGCGTTCGTGCACCCGGCGGCCGTGCTGATCGGCGACGTGCACGTGCACGCGGACTGTTACGTCGGCCCGTTCGCCAGCCTGCGCGGCGACTTCGGCCGTATCGTCATGCTGGAGGGTTCGAACCTGCAGGACTCCTGCGTGTTCCACACGTTTCCAGGCACCGAGGCCGTGCTCGGCCGGGACGGGCACGTCGGGCACGGCGCCATCCTGCACGGCTGCCGCATCGGCGCCGGCGCGCTCATCGGGATGAACGCCGTCGTCATGGACGGGGCGGACGTCGGCGCGGAGGCGTTCGTCGGTGCGCACGCGTTCGTCAAAGCCGGTTTCGTGGTACCGCCGCGAACCCTCGCCGCCGGCTCACCGGCCCGGATCGTGCGCGAGCTGAACGCCCAGGAGCTCGCGTGGAAGGCCAACGGCACGAAGGTGTACCAGGAACTGACCGTTCGCAGCCGCGAAACCATGCGCGAATGTGCACCGCTGGCCGAGGTGGAGCCGAACCGGCCGGCGCTGTCGACCGGGGCCGAGACCTCCGTGCTGCTCGACGTGCACCGGTCTGGTCCGGGCGGGCCGGAAGTACGGTCTGGTGGACCAAGCAAGCGCTTGGTAGAGTGACCGCCATGGTGGACAAACCTCCAGCTCACGGGCTTCTGGCCGGTCGCACGGTCCTCGTCACCGCGGCGGCCGGGACCGGGATCGGGTTCGCGACCGCGCAGCGCTGCATCGAGGAGGGCGCGACCGTCGCCATCAGCGACCGGCACGAGCGCCGGCTCGCCGAGGCGGCCGAGCGGCTGGGCGCGTTTCCGGTGCCGTGCGACGTCACCGACGAAGCGCAGGTCCAGCACCTGTTCGACACCGTCACCGAACGGTTCGGCGGTCTCGACGTCCTCGTCAACAATGCGGGTCTCGGGGGTACTGCGAACGTCGTCGACATGACCGACGAGCAGTGGTCGGCCGTGCTCGACGTGACGCTCACGGGCACGTTCCGGTGCACGCGCGCGGCGCTGCGGCACATGATGCCCCGCGGCCGCGGTGTCATCGTGAACAACTCCTCCGTCATCGGCTGGCGGGCGCAGGAGGGCCAGGCGCACTACGCGGCGGCCAAGGCCGGGGTCATGGCCCTGACCCGGGTCTCCGCCGTCGAGGCGGCCAAGGCCGGGGTCCGCGTCAACGCGGTCGCGCCGAGTCTGGCCATGCACCCGCACCTGGCCAAGGTCACCACCGATGCGCTGCTGGCCGAGCTGGCCCAGCGCGAGGCCTTCGGCCGCCCGGCCGAACCGTGGGAGGTGGCGAACGTGATCGTCTTCCTCGCCAGCGACTACAGCAGTTACATGACCGGCGAGGTCGTCTCGGTCAGCAGTCAGCATCCATAGCCGCCGCCGGCCGACCGCGTCTCCACCGACGAGGCCCGTGTCGCCTTACTGCTAGGGGGTATCCGCATGGTCGACGACAGCGCCGCCGGCATCACCGGCGAGCCGTTCTCCCTCGACGTCGAACGCGGCAAGATCCGCGAGTTCGCCCGGGCCATGCACTCGGTGAACCCGGCCTACCTGGACGCGGACACGCCGGTGATCCCGCCGACGTTCCTCACCACCGCCTTCTTCTGGCAGCAGGGCAAGGCCGACCCGTGGCTGGAGGTGGCCATGGACCAGCACAAGGGGCTGCACGCCGAGCAGGAGTACGTGTTCCACGGGCCGCCGCCAAGGGCCGGGGACCGGCTCACCGGCGTGTCGCGGATCGAGTCCGTCACCCGCAAGGAAGGGCGCTCCGGCCCACTGGCGTTCGCCGTCATGGTGACCGAGTTCCGCGACGAGACGGGCCGGCTGGTCGCCACCGCGAAGCTCACGGGGGTCGAGACCGCATGAGCGTCTCGGATCGAAGCGGCGGGACCGCGCTCGTCGTCGGGCCCCTGACGCGGACGGACCTGGTGCGGTACCAGGGAGCGTCCGGAGATTTTCAACCGATCCACCACGACGAGGGCTTCGCCCGCGAGGCCGGGCTGCCGGCGCCGTTGTCGCTCGGCATGCTGCAGGCCGGGTTCCTGGCCACCTGGGCGACCGACCGGTTCGGCGCGGAGAACATTCGCGCATTCCGTGTCCGCTTCGCCGCCCGAGTGTTTCCCGGCGACACGCTCACCTGCGACGGCACGATCACGGGCGCACGCACGAACGAACACGGTGAACATGTGCAGGACGTCGAGATGACCTGCACGAAACAGGACGGCACGGTCGCCGTGCACGGCTGGGCGACGTTCACTACTTCGGATGAGGCAGCATGATCCAGTCCACTGTGGATGACCGCGGCGTCGCCGAGATCGTCATGGACAATCCGCCCGTCAACGCGCTGCCGGTCAAGGGTTGGTTCGACCTGGCCGCGGCCCTCGATGCGGCCGGCGCCGACCCGGGGGTACGGGCGGTCGTGCTGCGGGCCGAGGGCCGCGGGTTCAACGCCGGGGTCGACATCAAGGAGCTGCAGGCGGCCCGCGACCACAGCGCGCTCGTCGGTGTCAACCGGGGCTGCGCGGCCGCGTTCACCGCTGTGTACGACTGCCCGGTACCCGTCATCGTGGCCGTGCATGGGTTCTGCCTCGGCGGTGGGATCGGCCTGTGCGGCAACGCCGACATCATCGTCGCGAGCGACGACGCGACGTTCGGGCTGCCGGAGGTCGACCGGGGCGCACTGGGCGCGGCGACCCACCTGTCGCGGCTGGTGCCGCAGCACAAGATGCGGGCCATGATGTACACCTCCGCCACCGCGACCGCCGCCGAGCTGCACGCGTTCGGCTCGGTCCTGCGCGTCGTACCCCGTGCCGAGCTCCGGGGGGCCGCGCTGGAGGTGGCGCACGGCATCGCGGCCAAGGACCCGAACGTCATCCGGGCCGCGAAGGAGTCGCTCAACGGCATCGACCCGTGGGATCCGAAGCGCAGCTACCGCTACGAGCAGGGCTTCACCTTCGAGCTCAACCTCACCGGCGTCGCCGACAAGGTTCGCGACGAGTTCGGCCAGCCGCCGACGTCGACATGACTGCATCGACGTGATTATGCGGACTGACTTGATTGCGCTGACTTTGGTCGACGTTGACGAAAATCAACGTCGGTGCGGGCGGACGGCGGGCGGACTGCGAGCGGCGTGCGGGCGGATTTGCGAGGTCCGCTACGAGATCGGCCGCCCGCGGATGTCGACATGACTGCATCGACGTGATTATGCGGACTGACTTGATTGCGCTGACTTTGGTCGACGTTGACGAAAATCAACGTCGGGGCGGTTGGCGGGCGGACTTGATCGGCTGCTTCGAAGGGCTGGAGTTGCGTTGACTGGGGTTGACCTGGCGGACACGGCGGCCGAGGCGGCGTTCCGGGGTGAGGCGCGGGCGTGGCTGCGGGCGAATGTGCCGGGCGAGCCGTTGCCGTCCGGGGACACCCGGGCGGGGTTCGCCGCGCATCTCGAGTGGGAGCGGCGGCTGTTCGACGCGCGGTGGGCGGTGGTGTCGTGGCCGGTCGCCTACGGGGGGCGGGACGCCTCGCTGTGGGAGTGGCTGGTCTTCGAGGAGGAGTACTACGCGGCCGGGGCGCCGCAGCGGGTCACCCAGAACGGGATCTTTCTGCTCGCGCCGACGCTGTTCGAGTTCGGCACCGACGAG
Organism: Dactylosporangium sp. NPDC051541; assembly: GCF_044454505.1. Lineage (NCBI taxonomy): Bacteria > Bacillati > Actinomycetota > Actinomycetes > Micromonosporales > Micromonosporaceae > Dactylosporangium > Dactylosporangium sp. NPDC051541. The sequence goes on from NZ_JBITDU010000013.1 coordinate 209,266, forward strand.
CAGCGCGACACCCTGCTGCCGCGGATGGCGGCGGCCCAGGATCTCTGGTGCCAGGGGTGGTCGGAGCCCGGGGCCGGGAGTGACCTGGCCGGGATCGCCAGCCGGGCCGTGCGCGTCGACGGTGGGTGGCGGCTGTCCGGGCAGAAGACGTGGACGACCCGGGGTGCGTTCTGCACGCATCTCTTTGGGCTGTTCCGGACGGATCCGGACGCCGAACGACACCGTGGGCTGACCTATTTTCTGGTGCCGCTGTCCGCCGACGGCGTGACCGTGCGCGGGTTTGGTCGCCTCGACGGTGACGAGGGGTTCGCGGAGGTGTTCTTCGACGACGTGTACGTGCCGGACTCGGCCGTGCTCGGCGCCGTACACCAGGGATGGAAAGTGGCGATGGCGACGACCGGCTCCGAGCGCGGGCTCACGCTGCGCTCGCCGGGGCGGTTCCTGCACGCCGCCGAGCGGCTCATCGCCCTCGCGGTCGCGCACAAGGACCGGCTGCGGCCGGCGACCCGGGAGCGGGTCGTGCGCGCGTGGCTGCGCGCTCGGGCCTACCGGCACTTCACGCTGCAGCAGGTGACCGGGCTGATCGAGGGGCGTCCGCCGGGTGCGCGTTCGAGCCTGAACAAGCTGTACTGGTCACAGCTGGACATTGACCTGCACGAGGTCGCGCTCGAACTGCTCGGCGCCGGCGCGCTGCTCGACGGTCCGTGGACGAAGGGGTACCAGTTCTCGTTGTCCGGCCCGATCTACGCGGGAACGAACGAGATCCAGCGCAACATCGTGGCCGAGCGTGTGCTCGGCCTGCCGCGGTAGGGAGCTGTCATGCGATTCGCGCACACGGACGAGCAGCTCGCGCTCGTCGACGCCGTCCGCGCGCCCCTGGCCGCCGGTGACTGGAACGCCCTCGCGGAGATGGGCGTGTTCGCCGCCTTCAAAGAGCTCGATCTCGCGGAGACCGACCTCGTCGGGGTGCTGGAGGCGGCCGGGTACGCGGCGATCGCCGAACCGTTCTCCGCCACGGCGTTCGTGGCCGGGCCGCTGCTGGCCGCCATCGGCGACGCGCGCGGCTGGGACGGCTCGCGCATCGCGCTCGCCGGGCCGGACGGACTCACACCGTTCGGGGCGAACGCCGACTGGATCCTGCACCTGGATGCGCGGACCGCACGCCTGGGTGCGGCGGCCGGTGCGCCGGTGTCCGCCGTGGACGGTTCGCTCAACGCCGTGTACTCGACGGGGGCAGAAGTGCTCACCGACGACATCGCACTTGTGCGGACCGCGCACCTGCGGGCCGGGATCGCCCTGGCCGCCGAGCTCGTCGGGCTCGGGCGGCGGATGCTCGACCTGACCGTCGGCTACGTCAAGCAGCGCCACCAGTTCGGGGTGCCCGTCGGCAGCTTCCAGGCGGTCAAGCACCAGCTCGCCGACGCGCTGCTCGGCCTCGAGTTCGCCGCGCCCGAGGTCCTCGCGGCGGCTTGGGCGGTCCAGCACGAATTCGACGCCGGGCGCGGTGAGCGTGGCGTGCACGTCGAGGGCGCTGAGCGTGGCGTGCACGTCGAGGGCGCTGAGCGTGTCTCGGACGCTGGGAGCGGCTTGGGTGGCGTGGACGGTGAGCGTAGTGAGCGTGGCGTGCACGTCGCGCATGGTGAGCGTGGCGTGCACGTCGAGCATGGTCTGCTGCACGTCGAGCATGGTGAGCGTGGCGTGGACGTCGAGCGCGGTGAGCGTGGCGAGCGTGGCTTGGACGCTGGGGGCGGCTTGCGTGGTGTGGACGCTGAGCAGGCTGTGGATGCTGCTGTCGTTTTGGCCGCCGAGGCTTGCCACGGGGCTGGGCGGGCGGCGGTGCAGTGCCATGGGGCGATCGGTTACACGGTGGAGTACGAGCTGCACCGGTACCTCAAACGCGGCTGGGCCCTCGAAGCGCTCGCCGAGACCGGGCGCCGGATTGACCGGCTTGCCGTATCCCTCGACCTTCCGGGAGGCCGTCCATGAGCGACGACGATGTTGTTCTGTATCGCACCGAAGGGCCGGTCGCGGTCGTCACCATGCATCGGCCGCAGTACCGAAACGCGCAGAACTCGGCCATGACTTACGCCCTCGACGACGCGTTCTACCGTGCCGCCGCCGACGACGACGTGAAGGTGATCGTCCTGGCCGGCTCCGGTGAGCACTTCTCGGCCGGCCACGACATCGGCACCCCCGGCCGGGACATCGACCAGAGCTTCGACCGCCGGGCCGGCCTGTGGTGGGATCATGTCGGTAAGAACGGCGCGGAGAGCCGCTACGCGCGCGAGTCCGAGGTGTACCTCGGGATGTGCCGGCGGTGGCGGGAGCTGCCGAAACCCACGATCGCCATGGTCCAGGGCGCCTGCATCGCCGGTGGGCTGATGCTCGCCTGGTGCTGCGACCTGGTCATCGCGGCCGACAACGCGTTCTTCGCCGACCCCGTCGTGCGGATGGGCATCCCGGGCGTGGAGTACTTCGCGCATCCGTGGGTCATGGGTCCCCGGTACGCGAAGGAGTTCCTGTTCCTCGGTGAGCGGGTCGCGGCCGACCGGGCCCTGGCGCTGGGCATGGTGAACCGGGTCGTGCCCCGCGACGAGCTGGAAACGTCCACCATGGACATCGCGACCCGGATCGCGGCCATGCCCCGGCTCGGACTGGCGCTGACGAAGAAGGCGGTGAACCAGGCCGAGGACCTCATGGGGCTGCGGGCCGGGATGGACTCCGTGTTCGGCCTGCACCATGTCGCGCACGCGCACAATGCGGAGGTCGGTCAGGATTCGCTCGGCGGACACGATGCGCGTTCGATGCGCGATCGCTCATCATGAGGTACGCCGGGAGTGTCGCCCTGGTCACGGGCGCGGCCTCGGGCATCGGCGCCGCCACCGTCCGCCGCCTGCGGCGTGAAGGGGCCCGGGTCGCGGCGCTCGACCTGGCCGCGATCGACGAGTCCGCCGACGATCTGCTGCCGCTGCGCTGCGATGTGCGCGACGAGACCGCGGTCGCGGAGGCGGTGGGGGCGGCCGCGGCGTGGGGCGGCCGCCTCGACCTGGTCGCGAACGTGGCCGGCGTCGCCTCCTATCAGCACACGTCCGATGTGGAGCTGGCCGAGTGGGACCGCATCATCGGCATCAATCTGACCGGTACGTTCCTGGTGTCCCGGGCCGCGTTGCCGTTCCTCGTCGCCGCCCGCGGTGCGATCGTGAACGTGGCCTCACTGGCCGGGGTGCGGGGATGGCGGTACAGCGCCGCGTACTCGGCCGCGAAGGGCGGAGTCGTCGCGCTGACCCGGTCCCTGGCGGTGGAGCTCGCTCCGGACGGTGTGCGGGTGACGTGCGTGTGCCCCGGTTCTGTGGACACGCCGTTGCGGTCCGGGCTCAAGGCTGTACCACATCCGCATCCGCGTCTTGAGGGAATCGGTGGTGCGCTCGTCGATCCGCCCGTCGCGGACCCCGCCGAGGTGGCGGCCGCGATCGCTTATCTGGGGTCGGCCGAGGCGCGGTTCGCGACCGGAGCGGTGCTACGACTCGATGGGGGAGCGGGTGTCTGACCGGACGATCGCCGAGTATGTCGCCGCGCACGACCCGGCGGCGGTGGCGTTCTACGCGCCGGAGGGGGCGTGGACGTGGGGGGAGTACGACGAGCTGTCCTCCCGGCTCGCACAGTCCTATGTGGACTATGGGTTCGTCGCGGGGGACCGGCTGGCCGTTCTGCTGACCGGGGGCGCGCTGACTCACATCGCCTACCTCGCCGCGCAGAAGGCCGGCCTCGTCACCGTCGGCATCGGGCCCCGGGCCGGCGACGCGGAGATCACCCATCTGCTGCGGAAGACGGGCGCGGCCCTGGCCACCCGCGAGTCGCACCGGGGCCGACCGGGTGCCGAGATCGCGGCCCGCTGCGGTGCTCCGCGGCACGTGGTGCTCGATCTGGACCGGCTGCCGGCGTCGCGATGGTCCGGGCCGGGGGTGGGGCCGGACGACGTGTTCTTCCTCAACTCGACCTCGGGCACGACCGGGCTGCCGAAGGTCGTGCGCCAGACGCTGAACAACCGCAAGTACTTCGGGCCGCTCGCCCACGCCGCGGCTCGTATGGGCCCGAACGAGGTGTTCGCCAGCGTGCTGCCGGCGCCGTACGGGTTCGGGCTGTGGAGCGCGCACGTGGTGCCCGCGATGTACGGCTACCCGACCGTCCTCACCGCCGAGTTCGACGCGGCCGAGACGCTGCGGCTGATCGAACTGCACCGGGTGAGCGTGCTGTGCGCGGTGACGGCTCAGTTCATCATGTTGCTCAACAGCCCGGCGTTCGCGACGGCCGACCTGTCGTCGCTGCGCGTTATGTTCACCGGCGGTGAGCGAGTACCTCTGGCCCGTGCGCGCGAGTTCGAGGAGCGCACCGGCTGCGCGGTTTTGCAGTTTTACGGCTCCAACGAGGCCGGCCCGATCTCGGTGACCACCGTCGACGACCCGGTCGAGCGCCGCCTGACCACCGCCGGCCGTCCGATCCCGCGGATGCGGCTGCGGCTGTCCGCCGAGGGGCAGATCTCCGTCAACGGCCCTGGCTGCACGCCCGGGTACCTCGACGACGAGGCCGCCAACGCGGCGCTCTTCCGCCCCGACGGCTGGCTGCTCACCGGCGACATCGGGGCGGTGGACGCCGAGGGCTACCTGTCGATCACGGGCCGTATCGCCGACTTCATCATCCGCGGCGGCCACAACGTCAGCGCCCTCGTCGTCGAGGAGGCCGTCGCCGGCCACCCCGCGGTCGCCGCCGTCGCGGTCGTCGCGGCCCCCGACCCCGTGCTGGGTGAGCGAGCCTGCGCGTATGTGGTCACCCGGGCCGCGCTCACCCTGGACGATCTGCGTGCGCATCTGGACAAAGGCGGCGTGAGCAAACAGAACTGGCCTGAGCACCTTGTCGAACTGCCCGTGCTGCCGCTGAGCACCGGCGGCAAAGTGGACAAGGCGGCCCTGCGCGCCGACGCCGCCCGGCGTTTCGGATCTGGCTGAACGGCTGGCGGGTTTGTTCATGCTGCTCGTGGCGGTGCTGGGCGTGGGCGGCGAAGTGGACAGGGCGGTACTGCGCGGCGGCGCCGCGGTGTTTCGGATTCGGCTGGCGGTTTGGTTCACGCCGCTCGTGCTGCGGCTGGGCGCGGGTGGCGAAGTGGACAGGGCGGTCCTGCGCGGCGGCGCCGCGCGGTGTTTCGGATTCGGCTGGCGGTTTGGTTCACGCTGCTCGTGCTGCGGCTGGGCGCGGGTGGCGAAGTGGACAGGGCGGTCCTGCGTGACGGCGTCGTCCGGCGTTTCGGATCCGGCTGAGCGGCTGGCAGTATTGATCACGACGCCTGGGAGAGGAACCCGCTATGAACGTCGGCGACGTGGTCGAGGACTTCGAGCTGCCCGATGAGACCGGAACTCCGCGTAAGCTCAGCACGCTGCTGGAGGGCGGGCCGGTCGTGCTGTTCTTCTACCCGGCCGCGATGACCGCCGGCTGCACCAAGGAGGCCTGCCACTTCCGGGACATGGCCGGTGAGCTGCGCGCGGCCGGGGGGCAGCCGGTCGGGATCAGCGGCGACGAGGTCGAGAAGCAGGCCGAGTTCGCGAGCAAGCACAGCCTGGGCTACCCGCTGCTGGCCGACACCGCCGGCGCGGTCCGGGAGCAGTTCGGGGTCAAGGGCGGGTTCGGCGGGCTCACCCCGACCAAGCGCACCACGTTCGTCATCGACACCGACCGGCGCGTCCTGGCCGTGGTGAAGAGCGAGATCCGGATGGACGTGCACGCGGACAAGGCGCTCGTGGCGCTCAGGGGCCGGACCGCGCCGTAGCGCGGTGGTCGCGCGAACGTGCGCGTCGCGTTGCGTCGTGTGCGTTGCGTCGTGTCGGGTCGCGTTGTGCGCGTCGCGTTGCGTCGCCTCGCGTTGCGTCGGGTCGCGTTGTGCGCGTCGCGTCGCGTCGCCTCGCGTTGCGTCGCCTCGCGTTGCGTCGGGTCGCGTTGTGCGCGTCGCGTCGTGTCGGGTCGCGTTGCGTCGTGTCGGTTCGCGTTGTGCGCGTCGCGTCGGGTTGCGTCGGGTTGCGTCGCGTCGGGTCGCGTTCAGTCGTCAGGAGCCGGGCGGGCGCCGCGGTGGCGTTTGCGCGAACGTGCGTGTCGTGTCGTGCGCGTCGCGCTCGGCCGCCGGACGGCAGTTGTCAGGGGTCGGGCGGTGCCCTCGCAGTGGCGCGAAGGTGCTCGTTTATCGTGCTCAGGAACCCGACGGCGCCGTGGTGGCGGTTGGGCGCAGGCGGGCGCGTAGCTGGGACTTGGCGACCTTGCCGCCGGAGCCGCGTGGCAGGTCCTGGACGATTTCGAGGCGCTCCGGCCAGTTTTCCCGGGACACGCCGCGGCTGTCCAGGTGCGCACGGAGGGTGTCCAGGTCGAGCGACGCGGACTCGCGCAGTACGACGAACGCGCATACTCGCTCACCGAACGTGGCGTCGGGCACGGCTACGGCTGCCACCATCGCCACCGCGGGATGGGTGCCGACCTGGTCCTCGACGGCGGCGGCGCTGATGTTCTTGCCGCCGCGGATGATGAAGTCCGACTTGCGGTCGACGACCCGCAGGTAGCCGTCCTCGTCGATCGTGCAGATGTCGCCGGTGAGCATCCAGCCGTCCGCGGTGAACAGCTTCGTGTTGGCCTCGGGGTCGGCGAAGTAGCCGAGGCACGTCGCCGGGCCCGCGCACGCCGCCTGGCCCGGGCCGCCCGCGGCGGTCACGTCCGTGCCGTCCTCCGCGAACAGCCGGACCCGCATCTCGTCGATGACCTTCCCGGCGGTGCGCAGCCGCTGATCGACCGTGTCGGTGACGGACGTGCGCGACAGCGCGCCGGTCTCGTTGGAGCCGAAGAACTGCAGGACCCGCGCACCGGTGCGCCGCTCGAACTCCGCCGCCCGCTCGAACGGTACGGCCTCGCCGCCGGTGAACATGCAGCGCAGTGACGACAGGTCGACCTGGTCGAGGACCGGCGAGTTGAGCATCATGATGAACTGCGTGCTCACACAGCACACGACGGTCACTCGCTCGCGTTCGATCAGCCGCAGGGCCTCGTCGGCGGTGAACCTCGGCATGACGACCGTCGGCGCGCCGAGCAGCGTCGGGGTGAAGTTGGCGGTCCATTGCGCGAATCCGTACGGGGCCGGGATGAGCGTCAGGAACACCTCGTCGGTGCGCAGGTCGCCGCACTCGACTGCGAGCTCGTGGTAGTAGAACCAGCGGTTCTGGTTGTGCACGACGCACTTCGGCATGCCGGTCGTGCCGGATGTCGAGTTGAGCAGGTGGATGTCGCCGAGGCCGAGCTGCCGGCCGGCCAGATCGCCTTCGGGTGCCGTCTTCCGCAGGCCTTCCGGACCGAGGACGATGTGCGTGTCGATGCCGAGGCCGTCGACGAGGCCGGCGACCGGCTCGCCGCGGTGCTCCTCCAGGCTTACCAGGGCCGTCGCGCCGCCCACCGTGAGCAGGTGGCGGACCTCGAGACGGGCCGCGCGGGGGCCGATCGCGACCACGACCACGCCGGCCTTCATCGCGGCCAGGTAGACGACGTGCACCTCGACACCGTCCGGCAGCAGTACGCCGACTCGCGCACCCTTCGGCAGTCCGGCGCGCGCGAGTGTGTGCGCGAACGTGCTCGACCATGCGTCGAACTCGCGCCACGTCATCCGGTCGGTGCCGGAGATGAACGCGAGGCCGTCCGGGTTCGCGCGTGCGTGGCGGCGCACCACGTCCGGCAGTGTCTCCTCGCCCCACCGTCCGACATCGGCGAGCCGATCCACGACATATCGTTCGTGAACGCTGTCGGCCGCCGGAGCCGTACCGGGTGGGAAGTGCACGAGCCGACCCCTCTCGCATCTACCAAACAAGCGCTTGGTTGTGCCATTCTGTGTCGGTCGGAGAGACGGTGTCAAGGCGGGAGCGTGCGCATGGACGACATCTGGCAGGCACCGATCGGCGAGCCTTTGGAACTGGCGGTGACGGCGGGGCTGCCACCTGTACCACTGCCGGATCAATGTCATGTCGAACAGCTCATTTGGCACGGGGATGCGCTCACCGGCGAACTGCGCGCGCACGTGGCCGCCCGAAGCGCGGACACGGTCACCGTGCGCATAGCGAACAGTGCGCGAATCGTCGCGGACGTGCGCATCCGGCGCGGGCCGGTGCGCACTGCGCGAACGCACACACTCCTGCGCCGGGAGCCGGAGCTCGGCACGGCGCTGACCCGGCTGTTTCCGGTCACGAAGGACGTGACCACCGACCACGTCCCGGACGCCGACCCGGTGCTGAGCACACCGTCCATCATCGCGTTCATGGAGGACACGGCGGCCGACATCCTGCGGGCCGTGTTCGCCCCCGGCACCGCGTCGCTCGGCACGTGGATCGGGGTGCGGCACAGCGGCCCCGCCTACATCGGGCAGACGGTGACGGTGACGGCTGTGCTCGCCGATGTGCGCGGACGTCGCTATCTGTTCGACGTGCGCGCGACCGTCGACGGCCGCGACGCCGGTGACGGTCAGGTCGCGCAGACGCTTGTCGGGTCGGTCTGAACGCCATCGGACACGGGGTCAGGTTGTGCAGACGCTTGTCGGAGCGGTCTGAACGCCATCGGACACGGGGTCAGGTTGTGCAGACGCTTGTCGGGCCGGTCTGAACGCCATTGGACATGGAGTCGTGCTGGGCAACCGTGGCCTGATCAGCACGCGGCGAAATCTCGGCGGGGCGCTGCTCGACTCGGGCGGACCGTAGGATGCCCGGGTGACGATCGGACTTGATGCCGTGCGCACGGCGCTGCTCGACGCGTGCCCGGGTGTGCAGGTCGGCGACATCCGGCCGCTGGAGGCCGGGTACACCAGCCGCCAGTGGGTCGCGGACACCGACGAGGGCCAGCTGCTGGCCAAGCGCCCGGTGCGCAACCCCGACCCCGAGCACATGCGCCGCCTCATCGCCGCGACCCGCCGCGCCGCCGACGCGGCCGTGCCCGTCGTGCGCTTCCGGGCCTTCCAGCCGCATTCCGCGGTGCTCGGCGGCCCGCTGCTGGTCCAGGAGTTCCAGGCCGGCACCCCCGCCGACGCGCTCTGGGACGGCCTCGACGACGCGGCGCGAAGGGCCTTCTCGGCCGAGCTCGGCAGCATCGTCGCCCGTATCCATACCAGTTACGGGCCCTGGTTCGGTGACGTCCTCGGCCGCGAGACCTGGGACGACGTGCGGTCGTACCTGCACGCCCGGGTCGACAATCAGGTCGCGAAGGCCCGGACGTTGCTCCCCGCCGGCGCGGTCGACCGGGCGGCGCAGGCGCTGCACAACGTGATCGACCTGGTGGTGCCGGTGGACGAGTACCCGACGCTGCTGCACGGCGACCTGTGGCTGCCCAACATCCTGCTCCGCGACGGCCACATCCGGTGCGTCCTGGACTTCGAGCACGCCCGCTGGGGAGACCGGTTCATGGACTTCGCCAAGCTGTACGAGCACATCTTCGACGGCTACCCGGACGGTGTGGTGCCGTTTTTGGAGGCGTACGACATGCAGGCCGGGCTGCCGCACGACTGGGAGGCCCGGGTCCGGTTCGGCAAAGCGCTGCACTCGCTGACGACGGCCGTCTATTTCGCGAAGTGGAACCCGGAGTATGTGCCGCAGTACCTCGGCGAGCTCGAGACCTGGCTGGCCACGCCGAACTGATCAGGGCACGAGCACGAGCCGGCCGCGCATCCCGCCGGCCTCGAGGCGTTGGTGGGCCGCGGTGACTTCGGTGAGGGGTAGCGTTCCGGCTACCCGCGGCGTCAGGCCCAGCCTGGCCAGGGTGGCCAGACGCGGTCCGTCGGCCCGGATCCACACAGAGGCGACCCGGATGCCGCGCAGTGGCGGGGGTGTGGCGCCGAGGACGCCGACGTACGCGCCGCCGCCGCGGACCGCGTCGAGGGCGCGTACACCGAGATTCGCCGCGTCGAGGGCGGCGTCGACGCCACCGGGGACGGCCGCGCGCACGGCTGCGGCCAGGTCGGTGCCGCGCGGCACGATCACGTCGGCGCCCAGGCTGCGGACCAGGTCGGCGTCGCGATTGGCGGCGGCGGTGACGACCCGGACGCCGGCCCGGGCCGCGAGCTCGACCGCGTAGCCGCCGACCGCGCCCGTCGCGCCGGTCACCAGCAGCGTTTGGCCGGCCGCGACCGGCACGAGGTCCAGGGCCTGCGCGGCGGTGAGGGCGTTGAGCGGCAGCGTCGCGGCTGAGACCAGGTCGGTGTCTGAGGGCAGGGCGGCGAGCGCCGTAGCATCCAGTACCGAAAAATCTGCTTGTGTCTTTGCCGGAAGGCCTGGGCGGTCGCACAAACCGATCACCTGGTCGCCGGCGGCGAAACCGGACACGCCCGGACCGAGGGCGTCGATCGTGCCGGAGACGTCCCAGCCGAGACCGATTGCCGGGCGGGGAGCCAGGATGCCGGCGCCGGTGAGCGCGCCTGTGCGAGTCTGCACGTCGACCGGGTTGACCGCGGCGGCGGCGACCCGGACGCGGACCTGGCCCGGGCCGGGCTCCGGGATCGCGATCTCGGCCAGTTCGAGCACTTCGGGGCCGCCGAAGCGGCGGATGATCACTGCACGCATGCGGCGAACATATCGAGCGCTACTCTCCATCGGGAAGTGCGCACTCCGAGGTGCGTACCGCACAGAGATGTGCGTGCTCCGAGGTGCGTACCGCACAGAGATGTGCGCTTCGAGGTGCGTACCGCACAGAGGCGTGCGGGTTCCGAGGTGCGTACCGCACAGAGACGTGCGCGGGTGCGCGCCGCGCAGAAAGGTGCGCGCCCGAGGTGCGCACCGCACAGGGAAGTGCGCATGCCGATGTGCGCACCGCACAGAAAGGTGCGCACATGGCGACGCGCACGGCGCAGCAGCGGCGGGCGGCGGCCCGGGCCGAGTACGACGCGTTCATGGCCGACTGTCCGGCTCGCAAGCTTTTGGACCGGATCAGCGACAAGTGGGTGAGCCTGGTGCTCGTGGCGCTCACCGATGGACGGCAGCGCTACAGCGACCTGAACCGCCGGATCGCCGGGGTCAGTCAGAAAATGCTCACGCAGACACTGCGAACCATGGAGCGAGACGGGCTGCTGACCAGACACGTGACCGTTTCGGTACCGGTACGCGTCGACTACGAACTGACGCCCCTCGGCACCAGCCTCCTGCCGCTGATGGCCGCGATCAAAGGATGGGCGGAAACGCACATCGCCGATGTCGCGCGCGCTCAAGAACGCTACGACGCCTCAGGCGCCGACCAGTGACGGTACGGCGCCTCAGCCGCTGGCCAGTGACGCTACAACGCCTCGGCCGCTGGCCAGTGACGCTACGACGCCTCAGTCGCCGGCCAGTGACGCTACAACGCCTCAGCCGCTGGCCAGTGACGCTACAACGCCTCAGCCGCTGGCCAGTGACGCCACGGCGCCTCAGTCGCCGGCCAGCAATGCGCGTAGGCGGGTGCGCTGGATCTGGCCCGTGGCCGGTGTCCTCGGGATCGCGTCCACGATGGACACCCGGCGCGGCTGCTTGAACGAAGCCAGGCGGCCGGCGACGTGCGCGCGTAGGTCGGCGACGGTCGGCGGTTCGGCGCCCGGTGGCAGGACGAGGACCGCGCAGACCACCTCGCCCCAGCGGGTGTCGGGGACGCCAACCACGGCCAGGTCCAGGACGCCGGGGAGACCGCGCAACGCGTGCTCGACCTCGGCCGGGCCCACCGATTCGCCGCCGGTGCGGATCACCTCGCGGGTGCGGCCGGTCAGGTACAGGTAGCCGTCGTCGTCGAGGCGGCCGACGTCGCCGGAGCGGTACACCCCGTTGAGCGGTTCGGCGCCGAGGTATCCGCGCATCAGCGCCGGGCCGCTCGTGCACACTTCGCCGCCGTCGCCGAGCCACAGCGCGTTGGGGGTGGCCGGGCGGCCGACGCTGCCGGGGTGGTGTTCGAGCTCCCAGTCGTGCAGGGCGGCCATGCGGCCGGCCTCGGTCGAGCCGTAGAGGATCGACGTCGTCGTGCCGGGCAGCCGCGACTTGATCCGCTCGACCAGGTCGGCGGCGACGCTGGACGTCCCCGTGTCGGCGTGCCGCAGCGAGCGGAGATCGGCGTGGCGGTGCTCGGGGTCGAGCAGGCGCTCCCAGACGGCCGGGATGCAGTACAGCGCGGACGGGCGGCGGCGCTCGACGACGGCGATCATGTCGGCGGCGTCGGCCCGGCGGACCAGGTGCACGGCGGTACGGTGCTGCCAGGCTTCCATCACGTAGTGCCAGCCGCCGTAGTGGTACAGCGGGAACGTGCACACCACACCGCCGTCGCCGCGCAGGCCGGTCGTGAACGTGCCGCCGCCCGGGGCCGCGCGCAGCCAGCTCGCCCGGTGGCTGACCAGGGCGCCCTTCGGTGCGCCGGTGCTGCCACTCGTGAGGTACAGGATGTGCGCGTCCCGGTCGTCGATCGTCACTCGAGCGAACCGGGCCGCACCGCCGTCCAGGGTGGACGGCGGGAGTGCCGGTGCTGAGAAGTCCACATCGGACAGGACGACCTTGGGGTCCACATAGGACCGGATCCGGTCGCGTTCGTCGCCCGGCAGGCCCGGGTTGACGGGGGCGAACACGGCCCCGACGCGGGCGCACGCGACGAACACCTCGACCGAGCGCAATGTCGGTGTCACGCACCACAGCACGGTGTCACCTTGGCCGACGCCGAGGCCGGACAGGGCGTTGGCGGCGCGGTCGGCCCGTTCGTCGAGCTCGCGGAACGTCACTTCGTCGGCGCCGAGGGTGGCGGCGGTCGCATGTGGCACGGTGAGCGCGGCGGTCGTCACAATGTCGCCGATGAGCAGACTCATGCCGGCCCCTCCGTTTCGCTGCGGCACCGGGCTGAGCATGAACGGCTGCGTTTCTGGAGAGCGGCCACGTCGCGCCGCCCCACGTCGCGTCGCCCCACGTCGCGTCGACCTGGGTCGCGTCGTCCCAGTGCGCTCAGCCCCACGTCGCTTCGCTCAATGTCGCGTCGCCCTGGGTCGCTTCGCTCAATACCGCTTCGCTCAATACCGCTCATGCGCCATCCCAGTCGAAGAGGTCCACCTGCGCCGGGCCAAGCGCGCCGAATCTGCTTTTGTACCGTGTGATGTCGAGAGCTTCCGGCAAGGACTCGACACCGTTGAGCCGGTGGCTGATCAGCCCCTGCACGTCGACGTCGCCGCGCTGCACCAGGCGCAGTGCGTGTTCGAACACACTGCTGCCCGGTGCGTAGCCGCCCGCGCCCGAGCGTGGATGCAGCAGCGAGACCGAGCGTTCGCGCAGCAGCGCAAGGGGCGACGGAGCGTGATCGGGCAGCACGGACACCATCACGATCGTGCCACCGCGCCGGGCGCAGCGGGCGGCCTGTTCGAACTCACCCGCACATTCGAACACGACGTCCGCGCCGATTCCGTCCGTGGCGTCCATAACGCGCGCGACGATGTCGTCTTCTGTCGCATCGAGCACAAGGTCGGCGCCTGAGCGTTTTGCCAGTTCGCGCTTGGCCTCGCTGCGCCCGGTGACGATGACCAGACCGGCGTTGCCGTGCCGGGCGACCTGGGTGTGCAGGACGCCCATGACGCCGGCACCTATGATCAGGACGGTGTCGCCGGGCTTGACGGCGGCGATCGCGTGGCCGTGGATCGCGCCGGCGAGGGGCTGGATCGCGGCAGCGTGAGCGGCCGGGACGCCGTCGGGAACGCGGACGACAGTCCGGGCGGGCACCACGACCCGCTCAGCGAACGCGCCCGGCCCGGTGAAGCCGAGGACCTCGGGGGAGCGGCAGGCGTCCGGGCGGGCTCGGCGGCAGGCCGCGCACCGGCCGCAGGTGGCGGTCTCGACCGCGGTGACCCGGTCACCGACCGCCAGCCCCCAGTGCGCCCCGCTTTGTGTAACGCGCGGTGACACGACCGGGCCGGGGGTGTTGATCACGTCCGAGCCAAGAGCGGTGATCACGTCCGAGCCGAACGCGGTGATCACGTCCGAGCCGGGAGCGGTGATCACGCCGGGGCCGAGCGCGGTGATCACGCCCGCGAACTCGTGGCCGCCGAAGCGGGTCGGGCCGGCGGCCAGGCGCTCGGCGAGGACGGTGTGCATGGCGATCGGCTCGCCCGCCAGCAGCATGCATTCGGTGACGCTCGGCTGGACGCAGGCCACGTCGATGACGACCTCGCCGGGTCCGGGGACCGGGTCGGGGACCTCCTCGACGGCTGCGTCGCCGAAGCCGCGCAGGACCAGTGCCCGCATCCGCGACCTCCCTTGACGCTCGGATTAGATTTTGTATTCAATATTCAAACCGCGTCAAGGTCCGGATCGGCCGGAGCGGCGGCAACGGCGGAAGGAGGCGGGCCATGGAACGGGAAGTGCTCGTCACGGGCGTCGGCGGACAGGGCATTCAACTGCTCGCCAAGACCCTCGCCCTGGCCGCCACCCGCGAGGGGCGGTACGCGATGCTGGCGGCCGACTACGGCGGGGAGATGCGGGGCGGGCCGTCCAAGGCGGGCGTCGTCATCGGCGACGCCCCGCTCAAGGCGCTGCCCATCCTCCCGTCGGCCTGGTCCGGGATTTTCGCCCATCATCGGTACAGCGAAGGCGTCGAAGAGCGGCTGCGGACCGGAGCCCTGGTGCTGGCCAACACGCCGCTGGTCGATCCGGGTGCGTTCCGTGCCGACCTGCGGGTGTTCGCCGTCGACGCGATGGCCGCGGCGAAGCGGGTCGAGGCGCCGAACGCGTCCGGTTTCGTGTTGCTCGGGGCCTACAACGCGCTGACCGGACTGGTCGGCGCCGGCGCGCTGGTGTCGGCGATGGAGGAACTGCTCCCGCCGTACCGCAAACAGCACGCGGCCGCCAACGCCCGTGCCCTCGAAGCAGGGGCCCAGGCCCTGGAAGGAGTCGCGGCATGACCCTCGAACTGCTCGAAGGGACCGCGGCGATGGCCGAGGCCGCGATCGCCGCCGGCTGCCGGTTCTTCACCGGGTACCCGATGTCGCCCTTCACCGGACTCCTCGAGGAGATGTCGCGGCGGCTGCCGAAGGCCGGCGGGGTCTGCCTCAACGCGGAGAGCGAGATCGAGGGTGTCAACATGACCCTCGGCGCCGCCGCGGCCGGGGCGCGGGCCGCCACCGGGTCGTGCGGGCAGGGGATCGCGCTCATGCAGGAGGCGATCGCCGAGGCCGCGCTCAACGAGACGCCGTTCGTCGTGTTCAACCTCGCCCGCAACCAGCAGGACTACTTCCAGGCGACCCGCGGCGGCGGCTGGGGCGACTACCGCACGATCACGCTCGCGCCGAAGGACATCCCGGAGGCCGTCGAGCACACCCAGCTACTGTTTCACCTGGCCGACAAGCACCGGGCGCCGGTCGTGCTCTACGGCGACCCGCTCCTCGCGCAGACCCGGGTCGGCGTCGAGATCGAACGCCGCGACTTCGGCGAACTGCCACCCAAGGACTGGGCGCTCGACGGCACCGGCGGCGGCACCGGGCAGAGCCGGCAGATCTGGACCTGGGCCATGGGCAAGGCCACCGCTCCCGGACTCGGGCCGGACGGGCACTGGCGGGCGATCGCCGAGAAGTTCGACCGGATCGGCGCCCTCGAACAGCGGCACGAGGTGCACAACCCGGGCGCCGAGACGATGATCGTCGCGTTCGGCTCGGCCGCCAAGTTCGTCGAGCACGTCGTGTCCGAACTGCGCGCGGAAGGCCACGACATCGGCTGGTTCCGCCCGATCACCCTCTGGCCGTTCCCCGGCGACGCCCTCGAGGCGGCCACCCGCGGCGCCGAGAACGTCCTCGTGTTCGAACTCAACGGCGGGCAGATGCTCGACGATGTGCGCATCCACGCGCACGACCGCAGAGCGGTGCGTTTCATCGGCGGTGTGAGCATCGCCGAGTCCGGGCTCTCCTACGGCCCCCTCCTGGACGCCCCAGTCCTCCGCCGCCGCATCCTGGAGGCCCTGTGACCACGAACGACACTGTGTCCACGAGCGACAGTGCGATCACGAACGACACTGTGTCCACGAGCGACAGTGCGATCACGAACAACGCTGTGTCCACCAACGACACTGTGCCCACCAACGACGCCGTCTTGACGATCGACACCTCGCGCCCCCCGTCGAGGCCCGCGAAGACGGCCGCCGCGGCCAAACCGAACCTGATCCTCGGCGAGCACTCGCTGTGCCCCGGCTGCGGCGAACCGGTCGCCCTGCGCATCCTGCTCGAAGTGCTGCAGGACCTGGACATCGTGCAGCGCACGATCGGTGTCGTCGGGCACGGCTGCTACGGCAGCTTCGTGCGCATCATGGACGTCGACGTCCTGCAATGTCTGCACGGTCGCGCACCGGCATGCGCGACGGGCATCAAACGTGTGCGCCCGGACGTCGCGGTGTTCACACTCCAGGGCGACGGCGACATGGCGAACGAAGGGCTGCAAGAGGTTTTGCACGCGGCCGCGCGAGGCGAGAACATCACATGCGTGATGCTCAACAACGGCGTGTTCGGCGACACCGGCGGACAGCAAACCGCGACAACAGTGCTCGGCCAGCGAACAAAAACGAGCATCGACGGGCGTGACCCCGAGGCCCACGGCTACCCGATTCCGGTGGCCGACCTGGTCGCGGGCCTGGACGGCGTCGGCTATGTGGCCCGCGGTGCGGTTTCCACAGCGGCGGGGGTACTGCAAACAAAGCGCATGCTCAGAAAAGCGTTCGAGAACCAGCTCAACCGCGGCGGGTTCGCGCTCGTCGAGATCCTCACCATGTGCCCGACCGGATGGTTCGTCCCCACCGCCGAAGGCCCCGGCTACCAGCAGGACACGATGGAGCAGACCTACCACCTCGGCGAACTGACCAGTCACCGCGACGAGTCGACTGGTCACCGCGGCGAACTGACGCGCAACCGCGGTGAGCTGACCGGTCACCACGGCGAACTGACGGGCAACCGCGGCGAGTTGACTGGTAGCCGCAGCGAGGTGACCGGTCGCGGCGGCGAACTGGCCGGCCATCGCAACGAAGTGGACGGTGCGGCGTGAAGCTTGAGTGTGCGAATACGAGTGAGGTGGTCGCTGCCGACGTGTTCGGTCGGCTGTCGCCCGGCGAGGTGACCGGTCGCGGCGGCGAACTGGCCGGCCACCGCAACGAAGTGGACGGCGCGGCGTGAAGCTTGAGCGCGCGAATACGAGCGAGGCGGTCGCTGCCTATGTGCTCGGTCGGCTGTTCTCCGGCGAGCTCAAGAGCGGCCAGCGGCTCGACCTCGACGCCATCGCCGAGGAGCTCGGCGTGAGCCGGGTGCCCGTCCGCGAGGGGCTGATTCAGCTCGAACGGGACGGGCTGGTCGAACGCGCGCACTACAAGCGCGCGTTCGTGAGCGACTTCGACGACGCCACCGTGCGTGAGGCGTTCGAGTTGTACGGCATGCTCAGCGCCCTGACCAACCGCCGCGTCGCCCGCCGCCGTGACCCCGCCGTCCTCGAGGCGCTCGGCAAGCTCGACGAGAGCCTCGCCGGCTGCGACGACCCGGACGAGTTCGAGGCCCTGGCCCGCGAGTTCCGCCGGGTCGTGAACGTCGCCGGCGCCGGCAACCACCTGCGGGCCCTGCTGCGCACGTTCTCCGGCCTGGTGCCCGTCGCGGCCCGGTTCGCGATTGACGACTCGCTCATGGACGAACGGTCCGCCCTGCACGCCGAGTACCTCGCCCTGCGCGATCGCTCACCGGCCGACGCCGGCGCGGCAGCCCTGGCCCACATCCGCCTGACCGCCGACAACGCGATCGCCGCCCTGCACCGCCGCGGCGTCTTCCCGGCCGTCACCCAGAGCAACGTCACCCAGAGCGATGCTGCCCAAAGCGACATCGACCAGAGCGATGCTAACCAAAGCGACATCGAACAGAGCGACTTCGACCAGGGCAACATTACCCAGAGTGATGTCAACCGGGGTGACGTCAACCAGAGCGACGGCTGGGACGACGTCGCCGAAGTCGTCGAAGGGAGCGACCGGTGACCCAGAACCCCCGCGTCACCCGCGGCACGCTGCTCATCGAGGCCGACAAGTGCAAGGGCTGCGAGCTGTGCATCGCCGCCTGCCCGCCCGACGTCCTGGCCATGTCCAGCGACGTCAACGAGCTGGGCTACCGCTACCCGATCCTGCACGACGGGTGCACCGGCTGCACGGCCTGCCAGCTCGTCTGCCCGGACTTCGTGCTCACCGTCTACCGGTACACCCAGAACGACTGACGCCGCCGTCAGCCGACACCGGCGTGACAAGTGCTTGGGAGCCGCCGCCTGCGGACCACGTCCCGGCCTGACGGGGCCCCGTGCCCAGGAACGTAATGTGCACACCGGTGCCGATCGTGGACACCTGGCCGAGGTCGCTGGTCAGGGCGAGCGAGATGTCCGGGGGTGTCGCGGGCACGGCCGGTGCAGTCGCGGTCGCCTCGTTCGACGGGGCGCTCGCGGCCGAGTCGCCGGCACCGGTGTGCGCGACGACGGTGACCGCCTGCGGCCGGCCC
This sequence comes from Dactylosporangium sp. NPDC051541, assembly GCF_044454505.1. Classification (NCBI taxonomy): domain Bacteria; kingdom Bacillati; phylum Actinomycetota; class Actinomycetes; order Micromonosporales; family Micromonosporaceae; genus Dactylosporangium; species Dactylosporangium sp. NPDC051541. Next base: position 227,801 of record NZ_JBITDU010000013.1, read on the forward strand.
GCCTCGGCGCCGAACACGCACGACGGCGTGGCCGGCGTGGCCGACGTGGACGTTGTGCAGGTCGCGCCCGGACGGGAAACGCGCGCGCAACTCTAAAAGCGACAATTCATGCAAAGCGCATACTAGCCGCGAGCAAGGTCACGCAGGTGGTGTTCGGGAAGCCGACTACGATGGCGTGGGTGTCCAACGATGACCTGGTGGCGGGGCTGACCCGGGCCGGAGTGGCCGATGTCCTCACCGACGCGGCCCACCGCTCGGCCTACGGCAGCGACGCCTCGCTCTACCGCGTCGTGCCCCGGGCGATCGTCCGGCCGCGGCACGAGGACGATGTCGCAGCCACGCTCGAGGTGTGCCGGACGCTCGGCGTCCCCATCACCGCCCGGGGCGCCGGCACGTCGGTGGCCGGCAACGCGATCGGACGCGGAGTCGTGCTCGACTTCAGCCGGCACATGGACAAGGTGCTCAGCGTCGACCCGGGCACCCGGACCGCGCGTGTGCAGGCCGGGGCCGTGCACGCCACGCTGCAGGCGGCCGCGAAGCCGCACGCCCTGCGGTTCGGGCCTGACCCGTCGACGCACACGCGCTGCACGATCGGCGGCATGATCGGCAACAACTCGTGCGGATCGCGCACACTCGGCTACGGGCGCACGTCCGACAATGTCGTCGGCGTCGACGCGCTCACGATCGATGGTGAGCGTTTCTCCACCGGGCGCGACGAGCGCGGCCGCCCGACGCTCGAGGGCGCCAAGGCCATCGCCGACACGCTGCAGGCGATCACGCAGGCCAACCTCGCCATCGCCCGCACCGAGTTCGCGACGTTCCCGCGGCAGGTGTCCGGCTACGCCATCGAGCACCTGTTGCCGGAGAAGGGCCTCGACCTCACCGGGCTGCTCGTCGGCAGCGAGGGCACCCTCGCGGTGGTGACCGAGGCGACGGTGCGGCTTGTCGTGGACCCGAAGTATCGGCTGCTCGTCGTGCTCGGGTACCCCGACTTCGGCACCGCGGGCGACATCGTGCCGACGATCCTCACCTTCGACCCGACCGCGTGCGAGGGCATCGACTCGCGCATCGTCGACCTTGTTCGCAGCCGTCGCGGTGCCCAGGCAGTACCCCCGCTGCCTGGTGGTTTGTCGTGGCTTTTTGTGGAGATCGCCGGGGACGACCTCGACGAGTGCCGTGACCGGGCCCGGCGCCTGGTCGACGCGGCCGGGGCGGTCGACGCGCTGATCGAGGAGGATGCGGTCAAGGCCGCGCCGTTGTGGCGGATTCGTGAGGACGGGGCCGGGCTGGCCGGGCGCGCACCGTCCGGGCTGCCCGCGCACGCCGGCTGGGAGGACGCGGCCGTTCCGCCTGCTCGGATCGGCGACTATCTGCGCGATTTCGACGTGTTGTGTGCGCGGCACGGCCTGTCGGTGATGCCATACGGACACCTCGGTGACGGCTGCGTGCACGTCCGGCTGGACTTTCCGCTGGATAAACCGGACGGTCCGGCCAGGTTCCGCGCGTTTCTGGAAGATGCGGCCGACCTGGTCGTCGGCTACGGCGGGTCGCTGTCCGGGGAGCACGGCGACGGCCGGGCGCGCAGTGAGCTGCTGTCCCGGATGTACTCCACGGACGCGATCGGACTGTTCAAAGCGGTCAAACACGCATTCGACCCGAACAATCTGCTCAACCCCGGTGTGCTGGTCGACCCCGAGCCCGTCGATGCGAACATCCGGGTGTCCGCCGCGCGCACGGTCAAACAGCCGCTGGCGTTCGGTTACCACTCGGATCACGGCGACTTCAACCAGGCCGTGCACCGCTGCACCGGCGTCGGCAAGTGCCGGGCCGACACGACCGCGCTCGGCGGCGTCATGTGCCCGTCGTTCCTGGCCACCCGCAACGAGAAGGACTCCACCCGCGGCCGCGCCCGCGTGCTGCAGGAGATGCTCGACGGCGACCTGGCCCCCGACTGGCGCGCGGATGCCGTCCACGACGCCCTCGACCTGTGCCTGTCCTGCAAGGGCTGCGCGTCGGACTGCCCGACCGGCATCGACATGGCCGCATACAAGGCCGAGGTGCTGCACCAGAGTTTCAAGGGCCGGCTGCGCCCCCGCGCACACTACTCACTGGGCAAGCTGCCGATGTGGTCACGGCTCGCATCGCGCATGCCGCGGATCGCCAACGCGCTCACGGCGGCGCCCGGGCTGCGCGGAATCGCACTGTACTTCGCCGGAGTCGACGCCCGCCGCTCCATCCCCGCGTTCGCTTCGCACACATTCCGTCGCTGGTTCCGCAAGACCGCACAGCAGCGGACGACCGAAGGTCAGCCGGTCCTGCTGTTCGTCGACAGCTTCACCGACCACTTCGCGCCCGACATCGCCAAGGCCGCCGTCGAGGTCCTGACTTCCGCCGGCTACGCGCCCGAGCTCACCACCGAATCCGCGTGCTGCGGGCTGACCTGGATCAGCACTGGCCAACTCGACACTGCCAAACGCATTCTCGGGGGTACTGTCACCGCCCTCGCCGACGCCATCGAGCGCGGCATCCCGATTGTCGGCCTCGAACCGTCCTGCACCGGCGTTCTGCGCAGCGACCTCGTCGAACTGCTCGACACGGACGCCGCCCGCAAGGTCGCCGCGGCCACCGTCACCGTCGCCGAGCTCCTCGCGCGCACGCCCGGCTGGACCCCACCGTCCCTGGACGGCGTCCAGGTCGTCGCCCAGCCGCACTGCCACCACCACGCCGTCATGGGCTGGGAGGCCGACGCCAAACTGCTCAAGGCCACCGGTGCGAACGTGCAGCGACTCGGCGGCTGCTGCGGCCTGGCGGGCAACTTCGGTGTCGAACGCGGACACTACGAGGTGTCCGTCGCTGTCGCTGAGCAGCAACTCCTGCCCGCTCTGCGCAATGCCGACCCGTCCGCCGTGTTGCTCGCGGACGGCTTCTCCTGCCGCACCCAGGCGACCGACCTGGCGCAGAAGGACGGCAAGCACCTGGTCGAGCTCCTGGCCGAGGCGCTGCGCGAGCAGTGACAACCGGTCCAGATCGGGAAGCGGCGGCGCGCCCGTTCCCGGTGGGGCCGGGACCGACGCCTTGACCGGGCTTCGATGTTGCCCATCGCAGCCACGGAGCCGTCGGCGTTGAACGTCCACTGCTGTCGCCGAGCGTTCGCCGATCGAAGCCCGGTCGCCGGCTTCCGTACGCCGATGAGCGGCACGTCAGCCGGAGGTGTCAGCCCCCTGCTCCCGTGGTGACGACCGCGAACACCGCGGACGCCGGGATCGAGCCCACGCAGCGGGAGTCGTTGGACGCCGTACGGTTGTCGCCGACGACGAAGATGCTGCTCTCCGGCACCTTCACGGGCCCGAAGCGGCGGGGCCCGCAGGTGTGGGGGTCGGGCTGCGCGTCCAGTGGCCCGTCCGTGGCGACATATGGCTCGTCCAGCGGTACGCCGTCGACGGTGATCTTGCCGGCCGTGTTGCAGCAGGCGATGGTCTCGCCGGCGACGGCCAGGACCCGTTTCAGCATCGGCGATCCGGTCGCCGTCCAGTCCTTGGGCGGATGGAACAGCACGACGTCGCCGCGTTTCGCGGTGTAGTTGGTGACGTGCCGCGCGGAGATGACCTGACCGGGCTTGATCCCGGGCTCCATGCTGCGGCCGCCCTGCGTGAACTGCTCGGTCGTCTCCGCCGGTGCGCTGCTGTTACCGCTGTCGTTGCCGCTACCGCCACTGCTGCAGCCGGTCGCACTGGCCAGCACGAGGGCGAGGGCCATTGACGTCAGTCTTCTCACGGGGGTTGATCCTGGCAGAGTCGAGCCGACCCGTGGGGGCACGGCCTGCGTCGTGTTGAACAAGCGTGTGATTGCTTGACGCGAACGCAATTCCACTAGTTCACTACATCAATGGTTGTTTCGACGCTGTTCCGGGTGGACCGGCGCGGTGGTACAGCGGTATACGCACAGCTCGTCCAGCAGGTCAGGCAGGCCATCCGGGTCGGGCGACTGCGGGCCGGTGACCGTCTGCCTACCGCGCGTGAGGTCGCCGAAGGCCTCGGCATCAATCCCAACACGGTGCTCAAGGCCTACCGCGAGCTGGAGACCGTCGGGCTCGTCGAGGCCCGCCAAGGGTCGGGCACGTACGTCCGCGACCAGCCGCCGCTCGACGTCGAGGACCTGCGGGCCGAGCTGGCCGACTGGGTCGCCCGCGCCACCGCCGCCGGGCTCGACCGGGCCGACCTGCACGCCCTGCTCGACGAGGCCTGCCGTGTCGCCTGAGCCCGCCGCCCTTTCGCTGCCCGCGCCCGCCCTGATCGCCGACGCGGTGACCGTCGCCTACGGCGGCCGCAAGGCCCTCGACGACTGCTCGTTCGCCGTCCCCGCCGGCTCTGTCACCGCGCTCGTCGGCCGCAACGGCGCCGGAAAGACCACGCTCCTGCGCGCCGCCGCCGGACTGCTGCGGCCCGACCGCGGCACCGTCACCGTCCTGAGTGGACCTCCCGGCGACGGCGTCCTCGCGCGCATCGGCTTTCTAGCCCAGAATTCGCCGTTGTACAGCCAATTGACCGTCGCGCAGACGCTGCACCTGGGGGCCAGGCTCAACCCCGGCTGGGACGGCCCGTATGCGCGGGACCTCGCCGAGGCGGCCACCCTCCCGCTCGCCGCGCGGGTCGGCACCCTGGCGCCGGGGGTACGGGCCCGGCTCGCACTCATCATGGCCCTCGGCAAGCGGCCCGACCTGCTGCTTCTCGACGAGCCCCTGGCCGCGCTGGACCCGGTGGCCCGGGCCGAGTCCGTGACCGCGCTGATGGGAGCGGCGGCCGGCGGTGCCACCGTCGTGCTCTCCACCCACGCCGTCGCCGACCTCGCCGGCGTCTGCGACCACGTCGTCGTGCTCGACCGGGGTCGAGTTCGAGCGGCCGTCGAGGTCGACGCCGCCCTCGCCGGGCATCGCCTGGTCAACGGGGCCGCGGCCGATCTCGCCGCCCTCGACGGGGCCGACGTCATTGAGCTGCGTCGGGCCGGGGACGGGTTCACCGCCCTGGTCCGCGTCCGCGAATCCGTCCCGGCCGGCACCCTGGCCTGGCACACCCCGAACCTGGAGGACCTCGTGCTCGGATACCTGCGCGGCCGGGACACCTCGGCATGACGTGGCTGGCGTTGCGGCTGTCGCGCCCGTACCTCATCGGCGCTTTCGTCCTCAGTGCACTGTCCACAGTGGTCATCTGGGCCGCGGCCACCACGGTGCAGCACCGGCTCGACGGGCTCGGACTCCCGGACTGCGTCAACCCGAACCGGTGCTACCAGGCCGGGACGCCGATCCTGCTCATGGAGCTGACCGCGGCGTTCGTCCCGACCCTGATCGGGCTGCTGCTCGGCGTGCCGCTGTTCGCCGGTGAGCGCGCGGACGACACGATGGCGTTCGCGCTCACGCAGTCCGTGCCGCGCAGGCGGTGGGTGCTGACCAAGTTCGGTGTCGCACTGTGCGCGAGCGTGCTCACCGCCGGGGTCGTGGCCACCGCCTACCGGCTGGTCGCCGCGCGCTACACGCTGCTCGCCAACGACACATACGAACTGCTCGACCTGCTCCACCTGAACAACATCGCGTTCATGGTGATGCGCGCGGTGTTCACCCTCGCCGTCGCGGCGCTGCTCGGGCTGACCACGGCGAGCACCCTGCGCACCGCGATCCTGTCCATCGCGCTGTGGCCGTTCGGGCTGCTCGCCGCGTGCGGTGCGACCGCGCTGCTGCCTGTCGGGGGCGGCCTGCCCTCTTCGGGGACGACGTTCTCGCCTGACGACGACCGGTACTGGACGGCCGACATCACCTACCTCGACCCGTTCGCGTGGCCCGCGGCCGGTCTCACCGTCCTGTACGTGTTCGGGCTGGTCCTGCTCATGCGCAGAGCGGTCGGCGCGACGGTTCGGTGAGCTGTTGACTCGAAAGTGTAAACTCTCTCGTATACACGGGAGAGATGACTGGCATGATCGAAGTGAAGGGGCTGACCAAGCGGTACGGGCGGCGGGTGGCCCTCGACGACGTGGACCTCACCGCCGCGCCCGGCGAGGTCGTGGCCGTGCTCGGGCCCAACGGCGCCGGCAAGACCTCGATGATCGAGATCCTGGAGGGGTACCGTGCCCGCGACGCCGGCACCGTGCGCGTCCTCGGCGCCGACCCGGCCGCCGCGGGCCCGGCGTGGCGCGACCGGATCGGTGTGCTGCTGCAGACCACCAGCGTCGACCCGCAACTGACGGTCGCCGAGGCGATCAGTCTCTTCTCGCGGCTGTACCGCACCCCGCGCCCCGCCGCCGAACTGCTCGACCAGCTCGGCCTGGCCGCGGTCGCGCACCGCCGCACCGGCGTGCTCTCCGGCGGCCAGCAGCGCCGCGCCGACCTCGCCCTGGCCTTGATCGGCCGACCGGACGTGCTGTTCCTCGACGAGCCGACGACCGGCTTCGACCCGGAGGCGCGCCGCGACACGTGGCAGGTCGTGCGCGAAACGGCCGCGGCCGGTTGCACGGTTCTGCTCACCACGCACTACCTCGACGAGGCGGCCGAGCTCGCCGACCGCGTGGTCGTCGTCGCCGGTGGCCGGATCGTCGCGGCCGGCGACCCCCGGACCTTGGGCGGCCACCTCGACGCCGAGACCACGATCCGCTTCCGTCACCCGTCCGGCGAACCGTTCGAGCTGCGCACCCGGACCCCGACCGCGGCCCTTGCCGAGCACGTCCGCGCCGGGGCCGAGCTGGCCGAGCTCAGCGTCACCCGCCCCACGCTCGAGGCCACATACCTTTCGCTCATCGGGAGCCGGCATGCTGTATGAGCTGTGCGCGTACCAGCTGCGCATTTTCGTCCGTGCGCCGCGCACCCTGATCGCCGCGGCCGGCACGCCGCTCGCCCTGATAGTCCTGCTGGCCGCGATCAGCGACCACGCGCGGGAGCCCGGCTACCACTGGCGCCTGGTCGCCTCGATGATCACCCTCGGCGTCGCGTCGACCTGCTACACGACCCTGGCCGCGTCCCTGGTCGCCAGCCGCGACACCGGCGTACTCAAACGCCTGCGGGCCACGCCGCTGCCGCTGTGGCAGCACGTCGGCGGCCGGGTCGCGGCCACGGTGGTCGTCGCGGTTGTGCAGAGCGTGCTCGTGGGGGTGCTCGGTTTTGCGCTGTACTCCGCGCGCCCTGCTGCGTGGGCGTGGCTGATCGCGGGCCTGCTCTTGGGTGCGATCGCGGTCGGCCTGATCGGCGTAGCGGTGGCGCAGCTCGTCCCGCGGGGTGACGCGGCCGCGACCCTCCTGTCCACCACACTCCTGCCGGTGGTCCTGCTGTCGGGCGTGTTCTTCCCGGTCGGCGAGCTCCCGGCGTGGGCCGCCGCGTTGGCCGAGGCGAGCCCGCTGACTCACCTGAACCGCCTGCTGGGTGCGGCCCCGGCCACGCTCACCGAGTCCTGGACCGCCGTGGCCGTGCTCGTGGCCTGGTCAGCGGCGGCCTTGGCCTTCGCCCTGTGGCGCTTCCGCGTCGACCCGCTCCCACCCCGCACCAGCCGTCGCGACCGAACAGCACCCGCCTGATGCCCACGCCCGATCGCCGCGCACGTCGCTCGTCGCTCGTAGCTCGTCGGTCATTCGTGCACCACGCGTTTCCGCGGCCAACATTCGCACGCTGCGCGTTCGCACGCTGCGCGTTCGCGCCGTGAGCGTTCGCACGGTGCGCGTTCGAGCGCTGCGCGTTTGCGCGGGCGCTCGTCTGTGCACTGCGCGTTTGCGCGGTGAGCGTTTATGCGCTGCGCATTGCTGCGGCGCTCGTCCGTCCGGTGTGCGGTTCTGCGGCGCTCGTCCGTGCACCGCGCATTTCCGCGTCACTCGTTCGCGCGGTGAGCGTTCGCGCGGTGTGCGGTTCTGCGGCGCTCGTCCGTGCACCGCGCATTTCCGCGTCACTCGTTCGCGCGGTGAGCGTTCGCGCGGTGTGCGGTTCTGCGGCGCT
>NZ_JBITDU010000013.1:235861-251767 GCF_044454505.1 Dactylosporangium sp. NPDC051541
CTCGTCCGTGCACCGCGCATTTCCGCGTCACTCGTTCGTGCGGTGAGCGTTCGTGCGGTGTACGTTTTCCGCGGTGAGCGTTCGTGCGGTGAGCGTTCGTGCGGTGAGCGTTCGTGCGGTGGGCGGTGGGCGGTTGCGGGGGATGTGGTGGACCCGTGTGCGGTGCGGTGCGCGGTTGGCGGCAGACTGACGGCGTGACACGCAAGTTGTTGAAGCGCGACGAGCGGGTCGCCAGCATTCTGGCGGCGGCGGCCCGTGCGTTTGGCGTGGGCGGGTTCGCGGCGACGTCCATGGAGGACATCGCGGCCGAGGCCGGCGTCACGAAACTCATCATCTACCGGCACTTCGACTCGAAGCAGGCGCTGTATGAGCGAGTGCTCGACGAGACCCGGGAGCGGCTCGCGGAGGCGCTGCGGTTCCGGGACCGGGCGCCCGCACCGGACATGATCGGGCAGCTCCTCGCGGCCGCGCGGGCCGAGCCGGCCGCGTTCGCGTTGCTGTTCCGGCATGCGGCCCGGGAGCCGCAGTTCGCGTCGTACGTGGCCGGGTTCCGCGACCGGGCGCTCGCCGCGGCCCTGCGCGGGATTCCGGAGTCGGTGCCGGATGACCTGCGCCGGTGGACGGCCGCGCTGTCGTTCTCGGTCGTCGTCGACGGGATCGTGCTGTGGCTCGACGAGGGTTCACCCGACCGCGACGCCGAAGTGACGGACCGCCTGCGTTCGCTCACGGCGGCGATCGTGACCGCCGGGTCGCCGCCGACGACTTGATGTGATGTCGAGCTGCGGCCGGTTTGTGCATGCTTATTTGCGGCCACCGTGACTGCCGGGCCCGCGCCGACGCCCTGATGTCGTAGCTGATGGTCCGTGCACGTTCGCTCATGATGGTCATCGTGACTGCCGGATCGCGCCAACGGCTTGATGTCGAGGTAACGGCCGGTTTGCGCACCCTCGCGGCGCGCAAGCAGCCTGCCTCAGCCCTTGACGCCCGACGCGGCCACGCCACGGACGAAGAAGCGCTGAAAGACGATGAACACGATGGCGACGGGAATGATCGTCAGGATCGAACCGGCCATCATCACCGGATAGTCGTAGGACTGGCCGCCCGCGCCGCCGCGGCCCAAAGTGGACAGTCCGAACGGGAGTGTCCACAGTGATGGACTGGCCCGGACCACGATGAGGGGGAGGAGGAACTCGTTCCAGACGCCCTGGAAGGACAGGATCGTCAGCGTGAGCAGGGCCGGGCGGGCCAGGGGCAGGACGATGTGCCAGTACGCGCCGAAGATCGAGGCGCCGTCGATCCGGGCCGCCTCCTCCAGCTCGCGGGGGAGCTCGACGAAGAACTGTCGCATGAGGAAGATGCCCATGGCGTCCACGGCCAGGGGCAGGATCAGTCCCGTGTACGAGTTCAGCAGGGTCAGTTCCTTCAGAACCAAGAACCTTGGAACGGTGAGTACGATTGGTGGTACCGCCAAGACTGAAACGACCCCGGCGAAGACAATGCTTCGACCGCGCCATTCCAAGCGGGCCAACGCGTATCCGGCCAGTGAGTCCAGGAACACCCGCAGCAGTGTGGCGGCCACCGTCACGACGATCGAGTTGAACGTCCATAGTGGAAAGTCGCTGTGCAGCAGGACGTCGCTCCAGGCCCGCAGGTCGAAGTGCAAGGGCCACGGGGTGACCGGGTGGGCGGCCACCTCCGGGCGGGACTTGAACGACGTGGCCAGGGACAGGATGAACGGATAGATGAAGATGACGGCGAACAGCGTCAGTGCGGCCCGGCGAACCATCAGCGCTCCCTGCGCAGGACCAGCCGCTGCAGGCCGGTGAAGACGAGGATGATGACGAACACGATGAACGCGATCGCGGCCGCCCGGCCCATCGAGGAGTTCTGGAAGCCTTCGCGGTAGACGAGGTACGCCGGCGTCAGTGTCGTTTTCTGCGGGCCGCCGGACGTCATCGCGTACACCTGGTCGAAAACCTGCCATGTGCCGATCAGACCCAGGGTGATGACGAGGAACAGTGTCGGTTTGAGCATCGGCAGCGTCACCCGCCAGAACAGTTGCGTGCGGCTGGCCCCGTCGACCTCGGCCGCCTCCTCGACCTCGGTCGGGATGTTCTGCAAGCCGGCCAGGAACATGAGCATGAACGTGCCCGTTGTTGTCCAGGTGGCCAGGATCATGATGGAGCTCAGCGCGACGCTCGGCCCGGACAGCCACTCCCACCACGACAGATCGAGGAACTCGTGCCGGAGCGGGCCCGGGGCGGAGTCGACGCCGACGGTGCGCAGCAGCAGGTGGATGAGCCCGTCGGAGTCGTCCAGCCAGACCAGGCCGATCTTGCCCGGCAGCAGCGCCGACAGGACCGAGTTGACGACACCGCTGGGGCTGAACAGGAACACGAAGATGAACGCGACGGCGATGGAGCTGGTGACGGACGGGAAGTAGAACGCGGCCCGGAAGAACGTCCGTCCCTTGAGGAGCTTGGCATTGACGATAACGGCCAGAACCAAGGCCAAGAACGTTTGCGCGGGTACTACTCCCAGGACGTAGTACACATTGTTGCGCAGACTCTTGGCGAAGTCGCCGCGCACGATGCCGGTGTTGGTGAGCAGGTCCTGGTAGTTGTCCGTGCCGGTCGGGGTCGAGGCGGACAGCGGGGCCAGGCCGCTCCAGTCGCGGAAGCTCACCCACAGTGCGAGCAGGATCGGCGCGACCATGAACACGGCGAGCAGGATGAGCGCGGGCGACACGAACAGCCAGCCGGCCGCACCCTGTCGCCCGCGGATCCCGCTCCGGCCGCGCGTGCGCGCAGCCGGAACGGGCGTGGTGGTGCTCATCAGCCGAGCACCGAGGAGCCGGCCTTCTGCGTGCCGGTCACGACTTCGTCGACCTGCTTGTTGCCTTTCGCCAGGCCCTGGATGCCGTCGTTGAACGTGTCGATGACGGTGCTGAAGCCGGGCACGAACACCGACTTCTTCGCGTAGTCGGCGCCGGACACGAACGCCTTCAGCTCCGGCTTGTCAGCAAGCCACTTATCGGCAAGCGACTTACGCGAGGGCATCACGGGGAACTCTTTCGTGATGGTGAGCTGCTCGTCGGGCGAGGTGAGGAACTTGACCAGGTCGAGCGAGGCGGCCTTGTTCTTCGACGCCTTCGCCACGCCGTAGCAGACGGAGAACGACATGGTGCCCTTGCCGGCCGGGCCCGCGGGGAGCTCGGCGACGGCGTACTTGGTGTTGGGGAAGTCGTTCTTCATCGCCCCGACGATCCAGTTGCCCTCGACGGTCATCGAGGTCAGGCCCTTGCCGAAGGCCTCGCCGCCCCAGCCGGCCCCGACCGCCGCGGGGGTGCCGAAGTTGCCGGCCTTGTGGTTGTCGGTGAGGTACTGCAGCGCCGTCTTCATCTGCGGCGTGTCCATCGTCATTTTCGTGACGTTGTCGTCGGTCGGCCACGCACCGGCCTGCGCGAAGAACGCGCCCCACCGGTAGAACTCCGGTGCCAGCACGAGCCCGGGGTGGCCGGGCTTGGTGAGCGCCTTCGCGGTGGTCGCCAGCTCCTCCCAGGTCTTGGGCGGCTGCAGGTTCGCGGCCTGGAAGTCGGCGGTGTTGTACACCAGCTGCAGCGTCGAGAAGTCTTTGGGCGCGCAGTAGTACGTCCCCTGGTACGTGAACGACTGCTTCAGGGTGTCGTAGAAGTCGCCGGGGTTGTCGACCTGGTCGCCGATCGCCTCCAGGGCGCCGCTCTTGCCCAGGTCCGGCAGCTTGTTGTCGTTGACGTAGAAGACGTCCGGCGGTTCGCCGCCGGCGAGGGCGGTGGTCAGCGCGGTGTCGTACTCGGGCAGCACCTTGAGCTCGACGGTGTTCTTGCCCTGCTTGTTGTAGTCGTCGATGGCCTTGCGCAGCACGGCGTCCTCGGCGGGGGAGGATGAGAACGCGAACATGGTCAGCTTCGCGCCCGTGGCCTCACCCTGGTTGCCGCTGCCGTCGTCGCCGCAGGCCGACGTGAACGCGAGGGTGGTTGCGAGTATGAGCGCCAGGGCGGGCCGAATGTGTCTCATGGTGGGATCACTCCTATGGGGGTGTCAGGACGTGCCGGTGCTGGACCCCCGGACGATCAGTTCGGGGGGCAGCAGGCGGGCGGCTTGCGAGCCGTCCGCCGGTGGGGGGTTGAGCAGGGCGGAGATCATCGCGTGGCCGGCCGCCTCGATCGGCTGCCGGACGCTGGACAGGTCGAGGGCGGCCGCGGTCGGGGTGTCGTCGAAGCCGACGACGGCGAGCTCGGCGCCGCGGGCGCGGACGGTCCGCAGCAGCCCGGCGGCGAGCGTGTCGGTGGCCGCGACGACCGCGGTCGGCGGGTCGGGGTCGTCGAGCAGGCGCGCGCCGAGCGCCGCTCCGGTGGCGATGGAGTCCTCGCCGCGCAGGTCCGGGCCGAGCGGGAGGCCGAGGCCGGCGCACGTCTCGCGCCAGCCCTCGGCGCGGCGGTCGGAGACCGCGGAGCCGTCGGGCCAGCCGGCGAACGCGATCCGGCGGTGCCCGAGCTCGGCGAGGTGCCGGGTCGCGGCCGCGGTGCCGGCCGTGTTGTCGACGTCGACCCACGGGTGGCCGTCGTCGTCGCCGGTGCGGCCGAACGCCGCGAACGGCACCCCGTGGGCCCGCAGCGCCGGTGGCCGCGGGTCGCCCGGGTGCAGGCCGTAGAGCACGAGGGCGTCGATCGCGCCGGCCTTGTAGAGGGCCACGGCGCCGGAGATCTCGCCGTCGGGGTCGTCGGCGGTGTAGAGCAGCAGGTGGTGGTCCTCGGCGCGGCCGGCGTCGGCGAGGGCGTGCAGGAACCGGTCGTGGATGCTGCCGAGCGCGTGCGGGTGGACGGGCTCGATGCGGTAACCGATCATCCGCGACGAGGCCGCCCGCAGGCCCTGGGCCAGGCGGTTGGGCCGGTATCCGAGCTGGGCGATGGCCGCCTCGACCCGGGCGCGTGTCTCCGGCCGGACCCGCTCGGGCGCGTTGAGCACGTTGGACACGGTCTGCCGGGACACCCCGGCGGCTCGCGCTACGTCCTCGACGGTGGGCTGCACAATCGCTCCCTGATGTCGTATGGTGCGTCGTGTTGAACGTTCAAATCTCGAATTGCGGGTTTTGAACGTTCAACACCGGATGACGGCACCGTCTCACCCGGTCATCGAGTTGTCAAGAGGAGGGTCGATGCGCCAGCCCTACCTGCACGAGCACGTCACGTGCGTGGCCGCCCCCGCGACCTGGCTCAGCGGACCCTCCGGCGAGCTCGCCGGGGACCCTGACGGCCTGTACGTCGAGGACCGCCGGGTGCTGGCCCGGTTCGCGGTCACCGTGGCCGGTCATGTCCCGGTCCCGATCGGGGCCAGACGCGTCGACGCCGCAACGGCCGAGTTCACCGCGGTCGTGCGCGAGCTCGGCGACGACGGCGCGGACCCGACCGTGACGCTGACCCGCCGCCGCACGGCCACCCCGCGCGGTGGCACGGAAACGCTCATCCTGGCGAACAATTCGCACGCGACGCTGTCCGTTCGTGTCGAAGTGCGCGCGGCGACGGACTTCGCGCGGATGGGCGCCGTGAAGGACGGTCACACGTCCGGCTTGTCCATTGTGGACGTGGCGGAAGGCGCAGCAGCTCCGGACGGCATGACCGTGACGGTGGCGGCGCAGCCGGCTCCCGCGGGCCCGCAACTGCGGTGGGACATCACGCTGCCACCGCGGCAGACGTGGAGCGCGCGGCTGACCTTCACCCGGTCCGATGTGGACGTCGCCGCCGACGAACCCGTCTCCAGTGTACTGTCGGTCACCGCTGACGATCGGCGCCTCGATGAGCTCGTGCGGACCGGGGCCGAGGACCTCGACGCGCTGCGGCGCACCGACGGGCCCGACGTGTACTACACCGCCGGCAGTCCCTGGTATCTCACGCTCTTCGGCCGCGACTCCCTCTGGGCGGCCCGGCTCGCGCTACCGATGGGCACCGAGGTCGCGGCCGGCACCCTGCGCGCCCTCGCCCGGCGGCAGGGCGTGCGGCACGACCCCGACACCGACGAGGAGCCGGGGAAGATCCTGCACGAGGTCCGCCCGCCGGACGCGTCCTACCACCTGCCGCCCGTGTACTACGGTACCGTCGACGCGACCGCGCTGTGGGTGAGCACCCTCGCCGACGCGTGGCGCTGGGGCCTGGCACCGTCCGAAGTGGAGCCGCTGCTGCCCAATGTGGAGCGGGCGCTGGGCTGGCTGGCCGGGCACGACGGCTTCATCGCCTACCGGGCCAGCGCCAAGGGCCTCACCAACCACGGCTGGAAGGACTCCGGCGACGGCGTCCAGCACGCCGACGGTCGCATCGCCGAGGGGCCTCTCGCGTTGAGCGAGGTGCAGGGGTACGCGTATCGGGCCGCGCTCGACGGTGCCGCCCTGCTCGACGCGTTCGGGCGCGGCGGCGGCGAGCGGTGGCGGGCCTGGGCGGCCGGGCTGGCCGAGCGGTTCCGCAAGGCGTTCTGGTGCCCCGGCGGCTACCCGGCGATCGCGCTGGACGGCTCGGGTGCGCAGGTCGACAGCATCGCGTCGAACATGGGCCACCTGCTCGGCACCGGCCTGCTCAACGCCGAGGAGAGCCGCGCCGTCGCCGGGCACGTCGCGGCCCTGGCCTCGCCGTTCGGGCTGCGCACGGTGGCGCCGGAGTCGGGCGGGTACAACCCCCTCTCCTATCATCTGGGCTCCGTCTGGCCCCACGACACCGCGATCGCCCTGCTCGGGCTGGTCCGCGACGGGCACTCCACCGAGGCCGCGGCGCTCGTGCGGGCGCTGCTGGCGGCGGGGGAGCGGTTCGGGTTCCGGCTGCCCGAGCTGTACGGCGGGGACGACGCGCCCACCCCGTATCCGGCCGCGTGCCGTCCACAGGCCTGGTCCGCGGCCGCGGGGCCGGCGCTGCTCACCGCGCTCCTCGGGCTCGACGTCGACGTGCCGGCCGGACGGGTCACGCTGCGACCCATGCGTCCGTCGCCGATCGGGGAGTACCGAATCCGAGGCTTGCGCATTGGCGGCGTGCCGGTCGACGTCTCGGTGAACGCCCACGGTAGCGCGACCGTCCACAGCGGACTCGAAGGTCTCTCCGTTGGCGGGGCGGCGGTGGCCGCGCGAGAATGAGTGGCATGGCTGAACACGATGTGGCAACGCTGTGGCGGCGGATCATCCAGGGCGAGGGAAAGTCCTGGGTCGTCTTCGAGCACGGGACCGTCGTCGTGCTGCCGGCCGCCGAGCCCGGTGCGGACCTGGGCGAGTCGGCGGTCGCGGTGCTGCGTGAATACGGTCCGGTGGCGCCGGGTTCGCCGGCCGGCGACTTCACCGTCATCCCGCTCGACCCCGGTCCCGGCTGGGTGGTGACCAGCCACCACCCGGACCTGCTCACGTATGTCGGGCCGGACGAGGTCACCGACACCGCGGCCGCGGCGGTCGGGCTCTATGGTCGCGGCAAACGCGAACAGGACGCCGCCGAGTGCACGATCGTGCACGCCGAGGACAACCGGCTCCCGGCACAGCCTTCAGCCGAGGAAGTCCAGTAGCGCCGGGATGTAGGCCGGGGAGCGCAGCGTGGTGGTGTGGTCGCCGCTCACCACGCGCCATTGCGCGCCCGGGATCGCGGCCGCCAGATCCTGCGGGCGGGCCGCGAGGGGGTCGTCCGCGCCGACCAGGACGAGCGTCGGCGCGGTGATCTGCTCGAGCCGGATCGGCGTCTTGTGCGCGGCGTACGCCTGGGCGGCGAGCGCGACCCGGTCGGCGCCCACCGCGTCGGCCAGGGTGCGGAAGCCCTTCGCCGGCGAGACCTCCACCGCCGTCGCCGACTCCGTGAGCAGGACCGCGGCCACCTCGGCCGGTGGCATCGCGCGGGTGTCGAGGCCGCCGAGCTCGGCCAGGCCCGCGCCGACGCCGGACAGGACCAGGCGGCGGACCCGGCGGTCGTGCGTCGCGAAGATCGCCGACACCACGCCGCCCATCGAGTAGCCGACCAGGTCGAGCTCGTCGACGCCGAGATGGGTGAGCAGTTGGGCGAGGTCGCGGGCCATGCGCGGCTCGCCGTAGAGGGCCGAGTCGTGCGGCTTGCCCGAGGCGCCGTGACCGCGGGCGTCCGGGGCGATCACCTCCCGGCCCGCCGCGACCAGGGCCGCCACCACGCCCGGGGCCTCGAAGTTGGTGACGGCGTCGACGACGAACCCGTGGTGCAGCACAACCGGCGGATGCTCCCCGGGCGCGCCCCAGCGGCGGTAGGCGATGGTGACCCCGTCGGACGCGCGGAACCGTTCCATCCACGGCAGGTTAGTGCATGGAACGTGCAGATTGAGGCTGGCGGCGAAAAACTTCCAGCGTTAGTTTAGAGCGCATGAGCGCGACCCTGTCCCTCGCCGCCGTCCTGGCCGAGTCGGCCCGCAAGTACCCACGGAAGATCGCCGTCGTCGACGGCGAGCAGCGGGTGACCTACGAAACTCTCTGGCGCGAGGCGCTGACCTGCGCCGCGAGCCTGCGGGAACGGGGCGTGCGGCCCGGCGACCGGGTCGCGGTGCAGATCCCGAACGTCGTCGATTTCCCCCGGGTGTACTTCGGGGCGCTCGCCCTGGGTGCGGTGGTCGTTCCTGTCCATTTGCTGCTCACAGCGGACGAGGTGGCGTACACGCTGCGGGACAGCGATGCGCGTTTGCTCATCTGTCACCCGAGCCAGGCGGTGACCGGCCAGGCCGCGGCCGAGCTCGCGGGCGTCCCCGTCATCGCGCCCGCGGACCTGCTCGGGGCCGAGCCGCTGCCCACCTACGCCTCCCGGGCCCCCGAGGACGCCGCGGTCGTGCTCTACACCAGCGGTACCACCGGCGAACCGAAAGGTGCCGTGCTCACGCACCTCAACCTGGTCATGAACACCGTCGTGAACGTGTTCGACGCGAACGACGCGCGCTCGTCCGACGTCGTGCTCGGCTGCCTGCCGCTCTTTCACACGTTCGGGCAGACCGTCGGTATGAACGGCACCTTCCGCCTCGGCGCCACCCTGGTGATGCTCGCCCGGTTCACCGGTGACGCCGCACTGGACGTGATGGTGCGCGAGAACGTCACCGTCTTCCACGGCGTGCCGACCATGTATGTCGCTTTGCTCGCCGCGGCCGAGGGTCGTGCGCAATTGCCGCAGCTGCGGCTGTGCATCTCCGGCGGGGCGGCGCTGCCGCTGGCCGTGCTCGAGAAGTTCAACGCGGCGTTCGGGACGAACATCTTTGAGGGGTACGGCCTGTCCGAGACGTCCCCGACCGCCACGACGAACCAGCCGCACTTCGGCACCCGCGCCGGCACCGTCGGCCACGCCATCTGGGGTGTCGAGGTCGAGATCGCCCGGCCGGAGATCGAGGAGCGCGTCGAGCTGCTTCCCGCGGGCACGCTCGGCGAGATCGTCATCCGCGGTCACAACGTGTTCGCCGGGTACCTCAACCGGCCCGACGACACCGCGCAGGCGGTCGTCGACGGCTGGTTCCGCTCCGGCGACCTCGGCACCAAGGACGCCGACGGGTTCATCACCATCGTCGACCGCAAGAAGGACCTGGTCATCCGGGGCGGGTTCAACGTCTACCCGCGCGAGGTCGAGGAGGCCGTGGCCCGGCACCCGGCCGTCATGCAGGTCGCGGTCATCGGCGTGCCCGACTCTGTGCACGGCGAGGAGATCTGCGCGGTGGTCGTGCGCGATCCGGCAGTACCGCTGAGCGAAGACGAACTCATCGAGTGGTCGAAGGAGCGTCTGGGCCGGCACAAGTACCCGCGCCGGGTGCACTTCGTCGAGGAGTTGCCGCTCGGCCCGAGCCACAAGGTCCTCAAGCGCGAACTGCGCCGGTCGTTCTCCTGATCGCGTTCTGTAACGTGGTCTGATGGCGAAGGGCAGGGCGCAGGCGATCACGTTGTACGGCGAGCCGGTGCTCCATCAGCCTTGCGCGGACGTGACCGACTTCGACCGCGACCTGGCTCGGCTCGTCGAGGACATGCGCGCTTCGATGCGGGCCGCGAACGGGGTCGGCCTCGCCGCCAACCAGATCGGCGTGGCGCTGCGCGTGTTCGTGTTCGACGTGCCCGATGCGAGCGGAGAAAAGCACAAAGGGCACATCGTCAATCCGGTGCTGCAGCCGTTCGCGTCGCCGGCGACAGTGAAGGACACTGAGGGCTGCTTGTCTGTGCCCGGTCCGCATACCGAGCTGCGCCGGGCCGCGGTGGCCACCGTGACCGGGTTCGACGTCGAGGGCCGCGAGCTGACTGTGACCGGCGATGGCTACCTGGCGCGCTGCCTGCAACACGAGTGCGATCACTTGAACGGCGTCGTGTACGTCGACCTGCTCTCCGGTCGTCGGCGCCGCAAGATCCTGGCCGAGGCCGGCCTGTCCGACCGCTGAGTTGTTCTGACCGCTCGTTCCGTGACCGCTCCTTTTCTGGCCGTTCGTTTGCGTGCCCGTCCGTTGTCTGCCTGCTCGTTTCCCCGGCTGCTCGTTTCCGCGACCGTTCGTTTCGGGCTGCTCGTTTCTGCGACCGTCCGTTTTGTGGCCGTTCGTTTGAGGGCTGCTCGTTTCCTGGCCGTTCGTTTGCGTGCCCGTCCGTTGTCTGCCTGCTCGTTTCTCCGGTCGCTCGTTTCCGCAACCGTTCGTTTCCCCGGCTGCTCGTTTCCGCGACCGTTCGTTTCGGGCTGCTCGTTTCCGCGGCCGTCCGTTTTGTGGCTGTTCGTTTCGAGGGCTGCTCGTTTCCTGATCGTTCGTTTCCGCGGCTGTCCGTGCTCTGACTGCTCGTTTCCTGACTGCTTGTTCCGCGACCGTCCGCCTTCGCATTGCTCGATCGCTGAACGCTCGTTGCCGCGGTCGTTCGTTCCTGGCTGCTTGTTTACAGCCTGATCTGCAGGCCCGCGGCGATTGCCAGGTCGGGTGCCTGGTCTGCGGTGATGATGGCGTCGCGGAGGGTGACTGTGCGCGGGTCGAATGCGGTGAGGACGCTGCCGCGTAGGTCGGCGCCCGTGAAGTCGGCGTCGGCGACAGTGGCGCCGGCGAAGTCGACGTTTGTCAGGATGGCGCCCTGGCAGTTTGCGGCGCTCAGGTCCGCGCGGTGGAAACGCGCGTTCGTGCACTCGGCGAGCGACAGGTCTGCGCGGGGCATGCTCACTTCTGTCCAGTCGCCGCCGGTGATGACCGTGCCGCTCAACGTGCAGCGGTCGAATGTGCTGCCGGCCAGGGTGCAGTCGCTCAATTGCGTGTCGAAGAAGTTGCAGCCCATGAACGTGCAGTCGGCGAATGTGCACTCGGTCAGTTGCGCGCAGTTGAAGCGGACGGCCACGAACGTGCATCGGATGAACGTCGATGCGGCGATGTCCGCCTCGGTCAGGTCGGCGTGCTCGAAACGGGCATCGGCGTGTTCGAGGTCGCGCAGTGGTCCGGCCAGCCAGTCGACCTCAAGCGGTTGCCGGTCTAGCGCGGGCGACTTGCCGGGTGTTGCCTTGCGGGGACGGCTCATGGGGTCCATTTTGGTGTCATGGTCACGCTGGACGAAGTCGCGGAGCTGGCGTCGCGCCTGCCGGAAGTGGTCGAGGGCGAGAGCCGGGGCAACCGATCGTGGGACGTCGCCGGGAAGACGTTCGCGTGGGAGCGGCCGTTCAGCAAGGCCGACATCAAACGGTTCGGCGGCGCCGAGGTGCCGGCCGGGCCGATCCTGGCGATCGTGGTCGCCGATCTGGGGGAGAAGGAGGCCGTGCTCGCCCAGGAGCGGCCCGGGTTCTTCACGATCCCGCATTTCAACGGGTACGCCGCGGTGCTGGTGCGGCTTGAGGCAGTACACCTGCCGCATCTTGAGGAATCGCTAGTGGACGGGTGGCTGGCGAAGGCCCCGCCGCGCCTCGCCGATGCCTTCCTCGCCGAACGCTGACCCGTGCAAACCTCACTGCGCGTTGCTGTTTCCGGGCGTCGACAGCCGGGTAGCGGATGCGCATGGTGGACATCGATTCCCGTACGGCCCGTTCATATGCGCGCAAAGCTTCCGACGAACGACCGCTGCGGGGGTACGCGACTGTGCTCGGCGTGTTCGCGGCGGCCGCCGGCGCCGTGGCCGGGGTGGCCCGGCTGACCGGCCGGCAGCTGCCCGAACGGCCCGCGGCGGGGGACCTGGCGCTGCTGGCCGTGGCGACGCACAAGGTGTCGCGGCTGATCACCAAGGACGCGATCACCAGTCCGCTGCGCGCGCCGTTCACCGAGTTCGAGGAGCCGGCGGGGGAGGCGGAGCTCAACGAGAGCCCGCGCGGGCACGGCGCCCGGCACGCCGTCGGCGAGCTGCTCACCTGCCCGTTCTGCACCGGCGTCTGGGTGGCCGGCGGGCTGGCCGCGGGCCTCGTGTTCGCGCCGCGGCTGACCCGGTTCGGGATGGGCGTGGCGGCGGCGGTCGCGGGCTCGGACTTCCTGCACCTGGCGTACGACGCCGCGAAGAAGTCCGCGGGCGGTTCCTAGGATCGTTCTGTGCGAAACGCGCGCAGCCACAGGTCGGTGATCGTGTTCAGGCGCTGCACGTCGAGTGCGTAGTGGCGTTCGCGGCCCACGGCGGTGACCGCGACCAGGCCCGCCGCCTCGAGTTCGCGCAGGTGGCGGGTCACCGTTGGCCAGGCGTGCGAGAACCGCTTGGCGAGCTGGCCCGACGTCATCGCGCCGCCCCGGGCGTGCAGAACCTGCAAAATGTGCCGGCGGGTCGGGTGGGCGAGCGCGTGGAACACCGCCTCGATGTCGTGCAGCTCGCGCTCGCCCCGGCTGAGGCCGCCGCTGGTCAGTGCGCGACCTCGAGCGGGTGGACGGCCAGGTGGGCGCGCACCGGTTCGGTGCTGCCCGGCGCCCACATCGTGGCCATCCGCTCCCAGATTTCGGAGATCGCGGGGTGGGTGTGGGCGTGCTGGGCCGCGCTGCCGCTCGACCACTCGAAGATCTCGACGATCGGCACGCCGCCGTCGGGCCCGGCGTCGCCGGCGTAGTACTGCGGCGCGGTCGCCGTCACGAGCTCCAGCTCGCGCAGGACCGGCCAGTGGCGCCCGAGCAGCTCCTGGAACTCGCCCAGAGCGTCGGCGCGCACACGGTACGTGCTGATGATGGTGAGGTTCTCGTCCTCGGTCATGGCCCGGAAGCTTAGCAGAATCGCTAAGTGTTGACCGGCCCCTGTACTCAATGAACACAACGCGCGGCCGGGTCCGCGCGCGCGGCGCGGATGCGATAGTGACGATGCTTGCCAGAGAGCGCTCTCTCGCAAGATCAATTTCGCTTCTCGCATCTGGGAGTCACCGCCATGACCTCTCGACTGCGCCTGCTCTGGGGCGCGCTCGTCCTGTCCGCCGCCGCGGCCATCACCGCCGCGGTCACCGTCGCCGCCGTCCCGCCCGCCCACGCCGCCGACGTGGTGCTGTCGCAGAACCGGCCCGTCACCGCCTCCTCGCAGGAGAACGGCGGCACCCCCGCGTCCGCCGCCGTCGACGGCAACACCGGCACCCGCTGGTCGAGCGCGTTCGCGGCGACGCAGTGGTTCCAGGTCGACCTCGGCTCGGCCGCGACCGTCAGTCGCATCGACATCGCCTGGGAGAACGCGTACGCGAAGGCGTTCAGCATCCAGTTCTCGTCCGACGGGAGCGCGTACACCCAGGCGTATTCGACAACGACAGGTCCGGGCGGCAAACAGAGCATCGCGGCTACCGGTACTGCGCGATTCGTGCGCATCAACCTGACCGTTCGCGCACTGGCCGCCTACGGGTACTCCTTCTGGGAGTTCCAGGTCTTCGGCACCGGCAGCCCGGCCGCCACCCGCGCGATCAACGGCCTCACGCTGGTCAACAACGCCACTCGCAAGCCGATCCTCGGCCCCGGCCCGCTCGTCGACGGCACCGTCGTCGACCTGACCAGGCTGGCCAACCGTGGCCTGAGCGTCCGCGCCGACCTGGCCGCCGGTGCGTCCCCGACGAGCGTCGCGTTCACGATGACCGGCGCCAAGGGCACAAGCTATGCAAGAACGGAGACGCAGCAGCCGTACTTCCTGTGCAACGACTACACCGACTGTCCACTGCTGGCGGCGCCGGATGCCTATACGCTCACCGCCCAGGCCTATACGAGCACAGGTACGCAGCTCGGCGCGGCCTACACCGTGCACTTCACGATCACCGCGACGGCAACCGTGCAGTCCCCGGTGGACGTTCTGTTCGTCGGCAACAGCCTGATCGGTACCGCCACCGCCGCCACCGGTGAGGACACTCCCGCGCTGGTCCGCCACCTCGCGACCGCGGCCGGCCGCACGGTCAACGTCACCGAGGTCATCCACTTCGGCAACACGCTGCAGCAGACCTGGGACGGCGGCGAGGTCGCGGCCGCGCTGAGCGGCACGAAACAGTACGACTTCATCGTCCTGCAGGAGTACAGCACGCTCGTCGCGACCAACCCCGCGCAGGCGACGAACACCCTCGTGAACACCTACGCGCCGACGTTCGCGCGTTCGCTCAAACCGGGCGGCAAGGTTGTGTTGTTCAAGAACTGGGCGCTCGTCGACCCGGCCCCGTTCGCGACCCGCGCCGCCGAGACCGCCGCGATCGACTCGGGCTACACGGCGATGTCGGCGGCCCTCGGTCAGGCGAACCTGATCGCCCCGATCAGCGACGAGTTCGAGACGATCATCGCCGGCAAAGGCACGTCATACCTGATCGTCGCGGACGGCAAACACCCGAACGACACGGCGATCTATCTCGACGCGGCGACGCTGTACGGCATCCTGCTGCGCGAGTCCCCTCGCAACCTGCCCGACCTGTACCTCGCTAACGCGGTCGCCGCGAACCTGCGCACGGTCGCAGCGTCAGCGATCGGCTATTGAGACGCGGTCGGCCCGGGGTCGATCGTCCGCTCCGGGTCGGTCGCCGACTCCGGGCAGACCGTCGGTTCCAAGCTCATTGTTGGCTCTGAGCCGATCATCTACTCCGGGCTGATCGTCGGCTCCGTGCCGAGAACTGGCTCCGGGCTGGCCGCCAACTCCGGGCCGAGGGCTGGCTCCGGGCTGGTCGCCAACTCCGGGTCGATCGCTGGCTCCGTGCCAAGAGCTGGCTCCGGGTCGAGAGCTGGCTCCGGGTCGAGAGCTGGCTCCGGGTCGAGAGCTGGCTCCGTGCCAAGAGCTGGCTCCGTGCCGAGAACTGGCTCCGGGCCGAGCGCCGGCTCCGGGTCGAGAGCTGGCTCCAGGCTGATCGTCGGTTCTGGGCTGACGTACACCCAAAGATCAAGCATGGTGTCCGGGTCGAGTGGGAGATGCAGCTCGCCGACCCGGGCCCACCCCTCGCGCTCATACAGTGCCACCGCCGTGGCCAGTTGCATCCCCACGTCGAGCACCGCCCGCCGCCCGAGCTTCGGCGCCTGATCGGCCGCATGCCGCAGCAGCAACCGGCCCAGCCCGGTGCGCCGCATCGACGGCGAGACGAACAACCGCGCGAGCAGCGCCAGCCCCCCGACCGGAATGCCGGTCTTCTCGCTGGCGAGCTCCACGGTCGGGTCCTCGTCGGGCGTGTGGAGCGCGACATGCCCGACGATGCGTCCGTCGTCCTCCGCCACCCAGGCCGCCGTCTCATGCCCGGAGTCGAGAAACTCCGGCACCTCCTCGGCGGTGATGTACAACGGGTAGTGATCCTCCCGATGCACCTCGAGCAGCAACTCGAGGCTCGCGGCAGCGTCGTCCGGCGTTTTCGCACGAATCAGCACGGCCGCATCGTAATGCCGCTGCCCGTCGCGGCGGGGTGAGCGGCGGGGTGGCCGTTCGTCTCGCCCGGATGCCAGCCAACGCCGACGCGCTGCTCGCGCCGATCCGGGCCGCGCTACCGAGCGCCCCCGACCACGCCGGTTTCGTCTCGCC
>NZ_JBITDU010000013.1:251864-288108 GCF_044454505.1 Dactylosporangium sp. NPDC051541
CGGATGCCAGCCAACGCCGACGCGCTGCTCGCGCCGATCCGGGCCGCGCTACCGAGCGCCCCCGACCACGCCGGTTTCGTCTCGCCCGGATGCCAGCCAACGCCGACGCGCTGCTCGCGCCGATCCGGGCCGCGCCACCGAGCGCCCCCGACCACGCCGGTCAGGCGGCGGCGGAGCGGGCGCCGCGGGCTCGGAGCCAGGCGGCGAGGTCGGTGGCGCCGGAGCGGACGGCGGCGTCGAGCGGCGTGAGGCGCTCCCACGGCGGGAGCCAGTTGACGTCGGCGCCGCGCTCCAGGAGGTACTCGGCGGCGGTGCGGCGGCCGCCGTGGCAGGCGCCCCACAGTGCGCGGTCGGCTTCGGGGCCGGGGCCGCGGTAGTACTCCTCGAGGCGGTCGTGCAGGCCCAGGGTCGCGGCGTGCCAGAGGGTCGTGCGGGCGCCGCGTTCCACCAGGCGGTGGGCGGCTCGCCACTGGGCGAAGGCGGTCGCATCGTCCAAGGGCGTGCCGCCGGCTATGACCGCCCCGTCCGCCTCGATGTCGGCGCCGGCGTCCAGGAGGGCGTCCAGGACGGCGACGTCGTCGTTGCTGGCGGCCCAGTGCAGCGGCGTCTCGGCGTGCGCGCCGGAGAACCGGGTGTGCACGTCGGCGCCGGCGGCGATCAACACGGCCACCGTCGCCGCGCCGTTGGGATAGTGTCCGGGCCAGTCGGCGACGACATGCAGGAGCGTCCGCGCCTCACGGACCGTGCGGATGCGGGCGGTGGCCAGGCCGGGAGTCGCGGCGAGCAGGCGTCCGAGGGCATCGACGTCGCCGCCCCGGATCGCCCCGACGACGGCGACCGCCGTCGGGTCCGCCTTGTCGAGCAGGAGCCCGCCCACCCCTCGATTCTAGGCCGCCGACCCCGTCCGGACACCACCACCGATGCCGCGTTCCCGGGGTCGGTGCCGCGTGCGTCAGCGGCGGCGGAGGGTCTCGGAGGGGGCCTGGCCGTAGGCGGCGTGGTAGTGGGCGGTGAAGCGGCTGTGGCTGGCGAAACCCCAGTGGGCGGCGACCGCACCCACGGTGGTGTCGGCCGGGTCGCCGTCGAGCAGGTCACGGTGGGCGTGTTCGAGGCGGACGCGGCGGAGGTAGGCGCCCGGGGTGGTGTCGAGGTGGCGGCGGAAGGCGAGTTGCAGGGTGCGGATCGTGACGTGGGCGGCGGCGGCCACGTCGCCGGGGCAGACGTCGCGGTGGGCGTTGGCGTCGATGAAGGCCACGGCCCGGCGCAGGGTGACCGGGTGGGCGTCGCGGCGGTCCTCGATGGTCGGGTCGCGGGTGACGTTGCTGGGGAACGTGGCCAGGGCGGTGGCCATGAGCAGGCGGGCGGCGTTGCCGGCCAGCAGCGGCTCGTCGGCGGCGGGGGTGCCGGCCACGTTGTCGCGGACGTAGTCGTAGGTGGCGGCCCAGAGGCGGGCGGCCTGGGCCGAGATCGGGTGGAAGCCGGTGAAGTGGAACCCCGCCGCGGTGCGGCCCGGGCCGGCGTCGGCGACCTGGGCCAGCAGCGGCGGGTCGATGACCGTGAACTCCAGGTCGACGTCGATGTTGATCGACTGGTAGGGCTCGTCGGGCCGGGCCAGGAGGAAGATGTCGCCGGGTTCGTTGTCGGACCGTTCGGCGCCGGAGCGGTAGGAGAAGGAGCCGCCCAGGACGCGGCCCATGGTCAGGCGGCGCATCGGGTCGGCGTCGATGTGGAACTGCATCGTGAACGTGTTGTGGTGCAGCTCGATCGGGCCGACGGTGTGCCGGGCGATCCGGGCCCGGTGCTGGTCGCCGGAGACGGTGAAGCGCATCGCGCAGTAGGTCGCCGTGAGCATCTGCTCGGCGGCCTCGAGATCCGTGGTCTCGAACAGCGTGGTCATGGGGGATCCGTGTTCTCGGACGGCGTGATCATCGCAGATCCAGGGAGATCGGGGGTGGGGGCATCGGCGGCTCACACTCGCAGGGTGCGGCTCGGGGGCTGGCCGTAGGCGGCGCGGTACTCCGCCGCGAAGCGGCCCGGGTTGGCGAAGCCCCAGCGCCGCGCCGCCTCGCGGACCGTGACCCCGTCGCCGGGGCCGGCCGCCCGCAGCTCCCGGTGGACCCGCTCGAGCCGGACCCGGCGCAGGTGCTCCATCGGCGTGCAGCCGAGGTGCCGCCGGAACGCGACCTGCAGGCCTCGCGGGCCGACCCCGGCCGCGGCGGCGATCTCGGCGACGGTGAGCGGCCGCTCGGGGGCGGCGTCCATGAACGCGACCGCCCGGCGGACCACGGCCGGCGCGACCCGGCCGTCGCCGCGGGTGTGCGCGGCCGTCATGGTCGTGTTGGGGAACACGCTGAGCAGGGCCGTCGCCCCGGCCCGGCGCAGCTGCTCGGCGATCAGCGGCGGCAGGTCGGTGCGCAGCCCGGTGAGCTGGCGGGTGAGGAATGTGGACGTCCCCGCCCAGAACCGGCGCATCGCCTCCGACACCGGCCGCGCCCCCTCGAACCGCACGTCGGCCGCCGGCACCCCGGTCTCGGCCTCGGCGATCGCGGCCACGTAGGGCAGCGGCAGGCTCACCAGGGACAGGACGGAGCGGCCGTATTCGCCGGTGAACGGCTGGGCGTAGGGGAACAGCACCCCGTCGTCGGCGCCGAGCGCGAAGTCCCGGCCGCGCATCCGGACCGCGATCTCGCCGTGTTCGACGGTGCCGGCCAGCAGGTATCCGACCGGCTCGGACTCGGCCGCGTAGCCGACGCCGCCGAGGCGCAGCCGCAGCCCGCCGAGCTGGCCGAGCTCCCGGGCCCGCATCGTCAGGTCCACGTCGGCCGGCTGCCCGAACGTGATCCGGGCCCGGTGCGTGACGTAGTGGTTCAACGCTGCCGCGATCACGTCGCGGTCGCGGGTGCGTACCTCCATCAATCCCGCTTGACCTGCGGTCGACTCCACGGACCACCTCCAGATCCCCCGGACGTTACCCGCTCAGTGACATTCCTGTACCAAAAACGCAGCTTCGCTTCCGAGCCAAACGACCCCGGTGATCGTTCGCTCCGTGCGGTAGAGACCACCCCGAGGGCCCGCCAGGCTGAGAAACACCCCTGTGCCCGTGCCCCTGGTCGGACAACGAAGCGGAGCGACGATGGCGACGGCCGACGATCGACCGGGTTGGATCAGCGTGCGAAACCGCGCGGACGGCCGCTCCGTGCTCGTCGTGGCCGGCGGCCGCCTCGAGCGGCTGAACCGCCCGCAGCTGGCCGCCGCCCTGCGCACCGCGATCGCCGGTGGCGCCGCCGACGTCGAGGTCGACATCGGCCGCGCGACCCTGATCCACCCGGCGATCGTGCGGGCCCTCCTCGACGCCCGGGAGCTGGCCGCCGCCCACCGGTGCCGCTTCCGGGTCCGCGACCCGACCGGCCTGCCGGCCCGGGTCCTGGAGCTCACCGGCACCCGCGCCACCCTGTGCGGCCGGACGACGTCCCACCGCTGAGCGCGGCCGCGACAGAGCTGACCGCGACCGCGACCGCGACCGCGATCGCGATCGCAGGCGTGGCCGCGAGCGAGGTCAGTCCGGCTGGACCGTCAGGCAGAACGGCTTGCCGGCCGGGTCCGTGAAGACCCGGAAGAACTTGCCGTTGCTCGGCTGCCGCCGCGCCCCCGCCGCCAGCACCGCCGACTCGCCCCGGTCCAGGTCGTCGACCTCGATGTCCAGGTGGAACTGCTGCGGGTGGGCGGGGTCCGGCCACTGCGGCGCGTGGTAGTCGGCGACCTGCTGGAACAAGATCGGCTGGGCCCCGTCCGCGCCGATCATCGCGACGCCGTCGCCCTCGTAGGTCAGCGGCTTGCCCAGGACCTCCGAGTAGAACTGTGCGAGCCCGCGGGCGTCGGGGCAGTCCAGCATGACGCCCATCAGCGTGACACCGTCGTTGTCCGGGGCCAGGCACAGGTCGAACGGGTGCCCGGCCGGGTCGGCCAGGGTGTGCCAGGCCTCGCCCCGGCGCAGCACCGCCGCGCCGAGCTCGAGCGCCCGGGCGGTGCCGGCCTCCAGGTCGGGCACCCGCAGGTCCAGGTGGGCCTGCTGCGGCATCCCCTGGCCCGGCCAGCTCGGCCGCCGGTGGTCGGGCGCCTCCTGGATCGCGACCTGCCAGCCGTCCGGCGTGCCGAGCGTGATCCAGTCGTCCTCGGCGCTGACCTGCGACCAGCCCGCCAGGGCCCGGTAGAACGCGGCCAGCCCGCCGATGTCGGCCGCGTCCAGCACGACCATCTCCAACTTGCCGATCATGACAAAGTCCCCCCTCGCTCCAACTCCCAGCATTCTGCTCCTGCGGTACGACAAAAATCGCTCGCGGCCGGCCGGGCCGGCGGGACAGAATCGGGGGCCGGGCCGCGGTGCGCAGATGACGAATCCTTCTTAGTTGATAATTGAGCGGCGTCATCGTCCTGACCTCGCGGCCCGCAGGAGAGCCACATGTCGATCGGAGACATCGCCAAGCAGGTCGACGCCCGGCCCGGCCAGGTCGTCACCGTCGCGCTCGGCGGTGCGGACGCGACCGAGCTGGTCCATGCGCTCGACGTCGCCCTCGACGACGGCCGCGACATTGCGCCCGAGGTCCACTTCGTGCTCGGCCGCGGCGGCCGCACCCGCGAGGGGACGATCGCCCAGTTCGTGGCCGCGCTCCGGCTGCCATACGCGGCCGCCGAGGACTGGGACGCCTTCATCTACCAGCTCGGCGAGGGCTCCGTCGGCAGCCGCCGGTGCATCGTCGTCGCCGACGCCCAGGAGCTGCTCGCCGACGACGCCGAGGCCCGCGAGGAGCTGCTGTTCCACCTGCCCAGCGGCCCCCACTGCCTCGGCGGCGGCTGGACGACGGTGGTCCTGGCGGCCGGCCCGGGGCAGCATTCCTAGCGAAAAACGGGCAAAATTGCGGCGTGGCAACCGCGTCGGTCATTCTCACCGTCACCCACGGGCCTCTCGACGGGCGCTCGTTCCGCTTCGACGAGCGCACGACCGCCTTCCTGGGCCGGGCCCGCGACTGCAACCCGCAGCTGCCCGACGACGACGATCACCGTACCGTCTCCCGCCACCACTGCCTGCTCGACATCAACCCGCCCGACGTGCGTATCCGCGACTTCGGCAGCCTCAACGGCACCTACCTCAACGGGGCCCGGATCGGCCGCCGGGACCGGGGCGAGAGCGTCGAGCAGGCCGCCGCCCGCGCGTTCCCCGAGCACGACATCAAGGACGGCGACGAGATCAGGCTGGGCGACACCGTGTTCCGGGTCGGGATCGATCGGTCCAGGCCCGAGAAGACGAAGGTGGTACCGCGTTGTGTCCACTGTGGAGCAGATGTCGGCGGTGAGATCGGTGACCGCGACGGCGAATACGTGTGCGCGGAGTGCCGCAGCGACCCGGACCAGCTGGCCCGCGACTACATCGCCGGATCGTGGCGGGCGGGCCGCTACGAGATCGTGAAGCTCCTCGGTGAGGGCGGGATGGGCCGGGTGTACCTCGCCCGCGACCTCGGCACGGGCGAGCTGGTCGCGCTGAAGATGATGCTGCCCGAGGTCGCCGCCGACCCGCACGCCCGCGCCCAGTTCATGCGCGAGATCTCGGTGAGCCAGTCCCTCGAGCACCCCAACATCGCCCGCATCCGCGACGCCGACAGCTACGCCGGCGTGTTCTTCTTCACCAGCGAGTACTGCGCCGGCGGGAGCCTGGCCGCGCGCTACCGCAAGCAGCCGGTCCCGGTCGACGAGGCCGTCCCGCTGATCCTGCAGGCCCTCGCGGGGCTCGAGTTCGCGCACGGGCAGGGCGTCGTGCACCGCGACCTGACCCCGCACAACATCCTGCTGGCCGCCGACGGCACCCTGAAGCTGGCCGACTTCGGCCTGGCCAAGGCGTTCGACCAGGCCGGCCTGAGCGGCCTGACCCGCACCGGCACGGCCGCCGGCAAGCCGTTCTTCATGTCCTACCCGCAGGCCATCAACTACCGCTATGTTGGCCCGGAGGTCGACGTGTGGTCCCTCGCGGCGTGCCTGTACCACCTGCTCACGGGCCTGTATCCGCGCGACTTCGACGGTGACCGGGACCCGTGGCAGGTCGTCCTGGAGACCGCGGCCGTCCCGTTGCTGTCGCGCCGACCGGACGTACCGAGACAACTGGCTCTTGTCATTGACACGGCATTGCGTGACAAGCCGGCGATCGGCTATCCGACGGCCGCCGAGTTCCGCAACGCCCTGCTGCTCAAAGGCGTGTGACCGTGTGGGCCGTCGGCCAGACCGTCGCGGGCCTCTACGCGGTCCGGGACGTGCACGACGGCGGCATGGCCCGGGTGTACCGCGTGCACCACCTCGACTGGCGGATCGACCTGGCCGTCAAGCGCCCCCGCGCCGACCGCTGGCACGACGAGGCCGACCGGGACCGGTTCATCGCCGAGGCCGACGCGTGGATCGGCCTGGGTGTGCACCCGCACATCTGCGCCTGTCACTACGTGCGCGTTCTGGACGACGTCCCGCACGTTTTTGCGGAATACTGCAGCGGGGGTACTGTCGCCGCCGCCCTCCGCACCGGGCGTCTGCCCGTGCCACGCATCCTCGACATCGCCATCCAGACCGCCTGGGGCCTCGAGCACGCGCACGCGCAGGGCCTCGTGCACCAGGACGTCAAACCGGCCAACATCCTGCTCGACGCCGACGGCACCGCCAAGGTCACCGACTTCGGCCTGGCCCGCGCCCTGACCACCCCGACCGGCGACGTGACGAGGCTCGGCCTGACCGAGGCCTACGCGTCCCCCGAGCAGGCCGACCGCCGCCGCCTGACCGCCCAGACGGACATCTGGAGCCTCGCCGTCACCGTGCTGGAGCTGCTGGTCGGCGGCGTGAGCTGGTATTCCGGCGCCGCCGCCGGAGCATTTCTGCGCGGATACCGCCACGACCCGCCCGAGCCCGCCGAGCCGATCCCGGCCGAGGTCGCCGACGTGCTGGACGCCTGCCTGCGCCATGATCTCACCGAGCGCACGAGCACGATGACGGAGCTGGCCACCGCTCTCGTCGCCGCCTACGAAACGTGCACCGGCGGACAGTACCCCCGAAGCAAACCGACCCCGGCCGATCTGCGGGCCGACGGCCTCGTCAACCGCGCCCTGTCCTGGCTCGACCTCGGCCTCGACGACCACGCCGAGCAGGCCTTCGACGAGGCCTTCCGGATCGACCCACGCAACCCGTACGTCTCGTACAACCTCGGGCTGTGGAGTTGGCGCCACGGCCGGCTGCGCGACGACGACTACGCCGAGGACGTCGCCGAGGCGCTGGTCGCGGCCGGTGCCGAGGCCCCGTCCGAACTCCTCGTCAACGTCCACCTGGAGCGCGGGGACCACGCCGCCGCCCGGTCCGCGGGCGCGACCGCCGGGCAGCTGGCCGCGGTCCGGCCCGACGAGACGGTCTTGCTGGACGACCTCGGCGGCCGGCCCGGCGCGCTGGCGGTCACCCGGGACGCCGGCCATGTCCTCGTCGCCGTGGCCGCGGACGGCGACCATCCGGTGGTGTGGTGGAGCGTCGCGGATCGGGTCGCGGTGGCGACCTTCACGGCCCATCGGGCGCCGGTGCTGGGCGTCGCCGTCAGCGGAAACGGGCGGATCGGGGCGGCCTGGGACGAGACCGGTGCGATCAGCGTCCTCGACCTCGGCCGGGGTGCGGTGCACACCATCGTGTTCTACGACGACGAGCTATTCCCGCGGGAGCCGGCGCGGCCGCGCGAGGTCGCGGTCAGCGGCGACGGCCGCACGGTCGCGGCGGTCGGTGTCAACCCGGGTGTCCGGCTCTGGGACGCCCGGAGCGGGGCGGAGCGGCCGCCACTGCGGGCCGTCCACCGGGGCGTCGAGGTGTCCTTCGAGCACGTCGCCGTCTCCGCCGACGGGCGGCACGTCATCGCCGCCGACCGGATCGGCCCCGTGTACCGGTGGGGGCCCGGGCGCGACGACCCGGTCGCGGAGTTCCAGGCGCCGGTCGACCCGTTGGCACCGCGGCCGCCCTTCATCACCGCGCTCGCGCTGAGCGACGACGCGCGACTGGCCGCCTGCGGCTTCGGGGACGGCACGGTCGCGTTCGGCGCCGCCGAGTCGGCCTGGCACCCGGTCGTCGCCCACGCCGGGCCGGTGCGGCGGCTCGCGCTGTGCACCGGCGTACCCGGTGGGCTCGCCGTGTCCGCGGCCGAGGACGGCACCGTGCGGATCTGGGGGCTCGCCGCCGGCCGCGCGCTGCGGACCCTGACCGGTCCCGCCGAGGCCGCTCGACCGGGCCGCACCGGCCGGATCGACCAGGCGATCGCGGTTGACGACGAGGGCCGGTGGGTGGCCTCGGCCGCGGGCCGGCGGGCGCATGTCCGGGCCGTCCCGGCCGGGTTCGCCGCCCCGTTCGTGCTGGCCCGGCCCAGGTCGCACACCGACCTGCAGGCCGGCGCGGCCCGGGTCGAGCAGCTGCTCGCCGCGGCCGGCGAAGCTCCGCCGGAGGCCGCGCTGGAGCTGCTGCGTGAGGCTCGGGCGCTGCCGGGCCACGAGCGGGACAGGCGGCTGCTGTCCGCCTGGATTCGACACGCCGGCTCCGTGCGCACCGGCCTGCGTTCGGTGTGGGCGATCTGGCTGGCAACGCGCGGCGCGGACCAGGGACCGGGCCGGCATCGTGGCCGGACCCTTCGCCTCGCCACCGCCGGAGCGGTCGTCGTCAGCGGTTGCGAGGACGGCACCGTGCTGGTCTGGGGTCTCCACGACGATGAGGTCCGGCCGGTGCCGTTCGGCTTCGGCAGTGCGATCGAGGCCCTCGCGGTCCTGGCCGACGGCACGATCCTCGCCGCCGCCGATGCCGTGGTCCGCCGCTGGCCCGGCGGCGACGTGGTCGCCGACGACGGTGAGCCCGCGCCGCCCGGCGGACCGTTCCTGTTCGCCGTGGCCGCGGACGGCCGGACCGCGATCAGCTCCAGCGACCGCCACCGGGTCTGTGTGTGGGATCTGGCGACCGGCCGCCGCATCGCCGCGATCGTCCGGGCGCCCGGTCAGAGCCGCGTCCGCGCCCTCGCGATCACCGCCGACGGTCGGCTGGGCCTGCTGTCGGCGGACGACTGGACGGTCGAGGTCTGGGACCTGGGCGGTCCGCGGCGCATCGGGGCGTTGCCTGGGCACGGCGGCCCGGTCCGCATCGCCGCCGGCGGCGGGGAGGCGCTCAGCGGCCACCGGGACGGCACGATCCGGCTCTGGGACCTGCGGACCGGGCAGGGCCTGCGGGTCCTGCGCGGCGGCTCCGCCGACCGGGGCCTGGCGTTCAGCCCCGACGGCCGATTCGCCGCGTCGGTCGGGGCCGCCAACGCCGTCCGACTGTGGGATCTGCGCAGCGGTGCGTGCCTTCGAACCCTGGAGTCCGGCACCGACGTGATCGGTGAGGTCGTGTTCTCCGCCGACGGCCAGACCCTGATCGTGGCGGCCGAATCCGGCGATGTGCTCGCGTATCAGCTGGACTGGGAGCTGGGCAAGCCGCCGGGCCACTGGGACGGCACCGCGCTGCGGCGCATCGAGGAGTTCGTCGCCGTGCACGGTCCGGACTGGACGGAGGCGGACGTCGGTGCGTTCCTCATCGACCTGCGCCGAGCCGGGTTCGGCTGGGTGCAGCCGCCCGCCGTACGCGCCTGGCTGGCCATCTTCACCCGGCTGGAGTCCCGTCGCGACCCGGCACAGCCGCTGTTCACCGTCGGAGCCGAAGCGCCCGAGACGCCGCCGCCCGTCCGGATGCCCAACTCGAAGGGTGAGCTCAAGGCGCGCACGCAGCGGGAGGCGCGGGTGTACATCGAGCTGCAGACCTGCCCGGAATGCGCGCACCGCGGCATCGCGGCCGGCGCACCGCACACCACCGCCCGGCGCGACGGCACCGAGCGGATCGACGGCATCGCCTCCCGGTGCCTGGTCTGCGGGCGCGAGCAGTACTGGCGGTTCTGGTTCGCCGGGTGGCGGGAGACCGGCATCGAGTCGATCGACTTCTGGCCCGGCCTCGCCCCGAAACCGTCGGGCCTCGTCGACGTCGGCGTCGGGATCGACGACTGGTTCGGGCCGGCCGGGGAGCGCTCCAACCTCGTCGACGCCGGGCAGTGGATCGTGCACGCCGACCGGCTGCTCGAGGAGGGCACCGCCGACGCGGCGCTGCTCGCGGCCGCGGCCGCGAGTGAGGCGGCCAAGTTCGTGCCCGAGGGCACCGACCGGGTGCCGACGGAGGGGCTGTGGTCACGGTGCTCGGCGGAGCTCGGTCAGGCCGCACCGGGGCGGTTCGCGCTCGCGGCCATCGAGGAGCTTCGGGCGGCGGCGTTGCGGCGGTACGCGGAGCTGGCGGGCGGGGTATGAGCGGGTGGGTGGTCGGCGAGACCGTCGCCGGGCTGTACGAGGTGCGGCAGGTGCACAACCAGGGCGGGATGGGCGTCGTGTACCGCGTCCACCACCTCCAGTGGCAGATCGACCTCGCCGTCAAGCGCCCCCGCGCGGCGCTGCTGCGCGGCGACGCGGACCGGGAGCGGTTCGTCGCGGAGGCCGAGGCCTGGGTCGGGCTGGGGCTGCATCCGCACGTGTGCGCGTGTCACTACGTGCGGCTGCTGGACGGGGTGCCGCATGTCTTCGCGGAGTACTGCACCGGCGGCAGCATCGCCGACGCCATCCGCGACGGCCGGCTGTACCGCGGCGAGGACCTCGACGCGCGGATCATCGACCTGGCCGTGCAGATGGCCTGGGGCCTGCAGCACGCCCACGACCACGGCCTCGTCCACCGCGACGTCAAGCCGGCCAATGTCCTGCTCGACGAGTACGGCACGGCCAAGGTCACCGACTTCGGCCTGGCCAAGGCCATGACCCCGGAGGAGCTCGACGCCGGCCTGACCGTGACCCGGGGCGCGTTCACGCTGCCCTACGCCTCCCCGGAGCAGGTCGAGGGCGGCCGCATCACCCGGCAGACGGACGTCTGGAGCTTCGCCGTCGCCGTCATGGCCATGTACACCGGCGGCGCGATGTGGATGACCGGCGCCGGAGCGGCGGAAACGCTGCGGGGGTACCGCCACGACCCGAGCGACGGCGCCCTGCCGATCCCGCCCGAGGTCGCGGACGTGCTGGACGCCTGCCTGCAGGTCGACCCGGCCCGCCGGATCCGCACGATGGCCGAGATCGCGGACGCGCTCATCGCCGCCTACCAGTCCGTCACCGGCGAGCCCTGCCCCCGGACCGCTCCGCAGCCGGCCACGCCACCCGCCGACCACCTGGTCAACCACGCGCTGTCGCTGCTCGACCTCGGCCGCCCCGCCGAGGCGGAGGTCCTGCTGCACGAGGCCGTCCGCACCGACCCGGGCAACCCTTACGCGCAGTACAACCACGGGCTTCTGCAATGGCGCGCCGGGAACCTGTCGGACGACGTCTTCGCCGCCCGGGTCGGCGCCTCCGGGCCGCGCGAGCTCCTGGTCAACGTGCACCTGGAGCGCGGCGACCACGCCGCCGCCCGGGCCGCGGGCGCCACCGCCGAGCAGTTGGCGGCCGTCGCGCCGGACCGGACGTGGACCAGCCCCGGTGCGCTGGCCGAGCCCGCCGAGCCGCTCGCGATCAGCCGCGACGGCGCGCACGTGCTCGCGGCCGGGCTGATGCCGGGGTACCGCAACCGGTTCATGTGGTGGGGCGTCAGGACCGGCGTGCGGCACGCCTTCACGGTCGACGACCCGCGGACCGTCGCCGCGTTGACGGGCCGGCCGCGGGGCGGCGCACTCAGCGACGACGCGCGGACGGGGATCGCCTGGGACGATGGCGGCGCCATCGTCGTGCTCGGGTTCGACGCCGTCCGGGGCCGCGCGCTGCGTGTCCTGCGATACCGCGGGGACCACCTGCGCCACGCCGCCATCAGCGGCGACGGCGGCCGGGTCGTGGCCGTCGGGGGCGAGCCGGGGCTGCAGGTGTGGGACGCCGCGGCGGGGGCGCAGCTGCTGCCGCGGCCCCCGCCCACCCACCACTATCGGGACGACTCCGACGATCCGGGCGTCGACCACCCGTTCCTGCGTCTGTTCGATCCGCTCGGACCGCCGCCGGCACCGGCCCGTGCCCGCCTCGTCGCGGTGGACCGCACCGGGCGGCGGGCGGTCACCGCGAACGCCGACGGTTCCGTAGGGCTGTGGGACGCCGCCACGGGCATCTGTGAGCACGTCCTCGCCCCGGGCCCGGCGGAGGTGACCGCCGTCGCGGTGAGCGGGGACGGCCGGGCCGTGGCCTACGGCCGGGCCGACGGCGCCGTGGTGTTCCACCGCGCGGCCGGCGACGAACACCTGGTCAGGGGCCACCCCGGCGCCGTCGGCGCGCTCGCGCTGTCCCACGACGGCACGGTCGGCGTCTCGGCGGCCGCGGACGGCACGGTGCGCGTGTGGCGGACCGGCAGCGGGCGGTCGCTGCGCACACTGCCCGGCTCGGCGATCCACGAGCCGGTCCCGGCCCTGCGCGAGGCGCTGCTGGTCGCGCTGGACCCCGCGGGCCGGCAGGCGGTCGCCGTGACCTGGGACCGAGCGGTCGCGTGGACCGTGCCGGCCGGAGACCTCGCGCCGTTCGTGCCGTGCCGGCCTCACTCGCACGCCGACGTGACGGCCCGCGAGGCGGACCTGTGGCTGTTCCTGGCCGCGGCGACCCAGGCGGAGGCCCCCGAGGCGCTGCGGCTGCTGCGGGAGGCCCGGCGGCTGCCCGGGCACGAGCGCGACGAGCGGCTC
The DNA here is from genome assembly GCF_044454505.1 of Dactylosporangium sp. NPDC051541. Classification (NCBI taxonomy): domain Bacteria; kingdom Bacillati; phylum Actinomycetota; class Actinomycetes; order Micromonosporales; family Micromonosporaceae; genus Dactylosporangium; species Dactylosporangium sp. NPDC051541. The sequence continues at coordinate 264,613 of NZ_JBITDU010000013.1, forward strand.
CTCGCGGCCTGGCGCCGCCTCGGCGAGGTGACCGTGCGCGGGGCCCTGCGCACCGTGTGGGAGGGTCCCCGGATGCCCGCCGCCGGGACGGCACCACTGCGCCTCGCCGTCGGGCCGCAGCCCGGGACCGTGGTCGTCGGCGACGCCGCCGGCGCCGTGCTGGTGCTGAATATGGCCCGCCGTCCGCCGCGCGCACTCGCGTCCTACGAGATCGCCGGCGGCGTCGACGCGGTCGCGGCGCTGCCGGACGGCGCGGTCCTCGCGGCCGGCCCGGACGGGCGGGTGCGCCGCTGGCCCGGCGGCGAGACCGTCGCCCTCGACTTCGTCGAACCCGAGGGCAGCCCCGAGTCCGTCTCGATGGCCGTCTCCCGGGACGGGCGGACCGCGCTCACCGCCGCCGCCCGGGCCGAGGTGCTCGTGTGGGACCTCACGGCGGCCGCCTGCGTCGGCGCGATCCGGTTCAACCCCCGCCGGGAGAGCTTCCGCAAGCCGCTCGACATCAGCTCCGACGGGCGGCTCGCCGTGATCGGGGCCGACCTGCAGCCGGCCCAGGTCTGGGATCTCGCCGCCCGCGGCCACATCGGCACGCTGGCCGGCGACGGGTATGTCACGTGCGTGCGGATCGGGCCCGGCGACCGGCGGGTGCTGGTGGCCGAGGGCGCGGGGGCCCTCCGGCTGTGGGAGCGGGGGCCGGACGGGTTCGTGCTCCTCCGCGTGCTCACCGACAGCGGACCCGTGATCGCGGACGCCGGTTGGAGCCCCGACGGGCGCTTCGCCGCGTCCGCGCACGCCGACAACGCCGTGCGCCTCTGGGACCTGCGCAGCGGCGAGTGCGTCCGCGAGTTCGGGCTCGGCACCCACGCCGCGCAGGCCGTGGTCTTCACCGCGGACGCCCGGTTCCTGGTGGCCGGGCTCGGCTCCGGTGAGCTGGTCAGCTGGGAGCTCGACTGGGAGCTGGAGCCGCGGCCGGAGCCGTTCAAGTAGCCGCCGCGATCCCGCATGGGCCGGGGCGGGGCGGGGGAAACTGGTTCCCATGTCCCATGACACCACCGATGCGCAGCCGGAGCTCTCCGCGATCGACGAGCTCGTCGCCGAGCCCGCGGCCGCCGCCGGGGACCCGCAGACGCCCGGCCCGGCGGCGCCCAGCGTCTCCATGGCCGTGCCGCCGAAGTGTCCGACGCGCACGCGGCTCTACCGGCACGGGGAGCTGATCGACGAGGGGTTCCCGGCCGAGGAGCTCTCCGAGCGGCTCGGCTCGGATCCGGACGCCGTAGTGTGGCTCGACCTGTACGACCCCGACCAGCGGGACCTGCAGGTCGTCGTCGACGAGTTCGGGCTGCACCCGCTCGCGGTCGAGGACGCGATCACCTCGCATCAGCGGGCCAAGGTCGACCGGTACCGCACCCACCTGTTCGCCAACATGTACGCCGTCAGCGTCGACGCGGCCGCGGTCACGATCACGGCCGGGGAGATCGCGGTGTTCATCACGCCGCGGGCCCTGGTCACGGTGCGCAAGGACGAGTTCGACATCGACACGCTCATCGCCCGGTGGGACCTCAACGCCGACCTGGTCGACGCCGGCAACCAGGTCAGCGCGCTCGTGTACGGGCTCATCGACGTCGTCGTCGACGGGCACTACCACGCCGTGGAGCAGCTCGACGACGCCGTCGACGAGCTGCAGACGCACCTGTTCGAGGCGCAGACCGCCGTCGACGTGCGGCGGCGGGCCTACGAGCTCGGCGCCAGCCTGGCCGCGCTGCGCAGAGTGGTCGCACCGATGCAGGAGGTGGTCAGCCGGCTCAACCGGGCCGACAGTCACCTCCGCGACGACATCCTCACGCCGTACTACCAGGACGTCTACGACCACGCGCTGCGCACCGTCGAGTCCGTCGACGCCGCCCGCGACCGGGTCGACCGGATCGCCGACACCCAGCTCAACGAGCAGGCGGCCGAGCTCAACGAGATCACGAAGCGGCTGGCCGCGTGGGCCGCGATCATCGCCGTGCCGACCGCGGTGACCGGCTTCTACGGCCAGAACATCCCGTACCCGGGGTTCGGCCACGTCAGCGGCTTCATCGCCAGCTGCGCGATCATGCTCGGCCTGGGCGCGCTGCTGTACTGGTACCTGCGCCGCAACCGCTGGCTGTGACCCCGCTCGACGGGCGCGACTTGCCGTGATCGTGGATCATCAAGAGTGTGTTCTGGCTGATCGGGGCGGTGGTCATCGCCGGTGCCGGGTTCGCCGCGGCGTACGTGCCGCGGGCGCGGGCGGCCGCGCACGAGCGCGCGGTCGCGTGGTCGGAGGCCCGGGCCGCGATCGGCGTCGCGGTCGTCGGCCGGGACGCGGCCCGCACGCCCGTTCCTGAGGCCGAGGAGCTGCTCACGAAGGCCGAGGCCATCGCGGCCGGCCGGGGCGGGGCGGCCGCGGCGCGGGAGGCGGCCCGGTGCGCGCGGGCGGCCGACCGGCTGTGGCGGGCGGCGGCCGATCGGCTCCGGCGGGAGGCCTACGGTGGCTGAGCGGGGCTTGCTGCGAAGCGTGCCCGGGGCGGGCGTCGTGCAGTGGCTGGAGGCGCGCGGCGGGGTCGTGCGGTGGGTGCTGCTGGCCGTGGCCGTGATCAGTGTCGGCGGGTTTCTGGTGGCGCAGCGGCAGAGCGCCGACGTGACCTACGGGGACGCGCCGCCGACCGCGACCATCGCCGAGGGCTCGGCCGGTGAGCTGTCCGACGCGACCGTGCCGTCCGTCGAGGAGATGCGGCGGATGGTGAGCCAGGCGTCCGTGGTGCGGCTCCCGGGCGCGGTCGCGCAGTGGGACGCGGACAAGGTGAACGCCGCGATCGCCGGCCGGGATGTGCGGATTCTGGTCGCGCCGCCCGGGTTGGACAAGGACGAGCAGACGCGGGTGCGCGACGTGGACAACGCGACCGTGCGTGTTATCGGCACGAGCGTGTCCGGGGGCATCTACGCGGCCGGCGGGACCATGCTCGAGGACTGGCGGGCCCAGTTCGCGCGCAACGACATCACCGGGCAGCTCGTCGCGCTCATCACCGAGCACTCGGCGCCGGCCGGTGACACGCCCTGGCGCGAACCGACGGCGGCCGAGCTCGAGCCGATCATCGCCGCCCTGCGCGACGGTGACCAGTACGGTGTCGGCCCGTCCGGTGACGCGCCGCGTGACGCGTCCGGTGACGCGTCCGGCGAAGCGCCGCGTGACGCGTTCGACATCGGCGACGCGCTGCGTAACGCGTTCGGGACGGACGACGCGCTCGTCGTCGCGGTGCCCGCGCAGCCCCGCGACACGGCCGCGCCCGACTACGGGCCGGCCCTGGAGCGGGCGTTCCCGGGCCGGCCGATCGTGCTCATGGTCGGCAGCTGGATCGAGTACCACGGGCCGCACGCGGCCGAGTTCGCCGACATCGCCGCGGCCGGGTTCTTCGCACGCTTCGACGACCGGCTGAGCACGTATGCGTATCCGCGCGCGAACGTGCTCCGGGCGTACCTCGGCTGGGTCACCGATGTGCGCTACTCGGGCCTGTTCGACCGTCCGCTGCCGTATCAGCCGTTCGACCCGCTGCGCGTTTCGCTGCCCGTGCTGCCGTGGTTGTTCGCCGCGTGCGTCATCGGGTTTCTGCTGTTGTCCATTCGTGCGGCCGGCCCGGCGCGGCCCGGTTGGGTGCGGCCTGGCCCGGCGTGGCTCGGTTCGGCGCAGCTCGGTTCGGCGGCGCGCACCGGGTGGCTCACGGCCGCTCCGGCCCGGCTGGCCGCGCTGAGTGCCCTGGCCGTCGAGGTGTCCGGGCTCACCACCGCCAAGACCGACCCCGATCTGGTGCGCGCCGTCACCCGCCTCGGCGCGGCCCGCACCGCGCTCGCCGACGCACTGCCGGACGGGCACGTCCACCGCCTGCTCGACGAGGCCGAGACCGACCTCGACCGCGTCGGGCGGAGCGTCGGCGTGCCTGGATACCGGCCGGCCGAGTACGTGAGCCGGTCCCTGACATGAACAAGACACCGGGCGTGAAGAAGGCCCCTGGCGTGCGGAAAACCCCTGGCGTGCGGAAGACCCCTGGCGTGAAAAAGACCGCTGGCAGGAACATGACCCCTGACGGGAGAAAGACCGCTGGCGGGAAGAAGACCCCGGCCGCGAACAAGGCCCCGGGCGGGCGACGGCTCCTGGCCTCGCTGCGCACGCCGTTCGGGCTGGCTGTGATCGGCTGCCTCGTGCTCGCCGGCTGGGCGGTGTGGGCGGGCGGCGCGTTCGACGGGCGGATCGCGCGGCAGGTGCGCACACACTCGGTGTACGCGGACCCCGGCACCGGCCTCGACGTCGCCGCGGCCGAGCGGGTCGTCGGCAACCGGCGCCTGGTCGTCGTCCTGCTGCGCGAGGGCGCCGACCTGCGCGACGCGTGCGGCGACGTGGGCCGGGCCGCGGCCGGGACCCTGGTGCTCGTCATGAGCCGCAAGGCCGAGGGCTTCGACACGTACGGCTGCTCCCGGCTCCCCGGCCACGACGACGAGCACTTCGGCGACGCGTTCGTGGCCGAGACGACGATCGGCGACGGCGTGGACCCGTTCGCGGACCGGCCGATCGACGCGGTCAAGGTGATCGCCGTCAACTACGACCGGCTCGCCAAGGCCGACCTGGTGCCGGCGGACGCGCGCACGATCAGCCCGTCACTGCCGCGCTACCTCGTCGCGGCGGCCGCGATCCTGGCCGTCCTGGCCGGCTCGGCCGGACTGTACTTCGGGGCCCGCCGCGCCGGTCGCCGCGCCGCGAGCCGCCGCGAGCAGCGGGACCAGGCGACGGACAGCCGCACGGTCCTCAGCGCCGCCATGGCCGCCGTCGCCCAGCGCATCATCGACGCCGACGTCAAAGCCAAGCGCCACCGCAAGGTCGCCGCCGACTACGTGAAGCTGATGGAGGAGATCGCGGCCGCCGACCGCCGTGGCGAGCCGGACTACGGCCGCTTCACCGAGCGGGCCCAGCGCCTGGGGAGCCAGCTGCAGGCATCGCCTGAACCAGGGCGGCGACCCGGCGCCACCTGAAGTGCCGCGCGACACCGGGCTGAGCTACGGTCGGCGGGATGGATCCGGATGTCGACCTCCACGTCCCGGCGCAGCGGGCCGAGCTGCGCCGGCACCCCGCACCCGTCCTGCTGGCCATCGCCGCCGGCGGCGTGTGCGGCGCGCTCGCCCGCTACGGCGTCGCACAGGCCTGGCCGCACACCCGCGGCGGCTTCCCGTGGTCGACGCTCGTCATCAACGTCACCGGCTGCTTCCTCATCGGCGTGCTGATGGTCATCGTGACCGAGGTCGCCACCGAGCGCCGGCTGCTGCGCCCGTTCGCCGGGGTCGGCGTCCTCGGCGGATACACCACCTTCTCCACCTACGCCGTCGACATCCATCAGACCGCGGCGGCCGGGGCGCCGTTGACGGCCCTGGCCTACCTCGCGGTCACCGCCGTCGGCGCGCTGCTCGCCGTGTGGGCCGGCAGCGCGCTGACCCACCGGATCGTGCGGGGGCGGCGGTGACCCTGCTGCTCATCGCGCTCGGCGCGGCCGTCGGGGCGCCGCTGCGATACCTGACCGACCGCTTCGTGCAGTCCCGGCACGACTCGGCGTTCCCGTGGGGCACGCTGACCGTGAACATCGTCGGATCGTTCGTGCTGGGCCTGGTCACCGGCCTGCCGCACCTTTGGAGCACCCTGCTCGGCACCGGCTTCTGCGGGGCCCTGACGACATACTCCACGTTCAGCTACGAGACCCTCCAGCTCGCCCGGAGCGGAGCCCGGTTCTACGCGGTGATGAACGTCGTCGCCTCGGTCGTCGCCGGCCTGGGCGCGGCCGCGGTCGGGATCCTGCTGGCTACAGCACTTTCCGCATGAGGTACTCGCTCCGGCCGGGGGCGCTGGGGTGGGGCTGGGTCTCGCCGGTGCGTTCGAAGCCGTTGCGCGTGTAGAGCTTGTCGGCGGCCGGGTTGCCGTCCACGACCCAGAGTTCGAGGGTTTTGAGCTGCTGCTCGCGGGCCCAGGCGACGGCTTCGGCGATGAGGCGGTCGCCCAGGCCCGTGCCGCGACTGTGCGGGTGCACCCACATGGAGTACACCTCAGGATCGCGGTTGTCTGGAATCCAGACGCCGATGACTCCGGCGGTGCCGTCCGGCGTGGTGGCGGCCGCCTTGAGCCCGCGGGCCGGGTGCATCGACGCCCGCCAGTCGGCCTCGGTGTAGGCCTGCTCTTTCGCCAGTGAGGAGCCGAAGGCCTCGGGCGCGTCGGCCAACGCGGCCAGCCGGACGTCGCGCCACAGTAGCCAGTCGTCGAGCCCGAGTCGCCGCACAGCAATGGTCATGAGCCGAGACGCTACGAACCGTGGCCCCGAGTCGGCAACACGATATTCGCGTGCTGTGCGCCGCATGGTACTGTGTGGCACATGGTAAACGGCGACGTGTACGACAAGCTCGAGCAGGAGCTGCGGCGCGGGGTCGTCGTCCTGGGTGTCCTCTCCCAGCTGCGGGAACTGCGCTACGGCTACGAGCTGCGGCAGTCCCTGATCGAGCGGGGCCTGTCGATCGAGGAGGGCACGCTCTACCCGCTCCTGCGCCGGCTCGAGACGCAGGGCGTGCTGAGCAGCGAGTGGCAGACCGCGGAGGGCAAGCCGCGGCGGTATTACCGGCTCAGCGCCGAGGGGCACCGGCTGTACGACCGGCTGACCGGCTCCTGGCGCGGGCTCAACGATGCGATGGAGCAACTCCTGGGAGGCCCGTCATGACCGAACTCATCGACCGATATGTTGCCGACGTCGTCGTGCTCCTGCCCCGCCGTCAGCGCCACGACGTCGCCACGGAGCTGCGGGCCCTGCTCGCGGAGGAGGCCGACGGCGCCGACGACGTCCCCGAACTGCTGCGCCGCTTCGGCCACCCGGCCGAGGTCGCGGCCCGCTACGCCACCCCGGTCGCCCTCATCGACCCCGTCGACACCCGCCGCTTCCTCACCCTCGCGGTCGGCGGCACCGCGCTCATCCAGTTCGGCGCGATCCTCGGCGAGCTGGCCGAGCCGGAGCGCGACGTGCCGGCCGCGGTGGACCAGGCCTGGCCCGTGGTGTTCGGATTCCTGGGCCTGTTGTTCGCCGGCTTCGCGGCCCGGGCCTGGTATCGCCGCCACCATCCGGCCCGCTGGCGCCCGCGCCCGGTGCCGACCGACCGGGTGAACCGCATCGGTCGCCTGGCCGCCGTCGTCTTCTATCTTATGGGTACTGTCGTGCTGCTGGACCCGCCCGGCGCGCTGCGCTTCGTGACCGGCGGCCGCGCGGCGCAGGTGGCCTACGACGCGCTCGCCTACGATCCGGAGTTCCTGCGGCTGCGCGGCCCGATCCTGCTGGTGCTGATCGTGTCCGGCATCGCGTTCGAGGTGGTGCTGGCCGTGCTGGGCCGCTGGCGGGGCCACCTGCCGGCCGTGGGCCTGGTGCACGGCCTGCTCATCTGCGCCGTCATGACGTGGGTGATCGGCTCCGGCCCGGTCTTCACGGCCGCCACGACCGATCGCGCGGCGAAGGACTGGGGCGCGCTCATCATCCTGGGCAGCCTGATCGGTCTGGCCGTGCAGGCCCGCCGGATGAGCGTCGCCCGCGCCCTGAGCTAACGCACGCCGACGACCGGCCGCCGGGCCTTGAAGTAGCGGTTGGCGGCCGGCCGGAACATGAGGACGCAGGCGGCGAGGACGGCCGCCACGTGGACGACCCGGCTGGCCCCGAAGAGCAGATCGACGGGCCCCGACTCACGGATCACCGCCACCGGCGACCCGCCATCGGCCAGCCACAGCAGCGGATCGACGACCAGCGACAGCAGGCCGACCACGCCGAGTCCCACGGCGAGCGCGATCCGGGCCCACGGCCGCCCGGCCGCCATCCGCGCCACGGCGAACGCGGCCGCGGCGAACACGGCCACCCGCACCGCGACCCCGGCCACCGCACCGTCCCCGGCCCGGCCGCCCGCCACGACCAGCACTGTCTCGAAGATGCCGGCACCGATCGCGACCGCCCACATCGTGCGTGCGCGGCGGACCGGGACCGGGATGCGCTCGATGTTCTCCATGCTGGTAATGCTCCGGCGGCGCGCGGTCCGGAACCATCCGGGCACCGGCCCAGTGCGGACACCGGCCAGCCCTACCTGGTGTCAACCGGGCCGGAACCATCCGGGCCGGCCCGGTGCGTACACCGGCCAGCCCCACCAGTGTCAACCTGGGTTGACGCGCATATCGGTGTCAACTAAGGTTGACGGCATGGGGATTCGGGGCATCAACTACGACGTCGGTACGCAGACCGGGCCGTTTCTCTCGCGGCCGGTGTTCCTGATCGAAGAGGTTCGGCGGGACCTCGGCGTCATCCGGGACGAGCTGCACTGCGACGCGGTGCGGATCTCCGGCACCGAGCGGTCCCGGCTCATCGACGCCGCCGCGATCGCGCTCAACCTGGGCCTGGAGGTGTGGCTCGCGCCGCAGTCGCACGACGCCGACGCCGAAAAGACCCTCGCCCACCTGCGCGACTGCGCCGCCGCCGCGCAGGACCTCGGCCGCGAGCGGGTGGTGTTCCTGGCCGGCGGCGAGCTCAGCATCTTCATGAAGGGCATCCTCAAGGGCGACACCCTGTTCGAGCGGCTGCGGCCGGCGCAGATGCTGAAACTGCGGCTCATGGGCACGCACAACAGGCCCCTCAACGCGTTCCTGCACCAGGCCGCGAACGAGGTCCGGGCCGTGTTCGACGGGCGGGTGTCCTACGCCTCCGCACCCGTCGAGCGGGTCGACTGGAGCCCGTTCGACGTCGTGTGCGTCGACACCTATCGCGGGAAGCGCAACCGCACCGACTACGGCGAGCGGTTCCGGCGGCACCTCCAGCACGGCAAACCGGTCTACGCCACCGAGGTCGGCTGCTGCGCCTACCGCGGGGCCGAGGACAAGGGTGGCATGGGGTGGGCCATCGCCGACCCGGAGCACGACCGTCTTACCGGAACCTTCGTCCGCGACGAGGAGCTCCAGGCCCGGGAGGTCATCGACCTGCTCGACATCCTCGACGCCGAAGGGGCGGCCGGGGCCTTCGTGTTCACCTTTGCCGCGCCCGCCCTCCCGCACCGCGACGACCCGGCCCGCGACCTCGACCTGGCCTCCTACGGCGTGGTCCGCTGCTACGACGACGGGCACTGGGAGCCGAAGCGGCTCTTCCACGCGCTCGCGGCCCGCAACGCCGGATAGTGGCCCATGCTCGCCTTCGCGGTCGCCTGCGCCCGGTCAGCCGGCCGGCTGCAGGGCCGCGTCGATCAGGCCGTCGGCGTCCCAGGACTCGCCGTCGGGGCCGAGCGCGGCCAGGAACGCGGACTCGGCCGGGCGCAGCTGCTCGAGCAGCTCGGCGAGCCGGTAGCGGTCGGTGAAGCGGGCCCCGTCCGGGCCGACGAGCAGGACCGCGATCGGCTCGTCACCGCCGAGGGGTAGGTCCGGGTACACGTTGCCGCCCCAGTACATGACCGCGGACCCGGCGGTCGCGCGCCGGCCGGCCGCGGCGAGCAGGAGCAGCTCGGCCTGGGTCACGTCCGGGGCGTGGTGGTAGTCGTAGAGGTACAGCTCCAGCACGCCGTCGACGTGCCGGGCGAGCGTCCAGCCCAGCGCGGCCCGGGCCGTCAGCCGCTCGCGGGGCGTGCCCTCGACCGGCGTCCACTCCGCCCACACCGCGTCCCGGCCGGCGATGGCGTCCAGGGCCGGGACCGGCGTGTCGAGCCAGGCCTCGAAGCCGGCGCGGGGCATCGGGATCCGCGCCGCCACCATGTACGAACGTCCGCTCACCCGGCGATCATACGGACGGGGTCAGGCCGCTCAGGAGGTCGGCCGCGGTGATCGGGGTCCACGGTGCCGGGGCCGTGCCGTCGACGAGCAGCGCCGCCGAACCCTCGGCGACATCGGCGCCGACGATCGCCGCGAGCCGGTCCGGGTCGGCCGCGCACGCGAACGTCTTGGCTCCCGGAGAGACTGCGGCGGGGGTACCCCCACAATCCGCGGCCCGCACAGCCGCGACGATCTCGTGGGGCGCACCGGCCGGCAGCTCCGAGCCGGTGCCGTCGGCGTGCACGACGACGACCCGCTTCGCCCGCCCGGCCGCGTGCCAGGCGGCGAGGTCGAGCAGTGTGGGCCGGTTGCCGGCGGTGAAGTGCTCCCACAGGTCGGCCGCCATCCGGCCCAGGCGCGGGCCGCGCTGGCCCACGTTGTGCCCGTAGCCGCCGGCGGACAGGCTGGCGTCGACCCACATCGCCGCGCCACTGTCCACATCGAGCACGAACGGCGCCAGGGCCTTCGCGTCGCCGCGCAGGGTGAAGCGCTGCAGCACGCGCGCCGCGGCGAACGGCTCGTGCCTGTCCTGCGGCAGCGACAGGCCCGAGAACGCGGCGTCGAGAGCCTCGAACGGCACGTCGTTGTAGCTCAGGACGACGGGCACGGCCCAGGCGACCCCGGCATCGCGCAGCGCCGCCCGGTCCAGGTCCAGGTACTCGGTCGCCCCGAGCGGCGGCGGCGCCGACGTGAGGTCGCCCGAGTGGACGGCCGCGTTGCCCTTGTAGCGCAGGTGCGTGTAGTCGCAGTGCCCGCGCGACGTCCAGTCCGCGGCGTAGAACGCGCACGACAGGTCCAGGTCGACCCGGTGCTTGCCGGCGTCCACCCAGTGCAGGAACAGCCGCAGGATCGGCGCGTCCCCGAGCGGCCGGACGCTCCCGCGGGGCCAGCCGGCGAGCTGCTCCGAGCCGGCCCGCTCCCGCCCGGGCGCCGGCACCCGGGCCAGGCTCGCGTCGAGGACGGCCACGTCGAACCCGTCGAGCCCCGCCGCCCGCCCGGCCAGCTCGCCGTCCACAGTGGAGCGGATCCGGGCGATGGCGGCCGCGGGCAGCGGGCCGCGGCGCTCCGGCTCGGTCCAGGTGCGCACCACGTCACCCTTGGGGAAGAACGTGCGGCGCGGGGTGCCCGGGGCCGGGCCCGGCAGCGTCGGGCGGGTCCGGCGCGGGGGCGCGGGTGCGGGTGCGGGGCGCAGGCCGAGGGCGCGCCGCAACGCGGTGCCGAGCCCGCCGACCTGCTCGGCCGGGACGGCGGCGACCTGGCCGGCGATCCCGGCGGCGGCTTGCTCGGCGGTGACGCCTGGCACTGTGGCGTCGCGGCCGGCGATCCCGCCCGCGGCTCCGGGAGCCGCTGCTGCGGCGGCTTGGGCGGCCACCTCGGCGGCGGCTTGCTCGGCGGCCTCGGCTGCGGTGACGGCCGGTACCGTGGCGTCACGGCCGGTGAGCTCGGCGGCGGCCGCGGCGAGCACGCCGGGGGAGACCCGCGGGGTGGTGCGGGCGGCGGCGTCGAGCACCCGGCTGAGCGCGTCGGGGTCGTCGCCGGCCAGGCGCAGCAGGTGGTCGAGGCGGCGCCACAGGTCGCCCGGGCGCTCGGTGAGCAGCTGGGCGGCGGCGGTCGCGTCGCCGTTCGCCACGGCCTGCTCCACGACGGCGGCGAACGTCCGGGCCCGGACGGAGACGGTGCCGTCCGGGTGCTCCGTGCGCAGGATGCGGTCGGGGCGGCCGTGATGGGCGGCGGCCATCGCGCGGCCGAGCGGTGTGCCGGCCGCGGCGCGGGTGCCGCGGAGGGCCGCGAACACGACCGCCGCGCGCGGGTGCGTCGCCGCGTGCTCGAATGGGTGGAGGCGCTCGGCGAGCCGCTTCCACACGACGGGGTGCCGAGCCACGTCCTCGGCCGCGGTCGCGCAGTCGAGGCCGTCGATGACGCCGAGGACGGCCCGGCGCAGGGCCCGCGGCAGGGCGCGGACGCGGGGGATCGCCACGGTGACCCGCGGCTCGTGTACGGGCCGCCAGCCCTCGTTCGGGCCGTTCGATTCGGCGGTGCGGCGGGGGACGATGAGGCCGGGGTCGCCGCCGGAGTAGGCCCACAGCGCCCGGGCGACGTCGGTGGCCGTGCCCCAGCGCCGGGCGGCGTCGGCGAGCACATCCGGATACGACGGCTCCAGCGCGGCCGCGGGCAACGCCCACGCGATCACGCAGGCGAGGGTCTCCCGGGCCGGCACGACGTCCGGAAGCCAGTCCAGCCGCCCGGGCGCGGTCGCGGCGACGAGCGTGCCCAGGTCCTCGCGGTCGCTGGCGCCGAGCGCGGCCGGCCGGGCGACGAGGTCGTCGCGCAACCGTGTCGCGCACGCGGCCGGGTCGAGTTCCAGATACAACCGCCGCAGTCGTACTGCCGGCTGGTGCGCGGCCGCCCCCGCCGGTGCGACCACAGGCAGATAGGTGCCCGCGCCACCGGTGAGGCGCCGCCCGCAGATCGGGCAGGCCGTGTACCGCTCCGGGTCGAAGCACGCCGTGCACACCACGTGCGCGCACGGGTCGAGCGGCCGCACGTGGCGGGCGGTGCCGCAGATGACGCACGGCGCGGACTCGTGCTGGAACAGGTGCACGAGCAGTCGCTCGACGTACAGGCGCCGGGGGTTCTCGGGCGTGTCGGGGAAGTTGCGGAACAGCGGCACGTGGTCGCGGTCGGCGCCGGTGCTCTCGTCGGCGATGGCGGCGACCCAGTCGGCCCAGCGCAGCCGGGTGCCCGGGTCGAGCTCGGCGAACCGCTGCCGCAGCGAGGGCGCGAGCAGCCACCCCCGGCCGGCGAGGTCAGCCTCGAGCGCCTCCACCCACGCATCCCCGTCACCGCTTCGCCCGTACGCACTCTGCACGTCCGTGCCGTGCGCGTTCGTGCTCTGCGCGTTTGTCGTGTGTGCGTTCGCGCTTTGCTCGTTTGTGCTTTGTCCGTTCGCGCTCGTGGCGGGCTGGGGGAGCGGGACGGCGCCGGCGCGGCGCAGCAGGACGGTGGCGAGTGCGTCCATGAACGGCAACCTCGGCTGGTGTCTTCGGGGTGAGGCCGGGGCGGGAAGTCGGAACGCTGGAATCCTTTTCAGAGAAAGAGAGAAGGAAGCGCACCTGGGAGCCGCCCCGGCCGCACGATCGTACGGCCCTCCGCTGCGCGTTCGCACCCGAATATTGCGTGGAGACGACATCTCGGGACCGAGGTCCGGCGGCGGTACCTCAGCCTCCTGCTTTCTGGTCTGCGCCCGAACCCGCACGCAGCCCTCCCCGTCCCGCCACCGCCGCCGGCGCAGCTGGACACGGTCCTGCGGTCAGGCAAGAACCGCGAGTAGGCTAAATTCGGTCAGTGAGCACTTCCGAGGCACCGGTTCGCACCCGCATCGCCCCGTCGCCGACCGGCGACCCGCACGTCGGGACCGCCTACGCCGCGCTGTTCAACCTGGCGTTCGCGCGCAAGCACGGCGGCGAGTTCATCCTGCGCATCGAGGACACCGACCGCACGCGCTACGTCGAGGGCAGCGAGCAGCAGGTGTTCGACACGCTGCACTGGCTCGGGTTCAGCTGGGACCAGGGGCCGGACGTGGGCGGGCCGGCGGCGCCATACCGGCAGTCGGAGCGGCTGCCGGTCTACAAGGAGGTCGCCGAGCGCCTCCTCGCCGACGGGCACGCCTACCTGTGCTGGTGCTCGTCCGAGCGGCTCACCAAGATGCGCGAGCGCCAGCAGCAGCTGAAGATGCCGACCGGCTACGACCGGCTGTGCTATGGCAAGACCCGCGAGGAGCGGGCCGAGCTGCCCGGGTTCACCGAGGTGCCGGTGATCCGGATGCTCGTGCCGGCCGACGGGCGGATCGCGTTCGAGGACCTCATCCGCGGCAAGATCACCCCGCCGGAGCCGGACGACCAGGTCCTGATGAAGGCCGACGGCTTCCCGACCTACCACCTCGCCGTCGTCGTCGACGACAACGCGATGGGCGTGACCCACGTGATCCGGGGCGAGGAGTGGATCAGCTCCACCGCCAAGCACCTGCTGCTCTACACGTGGCTCGGCTGGACCGCCCCGACCTACGCGCACATGCCGCTGCTGCGCAACAACGACCGCTCGAAGATCAGCAAGCGGAAGAACCCGGCCGCCCGGCTCAAGTGGTTCCAGGAGGAGGGTTACCTGCCCGAGGCCCTGGTCAACTTCCTCGCGCTCATGGGCTACTCCATGCCCGAAGGCCAGGAGATTTTCACCTTCGACGAGATGGTCGAGTCGTTCGACTTCGCCCGCGTCAACCCCGTCGGCCCGGTCTTCGACATCGACAAGCTCAACTGGCTCAACGGTCACTACCTGCGCGCGCTTGACGACGAGAGCTTCCTGACCGCGGCCGAGCCGTTCCTGCCGGCCGGGCTGACCCGCGAGGACATCCGCCCGCTCGTCATCCCGCTGCGGGAGCGCACGAAGAAGCTCATCGAGATCCCGGAGCAGCTGGACTGGCTGGCCGCCGAGTCCGTCGAGATCCAGCCGGCCGACCTGGCCAAGCACGGCCTCCCGGCCCCGGACGCGGCGACCCAGCTGGAGGCGTTCGCGAAGAACCTCGAGCAGCTCGACCCGTTCGACAAGGAGCAGATCACCGCCACCCTGGACCGCATCGTCGCCGAGTCCGGCCTCAACCGCCGCCGCTCGTTCATGACGGCCCGGCTGGCCCTGGTCGGCAAGCCGGTCTCGCCGCCCCTGGACGACACGATGGTCGCCCTCGGCGTCGCCCGCACGGTCGCCCGCCTCCGCCAGGCCGCGGCCGGCATCACGGCCTGAGCTGAGCGGCCGCGCGCTTCGCAGCTTGGGCAGTGCTGCGGCGGGCTTCACCGCGTGAGTTGAACGGCCGTGGGCTTCACCGCGTGAGCTGAGCGGCCGTGGGCTTCACCGCGTGAGCGGTGCTGCGGCGGGCTTCACCGCGTGAGCGGTGCGGCCGTGGGCTTCACCGCGTGAGCGGTGCTGCGGCGGGTTTCACCGCGTGAGCGGTGCTGCGGCGGGTTGCACGGTCTGAGTAGTGCTGCGGCGGCGGTGATCACGGGCGGGCTGGCGCACGCCCGAAGGTCACCGCCGCGCGCAGCTCGGCCGGCACCCGGTCGGCCAGCTGTGCGTCCGGCTGGACGCCCAGCGCGTCGTTGACCGTGGCGAACGCGATGCGCAGCGCGATGAAGACGGTCATCGCGAAGATGTCGGCGTCGCTGTAGCCGGCCGTACGCAGCGTCTCCACGTCCGCCTCCGTTGTCGCGGCCGGGTCGCGGGCGACCCGCCGGGCCCAGGCGGCCAGGGCCCGCTCGGCGTCGGTGAGCCCGGTGTCCGCGCCGGTGACGACGCCGGCGGCCGTGTCCGTGGCGGTCTCGGCGATGAGCTTCTCGCCCCAGGCCAGGGCGCAGTAGGAGTCGCCGAACGCGGACGTCGCCGCGACCACCAGGATCGCCCGGGTCCGCAGTGGCAGCCGGCCGGCGACCGCGGAGCGCATGAGGCCGAACAGGTCGTCACAGACGTCCGGCGCGTACGCCCACAGCTTGGACACGTTCATGACGTACCCGAGCTCGTCGATGTCGTCGGCGTAGAGCCGCTCCGCGCCCGCCGATGGCTCCGGGTCGTGCAGGAATCCGATCATGCCCTCGATTGTGCCGCCGGCATACCGCGGGATTGGACCGTGCGGGCGTGGGTATTCCGACGTCACCCCGTCGGTTTCCGGACAGCAGGAGGACCCTGGCGATGCAGCGCAGCGACGACGGCGTCAGTCTCATCGGCGGCAACGTCGTCAGCGGCGCGCTCCAGCGGTGTGTGGCGGCCGGGGCGGAGGAGTTCGCGGCGGACTACTGGGACCGCGCCCCGCTGCTCTCGCCCGCCCTCG
Organism: Dactylosporangium sp. NPDC051541; assembly: GCF_044454505.1. Classification (NCBI taxonomy): domain Bacteria; kingdom Bacillati; phylum Actinomycetota; class Actinomycetes; order Micromonosporales; family Micromonosporaceae; genus Dactylosporangium; species Dactylosporangium sp. NPDC051541. Next base: position 280,344 of record NZ_JBITDU010000013.1, read on the forward strand.
GCGACTACCTGGACCTGCTCGACCTCGACGGCGTCGACGAGCTGCTCGGCGGCCGGGCCCTGCGCACGCCCTTCGTACGGATGGCCAAGGACGGGCACGTCATCCCGCCCGCCCGCTACACCGGCAGCGGCGGGGCCGGGGCCGAGATCGGCGACCAGGTCCGCGACGAGAAGGTTCTCGCCCTGCTCGCCGACGGCGCCACCCTGGTGCTGCAGGGGCTGCACCGGATGTGGCCGCCGCTGGTGGCGTTCGCGTCCACGCTGCGCCAGGAGCTGGGCACACCCGTGCAGATCAACGCGTACCTCACGCCGCCGTCGAGCCGCGGCTTCGACCCCCACTACGACACCCACGGCGTGTTCGTCCTGCAGGTCAGCGGGCGCAAGCACTGGCGAATCCACGCGCCCGTCCTCGACGCTCCCGTGCCGCGGCAGCCGTGGGGCGGCGTCGCCGAGGAGGTCGCCGCGGCCGCCAGCGGCGAGCCCGTCATCGACACGGTGCTGACCGCCGGGGACGCGCTGTACCTGCCGCGCGGCTGGCTGCACTCGGCCGCGACCGTCGACGAGTGGTCGCTGCACCTCACGATCGGCCTGCACGCACCGACCCGGCTCACGCTCCTCGACGCCCTGCAGCGGCTGGCGGTGCGGGAGCCGCGGCTGCGGGCCGGGCTGCCGATGGGGCTCGACCCGGCCGACGCGAAGTCGCTCGCCCCGGCCCTGGCCGACACGGTCGCGGCCCTGCACGAGTGGCTCGACTCGGTGACGCCCGAGGACCTGGCCGCGCAGCTGCGCGGGGAGACGTGGTCGGCCGCCCGCCCGGGGCCGCTGCGCCCGATCGCCCAGGCCTCGGCTCTGTCCACGCTCGGCCCCGAGGTCCGGGTCACGGCTCGGCCCGGGCTGCCGGTCCGGCTCGACGACCCTTCGGGCGGGCGCATCGCAGTACACCTGCCGGATCGTTCGTTGTCGTTGCCGGAGAGCTGTGCCGACGCTGTGCGCACAGTTATGGACGGGCGCGCGCATCGCGTCGGTGATCTTCCCGGCCTCGACGACGCCGACCGGATCGTGCTCACCCGGCGGCTCCTACGCGAAGCGGCGCTCGTGCTGGCGTAGATCACATCCGCCGAGCCTTCAGATTTTCTCTACGGCGGCCGATCTCCGGCTCGTGGTAAGACTCGCCCTCGTGACCGGGGCCCTGCTGCTCGCGGCGGCCGAGGCCGGGCTGCACGCGGGCGGGTCGACGATGATCCGGATCTACAGCGTCTGCATGATGCTGCTCACCGCCGGTGGTGCTGCCCTGCACGCCGGGTACGCGTGGCGGCGGCGCGGCCGGGTCCCGAAGGTCTGGTGGATCACCGCGGCCGCCCTGGCCTGCTGGGCGTACGCCGAGATCTCCGTCGGCGTCCCGTCGATCGTCAGCGGTATCGGCGACGGCCGCAGCACGTTCGCCGATGTGCTCAATCTGGCCGCGCTCGTCCTGGCCGTGCTCGCGATGCTCACGGTGCCGACGGCGCCGCGCACGGCCGCCGGCAAGCTGCGGCTGGCGCTCGACGGGCTGGTCGCCGCGAGCGGCCTGTTCGGCGTGTCCTGGCTGCTCATCCTGGGCCCGCTGGGCCGGGTGACGGGCAGTTCCGCGGCGGCGCTGACCGACCTGGCGTATCCGATCGGCGCCGTCGCCGTCCTCGCGACCGGGCTCACACAGCTGTCCGGCCAGTCGATCCGCCGCCTGAACGCGCTCTCGGTCATCAGCGGCGGCATCGTCGTACTCGCCGCGGACCTGCTGTTCGAGGTCGGAGCCCAGGTCGGCGGGGCCGGTTGGGCCCGGCCGTGGGTGCTCGGCGGCTACGTCGCCGCGGCCGCGCTGCTGGCCGTCGCGCCGCTCGCCCCGCTGCCCGACCGGGCCGTGACCACGTCCGCCGCCCTCGGCACCGCCCTGCCGTACCTGCCGGTCATCGCCTTCGCCCTGTTCATCGCCAACGCCGCGGCCAAGGGCAGGGTCGACCTACCGGCCGTGGCCGCCGCCGTGATCATGGTCGTCGGCGTCCTCGCCCGGCAGTTCCTGGCCCTGCGCACGAACGCCGCCCTCGCCCGCGACCTCGAGCGGGAACGTGCACAGTTCGCGCACGATGCGGTGCACGACCCGCTCACCGGGCTGCCCAACCGTGCCGGTCTGCAGGCCGCGCTCGACCGCGCCGGACCGGACGCGACACTGCTGCTGATCGACCTGGACGGGTTCAAGGCGGTCAACGACACGCACGGGCACGCCGCGGGCGACGAGCTCCTGCGCGAGACCGCGCGGCACCTGTGCGCGGCGACGGCTGCTTTGAACGCGGGGAGCGCGGGGAGCGGCGCTTTGAGCGCGAGGAACGCAGTGGCGGGCGCTTTGAGCGCGGGGAGTGCGGTGGCGGGCGCATTGGGCGTGGGGAACGCGGCGACGGGTGCGTTGGGTGCTGGGAGTGCGGCGACGGGTGCGTTGGGTGCGGGGAGTGCGGTGGCGGGCGCATTGGGCGTGGGGAACGCGGCGACGGGTGCGTTGGGTGCGGGGAGTGCGGTGGCGGGCGCTTTGAGTGCGGGGAGTGCGGCGACGGCGGCCATGAGCGCCGGGAGTGCGGCGACCGCCAATCTCGGCTCGGGGGTCGCGGCCACGCCGGCCCGGCTCGGTGGCGATGAGTTCGCGGTTCTGCTCTCGGGTGCGGGCGGGGCGGCGCTGGCCCGGGATATTTTGGCCCGGTTCGCCGGCGGGGCTGTCCGGGCCAGCATCGGTGTGGCCAGCGCCCGGCCCGGCGGCGGTGGTGAGGCGCTGCTGCGCGACGCGGACGCTGCCCTCTACCAGGCGAAAGAGTTCGGCAAGGGTGCCTACCGGATCTTCGACGACGAGCTGGCGGCCCAGCTGCAGGCGCGGCGGGCGCTCGAGGAGGACCTGCGCACGGCCGTCGTCGGCGATCAGCTGCGGCTCGTCTATCAGCCGATCGTCAATCTGGACAGCGGGACCCCGCTCGGGGCCGAGGCCCTGGTCCGCTGGGAGCATCCGCGGCTGGGTCTGCTCGCACCGGACAAGTTCCTGCCCGCCGCGCGGTCCGCCGGGCTGCTCCCGGACATCGACCGCTGGGTGCTCCGCACAGCCGTGCGCGCGATCGGTGCGCACCGCGTGCTCGAACCGAGGCAGGACGTGCACGTCAACGTGTCCGCGGAGTACCTCGCCGCGGGCACGCTCGGCGTCGACGTGCGCGAAGCGCTCACGAGCGCCGGGGTGCCCGCGCACGCGCTGGTCGTCGAGGTCACCGAGTCGGCACTGATCGACAACCTCGACGCCGCCGCGCGCAGCCTCAACGAACTGCGCCGGCTCGGGGTGCGGGTGGCTTTGGACGACTTCGGCGTCGGGTACTCCTCCCTGGCCTACCTGCGCCGCCTGCCCGTCGACATCATCAAGATCGACCGTTCGTTCGTGCGCGACCTGCACAGCGACGACAGCTCGGGCGTGCTCGTGGACACGATCGTGCAGCTGGCCCACGGCCTGGGCCTGAGCTGCGTCGCCGAGGGCGTCGAGGACGAGGGCCAGGCGGTCCGGCTGCGGGCGCTGCGCTGCGGTCAGGCCCAGGGTTACCTGTTCGCGAGGCCCCAGCCGGTGCTGCCCCGCTCCCGCGTCGCGGCCTGAGCACCGATCGTTGTCGTCGTGAAAGCGCTCGCGGACGGCGGCGGCGAGCAGCCGTCGATGGTGATCTCGTAGTCGCGTTCGAGCTCGGCGACGCCGCGAAGGCCGGCGGCTGCACGTTGCACGTTTGGACGGCCGCGGACGCTCTCGTGCTCCAGGTCGCCGACGGCGGTGTGATCCGCGACCCGCTCGCCGGTCGCCGGCCGGTCACCGTGCACAGCGAGGGTGGCCGCGGCCTGCTGCTCACCCACCGGATGTGCGATCTGGTCGAGCTGTGTACGGGCCCGTCCGGCACGGCGATCCGCGTCCACATCGGACGCTGATCGTTGCTTTACCTTTCCCTTTAGGACGTTGACCGGCGCCCGATGCATCCGAATACTTCGATGCATGCGTCGTCGCCTCGGCCGACTGGCCGCCGCCGTTCTGCTTGCACTCTGTACCACCGGAACAGTTTTGGCTGTGTCCGCATCGCCCGCGCTCGCCGATGGGTGTTACACCTGGAGCGGTACCCTCGCGCCGGGCTCTTCCGGCGAAGCCGTCCGTCAGCTGCAGATCCGCGTCGCCGGCTACCCCGGCGCGGGCGCGGTGCTGGGCCTCGACGGGCAGTACGGCCCGGCCACCAAGTCCGCCGTGCAGCGCTTCCAGAGCGCCTACGGCCTGACCGCGGACGGCATCGCCGGCCCGCAGACCTTCACGAAGATCTACGCGCTGCAGGACGAAGACTGTACGCCGACCAATTTCTCGTACGCCGAACTTAACAACTGCAACAGCACCTGGGCCGGCGGCAACGTCTCAGCCGCCACCGCCAAGGCCAACGCCCTGGTCACCATGTGGAAGCTGCAGGCGCTGCGGCACGCGCTCGGCGACGTATCGATCACCGTCACCAGCGGATTCCGCAGCGCCTCGTGCAACAGCGCGGTCGGCGGGGCATCGAGCAGCCGCCACCTGTACGGCGACGCCGCCGATCTGGTGTCGGGCTCCCGGACGCTGTGCCAGCTCGCCCAGGAGGCCCGCAACCACGGTTTCGCCGGCATTCTCGGGCCCGGCTACCCCGATCACAACGATCACACCCATGTGGACGGTCGCCCGGCGCGCTTCTGGTCGGCCCCGAACTGCGGCGTGGCCAGCCTGGACGGTGGCCTCGACCCGCTGGGCGACGACTGAGCGCTAAACCCAGGTGGGGGTACGGCCGCCAGCGTAACGGGCACCGAACCCGCCCGTCGGGAGGATCTCGTCGATCGTGGCGAGGTCCTCCTTGCTCAGCTCCACGTCCGCGGCGGCCACGTTCTCCTCGACGCGGGCGACGCTGCGGGTGCCCGGGATCGGCACCACGTGCTCGCCGCGGGTCAGCAGCCAGGCCAGGGCCAGCTGGGAAACCGTGGCGCCCTTGGTCTTCGCGAGGGCGGTGAGGCGCTCGACCGCCTCCAGGTTCTTCTCGTAGTTGCCCGGCTGCCACCGCGGGTCGGTGCGGCGCATGTCGGACTTGTCGTACTGGTCGGCCGGCTTCGCTGTACCCGTGAGGAAACCACGGCCCAGCGGCGAGTAGGGCACGAACCCGACGCCGAGCTCGGTCAACGTCGGGAAGAGCGCCTCGATGTCCCGCTCGAACAGCGAGTATTCGGTCTGCAGCACCGACACCGGCTGCACGGCGTGGGCCTTGCGGATCGTCTCCGCGCCGGCCTCGCTCAGCCCGAAGTACTTCACCTTGCCCGCGTCGATGTACTCCTTCACCGTGCCGGCCACGTCCTCGATCGGCACCGTCGGGTCGACCCGGTGCTGGTAGATGACGTCGATGTGGTCGACGCCGAGGTAGCGCAGGCTGTTGTCGATGACCTCGCGAATGTGCTCGGGCCGGCTGTCGAAGCCGAAGTCGCGGGTGAAACCGAACTTGGTCGCGATGACGATGTCGTCGCGGAAGTCCTTCACCGCGCGGCCGACCGTCTTCTCGTTCTCGCCCCAGCCGTAGAGCTCGGCGGTGTCGAAGAAGTTGACGCCGAGCTCGTAGGCGCGCCGGATGGTGGCCACGCCCTCCTGCTCGTCGCTGGGGCCGTAGGCGAGGTGGATGCCCATCGCGCCGTACCCGAGCTCGGAAACGCTCAGCCCCTGCTGTCCGAGTGTGCGCTGTCGCATGTTGTCCATACCTTCCGTCGGAGCCGTCACTGTCACCCTACGCCGAACCTGTCAGTGGCTGACAACTTTGGCGGCGGGTTACGCTGATCACGTGGGGCTGCGGGAACAAACACGCGAGGCGGTTCGGGCCGCCCTCGCCGAGCGCGCCCTCGAGCTGTTCGACGAGCGCGGCTTCGACGCCACCAGCGTCGACGAGGTGGCCGCGGCGGCCGGCATCTCGGGCCGCAGCTTCCATCGCTACTTCCCGGCCAAGGAGGACGCGGTCATCGGCGACGCGACCGGCCTCGGGCGGCTGGTGGCGGACGCCCTCGCCGAGCGGCCGGCCCTCGAGCCGCCGTGGCCGGCGATGCGCTCGGCCCTGCAGCCGATCGTCGAGCTGTCGGAGGCGAACGCGGCGCGCAGCCGCCGGGTCATGCGGGTGGTCAACGGCTCGGCCTCGCTGCGGGCCCGCAACCTGGAGAAACATCTCGCCTGGTCGCGGGTCCTGACCCCGATCATGCGCCGCCGCCTCGGCGATCCACCCGGCGGCGACGTGCCGGCCCAGGCCATCGTGCTGGCCGCGCTGTCCTGCCTGGACGCCGCCTACGCCGGCTGGATCGCCGATGGCGGCAGTCTGGCCGACGTCCTGGACCTGGCCTTCGACAGCGTCACAACCGGCAGTTGATCCAGAGCGCGACCCGTGGCCGGTGACACTGCGTCACTGTCTGACACTGCGTCACTGTCGGCGATTGATGCTGCGTCACTGTGTGTGGTGATGCTGCGTGACTTCCAGCGGGTGACGCAGTGCGTGACGGCCTCGCGGCTGGGAGGCTGCATGACTGCCGGCTGGGTGACGCAGTGCGTTACTCCGAGCGGCGTGGATGCTGCGGCTGTCGGCGCGTTGGCGCAGTGCGTTACCGGCGGCAAGCGATGCAGTGTGTGACTCCCGGCTGGGTGATGTGCTGCGTTACTGCCGGCGACGGAATGCCGCGTGACTGGCGGTGGATGATGCGGTGCGTCACTGCCGACGGGTGATGCTGCGCAGCAGTGGGCGGTACACCCGGGCGGAGTCGGACAGCGCGCCGAAGTGTGATGACGCGTTGCCGTTCAGATATGTCGTCGCGATGTCGACCTCGTCGATTGGCTGTCCGTTCTTGATCGCGGCGAGCAGAACCTGCATCTCGTAGTCGAATCCGTCGCCGGGCACGGTCAGCAGCCACGGCAGCAGCGCCGCCGGGAACGCCCGCAGCCCCGTCTGCGTGTCCCGAATCCGGGTGCCGCTCGCGGTCTGGAACAGCGCGGCCGTGAACAGATTGCCAAACCGGCTGCGCAGCGGTACCCCGGACCCGAACCGGCGGGCACCGAGCGTGATGTGCCCGGTCACCTCCGTGTGCCGGGCGACCCGCCGGATGTCCTCGGCACTGTGCTGCCCGTCACCGTCCGCGCACACGACCGCACTGTCCGGCCACGTCTGTGCGATGTGCGCGAATCCGGTCTTGAGCGCGGCGCCCTTACCTCGGTTCACGGGGTGGGACAACACCGTGCCGCCGCGCTCACGGACCGTGTCGAAAATACTGGCTCCCTGGGTACCGCTGCCGTCGTCCACAACCACGACACGCGCCCCATCGCCAACCGCCATGAGCAGCTCGACCAGGTGAAATGACGGCCGGAACACCGGTAGCAGCACAATCATCCAGCGTCGATACCCGCAGCGGCCCTTGATCGAACACCGTTCCACCGCCGGAGTGCGACCGCCGGCTGTTCGCGGTGCTGCGGGAGTGTGACCGTCAGTCGTCCGTGGCGCCGCAGCGGTGTGTGGTCGCCGGTTGTTCGTGCGGTGCAGGAGTGTGTGACCGTCTTGTTCGCGGCGGTGCAGGAGTGTGATGGCCTTGTTCGCGGGGCTGCAGGAGTGTGACTGAGGTTCCCCCCGGAAAGTGGACACCGAGTTAGCAGGGCCGGGGGTTCTGCTGGAAGGATGTCCGTATGCCTCCTCGTAAGCGCCGTTCGTACA
>NZ_JBITDU010000014.1:0-253316 GCF_044454505.1 Dactylosporangium sp. NPDC051541
GTCACGATGGCGTAGACGCAGGCAAGCACAGGCCCGAGCCGCTCATTACCGCAAACGACTCGAACCGCCGTAGGACACGACCCGCCGTTGCAGTACTAAGAGCTCCTAACACAATGATCGATGCTGGTCCGCGTTGGTGCGATCGATGATCTAGAGTGGCGCTTCGTGCGCAAGGGCGAGCGGCTGCCATGGATGGTGCCGGACGGGTTGTGGGAACGGATCGAGCCGCTGCTGCCGGTGCAGGAGCGCAACTTCCGCTATCCGGGGCGTAAGCGGTTGCCGGATCGGCAGGTGCTGTGCGGGATCCTGTTCGTGTTGTACACCGCGATCCCGTGGGAGTTCCTGCCCCAGGAGCTCGGGTTCGGCTCCGGGATGACCTGCTGGCGGCGGCTCGCCGAGTGGCAGGAGGCCGGCGTTTGGCAGCGGTTGCATGAGTTACTGCTGGCCGAGTTACACGCCGCGGACCAGCTGGACTGGTCCAAGGCGGTGATCGACGGCTCACACGTGCGGGCCATGAAGGGCGGCCCAAAATCGGCCCGAGCCCGGTCGATCGCGCCCGGACCGGCTCGAAACACCACGTCATCACCGACGGCACGGGCATCCCGCTGGCGATCTCCCTCACCGGCGGCAACCGCCACGACGTGACCCAGCTGATGCCGCTGATCGACGCCGTACCACCAGTGCGCGGCAGGGTCGGGCGGCCCCGCCGGCGACCGAAGCAGATCTACGCCGACCGGGCCTACGACTTCGACATCTACCGCGAACGGGTCCGTGCGAAGGGCATCACCCCACACATCGCCCGCCGCGGCGTCGCACACGGCTCCGGACTCGGCGTGCACCGCTGGGTCGTCGAACGCACCATCGCGCTGCTGCACTGGTTCCGCCGACTCCGCGTGCGCTGGGAAGTCCGCGACGACGTCCACGAAGCGTTCATGAGCCTGTGGCCCGGCTGACGTGCAGGGTCCGAATGTCCGGGGTTTGCAGTAGTGCGGCACCGAGTTGCGCGGGGCGTTGTGGTTTGGCCGTTGGCGGTGGTCGAGCGGTTGACCGAGGTCGGTTTCGAGGCGGTGCAGATGCCCGATGAGGGCTGGTGAGCCGGGCAGCGCGGGGCCGGTCCGGGGTGCATGCCGGCTCGGTGGGCTCAGCTCCGGCACTGGCGGCCGGTCCGGAGTTGGCTGCGGCGAGGCTCGTCGGGTTTCCAGCCGTGTGGTGGTTGACCGTGGTGCTCGACGAGGGCGTGGATGTCGGGGCGACCCAGTGCTTGCAACAGTTGCGCGCCGCGGGTGGTGGGGGTCATCGGCGTGGTGACGGTGCCGCGGTTGATCAGGGTGGCGCCGATGTCGTGTTCGAGCCGGTGGATCTGGTTGATGAGCGCGGAGACTTGCGCGCCGGTCGAGTCGGACACTGATTCGCTTCCAATGACGAGGTCGCTGCTGCGATCCGACAGAACTTGCCGTTGCACTGCGCACTGATGGGCCGCCCCAGCCGGGGGAAGTGTTGGGGCGGCGGCATCGCTGAGTTTCACCAGCTGTGATGGAACCGCGTGGGAACGGGATGGAACGCCTGTGAAGTGGGAACCCTGGTGGCGGGAGAGCGATGTGCGACAACGGGTAGCGCCGGAGATGGGGCGCAGGGTCATGCGGTACCTGCTGAGCACCGTCGACACCCTCGCCGGCGGCGTGCACAGGCCCGTCTGAGCGACGGATTCCACGCCCATTCCACCTCCGGCGGCGACACTCGGGCAACCCGTTCTCACGAAGGGACTCCAACATGTCGGAAACCAACCCACTGACGACCCGGGGCCACCGCAAGCTGATACGCGGCGGTGTGCTGGCGACGGCGGCCTCGGCGCTGGTCATGCTGGCCGGGACGCCGGCCTTTGCGTCCGGCGCCCCGATAACGCCGGGCAATCTGCGCGCGGTGCTCGTCGACGGCTCGGTCAACAGCATCGCCTGGGACGCCTCGGTGTCCAGCTCGCTGTTCTCCTACGTCCTGTACAACACCAACCCGGTCACCGGCGAGCGCAGCTACCTGACGGCGACGACCAAGACGAGCCGGACCGTCCGGGATCTCGTGTACGTCGACTGCATCAGAGCCGGCTCTACGCTCCACCTGACCGTCCAGGCGCTGGCCCAGGACCCGGAGCACAGCACGTCCGGGTTCTCCAACCAGCTGGACGTGACCCTCCCGAAGACGGTCCCGCCGAGGGGCTGAGCGTTCGTTGCCCGGGACACCCGTCCCGGGCAACACCCGCCGATGCCCTCCGCCGCGACGCCACCCGGTCGATCCGGCCCAGCTGCCGGCGATGCGATGTCTGAAGCGCCCACTGGACAGTCCTCGTCACGGGTTCACTGGATGGGCTGCGCTTGTGCCACAGTGGCGGCCAGCGCCTGCCGGATCTCGTCGGTTCGGTTGTGCGCGTTCCCACAACCCGTCCGGCACCATCCATGGCAGCCGCTCGCCCTTGCGCACGAAGCGTCACTCTAGATCATCGATCGCACCAACGCGGACCAGCATCGATCATTGTGTTAGGAGCGCTAAGGCGTGTTGATAATTCGCGATCGTCGCTGCCCACAAGGGCCCGTAGCGGCAATCGGTGATGTGGTGTCCGGATCGATTTGACCGTGGGGCCTTGTGGCTCTACGGTGATGCGCATGGCGGACGGCATAGTGCGGCGGCGCGGGCCGGGCCGGGGTGTGTCGTGGCGCTACGACGGTCCCCGCTCGGTGTTGCGGCTGCCGTTGGATGTCCACGATCCACGGGTGCGGCGGCATCTGGAGGGGGTGTTCGCGGCCGGGTTTCGGGTGCGCCGGGCGGTGCAGCGTGATGCGGTGGCGCGGCTGGCCGCGTACCGTCGCACGCTCGCCGGGTCGGCCGCGCCCGGTCCGGCTGCGTCCGGTCCGGTGGCGGTGCGGGAACGGGTCGGGTTGACGCGGGGCGGGCTGGAACGCGCCGCGTACCGGCATGTGGACGCGGCCCCGCATTTACGCCGGTATCTGACCAAGGCTCTGGCGATGCATTTGGCCGACGGGGTGTGGCAACCTCGCCGTCGTCTCCGTCCCCACCGACCCGTCCGGCCCGGCCGGGCTCGTGGCCACCTACCTTGCCAAGCCTGGTGCTGACCGGGAGCGGCTGGCGGCGCAGCAGTTGCGGCAGCGACGATGCAACCGGGCCCTGGACCGCTCCCGCCGCGCCGGCAATCCCGGCCAGTACCGGCTCTCACCGCGCCAGCAACGTCGCGCCGACCGCCGCCACGCGGCGGGTCTGCCACCCGTCACCGTGACCACCCAGGCGGGCCACGACTGGCGAACGCGGCCGGAATCCCGCGGCAGGCCTACCGCAGCAACACCCTGTCCAATGGGTACCGGCACTTACGTGCGCACATGGCCGCCGATGGCGCGGCCCGCACCCAAGCCGGGCACACCCGCGCCCGCACCGCCGCCGCCCGCATCGTCGCCGTCCACGGCCCACACCTGACCGTCGAGGACTGCGATCTCAGCACCTGGGCGCGGCGGTGGGGCCGCGGCATCCACGCCTTCACCCCCGGCATGCTGCTCCACGCGATCAACCACGAAACCACCGAGGTCGCCAAAGTTGCCGGAGGTGGCGGGCTGCAGCGGGCCGGGACCCGGCACACCGCCTGGACCCAGCACTGCCTCTGCGGCACCCGCGTCCCCAAACATGTGCGCCACCGCCGGCACCACTGCCCGGCCTGCGGCCTGACCGGCGACCGGGACCTCACCGCCGCCCTCATCGGCGCCCACACCGTCCTGACCGAACCCGGCGACCCCGGGTCGGCGCGGATCGACTGGGACGCCGCCCACCACACCTTGGCCACCTACGGGGTGGCCGCCATCAACCACGGGCTGCAAGGAGCCCGGACCGAGTCAACCGGACACCACCGCCCCCACCAGCACAACACTGGCGGACCGCGGCCGCAACGCAGCACCAGCCAACCCGGCCGGTGCCGGCGTGCTCGGCGAAATACCGGCACGGTGACCCCGACAACCCCGGACCACCCCCACACCCCGTGCGGGACCACACCGGAACGACGAGGACCACGAACCGGACTGTTGCCTAACCCAGACCCAAAACCTGGGATTACCAAACAGACCTTAGTCGACGATGAGGCCGGCCGCCGCCTCCACCGCCGCGCAGGTGTGGTCGGGCCCCGGTTCGCCACCGGCCCACGCCCGGCCGCGGCTGATCCAGATCGTGCGCAGACCCGCCGCCCGGCCCCCGGCGATGTCGTGGTCCGGGTTGTCGCCGACCATCCAGCCACCGCCGTCGATGCTCAGCCCGCACGCCGCGGCGGCCGCCGCGAACAGGGCCCGGTCCGGCTTGCGGACACCGAGCGCGCCGGAGACGGCCCACCCGTCGACGGCCGCGGCCAGCCCGGTGCGGCGGATCTTCCCGAGCTGGTTGTCGGCCCGCCCGTTGGTGGCGATCGCGAGCCGCCACCCCTGCCGCCGGAGGTCTTCGAGCAGCGCCAGGACTTCGGGACGGACGTTGACGTGCCAGGGCATTGTTTCGCGGTACCCCCGCCAAAGCTCTTCTGTCGGCTCTTCCAATCCGAACTGTGCGCGCACGTCCGCGAAGAAGCGGTCGCGGGCCGTTCCGCCGCCGTTGTCCCGCCGGATCAGCCAGCCCGAAGCGTCCGCCGGCAGATCGTGTGCTCCGGCGAACTCGGCCGCCCAGCGAGCGAAGGCCTCGTCACGGTCGATGAGCGTGTTGTCCAGGTCGAACAGTGCCAGTCGCTGCACAAGTCAGACCCAGACCGTGCCCAGCCACACCAGGACGGCCGCGGCGATCAGCAGCCCGATGTTCAGCCCGATGAGCCGCGCCTCCCCGCGGGACAGGTGCGTGACGATGCCGCCGACCTGGACGAGGACCAGCCCGACGGCCGCGGCGACGGCCAGCCAGGGCGCGACCCCGGTGGCCGGCGGCAGGATGAGCCCGACCGCGCCGAGCAGCTCGAGCACGCCGATCGCCCGCACGGCCGGCATCGGCATCCGGTCGACCCACCCCATCATCGGCAGCAGCTGCTCCCGGCTCTGCACGGCCTTCTTCCCCCCGGCGTACACGTAGAACAGCGCCAGCAGTCCCGCGACGATCCAGTAGGCGATCTCCATGACCAGGGCCCTCCACCAGGATGGTTACTACAAGTAAGGGACCCCATGATGCGACACTGTCGGGGCCCGTACAAAAGGCACACGCGTGTGCGTGAGGCACAAGGGATGGTCATGTCCGACTACGAACACACCTGCCTGATCCGCGGCGACGGCGGCCGCACGATCCGCGCCATCCTCGACCGCATCTGCAACAAGTGGACCCTCCTGATCGTCGCCACCCTCGACCAGAGCACGGTCCGCTTCACCGACCTGCAACACCAGATCCCGGGCATCTCCCAACGCATGCTCACCCTGACCCTGCGCAACCTGGAACGCGACGGCCTGGTAGCGCGCACCGTCCACGCCGAAGTCCCCCCACGCGTCGAATACAGCCTCACAACAACAGGCAAAAGCCTTCTACCCCCAGCCCTAGCCTTAGCCGACTGGGCAATACAAAACGTCCCGAACATCGAAGCCAGCCGAGCCGCTTACGAATCCCGCACATAAACCAAGAACCCCCACTCCCGCCCCCACCCCCACCACCCCCACTCCCACTCCCAAGCTCTTTTCCCCGCCGCAGGCGCCACGAATCGCTACCACCGAATGCCGACCACGACGGACCCGGACCAAACAACGAACCCTGCCACCGATCGGGCGGCCAAATTACGGTCCGCACCACACTACTCCGGTAGCACCCCTCGGCCGAGCTCACATTTGCGGTGCCCCTCCGACCGGAATACATCGGACGCGAAACCACGCAACACCGCCGACTCTTTTCCCGTCCACCTTCGGCAACGGGCGTACGCTCCTCGACCGCCTCCAGCTCTCCGACCGGCTCCAGCGCTCCGACCGGTTCCGGCGCTGCGACCGCCTCCAGCGCTCCGACCGGCTCCGGCGCTGCGACCGCCTCCAGCGCTCCGACCGGCTCCGGCGCTGCGACCGGTCCTGGCGCCGGCGCAACCTGAGCCCGCCGAGCCGCCCAAACCCGCAGCCACTCCTCTTTGGTCACCGGCACGTTACTCCCGAAGGTCCGACGAAGTTTGGCCGAGTGCCGCCGCTCCAACCCCCAGTCGCGCTGTTCTTTATGCTCACGGCGAAACGCTTCAACCAACGGACTGTATTTTCGCGACCGCGTCGGATCGCGCATCGCCGCCACTTCACTCTTGCCGAGAAGACTCATCTGCCCCCGCATGTATTCATTATCGCAAACCTGAAGATCATGCGCATTACCCATTTTTCAGCCGGCTTCCCCGCTCCCCGGCCGGAGGGGCACCGCAAATGTGAGCTCGGCCGATGGTAACTACCGGAGTAGTGTGGTCCGGACCGCAATTTGGTCGCCCGATCGTTGGCCGGGGTCCGTTGTTCGGTGCCGGGCTCGTCGTGGTCGGCATTCGGTGGTAACGATTCGTGGCGCCTGCGGCGGAAGATTGATTTGTTGCGACGGGCGGCGGGTCGGTGCCTGAGCTGTGGTCCCGGGGCGCTGTTAGGCTTCCTTGCCGTGACCGTCACGGGGTGGGGATGGGCGGCGACCCTGGGTGGTCTGGGCGCCATGGTGCTGCTCGACCTGGTGCTCGTGGCCCGGCGGCCGCATGAGCCGTCGATGCGCGAGTCCGGGATCTGGGTCGGCGTCTACATCACCCTCGCGCTGCTGTTCGGGCTGTTCATCCTGTCGATGTGGGGGCGGGACCAGGCCGGCGCCTTCTACGCCGGTTGGCTCACCGAATACAGCCTGTCCGCCGACAACCTCATCGTGTTCGTGATCATCATGGCCCGGTTCCGGGTACCGCGGGCGCAGCAGCAGCGGGTGCTCATGGTCGGCATCATGCTCGCCCTGGTGCTGCGGGGAGGGTTCATCGCCGCCGGCGCCGCCGCGATCGGGCGCTTCTCGTGGGTGTTCTACCTGTTCAGCCTGTTCCTGGTCTACACCGCGGTGAAGATGCTGACCCAGGGCGAGCCCGGCGGCGGGGACGACTTCAAGGAGAACCCCCTGGTGCGCTGGTCGCGCCGGGTGCTGTCGCCGACGGTCGTGGTCCTGGTCGCGATCGGCACCACCGACCTCATCTTCGCCCTTGACTCGATCCCCGCCGTCTTCGGGCTCACGTCGGAGCCGTACCTCGTCTTCACCGCCAACGTGTTCGCCCTGATGGGTCTGCGGCAGCTGTACTTCCTCATCGGCGGCCTGCTCAACCGGCTCGCGTACCTCTCGCTGGGTCTGGCCGTCATCCTGGCCTTCATCGGCGTGAAACTGTTCCTGGAGGCGCTCGAGATGAACAACCTGACGTTCGTCAACGGCGGCGAACCGGTCGGCTGGGCCCCGCACATCGGCATCCCGCTGTCCCTGGCCGTCATCGTCGGCACGCTCACCGTGACCACGGCCGCGTCGCTGATCAAGGCGAAGAAGGACGCCCGGTAGAACTGCTCGTCTAGGCTCGCCGGATGCACCACCTGTCCCGAGCCGACGCCCGCCGGCTGGCCGTGCGCGCGCAACTGCTGGCCGCGCCGCGACCGACGGACCTGTTCGACGTCGTGCGGCACCTGACGGCGGTGCAGAACGATCCGGCCGCGCACGTCGCCCGCTCCGCCGACCTGGTGCTGTGGGGCCGCCTCGGCAACGGGTACGACCCGGCCGACCTGCGCGACGCCCTCGATGAGCAGGCCCTGCTGGAGCTGCACGGCATGATCCACGTGCCGGCGGACCTGGCGCTGTATCGGGCCGAGATGGCGCAGTGGCCCGGCGAGCACGACCATCGGGGCCTCGCGGTGTGGGTGGAGGCGAACACCGGCTGCCGCCTGGACATCCTGGCCCGCCTGCGCGCCGACGGCCCGCTGACCGCGGCGGAACTGCCGGACACGTGCGTGGTCAGCTGGCGCTCGTCCGGCTGGTCGGACAACCGTAACGTGGGCCGGATGCTCGGCGCACTGGTCCACCGCGGTGAGGTCGCCGCCGCCGGCTGGCGCGGCCGCGAACGCCTGTGGGACCTGGCCGACCGCATCTACCCCGACGAGGTCGTCCCGCTCGAAGAGGCCCGCCGGATCCGTGCCGAGCGCCGCCTGCGCGCCTTGGGCATCATGCGCGGGACGGACGCCGGCGACCCGGCCGTGGTGGAGGGCGTCCGCGGCCAGTGGCGCGTGGACCCCGTAATTTTAGACCAGAAATTCCGCGGTGGTACTGTCCTGTTGTCCCCTTTGGACGGTCTGGTCTACGACCGCAAGCGGATGGCGGACCTGTTCGAGTTCGACTACCAGCTGGAGATGTTCAAGCCGGCCGCGAAGCGCAGATGGGGCTATTGGGCGCTGCCGATCCTGCACGGCGACCGCCTGATCGGCAAGCTCGACGCCGCCGCCGAACACCGCGAGGGCGAACTCCGCGTCACGGCGATCCACGAGGACACCCCGTTCCCGAAACCCGTCCGGGCCGCCGTCCACCGCGAGATCCAGGCCCTGGCGACGTGGCTGCACCTCGAACCGGTGCTCCCATGACAGCCACCCCCACCGTTCGAGCTCGTGCGCGACGACGAACGCGGCCCACGCCGGGTCGCCATGGTCGATCGCGGCCGCGCGGTGCACCGTCTGCACCCCTTCGGGCCGCCCATCACCGTCGCCGGGCCGCCCCTCCCCCGGCCGGCGCCGCAGCTCAACGAGCGGCGAGCCAGTCCAGCGCGTCACCGTAGGCGCTCATCACCGAAACGTGCCCGTCGTCGGGCCGCTCCCACCGGACCGCGCCGGGCACCAGGCCCGCGAGCCGCGAGCCATGCCAGACGGGCACCATCCGGTCCTGGTCCCCGTGCACGATCAGCACCGGTACCGCGACGTCGGCCGGGTCGAAGCCCCACCCCGAGACGTACGCGATGTCGTCGTCGACCTGCCCGTCCGGCCCGAAGGCGGCCGCCCGCCCGGCATCCTGGCCGAGCGCACCCCAGTCCCCGTCGAGGGTCGCCCAGTCCGCGTCGGTGAACACCGCCGGGTTGAACTCCGCGTGTGCCGCCTGCTCCAGCCGAGCCGCCCGCCCTTCGAGCGCGGCCCGCAGAGCCCTGTCATCGGCCATCCCGGCGAACCAGGCGTCCTCGTGCGCATACGGCGCCAGGCCGGCGAAGACGGCCGCCGCCCGGACCCGCCCGCCGAGCAACGCCGCGCAGGCGAGCGCATGCGGCCCGCCCCCGGACGCCCCCATGACCGCGAACCCGTCCACGCCGAAGGCGTCCGCCACCGCCGCCGCGTCACCGGCCGCGGACGCGACATCCCGCCCCGGCACGACGGTCGACCCGCCGTACCCGGGCCGCGCGTACGTCACCAGCCGCACCCCGCGCGCAGCCGCACCGGCCAGCAGCGGCGCGATGAACGCCCCGGTGTGCGGCGTGCCGTGGTGCCAGAACACCACCGCCCCGTCGCCGCCGCTGTCGAAGGCCCGCAACACCCGCCCGTCACCAACCACGACATCCCGCTCAATCACCATCTTCCGATCCTAACCAGGCCGGCCACCCTCATGATCAAGCGGCTCTCCGTCGGCTTCCGGATAGGCCGCCGACGATGGTGGTGCCACGCTGTACGCCATCTCGCGAGCGACCCGGAGGCCGGCTTGAAGATCAGTGTGCGGGAAGTGCTGAGTCTGGTGATCGGCCTCGGCGGCGTCGCCCTGCTCGCGAGCGGCATCTACCACCTGCTCGTCGTCGGCACCTGCGGGACGGGCGGCCCCCACGCGATCGCCCGCGAGTGCCCGCCGGGCTCCGGGATGTGGGGCGTCTTCCTCCCGGTCGGCCTGTTCGTGTGGTTCATCGGCCTGTTCGTGAGCAAGGAGGGTCTGGCCAAGCCGGGCGCCGGGACCATCGTGTGGACGGCACTGTTCGCCGGCGGCGGCTTCGGCCTGCTCTTCCTGCTCCTCACGCAGCCCGACCTCGGCCCCGGCTCAGCGGTCGGCGCCGCCATCATGGCCGCGATCTTCCTCCCGCTCGGCCTCGGCGTCTGGGTCCCCACGCTGCTCAAGCTCGTGCGGAAGCGGCGCGGCCGGGCCGAACCGCAGCCGAGCGCCGCCGCGAACGACGGCGACGGCCCGGCCTCGACGGAGCAGCACCTGGACCAGCTGGGGCGGCTGCGGCTGGTCATCGACGGGGCGCTGACGCGAGCCGAGTTCGATCAGGTCGAGCGCGACCCCGCCGGGTGGGCCGGCCGGCTCGCCCTGATCCAGCAGCTGGCCGACCTGAGGGCGTCGGGCCTGCTGTCGGAGGAGGAGTTCGCGGCCAAGAAGCACATCGTCATGCTGGACGGCTAACTGTCGAAGCCGAACCCGATCCGGTCCATCGCGCGCAGCCACAGATTGCGGCGGCCCTCGTTGGCGTCGGCGCTGATCATGGCCTGGCGGGTCAGCTGGACGCCGGCCCAGCGGACCGGCTCCGGCGGGAACGGCAGTGGGTGTTCGCGGACCATCCGGGTGCGGGTGCGCGCGGTCTCGGCGCCGGCCAGCAGGTCCAGCATGACCTCGGCCCCGAACCGGGTGGCGCCGACCCCGAGGCCCGTGAAGCCGGCCGCGTACGCGACCCGCCCCCGGTGCGCGGTGCCGAAGAACGCCGAGAACCGGGTGCACGTGTCGATCGCGCCGCCCCAGGCGTGGGTGAACCGCAACCCGTCCAGCTGCGGGAACGTCGCGAAGAACTGCGCCGCCAGCCGCTCGTAGGTCGCCTTGCGGTGCTCGTAGGACGGGCGCAGGCGGCCGCCGAAGTGATACACCGCGTCGTAGCCGCCCCACAGGATCCGGTGGTCGCGGGTCTGGCGGAAGTAGTGGAACTGGTTGCCGCAGTCGGACAGGCCCTGCCGGCGCTGCCAGCCGATCGCGGCCCGCTGCTCGGCCGTCAGCGGCTCGGTGACCAGGGCGTAGTCGTACACCGGGACGACGTAGGGGCGGGTGCGGCGCAGCAGCGACGGGAACACGTTGGTGCCGAGGGCGACCTTCGCGGCCCGCAGGCGCCCGCCCGGCGTGCGCAGCGTGATCCCGGCGCCGGTCCGGGACAGGCGGGTGACCTGACTGCCCTCGAACACGCGCACCCCGAGACGTTCGGCCGCCGCCGCGAGGCCCCACGCGAGGCGGGCCGGGTGCAGCAGGGCAGTACCCCCGCGATCCCAAACACCGGCCAGGAAGGCCGGCGAGTCGATCTCGTCGCGCAGCGCTCCGGCGTCCAGGAAATCGACGTCGGCACCGAGCGCGCGGGCCGCGGTGGCGTGTTTGCGCAGCATCTCCACGTGGTGCGGGGCGGTGGCGACGTCGAGTCCGCCGGTCCGCTCGAAGTGGCAGTCGATGTCGTACCGCGACAGGGCCGCCTCGATCGCCGCGAGGTTCTCGGCGCCGAGTCGTTCGAGTTCGCCGAGCTCGTCGGGCCAGCGGCGCAGGCCGTTGCCGAGGCCGTGGGTGAGGCTGGCCTGGCAGAACCCGCCGTTGCGGCCGGAGGCGGCGTGGCCGATCCGGTCGCCTTCGACGAGGACGACGTCCAGGCCGGGGTCGCGCTCCTTGGCGATGAGGGCCGTCCACAGCCCGCTGTACCCGCCGCCGATCACCGCCAGGTCGCACTCCAGCTCGCCGGTCAGCGGCGCGCGGGCGGCGGGGCGGTCGGGGTCGTCGAGCCAGTACGGGGTCATGGCCACATCTCGAAGCGCGAGCATGCACTCATCATCACCGTTGTCAACGACGTCGTCAACAGCGTTGACAACACCGTTCGTCACCTCCCGAGGCCCCACGGCCTGGCGGACGGTCCTCCACCTGATCGTCAAAGTGCCCCTGGCGGCCGTGCCAAAGGCACTCGCCCTGTCCAGCTACGGGGGCGCCGCCTGCACCTCGACGACCGGGTCGAGCGGCTCGCGCCCGGCCGCGACCGGACCCGCGAGGTCGGCGACCGGATCATCGCCCCGCTCGGCCTGCACCGCACCCTCACCCTCGGCGCCTGGCCGTTCCTGCCGTCACCGCACGCCACCAACCATCACCAGTTCGCGCCCGGCCGGCGCCGAAAGCCGCCGGGTCGCGGTGCGGCGCCTGATCGATCGCGCCCTGTGCGCGTAGGAAATCGAACCGATTTACGATAGGGAGCGACCCGATGCACCGGACAGGAGCCCTGATTGCGTACCCGAGCCGCGCTGACGCCCGAGCTGATCATCGACGCGGCCAGCCGGCTCGCGGCCACGGCCGGCGCCGACGCGCTCACCGTCAGAGCCCTCGGCAAGGAGCTCGGCGCCGACCCGACTGCGATCTACCGGCACTTCCGGGACAAGGACGAGATCATCCTCGAGGTCGCGGACCGGCTCGTCGCCGCGACCGTCGAGGCGCTCCCGGCCGACCGGCCGTGGCGGGCCCGCCTGGAGTGGCTGGCCCGGCAGACGGTCCGCTTGTTCGTCGCCCACCCGGCGATCGCCCCGATCGTCGCCCTGCGCACCACCCGCCGGCCGGGCGAGTTCCAGACCGTCGAGGCGGTCCTCGGGGCCCTGCGCGAGGCCGGCCTGTCCGACGCCGACGCGGCGATGCAGCACCTCGTCTTCTCCGAGACCATCTTCTCCTACGCCGCGATGTGCAGTGCCTACGCGGCGCTGGACGAGAAGAGCCGGGAGGGTGACGAGGCGGCCTGGTCGCGGGAGTACCGGTCGCTGCCACCCCAGCGCTACCCCAACATCGCGGCCGCGACCGAGTTCCTGGCCGGCATCGACGACGACATGGTCCTGGAGGGCATCGTGCGCGCCCTCCTCGACCGGGTCGAGTCGCTCGGCGCTCGATCAGAGGACCCGGCGGACACCGGGGATGCGGCGGACCGGGCCGGCCAGTAGGAAGCAGGCCGGGACGGCGACCGCGGCGCCCAGGGCAAACTTGGCGAGCGACGGCCAGTCCAGTGTCGTGAGCGCCCAGGCGGCCGCGGTGACGACGACGGCGTGGATGACATAGACGGTGAAGACGTGGCCGGACAGGTACCGGTGCTCGCGGTTGAACCGGGCCCGAAACAGCACCAGCAGGGCGAGGACCAGGCCGACCGCGAACGTCGAGTCCCACAGCGCGTAGAACAGCGAGCCGGCCGTGCCGCGGCCCAGCCACGCCTCCAGGCCACCCGACAGCGCGAGGGGGAAGAAGACCAGTGTGCCGCCGAGCGCCAGGGCCAGGCCGAGCCAGCCGGTGCGGGCCCGCAGCGAGTCCAGCCAGCCGCGGCGCGCGGCGACGATGCCGACCACGAAGAAGCTCACGTACTGCGGAAGGTAGGCGGCGGTGGGGAAGTCGACGACCGGGACCCAGAAGCCGATCGGGATGACGATCCGCAGTGCCCACGTCGCCAGGGCCAGGCCGGCGATGAAGAGGAGCACAGGGCGGTACCGCAGCGGCGTCTGTGGCTTTGGCTCTTCAACGACAGGTCGATTGCGGGTCGCGAACCGGAACGCGGCGTAGCCGGCGTCGAAGATCAGCAGGGCGAGCACGAACCACAGCGGGCCGGAGCCGATCCCGTGCACGTCCCGCCACAGCAGCGGGTTGACGACGAAGTAGAACACCAGGAACGGCACGCCGAGGCGGAGCAGGCGGTCGCGGAGGAACCGGCGCGGACCCTTGCGGTCGTAGGAGGCCGGGGTGAACAGGCCCGCCAGGAGGAAGAAGGCGCCCATGAACCAGGCCTGATTGACGAGCATGAAGAGGGTCAGCAGCAGCGACTCGCCGTCGCTGGTCGGGGTCTCGGTGACGTACCAGGCGTCGAGGCCGCTGTAGACGCCGGCCACGTGATGCACGACCACCAGGGCGATGAGCAGGACCCGCAGGGTGTCCACAAAGTACAAGCGCATGGATATGAAGCTATGAACGGAGCGCGTTTCGCAGTATCCGGCTGGGCGTACAACCGAGTGGGCCTGGCCCCACTCCCCGCCCGGGCCGCGCAGGAGCAGAGTAGAGGGCATGCAGATCTTGACGGGGTTCGTGCGGTCGTGTGCGGTGGCGTTCGTCGCGCTGCTCGTGCCGGCCGTGTGGGCGGGCGCGGCGACCGTGTGCTGCTGGTGGCGCGGCAGCCCGTGGTCGTGGTTCGCGCCGCTGCTGTGGGCCGCGGTCCTGACCCTCCTGCTGACCCGGCCGGTCGGCCGCCTGTTCCGCGCCCTCGTCCGCCGGTTCAGCGGCACCGACATCCCCGCCGGCTACCGCGAGCCCGGGCCGGTGACGAAGCTGTCGACGGGGTACTGGTGGAACGGGCACTCCTACGCGAAGACCCGCGAACGCGCCCAGGAGGAGCAGCGGTGGCGCACCTGGCTCACCGACCCGGCCGTGCGCCGTGACCTGTTCTTCGTGGCCGTCATACCGTTCGCCGGGCTCGTCGCCGCGGTCCCCGGTGCGGCGCTGGTCCTCGCCGTCGTCCTGCGCGGCTGGTGGCTGACCGGGATCGCCGTCGCCGCCGCGGCCGCGCCGTTCGCCTGGCGGGTCGCCGAGCCGGCCGCCGTCCGGTTCCTGCGCCCGTCCCCGGCGATGCGGCTGGCCGAACGCGTCGACGAGCTCACCGCCCAGCGGGCCGACACGACCGTCGCGCAGGCCGCCGAGATCCGGCGCATCGAACGCGACCTGCACGACGGCGCCCAGGCCCGGCTCGTCGCCCTCGGCCTGTCCCTGGCGACGGCCGAGCGCCTCATGAAAACCGATCCGGACAAAGCGGCGGCGGTACTGCGTGAAGCCCGCACCGGCGCCGCGAGCTCCCTGAGCGAGCTGCGGGAACTGGTCCGCGGGATCAGCCCGCCGCTGCTGCACGAGCGCGGCCTCATCGACGCCGTCCGCGCGTTCGCCATGGACAGCCCCCTGGAGACGACCGTCCACACCGAGCTTCGACTGTCAGGCGACACAGGCCCTGTGGGCGGCAGCGCACTCGGCCGGCGGCGGCTTCGACTCGATTTGCCGATCGAGTCCGCGCTGTACTTCGGGGTCGCCGAACTGCTCACCAACGCCGTCAAACACGCCCACGCCGGCCGCGCCACGATCGCCATCAGCCGCGACGACACCAACCTCGTCGTCGAGCTCCAGGACGACGGCCGCGGCGGCGCCAGCGTCGCTCCGGGTGGCGGGCTCGACGGGCTGCGGCGGCGGCTGGCCGTGTTCGACGGCACCTTGGAGGTCACCAGCCCGGCCGGCGGCCCGACCCGTGCGAGGATGACGGTGCCATGCGAATCGTTGTAGCCGAAGACCTGTACCTGCTGCGCGACGGCATGGTGCGGCTCATCGAGGCGTTCGGCCACGAGGTCGTCGCCACCGCCGCCACCGGCGACGAAACGCTCGCCATGCTCCTCGCACACCGCCCGGACGTAGCGATCGTCGACGTCCGGATGCCCCCGGGCCAGTCCGACGAGGGCCTGCGCGCCGCCCTCGCCGCCCGCCGCGAAGTCCCCGGCCTGCCGATCCTCATCCTGTCCCAGCACGTGGAGCAGCTCTACGCCCGCGAACTGCTCGCCGACGGCGCGGGCGGCATCGGCTACTTCCTCAAGGAGAGCGTCTTCGACGCCGACCAGTTCATCGACGCCCTCGAACGCGTGGCCAAGGGCGGCACGGCGATGGACCCGGCCGTGATCGCGAAGCTGCTGTCGAGCGGCTCGTCCAACCGCCGCCTGGAGTCCCTGACCCCGCGGGAGCATGAGGTCCTCTCCCTGATGG
The DNA here is from genome assembly GCF_044454505.1 of Dactylosporangium sp. NPDC051541. Taxonomy (NCBI): domain Bacteria; kingdom Bacillati; phylum Actinomycetota; class Actinomycetes; order Micromonosporales; family Micromonosporaceae; genus Dactylosporangium; species Dactylosporangium sp. NPDC051541. The sequence continues at coordinate 15,739 of NZ_JBITDU010000014.1, forward strand.
CGGAGGGCCTGTCCAACCAGGCCATCGGTCAGCGGCTGTTTTTGAGCGAGAGCGCCATCAGCAAGTACACGACGACGCTCTTCGGCAAATTGGGCCTGGCCGACGACGACTCCAGCAACCGCCGGGTCCTGGCCGTGCTGACGTTCCTCAACCAGTCCTGAGCTCGAGCGTGCGCACGTCCCCCATGACGTCGAGCACGACCAGCCGCCCCTCGACCCGGTAGGACCACGGCGGCTCACCCAATGGTCCTCGTGAGCCGCGTCTGCTTTGGAACGGGATGGAACGGCATACGGGGTAGCACGAACACCACAAGCGCCGGCCAGGCGCCGAGGTCCGAGCACGCCGTACCCGCCGCGCCGGACCCGCGACCCGCCCCAAAACGGGCCCCGGGTCCTGGGTACGAGCCGCCGACCCGGCAGCCTGGCCGGCCCCCACCCGCTTCCGCCCCGCAGCGGTCGTCGTTGCGGCCCTCCTCGCCGACAATGGGCGGATGTCGGTGACGGTGCGCGCGGTGACTGCCGATGATGGCGTGGATCGGGCTCGGCTGTGGCGGGAGGCCGGGCGATACTTCGCGGACCTCGACCCGGAGGCGGCGCGGGAGCCGGACGAGGAGGGTCTCGTCGAGTGGCTCGACGACATCCGGGAACGCGGCGCCGCCGACCCGGCGGTGCTGATGCTCGTCGCCGAGGTGGACGGCGAGGTCGTCGGCGAGGTGGCCGCGCGCCTGCACGAACCGCTGCCGTCGGCCCGGTGGCAGCTGCAGCGGGACCTGGGCCGCCGCCGGGTGCACGTCGGCGTGCTGGCCGTCGCGGACGATGCCCGCCGGGCCGGCGTCGGGACCGCCCTGATGGCCGCGGTGGAGCGGTGGGCCGCCGATCGCGGCGCGGCGGTCATCACGTTGGAGACCGGCCTGAGCAATCCGACCTCGGTGCCGTTCTACGAGCGGCGGATGGGCTACGCCCGCCAGGAGGTTATCTTCCGCAAGGTCCTGCCCTGATCGCTCACGCCCCGAGGTACGCCGCGAGGTTCGCCAGGGAGGAGTGCATCCCGGTGGCGTGGTCCTCGGCGGAGATACCGGCCGGCACGTCCTCGGCCCGGAACACGACCCGCGTGCCGCCCTCCACCGCCGCGACCGCCCACGTCATCGTCATCGTGCCGGCCTGCGCGGGGTCGTCGGAGACGAAGTCGACCGCCTGCACCACCCGCACCCCCGGGACCAGCTCGACGAACCGGGCCTCGACGACGTCGGAGTCGGCGGTGGTCTTGCCCGGCGCGGCGGAGGCGTCGGCGTAGGTCAGCACGAGCCGGTAGGACCCGCCGGGCCGGGCGTCGAACCGCTCGAACCGCCCGCTCATCCCGCTCGGCGGCAGCCAGGACGTCAGCGCATCGGGGTCGACGAGCGCCGCGAAGACCCGCTCGACCGGGGCCGCGAGCACCCGGGACACCTGATCAGTGCGCGCCATGCGTGGCCTCTCTCGCTCGTCCGGCGACTCCACGATACCGGCGGCGGGCCTTTCAGGTGGTCGACAGGAGCCGGGCCGGGCCGTGCGCGGTGGCCAGCCAGTCGTCGAAGGGGACGGGGATGCCGGTGCCGTACCCCTGCGCGTAGTCGACGCCGATCGCGTACAGCGCGTCGAGCACGACCGTGTCCTCGACGAACTCGGCGATGGTCTGCAGGCCCATCTCGTGGCTGATCCGGTTGACGGACTCGACCATGGCCCGGTCGACGCGGTCCGCGACGATCCCGCGCACGAAGGTACCGTCGATCTTCACGAAGTCGACCGGGAACTGCTTGAGGTAGGTGAAGCCCGACAGGCCGCTGCCGAAGTCGTCGAGGGCGAACCGGCAGCCGAGGTCGCGCAGTTCGGCGATGAACGCGACCGCGCGCCCTACGTCGCCGACGGCGACCGTCTCGGTCACCTCGAAGCAGATGACGTGCGGCGGGATGCGGTGCCGGGCGAGTTGCTCGCGGATGTAGTCGAGCAGCCGCGGGTCGCCGAGGGACGCGCCGGAGAGGTTGATCGAGAACGTCTCGCCGGCGCCGTACCGGGTGGCGAGCGGACCGGGTTCGCCGGTGCGGTACCGGGCCGCGAGCCTGGTCAGGGTCGCTCCGATGACCCAGCGGTCGATCGAGGTCATGAGGTTGTACCGCTCCGCCGCCGGCAGGAACACCCCGGGCCCGATGAGCCCGCCGTCCTCGCCGCGCAGCCGGACCAGCAGCTCCCCGAACGCCCCGGACGCGGCGCCGGCCCCGCCGACCGGCACGATCGGCTGGTAGTAGAGGACCAGGTCGTCACGGTTGATCGCGTTCATCAGCCGCTCGGCCCAGTGTGCCTGGTCGCGCTGCCATTCGAGCTGGTCGTCGCCGCTCGACACGACGTGCACGCGGTTGCGGCCGTGGTGTTTGGCGGCGTAGCAGGCGGCGTCCGCGGCCCGCATGGCGTCCTGGGGGTCGTCGGTGTCGGTGAACGCCGCGACGCCCGCGCTGACGCCGACGGAGAAGACGCGGCCCTGATACGGGAAGCGGTACCCGGCGACGGCCTTGCGGATGCGTTCGGCGACCGCGGTCCCGTGCTCGACGGTGCAGCTGGGCAGCAGGATGACGAACTCGTCGCCGCCGACGCGGGCGAGGACGTCGCCGCTGTGCAGCTGGTCGCGCATGAGGTCGGTGACCTGGCAGAGCAGCGTGTCGCCGGCCGCGTGCCCGCAGCTGTCGTTCACGATCTTGAACCGGTCCAGGTCGAGGCAGATAAGCGCGTGGGTGCCCGCGCCGACGGCGGCCAGCTGCCGGTCGAACTCCCGCCGGTTGAGCGCCCCGGTCAGGGGGTCGTGCCCGGCCTCGTACGCCAGCCGGGCCGCGATGCGCCGCTCGCCGTCCTGGGCCCGGTCGGCGAAGCTCCAGTTGACGACGGCCGCGGCGCCGGCGCCGGTGATGAACGCCGCGTGGACCAGGGCCCAGCGCACCGGGTGGTGCCAGGCGTCGGCGTGGCTGTACACGGTCTGCGGCCACAGCACGCCGACGACCGCGTGCTCGACCAGGACGAACCCGGCGGCCAGCAGGAAGACCCGCCACTCCTGGTAGAACGTGATCACGACGAGCATGACGAAGAAGTGGAAGTGCATCTCGATCATGCCGTGGCCGAACTGCACGAGCACGGCCGACGTCCCCATCAGCCCGAGCGTCGCCGCCGCGGCCCGCACGTTGCGCGAGAACACCGGCTGCCCGGCCGCCGCGAGGGCCACCAGCAGCGGGATCACCGCGAGGACGGCCTCGCCCGCGCCGACGTCGCGCACCAGCGCGAACCCGAACAGCCCGGCGATCTGGGCCGCGAGGATCCACAGGATCGCGCGGTGCCGGACCCACCACTCCCGCTCCGGCAGCGGCCGCCCGCTCGGCAGGAGCCGCGCAAGCCGCCGCAGTACGCTCATGCCCTGGTCATCGTCCACCGGAACGCGGCCCCGAACATCCGCAACCAAACCGCACCCGTGAGCGGCCGCGCCCGATCGGCTCAGCCGACCGGCGTCAGCCCCGTCGACGCGCGGAACGAGCCGTCCATCTCGAACGGTACCGACTCGTGCTCGTGCGTGATGAGCCACCGTCCGTCGATGCGGCGCAGACCCAGCGTCACCCGGAACCACATGCTGAAGCTCTCGGTCGCGCCGCGCGGCACCGCGGTCAGGCAGTCGAGACTGGTCGCGAACGCCACGTCACCGTCCGTGGTGATCTCCAGCCGGGTGACCTCCCGCCGCGGCGGGGCCGCGAACGTGGCGATCCAGTCCGCGAGCGGCGCCGGGTCGCGACCGTCGCCGGGCTGCTGCAGCGGCGGCGCCAGCGTGAACTCCACGAACGTGGGCGCGTAGTAGGACAGGATGGCCTCGGCGTCGCCCTGCTCCAGCCGGGCGGCCTTGCCCTCGATGACGTTCCTGATCTCATCCATGCCGGGATGTCGAAACCGACCGGCCCGGCTTCGACATACGGGCAACAGAGAATTTTCGACGTACGGGCAACAGAGGATGGAGCACAGTCGTGAAGTACCTGATCCTGATCCAGTCCAACCCGCAGTCCCTGGCCGTCTGGGAGACGCTCGACGACCAGCAGCGCGCCGACTTCGGCCGCGGCCACCTGCGGCTCACCGACGAGATGCGCGAGGCCGGCGTCCTGGTGGCCAGCGAGGGGCTCGGCGACCCCGCCCTCGCCACCCAGGTGTCGGTCCGCGACGGCCGGACGATCACCTCCGACGGGCCGTTCGCCGAGGTCAAGGAGCACCTGGCCGGCTTCTACCTGATCGACGTCGCCGACCTCGACGAGGCGGTGGCGTGGGCCGCGAAGGCCCCGGACGCCAGGTACACCCGGGTCGAGGTGCGGCCCGTGCTGGACATGAGCGCATGGGACCTGTGACCGGGCTGCCGGAGCTGCTGCGTGAGTGTGCGCCGCCAGTCCTGGCGGCCGTGGTTCGCCGCTACGGCGACTTCGAGGCCTGCGAGGACGCGGTCCAGGAGGCGCTGCTCGCGGCGGCCCGGCAGTGGCCGGAGACCGGGGTGCCGCAGCGGCCCCGGCACTGGCTGATCACGGTGGCCGCCCGGCGCCGGGTCGAGCTGCTGCGCAACGAGACCGCCCGGCGCCGGCGCGAGGAGGCCGTGCGGCACGAGCCGGCGCCGGAGGTCCGCGGCGACGACGAACTCGCGCTGCTGCTGCTCTGCTGCCATCCCGCGCTGAGCGTCCCGGCGCAGATCACCCTCACCCTGCGGGCCGTCGGCGGTCTCACGACGGCGGAGATCGCCCGGGCCCTGCTGCTGCCGGAGGCCACCGTCGGCCAGCGGATCAGCCGGGCCAAGCAGCGCATCCGCGACACCGGCACCAGGTTCGAGCTGCCCGCCCCGGCCGAGCTCGGCGACCGCCTCACGGCCGTCCGGCACGTCCTCTACCTGATCTTCAACGAGGGCTACACGGCCAGCTCCGGCGACACCCTCCATCGGGTGGAGCTGACCCGGGAGGCGATTCGTCTGACCCGGCAGCTGTACCGCCGCCGCCCCGACGACGGCGAGACCGCCGGACTCCTCGCGCTGATGCTGCTCACCGACGCCCGCCGCCCCGCCCGCACCGGCTCCGACGGCAGCCTGATCCCCCTGGCCGACCAGGACCGCGCCCGCTGGGACCGGACCGCCATCGACGAGGGTGTCGCCATCATCACCAGCACTCTGGCCCGCGCCCCGATCGGCCCGTTCCAGCTGCAGGCCGCGATCGCCGCGGTCCACGACGAGGCCGCCGCGGCCGCGGACACCGACTGGCCGCAGATCCTCGCCCTCTACGGCATGCTGCGCGCCCTGGCCCCGAGCCCGATGGTGACCCTGAACCGGATCGTGGCCCTGGCCATGGTCGACGGCCCGCACGTCGCCCTGGCCGCCCTCGAGGCGGCCGCGGCCGACCCGGTCCTGGCCCGCCACTACCGCACCGCCGCCGTCCGGGCCCACCTCCTGGAGCTGACCGGCGACCGGCCCGGGGCCCGGGAGCAGTACCGGCAGGCGGCCCGGCGCACACTCAGCCGCCCCGAGCAGCGCTACCTCGAGTCGCGGGCCGCGCATGGAACCGGGCCCGGCGGGGCATCGGTTGGGGATGGCCGATGAACCCGAGCGCCCGGCGCCCCTGGTCCGCCCCCCGGAGCTGCGAGTAGAGGGGGAACGGTCGGCGTCGCGGCTGGAGCTGTTCTTCGACCTCGCCTACCTCCTCGTCGTGGCCGAGCTGGCGACGGCGCTGGCCGAGGACCTCACGTGGGCGGGCGCGGCGGCGTTCGCGGGCCTGTTCACGGTCACGTGGTGGTCGTGGGTCACGACGACGCTGTACGCCAACCGGTTCGACACCAACGACGTCATCTACCGCCTGGCGAAGCTCGGCACGGCGGCGGCCGTGGTCGGGATGGCGGCCAGCGCGCGCGACGCGGTCGGCGGGAAGGCGGTCACGTTCGCGCTCTGCTACCTGGGCACGAGGCTGCTGCTCCTGGCCCTGTACGCCCGCGCCTACCGGCACGTCGCCGACGCCCGCGCCACGATCCGCATCTACCTGGCCGGCGTCGGCGCCGGCGCGGCCCTGTGGGCGGCCTCGATCGCCGTCGAGGGCCCTGCCCGCTACGCGTTGTGGGCGGCCGGCATCGTCGCGGAAGCGGTTGCCCCGATCCTGGCGACACGATTCGGCGGCGGGGTACCGCTGCACGTCGAGCACCTCCCCGAACGCTTCGGCCTGTTCGTCATGCTGGTGCTGGGCGAGTCCATCATGTCCCTGGCCGCGGGCATCCACGAGACCGACTGGCACGCGGAGGCCCTCTGGCCGGCCGCGATCGCGTTCCTGGCCATCGCCGCCACCTGGTGGAACTACTTCGACCTGGGCGGCGCCGCGGGCAAGCGCCGCCTGGAGTCCGACGGCGACGAGCAGGAGAGCTGGGTCCCGGACGCCTACATCTACGGCCACCTGCCGCTGACGCTGGGCTTGGCCGTGTTCGCGGTGGGTGTCGAGGAGTACATCGTCCACCCCGGGGACGGCGCCCCGTGGGCGCTGCACGGCGGCATGGGTCTGTTCCTGGCCGGTACCGCCGCCGTGGTGGCCGGCACCAACGGCCACTGGCGCGCCGCGTGGCCCTGGCCGGCCGCCGCCTTGCCGGTCGTGGCCGCGGTGGGTGTCATCGACGGCGCCGCCGGCGTGCTACCACCGCCGATAGCGTTGGGCCTGACCGGCGCGGTGGTCGTGGCCACGGTCCTGGCCGGCATCCGGCAGCAACGCCGAGGCCGGCTCCAGACCGCCGAGACCTGACGCCGTGGACCGGCCGCGGACGTGCCGGCCAGACATCCATGCGGCGTCGCGGAAACGAACCACGGTCGAGTGCTCGGTCGTCGCTCCTGCAGCCACCAGCTCTCCAGCAGCGCTTCACCATCGGCAGCCGCTGCGGCCGGAACTCGGCCCGGCCAGGCACTGAGCCCTGTGGTTGCCGAAACGGGATGTGAGACGCCTTGTCGGCCTTGAGGTGCTGGGCGCCCGCGCGACACTCGCGCCGGAGCTGCCGGCGGCGGCCGAGGACATCGCACGGCGCGCAACCGGACGGCAGGTAGCCGGCGTCGCGCGCTTCGCGGCCATGCGTGCGCGCCTTGCTTGATCACCCTGCGCGGGCCGACAACCGGGTTCAGCAGTCGCCGTCCCGATACCGCCGAGTCGCCTCCGCGGTACGCTTCGGTGCCATGCCACCGCCGACGCCCGGTTCGCCGCAGCGGTCCGCGCTCGTGCACGTCGTCGACCGCACGCACGGTGGGAATCTTGTGCAAGGCCGATACGTTCTCACCCGCTTCCACGCTTTCCCGATCATGGTGCGCCGGCCCGAGCGCGGCACGATGACCGCCGAGCAGCAGTGCGGTGCGTGCGGCGAGGTCCTGCCGCTGCGCGTAGTCAGCGCCGGGCGGCGGGCGCTGGTGCGGGCGGTCGCGGTGGTTATCGGGGCCTCGGCGCTCATCGGTGACCCGCGACGTCGGCGAACCCGCTGCCACGCGCCCGGGAACCTGCACCGCAGCGGGCCGGTGGGCGTCAACTCCCCCTGCGATCCACGTTATCGCCGACGACGTCCTCGAGGGCCGGGTCTCCAGGCATCGGGTCGGCATCGGCAGCATGGCGGCCGGTTGCCGAGGCCGGCAGGATGGTCCGAGTCGCGGCCCACGCGTCACGATCGAGACTGCAAGCCACAACGACGGCCGCCACGAGCAGGGCCAGGAGCGCTCCCCACCGCCCGTGCACACTCCCCCACGTGGCGGCGGGAGCTGAGGCCGCGACCACCATCGGCGGCGCGACCGGCGCCACCGCCACGGCCAGCACCAGCCCCAGCGAAGCCGGCGCGGCGACGGGCCCGCCGACCCCGCGAGCCGTGATCCGCCAGCTCAAGGCCCCGGCCGCCAACGCCAGCGCCCCGACGGTAGCCACCTCCAGCGTCAGCCCGGGCACCGGCAGCCGCAGCCCACCAGCGCGAGCAGCGCCCGCATAGGTGACGCCGAGCGCCGCCGCCCACCAGCCGCCGAACACCGCGAGCCCGGCCACGCCCCGGATCGCGGCCGGGAGCCACCGGGGCGCCGGCACGGCCACCGTGGACGGCTTGGCCGGGTCGTCGAACACGAACGCCAGCCCGAGCGCTCCGCAGACGGCGGCGAGCCGCAGCAGATTCGCGTGGTCGTCGGGGCGAAGCGAGAACTCCGTCGCGACCCCGAGCACCGCCGGCACCAGCACGACCAGCAACGCCACCCCGAGGGCCCCGCCGAGCGGCCGGAACCGCATGGCCCGCACGGTGGGCCACACCAGCGCTCGGACCAGAGTGGTCACCCCGCGCACGTGGGACGCTCCTCAACCGGCCCGGCCGCCGCGACCGGGATGTCGAGCAGCTCCCCGAACCGCTCGAGCGGCGTGTCCGCCGAGGCGAGCTCGTCCCAGTGCGCCCGCACGACCGCGGCGACCGCACCGGCCGGCCGCTCGAGCAACGCCAGCCCGGCCGCCGCGTCCCGGTCCGGCACCGCAACGGACGTCAGCAGGCTCTCGTCGAAGAACGAAACCGCACCCCAGGAGCTGGCATCGAGGTCCCGCAGCCCCCGCCCCGCTCCCGGCGTGGCCTGCCCGACAAGCCAGATCAGCAGCGCCCCGCGGGCCCCGCACACCGGCGACTGGGAGGCGACCGCGGTGCCGGTCAGCACCCGGAAGGCGACGGCCGCCGCGAACGAGGCCGCGTCGGCGTCCGAGCCCCAGGACGTGCCCAGCATGACCGCTTCCGGATGGCCGGCGGCGGTGTCGGCCTGCCGCCAGGCCGCGATCCGGGCCTCGTCCTCGGCCCCGCTGGACGTGTAGGACCCGCCGGCGTCCGGCCGGCCGGTGAGCCAGACCCGCTGCCGCACGGCCAGCGCCGGCCCCGCCACGGTCGGCGCGACCCGCAGCACCCCGCGGACCACCTCGTCCCAGTACGGCACCCACGCCGACAACTCCCCGAGCGCGCAATACTCCACCCCGTCGCGGACCCGGCACGACTCGACCGGCGCCGGGTCGCGGGTCACGTCGGCCCGCAGCCGCTCCACCGCCGGGTCCCCGCGGAACTGCACCGCCCCGGCTCCCACGGCGACGACGACCGCGACGGCGAGCGGCACCAGCGTCCGGCGCGCCCCGGCCCGGCCGAGGGTCACCGCGACGAGGACGCCGATCAGCCCCAGCACGTACAGCAGGTGCCATCCCGGCGCTCGCTCCACCAGCGCCGCCGGCAGCGAGTAGCCGCGCCCCTCCGGCGTGACCGGCGTCAGCCGCAGCACCCACGGCCGCCCCTCCGCCCCGGCGATCAGCGCCGCCAGCATGGCGACCGCCAGCACGACGGTCACGAGGGGCGCGATGACGGCCGACCGCACCGTGACGGCCAGCAGCACCCCGACCGCGCCGAACAGCACGATCACGGCCGGCACGAGCGCCACCTCGGCCGGGTCGGGCCGGCCGACGGCGCCGGGCCGCAGCGCGAGGACGCCGAGGCGCGCACCGACGACCGCGGTCGCCACGGCCGCGTAGGGCACCAGCGCCAGCAGCACCGCCCCGGCCCGCCACGGCGCCGGCAGGACGAGGGTCCCGTACAGCTCGTCAGTCCGGTGCCGGTGTGCCCGCAGCGCCGCCAGGTTGGCCACCGCGAGTGCTCCGCTGCCGAGGGCGAACATGGCGAGGACCTCGAGGTCGACGACGGCGTCGTGCAGCACCGCGAAGGGCCCGGTGCCGCCGGCGGCGACGGAGTAGATCCACGGGGCCAGGAACAGCAGCAGCGCCGCGATCGTCAGCGGGTGGCGCACGAACCGGATCGACTCGACCCGCACGAGGGCCCGCATCGCCCGCCGGTGCGAGACCCGCGCGTCGACCGGCGCCGGGGTCAGCAGCTCAGTCATGGGCGTCGACCAGCGTCAGGTAGCCGTCCTCGATGGTCGGCGCCAGCAGCTCCGCGCCGGCCGGCGGGTCGCCGACGTGCCGGAAGTGCCCGGTCCCGGTCCGCCAGGAGGCGAGGGCGGCCGGTTCGCGGGTCCCGCTGGTCCACACCCGCCCCTCGGCCAGCGCGGCCAGGCCCGCCGGTGGGCCGCTGAACCGGACCCGGCCGCGGTCGATGACGATCACGTCGCGGCACAGCGACATCACGTCCTCGGTCTGGTGGGTGGAGAGCAGCACCACCCGCCGCTCCCCCAGGTCGGCGAACAGCTCCCGGAACCGCATCCGCTGCTGCGGGTCGAGCCCGACCGTCGGCTCGTCGAGGATCAGCAGCTCGGGGTCGCCGACCAGGGCCGCGGCCAGCGCGACCCGCTGCCGCATCCCGCCGGACAGGGTCCGGATCCGGGCCCGGCGGTGCTCGTCGAGTCCGACCGCGGCCAGGACCCGGCGCACCTCGGCGTGGCGGGGCCGCCGGTCGGTGAGCTCCTTGAGGATGGCCACGTAGTCGACGAACTCGAACGCGGTGAACCCGAGGTGGAAGCCCGGGTCCTGGGGCAGGTAGCCGAGCCGGCGCCGCACCGCGAGCCGCCCCGGCCCGGTCAGCGGGTCGTGGCCGAGCACCCGCAGCGCGCCCGCGCCGGGCGTGACCGCGGTGGCGAGGATCCGCAGCAGCGTGGTCTTGCCGGCGCCGTTGGGCCCGAGCAGCCCGGTGACGCCGGGGCCGAGCTCGATCGACACGTCGTCGAGGGCGGTGGTGCGCCCGTATCGCAGTGTCAGCCCCCGTCCACTGACGGCGACGGCGGTGCTGGTGGTGGTCAACGGGTCCTCCTCGGGAAGAAGCGCGCCGGGTCGAGCCCCCGGGCCCGGTGGGCGAGCAGCGCGAACGCGACGGCGGCGGCCACGGCGCTGGTCACCTGCCCGGCGGCGGTGAACGGCGCGTTGTAGGTGAGCCCGACCAGCAGCGTCCAGCCGGCCGCGACCGCGACGGCCGCGGACGTCATGCCGAACCGGGTGGCGAGCAGCAGGGCCAGGACCGTCAGCGCGAGCGACGGCAGGAACCAGGCGGCCGCGGCCAGGCTCAGATCGGGCAGGGTCAGGCAGGCCAGGGTGCACAGCGCGGCGGTGGCCGCGACGACCGCGACGACCCGCAGGAACAGCAGCCGCAGCGCGTCGATCGGCGCGACGAGGCCCATCTCGTAGGTCGGGTCGAGCCCGGGCCCGAACGACACGGCGACGCTCAGCAGCGGCAGCATCGGGGCCGCGCCCAGGAACACCATCGGCTCCGCGACCCAGGCCAACGACACGGTCAGGATCAGGGTCAGGGCGATCGCGCCGAGCCACGACAGGCGCAGCGCGGGGGTGGCGACGAGCAGCCGGGCGGTGTGCTCGGGCACCCCGGCCCAGCCGAGGAGCCGCTCGACCGGGCCGGGTCGGGGCGCGTCGAGGGCGGCGTCGAGAGCGGCCCAGCCGTCGCCGAGCAGGGCCGGCTCGGCGAGGCCGGTGAGCTGCTCCCGGCAGGCGGGGCAGGCGACGAGATGGGATTCGACGGACCACAGCAGCGGCGGCCCGCACCTTCCGGCGGCGTAGAGCCGCAGGTCATCGGTGGTCACGTGCCATGACGACGTCATGTCAGCTCCTGGCGAAGTTGCCGGCGGGCCCGCTGGGACCGGGTCTTGACCGTGCCGGGTGGGATGCCGAGCAGCGCGGCGGTCTCGGCGGTGCTGAGCCCGTCGACGACGGTGGCCTGCACGACGGCCCGCAGCTCGGGTGAGAGCCGCGCCAGGGCACCGGCAAGGTCACCGTGCTCGACGCGGGCGAGGACAACCTCCTCGGCCGACGGCTCGTCCCGCCCGCGCAGCCGCGCGAGGAGCCGGGTCAGCCGGTGCTGCGACCCGTGGCCGCGCATGGCGTCGACGAGCCGGCGGGCCCCGATCCGCCACAGCCAGCCGGCGACGTCACCGTCGTGGCGATAGCGCGCGGCGCCGCGCCACACGTCCAGGAACGTCTCCTGCACCACGTCGTCGACGATCGTGGGGTCGGCGCAGCGATATCGCAGCCGCATGGTCAGCCAGACCCCGTGCCGCCGGTAGAAGACCTCGAACGCCGCCCGGTCGCCGGCCGCCACCAGCCCGAGCAGATCGAGATCTCCCGTTTCTTCCCTCACACACCCTCATCGGAACGACCGCCCCGACCGGTTCACACAAACCCGAACAACTTCAATCGAAAATCAACACGAGCCGCTGACGACCAAGAACCAAAGACGGCCAAGACGGCCAAGACGACCAAGAACCAAAAGGGACACGTCAATCGGAAGCCCACATCGACGCGTACGACGACGGCTCAGCCTCCTCGAAGACCAGCAACGTCCGAGTGTTCACCACCCCCGCCATCCCCTGAATCACATCCAGCACAAGCCGCCGCAGATGCTCGTTGTCCCGCGCCCGCACCAGCAGAATCGCGTCGAACTCCCCGCCGACCAGCGCGATGTGCACCACCCCGGGCAGGGCGCGCAGCTGCGGCGCCACAGTACGCCACTCGGCCTGCCGCAGCGTCACCGTCACGTAGGCGGAGGTTCCCATCCCGGCCGCCACGTGATCGACGTCGGCCCGGAACCCCCGGATGACGTTGGCGTCCCGCAGCCGCTGCACCCGCGCATACGCGTTGGCGCGCGAGATGTGCAGCCGCTCCGCCAGGGTGCGCATCGACATGCGGCCGTCGTCCGAGAGCGCGGCCAGGATCCGCCGATCGATGTCGTCCAGCGAGACGACCACCTGTCCACCGCCTTCCGCCCCGAAGCCCGAGAGCCCGGACAAATGGCTCTCTGAACCAGTACCGAAGCCAACATCTTCTCGGATTTTCCCGCAGTGTGGAACACGATTGGCGCAGCGCCCAGGATTGCGGCATGACACGTGACCCCAGTCACCTGCTGCCGTCCGCCGAGCCGATCACCCTCGTCGACGCGAACGGCCAGGCCGTGGACGATCCGGACCAGAAGCGCCCGGACGACTCCACGCTGCTGCGAGCCCTGCGCGCGATGATCGTCGCCCGCCGGCTCAACGACCAGGCCTACGCGCTGGTCCGCCAGGGGCGGCTGGCCGTGTACCCGTCCTCGCACGGCCAGGAGGCCTGCCAGGTGGCCGCGGCGCAGGTGCTCGCCGCGGACGACTGGCTGTTTCCGACCTACCGCGACACGGCCGCCGTCGCCGAGAAGGGCGTCGATCCGGTCGAGGCGTTGAGCCTGCTCAAAGGCGACTGGCACTGCGGGTACGACCCGTACGAGGACCATGTGGCACCGCATGCGACACCGCTGGCCACGCAGCTGCCGCACGCCGTCGGTGTCGCGGTCGCGGCCCGGCTCAAGCAGGAGCCGACGGTGGTCCTGGCCATGTGCGGGGACGGCGGCACCAGCGAGGGCGACTTCCACGAGGCACTGAACTTCGCCGCCGTGTTCCAGGCGCCCGTCGTGTTCTTCGTGCAGAACAACAAGTACGCCATCAGCGTCCCGTTGTCCCGGCAGACGGCCGCGCCGACCCTCGCGCACAAGGGAATCGGCTACGGCGTGCCCGGTGAGCAGGTCGACGGCAACGACATCGCCGCCCTCCTGGCGGTGCTCGGCGCGGCGGTCGACCGGGCCCGCGACGGCGGCGGCCCGCAGCTGGTCGAGGCGCACACGTACCGCATGCAGGCGCACACCAACGCCGACGACGCCCAGCGGTACCGCGACGACGCCGAGGTCGCCGAGTGGGCCCACCGCGACCCGATCACCCGCCTCGAGACGTACCTGCGCGACCGCGGCGTGCTGACCGCGGAGCACACAACCCAGTTCACCGCGGACGCCGAGCGGGTCGCCGACCACCTCCGGGCGGGCATCAACCGCGACGTGGAGCCGAACCCGGCCGACCTGTTCGGCTACGTCTACGCCACCCCCACCACCCAGCTGCGCGAGCAGGCCGCGATGGTCGCCGACGAGCTGGCCCGCGAAGGGGCCACCCGATGACCACCACGCAGGAGCAACCGACGGCGACCGCCACGCACGAGAAGCTGTCGATGGCGCAGGCCCTCAACCGGGCGCTGCGCGACGCGCTGGCCGAGGACCCTACGGTCGTGGTGTTCGGCGAGGACGTCGGCGCGCTCGGCGGCGTCTTCCGGATCACCGACGGCCTGACCGCCGACTTCGGCGAGACCCGCTGCTTCGACACCCCGCTCGCCGAGTCGGGCATCGTCGGCATGGCCGTCGGGATGGCGATGAACGGCCTCAGGCCCGTCGTCGAGCTGCAGTTCGACGCGTTCGCCTATCCGGCGTTCGAGCAGATCGTCAGCCACGTGGCGAAAATGCGCAATCGGACAAAAGGCAAAGTGCGGCTTCCGATGGTACTGCGTGTGCCGTACGCCGGTGGCATCGGCGGCGTCGAGCACCACTGCGACTCCTCCGAGGCCTACTACGCCCATACGCCGGGCCTGCACGTGGTCACGCCGGCCACCCCCGCCGACGCGTACGCGCTGCTGCGAGCGGCGATCTCGTCCGACGACCCGGTCGTGTTCATGGAGCCGAAGAAGCTGTACTGGAGCAAGGAGGAGGTCCAGCTCCCTGCTGATGTCCCCGGGATCGGCCGAGCGGTGATCCGCCGCGAGGGCACCGATGCCACGCTCATCGCCTACGGCCCGTCCGTCCCGGTCGCCCTGGAGGCCGCCGCGGCCGCCGCCCAGGAGGGCCGCAGCCTGCAGGTGGTGGACCTGCGCTCGATCGTCCCGTTCGACGACGAGACCGTGTGCGACGCCGTCCGCCGGACCGGCCGCGCCGTGGTGGTGGCCGAGGCCGCCGGCTTCGCCAGTGTGGCCTCCGAGATCGCCGCTCGCGTGAGCGAGCGCTGCTTCCACTCCCTGGCCGCGCCGGTCCGCCGCGTGACGGGCCTGGACATCCCCTACCCGCCGCCGAAGCTCGAGCACTTCCAGCTCCCGGGCGTGGACCGGGTGCTCGACGCCGTCGACGACCTGCAGTGGGAGCAGTGAGATGACCGCACAGACCTTCCTCCTGCCCGACCTGGGCGAGGGCCTGACGGAGGCGGAGCTGGTCCGCTGGCTGGTGACCGAGGGCGAGCAGGTGGCGGTCGACCAGAGCATCGCCGAGGTCGAAACCGCCAAAGCGTTGGTGGAGGTACCGTCGCCATACGCCGGCCGCGTCGCGACCCTGCACGCGAGGCCCGGCGAGACGGTGGGCGTCGGCCGGCCCCTGATCACCGTGGAGCACCCGGCCGCCGCGACCTACCGCGAGGAGGAGCAGGCCGGCTCCGGCAACGTCCTGATCGGCTACGGCACCGCCGAGCCGGCGACAACCGGCCGCAGACGCCGCCCGCGCACGACCGCTCCGGCCCCGGCCCCCGCGGTCAAACGCCCGCCCGCCACCGCCCCGCTGGTCATGTCGCCCCTGGTCCGCAACCTCGCGAAGACCAACGGGGTCAACCTGCACGAGGTCGACCCCACGGGCCCAGGCGGCGTCATCACCAGGGCCGACGTCGAACGGGCGGCCCAACCGCCGACGCCCGCCGGCGAGCACCGCATCCCGATGACCGGCTTGCGCAAGGCCGTGAGCACCGCGCTCACCCGCAGCCGCCAGGAGATCCCCGAGGCCACCGTCTGGGTGGACGTGGACGCCACGCCGCTGTGGCAGCTCCGCGAGAGCACCGCCGCGGGCCCGGGCCTGCTCGCCTACATCGCCAGGTTCGTGGTGGCCGGCCTGCGGCAGTACCCGGTCCTGAACGCCCGCATCGACACCGCCCGCCAGGAGATCGTCACGACCGACCGCATCAACCTGGGCATCGCCGTCCAGGGCGACCGCGGCCTGGTCGTCCCCGCGGTCATCGGCGCCGAGTCGATGACGACGGCCGACCTGGACCGGGAGATCCGCCGCCTGACCGCCGCCGCCAGGGAGGGCCGCACCACACCGCAGGAACAGTCGGCGGGCACGTTCACCCTCAACAACTACGGCGCGTTCCGCGTCGACGGCTCGGCCGCCATCATCAACCACCCCCAGGTCGCCATCCTGGGCGTGGGCCGCATCATGGACCGCCCCTGGGTCGTGGACGGCGAGCTGTGCGTCCGCAAGATAACCCAGCTGAGCTTCGTCTTCGACCACCGGGTCTGCGACGGCGGCACCGCGGCCGGCTTCATCCGCGCCGTCGCCGACGCGATGGAGAACCCGGCCTCCATCATCGCGAAGCTGTAACCGCTATCGGCCGAGGACCGGCAGGACCACGGCCACCGGCCAGGCCACGGTCAGGGCGCCGGCCGCGACCGTCCGCCACCGCGGGCGGCCCGCGGCCGCGCCGACCGCGAAGTGCAGCGCGAGCAGGACCATCACCAGCGGCGAGATGATGGCCAGGAAGCCCGGTGCGAGCCCGGCCAGCGACGCCGCCGGCATCGGCAGGCACAGGGCGAGCACCGCGGCGTAGCTCCACGGCGGCCCGAGCAGCGCGTGCGCCCCGATGAGGAGGCCCGCGACGGCGAGGCCGAGCAGGGCGATGACCCACCAGTCCGGCCCGTGCGGCGCCACGTCCGTCAGTCCGAAGTGGACAGGCAGGACCACGGCGGCGAGCGCGACCACCGCGAGCAGGGCGGCACCACCGACCGACGGGAGCGAGGGCCGAGCCGGGCGGGCCGGCCGGTGCACCAGCTGCGCCGCCGCGCCGAGCACCACCCCGCACCCGGCGAAGTACCCGGTCAGATACCCGGTCACGGTGTTCGGCAGCAGGTAGGCGAGGCCGACCCCGACCACCTCCCCCGCGATCGGCGCCACCACCACCGCGCCGAGCCGCAGGCCGAGCCGCTCCCGGCGGCCCGGCACCCGGTCCGGCGACACCCGGCCGGACCCGGTCCGCCGCCGGAGCACCAGCAGCGCACCGGTGACGATCAGCAGCCCGCCGGCCAGGCTCAGGATTCCCGGCAGCAGCCGGTCCTTGGCCGCGATGACCGACCGCTCCGGCCGATGGTGCAAGGCCCGGTCCAGCCACTGCGCGGTCTCGTGGTGCGTACGGTCCGCGAACAGCACCCCGATGTGTTCGACCAGCGGCACCGCGACGACCCGTTCGGCACCCATCGCCCGCTCGGTCGCGCCGATCCCGGCGGGCTCGAACGCGCCGTACATCCCGAGCAGGTGCCGCGGCCCGGGCCGCAGCGCCGCCGAAGCGTCGTCCCCGATGGAGATGGCCACGGTCGCCGCGATCGTCTGATCAGCGGCACCGGCCCGCACCACGGCGGCCGCGCCCATCGAGTGCCCGACCAGCGCGACCCGGTCCGGGTCGGCGTCCGCAAGCCCCCGCGCGAACCGGATCACCGCGGCCAGGTCCCGGTCGAGGGCCTCCTGGGTGAGCCGCTCCGGGTTGGCGCCGTGCCCGGCCAGATCGGGCAGCGCGACCAGATACCCCCGCCGGGCCAGGGTGTCCGCGAACGGCCGCATGAGCCGCCCCGACCCGGCGTAGCCGTGCACGACCACCACCACCGGCCGCGCCACCCCGCCGGAGCCCGGCTCAGAACGAACCAGCCGCACCGGTACCGCCCCCACGCGCGCCGACTCGACCCGCAGCCCGTCATCGACGCTCGCAAATCCGATCAGGCCGCCCGCGAGGAGCACGAAACCGAGCACCACCATCAGCCGCGCCTTCAGCATGCGCGGTACGTTACGCGGACGCCGCAGGCGCAGCGACCGCCCCGCCCGTCCAGTGCAGTGCATTGCCGCAGGGCTGCAACAGCGTGCGGCGGGCCGGCAATAGTAGGGTGTGACGGTCCAGATGAGCTCCACCGACCAGGAGCTGTGGTCGGCGACGGCAGCCGGTGATGCGGCGGCCTTCGCCGTGCTGTTCAACCGCTACGCGCGAGCCGTGTACAACCACGCGTTCAAGCTCACGGGCTCCTGGTCGCTCGCCGAGGATGTCACGCAGGCGGCATTCCTGGTCGCGTGGCGCCGGCGCGCGGATGCCCGCCTGGTCGACGGCTCGGCGCTGCCCTGGCTGCTCGTGGTCACCGCCAACACGGCCCGCACCGAGTCCCGCTCCGCCCGGCGCTGGCTCGCGCTGCTGCGCCGGCTTCCGGCCGAGCCCGACACCGGCGCCGATCTGTCCGACGAGGTCGCGGCCCGCGTCGACGACGAACGGCGGATGCGCGGGATCCTGGCCGCCGTGCGCCGGCTGCCGCGGGCCGAGCGGGAGGCGGTCGCATTGTGCGTGTGGTCCGGCGTGTCGTATGCCGACGCCGCCGCCGTCCTCGGCATCAGCGAGACCGGGATCCGTTCCCGGGTCAGCCGGGCTCGCGCCCGGCTCGCCCGCCAGCTGTCCGACGACACCGCGGAGGATCGATGAACGACCTGTTCACTCCACCGGCGGGGCGGGACCTCCCGCCCGGCCGCGCGGAACAGATGCGCGCCGAGCTGCTCGCCGACATCACCGGCCCGGCCCGTCCGGCGCGGCCCGTGCGCGGTCGTGTCGGTGTCGGGCTCGTCCTGGCCGGTGTCGTCGCGGTGGCCGCGACCGGGGTGTCGGCGTGGTCCGGCCGGGGTGGTGAACAACTGCTGGCCCTCGGCCCCGACGAGATGTCGCCGACGCTGCGGGCCGCGGCCGAGCGGTGCCTCCTCGAAGGCCAGGACATGCACCCCCGGCCGCTGGTGGCCAGTGCCGACCTGGCCGTGGGGGCCGAGCGGGCCGACCACGTCGCGCTGCTGTTCCTCTCCGAGCACCACTATTTCGCCTGCGACGAGTGGGACCCGCCGGGCGAGAGCCGATCCATGAGCCTGGCCGCCGACACGGACGGGCCGGCCTGGCACCACGACTGGCTGCCAGGGCCGGTTGACCGGCTGCTGCTGACCTCGACCGAACGCGACGGCGGCGACGTGGTCGTCATCGGGCGGGTCAGCGCACGGGTGCACCAGCTGGTGCTCGATCACGGCGACGGCCGGAAGACGGTTGCGCGCATCGCCGACGGCGCCTTCGGGATCATCGCCCAGGGCGACATCCACGAGGCCGACCACCCAGCACTGGTCAGCTACGACAGCGCCGGCCGCGAGATCGACCGCCGCCCACTGTTTGTCCCCTTCGACCGGCTCGGCCGGTGCTACGTCGACCCGGAAGGAACCATCGTCTACGGCACACCAGGCCCCGCGTGCCGGCCGGCGGAACCCTGGACCCGCTGAACTGCGGCGCGCATCGCCACGGTCGCGCGGTAAGCCGGCCGGTTACGCTACGACGTCGTGGAAGACCGCGCGCATCGCCGCACCGCACGCATCGCCGCCGGCGCTACGGCCGTCCTGTCGTGCGGGCTGCTGGCCCTGGCGATCGCCCGGGGCTGGCTGGGGCCGGACGTCGGGCGCGGCGGCAATTTCTGTGAGGCGGCCCGACCGGGGCTGATCCGGCAGCCGGCCAATACGTTCAGCAATCTCGGCTTCGTCATCGCCGGGCTGCTCATCGCCTGGCGCACGGTGCCGACGCCCGTCAAGGCGCCGATGGCGGGCATTGTCGTGCTGCTCGGGCCGGCCAGCGCGGCAATGCACGCCACCCAGTCGGCGGCCGGTGGGGCGCTCGACATGCTCAGCATGTATCTCATCGCCGCATTCGCCGTGTCCTACGCCGTCATGCGCTGGTTCGGCCAAGGGTACGCACTGTTCGCGGGCGTATTCGTCGGCTGCGTCGCCGGGTGTGCACTGGCCGGGCTCTACACCGCGCCGATCCCCGTTGTCATGTATGCGGGGAACGTCGCCTTCGGCGTCCTGCTCATCACCGCCGTGGCCCTCGAGGTCGCCATCATCCGGCGACGGCGGACCACGAGCCGGCCTTTGTACGCCTACGCCTCCATCGCCGCAATGCTGCTCGCGTTCGCCATCTGGAACGTCACGAACCATGGCCTCTGCGCGCCCCATTCCCTGCTCCAGGGGCACGCCGTATGGCACCTGTTGAGTGCCGTCGCCGCGTATTTGCTGTACCGGTACTACGAAAGCGAGGTGAACACAAATCCGGTAACGCGGCCGGAACATTGAAGACAGTGACTTGTTGCAGCGGGGTGGTTCGGCGGTCACGCCGTGTTCATCTGCTGTCAGCCCGGAACATGGACATTCCACCGGAGTGGGCACAACCGACGCGGGGCGGCCACTGAGCACAACCGGAAGGAATGTCGCTTGAGCACCGTCGACCGCCCCTGCCTCGGCCACGAGCTGATCCAGCAGCGGCCCGCGCTTCACCGTTACGTCACGTCGCTGGTCGCCGCGGACCCGCACCACGTCGAGGACATCGTCCAGGAGACGCTCCTGCGGGCCTGGCAGGACGCCGACCGGCTGGGCCGCGACGCCCGCCCGATCCGGATGTGGCTGTTCCGCACGGCCCGCAACCTGGTCATCGACGCCTGGCGTAAGCGGCGGGCGGTCCCGGCCGGGCTGACGGCCGAGTTCTTCGCCGACCGGCCCGACGGGATCACCATGGACGAGACCGTCTGCGACCGGGTGGTGCTCACCGACGGGCTGCGTCGGCTGCCGCCCGCCCAGCGGGAGATCCTCGTCCACGTGCACCTGCTCGGCCGGGCCGGTGAGGACGTCGCCGGCGGGCTCGGGATCCCCGCCGGTACCGTCAAAAGCCGCACCCACAACGCGATCCGGGCCCTGCGCAGCGTCCTGGAGCAGGCCGCGTGATCGACCTCTTCACCCGCAACCGCGGCCCCGTCAGCCTGCTCATCGGCGGGCTGGGGCTGCTGGTCCTCGCGCTCATCCTGATCTCCCGGGCGGTGCGCCGGGCCGGCGGCTGGAAGGCCGTCCTCCGCCAGGGGCGGCGCGAGATCGCATTGACCGGGTCCGCGGTGGTCCGGCCCTTCAAGACCTGGCAGCGGTACCGCACAAGCCTGCGCCGCCTCACCGAAGCCCTCCGCGACCAGGCGACCCGCGACGTGGCCCGGCGCGCGCTGAGCGCCGCGGCCACGGGCCCGGGCCAGCCCTACGCGGTGCTCGTCGGGCCGGCGGCCGTCGCCGTCCTGCTGGCCGGCCGCGACCCGGGCGCGCCGGAGCCCCCGTTCGCCGCCGACGACGTCGACCCGCGCCTGTGGTGGGCCGACCGCGACGAGCTCCCGGACGAGGCCGGCGGTGACCCGTTGCCGGTCGCCATGGGCGTGGACGGGCGCCGCGGCCGCGACCTCGTCGTCTACCTCGACCTGCGCACCGGCCCCCGCCTCACCGCCGCCACCGGCGACCCGCGCACGGCCCGGGCCCTGATCCAGGCGCTCGCCGCGCAGCTCGACCACGAATTGCCGGAGGGCCAGGTCCAGATCACCGCGGGCGTCCACGCCGAGTTCGCGGGCCCGGACCCGGACACCGCCCTGGACCGCGATCCGGCGTTCCTCGTCGCGCCCGAGCCGCCGGAGCTCACCGACCCCGAGACCCGGATCCTCGCCATCGGCGGGGCCCGCGGGAGCGCGCGACTCCTCGTGGGCGAGCGCGGCGGCCTGGTCCGCATCGCCGGCGTGCCGATCGACATCGAGACCTCGGCGCTGCCGAAGGCCGTGGCCCGGCTCATCAGCGACCCGGCCCCGCCACTGCCGCCGGCCCCGCCTCCGGCAGTACCCCCGGAGCTGGATTTTCTGGAGCCGGAGTCGGTCACCGGCATCTCCATGACCCGTCCATCCACAGTGGACACGCCGGTCGGGGGCGACGACGACTTCGCCGAGCCCGAGTTCGACAACGCCGCGGTCGGGCGGCCCTCCTCGCAGGGAACCAGCGCATGAAGGTCATGCTCACCGCGTACGACGCCGATGAGGGCACCGCCCGCGACCACGTGGTCGACGTCCCCGACGGCGCGACCGTGCGCGGGCTCGCCGAGGCCGTCGAGGGGCCCGTCGCCGCGGGCGGGCGCCGGGTGTTCCTGGGCGATGACCGGCTCGAGCTCGAGGCGCCCGTGCGCGGCAGCGGCATCCGGCCCGGCGGCACCATCGGCCTCGGCGCACCGGCTCCGGCCGTCCGCGGGGTGCGGACCGACCGCACCGCCGGCGGGCCGCGGCTGGCCGAGATCCACCTGGTGTCCGGGCCCGGGGCCGGCGCGACCTGGCTGCTCGGCGCGGGCAGCTTCGAGATCGGGGCCGACCCTCGGTGCGCGATCCGCCTCGACGGGCCCGGCACGCCGCCCGGCGGGCTGTGGGTGACGGTCGCCCCCGACGGGCGCGCGCACTGGAACCTGACCCGGCCCGACGACACCGTCCGGCCCGCCGGGGTCACACCGCCGCCGGACCCGCACCCGGTCACCGGCCTGCCGACGACCGCCCAGCCCAACCGGCGCAGCCACAACAACGAGCGCTGGTCCGACGGCGACGACCTCGCCGTCGGCCCGGCCCTGCTCCGGCTCAGCGCCCCCGTCGACCCGGACGCCGCCGTCACCGCCGCCGCCGACGGGTTCGGCCTGGACTACAACCGGCCGCCGCGGATCGCCCCGCACCTCGACGCCGAGCGGGTCCGGCTGCCGGTGCCGCCCGGGCGCACGCCCCGCCAGCCGTTCCCGATGCTGCTGCTGCTCGCCCCGATCGTGCTCGGCCTGGTCCTCGTCGGCGTCTTCCACTCGTACTTCTACCTCGTCTTCATCCTGTTCACGCCGGTCATGGCGATCACCAACTGGATGGTCGGGCGCAAGACGAACCGCAAGCAGTTCCAGGAGCAGCACCAGCGCTACACCGAACGCCTGCGCAGCCTGGCCGAGGAGATCGACGCCGCCGTCCGGCGCGAGCGGGACGTGCGGTGCGTCACCGGACCGGACCCGGCGACGACGGGCCTCATCGCCACCGGCCCCGGCGCGCGGCTGTGGGAGCGGCGCCGCCGCGACCCCGACCATCTGCTGCTGCGCCTCGGCACCGTCGACGTGCCGTCGGTGAAGGAGATCGACGACCCGGCCCGCGACGAGAACCACCGCACGGTCCGCTGGACGATCCGCGACGTGCCGGTCGGCCTCGAGCTGCCGGAGTGCGGCGTCCTCGGCGTGGTCGGGGCGCATGAGCCGGTGCAGGCTCTCACCCGCTGGTTCGTGGCCCAGTCGGCGGTCCTGCACAGCCCGCGCGACCTGCGGATCGTGGTGCTCACGAGCCCGGAGCGGGCGGAGAGCTGGGGCTGGGTCCGGTGGCTGCCCCACCTGCGCCCGAGCGGCGCGCACGGCCCGCACGCCGCGATCGGCAACGACCCGGAGAGCATCGCCAACCGGGTCGCCGAGCTCGTCGCCCAGGTCCAGGCCCGGCAGCGGGTCCTCGGCTCGTCGATGGGGCGGGCCATGTTCACCGACCCCGACCTGCTCGTCGTCGTGGACGGCGCGCGGGCCCTGCGGGACGTGCCCGGCATGGTGCAGATCCTGGCCGAAGGGCCCCGGGTGCGGATCTTCAGCGTCTGCCTCGACGAGCACGAGCGGCTGCTGCCCGAGGAGTGCGGCGCGGTCGTCGCCGCCGACACTGTGGGCCTGACGCTGAAGCGGACCGGGACCGCGCCCCTCGAGTCGATCCGGCCCGACCTGGTCCCGGTCCCGTGGTGCGACGGGCTCGCCCGGGCCCTGACCCCGCTGCGGGACGTGAGCCCCGAGCACGACGCCGGGCTGCCCCGCGAGGTGCGGCTGCTCGACCTGCTCGACCAGGAGCCCCCGGACCCGGCCGCGCTCCTGGACCGCTGGCGGCGCCGGCCCGCGTCGACGACGTTCGTGCTCGGCAGCGGCTTCGACGGCCCCCTCGCGCTCGACCTCGTCCGGGACGGCCCGCACGGTCTCGTCGCCGGGACCACCGGCTCCGGCAAGTCCGAGCTGCTGCAGTCGTTCGTCGCCTCGCTCGCCGCGACCAACCGGCCCGACGAGCTCACCTTCGTCCTCGTCGACTACAAGGGCGGCAGCGCGTTCCGGGAGTGCGCGCAGCTGCCGCACACCCTCGGCATGGTCACCGACCTCGACGCCCACCTGGTGCAGCGGGCCATGGACTCCCTCGGCGCCGAGCTGCGCCGCCGGGAGCGGATCCTGGCCGCGGCCGAGGCCAAGGACCTGCCGGCGTACCGCGCGAAACGGGCCGCCGATCCGGCCCTGGCCCGGCTGCCGCGGCTGCTGCTCATCATCGACGAGTTCGCGACCCTCGTGCGGGAGCTGCCCGACTTCGTGCCCGGCCTGATCAGCATCGCCCAGCGCGGCCGGTCCCTCGGCATCCACCTCATCCTGGCCACCCAGCGCCCGGCCGGCGCGGTGACCCCCGACATCAAGGCCAACACCAACCTGCGCATCGCGCTGCGGGTCACCGACACCGTCGAGAGCCAGGACATCATCGACACCGGCGAGGCCGTGCACATCTCACCCGGCACCCCCGGCCGGGCCCTGATCCGCGCCGGGCACCGCAGCGCCGTGCCGTTCCAGGCGGCCTGGGTCGGGGCCGAGCGCCCCGGCGCGGACGCGGACACCGGCCCGGTCGTCGCCGACCGGGTGCGCACCGCCGAACTGTCCTGGCAGCGGCTCGGCCGGCCGGTCGAGCTGCCCGTCGAGGACGCCGACCCGCTGCTGCCCGGCCCCGTCGTCCCGACCGACCTGCAGGCCCTGGTGGAGGCGATCCGGGCCGCGGCCGAGCGGCTCGACGACTTCGTGCCCCAGCCGAGCCCGTGGCTGCCGGCCCTCGAGGACGCCGTGCTGTTGGAAGAGCTTCCGGGGGTACCGTCACCGCCCGGGCGTCACGCGAGCGTCCCACCACCGATCCCGTATGCCCTGGAGGACGTGCCCGCGCTGCAGGAGCGCCGGGTCGCCACGGTCGACCTCGCCACGTTCGGCCACCTCTACGTCGTCGGCGCCCCCCGCTCCGGGCGCACCCAGGTCCTGCGCACCATCGCGGCGTCCGCGGCCCGCAAGGCCTCCGTCGCCGACGTGCACATGTACGGCATCGACGCCGCCGGCGGTGGCCTGGCCGCCCTCGACACGCTCCCGCACTGCGGGGCCGTGGTGTCCCGGCACGACATGGAGCGCCTCGAGCGGCTCCTGCGCCGGCTCGGCCGCGAGCTCACCGAACGCCAGGAGCGCTGCGCCGACGCCAACGCCGCCGGCCTCGTGGAGCTGCGCCGCCGCGTGCCGGAGCGGGACCGCCCGCCGCACATCCTGGTCTTCATCGACGGCTGGGACGCCCTGGCCCCGATCCTCGACGAGCACGACCAGGGCCGGCTCCTCACCGACATCACCCGCCTGGTCCGCGAGGGCGCCGCCGCCGGCATCCACGTCATCGCCACCTCGGAACGCGCCCTGCTCGGCGGCCGGCTCGCCGCCCACAACGACCACAAGCTGCTCCTGCGCCAGGCCGACCGCAACGACTACCAGCTGGTCGGCATCCTGCCGAGCAAGGTCCCCGGCACGATCGTCGCCGGCCGCGGCTGGCACGTGCTCAGCCGCACCGAGACGCAGGTCGCGCTCCTGGACCGGGACGACAGCGGCCAGGCCCAGGCGGAGGCGATCCGGCGCATCGGGACGCGCCTCACGGGCAGTACCGATGCCGCGTCCGCTCCTTTCCCGGTAGCACCGTTGCCGGGCCGCGTCGACTTCACCACCGCCTACGAGATGGTCCCGCCGGAGCAGCGCCGCCCCATGCAGGCCCTGCTCGGCATCGGCGGCGACGAGGGCGGCCCGGTGCTCGTCGACCTGACCGCCACCTCCGCGTTCTTCGTCGGCGGCCCCGCCGGCGCGGGCCGCAGCAACGCCCTGTCCGCGATGGCCGTCTCCCTGCTGACCAGCGGCACCGGCCTGGTCGTGCTGACCCCGCGCGACTCACCGCTGCGGGCCCTGGGCCGCCAGCCGAGGGTCCGCCTCTTCGACGCCCCCGACCCGCCCGCCGACGCGATCGCCGCCGCCATGGACGAGCTGACCGGCCCGGTCGTCGTAATAGTCGACGACGCCGACCTGCTCACCGCCCCCGCCGCCGACAAGGTCCTCCGCGACGTGGCCGCCGGCGGCCGCGACAAATCCCGGGCCGTCGTCTACGCCGGCTCCGCCGACGCCCTGTCCGTAGCCCTCGGCAGCTGGCTCACCGCCGCCCGCCGCTCCCGCCGCGGCCTCCTGCTCACCCCCCGCTCGATCACCGAGGGCGACGCCATCGGCACCCGCCTCGTCACCAGCCAGATCCGCACGGCCGCCCCACCGGGCCGAGCCTTCACCGGCGGCCCCACGGGCGTGGCGATCGCCGTCCAGATCCCCCTCACCCTCCTGCGGGAGGACTAGGCGGCTCGTCCCAGGCGACCTGGATGAGTTGCGGCTGGTCGTTGCGGCGGACCAGGAACCCACGGCCCGGGGGCTGCGGGCCGGGCTTGAGCGTCCCGAACAACTGGCCCTCCTCGCGGCTGCCGGACATCTGCAGGCCGGGAGCGTCGATCTCGCGCAGCCGTTGGATCACGGGCTCGTAGAGCGCCCGTGCCGCGCCACCGGTACGCCGGGCGACGATCAGGTGCAGGCCGACGTCGCGGGCCTGGGGCAGCAGGTCGATCAGCGCGGCGACCGGATTGCCGCCCGGGGCGGAGACGAGGTCGTAGTCGTCGATCAGGACAAACACCTTCGGCCCCCGCCACCAGTTGCGGCGGCGCAGCTGCTCCGGGGTGACGTCAGCGCCGGGCAGGCGGTTGTCGATGGCCTGGCGGACCGAGGCGAGCGTATCGGTGAGGGCCGGCCCGGAAGGCGAGTAGACCAGCTGATACTCGGCCGGAAAGGCGCCGAGCAGCCCTCGCCGGTAGTCACCGACCACCAGCTTCGCTTCGTCCGATGTGTACCGGTCCATGATCTGATGGCCGATGAGCCGCAGCAGGTTGGTCTTGCCGGACTCCGCATCGCCGAACACGATCAGGTGCGGTTCGGCGTCGAAGTTCAGGTATACCGGGGCGAGCTGCGCTTCGTTGATGCCGATCGGAATACCCGGCTGCTCGCGGTCGGTGATCCGGGCCAGGTCGGCCACGGGCAGCAGACGGGGCAGCAGTCGCACCTTCGGGGCCAGCGGGTGCGGCCACGCGGCGGCGATGTGCGCCGCCGCGTCGGCCGTCGCCTCACGCAGGTCATCGGCGGAGTCCTTGCCGTCCAGGCGGGGCAGGGCCGCCACGAAATGTAGCCTGTCCGCGGTCAGACCCCGCCCGGGCCGCATCGCGGGGACGTTCAGCGCCGCGCGCCGGTCGATCTCCGACTCGCTGGGGTCGCCGAGGCGCAGCTCCAGCCGGGTCCCGAGCAGGTCGCGCAGGCTCGCCCGGATATCGGCCCAGCGGGTGGCCGCGACGATGACGTGGACGCCGAAGTTCAACCCGCGCGCGGCTACGGCGGTAGCCGTCAGGGCCAGCTCCTCGTACTCCTGACGCAGCGCGTCCCAGCCGTCGATCACGAGGAAGACGTCGCCGAACTGGTCATCGGTGACCTCACCGGTCTGCCGTCGGCGCTGATAGTCGGCCATCGAGTCGATTTTGAGCCGGGCAAAGCGCACCTCCCGCTCATCCAGCACGGCGTTGACTTCAGCCACGGTACGGCGAACCTTCTCAACCTCGTGACGGCGCGCCACCCCGGACACATGCGGCAGCCCGTCGAGGCTTTGCAGACCACCACCGCCGAAGTCGAGACAGAAGAACTGTGTCTCGTACGGAGTCCGGAGCATCGCCAGCGACAGCAGCAGCGAGCGAACCAGGGTGCTCTTGCCCGATTGTGGACTGCCGACAATCGCTACGTTGCCGCCGCCACCGTCGAGCGGCAGCAGCAGCACGTCGCGGCGCTGCTCGAACGGCCGGTCGACCAGGCCCACCGGAACACCCGGCAAGCGGCCGGGCGCCGACTGCGGAATGGTCGTCTGCAGCAGCTTGTCGAGGCTGGGCGAGACGTCGAGCGGCGGCAGCCAGATCTGATGGGCCGGCCGTTGCTGCCCATGCAGCTGGGCGACGAGCAGGTCGAGCGCCGACCAGGACGCCGTGTCGGCGGTGGGCTGCAGGCCAAGGGCCGTCTGCAGGTCCCGATCGAGCGGCTCGGAGACGTAGGCCGCGCGGAAGCGCAGCATCGTGCTGGCGTCCACCTTGAGGTAGCCGTTGCCGGGCGCGGCGGGCAGCTCGTAGGCATCCGGCACGCCGAGGACGATCCGGCTCTCCAGCGGCGAGAATGTCCGCAAGCCGATCCGATACGACAGGTTGGTGTCCAGACCCCGCAGCTTGCCCTCCTGCAGCCGCTGCGACGCGAGCATCAGATGCACGCCGAGGGATCGGCCCAAGCGGCCGATCTGCAGGAACAGGTCGAGGAAGTCGGGCTTGTCCTGCAGCAGCTCGCTGAACTCGTCGCAGATCACCATCAGGCTGGGCAGCGGTCCGAGCGGCTCACCGGCCAGCCGGGCCTGCTCGTACTCGTGCCGGTTGACGTAATTGCCGGCCGATCGCAGCAGTTCCTGGCGGCGTACCAGCTCGCCCCGGAGGGCCTCCTGCATGCGGTCGATGCCGGACAGGTCGTGCCGCAGGTTGGTGATGACGGCACTGGTGTGCGGCAGCGCCGCCATTGGGGCGAAGGTCGCGCCGCCCGTGTAGTCGATGAGGACGAAGTTGACGTCCTCGGAGGAGTGCTCGGCCGCCAGTCCGGCAACGATGCTCCGCAACAGCTCGCTCTTGCCCGCACCGGGCGCACCGACGACCAGTCCGTGCGGGCCCATCCCCCCGTGCGCCGCCTCGTTGAGGTCCAACTCAACCACGGCACCGTCGATGCCGACACCCAGCGGGACGCGGAGCCGCACGTGCCCGGCCCGGCGGGGGCGGCTCCGGCCGATGTGTTCGAGCCGTTCGATGCCGAGCAGTCGCAGCAGACTCACCGGCTGGGCGAGTCCCGGATGTGCGGCCGCCGAAGGCGGACGAGCGGACGGCTGCGGGGTCCGTTGCGCGGTGTCGTCGCCGAGCACCCGCAGCACCTTCTCCGGCTCGGCGAGCGGCGTGCGCGACGACGGCGGCGTGTCCGGCCCGGCCCGCTCCTGCCATTGCCATGCCTGTACCACTCGCAGCAACAGGTCGCGCGCGCCGTCGTCATGACCGGACCCGGCGGCCGAGCGCTCCGGTGGCGGATCGGCCCGAATATCGGGCAGCGCGATGCGGAACACCTGACCGTCCCGAACCGCCCATCCGGGCCGGCCGTGCGGCAGGCGAAGGCGCCGTTCGGTGGGTGACTGGCCCGGTGCCGCACCGCCGGCCCGCAGCTCGATCCGGGTGTGCGCGAGCTCGATGATGTCCTCCGGCAGATCTTCCCAGCGTCGCGCCGAGATGATGACGTGGGTCGCGTAGTCGAGGCCGCTGTTCGCGATCTCCAGTACCTCCGCGGCGAAGGCCGGGAATCGCTCGTTGAACTCACGCCACCGGTCGATGACGAGGAAGACGTCAGGGTGCGGTCCGCCGGCCCCGAGTTGCGCCCGCAGCCGGCGCAGCCGGCTGGCCGACTCGATGTTCATGGCGCGGAACATGCGCTTGCGGGATGCGATGCACTCACGCACCTCAGCGAGTATCGCGTTGACCTGATCGTGTTCGTCGTCGCCGGCCACGTGGCGGATGTGTCGCAGCTCGCGGAGCGAGCCCAGCCGGTTACCGCCGGACTCCAGGCAGTAGAAGGCGACTTCGTCCGGCGTGTGGGTGAGGACGGTCGAGGTGATGAAGGTCTGCAGCAGCGTGCTCTTGCCGCTGCCCGAGCCGCCGACCAGCACGATGTTGCCGTCCTGCCCGGCCAGGTCGAGGGCGACCACCTCGCCGGGCGGCAGCCCCGGCCGGAACGCGCGGCCGATCGGCACCAGCAGCGGCCCGCGCCCGCGCCACTCGACCGCGCAGAGTGACACGTCGCCGGTCGCGGCCAGCTCACCCAGCAGGTCCGCGAGGCGGACCGTGCTGCTGTCGGCGTCCGCGCGGTATCGGATGCCGGGCACCCGGGCGAGGAAGACGTCGTCCTCCACACTCCCGTGCGTGGTCGGCGTCTGCCACGCCGTGTGCTTGGGCAGCTCGGCGCGGACGTAGCGGCCCAGGTCCTCGGGGGTGACGAAGCCCCGTCCGATCAGATCGGCCGCTCCGGTGCTCAACCCCGCGACGAGCACCTCGGTGAACGCCGAGCGGTCGCGACTGCTGCCGGCGTCCTCGGCCTGCTCGACGGCGTTCGTGGCCGTCAGGACGTATCGCCCGCTGCCGGCCTTCAGCTCCTGGTTGACGTTGACCTCGGCGGCTTTCCCGGCCAGGACGTAGGCTCCGCTGTAGCAGCAGTCGAGCAGGATCACGGTGCTCGCCGCGTCGCTCTCCTCCAGCAGCTCACGCAGCCAGGACGCGGAGATCGCGGTCGCCGCGAGCTGGGTCGGCTCGGAGTCGCGGACGGCAAGGAACAGCCGCCCCCGGCTGGAGAGCTGACCATGTCCGGAAAAATAGATCACGACCAGGTCGCCGGGGCCGGCGGCGCCGAGCGCGTCGGCGATGGCCCGTTCGACGGTGGTCTTGTTCTCGTCGCGCAGCAACTCGACCCGGTCGAACGCGCCGATCTCCGGATTGAGCAGGATCACCCGCAGCTCGGCGGCCTCGTCGACCGGCGCCACGAGCTTCGGCAGATGAAGGTAGCCGCTGTTGGCTACGAGGACCGCCAACCGCTGCCCCATGGTCATTCAGTCCTTCGGGGGCCGCAACCCGGGCAGCCGGTCGAGCGCCGCGCCGATCTCCTTGGCGGTGCCCTGCACCACGACCTCGTCGTCACCGCATTTGATCTTGACTATCCCCGCGCGGCGGTGCTCGATCCACACGCGCAGGACAGTCGCGAGCGCCTTGACGGTCGTCGCCGAGAACACACCGGTCAACGCCAGCTTCCCCAGCTCGACCGCGCCGTTCGATTTCATCCCGGGCAACGGCTCCGCGGGCCACGGATGCGCTCCGAGCCGGGCCCGCTGCCTGATCTCGGCGGCCAGCTCGCGAGCCATCGCATCAAGTTCAGCCGGGCGAATTCCGGGATAGCCGGAAATGACGAGCTCGGCATCCGTCATGAGTATCCTTTCCGGCGGCCGACTTCGGACCACGTATCGGCACAAGAATCCTGCCACCTAGCGGGCGAAGAAGCCATCGGCAGATCGACGACGACCACAGCCACTCGAACGATTCATTCCGACTCCGGCGTGATCGAGCCCGAGACGGCCGCCCGGAAGGGGCGGAAGAAGTCGCGGAGCTCCTGGGCGTAGATCTCGGGCTGTTCGAACGGGGCGAAGTGGCCGCCCCTCGGGTGTTCGGTGACGCGGACCGTGTTCGCGATGCGGTCCAGCCACGCGCGGGGCGGGCGGACCAGGTCGCCCGGGTAGAGCGAGAAGCCGGACGGGACCTCGACGCGGCGGGCGTGCTGGGCGAGCGGGATGTCGCCGTTCACGTGGTACATCCGCATCGACGAACCGATCGTGCCGGTCAGCCAGTAGATGGTGATGTTGGTGAGGATCTCGTCCTTCGTGTAGACGGACTCCAGGTCGCCGCCGCAGTCGCTCCAGCTGCGCAGCTTCTCCACGATCCAGGCGGCCAGGCCGGCCGGGGAGTCGGTGAGGCCGGCGGCGGCGGTCTGCGGCTTCGTGCGGTGCATGGCGGCGTAGGCGCCCTCGGCCGCGCCCCACGCCGCCGCCCCGTCGAGGAACTCCCGCTCCGGCGCGGCCAGGTCGGCCCGGTCGCCGGTGTAGACGGGCAGGCCGGCGTCCATGCGGTGCACGGCGATCACGCGGTCCGGGTGGTCGAGCGCCAGATACCGGCTCACGCCGCTGCCGATGTCACCGCCCGCGGCGCCGAACCGCGGGTAGCCGAGCTCGGTCATCAGCCCGGCCCAGCGGCCCGCCACGGCGATCGTGTTCGGGGGCGGGCCGGTCGGGCGGTCGGAGTACCCATATCCGGGCATGTCCGGGACGACGACGTCGAAGGCATCCGCCGGGTCACCCCCGTGGGCGCCGGGGTCCGTCAAGAGCGAGATGACTTTGGTGTACCGCCAGAAGCTGTCCGGCCACCCGTGGCTCAGGACGAGCGGGAAGGCGTCGGCGGTGCCCGCCTTGGCGTGGACGAAGTGGATGCCGTCCGTTTTGTAGCGGGGCAGGGCGTTGAGCGCGGCCTCCCGGGCCGGCCAGTCGAAGCCGTCGGCCCAGTATTCGACGAGCTCGCGCAGGTAGGCCGGGTCCGTGCCGAGCGACCACCCGGCGTCTTCCGGCGCGTCCGGGAAGCGGGTCGCCCGCAGCCGGGCCCGCAGGTCGTCGAGTTCGGCGGGCGTGGCCCGCGGCCGGAACGGCTGGATCATGCTCCGAACGTACCCCGCCGGCCCCGGTTCGTCGCCGGGGCCGGCGAACGGGCGTCAGCTGCCGGCGGAGCGGATCTTCCCGGCCATGTCGGTGTCCATCTCCTCCATCGAGGTCCGGATGTCCCGGAACTGCTTCGCGAAGTCGTTGATGCCCTTCATCGCGGCGAGCAGCGAGGTGTTGAACTTCTCGTAGGACTCCTTCATCGCCGGGCTCGACTGCTGGAACACGAGGCCGTCCTCGAGCAGGTTGGACACGTCGCTGCGCAGCGACTCGAGCATCGGCAGGATGTCGCGGACGGCACCGTCGAGGCGGGTCGACGTCGCCTCGATCTTCTCGTAGTCGAGTGAGATGTTGGGCATGTGCTTGCGCTCCTCAGATCTACTTAAAACGCTGGCGGGTAGTACGTGTCGTCCTCGGGGCTGGTCTTGCTGGTCTCGTCCCACTTCGCGTACCGGTCCGGCCGCGAGTACTCGGTCACCGTGCCGTCCGGCTCGCTGACGGTCATGGTGCCGCCGCCGCCCGGGTTCAGGGCGATGACGGTGTGCGTGGTCTTGCCGTCCCCGTCGGTGGTGTCGGTCGTCGACGAGCCGTTGTCACCGGTCGTGGTCACCGAGTGCGTCTTGCTCCCG
The DNA here is from genome assembly GCF_044454505.1 of Dactylosporangium sp. NPDC051541. NCBI lineage: Bacteria > Bacillati > Actinomycetota > Actinomycetes > Micromonosporales > Micromonosporaceae > Dactylosporangium > Dactylosporangium sp. NPDC051541. Next base: position 48,589 of record NZ_JBITDU010000014.1, read on the forward strand.
TCGCTGAACACGGTGTCGGTGGTGTAGTTCTTGCCGCCGTCGCTGTAGGTGGTCGTGGAGGTGTACTTCTGATCGCCGTTGACGACCGTCGTCTCCTCTTTGATCACGTTGTTGTGCTCGTCCAGCGTCAGGTGGGTGTGCACCGACCCGGTCGAGGTGTTGATCGTCATGTCGGTGGGCGGCGCACCGGGATCGGTGGCGGAGCAGAAGTCGGGCATCTTCCCGTCGGACCCGGGCACACAGTCAGCCCGATGCCCCTGCAGGTAGTCCCACTCGGCCTTCTTGTCCTTCCACCGGTCGAGGTCGAGGGTGGACCCCATCATGCCCATCCCGTCGGCGATCTGCGCGTCGACGTCGAAGTACCCGTCCGCCACGGCCCCGAAGATGTCCCCGAGCTCACGCAGGTCGTCTTCGGCTTTGCTCATGGGATGCTGGGCCCGCAGGTAGAGGCTGCGGAAACTCTCCGCGAGGCCATCGTTGCCGAACACGGTGTCGGTCTCGCCGTATTCGAGGCTGCCCACCTGCGAGAACACGGTGTCCCCGAGCTTGGGCCCGATCCGGTCCGCGAGGTCGTGCAGGTCTTTGCGAGCCTGATGCAACAGTCCATAGTCGATCGCGAAGTCGGGCACGACACACTCCTTGGCTGGACCCCTTACTCAGGACTCCCGCCAAGACCACGTCCGACCCCCGCACCCGGTTCAGTAACTCCTGCTCGCAACCTCGCGACCGGGAACACTCCGCCTCCACCACCGCGACAGCGCCGCAGCCTTCGACCACACCAACCCCTACCTACACATGACCACGCACGCTGTCCGCAGGAATCCGGTTCGCTTCGGGACCCGGACCGGCCCGATCGCCGACCGGCAGCACGGTCAGCACGTCGCCGGCGCCCAGGCCGACGGAGAGGAGCGTTCGGGCATCACGCTGGGTCATGGAGATCGGGCTGTCCAGACGGATCAGGTTCTCGTCGTCATCGCGTTTCGCGAGGACCCAGGCCTCTCCGTAGGTGTACGCACGAACGTGGTCCGAGATCGCGAACCATATCTGGTCCAGGAGCTCCTCGACGGTCGTGTCCCGGCCGACGGGCACGAAGACCTGCGGGCGCATCAGCGCGATGAGGTCGAGTCGCACTAGCACACCGCCCTGGATCAGCTCGCGCCGGGCCTCGGCGACGGCCGCCGTGGTGATCTCGTGGATTTCGGAGGCCTCGATGTACTTTTCGGCCCCGATCCGGTCCAGTGCCGAGGCCGCCGCCGTGGCCGCCGCGACGTCCACCGACTGGATAGAGGTAACGGTGACCGTCGACGGGCTGCGCATCGCATTCACGAACGACTCGACGGGCGTGTGGCGTGAGAAGTCGCCCGGCGCGTAGAGCACGAACGGCCGTTTCCAGAGGATCACGAACAGCCCGACCGCGATCAGAACCGGGAAGGCGACCGAGAAGATCGCGAACAGACCCTGGACCCAGCCGCTCGTGCTCGCGGCCGCCACGCCCGCCGTCAGCTCGGACAGGCCGAGGAACAATGACACGATCCAGAGCGGATTCACCACGCGTGGCGGCCGACTCTGATGGAAGGGCGCAGTTGTCACGAATTCCCCTCAGCTGGGCGCGAGCAGCTCAGGCACGAAACCGTGTACCACGGTACTGACCGCGCGAAGGCCGCGGAACCGGACGTTCCGGCGAACCTTTTCGGGCGCGGCTGGGTGCGCATGCGGCGACGGAGCGGCGGACGCTCACGACGCTTGCGGCACACGTGCACACTGCAATCCACCGGTCCGGCAGCACGCTGGACTTCGGGATGTGGTGGCGCGCACCGGCGAGGGGCAGATGTGGATGACGGCGGCGGGTCGGACTCCTACGGCGCGGTCGACGACCAGCAGAGCTTCGACCCGGCATCGAGGTTCGTGCGGCACCGCCTGGTGTCGGCTGTCCGTACGTGCTCCGTTCTGGTGATGTTCTTCGCCTGGACCCCGTTCACCCTCCTCGTCGACGACGGCCACACGTTCGGTGGCTGGTGGGTGGTCCTGCTCGTGGTGTGGCTGTCGTGCACCGCGTTCGTCGCTGTCGTCGCGGCCATCGAGAAGTGGGCCTGACAGCCGGCCCGTTCGTCACGGTTCGGTAAGGGTCTGGACGGGCGATTTCGCGGTGTACTGAGCCGGTGATGACGCGTCTGTTCCGCCGGCCGCTGGTCTGGTTTGTCGCGCCGGCGTTGGTGTTGCTGCTCGGTGCGGGGCTCTTCTGGTTTCAGCCGTGGAAGCTCGTGACCGACAACGAGGTCAACGAGCCCCTCGCGGCCGTGCCGAGCGCGGTCGGCAGCCCGGAGGTGGCGGCCGCACCCCAGGTGTCGGCGTCCGCGCCACCGGCCGGGCCGGCGGTGGTGCGGCAGGGAGCGTTCGTCAGCCACGAGCACGACACGAAGGGCCTGGCCCGGGTCGTGCGCGACGCCGACGGCGCCCACTCCCTGGAGCTGGTCGGCCTCGACACGTCCAACGGCCCGGACCTGCGGGTCTGGCTCTCCGACCAGCCCGTGCGGGCCGGAACCGACGGGTGGCGGGTCTTCGACGACGGCAACTGGGTCGAACTCGGCCGCCTCAAAGGTAACCGCGGCGACCAGCGGTACGCCATCCCGGCGGCGACGGACCTGCAGCAGTACCAGAGCGTCACCATCTGGTGCAAGCGCTTCTCCGTCTCCTTCGGCGCGGCCGCCCTGGCGCCCGCCGGCTGACACCGAAGGGTAGCGTCGACGCCGTGGAGGCGTTCTCGCGCAACGGGCTGCGGTTCCAGGTGGTGGACGAGGGGCCGGCGGGCGCTGACGCGGTGGTGCTCCTGCACGGGTTTCCCCAGAGTTCGCGGTCGTGGGCCGGTGTGTCCCGGCGTCTGGTCGCGGCCGGCTATCGGGTCATCGCACCGGACCAGCGCGGCTACCACCCGCAGTCGAGGCCCCGGGCCCGGCGGTCGTACCGGCTCCAGGAGCTCGTGGCCGATGTGGTGGCCCTCGTCGATGCCGCGGGCGTCGACCGGGTGCACCTGGTCGGGCACGACTGGGGCGGCGGGGTCGCGTGGATGGTCGCCGCCATGCGGCCCGATCGCCTGCGCACCCTCACCGCCGTCTCCGCTCCGCACCCGCGTGCGGTGGTGAACGCCATGGTGACCAGCCAGCAGTTCCTGCAGGCCTGGCACGTCGGGTTCTTCCAGCTGCCGTGGCTGCCGGAGGCGGCGATCCGAGCGCGCGGCGGCCGATACGCCATGGCGATGCTCAAGCGGTCCGGCCTCGACGACGACCTGGCGAAGGAGTACGCCGACCGGCTCCTCGCCGACCCCGGCCGCCTCGCCGCCATGCTGCGCTGGTATCGCGCCATGCCCCTCGACACCGCCACCGGCCTGCGCACCGGCGCCGTCACCGTCCCGACGACGTACGTCTGGAGCACCGGCGACATCGCCATCGGGCGCCGGGCCGCGGAGCTGACCGGCCGGTGGGTGACCGGCCCGTTCGACTTCAAGGTGCTCGCGGGCGTCTCGCACTGGATCCCCGAGCAGGCACCGGACGAACTGGCCGCACACATCCTGGACCGGATCGGCTGGAGCGACCGGTAAAGGAGCGCGCTGCCCGCCCTCTGCCACCATCGCTCTTCGGCGGAGACCCCGAAACCCGAAAAGTTCGAGCCAGGAACGACCCGCCGCCGGGCCGGTTCTCGTCGGTTGACGATGTGTTGCTCAACGCGGCCGGGGCCGGACTCGCAGCAGTCCGGTCGCGCCGTTGGTGGTGGCCGCACGCAGGGCGACCCAATTGGGTATGAGCTGCGGGCGGGGATCGTGCGGGGGTGCGGGTGGAGGCGAAGCCTTCCCCGCCGCGAGCGAAGCTAGCCAGCCAGCACTGAGCGGAGCGAGCAGGAGTACTGAACCGGGGAAGGGGGTGGTTCGTGGTCTTGGCGAGGCCGGGGAACCCGGGCGGTACAGGCGCATGAGGAGGCGGGGCCGTGGCTCGCCCGACCGACTGGGACAAGGTTGGCCTGGGGTCCGATCCGACGCCGGGGGATCCGGGGCGGATCGACGAGGTCATCGCGTCGATCCGGGAGCTGGGGTCCGTCGCCCGGGAAGTGGACGACGGGCTGGCGGCGGTGCTGGAGACCGCCGGGCCCAACGCGTTCGTCGGGCAGACGGCTGACGCGCTGCGGGAGAAGATCTCCGGGCGGTTGCGGGGGTTCGTCCAGAGCCTCGCCGAGGCGTTCGAGTGGTCGGTCACGGCGCTCACCAATTACAACACCACGCTGCGGGATCAGCAGTGGCGGGCCGACAATGCGCTCACCCAGGCGCGGCCCATGGCCGATGACGATCCCGGCAAGCAGAGTCTCACCGACACCGCCAACAATGCGAAGACCGCGGTTTCGGACGCGGCTTCGACGGCGTCGAACCGGATCGTCGAAGCGTACGAGAACATCAAGCAGCCCGTCTCCGGCTGCGAGGAGTTCTGGGAGATCTTCAAGTGGATCGCCATCGCGCTGATCCTGCCGGCGCTGGTGTTCGGCGGGCCGATCGCGCTCGTCGCGCTCGGGGTCAACATGGTCCTGTTCATCAAGACCGCCGTCGACTTCGCGCAAGGGAAGGCTTCGGCGCTCGAGTTCTTTCTCTCCGCGCTCGGGATCCTGGCGCCCACGACGCGGGCGGTGCCGATCTTCCAGCTCATCAAGACGGGCGCGCAGCTGGCCTGGAACGGGCTCAAGGCCGGCGCGTTCGCGGTGTTCAAGTTCTTCGGCAACACGTTCAAGAACATTGTTTCCCATCCATTTGTACTGTTTCCCGGTCTGCATGACATGGTCGCGCTCAGTGGCAGCTGGGTGAAGGGCGCGGGGTTGTGGGTCCAGGCCGGGATCAAGGACCTGCCGGCGTTCATGGCGACGACGCTGAGCAAGGGCGGGCTGTTCGTCGTCAACGGCGTCAAGGGGATCGGCAACGTCCTGGCCGGCACGCCCGGGTTCATCGCCAAGTTCGCCAACGGCACCTGGGCATTCCTGCAGCGGGAGTTCGGCGGCAACAAGTGGCTGCGGCTGTTCCTGCCGGCCGAGGCCGACGAGCTGCGCCTCGGGGTCTGGAACGCCACGAAGCTCGCCGTGTGGGACCGCGGTGTCCTCGGCAAGCACATCTTCGGCCTGCCCAAGCCGCACCCGGTGCTGCCGGAGCAGCAGATCACCGGCTCCGCGGTCAAGTTCGCGGAGATGCGGGCCGGCGATCTGGCCGTACCCCCGCGCCTGCAAATGCCGAAGCTGACGGACTTCGGCGGGCTCGGGCATCTGGGGCAGAACATGAGCCCGCCGAGCATGCACATCCCGACCACGTTCGGCGACTCGATGCATTTCAGCGGCGACGCGGTCCGCCAGCTCGACGCGCTGATGCTCTCGCCCATGGACACGATCTCGAAGGTCCGGATCGAGGCCTGGGCCGACCGGTCGATGAGCCCGGTGCTGAACAACGTGGACCACATCACGGGGATCAGCTCGGCCGTGCACCTGCAGCCGCCGGCCGTCACGCACCTGGCCGGCAACAACGCCATCTCGAGCACCGTGCACGCGCTCGACCTGCCCAACCTGCACGTCCCGGCGATGGCCAACGGGGCCACGCACACGAGCACCCTGCACGCCCTGGACCTGCCGAACATCCACGTCAACTCGCTGGTCACGACCACGCCGCATCTCGGGGCCACCCCGGCGTCGGTGCACGCGGTCGAGACGCTCGGGTCGGCCGCGGTCACGCCGCCGGCGCTGCACCTGATGAACGGGGCGCCGACGTCGGCCCTGCACGGCGCCGGGTCGCGGATCCTCGACCACACCGGGATGGCGATCAGCGCGCAGCACGTCTCCCTGGACCTGGGCTCGGTCACCCGCCACGTCGAGGCCCCGCCGGTGAACCTGCAGGCCCCTGTGGTCAACGCGATCGTGACCCCGCCCCCGGTGAGCCATCTGGCCACAAGCGCCCCACCGCCCACGTCGGTCACCCACATCGCCGCCACGACGCCGCCGCCCGTCACGCACCTGGTGTCAACGCCGCCCGCCGCCATCCACACGATCGACAACGCGGCGCACATCGTGGCCACCCCACCCCCGGCGGCCATTCACAGCATCGACAACGCGGCCATCCACAGCGTCGAAACCACGTCGTTCCGCGCCGTCGACACGGCGAGCACCACGACCGCCGCGCACGTCGTCGCGACCCCGCCGCCCGTGCACGTCAACCTGGCCCCGGTCGAGCGGACGCCCACCATCGGCGCCGGGCACATCGAAACGGTCGCCCATCCGGCGCCCGCGCATCCGTCGACGGCACATGCGGTACCAACGCCGAATGTGCACTCCGGAAACGTCAACCCGGCCCACTCGGCGGGCGCACCGAAGGTGGACGACCTGGTCGTGGCGGTGCCGGCGGCCAACGGCACCAGGACGTTCGAGAAGGCACCGGCCGTGAACCCGGCCCACAGCGCCGGCACCGACGTGCACACCGCCGCCATCGACCCGAACGCGATCGTGGCCACGGGGCTGGTGCACAGTCCGGCCGGGGCGCGCGGGTTCCAGGGCGGCGGCGACCTGGTGCACGGGGCCGGCCGCCCCGGCAAGACGGTCAGCCTGCCGGCCGGGGGCCTGGAGGCGGCCTGGCGGCGGGACAGCGACCGGCTCGGCGAGCTGTTCGGCGGGGCCGACGACCCGCTGCGGGCAAAGAAGATCGACACGTGGGCGCAGTACACGCGGGCCCGCAACGAGCTCGGCCGGATCGAGCAGACCTGGAACGATCTCATGGACCGGCCGGGCGGCTCGTCGAAGGGGCCGACGGCGGTCGAGGTGCGGGCCGAGCGGACCTACGCGGCGGCCATCGCCCGCGTCGACCGGATCGCCCGCGACCTGAAGAGCCTCGGCATCGACCCGGTGACGATGGACCTGCGCATCGCCGAGCTCACCGCCCAGTCGATCAAGGCGCGGCCGCGGCTGGTCGGTGGCGGGGCGGTGCACTCGCAGCCGGTCGCTGAGGCGTTCGACCCGCACGTGCCGCTGCGCAACCTGGACGGCAGCCCGTCGAACCTGCGGGTCGAGATCCAGATCACGGGCAACGGCACGGAGACGTACCGCGTGGTCGACGCCCAGGACGCGGTCGTACCCCGCTACACGGCGGCGGCCCACGGCGACCTGGGCTTCCAGATCACCGACACGCTCAACGGCAACGAGTTCCGCCGCTACGACGACGCCGGCACCGTCCTCGCCGACGGCCGCCCCGTGCCGGGCCACGCGGACTGGTATCGGGTGGAGCCCCGGGGCCACCCGCCGCACCTCGAGGTGCCCAACGGCTTCCAGGTCACCCCGCACGGCGGCGCCTTCCAGGTCGACGACCTCGCCAACGCCGGGCACTTCGAACGCTTCGACCTGCAGGGCAACCCGACGGCGACGGGCCGCCCGGTCGCCGGCCACAACGGCTGGTCGCATCTGACCGACGCGGCCGGCGGCCGGCATCTGGAAGTGCCGGCCGGGTTCCAGGCCGGCCCGTACGCGGGCGGCGGCTTCCACGTCGACGACCTCACCAACGCCGGGCACTTCGAACGCTTCGACGTCAACGGCAACCTCACCCACACCGGCCGGCCGGTCCCGGGCCACAACGGCTGGTCGCACCTCACCGACCAGGGCGGCGGGACGCACCTCGAGGTCCCGCCCGGCTTCCAGGTCAACCCGCACCCGGGCGGCGGCGCGGCCTTCCAGGTCGACAACCTCACCAACGCCGGGCACTTCGAACGCTTCGACGCCGCCGGCAACCTCACCCACACCGGGCAGCCGATCGCCGGGCACAACGGCTGGTCGCACGTCACCGACCAGGCCGGTGCGACCCACCTCGAAGTGCCGGCCGGGTTCCAGGTCCACGCGCGGCCGGGCGGCAACGGGTTCCAGGTCGACAACCTGACCAACCGGGCGCACTTCGAGCGGTTCGACAACGCCGGCGTCCTGACCCACACCGGCGTGCGGGCCAACGACCTCACCGGCACCCCGGACCGGTTCCTGGTCCACACCACCGGTGGCGGCTGGCACGCGGAGCGCCCCGGCGGCGCGGCGATCCCGCACCTGCGCGTCCAGCGGACCCCGGCGGGCGACTTCCGGGTCACCGACACGCGCGGCCTGCACCATGGCGAGTACCGCGTCCACAACCCCGACGGGGTGCTGCGGCACCAGGCCTTCAACGTCATCCGCGACGGGCAGGCGACGACCCGGCAGTTCGTCGTGGACGTGCCCGGCGGGCGGTGGACGATGCACGACGCCGGGGCCGCGGTCGCGAACCCGGGGCACTTCCAGCGCGGCGCCGCCGACTTCACCGGCGCCGCCAACGGCCGGATCAAGCTGCTGACCGACACCGGCGCGGAAATGTTCAACCGCAGAGTCATTCCTGGTACTGCGCAGACGTTGGACACGTTCCGCACGGTCGGCGGGGCCAAGTGGGGCGGGTCGCGGCCCCAGTGGGCGAAGTTCGACCAGGCCGGGGCCATCGTCGACCACGGTGTCCGGCACTTCGACAACTCGGCCGTGCAGTGGCGCGACGTCAGTCACACCGGCGACCCGTCGCACACGATCCGCACGTCGCTCGGCGGTGGCGAGATCATCGCCACCCGCGGCGCGATGGGCCGCTGGACCTGGCATCGCGTCGACGCCGACGGCAACTCCCTCGCCAACGGCGTGCGCACCGTCCACAACGACGGCGGCTGGACGGACCGGATGGCCGGGGCCGGGGGCGGGCGCGGGCCGATCGCGCAGCAGCAGTACGGGCCCTGGCACGGCCCGGACAAGTCCGGGATGTACAAGGAGTTCGACCTGGCCGGGGGCGCGCCCGCGGCGACCTGGAAGTCGCAGTCGCCGCACGGCAAGGACGCCGGGAAGGTGCAGAACCTCCAGGGCGGCGGCACGCTGGAGACGGCCCGCTGGTCGGAGCAGCGGCCGCCGCACTGGGCCCGGCGCTTCCTGGCCGGCGTCCCGGACGGGGTGTTCCGGGCCCACGGCAACCAGTTCCTGCGCAACGACACCAAGTTTCAGCTGTTCACCACCACCAAGATCGACGGCGCCGGGGTGCGCACCGACGGGTTCCGGTTCGTGTCGATGAGCGACGCCACCTATGACGTCGGGGCGAACGGCGCCTTCCTGCGGTACACCGGCAAGCTCGACCACGGCAACACGCTCAACGTCGGGCACGACATCGTCGCGCTGCCGCCGGTGGCGGCCCCGGTGGCCGGGCGGACCCCGTGGTCGGAGGGAGCCGGGAAGCTCAGCGGCTGGCGGGAGCACTTCCCGGCCGGCCGCGCGGACGGCAAGGTCTGGGAGGACCGCTTCTACGACACGGTGCCCGCGAACGGCGACTGGTACTCGGCCGGCGCGGGCGGGGCCAACGTCCGGGTCGCCCGGGCCGGGTTCACGGACGGCTCGATCCGCGAGTTCCACCGCCCGCCCGCGGTCCCGGCGGCCGGGGCCGCGGCCGACGGCAGCCGCGGGTTCCGCGCGGACGCGTTCGAGGGCCCGGGCCACGGGTGGACGCAGCGCAACATCCACGGTGTCGTCATCGGCCGCTCGGACGAGTTCGCGAATCACGCCCCCGGCGCCAACGCCAACTTCCACGTCGAGGCCCGCGGCGGGGCCGACACCCGGCGCTGGACGTGGACCGACGGCGCCGGGAACACCGGCACCCGGGACTGGGGCCGCGGCTTCAACGGCCCGCACACCACGTTCGACGACTCGTTCCGCGACTTCGACACCGTCAACGGGGTGCAGACCCTGGTCCGGGAGCGGCGGATGCTCGACGGCGGCGCGTACGTCGACGCGTGGCGGGTCGACAACGCGGCCGGCGGGCACCACTGGGAGTGGCGCCGGATCGACAAGTTCGGCAACGTCCACGCGCCGGGCGGCGCGACCCGCGAGTGGTTCAACCCGCGGCCGCCGGGTGGCGGGCCGGGCGCGTTCCAGCCGGAGTGGTTCCCGGGGGCGGCGCGGTTCCAGGACGTGACCACGGTGCCGGGCGGTGCGCAGACCCTGATCCGGGACATCCCGCCGACCAGCATCGGGGACATCGCGCGGGTGCGGGAGTACAACGGCGGCAATCGCGGTGTCTGGAAGGAGTTCGACATGGGCTCCGTCGTGCGGGAGCGCAAGCCCCGGCCCGGCGGCGGGTTCATCGAGAAGGACGCCTGGCGCGGGCAGTGGCGGCAGTACGACAACGCCGGCGCGATCATCGCGCGCCGGGACGACGCCGGCTGGGTCGAGGTCCCCGGTGTCGGGCGCGGCTACGACCTCGCCGGGCGGGAGCTGGACTACCGGGGCTGGGCGTCGGAGATCCGCGGCTTCAACCGGCGCATCCGGGAGAGCAACCGGATGGAGTGGGGCGGCCAGACCGGCGGGATGTTCAACGAGGCGCTGTACAAGCCGTACTGGCAGCACGCCCTCGAGAAGATCGCGTGGGAGTTCGCGCAGGAGTTCCTGCTCGAGTTCACGGCCAACCTCATCGTCAACGCGATCATCGACGCCATCGCCGGCAAGCAGTTCAGCGGCCAGGACGCGCTCAAAGCCCTCACCAACGCGGCCGTCGGCTCCACCGTCAAGTCGGCGGTCGGCGGCCTCATGCACGAGAACCGCTTCGGCGGGATGCAGCGCACCGCCGACCTCAAGGCCGGCCTGGCCAACATCGACGGCGGCAAGCACTGGTTCCGCAAGCCGATGAACCACGACAAGCACTGGAGCAACGAGTGGGCCGGCAACGAGACGGCGACCCGCTGGCGCGGCGGCACCTATGACTTCGCGTTCAACATCCCGGTCGCCGGGCTCTCCGGCTTCGCCAACGGCGCCATCAACGCGGCCGTCTTCGGCTTCACCAACGCCAACGGCGAGACGGTCAAGGTCGCCGGTGGCGCGGCCGCGTTCGACGGCCTGATCGGCATGGCCAGCGGCATCACCGGCGCGGTCACCACGACGATCGGCAAGACACTGTTCAACTCGGGCCTCGGCGGCCGGGCGTTCCACCGCCAGGGCCTGGCCGAGTTCGGCTTCCAGCTGCCGTGGAAGATCGCCGAGAAGCTCGTGACCTCGGAGCTGACCAAGGCGTTCCGAGCCAGCATCAACCCGTGGTACTACCAGGCCGGAGGCGGCAAGTGACGGTCCATCTGGTGGCTCCCGGCCGCCGGGGTGCAATGAAGGACCTGGCGGCGGCGGTACGGGCAGCCGCGCCGGGCGACGAGATCGTCGTCGCACCGGGCCGGTATGCGGAGACGCTGCGCCTGGAGCGGTCGGTGACACTGCGCCCGGAGGCCGGCATCGGCAGTGTGGTGCTCAGCCCGCCCGGCGCCGAACCGGCGCTGCTGGCCGTGGCCGGTGACTGCGCGGTGCACGGGTTCACGATCACCGGGCGGGTCGAGGCCCGGGCCGAGGCCGCGCTGCGGCTGAGCGAGGTCACCATCGAGGGGGTCGCCGGGGCCGCGCTGCACGTGGTCGGGCCGGCCCGGGCCGAGGCCACCGACGTGCGCATCGGCAACGGCGCCGGGATCGTGGTCTCCGGCGACGCGCAGTTCGCGGCCCGGCGGCTGCGGCTGTACGACACCGCCGGCTCGGCGATCCGGCTGCGCGGCTCGGCCCGGCTGGTGCTGCACGACTGCCGCATCGACCGCACCGGGCGCAGCGGGCTGCTGCTCGAGGACGCCGCGACGGCCATGGCCGAGCAGAGCTCGTTCGCGGCCGCGGGGACGGCCGCGGTCCAGGTGAACGGCAGCGCCCGGGCGAAGCTCACCGAGTGCCGGATCACCGGCCCGGGCGCGAGCGGGCTCGTGGTCGCCGACGAGGCGGAGCTCGTCGCCGAGGACTGCACGGTGCGCGACGCCGGCGCCAACGCGCTGCTCGTCACCGGGTCGGGCCAGGCCCAGCTGACCGGCTGCCACCTGGTCGGCTCCACGTTCGGCGCGGTCCACACGGCCGGGTCGGCCCGGCTGAGGCTGGAGCGCTGCCGGGTCGTGCGCGGGGCCGAGCACGGCGTCCACGCCGCCGACGAGGCCGCCGTCGAGATGACCGGCTGCGACCTGTCGGAGCTGGCGATGAGCGGCGTCCACGCGACCGGGTCGGCCCGCCTCAGCGCCCAGGACTGCCGGGTCGACGGCTCCGACATCGGGCTGCAGCTGGCCTCGGCCGGGCCCGCGACCGTCACCAACTGCACCGTCGTGCGCCCCGGCCGGGTCGGGGTCGAGGTGACCGGGGACGGCGCGGTGGTGCTCACCGACATCACCGTGCGGGACGCGGGTGCGGCCGGGATCGTCGTGGACAGCCCGGCCGACGTGCGCATCGACGGCGCCACCGTGCTCGGCGGGGGCGGGTCGGGGCTGGTCGTGTGGACCGGTGCGAAGCCGCGGGTGTCCGGGCTGCGGGTGCACGGCGTGGCCAAGAACGGCCTGTATGTCGCCGACGACGCCGGGGGCTCGTACGAGCGGTACGACATCACCGAGTCGGGGTTCACGGCCGTACACACCGGTGAGCGCGCCACGGCGGCGCTGCAAAAGCCGCTGGAGGCCGACAAGCCCGTGCTGGAGCCGGAGGCCCCGGCGGAGGAGAGCCTCGAGGACCTCCTGGGCGAGCTCGGCGTCCTGGTCGGCCTCGAGCGCGTCAAGCGCGACGTGCACACCCTGGTCAAGCTGATGCAGACGGTCCGCCTGCGCCAGGAGGCCGGCCTGCCCGCCCCGCCGCTGAGCCGGCACCTGGTCTTCGCCGGCAACCCCGGCACCGGCAAGACCACCGTCGCCCGGCTCTACGGCCGCCTGCTCAAGGCCCTGGGCCTGCTGCGCCGCGGCCACCTCGTCGAGGTCGACCGCTCGGCCCTGGTCGGCGAGTACGTCGGGCACACCGGCCCGAAGACCGCCGCCGCCGTCACCAAGGCCCTCGGCGGCGTCCTGTTCATCGACGAGGCCTACTCGCTGGTCCCCCGCTTCGGCGACGACTTCGGCCACGAGGCCATCGCCACGCTGGTGAAGATGATGGAGGACCACCGCGACGACGTGGTCGTCATCGTCGCCGGCTACCCGGGCGAGATGACCCGCTTCGTCGGCGCCAACCCGGGCCTGGCCTCCCGGTTCACCCGCACGCTGCAGTTCGACGACTACGACACCGGCCAGCTGGTCTCGATCGTCGAGCACCAGGCCGGCGAGCACCGCTACGAGCTCACGGCCCCGGCGGTCGAGGGCCTGTCCGCCTACTTCGAGGCCCTCCCCCGCGGCGAGGGCTTCGGCAACGGCCGCCTGGCCCGCCTGGTCTTCCAGGAGCTGACCGAACGCCAGGCGCAGCGGGTGGCCGAGCTGGACGGCGCCGGGGCCGACGACCTGGTCCTCCTGCTGCCCGAGGACCTGCCCTCTTCAAGGAGTGACCGTGCCACCGTCTGAGGACTCGTTCGCGGCCGCGTACGCGCGCAAGCCCGCCACCCCGGCCCGCGGCCTGCTGCCGGAGCGTCGCGTGTGGGTGGCCGCCGGCGGGCTGGCGACGCTGGCGGTGCTGGTGGCGGTGCCGCTGCAGTTCGCCGGCCACACCACCGCGGCCGATCCCCCGACCGGCGGTGAGACGCAGTACGCCTACCCGGCCGCGGTGACGGACACCGAGACGTTCGTGTCACCGCCACCGTCACCGTCGTCGTCGCCGAAAGCGGCTTCGTCGTCGGCCCGCCCCTCCGGCAGCCCGCCGAAGACCACCACGAGCAAACGCCCACCGGCCGCCAGTTCACCGGCCAAGCCGCCGTCGGCCGCGTCGGTCGCCGGGGCGCCACCGGCCATCCCCGGCCGGGCCATCGTCGGCGTCGGGTCGAACCTGTGCCTGAGCGCGAACTCCGGCAAGGACGGCACCGCCCTCACGATCGCCAAGTGCGACGGCTCGGCGGTGCAGCACTGGGAGGCGCTGTCGGACGGCACGGTCCGCTCGGTCGGCCTGTGCATGGACGCCGCGTGGGCCGGCACCGCCGACTTCACCACGATCCAGGTCGCCAAGTGCAACGGCAACCAGGCCCAGCAGTGGCGCCTCAACCCGTCCAACGACCTGGTGGACGTCCAGGCCGACAAGTGCGCCGACGTCTACCAGCAGGGCACCGCCCCGGGCAGTCCGGTCAAACTGTTCCACTGCAACGGCGGGAACAACCAGAAGTGGTACTGGAAATGAGTTTCTCGAAGCGCAGGCACGCGTGCCCGCGTACGCCCGCTCTGCTGTGCTCGCGGGCTGGTCGTCGCGACCGCGCTGATCCCCGGCGACCTGGCCCGCGTCGCCGCCTCGCCGGTCGCCTCCCGCGTCTACGCCCGCGCACCTAGCGGGCCGGCGACGCGGGCGGCTGGAGTACGAAGTCGATGGTGTGCACGGAGTATCGCATCTGTGCCGGACGCGCCGACGCAAGGCCGCCCGCGCTGCTCGTGGCGGCCGGCTCCGGGTCCGGCACCGGCGGCACACTGCCTTCACGACGTCGACGCATCGAGGCCGCGGGCCGGATCGCCGGCCGCCGCAACGCGCCGTCGGCCCCGGTGGAGTTCCGCACGCCGGCCTGCTGCAGCACCCCGACCGCCAGCGGCTGCAAGGTGACGAGCACGACGAAGGACCTCGGTCGAGCGAGCTGCGCCGGAAACCCGGCCGGCCAGCCGACGAGGAGTCCGGTGAGCCGGCCGTCCGGCCCGCGGTCACCCAGCAGAAACTCACCACCCGGCTCAACCGGGAACCCGCTCTGGCCGTTTGCGGTCAGCAATGAGACGCTCGATGCGACACCAACATCGATCACCGATACATACAGCTTCTGATCGCTGTCATTGCGGACGCTGACATAGACCCGCTCCCCGACCCGGAGCACACCGCCGGACAACGGCAACGGCCGCCTGACACCGCCGGCGACGAGGCCCCACTCCACCGCGATCGGCCCATCGAGCCGCGCGTCGAACGGCGCCTCCAGCCAACGCACGGCGGCGGCCCGGGCAATCCGCTCCAGGTTCTCCACCGTCCGACCGGCCTCAGCCTCGTCCGCCGGCGCCAATGCCGTCAGGGGCCCGATCCGGTCGGCGATCGCGCTGCGGCCGCTCGCGTCGAGCTCAACGACGAGACCCGTCTCCTCCTCGGGTCCAGCCGGACGCACGAGTGGGCTAGCCGCCATAGCCTCGGTCAGCAGAGCCGCCCAGCGCTCGTCACCGGGCATCCGAACCCCAACCAGTCCTCCCACCCCGGGCTCAGGCACAGCCACGGCGCCGATCGGCAGGGTAGGCATTGGATGGACCAGGGTGACCGCAGCTTCGGCCGAGAGCGCAGCGATGCGCTCCACGCGCGCGGTCCCGAGCACAGAGGTACCAGCTGCGGGGACCGAGCCTGGCATGATCGTGAACTCGTCGCCGACCTGCGCGCCGAGCAGCCGGGCCCCCTCGAGCACCGCGCGGCCGGGGCCGAAGTCGATGACCGGGAGCGAGGAGACGGCGTCGACCTCCTGCAGCTCGAACGGCAACCGCCGCGAAGGCCCTTCGACATCGGGCCACTGGCCCGGGACAAGGGTCGTCACGCGCCGGCGCACCAGTTCAAGCACCGTCGTCCAGGCAATCGGGATGCTGCCGATCTCGTCCGATGCAAGAATAAGAGACTCCGTGAACACGCTGACCGGTACCCCCGCGTGGTTGAGATACTCGTACGCGGATTGTTCAGGCGCGCAGGCAACGACTCGCACCGCATACGGGTTCTCGATCGGGCCGCGCAGGTGAGCCGCGAATCCACCGGCCATGACCACCGATACGTGATGAGCGACGAGGTCGTATCCGATCCGCCCCTTCGAGAGCCCGGCCACGATCGGTGCCGGCGAGTCGCCGCCTACCGGCGTCAGCCCGGGGGCCTTGTAGCTCATCGGGTCCCATGTCCAGGAACTGTGCCCGGCATGACTGCAATCGAAGATCTCGGTCACGTTGTGCGTGATGTCCGTCAGGCGCCCTACGAGGACCGCCAGCTCAACGAAGGTGATGCCTCGGAAGTCATTGTCGGTCGACTCGGCGAAGTCGGTCGGAACGATGAATTGCAGCGCCGGTTTCGTCCCTCCATCCGGCGGACGGGCCAGGCCACCGTGGCCAGCGTAGTAGACCACGACCACGTCACCCGGCTCGGTTCGGTCGATCAGCTCCTCATAGGCATCGAGGATGCCGGTTCGCGTCGCCGCTGTACCCTCCAGCCTCGTGACTGCAAACTCGCGACGCTCCAGCATGCCGGCCATCGCCGGCACGTCGTTCTCGACGCCGGTCAGACCACCGGTTTGACAGCCGATCAGCAAAGCCGTCCGCCGCGTGGTCGGCCCGGCCGCCGGAGCGTTTTCGGCCGGCTGCGTTGCGGTCGGCCGGCTCGCCCGGGGGCGCAGCGGTGCGGCCACCGTCCACCGGGCGTGGGCAGCGTCGATCGCGGCCGTGTCGGTGCCGGCCGGGAGCACCGGGAGTTCGATCGGCGAGAACGGCAGGCCGCCCTCGGTCACCAGCGTCAGGCGCAGGGCTCCGGAGCCGTCGGCCGCGAGGTCGCGCTCGGCGCGCACCACGAAGCGGACGGGGCCGTAGGTGCCGCCGAAGCGGTGCAGGACGACGCTGGTCGAGCCGAGGGCCTCCACCGCGAACCGGGCGCCGCCCTCCAGGACGCAGCCGACGACGAACTCTTCGCGCTCGTACGCCCACTCGGCCGCCTCGGCGAGGACGACGTCGACTGTCACGAGGTAGTCCTGGCCGGGGCGGGCCGTCCGCGGCCAGTTGACCACAGGCTGGATGGCGACGGTCCGGTCGTTCAATCCGCACCTCCCCGGTCGACCCGCAGCAGGCTGTCGGGGTGTCCGAAGTAGACGTAGAGGAATGCGTGGAAGAAGTCCTCGATCCGGCCGGGCACGCGCGGGTCGCTCGGGCTGCGGCCGATGACGCGTTGCACATGGTACTGCCGCCACGCGAGCAACAGTCCGGACAGGCGGCAATCGACCGCCGTGCCGTCGAGGAGCCAGCGCAGGAACTCGTGGGTCTGATCCAGGCTGACCTCACCGACGGTCGCGATGACGGCCGAGGCGCCCTTGTGCAGGAACACCTCGACGAAGCTGCGGGTCGCCCGGGACACGTTGGCGCCGACCGGTACGACCTTGGCCGTGTTGCACGCGTTCAGGACGACCACCGGGCGGGAGCCGTCGAGCCCCGGCATCAGCGGGCTGTCAAGGTCGTTCATCGGCAGGCCCGCGATGGTGAACCGGTTGGCGTCGTAGGCGTTCTCGCCGTGGCAGTGCAGGATCATCAGCGCGAGCCGGGGGTCCTTGCGGGCCAGCTCGCTCAGCCAGTCGCCGCTGTCGCGCAGGGCCTCGTAGCCAAGGCGCTCGGCCATCCGCGCCACGCCTTCGTTGCGCGTCTTCGGATCGAGCATCTCCAGCAGCAGCAGTCCGCCGCGGATCGCCAGCTCCTCGGCGTCGTAGGCGGCCTGGGACCCCTGGAGCAGCGAACTCCAGCGGGCGATCTCGACGACCGAGCTGAGCCACACCGAGCGGGCCTCGTTGTCCGCGTCCTGGAGGTACATCAGTTCCCACGGGATCTGAAACGGCGTGTTGTCCCACACGACGAGCCGGACCGAATGCGACGCGCGCAGCTCCCGCATCCAGCGCAGCAGCTGGCTCATCTCCTTCCACCAGCCACGGACCTGCCGATAGTCGTCGACCCAGGTCGCGCGCTCGATGATGTCGGCGAGTCCGAGGCCCGGAACCCGCTGCTGGTCGACGTCTTCGTCGCGCGACTCGTGCGTCGCGCCACGGAAGTGGAATGTCAGGCGGAAGCGGGTGAACCCATCGCCCCATGCCGGAACGCCGGACACGCGCAGGAGGGCGATGTCCGACGACAGCTCGCCCGCCAGCGGCACGGCCTTCGGCGGCAGGAGTTGTTCGTCGTCCGGCTCGACGATCGCCGCGGGCGGCACATTCGGCGGCTGCGGCGCCGATGGGCGGACCGTCGTGGTAGTGGCGCGGCCACCCGTGTCGGCGTCCATCCAGCCGGGCATCCCCGGGCGGCCGGCGGTACCTGTGGTCATCGGGCCGCCTCCGGCCGGCTGTCAACGTACGTCACCGAGCCGCCGAGGGCGTAGGCGAGATCCGCGGTGAGACCGGGGTACTGCTCGTCGACCGGCGCCACCACCAGGGAGGCCACGCCGCGCAGGCCGGCGATGGTCCGCGCCACGGCCAGGGCATCGTCGACACCCTCCCGGGCGACGCGGGCAGAGACGCCGCGCTGTGCGGTCGCCTCGAGGGGCACGTTGCCGCGGCCATCGGTGACGAGCACGAGCCGGGCCGATCGGACCGACGCCCAGCCGCGGTGCATGTGCCGGCGCAGCTCCTCGCCGGCCAGTTCGACGGCGGCGGCGAGTGGTGAAGCGGCGCCGGGCGGGCGGCGCAGCGAGTCGACGATCCGAGGATCGGCGATCGAGCGGGCCCGGTACCGCTCCGGCCGCAGTTCGTCGTCGCTGCCCGCATGGCCGAACTCGATGACCGACACCGCGGCGCCCTGGTCGTAGGCCCAGCGCAGGTGCGGTGCCAGTCCTGGGGAGGCGTCCCAGTCGCGAGCCGCGCTGTGATCCAGCACCAGCACCAGCGTCGACTGGGGGCCGTAGCGGCGCCGGCGGCGGCGCAGATCGGGTAGCTCGACCGCTGGCCGGCCGGCTTCCCGGCCGGTGCGCCGCGCCGTCGCCCAGGTACGGACCAGCGACTGGAGCAGGGTCGGCACGACGGCCAGGTCCCGGAAGTCGGTGCCGCGTTCGTGGCCGACGACCGTGCCGATGGGCCGGTACGTGTGCGCCCGGCCGGTGACAGACCAGCGCAGCAGCCGAGGCTCGGCCAGGGCACCGGGGCTTTCCTCCGGATGCAGCTGGTCATGGTAGGCGAACACGAGCGGCGCGCCGACCTCGACCGCCGGGGCGGGCTCGGGCAGCACGACTTCGTCGAACGCCGGTGCGGCGTCGGGCCTGACCGCACGATCCGGGACCGGCTCGACCAGTTCGCGCGGAACCGGCGGGCTCGCGGGTGCCGCAACGGGCGGCCGCGGTTCCGCCGGCCGGACCGGTTCGCCGCCCGCGGTGATGCCGACGAGGACGGCCGCGCGACGAACGTCGGCCAGCTCCACCGCCGGCGAGCCGCGCCGGGCGGCGACCGCACGGGCGGCCCGCGCGAGGGCGAGGCTGCGGCGGACGCTGGGGCGGCCGGTGTCGAGGTCCAGCACGTCGTCCACCCGCTCCGGCGGCCAGGCCGGGCGGGAGCGCGACCCGGCGGCCCGCCCCAGGACCTCGGCCGGGTCCACGCCGCCGGGGTCCATCGTGCGAGGCGCGGCCCGGCCGTCGACGCGGACCGGAAATCGGTCGAGCAGATGCTGGGACAGCGTCGGCAGATCCGGTCCGGCGCACGCGGCGAGCCACCAGCCACGGGCGGGCCGCTGCTCGCTCACGCCGGGACGTTCGATGTCCACGACCCCGGCCCCGAGCGTCGAGACGATCGCCCGGGTCACGGGCGTTCCGGCGCGGGCCAGGTCCGGCACGACCAGCAGCGGTCCGGGCGATCGGCCGAGGAGTCCGGGCCGAGCCGCGATGGTGAACGTGTGCTCGGCGGTCAGCGCCAGGCCCCAGTCGGGCCACAGCTGCTCGTCCGTGGTGTCGGCACCGACGACCGCCGGCTCCGGTGCGACGCCGCCGACGCCGCCGACGGCGCCGGCCGCACGGGCGAGGACCTCGGCGTATGGCAGCAGCAACCGCGGGTCAAGGTCGATGAACAGCACGCCGCCGATGTCGGGCTCGATCGCCAGGCAGCCGATGAGTTCGACCAGAGGATCCGCCGGCACCGGGCTAACCCCGGTCCACGGTGGCCAGGGCTTCGTTGAGCAGATCGTCTTCGGCCTGGCCCCAGCTGCGCAGCGTCCCGGCGTCGGTACTCGGCCGCCGGTGCCGGATCGCCGCCTTCGCCACCCGCCGGAGGTGCTCGACGTCCGCCCGGTCGCTGCCGTCGAGCGCGGCCCGGGCCCGCGCGGCCTGCAGCATCACGTGTTCGCCGCGGTGGCCGATGATCGTGAACGTCTCGGCCACTGCCGCGCACGCCGTGACCAGCCGCTCGTCGTGCTCGACCCGTGGATACCGGTCGCGCGCCACATCGAGCCGGTCGCGCAGTTCGGCGTTGGACCGGTGGTGAGTGCGCAGGAACGTCGAATCCGGATCGTTGCGCGACATGTCAAAGGCGAGAACGGCCTCCAGGATGTCCCTGCGGGTCTTCCGGTCGTTGGCGTCCTGCACCTCGACGACGAGCGCGAAACGATCCTGCAGCTGCGGGCGTAGCGGGCCCTCATCCGGATTCATCGAACCGACGAGCGCGAAGTCGACGTGCTTCGGCTTGTGATCGGCGTGATCGCGCTCGACGGTCAGGATGCCGGTCGCCGCCGTGTCCAGGATCAAGTTGACGATGTGATCGTCGAGCAGGTTGACCTCGTCGATGTAGAGCAGGCCGGACCGGTCGGCCCGTTCGAGCAGGCCCTCACGCCACGGCTCCCGCCGCGGCGCACCGGCATCCGGCTGGGTCTCGTCGCCACCGAGCAGCACGCCGACGTCCCAGCCGCCGAGGACCCGGTCGTCGGTGACGCCGAGCGGCAGCGTGACAGGCAGACTCCGGTGCGCCATGAGGGAGAACGCCCGGATGGTGGTGGACTTGGCGGTGCCGCGCTGCCCCATCGCCAGCACGCCGAGCCGGGCGATGTGCCCGATCTCCAAGGCCTGGCGCAGGTCCTCCTGGCCGACGATCGCCGAGTAGGGCAGGACCGGGATCGCGGCGTCCTCGATGCTCATGCGGTGGCTCCTCCACTCGGCTGCTTGGCCGGCTCCGCGGCGGCGTACGTGAACGGGTGCGGGATGCTCTGCCGCCACAGGTCGCACAACTGCCGGTTCGCCACCCGCTCGTCGGCCGAGTCCTTGGGCCGGGCGAGGCCGAACGCCGGGCCCAGGGCCAGGTGGTGCAGGTCGAACGCGGCCTGGACGCTCTCGCTGTAAGCGAGCGCCGCCGGGAGCGCGCCCAGGTAGGCGACGACCGCCACCACCAACGGCGCGAGGACCAGCAGGAGCCACCAGCGCGCGTCGTACAGGATCGCCGCCGAGGCGATCGCGGCGACGAAGGACGTGCCCGACAGCCGGGCCGTCATGTCAAGCGTGGTCCGACGGTCATCGACGATCGCCTTCGTAGCCGCACTCAGCAGCGGATACAGGCGCGGCCAGGCCACCACAGCGTCCAGCCCGTAGTCACGACCCGCGCGGTCCTCCATCGCGGCCAGGATGTTGCCGAGGCGGGTCGCCCGAACGAGGTGCTCGGCCAGCGGGTAGCGGGTGCGCAGGCGAAGCCCGGCCGTTCCCGCGCGCCACATCTCGGCCGGGTCGTCCGACTTCGGCTCGGCGGCGGCCAGCAGTCGCTTGCGGCGGTCGCGCTGCCGCTCCAGGCTCCAGTCGCCGCCGAGCCGGTCGGGCCACGCCCCCTCGAGGACCCGCACCAGGCCGAGCTGGAACGGCGTGAGGAGCACGGCGATGATCAGCACGAGCAGCGCGACGAAGACGATCTGGGCCGCGGTCAGCTGCGTCGCCGTGCGCCAGGCCCGCGTGAACGAGGTTCCGGGTCCGCGCACGGCCCAGGCCAGCACCAGCAGGTACAGCAGCGCGATATAGGTGGGCAGGTAACCGACCAGGAAGAACCGGGTCCCGATCGCCGCCGGTGGCGTGGGCGCGGACGGCAGCGTCACGGCATCGCCGCCAGGTTTACCGCCATGCGCCCGTGCTCGGGGCAGCGCGGCGCGGTGCGCTCGTCGTAGAAGCTGGCCAGCGACTTGGCCGCGCAGCCCGTCCCCGCGCAGGCGAAGACGACCGGGCGGTATTCGCCCGGCCGGCCGGGCAGCGTGGCGCCGTCGCTGGATCCGGGATCGACGGTCGCGGCCTCACCGGCGGTGCCCGCGTCGCGATCGGCCGAGGCCCGGGTCGCGATGCCGACGTCGAGATGGTCCATCCGCACGAGGATGCCGTTCACGTTGGAACGCCGACGGTATACGGCCCGCAGCTCCCGGCGAAGCCCGGGCAGGTTCTCGCCGAGCTCCACATCCAGCACGGCTTCGTAATCCGTGGCCCCGGCGTCCAGCACGTCTTCGAACTGCTCCCGCCAGACGCCGACCCGGCTGTCCACCACAACGACCTCGCTCACTGTCCGCACCGCTGATCCCATATGCCACTACGGACATCCGGACAGGAACCGCCGATCGGGCGAAGTCACCGGTCCGTACAGCCGCTCCCGCAAACCGTCCAGTGGTACTCGGCACTTCGAGTGCGTTCTGTCAACACTTTCCGAAACATGTATTGACAGCTTTGGTTGCCCGCGAGTGAGGTGAAAGGCAGCATCTCCGCCGCGTGCTGTCCTCTGCGAGGTTTTTGTGCTCAGACGTCGCCTGCTTCCCCGTGTTCTCGCTGCTCTCTCGCTTGTCGCCGGGGTCCTCGTGGCCCTCGCGCCGCCCGTGCAGGCGGCCACCGCGGTGGTCACTGACGGGAACGCCCGGTTCGATGTGTTGTCGCCTTCGCTCATCCGGCTCGAGTATGCCGGGGACGGGGTGTTTCAGAACGGGACGACGTTCAATGTGGTCAACCGGACGTTCGCGGTGCCGTCCTACACGACGTCCGTGACGGCGGACGGGTATCGGCAGATTCAGACCAGTGCGCTGACGTTGCGGTACAAGCAGAACAGTGGTCCTTTCACGGCCCAGAATCTCTCCGTGACGCTGTCGACGGGGGTCGTCGCGGCGCCCGCGTTCCCCTCGTTCTGTGCCTTCAACACCGCCTGTGAGGCCGAGAACGCGCTGCTCACCGGGAATACCTCGCCCGCGTACGACCACACCGGGTACACCGGGTCGGCGTTCGTCGGCGGGCTGGAGAAGACCGGGTCCACGCTCGCCGTCGACGTCAGCAACGTGCCCGCCGCGGGGAGTTACCAGCTGCAGATCCGCTACGCGAACGCGACGGGCGGCGACGGGCAGAACGTCACGCGGACGGTGTCGGCGAAAGTCAACGCCGCGAACGGGCCGCAGCTGAGCCTGCCCCCGACCGCGAGCTGGGACACCTGGGGCACGGCCAAAGCGACAATCAGCCTGCCCGCCGGGACGAGCACCGTCACGGTGGGGCAGAACTCGGGTGACTCCGGGCACGTCAACATCGACAGCATCGCGCTGACGCCGACCGGCGCGACCACCTACCCGACGGCCGCCAACACGCTGCTCACCACCGGATACGGCGCGGGGCCGAAGGACGCGCTCGGCGGCTGGTCGCGGTCCCTGGACAACCCGCGGACGGTGCCGGTGCCGGAGCACCCGGGCATCCTGGCGAAGTCCGGGTGGTACCTCCTCGACGACAGCCGCACCGCGCTGCTGAACGCCGCACATGTGGTGAGCACCCGGCCCGGGCACGGGAACCAGCCGTATCAGGACGGGTACTTCTTCGGCTACGGGCAGAACTTCAAGCAGGGGCTGGCCGACCTCAACTCGATCACCGGCGGCTCGGCGCTGCTGCCCCAGTCCGCGTACGGCGTCTGGTACTCCCGCTACTACGCGTACAGCACGGCCGACTACCAGAACACGCTGCTGCCCACGTTCCGCAGCACGTTCACGCCGATCGACTGGCTCGTCATCGACACCGACTACAAGTCGCCGTCGCAGTGGAACGGGTGGAACTGGAACACCGCGCTGTTCCCCAACCCGCAGGCGTTCATGGACTGGACGAAGCAGCAGGGGCTGAACGTCTCGCTGAACATCCACACCAGCATCGCCGGCAACGACCCGAAGTTCGCGACCGCCAACAGCCAGGCCGGCGGGCTCATCCCGGACGGCGGCAACTACGTGTTCGACTGGTCGAAGCCGGCCCACCTGAGTGCGTACCTGAACCTGCACAAGTCGTTCGAGCAGCAGGGCGTGCGCACCTGGTGGCTGGACTACTGCACCGGCTGCGGCGCGTCCACGGCGTCGGACCCGCACGTGTCCCCGGACACGCTCATCAACCAGGCGTACGCCGACGCGGCCGCGGCCCGGGGGTTGCGCGGGTTCTCGTTCGGGCGGATCGGCGGGGCCGAGTTCGGCAACGACGACTCCAACTTCGCCGTGGGGCCGTGGGCCGAGCGGCGCAACACGATGCAGTTCACCGGCGACACCCCGGCGACGTGGGACATGCTCGCGTTCGAGGCCCGGTTCACGCCGGACGAGGCCGCGGCCGGGTTCTCCAACGTCAGCCACGACATCGGCAGCTTCCACGGCGGGCACCTCGCCGACGACCTCTACGCGCGGTGGCTGCAGCTGGGCACGTTCCAGCCGATCGACCGGCTGCACTCCGACCACGGCGACCGGCTCCCGTGGAACTACACGGGCGCGGCCCAGGCCAGCGCCGAGACGTTCCTGCGGCTGCGCGAGGCCCTGGTCCCCTACACCTACACCCTGGCCCAGCAGGCCAACGCCACCGGTGTGCCGATCACCCGGCCGCTGTACCTCAACTACCCGGGCAGCGCCGAGGCGTACACGAACCCCAGCGAGTACCTCTACGGCGACAACGTCCTCGTCGCCCCGATCACCAGCAGCTCCGGCTCCCGCTCGGTCTGGGTCCCGCCGGGCTCGTGGACCGACTACTTCACCGGCCAGGTCTACAGTGGACCGTCCACGGTGACCTACACGTCGCCGCTGTCGCAGATGCCGGTGCTCATCAAGTCCGGCGGCATCCTGCCGACCCGCACCGACTACGTCGACAACGCCGCCCAGCGGCCGCTGACCCAGCTGACCGTCAACGTGGCGGCCGGCGCGGACGGCACCTTCTCGCTCTACTCGGACGCCGGCGAGGGCGCGCCGACATCCTCCACCCGGGCCCCGCTGAGCTGGAGCGAAGCGGCGCGCACGCTCACGATCGGCGCGCAGACCGGGAGCTACACCGGCGCGCCGACCTCCCGGCAGTACACCCTGCGGCTCTCGAATGCCAACGCCCCGACCGCGGTCAGCGTCGACGGTGTGCAGGTGCCCGAGACGGCCTGGGCGTGGAACGCCAACCAGCGGACCGTCACCGTGACGACGGCCGCCCTGCCGCTCAACGCCCAGCACACGGTCGCGCTGTCCGGGTCCGCGACGGCCAACCCGACCGGCGGCGAGATCGTCGGGGTGGGCGGGCTGTGCCTGGACGTGCGCGGCGGCACGGCCACGGACGGCACGGCGACGCAGGTGTACGGCTGCAACCACACGGCCGCGCAGACGTTCACCTACGGCGGCGACAACACCGTCCGGGTCCTCGGCAAGTGCCTGACCGCCGGGGCCGCGGTCACGATCGGCACGTGCTCCGGCGCGGCCGCGCAGCAGTGGTCGCACCAGTCCAACGGGGCGCTGAGCTCCGGTGGGCTCTGCCTCGACGTGCCGAACGGCAACACCTCGCCGGGGGCGGTGCAGCTGCAGACGTACACCTGCAACGGCTCGGCCGCGCAGCTCTGGAAGCTGCCGCCGGGCCCGGTCACCGGCCCCGGCGGGCTGTGCGTCGATGTGGCGAACGCGTCGCCGGCATCCGGTACCCCCATCCAGCTCTGGGGTTGTAACAACAGCGATGCCCAGCGCTGGTCGGCGGCGGGCGACCAGTCGCTGCGGACCCTCGGCAAGTGTCTCGACGTCGTCAACGGCGGCACCGCCAACGGCACGGCACTGCAGCTGTGGGACTGCAACGGCACCGCGTCGCAGACGTGGACGACCCGGGCCGACGGCACGCTGCTCAACCCGCAGTCGGGCCGCTGCGTCGACGATCCGAACAACAACCAGAAGGCGGGCGACCTGCTGCGCATCTGGGACTGCAACACGACGGCCGCGCAGAAGTTCCGCCTGGGCTAGAGCCGGCGCGTGACGACGCCGATGGTGGTGCTCGCCGGGACCGGGCCGAAGAGCCGGGAGTCGTACCCGGGGCTGTCCCCGAGCACCACCATCGCATCGTCACCTTCGAATGCCGCGATCCGTTTGACGAGCCGGCCGGTGCGCGGCGGCGGGACCGGGCCGGCCTCGACGGTCACGCCCGGCGGCAGCCGCACCGGCCCGGTCGGGCGGTGCAGAACCACGATGTCGCCGACCCGCAGCGGCTGGCCCCGGTAGCGCCGCACGAGCAGCAGGTCACCGTCGTGCAGGGCGGGCTCCATGCTGCCACCGCGGACCCGCACGAGCCGCCACGGCAGCCACCCCAGGGCATGTACATCGACCACAATCACGGTAATTTACGCGGATGCGTCAATCGCTCCACGATGCCGGGCACGCGCTGCGGCTCGGTGTGCGCGCGGCTCCGGCCCTGCTCGCCGGCGACGCCGTGGTCACCCTGCTCAGCGCGGCCGGGCCCGTCGCCACCGTGTGGCTGCTCAAAATCGCCCTCGATGAAATTTCCAGCGGCGGGGGTACTGCCCAGAGGCTGGTCCTCACCATCGGCGGGCTGATCGTGGCCGGGCTGTTCGCCGCGACGCTGCCGTCGCTCGGCACGTTCCTCGAGCACGAGGTCGGCCGCACGGTCGGCCGCCGGGCCCAGTCCGACCTCTACCGGGCCACCGCCCGCCTCACCGGCCTGGCCCGCCTGGAGGACCCCGAGTTCCACGACCGGCTGCGCATGGCCCAGACCGCCGGCCGCTCCGGCCCCGGCCAGGTCGTCCGCGGCGTCATCGGCACCGCCCAGCTGGCGGTGACGCTCGCCGGCATGGTCGCGGTGCTGGCCGCGATCAGCCCCGCGATCGCCGGGCTCACACTGCTCGGCCTGGTCCCGGCCCTGCTCGCCGAGGTCCGGCTGAGCCGCGCGCAGGCGGCGATGATGTGGAGCATCAGCCCGCACGAGCGCCGCGAGTTCTTCTACGCCGAGCTGCAGACCAGCCTGCCCGCTGCCAAGGAGGTGCGGCTGCTGGGCCTGTCCGAGCTGTTCCGCCTGCGCATGCTGGACGAGCTGGCAACGGCCGACGGTGGCCGCCGCCGGCTCGACGCCCGCACGTTGCGCGTCCAGTTCGCTCTGGGCCTGCTTTCGGCGGGGGTACTGGGTGCGGCCCTCGCCTGGGCCGCCCGCGCGGCGTCGCACGGGGCGCTGAGCGTCGGTGACGTGTCGGCGCTGGTGGCCGCCATCGCCGCGCTGCAGGCGACCCTCGCGGGCCTGGTGACCCGGGTCGCGTTGACGCATCATGCGCTGCTGCTGTACCGCCACTTCCGGACCGTCCTGGAGGCGGAGCCGGACCTCCCCCAGCCCGTCCACCCGGCCCCGGTGCCGAAGCTGCGCGAAGGGATCGAGCTGCGCGACGTGTGGTTCCGCTACGCCCCGGACCAGGACTGGGTGCTGCGCGGGGTCACGCTCGTCATCCCGCACGGCCGGGCGGTCGGCCTGGTCGGCCTCAACGGCGCCGGGAAGAGCACCGTCGTGAAGCTGCTGTGCCGCTTCTACGACCCGGAGCGCGGCGCGATCCGGTGGGACGGCCAGGACCTGCGCGAGCTGTCCCTGGAGCAGCTGCGGGACCGGATCGGCGCGCTGTTCCAGGACTACATGGAATACGAGCTGACGGCGGCCGAGAACATCGGCCTGGGCGACGTGGCCGCGATGGCCGACCCCGCGAAGGTGCGGGCCGCCGCCGCCCGGGCCGGCATCGACGCGACGGTGCGGGCGCTGCCGCGCGGCTACGACACCATGCTGTCGAAGATGTTCACCGACACACCGGGCGACGAATCCCCGGGCGTGCTGCTGTCGGGCGGCCAGTGGCAGCGCCTGGCCCTGGCCCGCACCTACCTGCGCGACCGCCGCGACCTGCTCATCCTCGACGAGCCCAGCGCCGGCCTGGACGCCGAGGCCGAGCACACGATCCACCAGGGCCTGCGGACCCACCGGGCCGGGGCCACGAGCCTGCTGATCTCCCACCGCCTCGGCGCGCTGCGCGACGCGGACACGATCGTCGTGCTGTCCGCGGGCCGCATCACCGAGGAGGGCACCCACGACCAACTGCTGGCCCTCGGCGGCGAGTACGCCCGCCTGTTCCACCTGCAGGCCGCCGGCTACCGCTCGGAGCCGGTGGCCTGACCTGGTACGGACGTGGTCAGGCCGCCGCCCGCAGGGCCGCGACCGGCTCCGCCCCGGCCACCGCGGGCGTCGAAGCACGGACGAGGTCGGCGTGCTGGGCCGCCGGGCAGGGCGCGGGCCAGCCGCAGGCCACGCAGGTCCCGTCCCCATCGGCCACGGCCCGGTGCCGCTCGAGGATCTCGGCGGCGGTCCCCGCCAGAACGCTGCCAGCCAGAACAATGTGCGTCACGGCGCCGCACATACCCCACCACTTGCGCCGTCAACCAAATTCGAGCCCCGCGCGTCACTGATCGAGCCGCGCAGTGTTCGCCCGTGGCCGTGGAACGGGATGTCACACATCAACGGGGGAGTCCAGACCTGCGCCGCGGCCCGCGGTGCGTCATCGCGAGGAGTGAACGTGGGGTCCGAGCTGCACTCGGTGAAGGTGCTCGAGAAGTACGACCGTACTGTGACGCTTGGCGTCGAGGTGGTGAACCCCGGCCAGGACGAGCTGTCGGAGAACCTGAGTTTCGCGTTGATGGTGCTGCGCGAGGGCACGGACGGGCATCCGGATGCTCCCCTCGCCGTGGAGGTCGGCTTCCGCGACACCCTCGACGAGGACTGGCTCCAGCTCTACACGCGGGGATTCATCGAGAGCGTGCGATCAATGCCTGAGCGCTCGCTCACCGTCACCGTCACCGACCCGGCCTGGATCGAGCACCTGCGGCCGGGCGTCGAGTTCGCCGGCCGCGCCTTCGCGGCGGCGTCGGACTTCGACGAGTGCGAACCCATCCACCCCGGCCGGACCGACCCCGACGCGCCGGTGCCCGAGGCGTTCATCTCCGTGCCGGGCGCCCTGTGGACGGCCGGCGGGCTGCCCGCGGCGGTGCGGGCGTCGGCATACAGCGCCGGCGCCTACCACGCGCCGGATCTGCGGACCGGGACCCTCAGCGCCGCCGACCTGACGGATCTCGACGGTGCGGTGGTGTTGTACCAGGAGAGCGGCGACGATGTGCCGGAGGTCGGCCTCCTCGCGCTCGACGGCGACTCGATGGCAATCCATTTCGTGCATCCCGGAGTCCATGGCACCACGAAACGATCGCCGTTCACCGGTTCCATCGGCAAGGCGGAGCTGATCGCCGGCAAGCGCCGCGGCTCCCGGCTGCGCTTGTCACGGGTGCTCCGCCACGTGGAACCGGTCCTGCGCGACGTCATCGTCGACCGCGGCGCCGCCACCTTCAGCATCGTGGTGCCGCCCGGCCACACCGGTCTGCGCGCCCTCAGCGAGGAGCGACTCGTCGGCGGCGCGCTGCAGATGATGCTCGCGCCGCTGCGGGCCGGCGACGAGTTCTTCCCGCGACTCGACCCGGCACCGCTGTCGTGGACGGTGGAACGGGAGGTACGGCGGGTGTGCGGCGACGAGCACGGGCAGTTGCCGGAGTTCCTCGGCCACCCGGTCCACCCGCACGACATGGTGGAGCGGCTGGCCCGCGGCTTCATCGCGTCGGCCGAGGTGGTGTCCCGGACTCCGGACCGGATCGGCGACGCCGACGCGCTCGACGCACTGTCCGAGGCGGGGCAACGGGAACTGCTGGAACAGCCGTGGCCGGAGCTGCGACTGCGGGTGACCCCGTATCACGCGGTGTATCTGCGGCACCTGGACGAGCCGTTCGACCCGCTCCCGTTGGGCGGTTTCCTCGCCGCTCAACCGTGGGAAGGCCGGCCGGCGACACCGGCGACGGCACCATAGGCCGGTCCGCTGTGCGGTCCGACAGATCCACTATATGGACGAACCCTCGGTCGGCGGCTTATCCTTGGGCGGCTTCCGATCCGGTACACAAGGTCCGCCTAGTGGTTTGGAGTATCGGCATGCAGTGGAACCGCCCTGCCCTGTTGACGGTCCTGGTCGCCGCCGCGACCACGGCCGCCATCGGTCTCATCTCGATCCTGCCCAGCGCCGCCCACGACCCGCGGGAGCGCGACACCGGCGCTCGCGAGCTGGGTAGCCCGGACTACGGTGTCTGCCGCGGCACCGACGAGCGCTGCTACCACGACTGGGGCAACTTCAACCCGGCCAACGGATACAAGGTGCTGCTGGTCACCCGGACCGCCGGGCCGCGCCACGCGAACCTCGGCCCGGCCCTGGCGCCTGGCCTCAACCCGCCGCTGACGGCCGCGAACGTGGTGCAGAACGGCGTGGTCGCGCTCGGGTCGAAGCACGGGTTCGCGGTGGACTGGACCGAGGACCTCGCCCAGCTCGCCAGCCCGAATCAGCTGTTCAAGTACAACACCGTCGTCTTCTTCTCGACTTCGCGGGACGCGCTCGACGACGCCGCGCAGACGGCGCTGCGGCAGTACGTTCGCGGCGGGGGCGGGTTCGTCGGCGTGCACAACGCGTTCGGGACCGAGTACAACTGGCCGTGGTACGAGGGCCTGCTCGGCGGCGCGAACTACTACGACCACGGTCCGGCCCAGCCCGGCACGGTCCGCGTCGTGGACCGCCGCGACGCCTCGACCGCGGGGCTGCCGGAGCGGTGGCAGCTGCGCGACGAGTGGTACAACCTGGTCCCGTTCCCGACGAAGGTCCGCGTCCTGGCCGAGGTCGACGAGAGCACCCTCGCGCAGGGCGTGACCGGCTCCATGGGCCACCCCGGCCACGGCCGCGACCACCCGGTGACCTGGTGCCAGTACTACGACGGCGGCCGCGCCTGGCTGACCACCCTCGGCCACGACGCCCAGCTGTTCGGCGACGGCACCACGTTCCCGGGCGCCGTGCAGTTCCAGCAGATGCTCGCCGGTGGCATCACCTCGACGATGGGCGCGGCACCGTTCTGCCGCTGACTCCTTGCGGCGGGCGTCACGCCGCCTCCGGCTCCGGCGCCTGCTCCCACTGCTGGTGGATCTCGGTGACGTGGGTGACGATGTGGAACCCGAGCCCGGCCGCGACGCACCCGAGCGCGCCGTACACCATGTTGAGCCACGGCTCGTAGTGGAACAGGACGCTGGCGTTGACGACGGCGAACTCGTGGAAGGCGAACAGCAGCAGCGAGAGCACGAACGTCACCCACCACCCGAGGACCTTCTTCGGCAGCGGCTCGTTGCCCAGTTTGTCGGTGCGGTAGTAGACCTCGGCCACGACGAGCAGCGGCACCCACAGGTTGAGCACCGGCGTGAACCACGAGGCGACCGGCTGTACCTGCGACCACCTCAGGCCGTCGGCGCCCTGCTCCTCGAGGTTCTCCCGGGCGAGGTACAGCCAGAGGATGAACACGATCGCCGTGTACAGCCAGCCGACGATCAGCAGCCACGAGAACAGCGTGTGCACGACACCGGGCTGGTAGTCGTCGAGGGCCCCGGAGAACATGATGGTGCCGAAGTTCAGCACCGCCAGCCCGCCCAGCCCGACCTGACACAACCCGGCGGGAAGCCCGACCCGGGTGCGCGCCTGGCCGGTCGGCTCGGCCTGTTCGCTCATCGACACCAGCCCCCTCGTCGTTGCCTAGAGCATGGCCGACCCCCGCAAGGGCTCACCCTCCTGCGACAGGACCCGCCGCTTCAGCAGCTGCCGCAAGCGCCAGAGCACCGACGAGATTCCGCGACGCGGGAACGGGATCGTGTACGGTGCCGCGAGTTCGGGTACGTAGTCGCATCCCTCCTCCGCGAGGACCGCGACCCGATCGAACCCGTATTTTCCCTGGAACAGGCCGATCTCGTGGACCACGTTCGGCCGCGCCAGGTGCCTGCCTTCGAGCGTGAGGTCATCGGCCGTGAGGACACAGACGGCGAAGGAGCACAGCGACAGGTTGGCCTCCAACGCCTCGGTAACCGCCACGCTGCCCCACGTCTGCCGCTCGAAAAAGTGCACGGGCAGTCCCAGCTCGTTCTCGATCAGATCCTTGACGGCCAGCCAGTCGGAACTCCCGCCGTGCGCGATGAACACCCCGACGGGCTCGACGGGTGCCCGCCGACCGGCATCCAATGACCGGATCAGCTCCTGTGCCACCCGCGGGAACTGCGAGTGGCCGCTGTGCCCGACATACCGAAGTTTGTGCCGGGCCAACGCCATCCCCAGCAAGGCCCCCAGCTCGACCTGCAGCCGGTCGGAGGTGATGACGGCCAGCAGGCCGGCCGCGAACACGTCCCCCGCCCCGGTCGCGTCCTCGACTTCTCCAGCGGTCAGCGCCGATTGCACGTAATGGTCTCGGCGCACACCCGCCTCGTCCCGGATGAAGGTGGTGATCCCGGACGGCTTCTTGACCAGGATCGTCGCGCCGGGCCGGGCCCGGCGCAGCAGTCGATCCGCTACGTCCGTCTCGTCGTCATCGTCGCGATGGTCACCGAGCGCCTCGAACTCCCGCTTGTTGAGCAGCAGGAAGTCCGCGAGCCGTACGATCTCGGCGATGTCGGGGGTAGGGTCTGTCGCCCACACGTGACCAGGGTCGAACGAGATGAGCGTGTCCGGACTGCATTGCCGGACGGCCTCGAGCACGGCTCGCATCCGCGACGGCGTCCGCGGATCGAGGAACGACGTAACGTGCACGACCCGGGCCGCCGAAAGATACTTCACAACCGCCTCGAAGTCGTCCTCGAGATAATCGGCCATGAGTTCGTTGGCGCCGGCGTGGGTGAGCAGCGTGCGCTCGCCGGCCGTGACGAACGAGAAGCAGATCCCGCTGAGTACGTCGGTGTGACGACGAACCCCGGCATTGTCGATCTCCAGGAGCTCGAGTTGGCGGGTGCTCGACATCCCGGGTATCGGCATCTTTCCGGCGACGCCGACGTAGCCGAGCCGTAGCCCGAGCTTCGTCTGCGCGATCGCCGTGATGGCGTTGAACGCCGAACCGCCAAGGTTGACCTTCAGCGACCCGGCGTCGGCCGCCTCCAGTGCCGCGTAGATCACGTCCGCACTGACATCGCGCTCGACGCCCCACTCGATCGGCGCCTCACCTTCGAGAAGGTTGTTGAGCCGGGCGACGAGTGGGGCGTCGCCGGTCGCAACCCGGCGCTGCAGGGTCGAGGCGGTGGCGATGTAGTCCAGATTGAGGGCGCCGACGCCGACAACGTCGAATTCGAACTTGTCTTTCCGGCTCATCTCGCACCATTCTCCTCGAGTAAACCCTCACGTACGAGCATTCGTTCAATCTCAAGGAAGGTTGCATCGACCTGGCCTCGGGAGAACGCCAAACGAATGAGACCGGCCGCGTTGGAGAACACCTCACAGCCGTCTTCCACAAGCATCGCGACACGACCGAAGCCGTATCTCCCCTGAAAGACGCCCGTCTGATGCACGACGTCCTGATCCGCCCGCCCGTGACCGTCGCTCGTCGCGGCGTCCGATGTCAGCACGCACACAGCAAAGCTGCATTTGTTCAGAATCACCCGCATCGCGTCGGCGATCGGTTTTCGCAACTCGGACCGGTCCAGTTCGAACACCACAAGTCCGCAGTCGGACGCAAGAAACTCGCGGACTTCCAGCGATGGTGGCGTGCCGTCATGGGACAGGAACACACCGGACGGACGCGGCCGCGGCCGGGTCAGGCTTTCCCGGATCTGCAGAAATCCGGCGTCCAATGCGGGCAGACCGTCTCCCTGAAGCTTGTGGCGGGCCAAACTCAGGCCCAGGAGGGAGCCGAGCTCCACCTGGATGTCCCGCGAGGCGAATCCCGCGAGCACGGCCGCCGAGAAGATGTCGCCCGCGCCGGTGGCGTCCTCGAGCACACCGTCGGCCCGGAACGGCAGCGCGAGCCGAAACTGCTCGATACTGCGTCCCTGCGGACCGAGCCGGAAGACCTCGACGAAGTCGTATCGCTTGGTGACCAGCACCGCCGCGCCGGGCGCGCATCGGCCCAGCAGGCTGCGGGCCACCTCGGCATCGAGCTGACCGTGCCGGTATCGGCCCAGCGCCTTGAACTCCCGGAAGTTGACGAACACGAAGTCGGCGAGCCGAAGGATGCCGAGAACCGCCGCGGTGGGATTGACCGCCCAGTCGTGCCCAGGGTCGAAGGTGATGCGCAGTGCCGGGTTGAGCTCTTTGGCCCGGCTCAGCACCGCCAGCTGCTCCGGCGGGCTTTCAGGGTCCAGCAATGACGTCACATGGGCGAAGCGTGCCCCGGCGAGGTATCGCGCGATGGGTTCACGGTTCTCGCGCAGATACGTTGCCATGTAGAGGTTCGCCCCCGGGCAGGTCAGCAGCGTCCGTTCGCCATCATCGATGTATGAGAGGCACATGCCGGATGGACGCATCGGCAGCTTGTGCACCCATTGCCGGTCGATGCCGAGCAGATCCATCTGGTGGGCGAAGGAAAGTCCGAGCATGCCGACCTCGCCCATCACGCCGACATAGCCGCATTGCACCCCGGCCTGCATCTGCACGAGCGCGAACACCGTATTCCACGCCGAACCACCCAGCGCTGTTTGCAGCGACGACGTTCCCAGCTGGTCGATGACCGCCAGGATCGTCTCCTCACTGGCCCGGCCCTCGACATTGCGCTCGAAACGAGCGGCCGACTCGCGCACATGGTCGGCCATTCGCTTGGTGAGGCTCGACGCGCTCGCGATGTAGTCGACGTTCAACGCCCCGAGCCCGACCACATCGAGACGACTCCGGGACTCCGCCACGCTGTCCTCCGACGATGTCGCCGTGCGGGTTTCAAGTGTCGCATCGACGCGCGTATGGGGCAACGCTACGTGACGCATACGTCACTCAAGTGAGGGAGGTGCCGTTCAGCGCATCGCCCAGGCGCGCCAGAGCTTCGCGTAGGTGCCGCCGGCGGCGACGAGGTCCGCGTGGGCGCCTTCCTCGGCGACGCGGCGGGCGGTCAGGACGACGATCCGATCGGCCGCGGCGGCCTGGGTGAGGCGGTGGGCGACGATGAGGGCGGTGCGGCCGGCGGTGGCGGCCAGGGCGATGCGGGCCAGGGCCAGCTGCTGGGCCTGGGCGGCGGTCAGCGCGTGGCCGCCCTCGCCGACGACGGTGTGCACGCCCTCCGGCAACGCGCTGACCCAGTCCAGTGCGCCGACCACCGCCAGGGTGGCCTCGGCCGCGCCGGCCGCCTGGATGTCGGCCGCGCTGAACAGCAGGCCGCCGATCGGGTTGAACAGGCGGTGGAACAGGACCGCGGCGGCCGCGGTCTCGCCGACGGTGACGGCTCCGGTGCGCACGAGGAAGTACCCGGCCACGACGATCGCGGCCACGCCCGCGAACTCGGCCCGGTTGACGCGGGCCACGAGCCGGGTGAACAACGTGAAGACGTTGAGCTCGACGTCGCGGGCGCGGGCCGAGGCCTCGTCGATGCCGCGGAGGCGGCGCGGCTCCAGGTGGTAGGCGTGGACCGTCGGCCGGCCGAGCATGCTCTCGACCAGCAGGCGGGCCCGGTCCGCGATGGCGGCGCGCTGGGCGGTGTAGCCCGGTGCCGAGCGCGGCAGGTACCAGCGCAGGCCCAGGACGTACCAGGGAAGCGCGATTGCTCCGGCCAGACCCAGGCGCCAGTCGATGCCCGCCATGGTCGCGAGGCTGAGCACGGCCAGCAACACCGACGAGATCATGGTCGGCAGGATCTCGGTGACGACCCGGTGGACGGCGGCCACGTCGGAGCCGACGCGGGCGAGCAGGTCGCCGCGGCCGGCGCGCTCGAGGGTGGCGGTGGGCAGGCGCAGGGCCCGTTCGACGGTCGCCTCCCGCAGCTCGGCGAGGAGGCGGCCACCGGCCCGGGCGACGAGGTACGTGGCCAGCCCGGCGGTGAGGCCGGCGACGAGCGTGCCGACACCGAGATGCCGCCGGTGCCGGGTGAGCGCCCGCCGCAGCAGGCCCGGGGCGGACAGGGAAGAGCTGATCATCGCGGTGGTGAGGGTACCCTAACTCCGGGCCGGACGACCAGGCAGCCCAGCAGCACGAGCGCGGGCACGATGTGCAGCACGGCCCCCACCCATTCGCCGGCCCCGAACCTTCCACCGGCGATGTACGCGACGATGATCGCCGCCGGCACGGCGTGCATGACGAAGTTCGGCGCGAGGAACGCCCGGGCCAGCCCTTCCTCGCGCCGGCTGACGATCCAGTTCATGACCCCGATGACGACCAGATCCGTCCCGAGGGCCCGCGCGACGAGCAACGCGTGCGCGTCCGGATCGGCTCCGAGCCCGGCCCCCGGCGCGGCCAGCCACACCGCGCCCAGCACCACGATGTCGAGCACGGCAACGACCTTCAACACGAGCGACAGCCTCACAACGCCTCCCCGCCATTAAGCGGGACAGTCATCCCGCTTCGCTGGCGAAGATACGGGATGCTGGTCCCGCTTGTCGAGTATGCCGGGCGGGTGACCCCGACGACGTCCACCTGATGATGCGTCGACCGGCTACGCCGGGGTGGTGACCGCGGAGACGACCATGTCGCCGAGCATGCGGCGGTAGTGGTCGCGGCGGGCCGGGTCGACGGGGTCGCGCTCGAAGATGGCGGTGAAGGTGTATCGGTTGGCGATCCGGAAGAAGCAGTATGCGCTGATCGCCAGGTGCACGTCGACGGCGTCGACGTCCTCGCGGAAGACGCCCTCGGCCCGGCCCCGTTTGAGGATCTGCTCCAGGATGCGGATCGCCGGGCTGTTGAGGGCGGCCAGGCTTTCCAGCTGGGCGATGTGCTCGCCGCGGTGGATGTTCTCGATGCTGACGAGGCGGATGAAGTCGGGGTTGGCCTCGTGATGGTCGAAGGTGATCTCGGCCAGCCGGCGGATCGCGTCGGCGGGGGCCAGGTGGTCGAGGTTGACGCGGGCCTCCGCCTCCCGGATCCGCGCGTAGGACCGTTCGAGGGCGGCGATGTACAGCTGCCGCTTGCCCCCGAAGTAGTAATAGATCATCCGCTTGGTGGTCCGGGTCCGCTCGGCGATGAGGTCGACCCGCGCCCCGTCGTAGCCCCGGTCGGCGAACTCGGCCGTGGCGACGTCGAGGATCTCCCGCCGCGTCCGCTCCGCATCCCGGCGGCGGACGTCAGGCTGATCCATGCCCTCAGTCTCCCACGAGCCGGACGCTGCGCTGCACCCCGAGCTCAGCGAAGCCGAGCGCCCGGGCCACCCGCCGGGACGCCTCGGGCCGCCGAGCGTGACGATGCCGACCCAGCCGGGCGGGCACAGTTGCGACTCCGGCGCGACCACCACCGCGAGGCCGGCGTCCGGGAACGCGACCGGCACCCCGGCCAGGTCGGTCCAGAGCCGCCGGGCCCGGTCGAGGAGCCGGCCGTCAGTCACGGTCGGCCCGCAGCCCGGCCAGGATCAGCCCGGCGAGCTTCCCGATCACCTGCGCGCTGGTGGCCGGGGGCAGCCGCCGCAGCGAGGCGATGGCCAGCAGGCCGGCCCGGACGTCGTCGGCGCCTACGCCGGGGCGCAGCTGCCCGGCCGCCTGGGCCCGGAGCACGAGGACGTTCAGGGCCCGGGTGTGCTCGCGCCGCTGTTCCAGGAGCGCGTCGTCGGCCTGGTCGGCGCGCAGGAGGACCTCGTTGATGGCCCGATCGTGGATCTGCCGCTCGGCGAACCGCAGGATCGTGCCGGACAGGGCCCGCCACGGGTCCGGATCGTCGAGCGCGAGCCGGACCTGTTCGCCGCACGCCGCGACCCGCTCGGCGAGCACCGTGGTCACGAGGTCGGTCCGGGTCGGGAAGTGCCGGTAGAGGGTCGCCACCCCGATCCCGGCCCGCCGTGCGACCTCCCGCATCGGCGCCTCGAGCCCCACCTCGGCGAACGTCTCCCGGGCGGCGGCGACGACCCGGTCCCGGTTGGACCTGGCGTCGGCCCGCCGCATCTGAGACATCTCCGGCCGCCGTCCTTCTCAGTTGGCTCCACGGGCTCCGTTGCCGATCTACGGTACCGGCAGGATCGCCCGCGCAGAGGAGCCGTGTGATGTTCGCAGTGCAGTACGACCGGTTCGGCGGCCCGGAGGTCCTGGCCCTCGGCTCGGCCGCCGCGCCCCGCCCGAAGCCGGGCCAGGTGCGAGTCCGGGTCCGGGCCGCGGGCGTCTCCCCCGCCGACGCCGCCCTGCGGTCCGGGCGCACGCCGATGGGCGCCCGGCTGTCGCTGCCGCACATCCCGGGCGTCGACGCGGCCGGGATCGTCGACGAGCTGGGCGACGGGGTCACCGGGGTGGCCGTCGGGGATGCCGTGTTCGGCGTCGTGGACCTGGGTGTGCTCGGCGGGGCCACGGCCGAGTTCGCGGTGCTGGACGTGTGGGCGGCCAAGCCGGCCGCGATGCCGTGGCCCCAGGCGGGGGCGGCCGGCTCCAGCGTGGAGACGGCGACCCGGGCGCTCGACCGGCTGGACCTGCGGCCCGGGATGACGCTGCTCGTCGACGGGGCGGCCGGGGGCGTGGGGAGCGTCGCCGTGCAGCTGGCCGTGGCGCGAGGGGTACGGGTGATCGGGACCGCCCGGCCGGCCAGTCACGAGTTCGTCGCCGGGCTGGGGGCCACGCCGCTGACCTATGGGACGGGCTTCCCGGCATCCGTGGATCGAGCGTTGGACGTCGCGGGGGCCGGGTCGGTGCCGGCGCTGGTCGCGGTGACCGGTTCGCCGGCGCACGTGGTGACTCTGGCCGACTTCACCGCGGCCGCGCACGGGGTCCGCCTGTCCATGGGGTCGCTCGCCGGTGAACCCTCGGGCGCACACGGCCTGCAGGCCGTGGGCGGGCTGGTGGATTCCGGGCGGTTCACGGTACCCATCGAAGCTGCATTCGCATTTGAAGAGGCCTCGAAAGCCCACACGGCCATCGAGCACGGGCCCCGCCGGGGCAAGATCGTCCTGCTCCCCTAGCATCACAGGCCCAGGTAGACCTTGCGTACGCGGGCGTCGTGGCGGAGGGCGGACGAGGCGCCGGACATCGCGACCGTGCCGTTCTCCACCACCAGGCAGGTGTCGGTCGCCTCGAAGGTCAGCTTGGCGTTCTGCTCCACCAGCAGCATGCTCAGGCCGTCGGCGCTCAGGCGTTGCAGCGCGGCCAGGATCTCCTCCACGAGCTTCGGCGACAGGCCCATCGACGGCTCGTCGAGGAGGAGCAGTGTGGGCCGGGACATCAGGGCGCGGCCGATCGCCAGCATCTGCTGCTGGCCGCCCGACAGCGCGCCGGCCAGCCGGGTGCGCATCTCGCCGAGGACCGGGAACAGGGTGAACACGTCGTGCAGGTGCCGGCGCGTCTCCGCGTTCCACGGCTTCGCGTAGGCGCCCAGGAGGAGGTTCTTCTCCACGGTCAGCCCGGCGAAGACGTGGCGGCCCTCCGGGACGTAGCCGATGCCCTGGCGGACCATGTCGCGGGCCTTGACGCGGGTCAGGTCCCGGCCCTCCAGGCGCAGTGCCGTCACCGTGCGCGGGACCAGGCCCAGGACGGCTTTGAGGGTCGAGGTCTTGCCGGCACCGTTGGCGCCGATGATGCCCAGGCAGCCGCCGGGCGGGACGGTGAAGCTGACCGAGCGGACCGCGCTGACGCCGCCGTAATGCACCGAAAGGTTCTCCACCTCCAGGGTCATCCGTTCACCTCTTCCATGGAGTCGCCCAGGTACGCCTCGATCACCTGGGGGGCGGTGGCGACCTCGGCGGGGGTGCCGTCGGCGATGATGCGGCCGCTGGCCAGGACCGTGACCCGTTCGCACAGGGACATGACGAGGCTCATGTTGTGTTCGATGAGGACGACCGTGACGCCGCTGTCGCGGATGGCCCGGACGATCTCGCTGAGCTGGCGGACCTCCTCGCCGTTGAGGCCCGCGGCCGGCTCGTCGAGCAGGAGCAGCCGCGGGCGCTGGGCCATGGCCCGGGCGATCTCGACGCGGCGCTGGATGCCGTACGGCAATGCACCCGGCCGCGCTCCGGCGAAGCCGGCCAGGCCGAAGCGGGCCAGCAGGTCGTCGGCGTCGCGGCGCAGGGCGCGGTCGCGGCGCCAGACACCGATCGGCAGCAGCAGGTATCGCCAGATCGACCTGGTCCGGGTCTGGTCCAGGGCCACGAGGACGTTCTCCCGCACGCTCAGCGCGCCGAAGAGCCGCAGGTTCTGGAAGGTGCGGGCCATCCCGGCCTGCGCGAGGCGGTAGGGGCTGGCCCCGGTGACCGGGCGGCCGGCGAAGCGCACCTCGCCGGACGAGGCCTTGTAGAGCCCGGTGACCACGTTGAACAGCGTGGTCTTGCCGGAGCCGTTGGGGCCTACGATGCCGCGGATCTCCCCGGCCTGGACCGACAGCGAGACGTCGTCCAGCGCCCGGAGGCCCTTGAACTGCTTGCCGACACCGGCGATCTCCAGGACGCGGCCCTCGGGCGGCGAGCCCGGTGCGAGGCCGGCGAAGGCCCCGAGCTCCGGCCGCTCCCCCGCGGCGCGGCGGCGGTACAGCCGCCGCGGCAGGCCGGCGAGGCCGGTCGGGGCGAAGACGACGACCAGCACGACGATGCCGCCGTAGGCGATCTGCGCGTAGGTCGGGTAGTCGACCAGCAGTTCCCGCAGCACGGAGAGCGCCACCGCACCGGCGACGCAGCCGAACAGGCTCTGCCGGCCGCCGATGATGACCATGGCGAGCAGCAGGAACATGTTGGCGATGCTGAACGTCTCCGGGGCGACGTAGCGGACCAGGCCCGCGTAGAGCACGCCGGCGGCGCCGCCGTAGACGCTGGCCAGCAGGAACGCGGTCATCCGGAGCATCGGCACCTCGACCCCGATCGCCCCGGCCGCGAGCGAGTCGTCGCGCATCGCCCGCATCCGCCGGCCCAGCGGCGTGTTGACCACGAACAGGCCGAAGGCCAGGGCGATCGCGAACACGATGAGCTCGAGGTAGTAGAAGAGGTACTCGCTGCTCAGGTCGACGAAGAACGACGGCACCGGGATGGCGTTGATGCCCTCGGCGCCGCCGCTGATCGACGCGTTCGTCACCCAGTTGGTGAAGGCGACGGCCAGGCCGAGGGTGACGATGCCGAGGTAGTGCGACTGGACCCGCAGCGCCGGGACGCCGACGAACAGCCCGGTCACGGCGGTCGTGGCCAGGGCCAGCCCGGCGGCGCTCCAGAAGCCCCAGCCGGCCGAGGTGGTCAGGATGCCGACGGTGTAGGCGCCGACGCCGAAGAACGCCACCTGGGCCAGGTTGACCTGGCCGGCGATGCCCATCGCGAGCCCCAGGCCGACGGCGAGCAGGGCGAAGATGAGCGTGACGTCGATGACGTGGATGGCGTAGGAGTCGACGCCGTACGGCAGCAGCCAGAGGGCCACACCGACGGCGAGCAGGACCGCGAGGCGCGCCTTCATGCCCGGTTCACCGTCCTCTCGCCGAAGATGCCGGTCGGGCGGATCATGATGACGGCGGTGAAGACCAGGAAGACGACCAGCTCCGAGTAGCCCTGGAAATGGCCCGCCGCGAAGGCGTCCAGGACTCCGATGGCCAGGCCGCCGACGATGGCGCCCGGAATACTGCCGAACCCGCCGAGGATCGCCCCCGCGAACCCCTTGATCCCCAGGGCCGCACCCATGGCCGGGTACACGTACTGCAACGGCCCGACCAGGCCGCCGGCCAGGGCCGCGAGGGCGGCCCCGATGACGAACGCGATCGAGTTGCTGCGGCCGACGTGGATGCCGACGGCGGTGGCGGCCTCGTGGTCCATGGCGACCGCCTGCATCGCGGTGCCGAGCTTGGTGCGCTGCAGGAACAGCATCAGCAGCACCATGGCCAGCGCACCGATGCAGAGCACCACAAGGTCGTATGTCCGGATGCGAAGGCCGAAGACGTCGAGAGGCGGGCTGGAGATGGGCGACGGCACCGCACGGCCCGTCGCCCCCCAGATCATGATGGCGACGGCGTCCAGGACGATGCCGAACCCGATCGTGCCGATGAGCATCAGGTCGAAGTCCTTGTTCTCCAAGGGCCGCAGCACGAACTCGATGACGAACCCGACCAGGCCGGTCACCACGAGGGCGACGACCATCGCGAGGGCGAACGGCAGCCGGGCCGACATGTAGAACGTGGACGCGACGTACGCGCCGAGCGTGACGACGTTGCCGTGCGCGAAATTGACCAGGCCCATCGTGCGGTACACGAGGGAGAACCCCATGGCCACGAGCGCGTAGACGGCGCCGAGGCTGAGCCCGCCGATCAGAGTCTGCAACGTTACCTGCATCTAGACCGCCTGAAGCTTCCCGCCGGTAATAACCCCGATGGACGTGGCGAAGATGCCGACACCCGTGTCGTCGAAGGCGAAGTTGCCCAGGAGCCCTTGATACTTTGTGGCCCGGATGGCGTCGGCAAGGGCTTTGCCGGACGAAACCCCAGAATTCTTGAGAGCGGTCAGCACGATCTGGGTGCCGTCGTACGCCTTGGCCCCGTGCAGCTCGGCGTCCTCGTTGTAGGCGGCCTTGTACGCGGCCGCGAACTTCTTCGACGCGTCGTTGATGTCGTTGCTGAGGTACGGCGAGCTCACGATCGTCCCCTCGACGTTCGCGGCCCCGGCGGTGCTGAGGAACACGGGTGTCCCCTGTGGAGCGGCCCCGGCGAACGGCACCGTGATCCCCAGATCCCGGGCCTGCTTGACGATCAGGCCGGACTCGACCTCCTCGGCCCCGAGGAAGATCAGTTGCGGGTTCTTGCTGCGGATCGTCGTCAGCGCGGCGCTGAAGTCCTTCTGGTCGGTGGTGACGACCTGGTCGGCGACGGGCGTGACGGAGCGGCTTTGCAGGGCCTTGAGGAACGCGTCGTGCTCGCCCTTGCCGTAGGAGCCGTTGTTGGTGATCATCGCGATCGACTTGATGCCCTTGGTGTCCACGATGTGCTTGGCCAGGGTCTCGTCGTAGGTGGTGCTGGTCGGGCCGTTGAGGAACAGGAACGGGCTCTTGACCCCGACCAGGCCGGTCGACTGCCCGGAGGTGATGTTCGGGATCTGCGACTGCTGCAGGATCGGGGCCATCGCGATCGTCACCGCGCTCTCGGCCGTGCCGATCATGGCTACATAGCCCTCGCTGGCGATCTTGCGGGCCAGGTTGGTGCCGACGGTCGGGTCGCCCTGATCGTCGAAGACGTCGAGCTGGACCTGGCGGCCGTTGACGCCGCCGGCCTTGTTCCACTCCTCGACGGCCAGCTTGGCCCCCTTGAGCTCCCAGGCGCCGAGCGAGCTCAGCTGTCCACTTTGGGCGTCGACCAGGGCCAGCTTGATCGGGCCGGCGGCCGGCTGGGCGTCCTTCTGCTGCTCACCGGGGGCGCTGCAGGCGGACAGGGCGACGACGACAACGGTGAAAACACAAGCTAGGCGGATGGACATGTGCGAATCACCCCAACTATTCGAAGAGACCGTGGTAGATGTCCTTGATGTTCCAGTGCCCGGGGGTGGGCACCGGCTCGTTCACCATTGCCACGTCCAGCACCGCCGGTCGGCGGCGGCGCAGGGCGGTCAGCAGCGCGCCGCGCAGGTCGGCGGCGGCCGCGATCTGGTAGCCGTCGGCTCCGCAGGCCTGCCCGAAGGCGGCGAAGTCCGGGCTGTAGGGGTTGCCGTCGGGGTCGGTGAAGACGCAGCCGTACTCCCGGCCGAAGTTCGACTCCTGCAGGTCGGCGATGGTGCCGTGGGCCCGGTTGTTCATGACGACGAACAGCACCGGCAGGCCGCGTTCGACGGCGAGGGGCACGGCCGGCAGCTGGGCGCTCATGCCGCCGTCGCCGACCAGGGCCACGACGACGGCGTCCGGGCGGGCGATCTGCACACCGAGGGCGGCGGCCGGGCCGAAGCCCATGGTGGAGGCGCCGCCGGGGGTGATGAACCGGCCCTCCGGCGGGAGCGGGTAGCACTGGGCGACGCCGTTCTTGTTCCAGCCGACGTCGGTGACGAGGATCGCGTCGGGCGGGAGGGTCTCGCGCAGGTCGAGCAGGATCCGTTCGGGGCGCAGCGGGAACTGGTCGCTGCGGCCGCGTTCGGTGCTGCCGTCGAACAGCGCGGTCCGGGCGGCGGCGATCTGCTCGCGCAGGGCCGGGCGGCGGCGCGGCTGCGGTTCGCCCCGGCGCACGGCGGCGTCGATGGCCCGCACGGCGTGGGTGGCGTCGGCGACGATCCCCAGCTCGACGGGGTAATTTCGGCCTATTTCCGAAGAGTCGATGTCGATCTGGATAAGTCGAGTAGGCGGCATACGCCAGGTGTAGGCCGGGTTCCACGAGCTCGAGTCGGTCTCGGCAAACCGGGTGCCGATCGCCAGCACCAGGTCCGCCTCGAGCGCGTACGTGTTGGTGACCTCAAGCCCCCAGAAGCCGGTCATGCCCATGACGAGCGGGTGCAGGTCGGGCAGCGCACCTTTCGCCATGAGCGAGTGCGCAACGGGAATGTCCAGATGCTCCACAAGGGACAGCAGGGCTTTACGTCCCTCCCCCGGCCCGAGACCACCGCCGAGGTATACGAGGGGTCGTTCGGC
This sequence comes from Dactylosporangium sp. NPDC051541, assembly GCF_044454505.1. Lineage (NCBI taxonomy): Bacteria > Bacillati > Actinomycetota > Actinomycetes > Micromonosporales > Micromonosporaceae > Dactylosporangium > Dactylosporangium sp. NPDC051541. Next base: position 93,061 of record NZ_JBITDU010000014.1, read on the forward strand.
CCCCAACAAGAGATCGGCCGCCCGCTGGGCATCGTCGACCGCCAGCGCCGGCACGGAAGCGCGGACCGGCAAACCCGACATATACGAAATGTCACCCAGCTCGCGCGAAAACACATCCATCGGCACGTTCAACAACACCGCACCGGGCCGCCCCGAAGTAGCGGTCCAGAACGCACGTTCTGTGAACCGCGACAGATCCTCGACCCGGTGCACCTGCCACGCGCGCTTCACAAATGGCCGGTAGATCGCCGTCTGATCCGCGTCCGCATGCAGATTGACCTCTTGATGCGGGTGGCGACCGTACATATAGGACGGTACATCGCCCGCGATGACGACGAGCGGCACCGAATCCAGCGCGGCGGTGGCGACGCCGGTGACCGCGTTCATCATGCCCGGCCCGACGTGCACCAGCACGACCCCGACCTTGCCCGAGGCCCGCGCGTAGCCGTCGGCGGCGTGCGCGGCGGCCTGCTCGTGCCGGGCGATGACGAACGAGATGCGGCTGCGGCCGAGGGCGTCGAGCAGGGCGATGTTCGTGTGCCCGCACGTGCCGAAAACGTATTCCACGCCGTAGGCCTCGAGCTGTGCGACCAGAGCTTCGGCGGCGGTCACCGTGATTCCTCCAACGTGATCCAGGTCTTGCCGGGCAGTGCACGAGCCTGCGCGAACGCCTCGGCAACACGCGTCAGCGGAAACCGCCCGCGCAGAATCCGTCCGGGCCGCAGCTCCCCGGCCCGGGCGATGGCCGCCGCGAAGTCCGCGGGATGGTCGTAGATGAGGCAGCCGAGCAGCGACAGCCGCCGCTGGACCACCGCGAACGTCGAGAGCCGCGCCGGAACCGTGCTCTGTCCGATGAGCACGATCCGCCCGTCCGGGGCCGCGTGCTCCACCGCGGTCTCCAAAGCCGGTGGCGCTCCTGAAGTCTCGAAAATTACAGAAAAATGCTGATGTGTCGGTACGGCCGCCGCCCCCAGCGAAATCGCAGTAGCGAGCCGGCCCTCATGCGGCTCCACGACGAACGGCACCGCACCGAGCGCCCGCAGCGCCAGGCAGACCAGCAGCCCCTGCGACCCCGCCCCGACGACGAGGCACCGCTCCCCCGCCCGCACCCCGGCCCGGGCCAGCGCGGCCAGCGCGACGGCGAGCGGCTCGACGCAGACGAGGTCCTCGTCGGCCAGCCCGGCCGGTGCGGGCCAGGCGAAGCGGGCCGGCACGGCGAGGCGGTCGCGGAGGGCACCGGGCTCGTTGATGCCGAGGATCCTCCGCCGCGGGCAGACCGCGGTCCGCCCGCCGAGGCAGGCCGGGCAGTGCAGGCAGGGGAAGTTGGGCTCGACCGCGATCCGCTCGCCGACCCGGCCCGGCGGCACCCGGGCACCGACCGCGACGATGTCGCCGATGGCCTCGTGCCCGATGGGCCAGGGCAGGCCGGGGACCTCCCGCCGGCCGTCGACGACGGTCAGGTCGGACCCGCACACGCCGACCGCGCGGACGGCGACGAGCACGTCGTCCGGGCCGCACGCGGGCTCCGGCCAGTCGTCGGCCACCTCCACCGCGCCGGGCCCGGTCAGGACGGCGGCCCTCATCCGGTGCCCCAGATCGACAGGCCGCGCAGCAGTAGGGTCTTCACCACGGTGTAGTCCTCGATCATGGCGGCCGGCGACTCGCGGCCGAAGCCGGAGTCCTTGACGCCGCCGAACGGGACGTGGTCGAGGCGGTAGTTCGACGAGCCGTTGACGATGAGCCCGCCGACTTCGAGCTCCCGCCAGGCGGTGAGGATGCGGCCGATGTCGTTGGTGAACAGGCCGGCCTGTAGGCCGTAGCGGCTGGAGTTGCAGTCGGCGAGGACGGCGGCGAAGTCGTCGAAGGGCAGCACGGCCACGAGCGCGCCGAACACCTCGCGGCGCACGACGTCGGCGTCGGCGGGCGGGCCGAGCACCACCGTGGGTGCGAGGGTGGCGCCGGTGCGGGTGCCGCCGAGCGGGATCGTGGCGCCGGCCGCGGCGGCCGCGGCGGTCCAGGTGACGACCCGTTCGGCCGCGTCGTCGTCGACCATCGAGCCGACGTCGGTGGCCGGGTCGAGGGGGTCGCCGACCTTCAGCGCCGCGACCTCCTTGGTGAACGCGTCGGCGAACTCGGTGTAGCGGGAGCGGTGGACGTACACCCGCTGCACCGAAATGCAGCTCTGGCCGGAGTTGGTGTATCCGGTCCGCGCGCAGACGGCGGCGGCGAGGGCGATGTCGGCGTCGGCGCAGACGATGGTGGCCGCGTTGCCGCCGAGCTCCAGGACGAGCCGTTTCGCGCCGGCGGCCCGGGCCACGGCGGCGCCCGTCTCGGCGCTGCCGGTGAAGCTGATGACGCTGACCTCGGGGGCCGCGCACAGGGCCGCGCCGACGGCACCGCCGCCGTGCAGGAGCTGGACCGCTTCCGGGGGTGCGCCGGCGTCGCGGAGCAGGCCGACGACGGCGGCGGAGACGGCCGGGGCCTGGGGCGGGGCCTTGACGATCGTGGTGTTGCCGGCGGCGAACGACGCGCCGAGCTTGTGGGCGAGCAGGTTGGCCGGGGCGTTGAACGGGGTGATGGCGAGGGCCACACCGGCCGGGGCGCGGTAGGTCAGGGCGGTGTTGCCGACGCCGCGGGCCCAGCCGGCGACCGGGAGGACGTCGCCGCCGATGCGCCGGGCCTCGGCCGCGCAGACGGCCAGGGTGTCGGCGACCCGGTCGATCTCGCCGCCGCCGTCCTTGACGGGCTTGCCGAGCTCGAGGGCGAGCAGTTCGGCCAGGGCCGCGCGCTGCCGCAGTGCGGCCGCGGCGGCGCGTTCGAGGATGCCGGACCGGGTGGCCGGGGCCAGCGCGGCCATGGCCTGCCGGCCACCATTGTGGGCGTAGTGAACCGCGGTGCGGACCATGGCGTCGTCGGCCCGGACGGCCCGGCTGACCACCGCGCGGACGTAGGGGCCGACTCGCTCGGCCGTGGCGCCATCGGTTGTCCACTCCCCGGCGATCAGGGCAGGAGCAAGAACATCGGGCATGGGCACCCCTCTGACATACCACTGAGCGGCACATCTGGACCGCTGTGCGGACTGGGTGTAACGTACGGGCGGCCGACCTCCGCTGGCAAGGGTCCGGAGCGAGAAAGTTACGTTCAGTCGGACGGCATCGGACCAAGCAATGGAGACGACATGGTGAAGCCCCTGACCGAGGCCCCGGCCGACGGCGAGGCCCAGGGCGTGCGCAGTGTGCAGCGGGCGCTGGACATCCTGACGCTGCTCACGGAGGACCGGCCGCTGGTGTCGATCCGCGACATCGTCGAGGCCACCGGGCTGGCCAAGACCACCGTCATCCGCCTGGTCCAGACCCTCGAGCAGTGCGGCCTGCTGTGGGGCACCGCGGCGGGCTACATGGCCGGCCCGGGCCTGTGGCGCTGGGCGCACCTGGCCCGGCGCAGCTGGGAGCTGCCGCCGGAGACCCAGCGCTCGATGCGCGACCTGGCCGCCCGCCGCCGCGAGACCGTCAACGTCTACGTGGCCCGGGACATCTACCGGGTCTGCGTCGCCCAGCAGGAGAGCCCGCAGCCGCTGCGGCACGTGGTGCACATCGGCGACGAGCTGCCGCTGTGGGCCGGGGCGTCGGCGAAGGTCCTGCTGCGCAACGCCACCCCGGGCCGGCTGCTGCGGATCGCGAAGAGCTCCCCCTACGGCGAGCCGCACACCAAGCGCCTGCGGGAGTGGATCGACGAGGCCGCGCACCAGGGCTTCGCGGCCAGCCACGGCGAGCGCGAGGAGGGCCTGTCCGCGGTCGCGGTGCCGATCTTCTCCCGCGCCGGCGGTGTCGTGGCCGCCCTGTCCCTGAGCGGGCCGACGCTGCGCTTCACCGACGAGCGCATCGCCGAGTTCGCCGCCGATCTCAAGGAGGTCGCGCAGCGGATGACCGAGCGCGGCTTCGACCACCCGCTGGGCAGCTCGTTGTGAAAGGGGCACCGTATGCAGCGACCTTTGGCCGGTATCCGCGTCCTCGACCTGACCAACGTCCTCGCCGGTCCGTACTGCAGCTACCAGCTCATGCTGCTGGGCGCCGAGGTCGTGAAGATCGAGGTGCCGCACCGCGGTGACCTGGCCCGGCAGCTGGGGTCCGACCCGGAGCTCAACCGGCGCGGGCTCGGCGCGTCGTTCCTGGCCCAGAACGCCGGGAAGAAGTCCGTCGAGCTCGACCTCAAGGACCCGGCCGACCGGGGTGTCTTCGAGGAGCTGGCCGGGGCGGCCGACGTGCTGCTGGAGAACTTCCGGGCCGGCGTCCTGGCCCGGCTCGGCTACGACTGGCCGCACCTGCAGGCCCTCAACCCGCGGCTGATCGCGTGCTCCATCACCGGCTTCGGCCAGACCGGCCCCATGAGCCAGGCCCCCGCCTACGACCAGATCATCCAGGGGCTGTCCGGGATGATGAGCGTCACCGGCACCCGTGACACCGCCCCGCTGCGGGTCGGCTTCCCGGTCTGTGACAGCCTCGGCGGTCTGGCCGCGGCCCTGGCCATCGTCGCCGCCGTCGCCGCCCGGCACCGCACCGGCACCGGCTGCCACCTCGACGTGTCGATGCTGGAGGCGTCCATGTCGGCGATGGGCTGGACGGTCTCCAACTACCTCGTCGCCGGCGTGGCGCCCGAGCCGACCGGCGACCAGAACGCCACCGCCGCCCCGTCCGGCACCTTCGACACCGCCGACGGCCCGCTCAACATCGCGGCCAACCGGCAGGAGCAGTTCGAGACGCTGTGCCGGCTCGTCGGCCGCCCGGACCTCGTCACGGACGCCCGCTTCGCCGAACGCGAGGGCCGCAAGGCTCATCGGACCGCCCTCAACGCCGAGCTGAACGCCGCGCTGCGAGGCCGGACGGCACTGGCTTGGGAGCAACTGCTGAATGCGGCGGGGGTACCGGCGGCGAGGATTCTGACCGTCCCCCAGGCGCTCGACACCGAGCAGCTGCGCCACCGCGGCTTCCTGCGCGACCTGCCGTTCCCGGGCGAGGACGGCCGGCGGCTGCGGGTGGTGAGCAGTGGTGTGCTGTACGACGGCGAGCCGCTCACACCCGAAGCGCCGCCGCCGACGCTGGGCCAGCACAACGCCGACGTGCCCGCGCTGCTGGCGGCCTGGCGCGGTGATGCGGCATGACCGACGACGTCACGCAGCGGGTGGCCGACTGGTGGGCCACCTCGGTGTCGCGGGTCGAGCCGGGCGTCATCGAGCTGCGCGGTCTGCCGATCCAGGAGCTCCTCGGGGGTACCTCGCTGACGGAGGCGGCCTGGCTGCTGCTGCGCGGCGAGCGGCCGACGGCGCGGCAGGTCCAGCTGCTCGACGCGGCCCTGGTCGGCTCGGTCGACCACGGCCCGCACGCCCCGTCGATCGCGGTCGCCCGGATGGCGGCGACCTGCGGGGTGGGGCTCAACAACGCGATCGCCAGCGGGGTCAACGTGATGGGCGACGTCCACGGCGGCGCCGGTCAGCAGTGCCTGGAGCTGTACTCGGAGCTCCTCGACGGCGCCGGCGACGACCCCGACCTGACCGCCGCGACCCGGGCGACGGTCGCGCGGTGGCGGGAGCGGTCGAAGTACCTGCCCGGCTTCGGGCACCGGTTCCACCCGCGCGACCCCCGCCGCGACCCGCTGCTGGGCCTGGTCCGGCGGGCCGTCGACGACGGCGTGGTCGAGGGCCGGTTCCTGGCCGCGGGCCTGGCGGTCGAGGCCGCGATCGCCCCCGTGCCGATGAACATCGACGGCGCGACCGCGGTGATCTACGGCGAGCTCGGCTTCCCGGCGCCGCTCGCCCGGGGCCTGTTCGTGCTCGGCCGCACCGTCGGCGTCCTGGCCCACGCGTGGGAGGAGATGCGCGAAGGGCGGCGGATCAAGGGGCCGATCCCACCGGAGATCCGGCCGACATACCGGCCCTGAGGTGGGCGCGGGTGGCGTCGAGGGCGCGGCGGGCGTGCTCCTTCGCGCCGATCTGGGCCACCAGCTGGGCCCGCGGGATCTCCAGGGCGTAGGGGAGGCCGGCCGGGAGTGCGTCGAGGATGCCATGGACGTCGATCCCGCCTTCGCCGGGGAAGAGCCGCTCGAACCGGGCGGTGTGGATGAGGCCTTCGTTCGTCGGCGGCACACCGGCGGGCGCGTCGCACACGTGCGCGAAGTGGAACCAGGCGGCCGGCAGCTGCCGCAGGTCGGCGATGCTCGACCCGGACCGCGCGAAGTGCAGCAGGTCCACCAGGATTCCGGCGTTGGGCTGGTCCGCGGCCCGCACGACCCGGGCCGCCTCGCGCAGGTCCGGCGTCTCGGTCCAGGACGGAAACTCCAGATCGATCGTGAGCCCGAGCGGCCGGGCCAGCTCGCACAGCTCGGCGAACCGGTCGGTCTTGCGGCTCCGGTCGGGGTCCGGCAGCTGGCAGATGACGTGCCGGGCGCCGAGTTCGGCCCCGGCCTCCAGGAACCGCCGGTAGTCCCGCGGCGCCTTCTCGGGGCTGATCCGGGCCAGCTCCACGTCGAGCACCTCGACCCCGGTCGCGGCCAGCCGGACCTTGGTGTGCCGCATCAGGGCCGGATCGGTCGCGAGGGGGTAGTGCGGCTCCTGCGGCGTGACCTGGATCAGGCGCAGCCCCACGTACCGGTAGCCGCCCTCGGCCGCGGCGTCGACCAGCTCCGGCGGCGACAGGCTGAGCGCGGTCAGGTGGGCCAGGGAGTAGTCGTGCCGGTCGGCTGATCCGTGGGCCGCGACCCGCCGCCGCTCCCGGTGCGCGGCCATCCGCACCGGGACGCTGTGCGGGTCGCCGTGGCCCTCGTATCGCCCGACGCGCTGCACGACCGCGAAGAACACCCGGGAGCCGAGCATCTCGGTGTAGAAGTGCAGGTACTCGCCGTCGGCCTCGCGATCGTAGAGGATCGAGTGCTCGCGCAGCTCGGCCAGGCGCTCCGCGGGGAGGTCGAGCCGGGCGTCGAGGTCGTCGTAGTAGTTGTCCGGAATCTGCAGCACAGTGGCACCGACGGCCCGCACGGCTTTGGCGCAGCCGACGATGTCGTCGGTGCGAAACGCGATGTGCTGCGGGTCGGGGACGGCCGGGGCCCAGTCGCCGCGGCGCAGCGGGGCGGTGTTGAGCGCGATCCGCACGGTCCGCCCGGGGTCGGTGACCACCCGGGTCCGGATCAGCCCGAACGGCGCGACCACCTCCGCCGTCTCCTCCGTCCGCAGGCCGAGCACCGTGCGGTAGAACAGGGCGGCCTCGTCGTAGTCGTCGAGGGAGGCGGTGAGTGACACGTGATCGGTGCTCAGGCCGCCGGACCGCGAGGTCTGGCCGGTGCCCGCGAAGTCGCTCAGCCACGAGTCCTCGATGAGGAACACCGCGGTGCCGTCGGGGGCCGCGACCGAGACCAGGTCCGCCTCGCCCATCTCCCGCAGCCGGGGCAGGGCCGGAGCGAGCAGCGCCTCGGCCCGGCGGGCGGCCCGCGGTGGGTCGGCGCTGCGCAGGCCCAGCGCGCAGATCGAGGCCGTGCCGGGCGTGATGGACCGCTGGGCGCCCGAGTTCAGCAGGATCCGGGCCGCGCCGGACTCCCACAGCTGCACCGGTTTCGAATGGTGTTGACCACTGTGGATGAATCCGAGGGCGCCCAGCGCGGCGGCGATCCGCGGCCCCGACACGTCGTCCACGGCGAGTTCGGTGAACGCGTGCCCGCCGAGCGCCGGTGCTGGTGGCAGACTCTCCTGCAGCCCGAGGAGGGAGCGCATGCCGTCGATCGCCGCATACCTGGGGTCGGTCTGGCGGTAGACGTCGCTGAACACCTCGAGCGACAAGGGTCCGCTGTAGCCGGTGCTGAGCACGTGCTCGACGAAGCCGGGCAGGTCGAACGCGCCCATGCCGGGGAAGAGCCGGTCGCTCCTGGAGCGCGGGGATCCGTCGGCGATCTGCAGCAGGAAGATCTTGTCGCCCGGGATCGCGCGCAGCGGGGCCGGATCGTCACCTCGGGACAGCACGTGGAAGCTGTCGATGCACAACCCCAGCGCGGGATGGCTGGCCCGCCGCACCACTCGCCATGCGTGTGCGTGAGTGCACACATACTTGCCCCAGGCGAGCGCCTCGTAAGCGATGCGCAGGCCGCGCCGACCGGCCCGCTCAGCCAGGGTGTGCAGTTGCTCGGCGGCGAGTTCGTCGTCGTCGATGGCGTCGGGCGACACCGACGAGGTGGCGACCAACGTGGTGGCGCCGAGCTCCTCCAGGAGGTCGAAGGCGCGCTCGGCGCGGCGCAGGTTGCGGGCGAACACGGCCGGCGGCACGGCCTCGAGGTCGCGCACCGATTGGTAGGCGGCGATCTCGAGGCCGCGCCGCTCGCACTCGCGGCGCACCCGGGCCGGTGACCACGGCGAGGCGACGAGGTCGCGGTCGAAGAGCTCGATCGCGGTGAAGCGGGCGGCGGCGGCCGCGGCCAGCTTGTCCTCGAGGGTTCCGGAGAGGCAGACGGTGGCGATGGAGAGCATGGCGGTGCCCCCTCGGCGCGGGGTTAACGTACTAGATAGTTACTTATACTCGCGCCGAGGGCGGCGGGGAAGACCGACCTCAGTACACTTCGATCTTGCCGGTCGGGCGGGGGCTGTAGGAGTCGTTGAAGAAGTATTCGCCGGCGCGCGTGAACGTGTAGGTCGCCGACTGCCCGGGCTCGAGCCGGAAGTCGAACAGCCCCTCGAAGAACTGCGTCGCGCTGTGGGCGTTGGCGTTGTCGGCCGGGTTGACGAACATGACGGTCGTGCCCACCGGGACCCGCAGGTGCGTCGGCGCCATGGCGTTGACGGCCGTCGACTCGACGGTGCCGACCTGCCCGGTGGCCGCGTTGTAGGTGCGGGCCAGGATCACCTTGTTGCCGACCGCGGTGCCCTCGACCGGGCCGCCGGACACCGGGCGGCGCACGACCGGCGGCGGCGGGGTGGGTGCCGGGGGGACCGTCCCGCCGAGCTTGAACGACCACAGGAAGTCGCCGCGCGGGGCCGAGTCGCCGTAGGGGATCCCGGTGCCGCCGGCGTAGACGGCGAGGTACTGCTCGCCGCCGGCCTCGTACATGATGGGGCTGCTGCTGATCGCCGCGCCGCACTGAAATCGCCACAGCTCGCGGCCGGTGCGCGCGTCCAGGGCGATGAGGTTGCCGTCGGGCTGGCCGATGAACGCGAGGTCGGCCGCCGTGGTGAGGATGCCGTTGCCGTGGGCCAGGGAGTAGGGCATGCGCCGCTTCCAGCGGACCGTGTTGGTGCTGACGTCGACCGCGACGACGCCGCCGGTCTGGTACTCCCCCGGCGGCCGCAGCCCGTTGCTCGCCTCCGTCAGCGAGTGCGCCGCGGCGACGTAGCCGAAGCCGGTGTACACCAGACCGGTGCTGTGACTGAAGGACTGCGCGGCCCAGTCGGCGCCGCCGCCGTGCCCGGGGATCGACAGGATCGGCACGTCCCAGTGCGGGTCGTAGAGCCGGCCCGGCACGTAGTTGGGCACGGCCCGGTTCGGATCGCCCGGGACCGCCGTGCCGAGGGGCTGGCTCACGACGCGCTGCTCGGTCCAGGCGCCCTGGCGCGGGAACGGCTGCGTCGGCCAGGTCTTCTGCCGGGCGTCCTGCGGCACCGGCCGCTCGTCGATGCCCAGCGGCGCGGAGCCGTCGGTGCGGTCGAGGATGAAGTACATGCCGGACTTGCTGCCGTAGACGACGACCTTGCGGGGCCGGCCGTGGATGCGCACGTCGGCGAGGACGGGCGCCATGGTGTTGTCCATGTCCCAGATGCCGTGGTGGATGGACTGGAAGTGCCAGCGGTACTGCCCGGTCTTGATGTCGAGGGCGACGATCGAGCTGGAGTACAGGTTGGTCCCGCCGCGCAGCGAGCCGTCCTGCGACGAGCGGCTGCCGCGGGCGTTGCCGAACGTCCAGTAGATCAGGCCGAGCTCGGGGTCGAGGGCGGGGTGCATCCACGGCGTGGCCCCGCCGGTCTGCCACGAGTCGCCCTCCCACGTCTCGTTGCCGGGCTCGCCGGGGCCGGGGATGCCCCAGAAGTGCCAGGCCACGGTGCCGTCGGTGGCGTTGACGGCGACGGCGGCGGCCCGGTCGCTGTCGTGGGTGCCGAGGTGCAGCCGGCCGTCGTGGTAGGTGATGGCGACCTTCTCCATGTTGCCGTACCCGTTGATCTGCACCTCCCACACGACGGCCCCGGTGGCCTGGTCGAGGGCGATGAGCCAGTTGCCCTTGCCGTGCGTGAACACCAGGCCCTGGCCGACCGCGACGCCGCGGCGGGTCAGCGTCCCCCGGGTCTGGTGGTAGGTCCACTTGGTGGCACCGGTGACCCCGTCGACGGCGTGCACGTTGCCGAGCGCCGACTCGATGTACAGCATCCCGCCGACGGCCACGGCCGTGCTCTGGTTCGTGCCGGTGGTCAGCCCGCCCTCGATCCGGTTGACCCAGGCCCCGCCGAGCCGGCTCAGGCTCCCGCGCTGGATGCGGATGAGCGCGGAGAAGTTCTGGTTGCCGTAGTTGCCGCCGACCTTGGGAAAGTCCCGGGCCACGGGCGCGGTGCAGGACGCCGGTACGTGCCCGGCCGCCCCGGCTTCCGCGGCGAACCCCGGGGCCACCGCGGCCGCGGCCGCTCCCTTGAGAATCTGACGCCGATCCATGTGCTGCTGCGTCACCGTGCTCCCCTTCCGGAGCGGTCCACTAGGCGGTCCAGTCGGACCACATTTGGTGACGCGAATATAGAACTGTGCCGCTCAATGGGCAAGCAGGACCACCAGGCGGACGGCGGCGATCGCGGGTCAGTCCGGACTGCGGGTGCTGCCGGTGTAGTACTCGAACAGCAGCCCCGCGGCCGAGAAGATCACCAGGACCAGGCCGGCGCCGGCCAGCCAGAACTGCCAGACCGCGATGCCGAAGGCGGCCGTGGCGGTGCCCAGGCCGACCAGGATCGGCCAGTACGAGTAGGGGCTGAAGAAGCCGACGTCCCCGGACCCGTCGGCCGGCTCGGCGTCCTCGCGGTCCTCCGGGCGCGGCGGCATCCGGCGGGAGATCAGATACCAGGAGCCGCCGATCATCGCGCACAGCAGGACCGACAGGAGCAGCGCGACCGTGCCGACCCGCTCCACGCCGCCGTTCATCACGTGGGTCAGCCAGGCGTAGACGCCGGTGACCACCACCAGGAAGCCGCCGATGACCGCGAAGACCCGCCACTCAGCCCTCATCGTCGAGCTCCTGGGCCGGGCGGACCTCGCGCTGCGGGCGGTCCCGGGCGATGTCGGCGATCTGCTTGCCGTACTTGTGGTCGAAGGCCGGCCGCTCCGAGCGGATGCGCGGCAGGAACTCGAAGTTGTGCCGCGGCGGCGGGCAGCTGGTCGCCCACTCCAGGGAGTTGCCGAAGCCCCACGGGTCCGCGACCGCGACCACGCGGCCGAACTTGTATGACCGCCAGACGTTCCACAGCAGGAACAGGGTCGAGATGCCGAGGATGAACGAGCCGATCGTCGAAATGGTGTTGAACAGCGTGAAGCCGTCCGTCGGCAGGTAGTCGGCGTAGCGGCGGGGCATGCCGCGGCTGCCGAGCCAGTGCTGGATCAGGAACGTCATGTGGAAGCCGACGAACATCGTCCAGAAGTGCAGCTTGCCGAGGCGCTCGTCGAGCATCCGGCCGGTGATCTTCGGAAACCAGAAGTACACCCCGCCGAACGCGGCGAAGACGATCGTGCCGAACAGCACGTAGTGGAAGTGGGCCACGACGAAGTACGAGTCGGTCAGGTGGAAGTCGAGCGGCGGGCTGGCCAGGATGACGCCCGACAGGCCGCCGAACAGGAACGTGACCAGGAAGCCGATGGCGAACAGCATCGGCGTCTCGAACGTCAGCTGGCCGCGGGCCATCGTGCCGATCCAGTTGAAGAACTTGATGCCGGTGGGCACCGCGATCAGGAAGCTCAGGAAGGAGAAGAACGGCAGCAGCACCTGGCCGGTGGCGAACATGTGGTGCGCCCAGACCGTCATCGACAGGGCGGTGATGCCGATCGTGGCACCGACCAGGCCCTTGTACCCGAAGACCGGCTTGCGGCTGAACACCGGGATGATCTCGGTGACGATGCCGAAGAACGGCAGCGCGACCACGTAGACCTCGGGGTGGCCGAAGAACCAGAACAGGTGCTGCCACAGGATCGGCCCGCCGTAGGCCGCGTTGTAGACGGTGGCGCCGAGCTTGCGGTCGGCCTCCAGCACCAGCAGGGCCGCGGCCAGCACCGGGAACACCAGGATGATGAGCAGCGCGGTGCACAGGATGTTCCAGGTGAAGATCGGCAGCCGGAACATCGTCATACCCGGGGCCCGCAAGGTGACGATCGTGGTGATGAGGTTGACCGCGCCGAGAATCGTGCCGAGGCCGGAAATCACCAGGCCCATGACCCACAGATCGCCGCCGACGCCGGGCGAGTGCTGCTGGGTGCTCAGCGGCGTATACGCGGTCCAGCCGAAGTCGGCCGCGCCGCCCGGCGTGGCGAACCCGCTCACGACCATGGTGCCGCCGAGCAGGAACAGCCAGTAGGACACCGCGTTGAGCCGCGGGAAGGCGACGTCGGCCGCGCCGATCTGCAGCGGCACCACGAAGTTGGCGAAGCCGATCACCAGCGGCGTCGCGAACAGCAGCAGCATGATCGTGCCGTGCGCGGTGAACAGCTGGTTGTACTGCTCCGGCGAGAGGAACTGCAGCCCCGGCCGGGCCAGCTCGGCCCGCATGAGCAGGGCCATGAAGCCCCCGAGGATGAAGAACGCGAAGGAGGTCACGAGGTACAGCACCCCGATCTCCTTCGCGTCCGTGGTGCGGATCAGCCGGGTGAACGCGGTGCCGGGCAGCGGCCGGTGGACCAGCGGCCCCTCGATGCGGGCCGGGCGCCGGTCCAGCACCGCCGTGGCCGTCCCCTCGCCGTGCGCGTTGCGGACCGGGTCGCCCTCGCGGTCCGGCGCGGCGTCGGTGCGGTACCGATGCGGCTCCGGGATCTTGATCGGCTGGGCGCCGCTGTCCGGTGGCGGCCCGGTCTCCTCGGCCATCGAAGCTCCTCGCAGTCGGCGTCGGGGCGCAACTGCCCGCCGCGGATCGCTCGAAACATCGGCCCGCCTGGCTTGGTTACCGCCGGACGCGACGGGTACCGGACCGGCATGAACGATTTCATGGACAAGGCCAAGCACCTCGCCGACCAGCACGACGACAAGGTCGACCAGGCCATCGACAAGGCCGGCGACCAGGCCGACCAGCGCACCGGCGAGAAGTACTCCGGGCAGATCGACAAGGGCGTCGACTACGCCCAGCAGCACACCGGCGAGGGCGACACCGACCGCTGAGGTCAAAACGTTTGGTGCCGGGGGTGGTGGTTACTGGAGCGGCGAACCGTTGTCGATAAAGGAGTTCGTCATGGTCAGCAGATCCGAATCGCGCGCCTCCGTGGCCGCGAGTGAGCGATCGACCATCCGCACCGTCGCCATGGCCGTGGGTGTTGTCTTCCTGCTCGTTGGCATCCTCGGCTTCATCCCCGGCATCACCACGGACTACGGCGACATGCGGTTCGCCGGCCACGACTCCGGCGCACACCTGCTCGGCGTGTTCCAGGTGTCGATCCTGCACAACATCGTGCACCTGCTCTTCGGCATCGCCGGCATCGCGATGGCCCGGCGCGTGGACACCGCCCGCCTCTTCCTCATCGGCGGCGGCGCCATCTACCTCGTGCTGTTCCTCTACGGCCTGGTCATCGGCCACGGCTCGGACGCCAATTTCGTCCCGGTCAACACCGCCGACAACTGGCTGCACCTGGTCCTCGGGCTCGGCATGATCGCGCTCGGCCTGATCTTCGCCCCGCGCGCCCGCCCGGTCGCCGGCGGACTCGGCCGCTGAGGGGTGCGGCGATGGCACGGGCGACGGTCGCGGCGTCGGGCGAGCACCGCGATGCCGACGGCATCCGGGTCCCGGCCGGCGAGGCCCACGCGTGGTTGGCCGGCCAGAACCAGACGGTGTGCGGGATGTCGCTGTTCCGGGCCCGGCTGCGCGTGTTTCCGCACGTGCCGTGGGAGTACCGGGACACCGACACCCTCAACCCGGGCGACGATGTGCGCTACATCTGCCCGCGTTGCCTGGCCGCGCTGCGGGGTCGCCCGCAGCGCGGCCGGCGCCGCAACTGGACCCGCACGTCACCGCGCCCGTAGCTCGGCGGTCAGCCGGAGCGGGGCCGGCGCAGCGAGGCCCACACGATCTTGCCGGTGGCCGTCGGGGCGCAGCGCCACGCGGAGGCCAGGCCGTCGACGAGCAGCAGGCCGTAGCCGGGCCCGTCGTCGTCGGGGGTGCGCAGCCGCGGGAGGACCGGGCTGCCGTCGCGCACCGCGACCACGAGGTAGTAGCGGCCCAGCTCGACCGAGAAGCCGATCTCCGTGCCGGCGTGCAGCACCGCGTTGGCGACCAGCTCCCCGGTCACCGCCTCGGCCGCCGTGGACAGCACGGTGACGTCCCAGGCCGCGCACGCCTCCGTCACGATCGCTCGGGCCGCCTCGGCCGACGAGCGCAGCGGGGGCAGGAACGCGTGGCGCCGGGTGGGCACCGGATGCGCGGCCCGCTCGGCCAGCGCATCCTGGAGCGACGCGCAGACGGGCAGCCGCCGGCACACGATGACCCGCTGCAGGGCCGCCGCCAGGGCCGGCGAGGGTCCGCAGAGCACGAACGCGGCCCCGGCCGACGACGCCCGCCGGGCCAGCATCGGCAGCACCGACAGCGCCAGATCGGGTCCCGGCCGCAGCCGGGCGACGTCGAGCAGGACGAGGTCGGGCCGGGCGGTCAGGGCCTTCGCGACGGCCTGGCGGAGGGTCGCGGCGCCCGCCGCGTCCAGCACACCGCGCGGGCTCACGACGACGATCGGATAGTCCTCCGTGACGGGGCATCTGAAGCCCCCGCCGACCCCTGTCCGTTCCACGGCACCTCCCGGGTTCGGCCGACGTCCGATCCTGCCGCAGGCCAGACGTGGTGTGCGCCCGTCTACCCCGGACCCGTTCTCCCAAACTGCAAGTTGCCGCAATGCATACCCTCCGACAAATTTGTGTCGGGGCATGCGATTCGGGTACCGCGCACCTCGATGACCATCACCATCGCGCTGTGGCCGTACCACGACGAGGACCGTTTCGAGGTCCGCGGCGCAATGGACTTCGCCGCCGCGCCGCGCCTCCGCCAAGTGATCTTCGACCGCCTCGACCGGGGCCGCCGGCACATCGTGATCGACCTGACCCACGTCCGGCTGATCGACGCCGGCGCCATCCGCGTCCTGCTGTACCTCCAGCAGCGCGCCGAGCAGCGGGGCGGCTCCCTGCGCACCCCCGGCGCCCGCGGCGCGGCCCGGACCGCCCTGGAGATCGCCGGCGCCGCCAAGCAGCTCGGCGCCCACGAGGACGTCACCTTCGGCGACGGCCCCTACGAGTCGCTCGCCACCGGCCCGATCACCACCGGCTGGCCGCCCGCCGTGACCGACGACCTCATCCGCCTCCACGCGGCCGCGCACTCGCCCGCGCAGCACCGCCGGCTGCGCACCACGATCATCGAGACGTGCATGCCGGCCGCACAGCGCCTCGCCCACCGCTACACGCGCTCCACGGAGCCGATGGCCGACCTCGAGCAGGTGGCGTACCTCGGCCTGATCAAGGCCGTCGACGGCTTCGACCCCGGCCGGCTGATCGAGTTCGGCCCCTACGCGGTGGCCATGGTCACCGGCGAGCTCAAGCGCCACTTCCGGGACCGGGCCTGGACGGTCCGGGTGCCCCGCCGGCTGCAGGACCACTGGCAGGCGATCAACCACGCCTGGGACGAGCTCACCGCCCGCCTCGGCCATCCGCCGACCGCCCGCGACCTGGCCGGGCGCCTCGGCATCGACGTCGAGGAGGCCGCCGAGGCCCTGGAGGTCGGCCGGACCTACCGCCCGCTCTCCCTCGACCTGCCGGCCCACGCCAACCAGGTCGAGTCGGCCACGCTCCTCGACCACCTGGGCGCCGAGGACCCGGACCTGGACGGCGTCGACAACCACGAGTCGCTGCACGTGATCATGACCGGCCTGCCCGAGCGCGCCCAGCGCGTGCTGGCGCTGCGCTTCTACGGCGGCCTGACCCAGCACGAGATCGCCGCCCGGCTGGGCCTGTCCCAGATGCAGATCTCACGCATCCTGCGCCAGTCCCTGGCGACGCTGCGCCGCCGCCTCGAGGAGTCCTGAGGCGCGCCCCGACCGGCCCGTCAGCCGGCGCCGTGGGCCCGCCGCCACAGCTCCAGCAGCGCGAGGGGCAAGAGCCGGTTGGCCTCCGCCTGGTCCACGATCTTCATCGCCACAGGTCCTCCCAGCGGCGCCTCTTGCCAGGTCCGGCGGGTGGAAGCAATTCGTTTTCGCCCGACCCGGCGCGGGTAACGGGCGCCCCATGGGGATCGATCGCGCGTACGGGTTCACCGCCCCGCCCGAGGTGGTGTTCGGCAACCTCACCGACCCGGCCCACCTGGACCGCTGGCTGCCCCCGGGCGTGCACGGCGAGCCGGCCGGGTCCGGCGAGGTCCGCCTCCGCGCCGGCGGCGTGCAGGTCCGCTGCGTCGTCGCCACCACGCCGGAGGACATGCGGCTGCAGTGGCACCTGGCCGACCGCGACGACGTGCGGGGCACGGTGCAGGCCCTCGACGGCCCGGCCGGCGGCGCGCAGCTGCGCGTGCGGGTCTCGGCGCCGGACGCGGCGCTCCCGGCCGGGCGGGCCGAGCAGCTCCTCGCCGACGCGGTCGAGCGGCTGCAGCGCGACGTCGAGGACAACCTCACCGCCGGCTGAGGGCTGGCGCCCGTCGCCCGGCCGGGATGGGAGCGGGGCGGAGTCCAGACCTCCCGCCCAGACCGGCCCGGCGCCGCTGCGCAGTTGCGAACCAGGCCCTACTCTCGCGTGGCGGCCTCAACGGTGGCGGCGGGCGCGGTCTCGATGCGGTAGCCGCCGCCGGCGACGGTGCCGATGAGCGCGGGCTCACCGAGGCGCCGGCCCAGGGCCGAGATCGTGATGCGCACGGCGTCGGTGAACGGGTCGGCGCGCTCGTCCCAGGCCCGGGCCAGCAGCTCCGCGGCGCTGACGACGCCGCCGCCGGCGGTGACGAGGACCTCGAGGACGGCGAACTGCTTGCGGGTCAGCGCGACCGGCCGGCCGTCGCGGTGCACCTCGCGGCGCACCGGGTCCAGCCGCAGCCCGGCCAGCTCGTGCACCGGCGGCCGGTCGCGGCCGCGGCGACGGTACAGGGCGCGTAGCCGCAGCACCAGCTCGCGCAGCTCGAACGGCTTGGTCAGATAGTCGTCGGCACCGAGCTCGAGGCCGGAGATCCGGTCGTCGAGCCGGTCGGCCGCGGTGAGCATGAGGATCGGCAGGCCGCTGCCGGAGGCCACGACGCGCTTGGCGATCTCGTCGCCGGAGGGGCCCGGGATGTCGCGGTCGAGCACGGCGATGTCATAGTCGTTGCGGGCGAGCATGTCCACGGCGGTGTCGCCGTCACCGGCGATGTCGGCGGTGATCGCCGAAAGCCGCAAACCATCGCGGACGGCCTCGGCCAGGAACGGCTCGTCCTCCACGATCAAGACCCGCATCCGCTCGATCCTACGAGCGGCGGTATATTGCCCGCATATCAGAATCTGCATACGGCGGAGCAACACGTTGGCGTTTTCACTGGAACGTATGACCTTGAGCGGTATGACCATCTATGGGTGCGAGCCGGACGAGGCTGCCTTGTTCGAGGCCCTGGCACCCCAGTATGGGGTCATGCCGAGAATGACCGATGAACCGGTCGGCGAGGACAACGCCGAGCTGGCCCGCGGCCACCGGTGCATCAGCGTCGGGCACAAGACCAAAATCACCGACGAGACACTGGTGGCGCTGCGCTCGGCGGGCGTGGAGTACGTGTCCACCCGCAGCATCGGCTTCAATCACATCAACGTGCAATTCGCCGAGAGCATCGGCATCAAGGTCGGCAATGTCGCCTATTCACCCGACAGTGTCGCCGACTACACGCTGATGCTGATCCTGATGACGATCCGCTTCGCGAAGTCGACCTTCGCCCGCGCGGAGGTGCACGACTACCGGCTGCACGACGTCCGCGGCCGGGAGCTGCGTGACCTGACCGTCGGCGTGATCGGCACCGGGCGCATCGGCGCGGCCGTCATCGACCGGCTGCGCGGCTTCGGCGTGCGGATCCTGGCCTACGACAGCGTGCCGAGCACCGCCGCCAACTACGTCGCACTGCACGAGCTGCTGCGCCAGAGCGACATCGTCACGCTGCACACGCCGCTGACGCCGGAGACGCACCACCTGCTGGACCGCCGCCGGATCGAGCTCATCAAACACGGCGCGATCATCATCAATACCGGCCGCGGCCCGCTGATCGAGACCGAGGCGCTGGCCGACGCGCTGGAGACCGGCCGGCTGGGTGGGGCCGCGCTGGACGTGCTCGAGGGCGAGGAGGGTATCTTCTACGCCGACTGCAGCAACCGGCCCTTGGAGCACGAGCTGCTGCTGCGGCTGCAGAAGCACCCGGGTGTGCTGATCAGCCCGCACACCGCGTATTACACCGACCACGCTTTGAGCGACACCATCGAGAACTCCATCATCAACTGTGTGAAATTCGAGAGCGGGGACCACCAGCATGGATAAGTTGCGGATCGGCATTCTGTTCGGCGGCACGGGCGAGGAGCACCCGGTCTCCGTCAAGTCCGCGACTGAGGTGGCCAAGCACCTTGACACGACCCGCTACGAGCCGTTCTACGTCGGCATCACCCAGGGCGGCGAGTGGAAGCTCTGCGACGGCCCCGGCCCGGACTGGGAGAGCGGCACCACCCGCCCGGCCATCGTGTCGCCGGACCGCAACGTGCACGGCCTGCTGGTCCTGCAGGACGGCCGCTACGAGACGATCCGCCTCGACGTCGTGCTGCCCGTCCTGCACGGCAAGCACGGCGAGGACGGCGCGATGCAGGGCCTCTTCGAGCTCGCCGGCATCCCCTACGTCGGCTGTGACATCGGCAGCTCGGCCCTGTGCATCGACAAGGCGCTGACCTACCTGGTCGTCAGCCACGCCGGCATCTCCACGCCGACGTTCACGATCGTCACGGCCGACGAGAAGGTCGACGGCGACGAGCTCACCTACCCGGTCTTCGTGAAGCCGGCCCGCTCCGGCTCGTCCTTCGGCGTCACCAAGGTCTCGGCCAAGGAGGAGCTGGCCGAGGCCATCGAGACGGCCCGGCAGTACGACTCCAAGGTCCTCATCGAGGGGGCCGTGCACGGCCAGGAGATCGGCTGCTCGGTCCTGGGCAACGACGGCGACCTGATCGTCGGCGAGCTCGACCGGGTCGCCCTGACGCACGGCTTCTTCCGCATCCACCAGGAGGCGACGCCGGAGACCGGCTCGGAGAACTCGGCGTTCATCGTCCCGGCCGACATCCCGGCCGAGTCCGCCGCGCTGGTGAAGCAGACGGCTCAGGCGATCTACCGGGCCCTCGGCTGCCGCGGCCTGGCCCGGGTGGACATGTTCCTGCTCGAGGACGGCTCGGTCACGCTCAACGAGGTCAACACGTTCCCCGGCCTCACCTCCTACAGCCGCTACCCGCGGATGATGAACGCGGCCGGCCTGCCGCTCGGCGCGGTCCTCGACAAGCTGGTGGCGCTGACCCTGACCGGCACCGCCCGATGACCGACGACTTCGTCTACATCGACGAGTTCGTGCCCGGCGTCCGCTGGGACGCCAAGTACGCCACCTGGGACAACTTCACCGGCAAGCCCGTGGACGGCTACCTGGCCAACCGGGTCGTCGGCACCCGGGCGCTGGGCACCGCGCTGATCCGCGCCGGCGAGCAGGCCAAGGGCCTCGGCTTCGGCCTGCTGATCTGGGACGCCTACCGCCCGCAGCGGGCCGTGGACAACTTCATCCGCTGGTCGAAGGAGCCCGAGGACGCCCGGATCAAGGCCCGGTTCCACCCCAACATCAACCGGGCCGAGATGTTCGAGCTGGGCTACGTCGCCACCAAGTCCGGGCACAGCCGGGGCAGCACGCTCGACCTGACGCTGTTCGACCGGCGCGACGGCGCCCTCGTCGCGATGGGCGGCGACCACGACCTGATGGACGTGCGCTCCCACCACGGCGCCGAGGGCATCACCGCGGCCGAGACGGCCAACCGGCAGACGCTGCGGACCATCATGGAGGACTCGGGCTTCAACGCCTACGAGGCCGAGTGGTGGCACTACACGCTGCGGGACGAGCCGTATCCGGACACCTACTTCGACTTCCCCATCACCGCCAACATCACCGACACCGACCCCGCCCGGGTGATCGTGGCTGTCGGTTAGCCGTCCATCACCGGCCATGCCCGCGTAGCGCCCTTACGCTGCGCGGGCATGAGACTGCGACAGTCCGTCGGCGCCGGCGCGCTGGTCCTCCTGCTCGTCGCCGGGTGTGACTCCGGCCCGTCGGCGGCCGGCCCGGCATCGGCGACGACAACTGCTCCGGAGGCCTCGGCCACGGAGGCGGCCGAGCCCGCCGAGTCCGTCTCGCTGCCGCCCGGCGCGCAGCCGGGACTGGACGACCTCAACGGCGACAGCACCCCCGACCCCACCTGCGGCCAGCAGGACTTCGGCGGCGGGCTGGTCCTGCGTATCCCGTGTACCGTGCCCAACCCGAACGACCCCGAAGACGGCGTCCGGCTGGTCAAGGACTCGCTCTACCGCCTGCCGGCCCTGGACGCCGACCTCACCGGCATCTCCGGCTCGCTGGTCACGGCCCGCGACGCGGCCGGCAAGAAGGTCGTCATCGTGGTCTTCAACAGCGACAACCTCTTCGCCACCGGCTCCGACCAGCTCAGCGAGAACAACACCCTGGCCGCGGTCATCACGTTGATCAACGCGAAGTTTCCCGGCAGCACCATCCAGGTCCGCGGCCACACCGACACGACCGGCACCGCGGCGAGCAACCAGGCCCTGTCCGAGCGCCGGGCCGGCACCGTCAAGGGCTACCTGACCGGCCACGGCACCAGCGCGGCGGCCGTGACGTCGGTCGGCCTCGGCAGCAGCCGGCCCCTGGCCGAGGAGACGAACGCCGACGGCTCCCCCAGCCTGCCCGGCCGCGCCTTCAACCGCCGCGTCGAGATCAGCCTGCGCCGGCCGTGATCGCCGCGGCCACCGCGGCCGGGTCGACGAGCTGGTGGAAGTGCTCGCCCGGCAGGTGCGTGACGGGCCAGCCGCGCTCCCGGGCGTCCTGCGCGACCACCGCGTAGCCCGGGCTGAACAGCACGTATCGGCACGGGTGCCGGGTCCAGGCCGGCGGATTCGGCAGCGGCTCCTCGTAGAACCGCAGCGGCAGGCGCACCTGCTCGGCCGACACCGCCGCCCGGGTCTGCGCGTCCGGAAACAGCGCCGCGACCTCCTCCTCGGCCCACCAGTCCGTCCAGCGCGGCAGGAGGCCGCCGACCGCCATCGCCCGCAGCTCGTCCAGGCGCTGCGGTGGCGCGGCCCGCGTCGGCCCGGCCCGGGCCGGGAGGGCGGCCTCGACGAACACGATCTCGGCGACCGGGCGCGGCGATGCCTCGACGATGGCCGGCACCAGGCGACCGGCGCCGCTGTGCACCACCAGGCGCACGGGCTCGTTCGGGAGGGTGGCGGCGGCCGCGGCCACCATTTCCGCCACGCGCGGGGCGTATGGCGGGTCGCGATCCCACACCGCGGCCAGGGACGGGACCGCGGCGAGCGGCAGGCGGGCCGCGACCGGCGACCAGGACCGCGGGCCGAACAGGGGGCTCGGCACCAGCAGGTGGGCGGCGGTCATACGGCGGCCGTCCGGTGCTCGAGGAGGGCGCGCAGGCGCAGGGGCATCTCCTCCTTCAGGGAGATGACCGTGCTGGTGCGGACCACGTCCGGGATCTGGACCAGGGTGTCGGAGATGCGGTGCAGGTCGTGGGTGTCGCGTGCCACGACCTTCAGGAGCAGGTCGGCCTCGCCGGTGGTGGCGTGGACCTCGATCACCTCGGGGATGTCGTGCAGGGCGGCGATCGCACGGCGGGCCGTCGTCTGGCTCAGGGAGACCGACACGAACGCGGTCAGGCCGCGGCCCAGTGCGGCCGGGTCGACGCGGCGGCTGAAGTCGCGCAGGGCGCCGGTCGTGCGCAGGCGCTGCAGTCGGGCGTGCAGGGTGTTGCGGGCGATGCCGAGGCGGTGGGCCAGGGCGAGGGTGGTGACGTCCGGGTCGTCGTCCAGGGCCAGGAGGATGCGGGCGTCGAGGCTGTCCATGGTGAGCATTTTGGCACTCGCGCGGGCACTGGCAGTACAATATGCGCAGTAGCTTCTGCCTCTGTTGCGCAGAACGGAGTGCGCGACGCACGCTGGGCGGCATGAGCGTGACCTCTGCCGCGCCGGCGTCCCCGGCGCTCCGGCACACCCTGGTCGACGACGTCCTCGGGATCGTCACCGGGACGTTTCTCGCGTCCGCCGGGCTGTTTCTGCTCGCCGCCGGCGGGGCCGTCACCGGGGGCACGGCCGGCGTCGGGCTGCTGCTCGGGCACCTCGTGCCGGTGCCGTTCGCGATCCTCTACGCGGCCGTGACCCTGCCGTTCGTCGTGCTCGCGGTCGTGCGGAAGGGGTGGCGGTTCGCGCTGCGGTCCGGGATCGCGGTCGGCCTGGTCGCGCTGTTCACGCTGGTGCACCCGCGGGTCGTCGGCGTGGACTGGATCGATCCGCTCTACGCGGCGCTGGCCGGCAACCTGGCGGTCGGGGTCGGGCTGCTGATCCTGTTCCGGCACGACTCCAGCCTCGGCGGGTTCAACGTCGTGGCGCTGGTCTGCCAGGAGCGGCTCGGGTGGCGGGCCGGACACGTGCAGCTGGCCCTGGACGGGGCCGTGATCCTGCTCGGCCTGCTGGTCGTGCCGGTCCGGACCGTCGCCGTGTCGGCGCTCGGGGCGGTCGTGCTCAACCTCGTCATCGCCCAGAACCACCGACCCGGGCGATACGTCACGCGCTGATTTGGTTGACCGCCGGAGCGGCCGGGTAGCGGTCGGCCGTGCGACACATCGATTCCTGCGCCGTCTCCCGACGGATGGGTCGCATGCTCCTGATAGGTGCCCGGCCGGGCCCAGTCCACCCCGGCCGGGTGTCCTGCCACGCATCGGGGTTCAGGGGTTGAGGGCCGTCTCACCGTCGTAGTCGAACACCAGATACGCGTGTCCGCCGGTGGTGAGCCGCCGCCTCGAGAGGGTGTAGCGGTAGAGGAGTTCGTCGATCTCGAACTCGACCACCACCGCGTCGCCGGCGTTGACCGTCGCGCCGTCCCGCGGGCCACCGATCAGCACCGCGTTGTCATCCGTGACCATTGGCGCTCGATGCCCGGGCGGCATCGAATCAAACGAATTGCCCGCCGGGCCCGGATGACGGTTGTTTCGGCGGGGGTACCGCCGGGAAGGTCGAACGCTTATGACGGAGGATACGGTGGCCCATCGGGACCTGGTGGTCGTCGGCGGGTCGGCCGGAGGGCTCGACGCGCTGTGTCGCATACTCGCCGACCTGCCCGCGGACCTCCCGGCCGCCGTTCTCGTCGTGCTGCACATCCCGTCGGAGGCGAAGACGTTCGCCGCCGACGTCCTCGGGCGGTGCGGGCCGCTGCCGGCCTCCCCCGCCGTCGACGGTGAGCCGATCGAGCCCGGGCGGATCTACACCCCGGTGCCGGACCGGCACCTGCTCGTGCACGGCGGGCTGATCCGGCTCAGCCGCTCGGCGAAGCAGAACCGGGCCCGGCCGGCCGTGGACGCCCTGTTCCGCAGCGCGGCCCGATGGTACGGGGCGCGGGCGGTCGGTGTGGTGCTGTCCGGGGTGCTCGACGACGGTGCCGCCGGGCTGGCCGCGATCGCGCAGGCCGGTGGGGCGGCGATCGTGCAGGACCCGCTCGACGCCATGTACGCCGGGATGCCGTCCGCCGCGCTGGCCGTGACACCCGCCGCGCAGGCCGCCGCGACCGCGACGCTCGGAGCCGCCGTCGACCGGCTGGTGCGCGAGCCCGTCGCCTGGGACGGCGCCGCCAAGCCCGATCCCGAACTGGTCACGGAGGTAGCCATGGCCGAGAGTGAGCGCGCGGCCGCCACCACCAAGTCCCTGCCGGGCCGGCCGGTCGGCATCAGCTGCCCGGACTGCACCGGCGGGATGCGCCTCGTCGGCACCGCACCGGCGATCCACTACCTGTGCCACGTGGGCCATTCCTGGTCGCCGCACACCCTCATCGCCGCCCAGCAGGAGAAGGTCGAGGCGGCGCTGTGGACCGCGGTGAGCATGCTGGAGGAGCAGGCCCACATCCACCGCGACCTGGCCAACCGGGCCGCCGCCGGCGACGCCGGGCGTACCGTGGCCCATCAGCTCGCCGCGGCCGACGAGATCCTCGGGGCCGCGGCGGTGATTCGCAAGCATTTCCCGGAGCTGCTGCCGGAGGAGCTCCGCTGGAGCGGGGAGTGACCGTTCCCGGCCACTCCCCGCGCTGTTTCACTTGCGGAAGACGAACCAGTCGACATTCACGAAGTCGGCCGGCTGGCCGCTGGTGAACCGCAGATACACCGTGTGCTTTCCGGTGACCTGCGCGACGAGATTGCCGGGCACTTCTTTGAACGTGCTCCAGCCGCCCGTATTCGCGATCGAGAAGCTGCCGATCGGGCTGTTGTTCACATTGTCGACGCGGACCTCCACGGTGCCGCTGACTCCACCCGCCGCGCCGCTGGAGACGCGGGCCAGGAAGTCACGCGGGGATGTGGTGCCGAAATCGACGTTGTTGTACTGCGCCCAGTCCCCGTTGGCGAGGTAGCCGATCTGGTCCGAGCCCGCGACGACGCCGGACTGGGCGTCGTAGGCCTCGGCCTGGATGGTGGCGTAGGCGCTTCTTCCACCCCCGCCCGACGTTGTCTGTGTGGGTGTGGGTGTGGTCGTCGTGCCGCCGCCTCTGCTGTACACGGCGACGTAGTCGACCAGCATCGGCACGCCCGAGGCGGTGGCGCTGGTCGGCGTCGAGTAGCCCGCGACGCCGTTGGGGAACGAACCGCCCATGGCGAGGTTCAGGAGGATGAAGTACCCCTCGTGGCTCGTCATGTCCGACCAGTAGGAGCCGACCTGGTTCTGGTTGACCGAGTGGAACTGCACGCCGTCGACGTACCAGCGCAGCACCTGGGGGCTGACACTGGTGTCCCACTCGATCGCGTAGGTGTGGAAGTTGCCCTGGCAGTTGCTGCCCGGGCAGGCGCGCACGGCGCCCAGGCCGGTGGTCTCGTTGCAGGGGCCGCCGGGGTTGACGCCGCAGTGCAGGGTGCCCCACACCTGGTTGACGCCGTTGACGTTCTCCATGATGTCGAGCTCACCGATGCCGGGCCAGTTCCAGTAGTTGCCCCGGTAGGGCGAGCCCAGCGCCCAGAACGCCGGCCAGTAGCCCGCGGCCGCGCCGCCGGTCACGTTGGGCATCTGCAGGCGGCCTTCGATGCGCAGCACACCGCCGGACGGCGGCTTGAAGTTGGTGCGCTTGGTCTCGATCCGGCCCGAGGTCCAGCTGGAGCCGCTGCGGATCGGGGTGATCCGCAGGTTGCCGGAGCCGTCCAGGGCGATGTTCGACGTGCTGGTGGTGTAGGACTGGATCTCCCCGGTGCCGAAGTTGGCGGGGCCGCCGGGGTACTGCGTGCCGGTGACGAAGTTCCAGTTGTTCGACGACGGGAGCGTGCCGGCGGCGCCGGTGAAGTCGTCGCTCCACTGCAGGGTCCAGCCCGACGGCGTCGTGGGGATGGAGGCGTAGGCGTTCACGGTGACGGCGGCGGCACCGAGCAGCACCGTGGCGGCGGCGCCGATGAGCAGGAGTCGCCGCTGGCGGCGCGGCGACTCGTGGGCGGTGCGCCGCTGGCGGTGCGGCGACCTGAGGGCGGGTTGCATCGAGAAACCTCCAAGAAGCGTCGTGAGAGCGCTCTCAAACGTTTCTAGACGGTTACCGAATCGCTGTCAATCGTCGTCTTTACTGGTCAGAATGTTAACTGTTTCCGCATTCACCATCGTCAAGATCTCATTGAGAGAGCGCTCTCTGAATAGCTCTCCCGCCCCTTCGAGAAGATTGACGAGCGAATTCGCGGCCGTGCGGCCCATGTCGGCCCACTTCGGCCGGGCGACCGTGAGACCCGGTCGCAGCAATGGCCCCACCCCGGACTCGTCATATGCCGCGACATCCAGGTGCGGGGCCGCGCGTAACACGCCGTCCACGAACTGCGGGGCCGCACAGACGATCGCGGTCGGCGGATCAGCCCGGTCGAGCAGTTCCCGGGCCGCGCGGTAGCCGTCGTCATCGCCACCCGGCCCGGCCGCGGCGATGGTGGCCACCTGCCGGTGCCCGCGCTCGCGCAGGTGGGTGACGAGCGACTGGACGCCGGCCGCGCGGTCCGTCCACACCGCGGAGACCCCGGCCGGCGGTTCGTGCGCATCCACGAGCACAAGGGGGTACAACCGCGGCGTTTCGTCCGTTCCGATGAGGATCGCGCCGTCCACGTCCGGCGGCACGACGCCGGCCCCGGTGCCGAACCGGACCACTCGCCCGCGCCGCTCAAGCGTGTCCACAATGGACTCGACCACGATGCCGTAGGGCCCGCTCAACGCGTGCGGACAGCGCACGAACACCACCCCGCCGGCCCGGCTCCGAACGCCTGCCGCCGCGACGAGCAACGCCGGGTTCTGCATGCTGCCCTACCCCCTTGAGAGAGCGCTCTCCGCGCCTTCTGACTGGTGAATGTCGGGCGCTTGAGAGCGCTCTCAACGCTTGCGTTTGTACGCGGACCGCGCAAGGGGTGTCAAGACAGCGGGTCCGAGCCCGGGTCAGGAACCGGCTGGAGCGCGCAGCCCGTCCGCCTCGGCCGCGCTGATTTTCGGGCGCGCCCGGCAGGCCGGATTCTGGCACTCGACGGCGTAGCGGACCCGGATCGGAAAGAGCGGGATGAAGAACAGGCTGAACTTGGTGACGTCACGCAGCAGTAGCATCCGGCCGCCCGCCCCGCACACGCGGCAGACGAGCGCCACCCACCGCAACACTTCCGTCTTCGTCCGGAACCCGAAGATGACCAGCACGACCCCAAGGCTACGCGGCCGCGGGTGGCGCGGCCGCGCCGAAGGTCAGGTCCCGGCGGTCAGACCATGATCGCCTCGTCGGCGTCGGCACCCGGGCGGACGAACAGCTGCGGGACTTCGTGACCGGGCATCCCGTGCAGCATCAGCGCGGCGACGCCCTGATTGAACGCAACCCGGACCGACCGGCCGAAGCCGAGCGCCGAGTAGAACGCCGCCGCGAAGACCGTGGCCGCCCGGTCGTCGATCGGCGCGTCCATGCCGATGATGAAATCGACATGGAGCCCGATCGCCTGTGCCTGGGCCGTGGAGTAGCAGGCGTTCAGCAGCACGACCCGGATCTCCTCGGGTGTGGAGCCGAACACCTGGGCCAGCGCCGCGGGCGTCACCGGCTGCTCGCCACCGTCGGCCGCGGCCAGCAGGATCTCGCCGGACTGCCGTCCGTGAGCACTGAAGTGCACGATGTGCGGCCGATGCTCGTTGATGGCCTGCAGGAGATCGGCCGGGCGCACCGCCCACCTGGTGATCAGCTCGAAGTCGTCGCGGTCCCGGGACAGCCGCAGCTTCTCCGTGATCTCCCGGGCCTCGTCACCGAGCGCCAGCCGCGTGGTGGGCTGAGGGTTGGCCGCCAGCAACAGGATCCGGATGCGCCGGTCTCTGCCGCCGACGGACCGGAACCGGGCGGAACCGGCCGAGGGGTGAAATATGACGTCGCCGTGGATGGCGCCGGCCGCGACCGTGCTGTGCCCGCTCGCCGTGATGTTCTGGACGAACGGAGCCGGCGGATCGGGCTGGTCGGCCTCACGCACCCTTACCTCCACGAATACCTCAGCTGGTCATCGCCGCGAGTTCGGCGTGCATCTCGCGAGCCTCACGTATCTTCTCGGTGAACTCACCCGGGAAGCGGACACCGAGCTGTTCGTACAGTTGAGCCGCCTCACGCGCGGCGGCACTGGCGATCCGCATCCGGCCGCCGAGGCCGGCCACCGTGACATGGTGACACAGGGCATCCGCGAGGGCGGGCAGACGATCCGGGTCCGACGCGGCCAGCCGGCGCCAGATGGCCACGGCCTCCCGGTGCACGGCCAGCGCCGCGTCCCACCGTTCCAGATCGCCGAGCCGCAGGCTCACCGATCGGAGGGATTTTGCCAGTTCCGGCCGGTACGCAGCCGGCTCGGCGCGCGCCAGCTGCCGGTGGATTTCGACCGCCTCGTGGCATGCGGCCAGGCCGTCCTCGAGCCGTCCGCTCTTGCCGAGCCGACCCCCGAGCCACCGCAACAGGTCGGCGAGCGCCGGCCGCGCGCCGAGGCGGCGGTGGATGGCGACGGCCTCCTCTCCGGCGGCCACGGCTTCGGCCACCAGGCCGACGTCCGACCGGCAGCTGGCGAGCGTATCCAGGGCCTCGGCGAGATCTCCGAGGTGCGCGGCCGGGCGGGCGGCGGCCAGCTCCCGGAACGTAGACACGCTCTCCGCGATCACGGCCAGGGCCTCCTCCCCGCGATCGAGGGCGGCCAGGTGGCCGGCGAGATGCTGCAACGACCGGGCGAGTTCCGGCCGGAAGACGGCGGGCAGTTCGGCCGCGCGCTGCCGGCGGATCTGGATCGCCTCGAGCTCCAGATCCAGGGCGTCCTCAGGGAGTTGCAGCTCGGACAGGTGGAGGCTGAGGCTGTCCAGTGCCCCGGCGAGGTTGCCGCGGTGCCGGTCGGGGTTGGCCTCCGCGAGCCGCCGGAACGCCCGCACGGACTCCTCCGCGGCGGCCCGGCCGTCCGCCCATCGTTCGAGGTCGCCGTAGCGGTTGCCGAGATAGTGCGCGGCGATCGCCAGGCCGGGAAGGTTCGCCGCGGGGTTCTGCTCGGCGAGCTGCCGGTGGAGCGCAACCGCCTCCTCGGCCACAGCCAGGGACTCCTCCGGCCGCCCGAGGCCGGCCAGGTGGACGCCGTCGTCGGCCAACGCCGTCGCGAGCGACGACAGGTGCCGGGCCGGATCCTCGTCGGCGAGCCGGCGGCGGATGGCCGTGCCGCGTTCGGCGTGGGTGTACGCCTCCTCGCCCCGGCCCAGCCGCTGCAGGTTCGCGGCCAGGCTGGCCAGCGCCTCTGCCAGTCTGGGCAGAAACCCGGCCGGATCAGTGCCGGTCAGTTCCCCGAACAGTTCGACCGACTCCTCCATCAGCCCAACCGTCTCCTCGAGCCGGCCCGTTGCCCCCAGGCACGCGGCCAGGTTGTGGGCCGAAACGGCAAGGTCGCGCAGGTGCGCGGCCCGGTCGGCCGCCACGAGCGCTCGCCGCAGGTCGTAGGCCTGCTGGGCAGAGGCCAGGGCGTCTTCCACGCGGCCGGCACCGTCCAGCCGCCAGCTGACGTTCGCGTGCAGGTGGGCCTGCACGGCCGGGTCGGTCGCGGTGGCCAGCCGGTGCCCGGCCAGCCGGGTCACCAGGTCGGCGACCCCGACGTCCAGGTCGGCGTGGCGGCCGGGCGGCAGGAACGGCTCCACGGCCGCGAGGACGTCGAAGTCGACGTCGCGGATGGCGGCCAGCGCGGTCAGCGCCGCCCCGCCGGCCTCCACCGCGAGCTGCGGGCTCCGGGTGAGCAGCGGGAACAGGCAGGTGGGTCCGAGGTGCGGCCACCGGTCCGCGGCCGCCGCGAGGAATGTGATCGCCCGGGACAGCCGGCCCGGGCCGGCATCGCCGCCGACCAGCGCCTCGGTGGTCGCCGGAGCCCACGACTGGGCCGGGTAGTCGGCCGGGTGGCCGGGCATGGTCAGGGCGAGGAAGTCCTCGGCGAGCCGATCCGGGTACAGCGGCTCGAGTACGGCTCCCGCCGCCGCCGGCGGATAGCAGGCGGCATGGTCGTCGAGCGCGAGACCGGGATCCGCGGGCAGGCCGATCCGCTCCAGGACCGCCGTGCCCGCCGCCCGGCTGGCCGTCCCGGTCAGCGCCGCGGTGAACACCATCTGGTGCATCACCCGCGGCGGCACCCTGGCCCGGCGCTGGTCGTCGAGGTCGTGGGCCGGATCGCCGTACAGGTCGGCCCAGTGCCGATGCTCGCGGTCCAGGAGATACACGGTCAGGCCGGCCATGTCGGTGGGCGGCCGGCGCTGGTGGGCATGGGCGTCCACGGCCACCAGCGCGGCCATGTGCAGCGCCAGGGTGAGGCCCATCTCCTGGTCGCGCAGCGCGTCCGGCCGGTCCACGTCGGCCGGGTCGAGCCCGTAGCGCCGGGAGAACGCGTCGCGGGCGGCGGAGAACATCTCCAGCCGCGTCCCGTCGTCGTCGCCCAGCGGCTGTACGGGCGAGCTTGAGGTGCCGGACTGCAGGTTGGCCAGCGCGCCCCGCAGCGCGGGCCAGGCGTCGGCGGTACGGCCGAGCAGCAGGATCCGGGCCGGCACGCCGACCCGGTGCAGGATCGTGTTGCTGAACAGCCAGGTGAGGTGGCTGTGCGGCCAGCGGTCGGCGTAATCGACGATGAGGAGCACGCCGGCGGCACCGTCGAGGCGCAGATCCTGGCTGCCCGGCGGCGGCAGGACACTACCCGGGCCGTGCACGGCGGTGATCACTTTCCAGCCGGCCTCGGCCGAGGCAGCGGCGAACTGCGCGGCCAGCCGGGTCTTGCCGGCGCCGCCCGGGCCGTGCAGCCAGTGCGCCGCCAGCCGGGCCGGGCCGTCCCGCCAGCGGGACAGGGCCGCCAGCTCCTCGTGCCGGCCGGTGAACTCGACGACCTCGAACCGGGCGTTGAGCAGCCGGCTGGGCAGTTCGAGCAGCCAGCCGGGATCGCCGCCGGGCGGGCGGGACCAACGCTCGAGCAGATACACCGGCGTGCCGTCACCGAACACGTGGATATCGGCACCGACAGCGCCGTATGCGAAGCCGCCATCGGCGGTGACGTGCTGCGTCATCGACGAATCACGACGTCCAGCCAATCGTAGCAATGGACGGGCGGCAATCCTCCAACCATTGCGTCACGTGCATGTGCTCGGCCGGGCCGGGCTCGTCCTTCTCGCGGCACGGCCCGGCCGAGCGGTTCACCGGCTCAGGACCAGCTTGCCGTTCACGGCGCGGGGCCAGGTCTGATAGTTGCCCGAGAACAGGCGCTGCCCGACCCAGTCGGCGTCGTTGCGGACCAGGTCGCGCGGGATGTAGGCGAAGAAGTTCGCGGCGTCGTCGGTGCTGCCGCTGCCGTCGTAGCGGGCCACGGCCGGGTACGGGTACACAGGGCGGCTGCGCGAAGCATTGTTCGCGATCATCCTGTACGGCGAAGTCCCCCGCTCCACCCAGGACATCAGGGGGGTCATGACGTCGAAGGTGTTCGGGCCCTCGCCGCCGCCGCAGTGGGCCATGCCCGGGAACAGGTACAGGCGGGCGAAGCGGTCGACGGAGTCCCCGCCCATCGCCGCCCGCATCGCGTCCCAGAAGAGCAGCGTGTTCTGCGGGCTGATGTGCTGGTCGTTCCAGCCGTGCCAGAGGATCAGCTTGCCGCCGCCGCGCTGGAAGCGGGACAGGTCGGGGTCGAGGGCGGCCATGTACGACGACGACGGCATGACGGTCTTCCAGAACGACGGCACCGACAGCGCGAAGTTCCCGCTCGCCACGTGCTGGCGCTGGGCCGCCGGGACGAACAGCGTCCACTCCAGCTCCGAGCCTCACTCGTGCGCGATCGCCGGCTCGAGGCGGGTGCCGTGCGCGTCCGTGGCGCCGTCGTGAAACTTGCGCACGACCGTGGCCTCGGCCGCCGACAGGCACGTCGCCGGGTCTTGGCCGGCGCGGCAGCGCATCGTGTCGGGGTCGAAGCGGCACGGCCGCGTCGGGGTCGAAGCGGCACAGCCGCGGGTCGTCGATGACGCCGTCGGTCAGGCCGTCGAGCTTGTCGCACGCGGACAGGACCGCGGCGTGGATGAGCGGGAGCCGGCCGGACAGGAGCACGTAGCGGCCGTCCGGGTTCAGGTTGGCCCGGACGGTTCACGCGTGATGGAACGTGTTCTGCACGGCCATGTTGCTCGCCGGGCGGCGGCGGCCGGGGTCGCGGCCGGGAACGTGGCGGTGAGCGCCAGGGCCAGGACGGTGCGGAGCATGGAAACTCCTTACGGCAGCGGCAGGCGGGGGTAGACGCGGCGGGCGTTGTGCTCGTAGACCTTGGCGCGGTCGGCGGCGCTGAGGCCGAGCGCGTCGACGTAGCGGCGGGTGTCGTCGAAGTGGTGGCCGGTCCGCGGGTCGACGCCGCGGACCGCGCCGACCATCTCGGAGCCGAACAGGATGTTGCCGGCGTCGATGACCGCGAAGAGCAGGTCGATGCCGGGCTGGTGGTAGACGCAGGTGTCGAAGAAGACGTTGGGCATGACCGACGTCTCCAGGGGCGGGCGGCCGAGCATGTCGGCGAGGCCCCGAAACCGGCCCCAGTGGTACGGCACCGCGCCCCCGCCGTGCGGGATGACCAACCGCAGCGACGGGAAGCGCACGAACAGATCCGCCTGGAGGAGCTGCATGAACGCGGTGGTGTCGGCGTTGAGGTAGTGCGAGCCGGTGGCGTGGAAGGCGGGGTTGGTGACGGCCGAGACGTGGACCATGGCGGGGACGTCGAGCTCGCACATGGCTTCGTAGAGGGGGTACCAGCTCGGATCGGTCAGCGGCGGAGACGTCCAGTGGCCGCCGCTCGGGTCGGGATTGAGGTTGCAGCCGACGAACCCCAGCTCCTCGACGCACCGCCGCAGCTCCGGGATCGCGCTTTCGATCGGCTCCCCCGCCGCCTGCGGCAGCTGGCACACACCGGCGAAGCGCCCGGGGTAGAGCCGGACGAGCCGGGCGATGAGGTCGTTGCAGTGCCGGCTCCACGCCGCGCTCGCCGCGGGTTCGCCGAAATGGTGGGCCATGGCGGAGGCGCGGGGCGAGAAGATCGTCAGGTCGACGCCGCGTTGCCGCATGAGCCGGAGCTGGCTGTCCTCGACGGACTCGCGCAGTTCGTCGTCCGTCACGGAAGGGTACGAAGCCGAACGGCCGTCGTACACAACGCTGTCCGGCGCGGTCGTGTAGTGACCGTGACAGTCGATGATCACGGTTCGACCACCGGCGTGCCGTGCGTGTGGAACGTCTCGATCGTCTTGAGGCCCCAGGCCTGACCCTTGGCCCGCTCCTCCCGGGCCCAGCTGATCGTCTTCCAGTCCGGGGCCAGGATCAGCCGCGCGCCCGCGTTGCAGATCTCGACGCGGTTGCCGCCGGGCTCCCAGACGTACAGGAAGAACGTCTGCTGGATCGCGTGCTTGTGCGGCCCCGTCTCGATGTGCACGCCCGCGTCCAGGCAGACGTCGGCGGCGCGCAGGATCTCCTCGCGGGTGTCGGTGGCGAACGCGACGTGGTGCAGCCGGCCGCGGTGACCGGTCCAGTCCTCGGTGTAGACGAGGTCGTAGGTCTTGTTGCCCAGCGAATACCAGATCGCCTGCGGTTCGCCGTCGTCCTTGACGATCCGCTCGGTGCAGCGGGCCCCGAGCACGCCGCCGAGGAACGCGGCCGTGCCGGTGACGTCGGCGGTGAGGTAGTTGACGTGGTCGAGGCGGCGCAGGTTGGCTCCGCGGCCGGGGTAGGCGGCGGCCTGGTTCTTCAGGGCCGGCCGGTCGGTGTCGTCGGCCCGGTACCACTCGACGTCCCAGTACAGCCCGAGCTCGTGGCCGTCGGGGTCGGTGACCACGTGCACATCGCCGAGGTTGTACACGTCCTGGACGACAGTGCGGTCAGGCCCGGCCGCGTCGAACGCCGCCGTCAGCCGGTCCAGAGCCTCCGGACTCGCCGCCCGCAGATACGTCCGCCCGACGCCGGCCCGGTCCCGCCGGATCAGCCGCACGGTCCAGGACTGATAGTCGTCCCAGGTGTGCAAATACACAGAGCCTTGTTCCCGGTGTACTGCCCTGAGCCCCATCAGCCGCACGAAGAAGTCGGCCGACTCCTCCAGCACCGGCGTATACAGCTCGATCGGCCCGACGTGGGCGATGTCCCGGCGGCCGTCCGGGTTGTGCGGGGTCGTCATCCGGTTGCCTTTCCGCTGCGGGGCCAGACGAGGCCGTCGAAGATCTTGCGGGCGGTGCGTACCACGCGGCTGCGCCGCACCCGGGTCGCCGCGCCGCCGAGGTCCAGCTCGATGCCGACGTCGAAGGTGCCGCTGGGGTGCTCGATCCGCACCTCGTCGCCGCCCTCGACCGGTGCGACGGTGCCCGGGGTGCGCACGGCCGCGGCCACGGACACGGCGCCGAGGACCCCGATCGCGGCGTGGACCCGGTGCGGGATGAACGTGCGGGTCGTCACGGTGCCGCCGTGCCGCGCCGGCGAGACGATGCTGAGCTTCGGCACCGTCGTGTCCCGCACGTCCCCGAGGCCCATCGCCGCCCCGGCCGCGAGCCGCACCGCTTCCAGCGTTTCCCGGAGTCGTCGGCGCCCCTCGAGGTCGGCCGGTGTCTCGGTGCCTTCGAGGCCGAGGTCGCCAGCTCGCAGTACCACCACTGGCATTCCGGCGTTTATGCAGGTCACGTCGACACCGGCGAGCTCGTCGACGAGGTTGCCGGTCGGGAAGATCTTCTCCGGACCGCCGGGGAACGTCAGCTCGATGGGTGCGGCCGGGAACGGCGTGCCGGCCATGACCGTGTCGCCGTCGTAGCGGACCCGGCCGTCGGGCGTGCGCACCCGGGCCTCGACCAGGCTGACGGACGGGTTGACGATCCGGATCCGCACCGTCGTCAGGTCGCCGGTGACCGGGACGAGGCCGCGCTCGATCGCGAACGGCCCGACCCCGGCGAGCAGGTTGCCGCAGGTCTGCGCGTCGGTGACGACGGCCCGGTCGGGCACGACCTGCAGGAACAGGTAGTCGACGTCCGCGCCCGGGTCGGTCGAGGGGGCGACGACGGCGACCTTGCTGGTCAGCGGGTGGCCGCCGCCGAGCCCGTCGACCTGCCGCTCGTCCGGCGAGCCCATGATCCGCAGCAGGAGGTCGTCGCGCTCGGGCGGCAGGTCGACGGCCAGGAAGTAGGCGCCCTTCGAACTGCCGCCGCGCATCAGCATGCAGCGGATGCCGCCGGCCGGCGCGGTCATTCCGGGAGCCGTTCCACGTAGCGCACCCCGACCCGGTCGAGCAGCGGCCGCAGGCCGTCGAGGTCGACGCCGAGCACCCCGGCCGCGAGCCGCTCCCGCTTGGCCGCCTCGCCGTCGATGCGCCGGGCCGCCGCGGCGGCGACCGCCGGGCCCGTCGCCGCCGGCAGGGCCAGCACACCGTCGTCGTCGGCGAGCACGATGTCGCCCGGGTTGACGAGCCGGCCGGCCGCGACGACCGGGACGTTGACGGAGCCGGGGCTGGCCTTCACGGTGCCCTGCGCGTGCACGGCCCGGGACCAGACCGGGAACCCCATCGCCCGCAGCTCGGCCAGGTCGCGGACCCCGGCGTCGCTGACCAGGCCGACGACGCCCCGGGCGGCCAGGGAGGTGGCCAGCAGCTCGCCGAACATGCCGTCGGTCGACGGCGAGGTGGTGGTCACGACGAGCACGTCGCCGGGCCGGCAGACCTCGACGGCCGCGTGGATCATCAGGTTGTCGCCGGGGTGGCAGGAGACGGTGACGGCCGAGCCGCCGATCGCGGTCCCGGCCTGGCGGGCCCGGACCTGGGGGCCGAGCAGGCCGACGCGGCCGGCGGCCTCGTGGACGGTCGCGACACCGGCGTCGCGGAGGGCGGCGATGACGCCGGGTTCGGCCCGGTCGATCGATCGGACGACGTAGTGCGCGGCCATGGGGTCAGCTCCGTTGACTGTCGAACTTGATTGTCAACAATTCACCCGGCAATCCCCGATGTCAACCTCGTATCGCCTCTGTTGAACGCTTCACAATTGTTGACGATCTGTGTAACGTCCGCCTCGTCGGCCTCGCCGTCGTCCACAGGAGGACCCCCATGCCCCGACCACACACCCCCACCCGCCGCTCCGTCCTCGCCGTTGCCGCCACCGCCGCGCTGCTGCTCGCCGGATGCGGCGACAATGACGGGGCGGGCTCCACCCCGACGTCGTCCGGCGGCACCACGAAGATCAAGGTCGGCGTCATCGCGATCGTCGACGTCGCACCCATCTACCTCGGCGTCAAGCAGGGCTTCTTCACCGCCGAGGGGCTCGACGTGACCCTCGAGACGGCTCAGGGCGGCGCCGCGATCGTGCCGGCCGTCGTCAGCGGGCAATACCAGTTCGGCTTCAGCAACACCGTCTCGCTGCTGCTGGCC
Organism: Dactylosporangium sp. NPDC051541; assembly: GCF_044454505.1. NCBI lineage: Bacteria > Bacillati > Actinomycetota > Actinomycetes > Micromonosporales > Micromonosporaceae > Dactylosporangium > Dactylosporangium sp. NPDC051541. The sequence goes on from NZ_JBITDU010000014.1 coordinate 129,432, forward strand.
AGCTCCCAGGGCCTGCCGCTCAAGGTCGCCGCGGCCGGCGTCGCCTCGACCGGTACCGACGGCAAGGACTTCGGCGCCGTGATCGTCAAGGCCGGCAGCCCGATCAAGACGGCGAAGGACCTGGCCGGCAAGAAGGTCGCGGTCAACACGCTCAAGAACATCAACACCACGACCGTCAACAACGTGGTGAAGCGGGACGGCGGCGACCCCTCGAAGATCAGCTACACCGAGCTGGCGTTCCCCGACATCACCGCGGCCATCGGCAAGGGCGACGTCGACGCCGGCCAGGTCGTCGAGCCGTTCCTGACGATCGCCACCGGCCAGGGCTACCGGCAGGTGGTGTCCAACTACGCGGGCACCGACCCCGACCTGACCGTCGGCATGTACTTCACCTCGCAGCAGTTCGCCGCCGGCAACGCCAAGGTCGTCACCGCGTTCACGGCCGCGATGCGCAAGTCCATGGAGTATGCGCAGGCCCACCCGGACGAGGTGCGGGCCGTCCTGAGCACCTACACGAAGCTCGACCCGGCCGTCCAGGCGAAGCTGACCCTGCCGAAGTGGCCGAGCGCCGTGGACAAGGACTCGGTGCAGGTCCTGGCCGACCTGGCCAAGGGCGACGGGCTGATCACCAAGCCGCTGACGCTTGACGCGTTGCTGCCCTGATGGACCGGGCGTTGGGACGACCGGCGCTCGGCGCGCTGGGCCTGGCCGTGGTCGCCGCCTTCCTGGAGGCGGCACCGCGGCTGGGCCTCGTCGACCGCGACTACCTGCCGCCGTTCACGTCGATCGCGGCCCGCATCGGCCACCTGGCCACCGAGGGCGACTTCTGGACCGCACTGGGCCAGACCTTGCGCGGCTGGGCGATCGGCCTGGCCGTGGCCATGGCCGCCGGCGTCGTCGTCGGCGTCGCCATCGGCAGCGTGCCACTGCTGCGGGCCCTGACCGCCTCGACGATCGAGTTCCTGCGCCCGATCCCGTCGGTCGCGCTGATCCCGCTGGTCGTGCTGCTCTACGGCAGCCGCCCGCAGTCGGCGCTGGTGCTGGTCGTCTACGCGTCCTTCTGGCCGGTGCTGGTCCAAGTCCTCTACGGCGTGGCCGACGTCGACCCGGTGGTGCGCGACACGGCCCGCTCGTACCGCTTCTCCCGCTGGGCGACGGTGCGGACCGTCGTCTGGCCGACCGCCCTGCCGTACGTGGTGACGGGCTTCCGCCTGGCCGCCGCCGTAGCGCTGATCCTGCAGATCACGGCCGAGCTCATCGTCGGCGTGCCGGGCCTGGGCCAATCGATCGGCGTGGCCCAGGGCTCCGGCGCCGTGGCCGAGACGTACGCGCTGGTCATCGTCGTCGGCATCATCGGCGTCCTGGTCAACATCACCGCCCGGGCCGTCGAACGCCGAATCCTGCGCTGGCACCCCTCGATCCGGAGCGACATGTGAAAGCCATCGGCAAGACCCTCGCGCTGCCGGTCGTGCTGGTGGCGGTGTGGTGGTTCGCGTCCGCCGGGAGCACCGACTTCTTCTGGCCGCCGCTGCGCAGCATCCTCGAAGCGTTTCCGGAGACGTGGTTCGCGAAGGATCCGGTCCTGCACGATGTGCTGCCGAGCCTTGTCCGGCTGCTCGTGGGGTACACCCTCGCCCTGCTCTTCGGCATTGCCCTCGGCGCCGCGATCGGCTCCTCCCCCACGCTGCGCGCCCTGGCCGAGCCGACTCTGGAGTTCTTCCGGGCGCTGCCGCCGCCCGTGCTGATTCCCGTCATCGCGCTGTTCGCCGGGTTCACCGGGTGGACGCCGAAGCTCGTGACCATCGCGCTGGGCTGCCTGTGGCCGATCCTGCTCAACACCGTCGAGGGCGTGAGCTCGGTCGACGAGGTGCTGCGCGACACGGCCCGCTCCTACCGGCTCGGCCGGCTGGCGACCCTGCGCCACGTGATCCTGCGCGCGGCCAGTCCGCGCATCGCCACCGGGGCGCGGCAGGCGCTGTCGATCGGCGTGATCCTCATGGTGATCAGCGAGCTGTTCGGCGCCAACCGGGGCCTCGGGGCGGCGATCGTGCAGTTTCAGCGCGGGTTCGCGATCCCGCAGATGTGGACCGGCATCATCCTGCTGGGCCTGATCGGGGTCGCCCTGTCCGCCCTGTTCCGACTCGTCGAAAACAAGACGCTGCGGTGGTACCGCGGGCAGCGCCAAGCCGAACGGGAAGTGTGACCGATGACGACTCCTGACGTGACGCTGGACGTCGACGGGCTCGCCAAGACCTACGCCGGGCCCGGCCGCACCGTCGAGGCCGTGCGCGACCTGACCTTCCGCATCGAACGCGGCGAGTTCGTGTGCATCGTCGGGCCGTCCGGTGCCGGCAAGACGACGCTGCTGCGGTGCATCGCCGGGCTGCTCGGCGTGAGCGGCGGATCGATCACCCTCGACGGGGCGGCCGTCACCGGGCCGCCGCCGGGCATGGCCGTCGTGTTCCAGGAGTACGGGCGGAGCCTGTTCCCGTGGCTGACGGTACGCCGGAACATCGAACTGCCGCTCAAGGAGAAGGGCCTCGACAAGGCCGGCCGCACCGCCCGGGTCGACGCGGCCCTGGAGGCCGTCGGGCTGCACGACAGCGCCGACGCCCACCCGTGGCAGCTCTCCGGCGGCATGCAGCAACGGGTGGCGATCGCCCGCGCGGTCGCGTATGAGCCGAGCGTCCTGCTCATGGACGAGCCGTTCGCCGCCGTCGACGCACAGACCCGGGCCGACCTCGAGGACCTCGTCCGCACGCTGTGGAAGCGGCTCGGCATCACGGTACTGTTCGTCACCCACGACATCGACGAGTCGGTGTACCTGGGCCAGCGCGTGCTCGTGCTGTCCAACCGCCCGACCGTCATCCTGGAGGACGTCGCGGTGGACCTGCCCGACGAGCGGGACCAGCTGCAGACCCGCTCGTCACCGTCGTTCGCCGACCTGCGCACACACGTCTACGAACTCGTGCAACTGGCGAAGCAGGGGCACCGCCCGGGTGACGGCTGAGGTCTTCGAAGCGGCTTGGCCTTCGCCGTCGACGCGCTGGCACTGCGCGGTCGAGCACCGGCGGATAAACTGGCGCTTTATGGGCAAAATCGTTCTCGTCGCCGCCGTCGTGCTGGCCGCCTCGACCGCGTGTGGCCCTGTCCGGACACCGAGCACGGCCAGCGCGAACACCTGCGAATCGGTGGCACCGCGGGCGAGCAGCTCCGATCGGCCGGCCGCCGTCGCGGACGCCACGAAAGCGTTCCTGAGCACCCTCGACGACGACCAGCGCGGCACCGCGGCGGACCCCGGGGTGCGCCTCGAAACGCTGAGCGCCGTCCAGCGGGCGGCCGCGCTGGGCGTGCTCAAGGTCGGGCTGAGCGACAGCGGATATCAGCAGGTGCTGCACATCACCGGCGCCGCGATCGCCGACTACCGCATCCGGGTGCTCGGCACGCCGGTGTCGACGCAGCCGTGGACCGTGCGGTTCGACGGCCCCGGGCTCTCGCTCGACGTCACCGTCGCCGGCCCCACGATCACCGTCTCGCCGCCGGCCCTGAACGCCCCGACCGGCGCACCGCCATGCTGACTCGGCTACGGTGCCGCGGCCCGCTCCAGCTCCTCCTGCCCGGGCTCCTCCGCGCCGGCTCCGCCCGTCGGCCCGCTGTGCGGTGAGGTGCGCTCGTCGTAGCGGGTGAAGCCGGGCATGATCACGCTGGCGACGGCGACCGCGCCGGTGCAGAGCAGGCCGCCGGCGACGATCGCGGGGCGCAGGCCCACCAGGCCGGCCATCACACCGGAGCGCAGCTGGCCGGCGGTCGGGCCGATCGAGTAGGACAGCAGCTCGATCCCGGCCAGGCGGCCACGCAGGTGGTCGGGGATGGTCTGGTTCCAGATCGTCGAGCGGAACAGGCCGCTCACCATGTCCGCCATGCCGGCCAGGACCAGACAGGCCAGGGCCACGCCGATGTTCGGGGCGAGCCCGAAGCCGGTGATGGCCAGGCCCCAGGCCGCGGCCGCGATGATGACCGCGAGCCCGTGCCGGTGCACCCGCGACGCCCAGCCGCTGGTGAGCGAGATCAGCATGGCGCCGAACGGGAGGGCGCTGTACAGCAGGCCGAGTGCCCAGCGCGCGTGCAGCGCGTCGGCGACGAACGGGAACAGCGCCATCGGCATCGCCAGGAACATCGCCGCGATGTCGACGAAGTAGGTGCCGAGCAGCTCCGGCCGCGACCAGGCATAGCGGGCCCCGCGCGCGATCCCGGCCAGGCTGGGCCGCTCGGCGTGCTCGGACGGCGGGAGCGGGCGCAGCAGGGCCAGGAAGCCGATCGAGGCGAGAAACGTCAGGACGTCGACCGCGTAGGCGGCCGGGACACCCGCGACGGTCACCAGCACCCCGCCGACGGCCGGGCCGGCGACCGCCCCGATCTGGTACCGGATGCCCTGCATCGCATTGGCGGCCGTCTGCTCGTCTCGCGGTACCAATCGGGGCAGCATCGCGTCGAGGGAAGGCCGCTGCAGCCCGTCCAGGGTGGCGACGAGCCCGGCGACGACGTACAGGGGCCAGACGGACGGGTGCGGCAGGAGCGCGTTGACCAGTAGCCCGCCGGTGCACACGGCCATGCCGGCCTCACACCAGAGCACGACCTTGCGCCGGTCGGCGGCGTCGGCGATCGCACCGCCCCACAGCCCGCTGAGCACCATCGGCACCAGCTCGACCACACCGACCACGCCGACGGCCACGTAGGAGCCGGTCAGCTGCTTGATCTGGAACGGCACCGCGACGATCGTGATGAAGCTGCCGAACATCGTGACCATGCCCGACGCCATGAGCAGCCGAAAGTCGCGATGCCGCAACGGCCGGACGTCCATGCGCAAGTGCCGCAGCCGTTTCCACACGGCGCGCAGCCTAATCACGTGGGCGCGGCCGGGCACGCGATTTTAGGATGGCGGCGTGCAATGGACCGATCAGGCGGCAGCGTTCGCCGACAGCTACGCCCACCTGTGCGCGCACACCGCGCCGGACCTACTCGACACGGCCCGGGTGACCGCCGGGGTCCGGGTCCTCGACGTGGGGACGGGCACGGGCACCGTCGCCGCGCTCGCCGTGGACCGCGGCGCCCGGGTGGCGGCCGTCGACGCGGAGCCGAGCATGGTCGAGTTCACCCGGTCGAGGCTGCCCGCGGCCGAGGTGCGGGCCGGCCGGCTGCCGGAGCTGCCATACGGGGACGGCTCGTTCGACGCCGTGGTGGCCAACTTCGTCATCAACCACGTCACCGACCCGGCCCGCGCGGTCGCGGAACTGGCCCGCCTGGCCGCACCGGGCGGGCGAGTGGCGCTGACCATCTGGCCCCGCCCGGCGCCGCCGCTGCAGCAGCTGTGGAACGACGTCCTGGACGCCGTCGGCCTGCCGCCCGCCCCGCCGACCGTCCCCGCCGAGCTCAACTTCCCGCGGACCGCCGAGGGCGTCTCTCAGCTGCTCGACCGGGCGGGGCTCACCGAGATCGACGGCCGCGTGGTCACCTGGTCGCACCGCACGGACCTGGAGTCGTGGTGGATCGGCCCGGTCAGCGGCATGGGCGCGCTGGGCGAGGCCCTGACCGGCCGGGACGCGGCGACGGTGGCGGCGGCGCGCCGGGAGTACGAGCGCCTGGCCGCCCCCTACATCGCCGCCGACGGCGCCCTGGCCCTGCCGACGGCCGCGCTCCTGGCCTACGGCGTCCGATAGGCACTCGATCCGATGCTGCCGGAGCGCTTCGACCCATGTTCGACACGAACATAGTTCCGGCCGCGCTGCGGGCGATGCCGCGGTGGTGGCGCGAGGGCACCGGGTGGCTGGACGAGCTGCCGCGCCTCGCCGGGGAGCAGTGCCGGCGCTGGGGGCTCGAGCCCGACGGTGCTGTCGCGCACGGTTCGAACGCCCTCGTCATCATGGTGACCCGGGGCGGCGAACGGCTCGCGCTGCGGCTGGCCCCGCCGTCCGCCGAGGCTGAGGTCGTCGCGCAGTGTGCGGCGCTGCGGTTCTGGGGCGGGCGGGGGACGGTGCGGCTGGTGGACGCCGATCCGGGGCGGGGCGCGATGCTGCTGGAGCGGCTGTCGGCCGGGCGCTCGCTGCTGGACGAGCCGGTGCGGGTGGCGGTCGTCGAGCTCGGGCGGATGATGCGGCGGCTCGCGGTGCCCGCTCCCGCCGACGTGCCGACCACCGCCGATCGGGTTCGTGACCTGGAGCCCGAGTGGCGGCGGCTCGGTGCGCCCTTCCCGGCGGACGTTCTGTCGGTCGCGTTGAACGTTGTACCTGACCTGCGTCAACGTGGACGAACATCAGCCTCGCTCGTCGATGTTGATGCGACGCCGATGTCGGCCGTCAACGCGGACCTGCACAGTGCGCAGGTGCTGCGCGGGCGGCGGGACGGGCGGGAGGAGTGGCTGGCCGTCGACCCGGTGCTGCTGCGCGGGGATATCGAGTACGACCTCGCGCGGGTGCTCTGGACGCGGCTCGACGAGATGGCCGACGACGAGGTCATCGGCCACTTCGACGCGGCCGTGGCGGCGGCCGAGGTCGACCCGCGGCGGGCGTGGGACTGGGTGGTGTACCGGGCCGTCGACTACTGGCTGTGGGGCCTCGGCCGGGGGCTGACCGAGGACCCACAGCGCTGTCACCGGCTCATCACCATCATGAGGAGCAGGCGACACCGTTGACGTAGATGGTGACCGGGGGTGTGGGTGGGGCGGTGCGGGTGCCGTACATGCCGACCGTAACCGAGCCGCCCGGCGGGATGATGCGGTTCCACGTCGCGTGGGTCAGGGTGGCGGTGGCGGCGGTCTGGGTCCAGGAGGCGTTCCAGGACTGGGTGATGTGCTGGTCGCCGCCGAAACTGAACGTGATCACCCAGTCGACGATCGGGGTGGTGCCGGTGTTGGTGACCGTCACGTCGGCCACGAAGCCCGACGCCCACACCGACGTGTTCGTGAACGTGCCGCGGCAGGACAGGGGCGGCGCCGGCGGGCTCGAGGACGGGGCGGGACCGGAGGAGCTGCCGCCCGGTACCGGGCTGCCGCCGGTCACGAACACCACGTTCGAGGCGATCGAGACGTTGCCGGCGGCGTCGCGGGCGCGGACGTAGAACTGGTCGCGGGCCGAGACCACCGACGCCGAGTAGCTGGTGGCGGATGTGGTGCCCAGCAGCGTCGAGGTGAACCAGCCGTCGAAGCGGTACACGTTGTAGCCGGTGACGCCGACGTTGTCGGTCGCCACCGACCAGGTCAGCGTGGTGCGGGCGCCGCTGGTCGGGTTGGCGGCCAGGTTCGCCGGGGCGGCCGGCGGGGTGGTGTCGCCGGAGGTCGCGACCGGAGTGACGACGGTGAGCTGCTGCGAGGTGCCGGAGCGGTGCCCGAGGTCGTCGTGGGCCGAGATCCAGAACCGGTACTCGGTGCCGGGGCTCGTGTTGATGGTGGTCGTGGTGACGTTGCCGACGGCCACGCTGTAGCCGTAGTCGTTGAACGCCGGCATGTAGCCGATGTCGTAGCCGCTGACCGCGCAGCAGCCGCGGGTCGAGGCGTCCCAGGCGAGGGTCACGGAGCTGGCCGTGGCGGCGGTGGCCCGGAAGTTGGTCGGTGTGGACGGCGGCATCGGCGAGATGTTGGGCACCGACGGGGCGGGCGTGGACGGGGCCGCGGCCGGCGCGGGGCCGGCGGCGGCGGTGGCGGCGATGAGCAGGGCCCCCGCGAACAGGGCGGTCGCGGTTACGGCGGCCAGCCGCAGCGGCGACGGTAACGTTCGGCTCCTCTGCATTAGCCAACCCTGACTATATGCATCGAAGGACGTCAAGTTGCCAGTCCGCTACGGCCGGTGAGTGGCCCGGCGCGGTGAAAGTTCCACGACGGTTTCGTTCAGGTGCCGGCCGGTTGCGCCGATGGTCTCAGCGTCACACGGACGAGACAGCAACTCAGGGGGCAGGGATGAACCGCAACTTCGTTACGCGCACGCTGGTCTTCGCCGGGTTCGCCGCCGCGGCCGCCGCGATCACGGGCGCCACCGCCGCCGAGGCCGCCGCCGCCCCGACCGTCTACGCCAGCCACGGCGCCGTGTACATCAAGCAGGCCGGCCACACCACCCGCCTCACCGCCGACGAGGTCAGCAAGCAGCCGGCCCTCTCCCCGGACGCCACCCAGATCACCTACGTGCACAACGAGACCATCTGGGTCATGAACGCCGACGGCTCCGACCAGCACCAGGTCAGCGACCGCACCGGCTCGGCGCCGAAGTGGGAGGCCAGCGGCGTGCGCATCACGTACACCGCGACCTCCTGCACCGGCGCCCCGGGCACCTTCCGCACCGGCGTCAACGGCGGCGACGCCTCCGAGGTCATGGCCCCGAGCGCCTGCGTCACCGAGGACGCCCCGCTGGTCGGCTACATCAACGGCTGACCCGCCTCCGCACGACGAGCGGACCGGCTCAGGCGTGCGCCGGGAGCGGTGCCCCTGATCGCCGAGAGCCATTCCACGCCGCGTCGGTCATTCGCAGGACGCGCACCCCGAGCAGCCCGAAGACCGCGCTCAGCGCGCCCATGCCGGCGAGTTCGACACCGGGCAGCGGCCCGGGCAGGACCTCGTGAGCCACGACAGCAGCCGTGACGACAGCCGGCCCCCACCAGCCGATCAGCCCCGCCCGCCACGCGGCCCACACCATGGCCAGCAAGGCCAGGGCGAAGCAGAGGATCAGCGGGAAGACCACCGCCCCGAGCACCGGGCTCGCGTTGAGCCGCTCGATGTACGCCACCATCTCCGCCCGGTCGCCCCCGGCGAGTGGCATGGCGATGAGGTAGAACATCGCGATCGCGGCGTGCCCGAACCCGCCCAGGACGGCGAGCACGGCGGCCGCGGCCCCCAGTGCGCTCCCGCGGTCGCGGGCCTGATGCAGGACCGCCGCGGCGGCCGGGACCATGAGCACACCCGAGACCAGCAGCAGCCCGGCGCAGCCGGCGAGCGCGGTCCGGTGCTGCGTCGCGGCGGCGAACATGACCTCCCCGGTGCCGCCCGGCGCGGGGTCGATCGGGCCCTCCAGCAGCAAAAGGGCGGGGAACAGGATCAGGGCCGTGCCCATCGTGCGGCGGCGCAGCCGGCGGGCGGGATACGAGGTGGTCGACACGGTTGGCCTCCCAGAGGCGATCGGGGCCGGCCCGGACGGCCGGTCGGCGCTCACCATCGCCCGGCGACGGGCGCCGCGTCGTCGGCACCGCGGCCCGTCCGCCGTCCACCTCGAGGCGTACGCGGCCGCCCGGCCGGATCGATCGCCCGGCTGACGTGCCACCACTGCTCGTTGCCGTAACGTCACGGCCATGCATCGGTGGATGCCTCGCCCGCTCGACGTGGTCGCCGCCGCCGTGTTCACCGCCGGCACGCAGGCCGAGGTCTGGGCCGGTGTCATCACCGGCGCGCCACGGCCGGTGCTCGCGCTGGCGACCGGGGTCGGCACCGCCGCCGCGGCCTGGCACCGGATCGCCCCGCTCGGCGCGCTGGCGGTGGTGCTGACCGCGCTGGTCGTGGCGCCGGCCGCCATCGGCGCCGACGACAACACCGGCACGGTCTGGTTCGTCGCCGCGTTCGCCGTCATCGTCTCGGCCGGCTTCCACGCCGGCCGGCCGGTCGTCGCGCTGGCCCTGACCCTGGCGCTGCTCGGCACCGCGGTCGTGCTGGCCACCGGGCCGAAGATCGAAGATGTCGTGTACGCCTGGCTGCTCGGCACCGGCGCGTGGCTGGCGGGCCGCACGATCGCCAGCCGGACGCTGCGGGCGGCCCTGTCCGAGCAGCGCGCGCTCCTCGCCGAGCAGCAGGCGGACTGGCGGGCGGCGACGGCCGTCATGGACGAACGCCTGCGCATCGCCCGGGAGCTGCACGACGTCATCGGCCACAACATCAGCGTCATGACCATGCACGTCGGCGGCGTGCGCCGCCTGCTGCGCCCGGAGCAGGCCGGCGAACGCGCGGCGCTCGAGGCGGTCGAGCGGACCGGCCGCGAGGCCCTGGCCGAGGCGCGGCGCCTGCTCGGCGTGCTCCGCGCCCCGGAGCCCGCCGGGGCGGCCCCGGCACCGGGGCTGGACCGGGCCGCCGAGCTGCTCGACGCCGCCCGGGCGGCCGGTATCAGCGCGGCGCTCACCGTGACCGGCCAGGCCCGGCCGCTGCCCGCCGGCCTTGAACTGGCCGCATACCGGATCGTGCAGGAGGCGGTCACCAACGTCCTGCGGCACGCCGGCGCGCATCGGATCGGCTGCACGACCGACTACGGGCCGGCCGCGGTCGGCCTGTGGATCGTCGACGACGGCGACGGCGGGACCGGATCGCGGCGGTCCGGTCACGGTCACGCCGGCATGCGGGAGCGCGTGGCCCTCTACGGCGGCACCATCGACATCGGCCCGCGGGCCGGCGGCGGCTACGCGGTGCACGCCGTGCTCCCCGTGCCGCGGGCCGCCGGCGCGCCCGCGGCCGCCGGTGCGTCGTGACCCGAACCGCCATCCGGGTCGTCCTCGCCGACGACCAGGAGATGGTCCGGGCCGGGTTCCGGCTGATCCTCGCGGCCGAAGCCGACATCACCGTCGTCGGTGAGGCCGTCGACGGCGTGCAGGCGGTCGCGGTCGCGCGCCGGCTGCGCCCCGACGTCACACTGATGGACATCCGTATGCCCCGCCTCGACGGCATCGCCGCGACCCGCCGCCTGCTCGCCGAGGACCCGGCCGCCACCCGGGTCGTCGTGCTGACCACGTTCGACCTCGACTCGCACGTCTACGACGCCCTCCGCGCCGGCGCCAGCGGCTTCCTGCTCAAAAGCGCGCCGCCGGAGGCCCTCGTGCAGGCGATCCGGGTCGTCGCGGCCGGCGCCGGCCTCCTCGACCCCGCCGTCACCCGCCGGGTCATCGAGGCGTTCGGCCGCCATCCCGAACCCGGGCCGGTCCCGCCGGCGGTCGCCACGCTCACCGAGCGCGAGCTCGAGGTGCTCCACCACCTCGCCCGCGGCCGGTCCAACGCGGAGATCGCCGCGACGCTGGTGGTCAGCGAGGCGACGGTGAAGACCCACGTCGCCCGGACGCTCACCAAGCTTGGGCTGCGCGACCGGGTCCAGGCGGTCGTCTACGCCTACGAGCACGGGCTCGTGCGCCCGGGAACCGGCTGAACGCTTAGTCGAGGTCGGCCAGGTCGAGCACGAAGCGATACCGGACGTCGCCCCGCGAAAGGCGGTCCAGCGCCTCGCCGACCCGCGCGGACGGCAGGACCTCGACGTCGGCCGTGATGTCGTGGGCGGACGCGAACGTCAGCAGGTCCGCGGTCCACTTCGTGCCGCCGGTGCCGGACGAGGTCAGGTTCTTGCGGCCGAAGACCAGATCCATGAGGTTCACCTGGGTCGGCAGCGGCGCGCCGAGGACGCTCAGGGTGCCCTCCAGGCCGAGCAGGCGTAGCAGCGGCGAGAAGTCGTGGACGGCGGCGATCGTGTCCAGAATCAGGTCGAAGCGGTTCGCGTTGCGGGCGAGGTCCGCGGTGTCGGTGGTGTTGACGACGTCGGTGGCGCCGAGGCGGATCGCGTCGGCGGCCTTCTGCGGGGTCCGGCTCAGGACCGTCACCTCGGCCCCCAGCGCGGCGGCGAGCTTCACGCCCAGGTGGCCCAGCCCTCCGAGGCCCGCGACGGCGACCCGGCGGCCGGGGCCGATGCCGTAGGCCCGCAGCGGCTCCCACATGGTGATCCCGGCGCACATCAGCGGCGCCGCGGCGGCCGGGTCGAGCGCGGCCGGCAGACGATAGGCGAACTTCGAGCGCAAAACATATTCGCGGCTGTACCCGCCCAAGGTCACCGACCCGTCGACGCGATCCTTCCCGCCGTACGTGACCGTGGCCCCGGCCCGGCAGAAGTTCTCCTGGCCGGCCGCGCACATCGCGCACTCGCCGCAGGAGTCGACGATCGTCCCGACCGCCACCCCGTCACCGACCGCGAAGCCGGTGACGTCGGGGCCGGCGGCCGTGACCGTGCCGGTGAACTCGTGGCCGGGGACGAGGCCGGCGGCTTGCTTGCCGGTCAGGCCGTGCAGCGCGTGCAGGTCGCTGTGGCAGACGCCGCAGAAGTCGACCCGGACCGCGATGTCGTCGGCCCGCAGTTCCCGGCGCTCGATCTCGGCCCGTTCGAGGGCGGTGGACCGGCCGGTGCCCTGCCAGGCGGTGGTGGTGCGCATCGACTGCTCCTCACACGACGATCGAAAATGCAAACAGACTAGTCGGTCTGTTTGCGAGCGTAGGCCGGGCCACCGGGAAAAACAACTACAGTGATCGGCATGCCCAGGCTCCCGTCGACCGCGCGCGGCACCGCGACCAGCCGCCGCATCCTCGACGCGGCGGCCGAGGAGTTCGCGGAGCGCGGCATCGCGGGCGCCCGGGTGGACCGCATCATCGCCGCCGCACAGACCAACAAGGCGCAGCTGTACGGCTACTACGGCAGCAAGGACGGCCTGTTCGACGCCGTCGTGGCCGACCGCACCGACCGCCTCCTGGCCAACGTCCCCTTCGACGCGGCCGACCTGCCGGGCTGGGCCGTCGGCGTGTATGACGAGAACCTGCGCCACCCCGATCTGGTCCGGCTCATCGCCTGGCTCCGGCTGGAGCGCCGCCCCGAGGGCCGCCTGGCCGACTCGCCGCGCGACGAGCCGAAGCTCAAGGCCATCACCGCCGTCCAGGCCGCCGGCCACATCCGCGCGGGCGACCCGTTCGACCTGTTCAACCTGGTCCTCGCGATGGCCTTGGCATGGTCACCGGCGAGCGGCTTCTACACGGCGACCGAGGCCGAGCCGGAGGCCGATCACGAGCGCCGCCGGGTCCTGCTGCGCGACTCGGTCCGCCGTCTGCTGGCGCCGTAGACGCGGAAGGCCCGCAACCGAACGGCACCGCGCACAAAGCCCAGCGTGGCCACCGGCGATACCGAACGTAATGGTGTGAGCAGAGCGTGGCAGCTGTACGGCGCGGCCGGAGGGGTCGTCATCGCGGTGTACTACGCCGTGCTGCACTACGCGCCCGAGGCCGCGCTGGCGCAGACGGCGCTGTACACCAGCGCCGGCCTCGGGTGCATGGCCTGCCTGCTCGTCGCGGCGGCGCGGCACCGGGCCGTCCGGGTGCCGATGCTGCTGTTCGCGGCCAGCTTCCTCGCGGCCGCCTGGGCCGACATCGCCTTCTACTCCGCCGCCCTGCACGGCGAGCCGCCGTATCCGGGGCCGCCCGACGTCGGCTACCTGCTGCAGTATCCCCTCGAGGCGGCGGCGCTGATGCTGCTCGTGCGGCGGCGCACCCCGCGCCACGACCGGGCCACGCTCATCGACGCCGCGATCGTGGCCGCCGGCACCGGGTTCCTGACGTACGTGTTCATCATCGCGCCGACATACATGAACAGCGGGGGCGGCCTCACCCGGCTGGTGTCGCTGGCCTACCCGCTCGGCGATCTCGCCGTCGCCGTCGTCACCGCGCGGCTGCTGCTCGGCGCCGGTCGCCGGCCGGTCGCGCTGCACCTGTTCGCGGTGTACATGGCGCTCGTCAGCTACGCCGACGGCACCTACCTCATGCAGACCCTCAACGGCACGTATCAGGCCGGGAACTTCCTCGACGCGTTCTGGATGGGCGCCGCGGTATGCCTCGGCGCCGCCGTGCTGCACCCGTCGGTGCCGCGGCTGGCCGAGCGGGCCGCGAGCGCGACACCCGACGCCGGCCCGGCCCGGCTCGGCGTGCTGGCCCTGGCCGCGACCGTCGCCCCGCTCACGTCGCTGGGCCTGTACCTGCGCCACGCCGACCCGCAGGTGCCGGTGGCCAGCATCACCTGCACCGTGATGTTCCTGCTCGTCATCGCTCGGATGGCCGGCCTGGTCAGCGCCCAGCGGCACACCGCGGTCACCGACGAGCTGACCGGCCTGCGGACCCGCCGCGCGTTCCAGACCGCCCTGCGGCGCACCGCCCGCCCGGGCGCCCGGGTCGGCGTCCTGCTCATCGACGTCGACCACTTCAAACAGGTCAACGACACGCTCGGGCACCACGGCGGCGACATCGTGCTGGCGGAGGTGGCCGAACGGCTGCGGGCCCGGTCCCGCCCGGGCGACCTGGTGGCCCGCTACGGCGGCGAGGAGTTCGCGATCCTGCTGCCCGGGGCCGGCCCGGAGGACCTGGCCGCGGTGGCCGAGCGGCTGCGGGCCGGGGTCGCCGGCGCCCCGATCCCCCTGCCGGACGGCGGCGAGGTCACGGTGACCATCTCCGTCGGCGGAGCCGACCTGCACACGACGACGCACGATCTGATGCTGGCGGCCGACCGCGCGCTGTATCAATCGAAGGACGCCGGCCGGGACCGGTACACCCCCGCGGTGGCAGTTGTTTCCGCTGGGGCGTGAGGGGTAGCGGGCGCCAATGGGCACCCCCACCGATGTCCGGGCCGGAACCTGGAGTCCCCTGCGGATCGGCGTGTTCCGGGTGTTGTGGCTGGCCGTGCTCGGCAGCCAGGTCGGGACCTGGATGCAGACGGTCGGCGCGCAGTGGCTGCTCGTCGACCGGCCCGGCGCGGCCGCGCTCGTGTCGCTCGTGCAGACCGCCGGCACGCTGCCCGTCGTCCTCCTCGCGCTGCCCGCCGGGGTCCTCGCCGACTCCCTCGACCGGCGGCGCCTGCTGATCTGGGTGCAGCTGTTCCAGCTCGCGATCGGGGTACTGCTCACCGGCCTGACCATCGCCGGGCAGATGACGCCCGCACTGCTGCTCGCGCTCACGTTCGCGCTCGGCTGCGGGATGGCGATGACCAACCCCACGTATCAGGCCGTCATCCCGGAACTGGTCCCGCGGGACCAGCTGCCGTCCGCGGCCGCGCTCGGGTCGATCAGCGTCAACCTGGCCCGGGCGGTCGGGCCCGCGATCGCCGGGGTCCTCATCGCGCACACCGGGGTCGCGGCCGTCTTCGGCCTCAACGCCGCCACCTTCCTCGCGTTCGCGGTCGTGCTGTTCCTGTGGCGGCGGCCGCGCGCCGACGACCCGGCCCACCGGCCGGAGCCGTTCCTGGCCGCCCTGCGCGCCGGCGGCCGCTATGTGCGCCACTCCCCCGCCCTGCGCCGGTTCCTGCTGCGCATCCAGCTCTTCGTCCTGCCCGCGGTCGCGCTGTGGGCGCTGCTGCCGGTCTTCGCCAGTCAGCGGCTGCACATGGGTGCGGGCGGCTACGGTCTGCTGCTGGCCGCCCTCGGCGTCGGCGCGGTCCTCGGCGCGCTGGTCCTGCCGCGGCTGCGCACGGCCCTGTCGGACAACCAGATGCTGGCCGTGGGCAGCCTGATCTACGCGGCCGCGTTGGCGGCGGTCGCCCTCGTGCACGTGCCCGCGGTGGCGGTGATCGCGCTCGTCCCGGCGGGGCTGGCGTGGATGGCCGTGCTGTCCAACGCCAACGCCGGGCTGCAGCTGTTCCTGCCGCACTGGGTGCGGGCCCGGGGATTGGGGACCTATCAAGGGGCGTTCTTCGGCGGGCAGGCGCTCGGCGCGTTCGGGTGGGGGCTGCTGGCCGAGCGGGCCGGTCTCGTCCCGGCGATGCTCACGGCGGCCGGGGCGACCGCGGCCGGGGCCGCGACGATCCGCTTCTGGCCGCTGATCGCCACCAGGCACCTCAACCGCGACCCGGCGACGCCGTGGCCGGAGCCGGCGCTGACGGTGGAGCCGGAGCGGTTCGCGGGGCCGGTCGTGGTCGAGGTGACCTACGTCGTCGCGCCCGCCAACGAGCCCGCGTTCCTGGCCGCCGCGGCGGCGCTGCGGCGGACCCGGATGCGGACCGGGGCCGTGCAGTGGGGGCTGTTCCGGGCCGGGGAGCAGCGGCACGAGCTGACCGAGGTGTATGTGGTGCCGACGTGGGACGAGCACCTGCGCCAGCACACCGGGCGGCTCACCGGGGCCGACGCCGAGGTGGACCACCGGGTCCGGGCCCTGGCCGAGCGGCCGCCCCGGGTGATCCACCTGCTGCCGGCCGGGCTCACTCCGTGACGGTGGCGTCGGCCAGCGCGGCCATGGCCTGGTGCAGGCTTCCGGCTTCGCGCTGCCGCTGCGCGCCCGTACCGTACCCCCGAAGCTTGAACAGGCCGTCTTCGACCAGGGATCGGTCGCCGTGGCGGTCCAGGGCCGGGCCGACGAGGGCGACCAGGTCCTCGACGAGCTCCCAGGCCGGGCGGGCCGCGTGGGTGCGCAGGTCGAGCAGCGTGCCCCCGACGCCGGCGTGGGCGGCGTTCCAGTGGGCGGCGCGCAGCAGGTGCTCCGGCGGCTGGACGACCTCGAATCCGGCGGCGATGCCCGCCACCGCGGTCGACACCAGCGCGCGGGCGAGGCCGGCGATCACGGCCGTCTCGGCGGCGGTCGGGCAGACGTCACCGACGCGGATCTCGACCGTCGGCCAGCGCAGCGACGGCCGGGCCCACCACAGCACCATCGACGCGTCGAGCATGACGCCGCTGGCGACCAGCTCGGCGACGACCCGCTCGTAGTCGTCCAGCGAGCGCAGGTAGGGCGAGGGGCCGCAGCTCGGCCACCGCTCCAGCGCGATCGTCCGCCAGCTGGCGTGGCCGGAATCCCGGCCGGCGTGGAACGGCGAGTTGGCCGTCAGCGCCTGCACGACCGGCAGCCACGGGCGGATCGCGTTGCACACCTGGACGGCGAGCTCGCGGTCGGGGACGCCGACGTGCACGTGGAAGCCGCACAGCGCCGGGTCGTAGGCGATCGGGCCGTAGTGGCGGGCGATCGCGTGGAACCGGGGTTTGTCGACGACCTCGAGGTCGGGCTCGCCGACGGGCGTGGCCGCCACGGCGACCAGCCGGGCGCCGACCGCCTCCGCCGCCGCGCCGGCCGCGATGCGGTTCTCCCGCAGGCGCCGCCGAAGCTCGGCCAGGTCGCCGCAGACCGGGGTCACCATCTCCATCATGCTGCGGCGAAACTCGATCTCGCTGCGCTCGTGCATGGCCGGGTCCAGCGCGGCCCGGGCCGCGTCCGCCCGCGGCGCGTTCAGCCAGGTCTCGGGGTCGAGCAGCAGGAACTCCTCCTCGACCCCGACGGTCAGGCGCAGCTTGGCCACCGTCCGCGCGGTCTCGGCCGGGCTCAGCGCGGTCAGCGGCATCACGCGGCCACCTCCGGGCGGGTCGCGGTCAGGACGGCGAGCGCGATGCGGTCGGCGTGGCCGTAGGCGTGCTCGAGGTTCTCGCTGTAGACGTCGGGGTCGATCTCGCGGTACCGCCACCGCCACCCGGCCCCGCCGAGCCGCTCGGCGACCGCGTCCCGCAGCGGGTCACGGCCGCCGACGATGCCGGTGCCGCTGAGCAGGACCAGCGAGCCGCCCGGGGCCAGGCGCTCCATGGCCGTGCCGAGCACCCGCAGGGGCAGGTCGTGGCCGTGCTCGCCGCCGCCGTCGCGATACGGCCGGCACTCGGGGTCGATCATGAACGGCGGGTTGGACACGATCAGGTCGAAGGCTCCGTCCACGGCGTCGAGCAGATCGCTCTCGTACGGTGTGACATTGGGGGTACCGGCCGTAGCCGCATTGATCCGCGCGTAGTACAGCGCCGCCGGGTTGATGTCGACCGCGATCACTTCCGCCGTGGGCACCCGTTTCGCCACGGCGATCGCGACCGCGCCGCTGCCGGTGCCGATCTCGGCGACCCGGGCCGGGGGCCGCACGGTGCCCAGGTGGGCGAGGACGGCGTCGATCGTGCGGTGCGTGTCGGGGCCGAAGAACACCGCGTCGGCGGCGCAGGCCGGGAACGCCGAGTGGACGAACAGCTCGTCGTCGTAGGAGGAGACCCGGATCAGGCTGTGCCAGCCGTCGTCGTCGTGGCGCAGCTGACCGGCCTGCTCCAGCAGCGTCACCACGTCGTCCGGCAGCGCACCCGGCGCGAACGGGCGGCTCCAGCCGAGCACGTCGGTCAGGCTGCGGGCGCGGGCGTTGCCGGGGCGGGCGTTCACCCGCTCGTGGCTGGCCGGGGTGACGGTGGTGAACCGGTATCCGGTGGCCTTGAGCCGCTCCCCCAGGCGCAGGAGCGCGGTTTCGGCCTCGGCGGGTGCCGCGATCGTCGTCATGGCGTGCGAATTCCCCGAAATCTCATGCTTAACCGAAGTGTGCCCGGGAACTGATCACCCCATGGAGCTTCCGAAGCCGCGCGGGCCACTGTCGGCCACCCTCGTCGACGCGCTCGCCGGCCCGCCGCGCACCCTGCTGCCGGTCGCCGACTCCTCCGGCGACCCGCTCGCCGACGAGGACCTGCAACTGGCCCTGCACATCGGCTACGAGCTGCACTACCGCGGCTTCGACGGCGTCGACGACGAGTGGGAGTGGCACCCGTCGCGCCTGGCCGTGCACCAGGCGGCGGAGCGGCAGTTCGAGGCCGCGCTGCGCGAGCTGGTGCCGATGCCGGACCCGGTTGCCGCGGCCGACGTGCCGCGGGCCCTCACGGCCGTCATGGAGGCCGACGACGCGCCGTCGGTGTCGAAGTACCTCATGGGCCGGGCCACCCTCGAGCAGTTCCGCGAGTTCGTCATGCACCGCTCGATCTACCACCAGCGGGAGGCCGACCCGCACACGTGGGCCATCCCGCGCCTCGGCGGCCGCGCGAAGGCGGCCCTGGTCGAGGTCCAGGCCGACGAGTACGGCGGCGGCCGGGTCGACCGGATGCACGCCGAACTGTTCCGCACCACCATGCGCGAGCTCGGCCTGGACGCCACCTACGGCGCCTACCTGGACCGCGCGCCGGCGATCACCCTGGCCATCAACAACCTCATGTCCCTCTTCGGCCTCAACCGCCGCCTGCTCGGCGCGATCCTCGGCCACCTCGCGATCTACGAGATGACGTCGTCGCTGCCCAACCGCCGCTACGGCAACGGCCTGCGCCGCCTCGGCCTCGGCCCGGACGCGACCCGCTTCTACGACGAGCACGTCGAGGCCGACGCCGTCCACGAGCAGATCGCCGCGCACGACCTGTGCGGCACGTACTGCGCCGAGGCCGGCCCGGAGCAGTCGTCTCTGGTGCTGTTCGGGGCCGCGGCCGCACTGGCCCTGGACGCGCGCTTCGCCGGCCACCTGCTCGATCGCTGGGCGGCCGGCGGGAGTTCGCTGCGCGCTCAGTCATCCACCGCCAACGGGCGCCTGCTCGCCGGTGCGCTGGGCGCCTGAAAGCCGACCACTTTATGGGTACCGTCGCAGAATGGTTTGACCGCGGACCGGCCGCATCGACACAGCGCCACGGTGCGCCGGCCGGGGTCGATCACCTCGCCGTCCTGGGTGACGAGCGTGAACTCGCCCCGCAGCAGCAGCGGTCCGTCTTCGCAGGGCGTGATCGAGGCAGCGTTGTCCATGGTGGGGCAGTGCCCCGCGCGGCGGTGGTGAAACTCGTGGTGAGCTGTCTGCTGCTCACGGCCTGCGGCGACACCGGGGCCCGGGCCGACGCCGCCGCGACGACGGCCCAGCACCTGCTGAGCGCGGTCCGGGACGGCGACGGCGCCGCCGCGTGCGCGATGCTCGCCCCGGACACCGTCGACGAGGTGGCGCGGTCGGCGGGGCAGCCGTGCCCGGACGCGATCACCGGGGAGGACCTGCCCGGGCCGGGGAGCGTCGACCACGTGCGGGTCGACGGCCAGTGGGCGCAGGTGACGCTGAGCGACGACACCGTGTTCCTGGCCAGGTTCCCCGGCGGCTGGCGGGTCGTCGCGGCCGGCTGCCGGGCCCACGGCGAGCGCCCCTATCAGTGCTCGGTCAAGGGAGGCTGACGTGCGGACCCTGTTCACGCTGTGCCTGACCGTCATCGTCGCCGGCCTGGCCGGCATCATCGCGCTGGGGCTGATGCACCGATGATCCGCCGGCTGCGCGAGCACTCCCTGGGCCTGGTCTTCGGCGTGCTGTTCCTGCTGGCCCTCGTCGGGCAGGCGTTCGCCGGGCACGGCGCGTTCAACGCCGAGCAGGCCACCGACGGGCTGCCGCCGGTGTCGCTGCTGCGGTACGTCACGTCGGCCTCGTTCGCGGCCGACGTCGCCGAGAACTGGCAGTCGGAGTACCTGCAGTTCTTCCTCTACATCGTGCTCACGGTGTGGCTGGTGCAGAAGGGCTCCCCGGAGTCCAAGCCGCTCGGCGACGCCGGCACCGAGTCCGACGAGGACCAGCAGGTCGGCCCGCACGCCAACGAGCACTCCCCGGCGTGGGCCCGGGCCGGCGGCTGGCGGCGCCGGCTGCTGTCCAACTCGCTCGGCCTGGTCATGGGCGCGATCTTCCTGCTGTCGTGGCTGGCCCAGTCGATCGCCGGGGTGACCGCGTTCAACGAGCGGCAGCTGGCCGACCTGCAGGACCCGGTCAGCTGGGCCGGCTACCTCACGGAGGCCGACTTCTGGAACCGCACCCTGCAGAACTGGCAGTCCGAGCTCCTGGCCGTCGCGTCGATGGCGATCCTGGCGATCTACCTGCGCCAGCGCGGCTCCCCGGAGTCGAAGCCGGTCGGCGCGGCCCACGGCGCCACGGGCGTCGAAGGCTGATGTTTCGCGGCGGCCGGCGGGGGCAGCGAGCCGCCTGTGTCGCTGGACTACCGGCCGTCGCTCGACGGGCTGCGGGCCGTCGCGCTGGGCGGGGTCCTGCTCGCGCACGGCCTGCCGGCGGCGCTGCCCGGCGGGTTCCTCGGCGTCGACCTGTTCTTCTTCCTGTCCGGCTACCTGATCACCACACTGCTGCTGCGCGAACGGGCGGCGACCGGCCGCATCCGGCTCGGTGACTTCTGGCGCCGCCGGGCCCGCCGGCTCCTGCCCGCCCTCATCCTCGTCGTCGCGTTCGTCGTCCTCGCCGGCCCGCGGCTGTGGCCCGAGCAGGACCCGGCCGCCCTGCACCTGGACGCGGTGTCGACGCTGACCTACTGGGCCAACTGGCGGATGATCTTCCGCGGCGGCGACTACTTCACCCAGACCGCCGCCGCCTCGCCGCTGCAGCACACCTGGTCGCTCGGCATCGAGGAGCAGTTCTACCTGCTGTGGCCGCTGCTGCTGCTCATGGTGCCGCGGCGGGCGCTGGGCGTCGCGTGCCTGCTCGGCGCGGGCGCGGCGGCGGTGGTGACGGCGGTGCTCTTCGACCCGGCCGCGCCCGACCGCGTCTACTACGGCACCGACACCCGCGCCGGTGCGCTGCTCATCGGGGCCGCGGCCGCCACGATCCCGCCGGTGCACCGGGTCCTCGCGGGCCTGGGTGCGCTGGTCCTGGCGATCGCCGCGCTCACGGTGCACGGCGACACGATCGTGCTGTACCACGGTGGATTCACGCTTGTCGCTCTCTGCTCCGCCGCGGTGATCAGTGGCGGCGGCCGCTGGAGCCTGCTCGGCCTGGCGCCGCTGCGGTTCATCGGCCGGATCTCCTACGGCGGCTACCTGTGGCACTGGCCGCTCTTCGCCGTCCTGGACGCCGAGCGCACCGGCCTGACCGGCGGGCCGCTCTTCACCGTCCGCGTGGCCGCCACCCTCGCCGTCGCCACCGTGAGCTTCTACGCCGTCGAGCGACCCATCCGCCGGCCCACGGTGCGCCGCCGGTTCGTCCCCGTCCCCGTCGCGGCCACCGCCCTGGCCGTCTTCGCCCTCGCCGGAGCCCCCGATGCTCCGGTCCAACATCCCAAAGCGGTTTCGGCGGTACCGTCCGTGCGTGCGCCGATCGCCGCGAGCACTCCGGCGCCGTCGCCACCGCCGACGGCGCGGCCCGGGCGGCGGGCGGGCCCCCCGAGAGTCATGGTCATCGGCGACTCGGTCTCGTGGACCCTGGGCGCCTACTGGCCCGCCACACCCGGCCTCGACCTCGACAACCAGGGCGTCCAGGGCTGCGGCATCGCCCCGCTGCCGGACGTGCGCTACGCCGGTGCGCCGCACGCCAACTACCCGTACTGCACCACGTGGGAGTCGCGCTGGTCGACCTCGACCACGGCCGCCGACCCGGACGTGGTGGTGATCCTGCTCGACCGCTGGGAGCTCATGGACCGCAAGCTCGACGGCCGCTGGACCGGCGTCGGCGATGCGAACTTCGACCGGTACCTCACCGCCCAGCTCACCCGGGCCGTCGACCTGACCGCGGCGCACGGCGCGCGGATCGTCCTGCTGACCGCGCCGTACACGCACCGGGAGGAGCGCCCCGACGGCGGCCTCTGGCCGGAGGACCAGCCGGAGCGGGTCGACACCTGGAACCGGCTGCTCACCGCGGTCGCCGCCGGCCACCCGAGCCACCCGGCGCGGCTGGACCTCAACCGGGTGTTGTGCCCGGAGGGCCGTTTCACCTGGACCGTGGGTGGTATCCGGGTCCGCAGCGACGGCCTGCACATCACCCCAGCCGGGGTCCGCCAGGTCGTCGCGCCGTGGCTGGCACCGCAGCTGCTGCGGCTCGCGACGACCTAAGAGGAGGCGGCGGTGCACGAGTTCCTGGCCCGGCACGAGGCGGAGCTGATCGAGCAGCTCGTCGGCTGGATCCGGCTGCGGTCCGTCGCCGGGCTGCCGGAGCGCGCGCCGGACCTGCTGCGCTCCGCGCACTGGCTGGCCGGGGCGCTGCGCGCGGTGGGCTTCCCGGTCGTGGACATCTGGAAGGTCGAGGGCGCACCGGCCGTCTACGCCGAGTGGTGCGCGGCCCCCGGCGCGCCGACGGTCCTCGTCTACAGCCACCACGACGTCCGGGCGGCCAAGGACGACGAGTGGGAGGAGACCCCGCCGTTCGAGCCGGCGGTCCGCGACGGCTACGTCTTCGGCCGCGGCGCCTCCGACGCCAAGGGCCAGATCATCGCCCACCTGTGGGGCGTCCGCGCGCACCTGCACGCCACCGGCCGTGAAGCGCCCGCGGTCAACCTGAAGTTCCTGGTCGAGGGCGAGGAGGAGACCGGCTCCGGGCACCTCGCCGACCTGCTGGCCGAGCACCGCGACCGCCTCGGCGCCGACCTCGTCGTCTTCTCCGACACGCTCATGTGGCGGGCCGACCACCCGGCCGTCTGCACGAGCATCCGCGGCCTGGTCTCGGCCCGCCTCGAGGTGCGCGGGCCGCTGCGGGACGTGCACAGCGGCGCCGTCTCCGGCCCGGCCCCCAACCCGGTGCTGGCACTGGCCCGGCTCATCGGGGACCTGCACGACAAGCAGGGCCGGGTGACACTGCCCGGCTTCTACGACAACGTCACCGGCCCCAGCGAGCGCCGCCGGGCCGAGCTGGCCGCGCTGCCCTTCACCGAGGAGGACTGGCTGGCCCGCTCCGAGACCCGCAGCGCGAACGGTGAGGCCGGCTTCACGGTCCTCGAGCAGCTGTGGGCCCGGCCCGCGGCCGAGGTGCTGAGCCTGCTGGCCGGCGACCCGGTCGGCGCGGCCCGCGGCGCCATCCCGTCCGCGGCGACGGCCGGCTTCAGCATCCGGACCGTCGCCGGGCAGCGGGCGACCGACGTCGCCGAGCAGCTGCGCCGCTGGGTCGAGGCCAACCTCGGCGACCACGTCGACTACGAGCTGAGCATCCCGGAGAAGATGACGGGCGACGCGTACGAGTCCCCCGAGGACCACCCCGCCGTCCTCGCCCTCGCCGCGGCCATGGAGGACGGCTTCGGCCGCCCGGCCGGGCGGATGGGCAACGCCGGCGGCGGCCCGGCCGAGCTGCTCGCCCGCACGCTCGACGCGCCGCTGGTCTTCTTCGGCACCGGCCTGCCCGAGGACCGCTGGCACGACAGCGACGAGCGCGTCTCCGTCGCCATGCTCGTCAACGGCGCGGCGACCCTGGCCCACTTCTGGGACCGGCTCAGCCGCTCGCGCTGACCGCTGCGCCGCTGAGCGCTACGGGCCGTGTACCTGGGGCGTGTCGCCGTTCCACGTGACCTCGTCCAGCCACAGCCGGCGGCCCGGGCTCGTCGAACCCTCGGAGCCGGGCACCCACGCGTGGTACAACAGCCAGGTCTTGCCGTTGCTTTCGACCATCGCCGCGTGGCCCGGTCCGGACGCCTGGCCGTGCGTGGCGAGGAGTGGGTTGCCGGGCGGCTTGCGGCACGGGCCCAGCGGGGTGTCACACGTCGCGTAGCCCTCCGCGTAGTCGGCGGTGTCGTAGGCGTTGGCGGCGTAGAACAGCAGCAGGCTCGGGCCGTGGCGCCACAGGAACGGCGCCTCGACGACGTGACCCTCCCACGGCTCGGTCTGGCGGATCAGCCGCACCGGGTCGCCGGTCAGCGTCAGGCCGTCGGGGCTCAGAGGCTGCGACCACAGCCACGTGTCCCGGCCGATCGCGTTGCCGTCGTTCTTCCACAGGAGGTACCCCCGCGAATCCTGGTCCTTGAACGGGCTCGCGTCGATCGAGCCGCCCTCGTCGGCCTGGCACACCAGGGGGCCGGGCGCCGTCGCGCTGTAGGGTCCCCCGGGGCGCGCGGCGACGGCGGTCGCGATGCACTGCCGGCCGGACGCGCGGTCGGCCACGGTCACGTACAGCACGAACCGGTCCGGCGCCAGCTCGATGATCTCCGGCGCCCAGGTCTTGCCGGGGTCGGCCCACTTCGGCAGCTCCGGCAGCGCGTCACCGGCCGCCGTCCAGTGCCGCAGGTCGGGTGACGTCAGCACCGGCACGTTGCGGCCCTCGGTGTTGGTGTGCACCAGATACCAGGTGTCGCCGACCCGGATGGCCTGCGGGTCGGGGGCGTCGCCGGAGTACACCGGGTTGGTGTACTCCGGCTTCGCGGCCGGTGCCGTGGCCGGATCGGCCGAGCATGCGGCCAGGACGAGGACCAGGGCCAGCAGTGCCCGCCTCATCCCTTGAGCCCGCTGCGGGAGACGCCCTCGATGATGTACCGCTGCGCGAACACGAACAGCGCGAGCGCCGGGACACTGGCCAGGACCGCGCCCGCCATGATGACCGGGTAGTCGCTGACGTACTCGCCCTGCAGCAGGCCCAGGCCCGCGGGCAGGGTCAGCCGGCCGGGGCTGAACAGCACGAAGATCGGCCACAGGAAGTCGTTCCAGTTGGTCAGGAACTGCAGCACGACCAGCGTCGCCAGGGCCGGGCGGGACAGCGGCAGGACCACCCGGGTGAACACCTGCCACTGGTTCGCCCCGTCGAGCAGGGCCGCCTCCTCGATCTCCCGCGGCAGCGACAGGAAGAACTGGCGCAGGAAGAACACGCCGAAGGCGCTGGCGGCACTCGGCACGACGACGACGGTGAGCGTGTCCAGCCAGCCGAACGTGTCGGCGACCAGGAAGCTGGGGACGATCAGCGTCGCCGGCGGCACGAACAGGGTCGCCACGATGAGCGCGAACATCAGCTTGCGGCCGCGGAACCGCATCCGGGCCAGGGCGTAGGCGGCGCACGAGGCGGTCGCCACGACCAGCGCCGCGTTGAGCGTCGCCGCCAGCATGCTGTTGGCGAACCAGCGCAGCACCGGGTTCTGCGAGCCGGGCTCCGAGATGCGGCCGTAGCCGTAGCCGGAGACCGGGTCGGGCAGCCACGTCGGCGGGCTGTGCTGCGCCGCCGGGTAGGTCTTGAGCGACGTCAGCACCATCCAGACCAGCGGGACCACGAACAGCGCGGTGAGCACGACCAGGACGGCGTAGAGCGCGATGCGGCGCACGGTCAGTCCTCCTGGTAGCGGAAGAGGCGGAAGTTGGCGATGCTGACCAGCGCCAGCATGAGCGTCAGGGTCACGCTCATCGCCGCGGCCCGGCCGGCGTCGTTGGACCCGAGGCCCAGGGAGACGATGTACGTCACCACCGTGCGCGTCTCCGTCCCGGGGGCGCCCTGCGTGATGAGGTACGACTGGCCGAACATGTTGGCCGAGGCCAGGATCGTGGTGGTGATGACGAACAGCAGGACCGGGCGCAGGCCCGGCAGCGTCACGTGCCGGAACCGGGCCCAGGCCGAGGCGCCGTCGACCTTCGCCGCCTCGTAGAGCTCGGCCGGGATGTCCTGCAGGCCGGCCAGGTAGATGACGGCGTTGAAGCCGCACGTCCACCAGACCGTGACCCCGACCAGCGAGATCCACACGTACGGGGTGGCGGTGAGCCAGGGCGTGTCCGACGGCAGGCCGAGCGTGCCCATGAGCGCGTTGACGAAGCCGAGGTTGGCGTCGAGCAGGAAGCGCCACAGCAGGCCGATGACGGCGACGCCGAGGACGTACGGCGCGAAGTACACGGCCCGGAAGAACGTGCGGCCCGGGAACTCCCGGTTGAGCAGCACGGCGATGCCGAGCGGGAGCACGACCAGCAGCGGCACCGACGCGACCGTGAAGATCGCGGTGGCGCGCACGCTCTCCCACCAGTCGCCGTAGACCAGCGAGTCGGGCTGGAAGAGCTCCCGGTAGTTGTCCAGGCCGGTGAACGGCTTGTTCGGCAGCGAGAAGTCCCACTGGTGCAGGCTGAGCCACACCCCCAGCCCGATCGGGAGCAGCCCGAAGACGCCGAACACCAGCAGGTACGGCAGCAGGAAGAGGTACGGGGTGGCGCGCCCGTGCGCCACCCCGGGCGCTGCCTTGGAGGCGGCGGCCATGCCGTCAGCTCCCGTACTTCTTCCGGTTGTCCTCCAGCAGCTTGTCGGCCTTGGCCACGCCGTCGTCCAGGGCCTGCTTCGGGGACTTCTTGCCCAGCACCGCCTCGTTGAACGCGGTGTAGAACAGGGCGGTGACGTCGCCGATGCCGGGTGCGGCGGGCGGGAAGACGGCGTCGGGCAGCTCGGCGGCGAGCGTGCTGATCTCGGTGAGCTCCTTGAACTTCGGGTCGTCGCGGACCGCGTTGCGGGCCGGGACCTGCCCGCCGGCCGCCCAGTCCAGGGAGTGCTGGCTGAGCCAGTTGATGAACACCTTCGCCCCGGCGACCTTGTTGGCGTCGGTCTTCTTCTGCTGCACGATGGTGAAGTTGTGCGAGTTGGCCCAGACCGCCTTCTTGGAGCCGATCTGCGGCACCGGGGCCACGCCCCACTGCACGTCCGGGCTCTTCTTGAGGTCGTTGACCTGCCAGATGCCGTTGACGTTGAACGCGTTCTTGCCGCTCTTGAGGGCCAGGTAGTCGGCGTCCTGGCCGACGTTGGCCGGCGAGTGCCCGTCGGCGATGAGTTTCGTCAGCCAGGTGACGGCGTCGACGGCCTCGGTGGAGTTGAACGCGGCCTTCGTGGCGTCGGCGTTGTACAGCGATCCGCCGAACTGGTAGACCAGCGAGTATGCGGTCATCCCGCCGGTGAACTGGAACGGGCTGACCCAGAAGCCCTGGATGCCGGCCCCCTTGAGCGCGGCCAGGGCGGTCTCCATCTCGGCCTTGTTCGTCGGGGGCTTCGCCGGGTCGAGGCCGGCCTGCTGGAACAGGGTCTTGTTGTAGTACAGCCCGACCGGGTGCATGTCGAGCGGGATGCCGTACCGCTTGTTCTGATACAGCCCGCCCTTCCACACGGTCGGGGCGAAGTCCGACTCGGACAGCCCGAGCGCGCCGGCGACGTCGTCGACCGGCTGGATGACCTTGCGAGCGGCGAAGGTGGCCAGCATGTCGATGTGCATGACGGCGATGTCGGGGCCGTTGCCGCTGGACACCGCGCCGGGGAGCTTGGCGTAGTAGTCCTCCCACTTGTAGGTGGCCACGGTGATCGCGATGTTGTTGTGCTCGGTGTTGAACTGGTCGACGAGCTTCTTGAAGATGTCGCCGTCGCCGCCGGTGAAGCCGTTCCAGAGGTTCAGCTGGACCTTGGGCCCGGTGTAGTCCTTGCCACCGTTGCCGGCGGCCTGCGGGGTGTCGTTCGCGTCGTCGCCGCAGGCGGCCAGCCCGAGCGCGGCGGCGCCCAGCCCGAGTCCGTATCCCAGTACGCGGCGTCTGCTGATGGCGGTCATCTAGGTGCTCCTCACAAGGTTCCAGGAAGCGCCGGCCAGCTGGACGGTGATCCGGCCGGCGGGGTCGAGACGGCGGGGTGGGCCGTCCAAGGTGTGGTGCTCGGTCGACGCGAATTCAGGGAACGCGCGCAGGTCGAACTCGACGGTCAGGGGTGTCTCGCCGCGGTTGACGGCAAAGATGGACAGTGCACCGTTTTCCTCGTCGTAAACAGCGACGGTGGACAAACTTGGGACCGGGCCGTATCGCTTGGTGTCGTGCGACGGCGTGACGGGCTCGGTGCGCAGGACCGTCCCGCGGGCGTGCCGGGCGGTCAGCGCGAACGGGTGGAAGATGCTCTGCCGCCACGCCCGCCCGCCGGTCTCGGTCCGGATCGGCGCGATGACGTTGACCAGCTGGGCCTGGCAGGCGACCCCGACCCGGTCGGCGTGGCGCAGCAGCGTGATGAGCAGGTCGCCGACGACCACGGCGTCGGTGGCGGTGTAGTCGTCCTCGATCAGCGCCGGCGCCTCGACCCAGCCGCGCCGGTCCAGGTCCTGCCGCAGCCGCGACTGGTACCAGACGTTCCACTCGTCGAACGAGATCTTGAGCCGCTTGCGGTTGCGCAGCTTCGCGCCCACGTGGTCGGCGGTGGCCACGACCTCGTCGATGAACGCGTCCATGTCCACGGCGGAGGCGAGGATGCTGGCCCGGTCGCCGTCGGACGGGTCGTAGTAGGTGTGCGCGGAGATGTAGTCGACGTGCTCGTAGGTGTGCTCGAGGACGGTCGCCTCCCACGACGCGAACGTCGGCATGCCGCGGTTGGAGCTGCCGCACGCGATCAGGCTGATGCCCGGGTCGAGCATCTTCATCGCGCGGGCGGTCTCCGCGGCCAGCCGGCCGTATTCGCCGGCGGTCTTGTGCCCGACCTGCCACGGCCCGTCGAGCTCGTTGCCGAGGCACCACAGCTTCACACCGTAGGGCTGCTCGGCGCCGTGCTTGCGGCGCCGGTCGGACAGGCTGGTGCCGCCCGGGTGGTTGGTGTACTCCAGCAGGTCCAGGGCCTCCTGCACGCCCCGGGTCCCCAGATTGACGGCCAGCATCGGCTCGACCCCGGCCGCGCGCGCCCACACCATGAACTCGTCCAGGCCGAACGCGTTGGTCTCGACGGTCTTCCAGGCCAGGTCCAGGCGCCGGGGCCGATCCCCGACCGGACCGGTCCCGTCCTCCCACCGATAACCAGAGACGAAATTCCCTCCTGGGTACCGCACGACGCTCACACCGAGCTCCCGGGTCAGCTCCAGCACGTCACCCCGCAGGCCCAGCGGGTCGGCGGTGGGGTGCCCGGGCTCGAAGACGCCGCCGTAGACGCAGCGGCCCATGTGCTCGACGAACGACCCGAACAGCCGCCGGTCGGCCTCGCCGATGCGGAACGCGGGATCGATGACGACGCGTGCGGTGTGCATGGTGGAGTTTTTACAACGTTGTAGGCAACGTTGTAAAGAGGCTTGGTCGCGGTACAGTGCTGGTCGTGCGGCACAGCCTCAAACACGTGGCCGAACGGGCCGGCGTCTCCGTCAAGACCGTCTCCAACGTGGTCAACGGATATCCACACATCCGCCCCGAGACCCGCGCCCGGGTGGAGGCGGCGATCGCGGCGCTGGACTACCGCCCCAACCTGAGCGCCCGCAACCTGCGCCAGGGCCGCACCGGGATCATCGCCCTGGCCGTGCCCGAGCTCGACAACCCCTACTTCGCCGAGCTCACCCGCCACGTCGTCACCGCCGCCGCGACACACGGCTGGACCGTCCTCATCGACCACACCGACGGCGACCCGGCCCGGGAGCGCGAGGTCGCGGCCGGCATCCGCGACCACCTGGTCGACGGCCTGATCTTCAGCCCCCTGGCCCTGTCCACCGCCGAACTGGGCGGCAGCACCCCCACCGTCCTGCTCGGCGAGCGGGTCGACGCGGTCGACGGCCACGGTCCGGCCGATCACGTGGCGGTCGACAACGTCGCCGCCGCTCGCGAGGCGACCGCGTACCTGGCCGGCCTGGGCCGCCGCCGGATCGCGGCCGTCGGGGTGCAGCACACCGCCGAGGGGGTCAGCGCCCGGCTGCGTCTGGCCGGCTACCAGGCCGCCCTGGCCGACGCCGGGCTACCGGCCGACCCCGCACTGCTGGCCCCGGCCGACCGCTGGCACCGCGCCGACGGGGCGGCCGCACTGCAGGCCCTCATGGCCGCGGGGGTCGAGTTCGACGCCGCCTTCTGCTTCAACGACACCCTGGCCCTGGGCGCACTGCGGGCCCTGCACGACGCCGGCCGGCGGGTGCCGGTCGACGTGGCCGTGGCCGGCTTCGACGGGATCGACGACGGGCGGTTCTCGATCCCGACGCTGACCACGGTCGAGCCGGACATCGAGCGGCTGGCCCGGCTCGCCATCGACCTGCTGGCCGAACGGATCTCCGGCTCGTCGGAGCGGCCGCCGCAGGAGTGCCTGGTCCCGCACCGCCTGACGGTCCGCGAGAGCGCTTGATTCGCGGCGCTCGCCGTGATTTGCCGGGCTTCTGCCACGATTTGCCGAGCCTTGGCCACGGCCGGCCGGGCACCAGCCGTAACTGGCCGGGCATTAGCCGTGATTTGACGGGCATTAGCCGTGATTTGACGGGCATTAGCCGTGATTTGACGGGCATTAGCCGTGATTTGACGGGCTTTCGCTGTGGTTCGATGGGCCTTGGCTGTGCTTCGACCCTTCGACCGTGCTTGCCTGGGCCGCCGATTGGTCTGGATTACGCCTCGCCCATGACCAGGCCTTCGATGGTGTGCTTCTGCCGGATCGGGCTCAACTCGTCGACGACGGTGCAGGCAAGATGGTCCCGCACGACCGCCGGCAGCGCGTCGAAGTACTCACGGGTGACGGCCATGTCGTGCCGCTCGTCATTGCCGGCGCCCGGCGCGTCGACCCCCAGGACGAGCACCGGCCGTGACGTGTCGGAGACGTTCTTGGTGCCACGGTGGATGGTCAGCGCCGACCGGGCCGAGATGTCACCCCGGCGCGGATACTTGCGGACGGCCCGCTCCTGGTAGCGCGGGTAGAACTCCTTCGGCGGAAACATGCCGTGCTGAAACGCGGGGTCGTCGTCGAACTGCGTGCCGGGCGCGATCTCGAACGGCCCCATCGCCTCCGTGGTGTCGACCCCCGTGAGGTTGAACGCGAGCGAGTTGAGCCGCCCGGTTTGCCGCGTGACCTCGGGCATCGGGAAGTCACGGTGCCAGGGCTGATCCATAGCCCCTGGCCCGGGCGTGTCGAAGCCGAGCTCCACGATCTTGTACTCCGCGCCGAGCAAGGCCTCACAGACAGCCACGACCCACGGCTGCGAGGCCAGGTCGACGAACCCGCGGAGCTGCTCGGGGTGGATCTCGACGTAGTACCGATTCGGCCCCCGCCCGACCGCCCCGTCCGGCCGGGCGAGCGCCTCTTCCAGCGCGACTTCCATGTCTTCGCGCATCCGGTTGGCCCATTCGGTGCCGAACGCGCCCCGGCACGCGGTGATCCCGTCGCGATAAATGTCGTCGTAGGCCCGCTGCACGTCACTGGCACTCGGCCCACCGACAGCCGCCCCGCTCGATCCACTCGGCGCAGCGGCGGCCTTGGCGCTCGACCCATCGGCAGTCGCAGCGCTCGACCCACTCGGGGCACCGGCGGTCTCGGCGTTCGGCGGGTTGAGGGTTGCCGCGTCAAAGGTGGCGGCCGTGTTTTCGGTTGCCGACTCGTCCACGATCGGGGCGGGGGTGGAGGAAGCGCTGGTGGAAGTAGTCATGTCCTCAGCTTGCAACGTTGCATGCCACGTTGCAAGTGAGGCGGCGGAACGAATTGCAACGTGGCATGCAACGTGGCAAGTGATCCCGTACGATCGGCGTCGTGGGTGCCAGCCTCAAGGACGTCGCACACCATGCCGGCGTGTCGATCCGGACCGTGTCGAACGTCGTCAACGACTTCCCGCTCGTCGCGCCCGCGACCCGGGAGCGTGTCCAGCGGTCGATCGACGAGCTGCAGTACCGGCCGAACGCCGCCGCCCGCACCCTCCGCGGCGGCCGCTCGGGCCTGATCGGGCTGGTGGTGCCGGAGCTCGCGTCGCCGTACTTCAGCGAGCTCGCCGCTCTGGTCACCGAGGCCGCCGAACGCCACTCGTGGACGGTGCTGGTCGAGCAGTCCGGCGGCGACCCGGAGCGGGAGCGCCGGCTGCTGGACGGCGGCCGCGCCCCCGGCGGCCAGTCCGTCGACGGCCTGCTGCTGAGCCCGTGGTCACTGACTCCGGCCGACGTGCGGTCCCGCCCGACGACGGGCCCGCCGGTGGTCCTGCTGGGCGAGCAGGACGCGGACGGCCTCTTCGACCACGTGGCGATCGACAACGTCACCGCCGCGGCCGCCGCGACCCACCACCTCCTGGCCACGGGCCGCCGCCGGATCGCCGCCATCGGCCTGCAGCCCCACCTGGCCAACGGCACCGCCGAGCAGCGCCACCGCGGCTACCGCACCGCCCTGGCCGAAGCCGGCATCCGCCCGGACCCGGCTTTGGAACTTGAGGTCGCGCACCTGCACCGCCCGGACGGCGCCGCCGCCCTCCGCCGCCTGGTCGAGGAGACCCGCCGCTTCGACGCCCTGTTCTGCTTCACCGACCAACTGGCCCTGGGCGCGATGCGAGCGCTGTACCAACTGGGCGCCCGAGTCCCGGAGGACGTAGCCGTAGCCGGCTTCGACGACATCGAGGACGGCCGCTTCGCCACTCCCTCACTGACGACGATCGCCCCCGACAAAACCGCGATAGCCGAAGCCGCCCTGCACTGCCTGGCCGCCAGACTCACCGCCTCCGACGGCACCGCAGTCCCCGCCCCGGCCCGCTCCGTGGTCATCCCGCACCAGCTGGTCGTCCGCGAGAGCACCGCGAGCCGCATACACCGCTGATCGCCATCGCGCCCAGCGGTGTCATCGTCTTCGGGCGCACTGCCAGCCGCGTGCACCGTTGACTCGCACCACGTTGATTTCCGTCAACCACGTTGATTTCGCGGGCCAACGTCAACGTCAACGTCAACGTCAACGGCGATGGCGATGGCGATGGCGATGGCACTCAGCGTCCGGTGGCATCTCGGCGGGCGGCGCGGTCGAGGCCGGTCTGGCGGCGGATTTCGTCGGTTCCGGCGGTTACCTCGTCGATCTGGCCGGCCAGGCTCGGGTGTTGGTGCAGGTGCGGGCGGACCTCCGCGAGCAGGGACGGTAGCGCGGCGGCGTCGGTGTGGCCCAGGGCGGTGTGCAGGCGGAGCAGGTCGGCGGTGGCCGCGGGTGCGAGGTCGGTCAGGCCGCTGACCTGGCCGGCGATCTGGCGTAGGTCGGCTGAGTGGTCGTTGGCCCAGCGGGCTACGGCTCGGGTGCCGGCTCGTTCGTCTCGCTCCGCCCGGACCCGCCCGTCTCTCGTGTCGCCGGGGGTGGCGGTGGTCGCGGCCCGCAGGTAGCGGCGTTCGGCGGCCTGGCGGCTGGCCACGCCCAGGGCCGGGGCCAGGGCCTGCCAGCTCACACCGGCTCGGCGGGCGGCGGCGATCAGGTCGGGTTCCAGTCTCGCCAGCTCGTCCTGGGCGGCGCGCAGCACGACCAGAGTTCGCAGGATCGCCTCCGGATCGGCGGGCTCAGCGGCGGCGGTGACCTGCTCGGCCGTGGCCAGGACGGTGGTGATGGCGGCGGCTAGATCCATGCGGCCTCCTCGTGGCGGACCCAATGACAAGTCATCGTTTCGATGACGAAGGAGTTGTCGTCGGAACGATGACGTGGTACAAACAACGTATCGCGCATTGACTCGTCCGTCGAGTGCAGGAGGTGCAGCAATGTTGATGCGCAGCGAACCCTTCACCGAGGTCCACCGGCTCGCCCAGCAGCTGTTCGGGGCGCCCGCCAGCGGCACCTGGTCACACCCGTCGGCGATGCCCGCGGACGCATACCGCAACGGCGACGAGTTCGTGATCGTGTTCGACCTGCCGGGGGTGGATCAGGACTCCATCGACATCAGCGTCGAGCGCAACGCCCTGACCGTCCGGGCCGAGCGGCGGCCCGTCGACCTCGGCGAGCACGCCCAGATCACGCTGTCCGAGCGACCCCTCGGCGTGTTCTCCCGGCAGATGTTCCTCGGCGACAGCCTCGACACCGAGCGCATCCAGGCGTCGTACCACAACGGTGTGCTGGCCCTGCGCATCCCGATCAGGGAGAAGGCCAAGCCCCGCAAGATTACCGTCGGTTCCACCGACCGCGCCGATCAGAAGGTCCTCAACAGCTGAGACACGGCCACCGTGCCGCCGCCCGGCCGGTCCGAGCGGCGGCACGGCACCCCGCAGGTGGTGATCGAACATGCACACCGGGCTCTCCCCCGAGTGGGACCGCGACTACGACGCCGTGTTCGCGGAGCTGATCAGCGGTGATGACGACCTCGTCCGGGCCGAGTTCACGGACATCACCCACCATGCCGCACGCGCCTCGGCCAGGGTTCGACGGCGGCCGCGGACCCGCCTGTGCGCCGGCCCGCACAGCCGCCTGGCCCGCAACACGTAACACGTAACACGTAACACGTAACAACGAGACCCACCAGTGACACCGAAGACGACGATGCGCCGGCGGCTGCGGGAGCCGTCGGCGCATCGCGGGTATCGCCAGGTTCAGACCGGGGTTTCGAGGTCCGTCGCGGTCTCGGGCGTGATCGGCTTCGTCGTCGCCTTCGCCGTCGTGCGCTTGCGCGGCTTCGGTGCCACCGCACCGTCCAAAGACGACTCGGACGCGGTGCCCAAAGACGACTCGGACGCGGTGCCCAAAGGCGAGTCGGCCCCGGTCACCGCCGCATCCGAAGACGTATCGAACCCGGCCGAGCCCAGACCCGGGCCGGTCGTCGTAGCAACGGCCGGGGTCGGTGAAGGCGTCGTCGTGACGGCCGGGGTCGGTGAAGGCGACGCGAACAGCTCCTGCACCGTCTGCACCGCCTGCCCGGGGGTCGGGTTGGCGCGCAGCCGGCCGGTGCTGGCGACGATCTGGTCGTACTTCTCCCGCCCGGCCCTCGCGCCGAGCACGTAGCCGACGGCCACTCCCGCGGCCACAGTCAGCAGACGCATGCACATCTCCTTCTCATATTCCGCCGGTGGCGGATCAGGCCCGCCCGCGGCGGACGGCGTACACGGTTCACGCACGCCCGCGGCAGGCGGCGTACACGGTTCACGCAAGCCCGCCGCAGGCGGCGTACACGGTTCAGCCCCGCCGGCGGCGGACGGCGTAGACGATGACCACGATGCCCGCGACCGCCCCCGCGATCACGGCCCAGGGCAGCGGCCGGCGAGCCTCAGCGGCGAAATCGGTGTCCCGGACGGTCGCACGCAGGGACGAAGCCGCACTGCCCGCCTTGTCGGCCACCACGCCCGCCGCGCCGCTGGCCTTGTCCGCCACCACGGCCGCGGCGCCGCTCGCCTTGTCGGCCACAACAGCGGCGGCGTCACGGGCCTTCTGCTTGGCGCTGTCGACCGCCTCCGCCGCCGCCGAAGCAGCCCGAGCCTTCACGTCGGTCTTCGCGGCCAGCTGCTCGACGGTGTCGCCGAGCTCGGCGCGGGTCGCGGCGATGTCGGACCGCAGCTCGTCAGGGTTCGGCGCGGTGCTCATGCGCTGCGCCCTTCCCGGACGGCGGCCTTGACCGTGTTGACGTCCTGCTGCACATTCGAAACGGCCTGCTGCGGTACCGGCGGCACGGCCTGCTGCAGCTGCTTGCGGCCCAGCAGCGCGGCCACCCCGGCCGCGGCGAACACCACGACGAGCACGACCAGCACCGCGAGCCAGAGCGGCCAGACGAGGTCCAGCAGCACGACCAGCAGGGTCAGCAGCAGGCCGACCCCGAACCAGGCCAGCACCGCCGCCGCGCCGAACAGCCCGCCGCCGACGCCGGCCCGCTTGCCCTTCTCGACCAGCTCCACCTTCGCCAGCTGCAGCTCGTCGCGCACCAGGGTCGAGATCTGCTCCGCGGCCCGCTTCACCAGCTCGGCCGTCGACGCGGCCCCGTGTGTTCCACCAACATCGGTCACGGCCGTCACCTCCTCAGTCGCAGGACCCGTTCCCTCGCCATTGGGCACACAAACGTTCCGGAGGCCGATTCATCGATCCAGGGGCAGCTCGAGCCACACGTCCTTGCCGTCGCCGGGGTGCTCGTGCACGCCCCAGCGGGCGGCGAGCGCCTCGACCAGCAGCAGCCCGCGGCCGTGGTCGACGTCGGTGTCGGGCGTGTGCCGGGCGAGGGCGGTGGCGTGGCTCTGGTCGTGCACCGCGATCCGCAGGACGCTGCCGGTGCAGGCCAGGTCGATGTGCTCGACCCCGCCGGCGTGCAGGAGGGCGTTGGCGGTCAGTTCGGAGACGAGCAACTCGACGTTGTCGCGCAGCCGGGGCGCGGGCGGCCGGGGCAGCAGCCGCGGCAGGGCGGCCAGGACCCACGCCCGGGCCGCCGCCGCGACCCCGACCTCGTTGCCCCGGCGGGGAACCCACCGGGCCACGTGTCCGGGTGATCTGTGTCCGTCGTCGTTCATCTCCCCCGCCGTTTCACTCGCTCGCATGATGTGGGGTACCCACCGGCGGGCGGCGCACACACGACCGGGCCGGTCACCCGGCGAGGCTGGCCCCCCGCCCGGCGGCGAAGAACTCGCGGGCACTGCGCGGCCCGGCCAGCAGCCCGACGATGGCCAGGCCCAGGCCGCCGAACAACACGACATTGAGCAGCGTCGAGGCGTTCAGGACCGCGATCAGGATCATGCCGACGCCGATGGCCATCGCGAACCAGCGGGCGATCTGGGCGCCGAACCACAGCCGCGCCCCGACGACGCCGCACAGCACGGCCAGGCCGAGGCTGATGCCGGCGTCCTCACCGAACCCGGAGCCGCGGATCGACACCGCCAGGGCGATCAGCGAGAACACCGTGAACAAGGCGAAGATGATCACGACTGCGAGGACCGGCGCCGGCGGGCGAATGCGATTCGTCATGGACAGGTGATCTCCGTCGATGCGCCATCACAAACCGGGGCCGCGACGAGGGTGTTTGCCGTGCGGCCGGCCGGGCACGGATACCGCCATGACCACACCAGACGCCGCGCGGCTGATCGAGCGCGATCACCGCGCGATGGAGGAACTGTTCGACCGGGTCCGCTCGGGCACCGGCGACCGCGTCGCCCTGCTCAACGAGGTCGCGGTCCGGCTCACGGCCCACGCCCGGGCCGAGGAGCAGGAGGTGTATCCGGCGGTCGAGCAGGCCGGACCGGAGGGCGACGACGAGGTCGAGCACGCCTTCGACGAGCACCACGAGGCCGAGTACCTCCTGCGGGCGGCCCGGAACCTGACCGGCTCGCCGCACTTCGACGAGGCCTTCGCGGCGTTCGTGGCGGCCGTGGCCCACCACGTGGAGGAAGAGGAGCAGGAGGTACTGCCGACGCTGAGGAACACCGTGGACGCGGACGAACTCGAACGGCTCGGCACCGCGTTCGAGCAGACCCGCCTGGCCCTCATCGCCGAGCTCGAGCCGCTGTCCGGCCCGCCGGGCACCGTCAACCTCGTCGCGGCCCCGGTCCGCACGACCGCCCGCCTGGCCCGCAACGCCCGACCGGCCCTGCGGGGGTGACGGGCCTCAGCGGCCCCGGCCCTGCTGCGAAGCCCGGTACACCCGGTGCCGCAGCCGCTGCACCCAGCCGGCCGGGGTCAGGTCCGGGGCGGCGTTGACGATCGGGTCGAACGCGAGATCCGCGTCGGTACCGCCGTCCAGGACCGACCCGAACCGCAGCACCGCGAACGACTGCCAGGTGCCCCAGCGTGAGGCGGCCACCAGTGGCAGCTGGACCCCCGGCCCGGCGGCGGTGCCCACGACGGCGTCGAGGGTGGTGCCCAGGCCCGGCTCGGGCTGCGTGGCGAGGAAGACGCGGCGGCCACCGGCGCGATAGGCGAGCAGTGTGCCGTACCGGCCGCCGAAGTCGCGTCTGGGCATCGGCAGGTGGCGCAGGACCGGCACCGACGGGCAGCTGGACAGCAGCAGGTCGACCGGGCGGCCGCCGGCCTCGACGCGGATCGCCAGCCCGAGCACGTCGGGCCAGCCGGTCGGGGTCGGTGCGCCCTTCGACACCCGCACCGTGGCCGGGTGGATGCCCGGCTCGTCGAGCAGCGCGGCGCCCCAGCGGCGGCCGCGGCGGCCGAACGTCACGAGCTCCCCGGTGAACGTCCGGCCCCGCGGGTGCAGCAGCCGGGCCCCGCGCGCGTGGGCGGCCCGCCGGACCGCCGTGGTCAACATGCTCATGTCGCGCCGATACCCCGCACGCCGGCCGTCAATGGTTTGTTTTGCCGCAGGGGCCCTGGGTAGCGGCCGCTGGGAGGGAGGCGAGATGTTCAATCCACTGGATCACAAGGGAATTCCGCTGCAGGACCAGATCCGCAGCTGGCGTGAACTGAACGTGGAGCCGGTCGACCCGGAGGCCGTCGACCCGTACACCCGGTGCCGCATCATCACGATGAACGGCATCGAGGCCGAGGCCATCATGTTCAGCCATCAGTTCGCCCGCGTGTGCCCCGACCCCCAGGTCAAGCAGCTGCTGGCGTACTCCCGCTACGTCGAGAGCCAGCAGCAGCGCACGATCAACTGGCTCCTGCCGGGGCTGGCCAGCGTCCTGGAGACGACACTGGGCTACGAACAGGTGGCCGTCGACCTGACCGCGTGGGTCGCCCGGCACGAGCCCGACCCGTACCTGCGGCAGGCCTACGAGTTCGGTGTGCTGGAGGACTTCGACCACCTGTACCGGTACGCCAACCTCTACGAGATGGTCGAGCGGCGCAAGGCGGAGAAGATCGTGGACGGGCTGACCGAGGTGATGCCGGGCCGCCCGACCGTCCTGGAGCACCGCCACCCGTTCGACGAGGTGCGGGCCCCCTACGACAAGGACCTCGTCGACCCCCGCTCGAAGCTGCACGCGTTGACGATCCTGTCGGCCGAGCAGCAGGTGATGATCTACTACATGAACGTCGGCCCGCAGCACATGGAGCCGATCGCCCGCCAGCTGTACCAGGAGATCAGCCTCATCGAGCAGGAGCACGTCACGCACTACGAGTCGCTGGTCGACCCGGGCGAGACGATGTGGGAGCGGCTGCTGACCCACGAGTACAACGAGTGCTGGCTGTACTACTCGTTCATGGAGCAGGAGAGCGACCCCCGGATCAAGGCGATCTGGGAGCTCCACCTGCAGATGGAGCTGGCCCAGCTGCAGCAGGCGGCCGATCTGCTGCGCCAGTACGACGGCCGGGAGCCCGAGCAGATCGTCGGGGCCGCGGGCGTGCCGGAGCCGCTGCTGTTCGAGCCGAACAAGGAGTTCCTGCGCGGCCTGCTGGCCACCCAGATGGACCTCACGAAGCTCGGCGAGGGCTATGTCCGCGAGGCGCACGAGCGCTTCGAGTGGATGCAGCAGCAGCTGCACGACGGGGCCAAGCCGCCGTCGGAGGAGGTCATCGACCGGCACCGGGAGAAGTTCGGCGACGAGTACCGGATCGAGACCGAGGGCCCGCACCCGGTCGAGGCGCTGCGCGCGCAGCCGGGAGACCGCCGTGCCTGATCAGAAGTCCGTCGTCGCCGACGACGTCGTGGACCTGCTGCTGATCCAGCACGCGCAGGTCGAGGAGCAGTTCCTGCTCGTCATCGGCAGCACCGGGGAAACGAGACGGCAGGCGTTCGACGACCTCGTGCGCCTGCTGGCCGTGCACGAGACGGCCGAGGAGGAGCTGATCCATCCGCTGTCGCGCACCCTGCGAAACGACGCCGTCGTCGACGACCGCCTGGCCGAGGAGCGCCAGGCCAAGGAGACGCTGACGGCGCTGATCGACGCCGGGGTCGACGCCGAGGGCTTCGACACCGGGCTGCTCCTGCTGCGCACCGCGGTCCTGGAGCACGCCCGGCACGAGGAGCGCTACGAGTTCCCGCACCTGCGGGCCCGGGTGCCGGCCGAGCGCTTGCAGCGCCTCGCGACCGCGTTCGCCGCGGCCGAGAAGGTCGCGCCGACCCGCCCGCACCCGGGTGCCGAGTCCGTGAAGGCGAACATCGCCGGCGGCCCGGTCCTCGCGATCGTGGACCGGGTCCGGGACGCGGTGCGCCGGGCCGCCGACGGCAAGAACTGATCGGCTGCGCATGGGACTCCACATGGCCCGGATGAGCGCGACGCAGCGCCGGGCCGCCGTCGCCGCGCCGCGCCCGTTCCTGGGGTTCGTCAGCCGCCTGGTCGGTGTCGGGCGGCTGCGGCTGCACGTGCGGGAGCACCTGGCCGGTGAGGGGCCGGACTGGGTGCTCCTGCACGGGCTGGCCGTGTCGCACCGCTACCTCATGCCGACGGCCGCCGCGCTCGTCCCGGCCTCCGTGCACGTGCCGGACCTGCCGGGCTTCGGGCTGTCGGACAAGCCCCGCGAGATCTACGGGCCGCGCCGGCACGCCGAGGTCGTCGCGGCCTGGATGGACCGGGCCGGGATCGCCACCGCCGGCGTGCTCGGCAACTCGTTCGGCTGTCAGGTCGCGGTGGAGCTGGCGGTGGCCCGGCCCGATCTCGTGTCGGCGCTGGTCCTCGTCGGCCCGACCGTGGACCCGGCCGCGCCGACCGCCGCCGGTCAGGTCTGGCGGTGGCTGCGCGACCTGGCCCGCGAGGACCCGTGGCAGGCTCGGATCCTCGCGGCTGACATCCGCGATGCCGGCCCCCGCCGTCTGCTGGGCACCCTGCGGCGAAGCGTCGAGCATCACATGGCCGAGCGACTGCCTTTGGTGGGTACTGTCCCGACGCTGCTCGTGCGCGGCGAGCGGGACCCGATCGCGCCGCGCCGCTGGCTGGAGCGGGCCGCGCGGCTCACCCCGGTCGCGGCCGTCGCCGAGATCCCGCTCGCCGCGCACAACGCCGTGACGACCGCCGGGGCGGCCGTCGCGGCGCTCGCTCAGAGCTCCGGCACCTCGTGCAGCGCCGCCTCCTCAGCGCTCGCGCCGCCACCGGCCGAGCCGGCGTCGTAGGCGATCGCGTCCTTCTCCTCGTCCGGTCCGAGGCCCTCGTCCGGCTCGACCAGGCGCCCGACTTTGCCGTCGCCGCCGCCGATCCCGGTGTCGTACATGGACACCGGCGAGTCGAGGTTCGGCTCGACCGGCGCCTCGTCGATGACGGTGCCCTGCTCGAGCGCGTCGACCTCGGTCGCGAGGGCGTCGGGGTCGAACGTCTCCTCGGTGCCGGTCACGGGCCGCGCGTCGGGCCGGTCCGCGCCGAGCTCCTCCAGCGCCGGGTCGGGGACCTCCCGCTCGAGTTTCAGGTCGAGCGGCTCGCCCTCGCGGGCCTCCTCCGGCGTCGTGCCGAAGTGGTCGACGGCCAGGGGCCGGTCGTCGCGGTCCAGCGGCAGCGCGCCGGGGTCGGGGCCGTCGGCGATGCGGCCGGACTCGTCGTCGTCGCGGGCGCTGGAGTCGTCGTCGGCGGTGCCGGGCAGGCCGGCCGCCTCCGGGTCGGACACCGGGTTCGGGTAGTCGTCAGTACGCATAGCCGATGTCGTACCCGCCGCGGGTGAGCCCACACACCGCGTTCGTTTGCCGGTCGCCCGCTCGGGTAGCGCTTGGGGCATGACGAGCAACGACACGAACACCGGCGCGGGGCGGCCCGAGGGCGTCTGGCGCGACGAGGAGCGCCTGCCGCTCGCCGATCTGGTCGACGCGGTCGCGACCTCGGCCGACGACGGCCAGACCGACGACGAGTCGGGCAACGACGCGGGCATTCAGCAGACACTCGACGAGGACGGCGGTGCGATGGCCCGCCCGGACTTCACCGGGCGGACCGGGCCCCACTGACTGGCAGTACCAATGCGGCATCGGTTTATGGGGTGAAGACGGTGCGGACACAACCGTCCACTTTGTCTTTGAACATGTCGTAGCCGGCCTGGCCCTCCTCCAGCGGCATGGTGTGTGTGGCCAGGTGCTCGGTCACGAGCTCGTCCTTCGCCATGCGGTCCAGCAGCATCGGGATGTACCGCTGACCGTGCATCTGCGCCCCGCGCAGCGTCAGGCCCTTGTTCATCAGGGCGCCCAGCGGAAACTTGTCGATCAGCCCGGCGAAGACGCCGAGGACGAAGACGCTGCCGCCCTTGCGGCAGTTGTAGATGGCCGAGCGGACCGCGGCCGGGCGGTCGGACTGCAGGCGCAGCTGCTGCTTCACCATGTCGTAGGCGTGCTGGGGGCCGCTCGCGTGGGCCTCCATGCCGACCGCCTCGATGCACACGTCGGGGCCGCGCCCGCCGGTGCGTTCGAGGAGCTCGGCGCTGACGTCGGTCGCGGTGTAGTCGAGCGTCTCGGCGCCGACGTGCTCGCGGGTCATGTCGAGGCGATACCCGTACCGGTCGATGACGATCACCCGCTCGGCGCCGAGCAGCATGGCCGCGCGGGCCGCCATCTGCCCGAC
Source organism: Dactylosporangium sp. NPDC051541 (assembly GCF_044454505.1). NCBI lineage: Bacteria > Bacillati > Actinomycetota > Actinomycetes > Micromonosporales > Micromonosporaceae > Dactylosporangium > Dactylosporangium sp. NPDC051541. The sequence continues at coordinate 171,727 of NZ_JBITDU010000014.1, forward strand.
CGCGCCCGCGCCCCAGACCGCGACGACGTCGCCGGGCTTGACGCCGCCGAGGTCCGCGCCCATCCAGCCGGTCGCGGCGGAGTCGGAGGCGAACAGCGCCCGTTCGTCGCTGACGCCGTCCGGCACCGCGAACGCGCCGACGTCGGCGAACGGCACCCGGATGTACTCGGCGTGGCTGCCGGCGTTGCCGCCCATGGCGTGGGAGTAGCCGAAGCAGCCGCCCGGTGCCGCGCCCCACAGCTCCTCGGTGATCGCGGGGTTGGTGTTGCCGTTGTCGCAGAGGGAGTACTCCTCCCGGCGGCAGTGCCAGCAGCGACCGCACGCGATGAACGACGACACGACCACGCGGTCGCCGACGCTGTGCTTGCGCACACCCGGCCCGACCTCCACGATCTCGCCGAGGAACTCGTGGCCGAGGACGTCGCCCTGGCGCATGAACGGGATGTACCCGCCGAGCAGGTGCAGGTCCGAGCCGCACGTCACGGTCCGGCTCACCTTGACGATGACGTCGCCGCTGTTGCGGATCTCCGGGTCCGGCACCTCCTCCACCCCGACCTTGTTCACGCCCTGCCACAGCAGCGCCCTCACAGTCGACCCTCCTCGCGTCCGTGCCGGGTCGCATAGGCCAGCGGCGCACCGGTCAGCGTGTGCTTCGTCGTTGCCGGGGCGTCGGGGCGCAGCACCTCGCCGACCTCGGCCAGGGACCGGGCCTCCCGCAGCGCCGCTCGCAGCCGCCGCACCCGCTCCGGGTCGGCGCCCGGTGCGACCCGGGCCGCCAGCTCCGTGCCCCGGTCCCCCGGCGCCGGCTGGATGCGGACCTCGACCGGGAAGCCGAGCTCGTCCAGCGGCGCGGGCAGCGGGTCGAGCTCCTCCGGCGAGCAGTTGACGGTGACGCTGTGCCAGCGGTCGGGGGCGAAGGCGCGGCGGCGGCGGGCCACCAGGACGCCGACGCCCAGGCCGGCCGTGAGCACGACGGCCACCGGGATCGCAGTTCTACGCATATGAGGCGGCTACCCCGCACCACTCCAGTGACACATTCACCGGAATTTGGTTGCCTCCGCGCGGCCCGGGTACACGGCGGCCCATCCCCGCAAGCCATGGAGGAAAGATGGCAGAGGTCGAATACGAGAGCCGGTCCGACGGCGGCGGCGCCCGCGAGAAGGCGTCCGCGGCGCTCGGCACCGCCGGTTCGGCGGTGCGCGACACGGCGGGCACGGCCAAGGACCAGGCCGCGAACGTCGCCGGCGAGGCGAAGGCACAGGCCCGCAACCTGGCCCACGACGTCCGCGACCGCGTCGGCACCGAGGCCCGCAACCAGAACGACCGCCTCGCCGACGGCGTCCGGCGCTTCGCCGACGAGCTCGACGAGATGGTCAGCGAGCGCGGCGACTCCCCGGCCAGCAAGGTCGTGACGCAGGTGTCGCAGGGCGGCCGCCGGATCGCCGACTACCTGGCCGAGAACGGCCCGGAGGGCGTTCTCGCCGGTGTGCAGGACTTCGCGCGCCGCAAGCCGGGCACGTTCCTGCTCGCCGCCGCGGCCGCCGGGTTCGTGGTCGGGCGGCTCGGCAAGGGCGTCTTCAGCGCCCGCGACGACGAGCCCGACCGGGCGGCGGTCCGCCCGTCCGGCCCCACCGGTGACACGCAGCGGCTGACCCCGCCGCCGGCGACGGTCGCACCGGTGGCGCCGGTGCCCGTGACCCCGTACCCGGAGACGCCGTACGTCGAGACGCCGTACACGCAGCCCGCCGTCGTCACCACGACGACGGGGTACCCCGGCCCGGCGGGCCCGCGGCCATGACCGCGCCGCAGTACGACCGGAGCCCGGTGCCCGAGGAGCCCGGCTCGATCGGCGAGATCATCAGTGATATCAGCGAGGGCCTGTCCCGGCTGTTCCGCCAGGAGGTGGAGCTGGCCAAGGTCGAGATCCGGGCCGAGGCGGGCAAGGCCGGCAAGGCGGCCGGCATGTTCGGCGGCGCCGGCGTCGCCGGCCTGCTCACGGCGATCATGTTGAGCTTCGCGCTGACGTACGCCCTCGGCAATGTGATGGATCTGGGCTGGGCCGCGCTCATCGTCGGCGTGCTGTGGGGCATCGCCGCCGCCGCGCTGTTCGCGACCGCCCGCAACCGGGCGAAGGACATCTCCCCGATGCCCAAGCAGACCGTCGAGACACTGAAGGAGGACGCCCGGTGGCTGAAGAACCCGACCACATCCGAGACGACATCGAGGTGACCCGGGCGCAGTTGGCGCACGACGTCGACCGGCTCACCGAACGGACCAGCCCGAAGCGGATCGCGCGGCGGGGCTGGCACAACACGAAGGCGAGGGTGCGCGGCATGAGCGACCGCGTGATGGGTTCCGCTTCCGACGCCGGCAGCACCGTGCAGGACAAGGCGTCCGGCGCGGCGGACACCGTCCGCGACAAGGCGTCGAGCGCGGCCGACTCCGTGCGGGAGACCGCCGGCGACGTCGCGGAGAAGGTCCAGCAGGCCCCGGCCGCCGTGCGGCGGCAGGCGCAGGGCAACCCGATCGCGGTGGGCCTCATCGCCTTCGGCGCCGGGCTGCTCACCGCGTCGCTGCTGCCGGCGAGCGAGCTGGAGAAGCGGGCCGGGCGGCAGGTCCGCGACCACGCCGGCGAGCTGGCCGACGCGGTCCGCGAGCCGCTCACCGAGGCGGCCCAGGACCTCGGCGACCGGGCCAAGCACGCGGCCGCCGAGGTCGGCGACACCGCCCGGGACGCGGCCCAGACGACGGCCCAGGCGGCCAAGGGCACGGCCCGCGACGCCACCGCGGACGTCAAGCAGACCGTCACGTCGTAGCGGATCACGAACTCGCGGGAGACATCGGGGCTGCCCCGTCGGTGTCTCCCGCGTCCGCGTGCCCGCCCCCGCGGGCCGGGCGCGCTATGCCGTCGGGATCATCGCCTCGACCGCGTCGTGGGACCACTCGACCAGCATGAGCGTCGCGTCGTCGGACGGCGGGCCGTCATAGCGGGCCAGGGCCGCGTGGCACAGCCGGCGCAGGGCCTCCGGCGCGGGCAGCTCTCCGGCCGTGCGCTCGAACAGCTCGGCCAGCCGGTCGGCCCCGAACAGCTCGCCGTGCTCGCGGGTCTCGGTGACGCCGTCGGTGTACAGCAGCAGCCGATCCCCGCGCTCCAGCATCTCCTCGCCGACCTCGGCCCGCGCGTCGTCCAGGCCCAGCGGCAGCCGGCGCCCGCCGTCCAGGCTGCGCACCACCTTGCCGTGGCGCAGCAGCAGCGGGCGCGGGTGGCCGGCGTTGACGTAACGCAGCCGCCCGGTCGCGACGTCGAGCTCCCCGATCACCGCCGTGGTGAAGCGCAGCTCCGGCAGGTAGCGCTCCAGCGCCAGGTCCGCGGACCGGGCCAGCGCGACCAGGTCGTCACCGGCCCGCCGGGCGGCCCGTATCGCCGACATCACCGTCGCCGTGCCGAGCCCGGCGCGCAGCTCGTGCCCGGCGGTGTCGTAGATCGCGAAGAACAGCGACGACTCGGCGGAGGCGTAGTCGAAACCGTCGCCGCCGACCTCGTAGCAGGGCTCCAGGATGGCCGAGACGACCATCCGGCGCGACACGAACGTCAGCGGCGGCAGCAGCCGGAACACCAGCTCCGACGCCTCCGACATGCGCCGGGTCCGCTTGACCCTGACCAGCGCGTCCCCGTAGGGAATCTTGGTCGCCACCATGTGGCCGACGAGCTGGGCGAACAGGTCGCAGCCGGCTTGGAAACCCTGGTCGGGCGGGGGTGCGCCACCGCCGGTCGTCAGCCGCAGCACGCCGAGCCGCTCGGTGCCGTCCAGCAGCGGCAGCCACACCTCGGGCCCGTCGAGCACCAGCTGCACCGTCATGAACACCCGCCCCGCCACGGTGGTGTCCACCGGGAGGGGCTCGGGCGTCGCCACCTCCGGCCGCGGCACCGGCCAGAGGGTCCGCTGCTCCTGGTCGACCAGGTAGATCGTGGCGGCCAGTCCGAGCGGCGCGGCGGCCGCGCTCACCTCGGTGGCCAGCTCGTCGGGCTGGGCCAGCCGGGTCCGCTGGAGCAGGTCGGCGACCGCCGCCCGCCAGGGCCAGGGCTCGCGCTGATCGGTGGACGACACCACCCCACCCTCTCGCACAACCGCGCGGGCCGCTCGCCGACCGCGCCGGATAAACTCATCAACGTGCGATCTTCCTTCATCGGCGACGGGGGCAACGGCGACAACGCGGCGGACATGGTCGCGGTGCAGATGCTCGACGGCGACCCGCTCATCGTCCGCGTGACCGGCCGGCTACTGTTCGACACATTGACGCCGCTGGCCGACGCGCTGGCCGCCGTCGACCCCAAAGTTCATCCCCGGGTGATCCTCGACCTCGGGCACGTCCCGCTGGCCGACTCGAGCGCCATGAGCCTGCTGGTGCGCACCCGTGCGGCCCTGGCCGGCACCGGTGGCTGGCTGCGCCTGGCCGCCGTCCAGCCCATGGTCAAGAGCGTCCTGCAGATCACCAACCTGACGTGGATCCTTCCGGTGTACCGCACCGCCGAGGCGGCCGCGGCCGACTGAGCGGACCGGCCGCTCGCGGCGCTGTGTATGCCGCCGCGGGCGCGGGTATGACGAGAGTCGATACCCACGCCTGGAGGTCCATCATGACGACACCACAGGGGCAGCCGCTGCCGCCCGTCGTGCCCGTTGCGCTCACCGACGACCTGGCCGACGACCCGGACCGGGGCGACGGCATCGAGCGCGACGCCGAGGACGGCACCCCGGTCGGCCAGTCCGACCAGCGGGCCGACGTCGAGCGGGCCGGCGGCGACCCCGACGAGGTTTAAGAACCCGGCGACGCGAGGCGCCGCGCTGCCAGCTCGGCCAGCAGCGTGGCGCCGTCGAAGAGCACGCTGTCGTCGAACCGGGCCCGCGGCGAGTGGTTGTTGGGCAGCCCCCGGTGCTCGTCGGCGACGGCCGCGCCCAGGAAGCAGTAGGCGCCCGGCACCCGCTCCAGCACGCGGGAGAAGTCCTCCGAGCCGGGGTCCGGATGCTCCATGTCCTGAAATCGTTCGGAGCCGAACAGGTCGCGGGCCGTCTCGGCGATGAAGGCCGACTCGTGGGGGTCGTTGACCGTCACCGGGTACTCCGGGATGAACCGCACCTCGGCCCGCAGCCCGTGCGCCGCCGCGATACCCTCGCACAGCCGCACCGACTCGGCCGCGATCCGCTCACCGGCCGCGGCGCTGAACGTGCGGACCGTGGCCTCGAAGACCGCCTCGTCCGGGATGATGTTGCGCAGGGTCCCGGCGTGGAACGCGCCGACGGTGACGACGACCGGCTCGAACGGGCTGTAGCGGCGGCCCACCATCGTCTGCAGCGCCGTCACCATCTCGCACGCGGCCGGGATCGGGTCGGCCGCGTCGTGCGGCGCCGAGCCGTGCCCGCCGGAGCCGACGACCCGCACGAACAGGCCGGCCGAGGCCGACATCAGCGGGCCGGGCCGGGCCGCGAAGACGCCGCGGGGAAAGTCGGTGGCCAGGACGTGCAGGCCGTAGGCGGCGTCGACGGGCCGTCCGGCCGCGTGCAGTACCCCCTCTTCGATCATCAGACCGGCGCCGTTGTGGCCCTCCTCCCCCGGCTGGAACATGAACACGACATCGCCGGCGAGCTCCTCGCGCCGGGCCGCCAGCAGGTGCGCGGCCCCGACCAGGCCCGCGGTGTGCAGGTCGTGGCCGCAGGCGTGCATGGCGCCGGGGACCTCGGACGCGTAGGGCAGGTCGGTGCGCTCGGTGACCGGCAGTGCGTCCATGTCGCCGCGCAGCAGCACGACCGGGCCCGGGCGGGCACCGCGCAGCACCGCGGTCACGGACGACAGCGCCCGGCCGGTGGCGACCTCGAGCGGGAGCCCGTCCAGCGCGGCCAGGACCCGGGCCTGCGTGCGCGGCAGGTCAAGGCCGATCTCGGGCTCCCGGTGCAGCTGCCGGCGCAGGTCGATGAGCCGTTCACGAAGTGGCATGAGGATCGTTTCCATCGGCCCGAAGGGTGGTAGAGCACTCCCGTGGGACAGTACCGAATGGATCAGCGTCAGGCACCGCTGCTCGACGCGCTGGAGGAGTACCACCGGCTGGGTCGCTACGGATACACACCGCCGGGGCACCGCCAAGGTCGCGGCGCCGACCCGCGGGCCCGGGCCGCCCTCGGCGCGGACACCTACCGCGCGGACGTGCTGGCCTCGGCCGGGCTGGACGACCGGTCGTCCTCGAACAAGTACCTGTCGACCGCCGAGCGGCTGATGGCCGACGCGGTCGGGGCGCAGACGGCGTTCTTCGCCACCGCCGGCAGTTCCCTGTCGGTGAAGGCGGCCATGCTCGCCGTCGCCGGCGGCCAGGGCCAGCTGCTACTCAGCCGCGACTCGCACAAGTCGATCGTGGCCGGGCTGGTTTTCGCCAGCATCGAGCCGCGGTGGATTCCGGTGCGCTACGACGAGGACCTGCACCTCGCCCACCCGCCATCGCCGGAGGCCCTCGAGGCGGCCTGGGACCGGCACCCGACGCCGCCGGGGCGCTCGTGGTCAGCCCGACGCCCTACGGCACCTGCGCCGACCTGGAGGCCCTGGCCGAGGTCTGCCACCGCCGCGGCAAGCCGCTGATCGTCGACGAGGCCTGGGGCGCGCACCTGCCCCTGCCGACCTGGGCGATGGACGCCGGGGCCGACGTCTGCGTGGTCAGCGTGCACAAGATGGGCTCCGGCTTCGAGCAGGGCTCGGTCTTCCACACCCAGGGCGACCTCGTCGACCCCGCCCACCTGTCGGCCTGCGCCGACCTGCTGATGACCACCAGCCCCAACGTCATCGTCTACGCCGGCATCGACGGCTGGCGCCGCCAGATGGTCGAGCACGGGCACCGGCTGCTGTCCGACGCCCTCGCCCTGACCGCCGACGTCCGCCGGCGCCTCGGCGCCATCGACGGCCTGCGGGTCCTGCACGACGAGCTCGTGGCCGAGGAGGCCAGCCACGACCTCGACCCGATGCACGTGCTCATGGACCTCGCCGAGCTCGGCATCAGCGGCTACCAGGCGGCCGACTGGCTGCGCGAGCACTGCCTGATCGACGTGGGCCTGTCCGACCACCGCCGGGTCGAGGCGACGATGTCGATGGCCGACGACGAGGCCAGCGCCGACCGCCTCGTCGACGCGATGACCCGGCTGGTCGCGGCCGCGCCGGGCCTGCACCGGCCGAAGCCGGTCCGGCTGCCGTCGCCGCAGCAGTTCGAGCCGGAGCCGGTGATCCTGCCGCGGGACGCGTTCTTCGGCCCGGCCGAGCAGGTCCCGGCGGCGAAGGTCGTCGGCCGGGTCAGCGCGGAGCAGCTGACCCCGTATCCGCCGGGCATCCCGGCGGTCGTCCCCGGTGAGCGGATCAGCGCCGAGATCGTCGACTACCTGCGCTCCGGCCTCGCCGCCGGCATGGTCGTGCCGGACGCGACCGACGCGAAGCTCGACACGTTCCGCGTGGTCGCCTGAGGATCTCGGGCACCCCGGCGGAGCGGCCTGCGCCGCCACTGTCAGGACCCCGGCGGAGCGGCCTGCGCCGCCACCGTCGGGCACCCCGGCGGCCGGCCCGAGCTGCGGGCCGGCCGGGAGGCGGGAATCAGGCCGAGCGCGGCTGCTTCTTCAGGTTCTTGAGCTTGCGGGTGTCGCGCAGGTCGACGTAGGGCTCGTCGGTCTCGGAGTGCCCGGCCTGGATGGCCCGGCTGCGCTGCAGCTCCGCGTCGAACTCGGCGCCCAGCAGGATCGCGATGTTGGAGATCCAGAGCCAGATCAGGAAGATGATGATCGCGGCCAGGCTGCCGTACGTCTTGTTGTAGGAGCCGAAGTTGGCCACGTAGAAGCCGAACCCGGCGCTGGCGATCAGCCAGATGACGACGGCGAGGATGCTGCCCGGGCTGACCCACCGGAAGCCGCCGTGCTTGGCGTTCGGCGAGGCCCAGTACAGGATCGCGAACAGCAGCACGACGAGGGCCACGAGCACCGGCCACTTCGCGATGTTCCAGGCCGTCACGGCCGCGCCCCCGGCGCCGACCCAGCGCCCGGCCGACTCGGCCACCGGCCCGGTGAACACCACCAGGAGCGCCGCGGCCGTCAGCAGCACGCCGGTGACGATCGTGATGCCGACCCGGATCGGCAGCGTCTTCCACACCGGCCGCCCCTCCGGCACGTCGTAGATGGCGTTCGAGGCCTGCATGAAGGCGCCGATGTAGCCCGACGCCGACCACAGCGCGCCGACGATGCTGACGACGGCGAGCAGCCCGGCCGTGGACTGCTGCCCCTCCTGCAGGTTCTTGGCCGCGTCGCCGAGGATGGCCCCGGCCGAGCCCGGCGCCACGTCGCCGATGTTGTCGATCACGCGCTGCACGGTGTCCTGGCCGAACAGCCGCAGGACGGTGACGAGCAGCAGAATCCCGGGGAAGATGGACAGCACGCCGTAGTAGGTCAGCGCGGCCGCCCACACCGTGATGCTGTCGTCGCCGAACTCCTTCACGGTGCGCTTGAGCACCTGCCAGTACGACTGCTTCGGCAGCGCGCTGAGCTCGTCCGGCCCCTGCTCGGCGGTCGGCTTGTTCGGCGGGCTCTCGGGCTCGTCGGCGGCCGTGCGCCCCACTTCCCGCGGCTCTTTATCGTCGGCCATGGCGAAACTCCTCACTGTTCAGGTACTGCCATAGCCCTGTTCCCACAGTGAGGTCGGCCAATCGTCTTCCCGTCAGGCGACCGGACGAGTGACGTCGATGTCGTCGAGGTAGCCGCGGAACAGGCCGGTGTTCGCGGGCTGGTCGTAGCCGATGCGGATCTGGTCGACCGTGCCGCCGGCCAGGGGTGTCAGGTTGACCGTGACCCGGTTCCACTGGCCGGTGAGCAGGCGCCCGCCCTGGCCCTGGTACTGCGGGTGGGCCCGGACGCCGTACTGGTCGACGGCGCCGGAGTCGCGCAGGCTGCGGCCGTCGGTGAGGAACAGGTCGAGGGCCACGTACGTGCCGTTCGCCTGCTGCGGGTAGATCCAGTAGGTGAGCGTGGTGCCGGCGGTGATCGCGAGATGGACGTTGTAGAGCCGGTTGTACGAGTACGAGCCGGACGCGCTCAGGTCGTTGCCCGAGTACAGCAGCGCGTAGGTGCCGCCGTGGGCCAGTTCGGCGCGGCGGCCGGACTCCATCTTCGTCAGGCCGCAGCAGTAGCCGCCGACGTTGCTCGAGCCCTGCACGGTGTCGGTCCACGTGAGCTGCTGTACCGTCGCGCCGAAGTCGGTCCGGAACAGCGGCCACGGGCGGCCGGCGCCCAGCACCGGCTGCAGCGCCGAATACCAGGCGTTGGCGAGCTTCGAGTAGCCGTCGTCGGTCGGGTGGATGCCGTCGGCGCCGATGTCGGCCGGGGCCAGGTTGGCGTAGAAGTCGACGAGCCGGACCCGCTGCCCGGCCGCGGCCTTCGCCTGCACGATGCCCGGCACCTTGGCGTTGAACGCGGTGACCCGGGCGTTGACGGCCGCGTCGCGGTTGGGCACGAGCGTCGACACCATGACGGTCGCGGCCGGTGCGGCCCGCAGGATCTGGTCGATCAGGGCGCTGAGCCGCGCGGGCGCGTTGGCCACGTCGTAGTTCTGGATCATGTCGTTGGTGCCGGCGTTGAGCAGCACCACGTCGGGCGGTGTCACGCCTGCCGCCGCGATCCAGGCGTCGGCGCCGGCCGCGACCTGGTCGATGCGGTAGCCGGGGTGGCCCTCGTTGTCCCGGTCGGGGCCGTTGCCGGACTGCTGGGAGCCGACGAAGTCGACCGGGATCCCGGCGTCGTCGGCGAGGTGCCGGCGCAGCTCCTCGCGGTAGCCGTTGCCGTCGGTGGAGGCGGTGCCCCACGTGATCGACGCGCCGAGCGGCAAAATCCGCACCGGCGTGGCCGCGGCGGCCTCGGTAACGGCGCTCGGCCCGGCGACGAGACCGGTCAGGACCACAGCACCCGCGAGCAGCCATCGACGCATGTCGAAAGCAAAGACGACGCGCCACGATCTGTCAAGCATTGACAGAACATAGCCGCGGACGGCAGCCTAGGCCGTGCGGCGCACCGCGAGCAGCGCGATGTCGTCGCCGGCGGCGCCGTCCTGCAGCATGGTCGCCATCACCGTCGTGCACACCTCGTCCGGGCCGGCCGGGGCGACCGCGGCCACGAGGCGGTCGAGGCCCTCGTTGATCGGGTGGGCGCGGCGCTCGACGAGGCCGTCGGTGTAGAACAGCAGCGTCCCGCCCGGCGGCAGCGCCAGGCCGGTGTTGTGCCGGGGCAGGGCCATATCGGTGCCGAGCGGCAGGTTGGGCCGGATCGGGAGCAGTTCGGCGGGGATACCGGGAGCGGCGAACACGGGCGGCGGATGGCCCGCGGCCGACATCGTGATCGTCTCCAGGGTGGGGTCGATGACGGCGTAGATCGCGGTGGCCATGGCTCCCGGCTCAAACCGGTGGATCTTGCGGTCGAGGCGGGTCAGGACGTCCGCGGGGTCGTCGGTCTCCAGGGCGTACGCCCGCAGCGCCGACCGGATGCGGCCCATGACCACGGCGGCCCGCAGGCCGTTGCCGGCGACGTCGCCGACCGCGACGCCGATGCTGCCGGTCGGCAGGTCGAACACGTCGTACCAGTCGCCGCCGACGCCGACGTCGGCGCCGGGCACGTAGCGCACGGCCAGCTCGAGGCCGGCGATGTCGGGCGGGCGGGTCGGCAACAGGCTGCGCTGCAGGGCGTAGGCGGCGGCCCGGTCGAGGCTGTGCAGCCGGGCCTGGGTGGCCGGGGCGATGCGGTCGGCGGCCAGCTGCAGCAGCTCGATATCACCGGCGGTGAAGCGGCGGTAGGTACGGGCACCGACGTACAGCACCCCGATGAGCTGCCCGCCGGTGATCATCGGCACGCCGAGCATCGCGGCGATGTGCTCGTCGATGAGGACCGGGCTGACGACCGTCGTCTGGTCGATCCGCTCGATCGCCAGGGGCTGGGCCCGGGCCGCGACCGTGCCGGCGAAGCCGCGGCCGACGGGGACCCGGATGCCCTGCTGGACCTCGCGCTCCAGGCCACTGGCGGCGGTCGCGATCAGCTCGGTGCCGGTCGGGTCGAGCAGCATCACGGTGGCGGTGTCGGCGTGCAGCAGCTCGCGGGCGCGCACGAGCAGTTCGGCGAGGAGGTCCTCGACGCCGAGCCGGGACAGCGCCGTGTCGGTGATCTGCTGCAGGCGCCGCAGCTGGTCACCACCGGCGAGGTCGGCTGCGGTCATCCGCGGACGACCTCCACGGCCGCGAGCTGGTCCAGGCCGCTGAAGATGAGCAGCGCCTCGTTCAGCGGGCTGATCCGGATGTCGAGCCGCTCGGCGTGCGTGAACAGCGTGGCCAGCGCGGCGCTGTCGAGATAGTCGACCCGGGTCAGGTCGACCAGCAGCCGCGCGCCGGGGCTCAGGGCGTCGCGCAGCCGGGACGCGAACTCCTCGGCGTTGGTCAGGTCGATCTCGCCGACGGCGCTGAGCTGCGCGCCGCCGTCCGCGGTGCGGCCGTTGATGATCTGCAGCGGCGTGGTCATGATGTGATCCTCGTGGACATCTCGACGGTGGTCCCGGTGGCGCCGGTGCGCAGATCGACGTTTTGCATGAGGGCACGCATGAGCTTGAGGCCGTGGCCCCGGTTCGGGTCCGGCTCGTCCCGGGCCGGACGCCATTCACCGTTGTCGACGACGGTCAGGTGCAGGTCCTGGCCCATGGCCCGGGCCAGCAGCCGGACCCAGCCGGCCCCGTTGCGGTGCCCGTGCTCGATGGCGTTCGCGCACGCCTCCCCGGCCGCGACGAGCACCTGCTGGGTGAGCTGGGCACCGACGCCGGCCCGGTGCAGCCAGCCCCGCAGCGCGGCCCGGGTCGGGGCCAGCTCGCTGCTGCGGGCGTCGAAGGACAGGTCCAGCGGGGCCGGGTGCCGGTAGAGCAGCACGGCCACGTCGTCGCTGGCGCCGTCCGCGCCGACCATCTGCTCCATGATCCGGTCGGCCAGCTGCTCGACCGGCAGCGTCTGGTGGGACTGCACGGCCTCGGCGGCGTTGTCGATGCCCACGGTGATCGGGCGGCGGCGGCGTTCGACGAGGCCGTCGGTGTAGACCAGCAGGACGCCCCGGGCCGGGACGACGGTGGCCGACTCGGCCCGCTCCCCGCCCCGCGGCACCCCGATCGGCAGGCCCCGGCCGCCGTTGAGGAGGTTCCGCTCGCCGTCGGGCAGGGCCAGGATCGCCGGCGGGTGCCCGGCGCTGGCGTAGACCAGGCCGCCGTCCTCGGGGTCGAGGATGGCGCAGAACGCCGTGGTGCACGACGCGCCCGGCAGCAGCGCCGCGAACCGGTCCAGGGCCGAGAGGACCTGCGCGGGGCCGGTCGCCTGCAGCAGCAGGGCCCGGGCGGCGGAGCGCAGCTGGCCCATGATGGTGGCCGCGGCCAGGCCCCGCCCGACGCAGTCGCCGACCATGATGCCGATCCGCCCGTCGGGCAGGTCGACGGCGTCGTACCAGTCGCCGCCGACCTCGAGGGGCCGGGTGGCCGGCTGGTAGCGCACGGCGAAGCCGGCCGGCAGCGTGGCCGGGCCGAGGATCGAGCGTTGCAGCGCGACCGCGACCTCGCGCTCCCGGTCGAAGGCGTAGGCCCGGTGCAGGGCCTGGGCGATGCTGCCGCACACCAGCAGCAGCAGGGTCTGGTCCTCGGTGCCGAACCCGCGGGCCGGGTCGAGGGCCAGCCGGATCGCCACCGGGCCCAGCGGCGAGTCGAGGGTGGTGCCGGCGCCGACGGGCCGGCCGGCGGCGCCCATCTCGATGAGGATCCGCGAGTGGCCGAGCTCCAGGAGGTCGTCGGGGACGGCGGGGGCCTCGGCGTCGGTCGCGGCGTCGGCGATCGACAGGGCGCCGGCCCGGACGGTGACGCCGCTCGCGTGCCACTGCCGGCGCAGCTGGGCGGCGGCCGCCCGCAGCACCTCGGGCACCGTCCGGGCGTCGGCGAGGCGCTGGTTCATGGCGTTGAGGGCGGTCTCGCGCTGGGCCGCGGACCGTTCGGTGGTGATGTCGCGCAGGGTCCCGACGAGCATCCGGGCGCCGGCGTCGTCGTGCACCGGGTTGATGGTGACCGCCGCCCACAGCCGGTGGCCGTCGCGATGCTGCAGCGGCAGGACGATCGTCCCGTGCTGCCCGGCCAGGACCTGCCGGGCCTGCTCGGCGACCTGCTCGTCGGCGGCCGGGTCGGTGGGGTCGGGCCACCACGGGTGTGGCGTCGGATACGGCAGCTCGCTCGCCGGGTAGCCGAGGATCTCGGTGAACGCGGCGTTGATCTCGACGATCGTGCCGTCGGCGGTGGCGACGAAGAACCCCTCCTGCAGCGAGTCGATGAGCGCGGTCCGCCACCGGGCGTGGTGGTTGCGCAGCCGGGCCAGGTCGACGTTGGCCCGGACCCGGGCCAGCAGCTCCTGGGCCGCGAACGGCTTGACGAGGTAGTCGTCGGCGCCGGCCGACAGCCCCTCGACGGCGGCCTCCTGCCCGGCCCGGGCCGACAGCAGCATGACCGGGACGCCGGCCGTGCGCGGGTCGGCCCGCAGCGCCGCGACGAGCGCGAGCCCGTCGACGCCGGGCATCATGACGTCGCTGACGATCAGGTCCGGCGGCTCGGCGCGGGCGGCGGCGAGCGCGGCCGCACCGTCGGCGACGGCCGTCACCTCGTAGGCCCCGGCGAGCAGCCGGCGCAGGTAGTCGCGCATGTCGGCGTTGTCGTCGGCGACCAGGACCCGGGTTCGCGGTCCGTCCGCGGCACCCATCGGCGCGACCGGGGCCGGGCCTTCCTCGTCGGCGCCGGGCAGCCAGCGCAGCGCTTCCCGCAGAAAAGGCTCGGCCGTCTCGGTCGCCGAGTCGCTGCCGGTGGCCGGGGCGAGCTGGTCGGCCGGCAGGTGGGCGGCGCCGAACGGCAGCCGGATCGTGAACGTCGTGCCGGCACCGGGCCGGCTGGCCGCCGTGATCGTCCCCCCGTGCAGGTGGACCAGCTCCTGCACCAGCGCCAGCCCGATCCCGCTGCCCTCGTTGGAGCGCGCCCGGGCGGTGGCGATGCGGTGGAACCGTTCAAACAAACGGGGCATTTCTTCCGGGGGTACTCCGATGCCGGTGTCCGTCACCGTGACGACCGCGTCCTGGCCGTGCGCCGCGACCGCGACCCGGATCGAGCCGTCGAACGTGAACTTCAAGGCGTTGCTGAGCAGATTGAGGACGATCTTCTCCCACATGCCCCGGTCGAGGTGGACGGGCCGGTCCAGCGGCGGGCAGTCGACGTCGAGCACGAGCCCCGCGCGCTCCACCGCGGCCCGGAAGACGCTGGCCAGCTCGGCGGTGAACAGCGACAGGTCGACCGGCTCGTAGCTGGCCTGCATGCGGCCGGCCTCGATCCGGGAGAAGTCCAGCAGCGTATTGACCAGCTTGCCCAGGCGCAGCGCGTTGCGCTGGATCACCTCGACCTCGTCGTGCAGGTCACGCCGGCCGGCCGGGAGCCGGTCGCGCAGCTCCTGCACGGGCCCCATGATGAGGCTCAGCGGGGTGCGGAACTCGTGGCTGATGTTGGAGAAGAACGCCGTCTTGGCCCGGTCCAGCTCGGCCAGCTCCTCGGCCCGCCGCTGCTGGGCCTGGTAGCTGCGGGCGCTGCCGATGCCGGTGGCGACGTGCCCGGCGGTCAGCTCCAGGAACCCGCGGTAGCCAGCGTCGGAGAGCCGGTACCGGTTCAGGCCGGCCACCAGAATCCCGTAGGGCGAGCCGCCCTGCTGCAACAGCGGCAGCAGCAGCGCCTGGGCCGGCGGGTCGGGCCAGCCGCCGTCGGGCAGGTCGGTGAACGCGGGCCCGTCCAGCTCGACCAGGACCGGCGCCTGCCCCGCCCCGGCCAGGGGCCAGACCGCGGTGCTGTCCCCGGCGACGAGATAGGCCGGGGCCGCCCGGTGCCCGGTGGGCAGGCCGGTCGCGGCGGCGAGGCGGGCGTCACCGTCGGCGTCGAACAGGTAGGTCAGCGTGAACGGCAGGTCCCGCGGGTTGCGGGCGAGCTGCTCGGCCGTGAAGGCCAGCATCTCCTGCTCGGTGCGCACCACGCTCGGGTCGGAGCCGAGGTCGCGCAGCGTCGCCATCTGCCGCTCGCCGATGACCCGGTCGGTCTCCTCGCTGACGACGCAGAGCATGCCGGTCAGGGCGCCGTCGTCGTCGCGCAGCGGGCTGTAGGAGAAGGTGTGGTAGGTCTCCTCCTTGTAGCCGGAGCGCTCCAGGAACAGCAGCAGCCCCTCGTCCCAGGTCGCGGTGGCGCTGGTGAGCACGGTGTCGATGCGGGGGCCGATGTCGTCCCAGATCTCGGCCCACACCTCGCTGGCCGGGCGGCCCAGGGCCCACGGGTACTTGCGGCCCAGGGTGTCGCGCCGGTAGGCGGCGTTGCAGAAGAACGTCAGGTCCGGCCCCCACGCCATCCACATCGGGAACCGGGATGCCAGCAGGATGCTGACCGCCGTGCGCAGGCTCTGCGGCCAGCCCTCGGGGCCACCCAGCGGAGTCGCCGCCCAGTCGACCGCGGCCAAATCGCGGCCGACCTCGGCGTCCGCGGCGAAGGCGTCGAGGAGTTCAGGTTGGGGTTCCGTCGCCACGGATGTTGAGGGTACCGTCCGGTCCGCTATCCGGCTCAGTTGGCGAGGAATTCGAGGAGGGCGGCGTTGAACGCGTCCGGGTGACTGACGTTGCACCCGTGCGGCGCGCCTGGTAAAACGACGAGCTTGCTGCCGGGCAGGGCCGCGTGGGTGCGCCGCCCCGACCCCTCGTACGGCACGGTCTCGTCGCCGTCTCCGTGCAGTACCAATGCGGGCACTGTGATGTTCTTGAGGTCGTCGCGGAAATCCGTGTTGGCGAACGCGGTCATGCACTCCAGCGCCGGGATCTTGCCCGCCTGCCCGGCCAGGGCGAGGGCCTCCTGGCGCTGCTGCTCGGTCACTTGCAGCTGCCCGCCGACGGAGAAGAACTCGGTGAGGAACTCGTCGTAGAACTTGTCCTTGTTCGCGGTAAGGCTCGCGGTCATCGAGGCGGCCTTGGTCGGCGCGAGCGGCCCGTCCGGATTGTCGGGGGTCTTCATCATGTACGGCGTGACGGCCGCGGCGAACACCACGCTACGGACTCGCTCCGCACCGTAGTTGGCCAGGTACCGAGCCACTTCCCCGCCCCCCATGGAGAACCCGACAAGCGTGGCATCACGGACGTCGAGCTCCTGAAGGACGGTGCGCAGGTCTTCGGCAAGGGTGTCGTACCCGTACCCGGTGAGCGGCTTGTCGCTACGCCCGAACCCCCGCCGGTCGTAGGTGATGGCCCGATAGCCACGCTGCGACAGTGCCGGGACCTGCGCCTTCCAGGACTCCCCGGACAGCGGCCACCCATGCAACAACACAACCGCCCGCCCAGGACCACCGTGATCGTCAACGTGCAGCGCGGTGTCCTTGAGCAGCCCATGGTGCGCAGTGATCTCGGCCATGGAGCCGCCTATTCCCGCCACCAGCCTTTCGACACATCATCACCCCACCAGCGCCCGACGCCCACCCACCCCCCGCCAGGTATGGGGACGGGCTTCGTGCGGAGGTCTTCCGGGCGGTGAGGCTGGTTGGAACTTTGTTCGTCGATTCGGAACTTAGTTCGTCACACGGTAGGGTGCGATGCATGTCGCCGAGGGTTTCGACGCGGAAGCCGCCGATCACGGTTGAGCGGATCGTTGACGCCGCACTTGAGGTTGTCGCCACGACCGGGTACGACGCGTTGACGGTTCGCAGTATCGCGGCGGTGCTGGGGACGGGGCCGGCATCGTTGTACGCGCACGTCGTCAACAAAGCTGACATCGACGCGCTGATCATCGGGCGGCTCTGCGCTGAGCTGGACCTGCCGGAGCCCGACCCGGCGAGCTGGCGGGCGCAGATCCACACGGTGTGCGGCCGGATTCGAGACCAGTACCTGCGCTATCCCGGCATCTCCCGCGCGGCCCTGGCCCTCGCCCCGGGCAACCTCGACACGTTACGAGTGAGCGAGGGCATGCTGGCCATCCTCCTCGCCGGCGGCGTCGCCCCGCAGACCGCCGCCTGGGCCATCGACGCACTGTCGCTGTACGTCGCCGGCTACGCCCTGGAGCGCTCGATGGTCGTCCAGCGCCGCGCGAGCACCGATGACGAGTGGGTCGCCAGCCGCGAGGACCTCGTGCGTACCCTGACCGACCTGCCCGCGGACGAGTTCCCGCAGGTCCGCCGGTACGCCACCGAACTCACCGCAGGCACCGGCCACGAGCGCTTCGACTTCGCCCTCAACCTGATGCTCGACAACCTGGCCGTCGGCATCCCGCAGAAACGCCGCCGCCCATAGAGCCGGGTCAAGCCCAGCACAGCCCAACACGGACCCGGCACAGTTCGACGCGGACCCGGCCACCTCACAAACCCGACGCAGCCCGACGCAGCACGGCCCAGCCACCGCGCCGACGCGGCCCGACGTCACCATCGCGCGGACGCGGCGCAGCCCGGCCCGGCGCGACGCGACGCGGCCCGGCGCGACCCGGCCCGGCGCGACCCGGCCCGGCGCGACCCGGCCCGGCCCGACGCGGCCCGACGCGGCCCGACGCGGCCCGACGCGGCCCGACGCAGCGCAGCCCGGCGCAGCCCGGCCATCACACGGACGCGGCACAGCCCGGCGCGGCTCGACGCGACGCCTGCGCCGTGAAGGAGGCCGTCTACCGTCGGCGGCGGGCGGCGACGGCGGCGGTCACCGTTGCCGCTGTGAGCGCCGCTGCGGCGGAGGCCAGGATCGCGGCTGCGGCGGCGGTCTGGTGTGTCCAGCCGCCGGTGCCGTCCGGCGGTGTCGGTAGTGGTTCGAAGACGTTTCCGCGGTGGGGTGCGACGGGCTCGCGGGACAGGCCGCCGGCTCGCATCAGCGGGCCGACCAGCGCGTCGTAGACGCCGGGCAGGGCTACGAAACCGAAGCGGATGAACCGGTTCGTCCAGCCTACCGTGACCGTGGCGCGCGGGTGTGTGGCGCAGCGGAGGATAGCGCGGGCCACCGTGTGTGGCGAGGCGATCGGCGGTGGTGGGCGGCCGATGCGGCCGGCGAAGTTGGCCGCGTTGCGGTAGATCGGGGTGTCGACGGCGCCCGGCGCGACCAGGCACACGTGGATGTCGGGGGCGTCGCGGGTCTCCTGGCGTAGGACCCGCACCAGGCCGCGCAGGCCCCACTTGCTGGTCACGTAGCTGCTCATGTACGGCGCCGCGATCGTGCCCAGCAGCGAGCCGCCGAAGATCAGGACTCCGTGGCCCTGTGCGCGGAACCGGTGCAGCGCGGTCCGCGCTACCGCTGCGGCGCCGAGCAGGTCGGTGCGTACGACGTGCTCGAAGACGTCGGCGGGCACGTCCTCGAACCGGCCGTACGCCATCACCGCCGCCGTGTCGACCCACACGTCGATGCCGCCGAACTCCGCCACCGCCGTGGCCGCGACCGCGACCAGGCTCTCCGGCTCGGCCAGATCCGCTGGGACGACGCGGACCGGTGCGCCCCGCGCCCGGCAGGCCATTGCGACGCGTTCCAGGCCGGCCCGCGACCGCGCGGCCAGCACCAGGCGGCACCCGGCAGCCGCGAAGGCCAGCGCGGACGCCCGGCCGATGCCGCTGGAAGCGCCGGTGACGACCACGACCCGTTGACGATCTCCATCCCCCACATCTGCTGAGTACCCCGCGCGGCGGTCGTGTCCCATCGGGATTCGGGAACCGTTTGGCGCGGAAACGGGCGGGTAGCCGGTGCGCCATGGTCGATGTCTCGGCGCCACCCCTGCCCGCCGCGATCCAGATCGAGGTGACGTCGGCGTGCAATTTGCGGTGCGCGATGTGCCTCGTGCGGTACCGGCCGCCGGTCAACAAGATCAGTGGGGCGATGTCCCTCGCGATGTTCCGGCGGGTGCTCGACGATCTGCCGGACGTGCGGGAGGTGACGCTGCAGGGGCTCGGGGAGCCGCTGCTGGCGCCCGATCTGCTCGCCATGGTCCGCCACGCCAAGCGGCGCGGCGCGCGGGTCGGGTTCAACTCCAACGCCACGCTGCTCAGCCCGGCGAAGTCCCGGGAGCTCGTCGACGCCGGGCTCGACTGGCTGCACGTGTCGCTCGACGGGGCCGGGCCGGCCGGGTACGAGGCGATCCGGGAAGGTGCGTCCTTCGAGCGGGTCGTGGCGAACCTGCGCGGACTGGTCGCGGCGCGGGCGGCCGCGGGGCGGGTCACGCCGTGGATCCGGGTCGTGTTCGTGGCGATGCGCCGCAACATCGGTGAGCTGCCCGCGCTCGTGGAGCTGCTCGGGGCGGTCGGGGTCGAGGAGCTGCGGGTGCAGAATCTGTCGCACACGTTCGCCGACACCGACCCGGCCGGCGCGTACGCGGACATCCGGGCGTTCGCCGCCGACCAGGCACTGTGGACAGGGGCCGACCGGGCCGCGGCGGACGAGGCGTTCGCGGACGCCGAAGGTGTCGCCGAGCGGGTGGGAGTACACCTGCGAACTCCAAGAACGGAGGCGACCGAGGGGCGGACTGGGCGGTGCACGTGGCCTTGGGACTCGGCCTATATCACCAGCGCCGGTGTCGTCCAGCCGTGCTGCATGGTGATGGGCGACGACCGGGTCAGCCTCGGCCGCCTCGACGAGCGGCCGTTCGCCGAGATCTGGGCCGGGCCGGAGTATCGCGAGTTTCGCCACCGCCTCGCCGGCCCCGGCGAACCACCCGAAGTCTGCCGTGGCTGCGCCCTCTACCAGGGCACGTTTTAGAGCGCTACGCGAGGTCAGGGAAGGCCCCCAGTACCCGTCGAAAGTACCCCGAAACGGATGGCCTCGAGGCGGGTGGCACCGGCCCGATCGATGACGGTGACCGTGGCCGCCTCCGGGTGCGGCTGCCGCACGACCTGCTGCCAGTTGCGGCAGTGGGTGGCGAACGCCTTGGACCGGACCCGCCGGTTGCGCGCCGCCTGCCCCGCGAGCGCCTCGGCCGGGCTGACGTCGAGCAGCAGCAGGTGCACCGGGCGGCGCGCGGTCCGGAAGATCAGGCGCCGGGCCCAGGGCCGGGTGGCGCACTCGTGCACCACGATCGGCCCGGGGCCACGCAACGCGCGGATCAGTCGCACGTAATGGGTCAGGTGCACGACCGGGCGCCAATACTGGTAGGGCACCTGCTGGAAGTACCGCCGCCAAAAGCTTCTGGTTTGATCGGAGTCCAGGACGAGCACGTCCCCGCCGCTCGGGAAGAGGCGGCGCAGCAGTGTGGTTTTGCCGGCCCCGGGGATGCCGGCGACGACCAGCACGGCGTCGCGTTCGTAGTGCAGGCCGGTGACCGGCCGCCGCTCAGCCGCGACGACGGACACGGGACACGACCTGCATGAGGCGGCGGCGGTTCTGCGGCTTGGCCAGCTCCCGCTGCGCCCGCGAGATGAGTTGCTGGCCTCGGGGGGTGCGCAGGAAGCGGCGGATACGGTCGGCGAGCGTAGGCATCGGAGGTCCTTCCCGCCACCGGCGGGTCCGGAGCCCACGAGCCTCCGACCCGTCAGCGGCGACGTTGTGTTCACCTGCTGGGTCGAAGGTCTCGCCCACCTCACGTCAGCCGTGAGGCCCGGTCACCGGGAGCCGCGAGGGCTCCGAACTGACGACGACCGGCGGAGGACTACTCCCCTTCGTAGTAGATGGTACCCGGTGGGCGCTAGGCCACCAAGGCGCGGTCGAGCAGGCGGGCGGCGACGGTGGCGAGACGCTTGCCCTGGTACCGCGCGGCCGTCAGCGTCGCCGCGGTGGGCGCGCCGTCGGCACCCGGGTGGGCGATGCCGTACGGGTTGCCGCGGGCGGCGTGGATCGACGGGTCGGTGTAGCCGGGCGGGATGATGAACGCGCCCCAGTGGTAGAAGGTGTTGTACAGCGCGAGCAGCGTGGACTCGTTGCCGCCGTGCACGTTGCCGGCGCTGGTGAACGCGGTCGCCGCCTTGTCCTGCAGGTGCCCGGCCGCCCAGATCCCGCCGCTGGTGTCGATGAACTGCTTGAGCTGGGCGGCGACGTTGCCGTAGCGGGTCGGCGAGCCGAGCGCGTAGGCGTCGGCCCACACCAGGTCGTCGAGGGTGGCGACCTCGACGTGCGGCGTGGCGTCGACGTGCGCCCGCCAAGCCGGGTTGGCGTCGATCGCCGTGTCCGGCGCCAGCTCCGGGACCCGCCGCAGCCGCACCTCGGCCCCGGCCGCGCCCGCCCCTTCGGCCACCGCCGCGGCGAGGGCGTGCACGTTCCCCGTGGCCGAGTAGTAGATGACAGCGACTTTCGCACCCATGACAGACCCCCAGAAGTGGAACCGATTCCGCTTACATCCTGAAGCGTAAGTGGAATGACTTCCAGTTACAACCCATGCGACGATCGTCACTTAACGCTTCCCCGCAGATCAACCAGGGGACTTCTGGCTCAGGCTGCATACGACCCACTCCCGGAGGAGGTGGCCGCATGTCTTACGCCGTCAGCACCAACACGGTCGCGCTCTACCGTGGCGAGGATGACCCTCGCGGCGTTCTCGTCGCGTCCCGCGGTATGACCGCAGGTCGAGCAAACGAAGGTCCTGACCCCCAGCCCGAGTCTTTGCTTGGCTCTCGTCAAACACCCGGAACAGGTCATCGTCGTGTAGGCGGGCGGCACCAGCACCACCCTCCGGCCCGCCCGCACGCCACGCTCGATCAGCTCGCGCTTCGCCGCGCCGATTGCAGCATCGGCGGCCTTCCGCGCCATCGTCGACTTCGCCAGAAACCTTGGCTTGAAGTCCTCGACGGCGATCACGGCATGGTTGTCGACCACACGTTTCGCCCATTGGCGGACGGCGTGCCGGTTCTGCCTGGCCGCCTTCTTGTACAGCTTCGCGGCCTGCCGCTTCGCGCGCACATAGCCCTTCGAACTGGCGTGGCCTCGCGGTGGGCGTCGCCGGGCCATCTTGCGCTGCGCTCTCGCCAGTTCAGCGGCGCAGCGCCGACGGTAGCCGTGATGGGGCAGATCGTAGGCCGGGTCAGTCGTGGTGGCCGTGGTCGCGACGCCCCAGTCGACGCCGATCGACCCGGCCGCCTCAGGTGCGCCCCGAGCCTCACGGCGAACCACGAACGACGCATACCAGTGCCCGAGCGAGTCCTGGAAGACGCGAACGCTCGACGGTGCGGACGGCAGATCCCTGGACCAGACAACCGGGATGGTGATGCCACCCGCGACCCGCAGACGTCCATCCCTGAGCGTGAATCCGCGCACCGTGTAGTCGAGCGTCGGCAGCGTCCTCGCACGCTTCTTCACGGCGGGACGTCGACGGCCTTTGACCTTGAAGGAATGAGTCAGGGCGAGCCCGTAGGTTCGCAACACCTGCTGCTGGGCAACCTGCGATCCATCGCGCAGCCACGCATTGCGGGCGCGCGCCTCGGTGAGCAGCTTGCACAGCTTCGCAAACGTCGGTTTCCGGCCGGACCGCTGCTGGTGGACGGCCTCATTCCACAGCCAACGACACCGGCCCCATTCGGCTGTCAGTGCGGCAACCGCCGTCGCACCCGGGCGCAGCCGGTAGTTGTACCGCACGACCTCCTCCACACAGGACACTATGCAGCACAGCGTCATACAATGCCGGGACGGATGGGGTCAGGTCGAATAACAATGTCGTCTATCGCTGCCACTCTCACGTGGTCAGGTGTCCGGAGTACCGTCGTCCAGTTTTCAGAAGCGCCGTCGACTCGTCACACCTGCTGCGCCAAGGATTCCCGCAGTTCAAATGCCGCAACGCCAAATACGCTCCCATACCTCTCTACGACTGAAGCCGAGGGCTTCTCGGGTGCTCTGGGCTTCTCGGGTGCTCTCAGGTGACCCGCCGCAAGCCTCTGCCGTTGCCGCTGCTCGACCAGCCCCCGGCCGAGCGCGCCGACGCCGCCCGCAACCGGCAGCGCCTGGTCGACGCCGCCCTGCGCATCGTGGCGGCCAAGGGTGTGGCCGGCCTGGCTCTGGACGAGGTCGCAAAAGAAGCAAGAGTCGGCGTGGGTACTGCCTATCGCCGCTTCGGTGACCTGAGCGGCCTGGCCTACACGCTGCTGGAGGAGGCCGAGGTCCGGTTCCAGGAGGCGTTCCTGGCCGGCCCCCCGCCCCTCGGCCCCGGCGCCGAACCGGCCCCCCGGGTCCGCGCGTTCCTGCACGCGCTGCTGGACCTGCAGGAGGAGC
Organism: Dactylosporangium sp. NPDC051541; assembly: GCF_044454505.1. NCBI lineage: Bacteria > Bacillati > Actinomycetota > Actinomycetes > Micromonosporales > Micromonosporaceae > Dactylosporangium > Dactylosporangium sp. NPDC051541. The sequence continues at coordinate 194,991 of NZ_JBITDU010000014.1, forward strand.
AGTGGGACCTGCGCCTGCTCGCGTCGGTCAAAACCGCGCACGGCTACGCGAACGGCCCGTACGGCGCCTACCACCTGCACCTGACGAACCTGCTGACCGCGACCCACCGCGACCTCGACCCCCGCTACACCGCGAGCGCCCTCCTCGCGCTGCTGCAGCCGGCCCTGCTCGACCACCAGCACCGGGCCCTCGGCCTGAGCATGCCGCAGATCCGGGCCGGCCTGGACACCCTCGTCGACGGGGTGCTCGGCCCCTGAAGTCGCTGGCTCGCGCCCCACCTCGAACCGCGGCTCCGGCTGGAGCTCCTCCTTTGGCGGCGGGGTGCTCGGCCCCTGATGGTGCTAGCTTGCGCCCGCCTCGAAGCGCGGCTCCGGCTGGAGTTCCTCCTCGGCGGCGGGCTGGGCCAGCAGCGGCAGGAGGAGCGGCTCCGAGGCGGCGCCGTCGCGCTCGACCATCTGCGTGAGCCGCTCGACCTCCGGCAGCAGCCGGACCGCGAGGTACAGTTCGCTCGCTCCGGCGACGGCGGCGGCGATGATGAGCCCGGTCACCGGCGCGGCGGCGAGCGCGATCGCGGCGACCACCCCACCCGCGGCCCGGACCCGCAGGCATCGGCGGGGCAGGCTCGGGAACTGCTGGGCGGCCGCGGCGTCACCGGCGGCGGCGATGCCGAACGCGAGGCCGCCGATGGCGATGCTGACCGACGGGTCGGCCTCGGGCATGCGGAGCAGCACGATACCGGCGAGGGCGAGGAGGGCGGGGCCGGCTTGCAGCGCGATCGGTCCGCCGTAGCGGGCCCGCAGCACCTGGCCGCCGCCCGCGCGGCCGCAGGCGGTGCTCAGCAGCCAGGCGCCGAGGCCGACCGCGCCGACCGCCCGCACCGACTCCGGCCAGCTCACCGCGATCGCCGACACGAGCACGCCGAGCAGGCCGAAGCTGGTCACGGCCCACCAGCCGAGGATGCCGTGCAGCGGGCGCGCGTGGCGGCCCAGGGCTTGCAGCTCGTCGTGCATGGGCCAATTGATACCCATGGCCCCGGCTTTGTGAACATATAGGCACCCGTCAGTGGACGATTTCATCCGCCGGTGGCTTGCCCGGGGCCAGCCAGATGGCCGCCCACACGATTTTGCCGCCGTCGTTGCGCAGAAAGCCCCACATGGTGGCGTCGCGGTCCACGATCCGCAGGCCGGCGCCGTGCTCGTCGACCTGCTTGCCCGGCGGAAGCTTCACCGGCGGCCGTGTGTCGTGGTCGCGTACCCCGATGTGCAGGTAGCTGCCGCGCCGGCTGACCGTCAGGTGCAGGTCGGTCCCGGCGTGCCGGACGGCGTTGTGTACGAGCTCGAACACGATCCGGCACGCGGCCGTGGCGACGTCCGGCACCTCCCAGCGCACACACGCCTCGTGGACGAGCAGCCGGGCCTGGCTCGGCGCCCAGTCATCAGGCCCGAGCGCGAGCACGAACCGGTCCGGGGCCGGCGGGCCGTGCCGGGCGGCTTCCCACGCGGCGGCGCGGTCGCTGTAGAGGCGCAGTACCCGGTGCCAGAACGGGTTGGCCAGCCGGGCCCGCAGCTGCCCGCGGGCCGGGACAACGTACATGAGGAACACACCGTGGTCGCGAAACGAACGCTCCTGCGACGCCTGGAACAGGGGCGCCGCCGAGCCCGTCGGGTCGTCGAAATCGGTCAGATCAACGACGACGGCGCGCGGGCACGCCACCAGGGACTTGCCGATGGACGACCGCAGCCGGTGCTTGTGCTCCGTCGACAGCACACCGGCGACCGTGATCCAGATGATCTCGTCCTCGATACGATGCTGAACCGTTACGGTCATCATGGACGAACCATAAAACGAATCCCGGAAACTAAAATCCGTCCCGAGAACGAACAACCATCGCTCAGACGGGCGATCCGCCACGCACGTCGGCGGACGGCTTCCGGGGGATCGACAGCAGCGACCACACCGGCGACAATCGGCCCGAATCGGCAACTGCCCGGCAGAGGCCCGCGAACGGCCGCCGACCGGACCGGATCACCTTCGGCCGCGAGGTCCAGCTGCCGCTACGCGCCCCAGGAGCCAGCGCCGGGCACCTCGCCGCGCCCGTCTTTGGTGCGGGCCGAGACGGCCGGACCGCGCCGACGACATCGGCTCGCCTGGTGGCGGGCCGAGCCCACGATCAGCGCCGGCACCCCGCCGTGGACCGTGGCGGATCACCCAGACGTCGCCTTCGTCCTGTCCCGGACCGATGCCGCAGAGGGCCGGAAGGTCGCCGAGCCCGCCGTAACGGATGGGATCGACATCGCCGCACCCGGAAGCATGAACGCCTTACCCGCGGCGACCTGTTCACGCCGATCGACGTCCTCGGCATCAGCACCGCCCCCAACCTCGCGGCTGACCAGCACTACCGGATCGGCACCGCGATCGCCGCGGCCGCCGGGGCCAGCGTGGTCGCCGCGGCCAGCGCGGTCGCCGCGGCCCGCCTGGTCGCCACGGCCCGCCTGGTCGCCACGGCCCGCCTGGTCGCCACGGCCCGCCTGGTCGCCACGGCCCGCCTGGTCGCCACGGCCCGCGTGGTCGCCACGGCCAGCGCGGTCGACACGATCGCCACGGCCAGCGCGGTCGCCGCGATCGCCACGGCCCGCGCGGTCGACACGATCGCCACGGCCCGCGCGGTCGACACGATCGCCGCGGCCCGCGCGGTCGCCGCGGCCCGCATGGTCGACACGATCGCCGCGGCCCGCATGGTCGACACGATCGCCGTGGCCGCCGTCCAGGGGTTGATGGCCGACCGCCTCGAACGCGCCCGCCGGGTCCTGCCGGCCGTCTGGCACTGGCCAGCCCACAGTCGTGAAGATTACGAGCCGCTGGTCTTCGGAGGGGGTCAGCAGCGTCTCGGACTCGAACTCGAGGGGGCCGAACTCAGGGTGCCGGATGCGCAGCCGGCTCCGCCGTCGCACCGCGACCTCGTGCCGGTCCCACAGCTCCGCGAACTCCCGGCTGCCCGCACGTAGCCGCTCGACCAGGGCGGCCGCGGCCGCGTCGGTGCCGCGCCGGGTCACCGCGGCCCGCAGGTCGGCCACGTGCAGCCGGCTCAGATAGTCGTGCTCCTCCGCGGCGAACGCCGAGCGCAGCCGCGGGTCGTGGAACCAGCGCCACACGATGTTGTGGTCCAGCTCGTGGTCGTGCGGGCCCGGCGAGCACACGTCACCGAACAGCAGATCGGCCAGGTCGTTCTGGGCGAGCAGGTCGCCGAGATCGCTGATCACCTGCGCCGGCACACCGGTCAGTTCGTGCAGGACCGTCAGCAGGGCCGGACGGACGCGCGGGCCCGCGAGCCGACCGGCGGGCGGTCGGTGCCCGGCCAGCAGGTACAGATGGTCGCGCTCGTCGTCGTCGAGGCGCAACGCCCGGGCCAGGGCGCGCAGGAGCTGCGTGGACGGCTGCGGGCTGCGGGCCTGCTCCAGGCGCATCAGGTAGTCGGCGGACATCCCGGCCAGCAGCGCCACCTCCTCGCGGCGCAGGCCCGGTGTGCGGCGGCGCGGCCCGCCCGGCAGCCCGGCGTCCTCCGGCCGCAGAGCCTGGCGGCGCCCGCGGATGAACTCGGCCAAGCCCTGTCGATCCATGCTCCCATCCTGACGCCCCCGCCGTCGGACAGCCAAGGACTGCCGGTCCTAGCCAGGCCGGTCCGATTCACGGCGAGACCGATCCAGCGCAGGCTTGGCGCCATGAAAGCAATCGTGTTCGAACAATTCGGCGGTCCCGAAGTGCTGCGACTCACGCGGGCCGAGGTGCCGCAGCCCGGTCCGGGGCAGGTCCGGCTGCGGGTGCGGGCGGCCGGGGTCAACCAGCTGGACTGGAAGATCCGCAACGGCTGGATGGAGCAGGTGTATCCGACCGCGTTCCCGAAGATACCGGGCCTGGAGGCGGCAGGTGTCGTCGACGCGGTCGGCCCCGATCGGGCGGACCTGGCCGTGGGCGACGAGGTGATCGCCTTGACCGAGACCGGCTCCTACGCCGAATACGCCCTGGCCACCACCGCGGTCCGCAAGCCCGCGGACCTGGACTGGGCGACGGCCGCGGCGCTGCCGGTCGCCGGTGAGACCGCGCTGCGGGTCCTCGGCGCGCTCGGCGTCAAGGACGGTGAGACGCTGCTGATCCACGGCGCGACAGGCGCGGTCGGGGGGCTGGCGGTGCAGCTGGCGGTCGCGAGAGGCGTCACGGTCATCGGCACGGCGGCGCCGAGGAACCATGAGTACCTCAGCTTGCTCGGCGCGCGGCCAGTCGAGTACGGCGAAGGGCTCGTCGAGCGGGTCCGAGCCATCGCGCCGCAGGGCGTCGACGCCGTGTTCGACGCGGCCGGCCAGGGCGCCCTGGCCGACTCGGTCGAGCTGCGGGGCGGCACGAAGGAGCGGATCGTCACGATCGCCGATCCGGCCGCCCGCGAGCTCGGGATCACCTTCTCGAGCGGCGGGACCACCGGTGCCGACGCCTTGGCCGAGGTAGCCCGGCTGGCCGCGGCCGAGACGATGCACGTCGAGGTGGCGCGGGTGTATCCGCTCGCCGAGGCGGCCAGGGCGCAGGAGCAGAGCGCGACCGGACACACCCGCGGAAAGCTGGTCCTAACGATCTGACCGACGCCGCCAGGACACGGGAGCAGAGCACCTCCGGACACACCCGCGGAAAGCTGGTCCCAACGATCTGACCGACGCCGCCAGGACACGGGAGCAGAGCGCGACCGGACACACCCGCGGAAAGCTGGTCCCAACGATCTGACCGACGCCGCCAGGACACGGGAGCAGAGCGCGACCGGACACACCCGAGGGAAGCTGGTGCTAACGGTCTGACAGGGGTAGGCCCAGGTTGTCGCGCAGGGTCGGGCCCAGGTAGTCCTCCTTGACGATGCCGCGCTTGCGAAGGTGGTGGAGCAGGCCGTTGACGACGTAGTCGTGCTGGATCGGGTCGTGCAGCCCGCCGACCGACAGCACGTCGAGCACGCCGGCGCGGAAGCGCTCCTCCACCGCGTCGGCGAGCTGCTCGGGGGTGCCGGCGACGCTCCAGTGGCCGGTGTCCTGCGCGGCGATGATCAGTTCGCGCAGGGTGTAGCCCTGTTTGATGTACCCGCTGAAGATCTCGGCCCGGCCGCGCCGTCGGCCGATGGCGGCCACGTCGGGAAGGAGGCTCTCCGGTAGCGGTCGGTCCAGTGGGGCGTCGGACAGGTCGATGCCGCCGCCGAGCATGTCGGCGAGCCAGCCGCGGCCGGCGTCGAAGTCGAGCGCGTCGTGGCGCTCCCGGACCAGGCGCTGGGCCTCGGCCTCGGTCGCACCGAACGTGGCGTGGAAGGAGCTGAAGATGAGCGGCAGTCCGGGGCGGCGGCCCAGTTCGGCGGCGCGGCCGCGGATGCGGTCCGTGAACTCACGGGCGCTGTCGAGCGTGGACAGGGCGGTGAACACCACCTCGGCGTAGGTGGCGCCGAGCTCGATCCCGGCGGCCGACTGGCCGGCCTGGATGAGTACCGGGCGGCCCTGGGGCAGCGGCGGGAGGTTCAGCGGGCCGGCGACGCTGAAGTACTTCCCGACGTGGTCGATCGCGCGGACCTTGGCCGGGTCGAGGACGGCGCGGCCGTCGTCGCCGAGCCGCAGCGCGCCCGGCTGCCAGCTGTCCCAGAGCGCGTTGACGATGTCGAGGGTCTCGGCCGCCCGGGCGTAGCGCTCCTCGGGGCTGGGCAGACCGCCGGGGCCGTAGTTCTCCTCGCCGATCGAGGACGTGACGAGGTTCCAGGCGGCGCGGCCGTTGCTGACGTGGTCGAGGGTGCCGAAGAGCCGGGCCAGGTTGAACGGATGGTGGAAGGTCGTGGAGACGGTGGCGATGAGCCCGATCGTGCTGGTCACCTGACTCAGCGCGGCGACGTAGACGATGGGCTCCTGCGCCCCGATCGTCCCCTGCGCCCCGAAGGTCAGCAGGTCGGGCACGAACAGCGCGTCGATGCGGGCCGCCTCGGCGAGCGCGGCCACCGTCCGGGCCGTGTCCACTGTGGACTTGTCGGGGTCGAGGGCGAGCTCGTAGGGGCCGGGAAAGCCCCCGGCGCCGGTGACGATACCCAGGGTGCGAGGCGGGCGCGCGGTCATGCCCTGACCTTAACCTATCTTTCCGATGTGAAAAATAGGTCACGGTCCCGCAGGACGGTGCGGCCGTGCTCGTCGACCCACCCGCTGAGCCCCTCGATCGGGGCCAGGAGCGTGCGGCCCAGCGCGGTCAGGGCGTATTCGACCCGCGGCGGCACTTCCGGCTCATCGCGGCCGAGCTGCAGCTGGCCACCGTGCGCTCACAGGTCGCGCTGTCGCCGTACACCGACTTCGAGAACTTCACGACGCTGCGGCCGGGCCCGCGCCGGCTCGACATCCTCACCGCCACGCTGGACCAGGTCGTCGCCTGGCCCGAGGCCCTGGCGGGGCTGCGGCAGTGACCTGAGGCGGCACCAGCCGGTACCGTTGATCAATGCCGACCACCGCGGGCACCGCCCGGCCGATCGTCTTCTACGGCGACCCCGTCCTGCACCGCCGCTGCGCCGATGTCACCGACTTCGACGACGCGCTCGGCGAGCTCATCGACGACATGTTCGCCTCGATGTACGCGGCCAACGGGGTCGGGCTGGCGGCCAACCAGATCGGCGTGGACCGGCAGGTGTTCGTGTACGACTGCCCGGACGCCAACGACGTGCGCCAGGTCGGGCACATCGTCAACCCGGTCCTCGAGGTCGCCTCGGCGCTCGCCCCGCCGGACGAGGGCGACGAGGGCTGCCTCTCGGTGCCGGGCCCGCGGGCGTCCCTGCCCCGGGCCGCGATCGCCACGGTGACCGGCCAGGACCGGCACGGCAACCCGGTCACCGTGACCGGCACCGGCTACTTCGCCCGGTGCCTGCAGCACGAGACCGACCACCTCAACGGGGTGCTGTACGTCGACCGGCTGCCCGAGGAGCGGCGGGAGGAGCTGCTGCGCGAGGCCGGCCTGCGCGTCTGACCGGCACCGCGACCGCGGCCACCACCGCGGTCAGGACCGCGGCGGTGGCGAGGGCGGCGCCGATCCACAGCGTGACGCTCATGCCGTGGACGAACGCCGCCCGCGCCGCCGATCGCAGCGCCGGCTCGCGCACCCCGGCGGCGGCGAGGGCGCCGCGGCGAGGCACTGGAGCGGGCCATCCTGGACGCGATCCTCGAGGAGCTGGCCACGGTCGGCTACGCGCGGCTGACCATCGACGGCGTCGCCCGGCGGGCGCGGACGAGCACGCCGGCGCTGCGATGGTGCGGGACGGGCCGGTGCCGGACGCCGCGGTCGTCGGCATCATCGACGAGGTCGTCGTGCCCCGGCTGACCGGCGCACGGCCAACGCAGGCGTCCTGAGCTGCGCAAACGCGGTACAACAAATTCTTAACGCGGCTCTGGCAGGCTTGTCCGGCCGGTGGTGCAGCGGGGGCGCATCAACGGCACACGAGTCGGGTGTAACGGGCACTTGGGCCGCGGCTACCGCACGGTGGTCAGGTCCAGCAGGTGCCAGGTCATCGTCTCGTTGTCGCCCGTGGCCCACCACACCCAGGAGTCGGACAGGCCCTCGGCGGTGGAGGACGGCCAGGGCGACGCGCCTGCGCGTGGCCAGGTCGCGCATCGTCAGGCGCTCGCTCGACGTGGCGGCCTGGGTCGAGATGGGCGCGGCCAGGAACTCGAACCGGTCCAGCACGGCGATGTCGACGAAGAGCGCCACCTCCCCGTCGGCGTTGATGCTCGCGGTCGATCCATTCCCGGGCGGCGACCAGCGCGACGGCGAGCACCTCGAGCGCGGACGGCCGCCGCCGGGTCCGTACAGCGTCATGCACCGGCTCACGCCACGACACAGAGCGCGAAACCGGTGCATGCGTGAAACCGTCGGAATATCAGCATTGCCGCATACGTGCGGCGGGTTACGGGGTGACCGGCACCGGGGTCGGGGCCTCGGCCTGGGCCCGGCCGCGCAGCGGTGGCAGCCAGCGCACCAGGCGGGCGGTGGCGGGGTTGGAGCCGTAGGCGAGCAGCGTCAGGAACACGCCGTAGACGGGGAGGTGGCCGAGCATCTCGGTGCCGCCGAAGAGCAGCAGCGTGGCGTTGAACGGGATGCCGGCGACGAGGACCGCGGCCTGTGGCAGGGCGCCGGAGATGACGAGCAGGCCGAAGAGCAGTTCGGTGGCCCCGGCGACGGCGACGTAGGTGTCGACGGGCACGTGGATGCCGACGAGCGCGAAGACGTCGAGGCGCGGGAACATGTGCAGGGTCTCGCGGGCCAGGGCCGGGTTGGCCAGCTTCTCCGCGAACGCGAGGGTGATCAGCGCGCCGCCGGCGCCGAGGCGCAGGGCGAGCAGGGCCTTGCGCAGGGTCGCCGGGTCGGGCTCGACGCGGCCGAAGGCGGCGTCGGACGGCGGCACGAACGACAGGAACACGGCCACGCCGAGCAGGTCCATCGCCGAGAGCAGACCGACCGGGCCGGTCAGCAGCAGTGCCAGGGGGCCGGTCAGGGCGAGCAGGATCGCGGCCGGGCGCAGGCGGATGCCGGTGATGAACCACACGCCGAGCGCGCCTTCGAGCAGCAGCAGGGCGGAGCCGCCGGTGAGCTCGTCGACCTCGAGGTCGTGGGTGAGGAAGTGCCCGGAGACGGCCGCGGCCAGCAGCGACACGCCGAGGTGGATGGCGAGCAGGCGCGGCACGTAGGGCACCACCCGGCCCACGAAGCGCAGGAACCCGAGCTCGGGGCTGGGCAGGAAGCGGACCGCGACCCAGCGCCAGAGCGCCGTGGCCAGCAGGACGGCCACGAGCAGGGCCGCGGTCACCGGGCGCAGGACGAAGGACCAGTCGGTCGGGTACTGCCCGGCGTCGGGCACGAACCACTTCTCGTGCGCGGAGGCGGGGGCCGGCAGGGCGAGCAGCGCGGCCGCTGCGAGGGCGACGGCACCCCCGCGCCGGAGCAGTGTCTTCATGCCATTGAGGATGCGGTTGGCGACGCGCACCGGCCCAGAGGCGAAGGTCCCGCGAAGGACGGGACCGGAAAGGACTACGGCACGACGGTGACCGGCCAGCGGCCGCAGCGCACGAGGCGCACGGCGACCGAGCCCGCGAAGCGGTGCCAGGCGCTGGCCGAGCGCCCGACGATCACCGAGTCGGCCCGGACCTGGTCGGCGACGGCGGCCAGCTCGGTGAACGGCTCGCCGGTGCGCACGACCAGCCGCGCGTCGACGGCCAGGCCGGCGATCTGCCGCTCGACCGCGTCGCGCAGCTGGAGCTCGACGGCGTCGTGGGCGTCGACGACGTTGGTGGCGGCGCTGCCGCCGGTGTCCGCGAGGGAGAGCATGGTGGCCGGGAGGGCGCGGACATACACGACGACCAGCCGGCACTGCTGGCGCCGGGCCAGCCCGACGGCGTAGGCGGCGGCCCGCAGCGAGGACGTCGTGCCGTCGATGCCGACCAGGATGGTGGGTCTCACACCGTGAAGCATAATGCCGAAATATAAGCACGTGATATAAAAGTTGTGTGACAGCCAGCGCCCACCACCCCGCCCCGGCCAGCCCGTTCCGTCAGCCCAAGGCGGTCTGGGCGGTGGCCTTCGCCTGTGTCGTGTCCTTCATGGGCATCGGCCTGGTCGACCCGATCCTGCCCGCCCTGTCGACGAAGCTGCACGCGTCACCCAGCCAGGTGTCATTGCTCTTCACCAGCTACCTGCTGGTCACCGCGGTCGCGATGCTCGTCACCAACGCGGTGTCGAGCCGCATCGGCCCGAAGTACACGCTGATCGCCGGTCTGGTGCTGATCGTCATCTTCGCGGCCCTGGCCGGCACCTCCGACACGATCGGCGGCATCGTCGGCTTCCGGGCCGGCTGGGGCCTGGGCAACGCGCTGTTCATCGCCACGTCCCTGGCGGTCATCGTGGCCTCGGCGAGCGGCGGCTTCAGCGGCGCGATCATCCTGTACGAGACGGCGCTCGGCATCGGCATCGCCGTCGGCCCGCTGCTGGGCGGCACGCTCGGCGGCATCAGCTGGCGCGGCCCGTTCTACGGCGTGAGCGTCCTCATGTTCATCGCCCTGGTCGCGACGATCTTCCTGGTCCCGAAGACCCCGCGGCCGGCCGAGCGCACGTCCCTCGCGGCCCCGCTGACCGCCCTGCGCCACCGCGGCCTGCTGATCATGAGCCTCACCGCCATCTTCTACAACTGGGGCTTCTTCACGATGCTCGGATACGCGCCGTATCCGATGCACCTCAACGAGCACAAGCTCGGCCTGGTCTTCACCGGCTGGGGCCTGCTGGTCGCCGTCTTCAGCGTCGCCGTCGCCCCGCGCCTGCAGCGCCGCTTCGGCACCGCCAAGACCCTCTACGCCAACCTGTTCCTGCTCGCCGTCGTCATGGCCGTCATCGCCGCCTACACCGACTCGGCCACCACCGTCATCGTCGCGGTCATCGTGTGCGGCGCGTTCATCGGCATCAACAACACCCTGACCACCCAGGCCGTCATGACGGTTGCCCCGGTGCCGCGCCCGGTCGCGTCGGCCTCCTACGGCTTCGTGCGCTTCATCGGCGGCGGCCTGGCCCCGTTCGTCGCCGGCAAGCTGGCCGAGCACTACAACATCCACGTCCCGTTCTACGCGGGCGCCGCGGCCTTCCTGCTTGCCATCGTCGTCCTGGCGTTCGGCCACCGCATCCTCACCGAGGCCGAGAACGCCGCTTCGGTCGCGGTCGCCGAGCCCGAGCCCGCCGTCGGTGAGATCGTCCCGGTCGGCCGCACCGGCGAGCCGAACGGCAACCGCCCGATCGTCGTCGCCCTGGACGCCGGCCCGTCCGCCGCCGCGGTCACGGCGGCCGCCGTCGAGCAGGCCCGGCGGCTGCACGCCCCCCTCGAACTGCTGCACGTCCACGAGATCGTGGTGGTCGGCGAGGACGCCGCCGACCGCGAGTCCTTCGAGCAGGCCCAGGCCCGGGTTCGGGCCGGTCTGGAAGAGCTGACCGCTTCGGGGGTACCGGCACAAGCCCACATCCTGCGCAGCGTCGCCGACCACGGCCACGCCGGCACGCTGATCGCCCAGCACGCCAAGGCGGTCGGCGCCCAGCTCATCGCCGTCGGCGCCCCCGCGCACAGCGGCGTGGCCCGCCTCCTGGACGGCAGCGCCGGCGACCGCCTGCTCGCCGAGGCCTCCTGCCGCGTCCTGGTCGTCCCCACCGAGCCGGCCCTGCGCTGAGCCTTCGTCAGGTCCCGTCCTGGGCGCGGTCGCGGCGGCGGCCGGTGTAGGCGCGGACGCGGGCCCGGTTGCCGCAGTCGGCGGAGTCGCACCAGCGGCGGCTGTGGTTGCGGGTGGTGTCCAGGAACAGCCACCCGCACCCGTCGCCGTCGCATCGCCGCAGCGGGCCCGGGTCGGGCCGGTGCAGCAGCTCGGCGACGGCCAGGGCGAGGTGGTCCTCGATCGCGGCGGCCGGCGTCTCGGTCAGCGGCAGCCGCTCGCCGGGCGTGGCCCGGGCCAGGGCCGACCGCCAGGCGGCGTGGACCAGCGGGGAGCTCCCGGCGTCGGCCGCCACCCCGTCGAGGTGCGCGTCGACCAGCCGGATCGTCGCGCCGCGCAGCCGGCGGACCCGGTCCAGCACGTGGTCGTCGGCCGGGAGGGACAGCCCGGTCGCGGTCCGGAACCAGTCGGCGAGCAGCGCGGCCGAGCCGAGCCGGTCCACCGACCGGGCCGGGTCCAGCCGCCACGCCATCGTGTTGGCCAGGTCCAGCGCCAGATGGCCGCCGATGAATCTCCACTCGTACGAACTCACATGACCTAATGTACGTTAGACCATGTGAAGAACGAAGGCTGGTCCCAAGGTCTCCGCGTCGGCGTCGGGCTGGCCGCAGGGGCGTTCCTGCTCGCGGTCGGGTTCGGGGCGTTCGCGGTCACGCACGGCTGGCCGGCCTGGCTGGCCATCGCCATGTCCGCCGTCGTGTTCTCCGGCTCGGCCCAGTTCGCCCTGGTGACCGCCCTCGCCGGCGGGGGCCTCGGCCCGGCCCTGGCCAGCGCCGCCCTGATGAACCTGCGGTTCGTCCCGATGGCCGCGGCCACCGCCCCGTTCCTGCCCGGCGGGCCGCTGCGCCGGGCCGTGCAGGGCCAGGCCGTCGTCGACGGCTCGTGGGTCGCGGCCCAGCGCCCCGGCGGCGGCCTCGACCGGCAACTGATGTTCGGCGCGACGCTGGTGCAGTGGCCGGCCTGGATCCTCGGCACCGCCCTCGGCGCCCTGCTCGTCCCCGGCGGCGAGGCCCTCAAGGCCAGCGGCCTCGACATCATCTTCCCCGGCTTCTTCGGCCTGCTGCTCTACGACGCCCTCCGCGCCAACCCGCGCCTGGCCCCGGCCGGCCTGATCGCCGCCGGCATCGCGACCACGTGCCGGTTCCTGCCCCCGGGCATCGCCCTGACCCTGGCCGCCACCGCGGCCGCCCTGAGCCTGCGGGAGAGGAAGCCATGACCGCCATGATCGCCGCCACGATCGCCCTGGCCGCGCTGAACATCCTCTACAAGGCGATCGGCCCGGCCCTGCTCGGCGGCCGCGAGTTCCCCCCGGAGGTCCAGGCCGTCGCCGACGCCCTCCCGGTCGTCCTCCTCGCCGGCCTGCTCACCGTCGACCTCCTCGGCGCCGGCTGGCGCGACTTCGACTGGACCGCCCTGCCCGGCCTGGCCGCGGCCGTCGCCCTGCGCTGGTGGGGCCGCTCCCACCTGCTGTGCATCGTCGCCGCCGTCGCCGTAACCGCCGGCCTGCGCTACCTGCTTGGCATACTCGGCGGGTGACGATCAAGGCGCTGATCTTCGACTTCGACGGTTTGTTGATGGACACCGAGACGACGCTGCTGGAGAGCTGGCAGTGGGAGTGGCGGCGGCACGGCCTGGAGCTCGACCCGGCGGGCTTCTTCGCCGACCACGGCGGCGACGCCAACGAGGCCCGATACACCGCCCTGGCCGCCGCCGTCGGCACCGCCTACGACCGCACGTCCAGCCACACGCTGCGCCAGGCCCACCGGTCCGCGCTCAACGCCGCCCTGCCGCCGGCCCCGGGCATCCTCGGCTGGCTGGACCGGGCGGCCGACCTGGGCCTGCGCCTGGCCGTGGCCAGCAGCTCCCACGTGGACCACGTCGACGCGATGCTCCGCCGGGCCGGTCTGCGCCCCCGGTTCGAGGTCCTCGCGACCGGCGACGAGGTCCGCGCGCCGAAACCCGACCCGGCCGTCTACGTGCTGGCCCTGGACCGGCTCGGGCTGCCGGCGGCGCAGGCGGTCGCCTTCGAGGACACCCCGCACGGTGCGGCCGCCGCACACGGAGCCGGCCTGCGCTGCGTCGCCGTGCCCAACCCGCACGCCGACCCGGCCCGCTTCACCACCGCCGCCCTCATCCTGCCCAGCGCCGCCGATCGGCCACTGGACGCCGTCCTCGCCACACTGTCCTGACCGCCGCATTGATACCGTCCGCACCCGGCGACCGGGCCGTCGATCTGTGCACCACCGGGTGACGCTCCGAGACAATGACTAAGATCGTTGCATGACTCGGCGTTTCGGGGCGGATCCGGCGCCCGGCGGGCTGTGCCTGGTCCAGGACCTGGCCAACAGCGCGCACAACCGGGCGGCCGGGCTCGGCGACGGGCTGGCGGACCGCCGGGCGGCCCGGGGCTGGCTCGCGGACGCCCTCGTGACCTGGGCCGCGCAGACCGGGCAGGCGGCGCCGCGGCTGACCCTCGTCGAGCCCGACCTGGCGCCGCTGCGGCAGTTTCGCGACCGGCTGCGGGCCTGGCTGGGCCGGCGCACCGACGACTTCACGGTGCCGGCGCGGGCGGTCAGGGTGGCGTTGCGGGCCGGGCGCCCCACCTACGCGCCGCAGGGCGACGGTGCCGACGGCGTCGTCGCGCTCGTGCAGGCCGAGTTGCTGCTGGCAGTACACACGGGGAAGTTTTCGCGGTTGAAGACGTGCGCGAACGCGGACTGCGCCGCGGTGTTCTACGACACATCCGCCGACGCGGGGCGGGTCTGGCACGACGACACGAGCTGCGGGCCTCAGTAGCCGAGCGCGCGGGCAGCCAGGTCGCGGACGTCGGCGGCGACCGGCGCCGGCAGGTAGAGGTCGGCCAGGTGCCGGGGCGAGTCGGCGAACAGCATGGCGTACAGGGTCACGGCGTCGAGATAGATCGCGGTGTCGTTGGGGTGCTTGCCGTCCGGCACGATCAGGAACGACGCGCCCCGGGCCGCGATGAGGACCTCGAACTCGTCCCCGATAGGCGCCAGCTGTGTGGGTACCGCCAGGGCCGCCGACAACGCCGCGTAGTTCGCGTCGATCGCCGCCTTCGCCGCGGCCCGCGACGGGAACGGGGCCGGGTCGACGAGGGCCCAGTTCTTGAACAGCACCACGCGGCCGCCCGGCTTCAGCGCGCGGCCGAACGTCGGGGCGTAGAGGTCCAGCAGCGTGCTCCGCGTCGCCTCGGGGTGCAGGGCGACCTGCGTGGAGTACTCCTGCAGCACGACGAAGTCGTAGCGCTTTCGCCCGCTGAGCGCGTCGGCGACGAGCCCGTCGTCCCACGTCTGGCGCAGCGTGTAGCCGGAGTGGATGACCTGGGTCACGTTGACCGTCCGCCCGGCGAGCGCGGCCAGGTGCCGCACCATATCGGGCGTGTCCTCACCGCTGGCCTTGGTGAACGACCCGAGCAGACTGTTGCCGACGAACAGCACGTCCAGCGGCACCGCCGGGTCCCGCATCGGCTGCGCGGCCACGTCGACGAACGGCATCGCCCCGACCGCCGGCCCGCCGGCCGCCACGTGCGGCACCCGCAGCAGCACCCCGGCGATGGCCAGGGCCAGTCCGAGCACGGCGGCGATCCACAGTCGGTGGCGGTACGGCATCGGCCCAGCGTGCGGACCCCCGCGCACCGTGTCAATCACGTGACCGGCCGCAGTTCCCCGCCCCGCTGGCCGACGAACACCAGCTCCGGCCGGGTGGTGTCACCGCGGACCCGTGCGACCCGGCCGGCCCCGGCGTGGCCGGGCGATCCCGAGCGACGCCGCGATTGTCACTCGCCGGGCCGGACGTCAACGAGCACTGCTGAACGGCGTGACCGGACGCTCGAGCCGCTCACCGTCGACGATGTGGTCCACGAACTCGTTGTAGAACGCGACGAGGTCCCGGATCGCGCCCACGGCGGGCAGCGGGTCGGCGTAGTACCAGGCGATGTTCTCCGCTCTCGGCTCGCGCAGCGACCAGTATCCGGCCGTCCCCTTGTAGGGGCAGCCGGTGCGCAGGTCGCTGCGGTCGAACAGCTCCAGCCGCACGTCGCCCGCCGGGATGTAGTAGCGCGTCGGCAGGGTCGTCTCGAAGACCAGCACCGGCGCGCGGGTCTCGGCGACGGTCACGCCCTCGATCTCGACGACGACGTGCCGGCTGCTGGCGATCGCGTCGACGCGCTTGTGCGGGTCGCGCGGGTGGATGAAGATCTCCTCTTCCTCCTCGAACCAGCGGGCCGCCGACCACTCGACGGCGAGGTGCCCGGCGAGGGCCGGATCGTCGTAGCGCCACACCGCGTCGGCCGGCAACGCGTCGGCCCGCACGTCGGCCTCCGGGAAGACATAGCGCGGCACCGGCTTGCCGGCCTCCCAGACCAGCACCGCCCCCCGGGTGTCCACGACTGTCACGTCGTCGCGGCGGCCGCGGACCCATCGGGGGCTGGGCTCGAATCGCAGCTGCGTCATGCCGGCTCCTCAACGGCGGCCACGTAGGGTCGCCCTTCGCGCCACGCGGCCACCCGCTCGGGCCGCCCGAACACCTGAAGGTACTCCTCCACCGCCGTCAGGGCGGTCCGGCCGACGAGGTTGGCCTGGGCGAGCCATCGACGGCCGGCCCGGGCTCCGAGGCCGGCTCAGAACGCGTATGGCCCGGACCGGCCCCAGGCCACCACCAGGGCCAGGATCAGCAGCACCCCGCTCGGCACCAGCGCCGGGAGCTCGTGGCGGCGCAGGTGCATCAGGACGGCGCCGACCATCACCAGTGCCAGCCCGGTCGCCGCGAGGGGCACCAGGACAGGTGCGACACCGATGGCGGCGGGCAGGATCACGCCGATCGCGCCCAGCACCTCGAGCACCCCGATCGCGGTCGGCGCCCAGCGGGGCGCGTCGGCCGCCCAAGGCTGCGCGGCGACGTACTTGTCGTGCGGCCGGGCCAGCTTGAACGCGCCGGAGAACAGAAAGCCGGCCGCGACCAGCGCGGCAACGACCCAGAGAACGATGTTCATGACTCACCATTTCGCCAGATGACTTAAACGTTGAAGTCAAAACTAGGGGCGTTGACTTAAACGTGCAAGTGATCGCTACACTTGTGACGTGACCGACGAACCGCGCTGGCTCGAGCCGGACGAGCTGCGGACCTGGCTGACCCTGCAGGCCGTGCTGGTGCGGCTGCCGGGCGCGCTCGACGCCCAGCTGCAGCGCGACGCCGGGATCAGCCACTTCGAGTACATGATCCTGGCCGGGCTGTCCGAGGCGCCGCAGCGGCGGATGCGGATGAGCCTGCTCGCCGCGATCTCCGAGGGCTCACTCCCCCGGCTGTCCCAGGCCATCGGCCGGCTGGAGAAGCGGGGCTGGGTGCGCCGCACCCCCGACCCGGACGACGGCCGCTACACCCTGGCCATCCTCACCGACGAGGGCCTGGCCAAGGTCGAGGCGACCGCGCCGGGCCACGTCGCCGAGGTCCGCCGCCTGGTCTTCGACCCGCTCAAGCAGGCCCAGCCCCGGCAGCTGCACGACATCTGCGGGCGGGTGATGCGCACCATCGACCCGGACGGCCCCTACCCCGGCGCCCGCCCCTATTAGACCCGGCCCGGCTACACCCGGTCCTGTGCCGTGGACCCGCTGGCCAGCGCCTGGTCGGCGCCCGCGCTGCTCTGCCGCAGCCGGCCGTGCCCGCCGTACCAGTCGATGATCAGCAGCGTGGCGTCGTCGGCGAGGACCGGGCCGGCCACGGCCAGGACGGCGTCGGCCAGGGCCCGGGTCGCCTCGCGGGGGTGCAGGTCGGCCACCCGGCGCAGCTCGGCGGGCAGGTCCAGCTTCGCGGCCTTGCGCTCCCGCATCCCGTCGGTCACGATCACGATCCGGTCACCGGCCTCGAGGGGCACGTCACCGGCCTCGAAGCCGGCCTCGGGCACCATGCCGAGGGGGAAGTTGCGCGGCAGCCGCAGCCGCTCGATCTCGCCCCCGCGGACCAGCAGCGGCGGGAGGTGTCCGGCGTTGATCAGGCTGCAGACGCCGCTGCTGAGGTCGATCCGGCCGAGGACGGCGGTGACGAACGTGCTGCCGGTGGCGGCGTGCTGGGTCACCGCGGTGTCCGCGGCCGCGGCCTGCTCCACGAGGCTCTGGCCGCGACGGCGGGTGTTGCGCAGGCTGCCGACGGCGAGCGTGGCCGTCATGGCACTGGCCACCCCGTGCCCCATGGCGTCGGTGACGCTGAAGTGCAG
Source organism: Dactylosporangium sp. NPDC051541 (assembly GCF_044454505.1). Taxonomy (NCBI): domain Bacteria; kingdom Bacillati; phylum Actinomycetota; class Actinomycetes; order Micromonosporales; family Micromonosporaceae; genus Dactylosporangium; species Dactylosporangium sp. NPDC051541. The sequence goes on from NZ_JBITDU010000014.1 coordinate 212,499, forward strand.
CGCGTCGCGGGCGAGGGAGTAGTCGAACGTGTCGCCGCCGACGCTCGCGGCCGGCTCGAGCCAGCCCGAGAGGGTGAAGGCGCCGCCCTCGCAGGTGAACGCGCCCGGCAGCAGCCGCCGCTGGATCTCGGCCGACAGGTTGAAGGGGGTGGTGCGCTGGCCCCATTCGAACAGGTCGGTGTGCCGCCGGTTGGCGATCACCACGAACCCGAGCAGGTGCGCGATGCGGCTGATCTCCCGCAGCGCCCGGGCGTCCGGCTCGTCCGGCAGCACCAGCTCGAGGAGCCCGATCGCCTCGCCGCGCTCGGTGACCGGCGCGAGCACCGTCCAGCCGGCCGCCCCGGGGAGCACCTGCGTGGTCTGGGTCCGCAGGGCCTGCTCGGCCGGGCCCCCGTCGAACGGCAGCACCGTCGCGACGTCGCCGCCCTGCCGGCCCGGCTCGTCGTTGGGCACGTAGGACAGCCGGACCAGCGCGCGGCCGCCGAGGTCGGCGATGAGGAAGGAGGCCGACCACGCGTCCAGGCCCTTCCCCAGCTCCCGCGTGATGGCCTCCACCGCGTCGACCGGCGCCGCGTCCTCGACCGCGCCCAGCATCGACGCCATCATCGATGTCCCACTGACCTCCACTCCCGAATCATACGAGTTCCGGCCGCTCGGGGCCGGTCCGGCCACGACCTTGACGGCGCGGCGAATGGTGCTAATAATACTAGCACTATGAGATGGACAGTCGATCACGCTTCGCGGGAGCTGCTGCCCGACCAGATCGCCGCGTGCGTGCGCCGGGGCGTCGCCTCGGGCGAGCTCGCGCTCGGCGAGCAGCTTCCGCCCGCGACCGAGCTGGCCACGGCCCTCTCGGTCGACCGCAACACGGTGCTGACCGCCTACCGGCGGCTGCGCGACGACGGCCTGCTGGAGTTCCGCCGCGGCCGCGGTGCCCGGGTGGCCTCCGCCGTCACCGAGCCGGCCCCGGTCGCCGAGGCCGCCCGGGCCCTGGTGGCCGTGGCCCGCGAGCACGGCCTGACCCGCTCCGACCTGCTCCGCCTGATCGCCAAACTGACCTGAGGGATGGTCCAGCCATGACGGCATACTCGATCTACACCGGCCGGGTCACGAACTGGCCGATCGTGCTGGTCAGCACGGCCCTGGCGGTGCTGCTGCTGATCGGTGGGGCGACGTCGGACGGCTCGGCCCGGGACCTGGCCCTGCCGATCCTCACCGCGGCCGTGATCGTGCTCCTGAACGTCCTGACCGGCATCAGCATCCGCACCGCGGCCGGCCCGAACGGTGTCGCCATCCGGTTCGGCCCGGCCGCCTGGCCCCGCTGCACCTACTCCCTGGACCGCATCGCCTCCGCCGAGGTGGTCGATATCGGCATCTTCCAGGTCGCGTTCGGCTTCTGGTGGACGCCGCGGCACACGTATTGCACCGTCCGCACCGGCCCCGCGCTGCGCCTGAACCTGACCAACGGCCGCCGGGTCACGGTCACGGTGCCGGACGCCCGGGCCGCCGCGGCGGCGCTGCGGGAGGCGAAGCTCAGCTAGCGAGCAGGAAGCGGGTCAGCACGCGGGTGCCGAACTCGAGACCGTCGACCGGCACCCGCTCGTCGACACCGTGGAAGAGTGCCGTGAAGTCCAGGTCGGCCGGCAGCTTCAGCGGCGCGAAGCCGAAGTTGCGGATGCCCAGCAGTTGGAAGGACTTGGCATCGGTACCGGCGGACAGCATGTACGGCAGCAGCCGCGCCCCCGGGTCCTCGGCCGCGATCGCCGCCGTCATGGCATCGACGAGGTGCCCGTCGAACGACGTCTCCACCGGCGGGAGCTGATCCCAGTCGAGCTCGACGTCCGGCCCCAGCACCTCCGCGAGGGTCTTGGCGAAGACGTCCTCCCGGCCGGGCAGCATCCGCCCGTCGACGGTCGCCGTGGCCACCGACGGCACCACGTTCGTCTTGTAGCCGGCGTTGAACATGGTGACGTTGGCCGAGTCGCGCAACGTCGCCCCGATGAGCCGGGCCACGGAGCCGAGCCGGGCGACGGCCGCCTCCGGGTCGTCGGGGTCGAACGGCACCCCGGTCAGCTCGGCCACGCCTTCCAGGAACTCGCGGGTGGCCCCGGTGAGCACGATCGGGAACCGGTGCGCGTCGAGCCGGGCCACCGCGGCGGCGAGCTTGGCCACGGCGTTGTCGGTGTGGACCATCGACCCGTGCCCGGCGGTGCCGCGGGCCTTGAGCCGCAGCCACATGATGCCCTTCTGGGCCGTCTCCACCAGGTAGGCCCGCACGTCGTCGCCGAGCGTCAGCGAGAACCCGCCGACCTCGCTGACCGCCTCGGTGACCCCGTCGAAGAGCTCGGCCCGGTGCTGCACCAGCCACCGCGCCCCGTTGAACCCGCCGGCCTCCTCATCGGCCAGAAACGCGAAGACCAGATCCCGCGGGGGTACCACACCGTCGCGCTTGAACTGCCGAGCGACCGCGAGCGTCATCGCCACCATGTGCTTCATGTCGATGGCGCCCCGGCCCCACACGTACCCGTCGCGGATCTCCCCGGAGAAGGGGTGCACGGACCACTCGGCCGGGTCGGCCGGCACGACGTCGAGGTGCCCGTGCACGAGCAGCCCGCCCCGCCCGGTGTCCGCCCCTTCGAGCCGCACGACGACGTTGCCGCGCCCCGGCCCCGACTCGACGTACTGCGGCTCGTACCCCACCTCGGCCAGCCGCTCCGCGACGTACTCGGCCGCGGCCCGCTCCCCCTTGAGGGTCGCCGGGTCCCCGGTGTTCGTCGTGTCGATCCGGATCAGCTCGCTCGTCAGCGCGGCGACCTCGTCCGCGGCTCTCGTCGTCATGCCGATACCCTACACGCACGATAGGAAATGGAGCTCAGGTCGCGGCCAGGGCCTCGATCGGGGCCAGCCGGGCCGCCCGGATCGCCGGGTAGAGGCCGCCCAGGCCGCCGACCAGCAGCGCCGCGCCGACCGCGCCCGCCGTCGCCCAGGCCGGCACGACCACCGGCCAGCCCTGGCCGGCCGCGTAGCCGGCGGTGACGGCGGCGCCGAGCAGCACCCCCGCGCCGCCCCCGAGCGCGGACAGCAGCAGCGACTCGGCCAGGAACTGCAGCCGGATCTGCCCCCGGGTGGCGCCCAGGGCGCGGCGCAGGCCGATCTCGGCCCGGCGCTCCAGCACCGAGATCACCATGGTGTTCGCCACCCCGACCCCGCCGACCAGGAGCGCCACCGCACCCAGGCCGAGCAGCAGCCCGTCGAGGGTCTCGCCGGCGGCGCGCCGGGCGGCCAGGGCGTCGGAGGGTTTCGAGACCGCGACGGCGCCGGGCGCCCGCGGGTCGGCCGTGGCGGCCAGGACGGCCCGGACCGCCTCGACCCGGTCCTCCCGGCAGCGGGTGTACACCGTCGTGGCGTGCCCGTCGAAGTGCAGTACCGTCGCGGCGACGTCCCAGCCGACCAGGACGGCTGTGTCCAGTTCGGGGGCCAGGGCCACCGGGTCGAGCACGCCGACGACCGTGAACCGCGCGGGGCCGACGAGGATCTCGGTCAGCGGGCTCGGCCGGCCGATGCCGAGCCGGGCGGCCGCGGTGGCGCCGAGCACGGCCGCCGGGTAGCGGGCCGTCGCCGCGTTGAGCCAGGTGCCCACCCGGACGGTGGCCCCGACCGTCGGCGGCAGGCTCAGCCGGGCGGCGAGGACGGCCAGCCCGCTGCTCTCCGCCTTCGGGATGCGGTCGGTGCGGTACACCCGGGCCGTGTCGACGGCGCCGACCGCGGCCACCGCCGTCACCGGGCCGATCCGGCCGATCATCGACTCGGCCTCGGCCGGCAGCGCCACCCGCTGACCGTCCACGGTCTGGCCGGGGGCGACGGTGAGCAGGTTGGTGCCGAGGGCGGCGAGGCGGTCGTCGAGCTGCCGGCGCGACGAGAACGAGATGCCGACGACGGCGACCATCGCCGCGATACCGATGGCGATGCCGAGCGCCGACAGCATGGTGCGCACCGGCCGGGTCCCCAGCCCGGCGGCCCCGGCCCGCACGACGCCCCCGAGCACAGAGCGCCCGCTCGCGGGCCCTCCGCTGCGCTCCGGCCCCGCGACCTCCGAACTGCGCCCATGGTGACCGGCCCCTCCGCTGCGCTCCGGACCGGTCACGCCGGCATCCCCACGGTCAGGCCGGCCCGCAGCCCGGCGCCGCTGATCTCCACCCGGCCGCCGGCGAACAGGCCGGTCTCGACCCGCAGGTAGTGCGTCGACGGGCCGTCCACGACCTCGACGCCGTAGCCGCCCTCGGCCAAGGCGACCAGTGCGGCCACCGGCACGGTGAGGACGTCCGCGCGCCGGTCCGCGGTGAACACGACGGTGACCACGGCCGCGTCGATGCCGGCGGCCGCGGCCGGGTCGGCCAGTGACACGAGCGCCTCGATCCGGGTCTGCGGCGGCGCGGCCGGCCCGGACGCCTCCTCGACGACGGTGGCGACGCGCTCGACCCGGCCCGGCACCGCCCGCCCGTCCGGGAGCCGCACGGCGACCTCCAGGCCGGCCCGGGCCAGCCGCTGCTTCGACACGTCGAGCCGGACCGTCACCCGGTGGCCGGTCCCGGTGTACCGCAGCACCTCCTCCCCACCGCCGGTGGTCTGGTTGACGCCCGCGGTGACCGCGTCGACGCGGATCTCGCCCGGCGCGAACAGCACCCGGCCCAGCTCGACCGCGCCGGTCGCCGGCAGCCCCTGGTCGCGTTGCCAGCGCCGGACCGCGGTGGCGGTGCCGGCCGAGTAGGTGGTGTCGACGGTGAAGCCGGTGTAGCCCAGGGCGGTCAGGTTCTCCTCCAGCTGGCGCACGTCCGGCCCGGTGACGCCCGGCGCCAGGGCACGGTAGGCGGTGACGGCGCCGTAGAGCAGGACGACCGGGGTGTCGTCGACCCGGTACACCGCCTGGCCGCGGGTGATGACGTCACCGGCGAGCGGCGCCCGGGTGACGACGCCGTCGATCCGGCCCGCGAGGGCCGCCGGGGCGCCGTAGCCGAGCTGGCCGGCCTGCTCGTCGGTGTCGAGCATCGTCTGCCGGGTCACCTCGGCGGTCGCCGGCGGGCGGGCGGCCGGGCCCGGTGCGGGGCCGCCCCGGGAGCCGAGCCCGCCCGCGGCCACGGCCGCGGCGCCGGCCGTCAGCACACCCAGTCCCCACAGCAGCGCCGCGGGGCGCGGACGGCGGCTCACCGGGCCGGGGACGGCGAGCGGCCGCCGTGCCGGATGCAGGCGGCCGCGGCCGCGTCGTACTGCGGGTCGAGCCGCACCGACTCGGGCACGTCCCGGTTGAGGTTCGGCTCCGGGTCCGGGAACTCCTCCACGCCGTTGGCGCGCATGCAGCGCGACTCCTCGCGCGCGGCGTCGAGCTTCCGGGTCCGGTCGTCGGCGCTCAGGGCGGTCTCGTAGGCCCGGCACGCCTCGATGGCCTGGTTCAGCACACCGGCGTCGATGGCGCCCTTGTCGTAGCCAGCGCCGGCGCGCACCCCGCCGTCGGCGTCGACCACCGGGTCGGCCTCCGGCACGCCGTGCTCGCGCATGCACCGGGCGTGCCGCAGCCCCTGGTCGTGTGCGCTGAGCGACGTGCTCGCGGCCACCGCGGGCGCACCGCCCGCCGTCGCCACGTCCTTCCCGTCGTCCGCCCGCGTGCACCCGGCCAGGGCCGCCAGCAGCAGCAGCAGCGGCAGGAGCACGGCGATCCGCCTGTTCGTCATGCGCTCCAGTGCACTGAACGGGCGGCAACAGTACCGTTGCGACGTCTGTAACGCCGGTGTAACGCTCTATCGGCGAGACTGGCCGGGTTGTGGAGGTGTGCGGTGCGGGTGCTGCTCATCGAGGACGAGCCGCTGCTGGCCGAGCAGATCGCCGAGGGGCTGCGCGACCAGGGCATGGCGGTCGACCTCGCCGCCGACGGGCTGGACGGGCTGCACAAGGCCGGCACCAACCCCTACGACGTCGTCGTGCTCGACCGCGACCTGCCGCGGCTGCACGGCGACCAGGTGTGCGGGGCGCTGGCCGCGGCCGACGCCGGCCCGCGGGTGCTCATGCTCACCGCGGCCGGCGAGGCGGCGGACCGGGTGGCCGGGCTGACCCTCGGCGCCGACGACTACCTGCCGAAGCCGTTCGTCTTCGCCGAGCTGGTGCTGCGCATCCGGGCGCTGGCCCGGCGGGCCGCCAACGCGCCACGGGTGCTGCGGCGGGCCGGGCTGACCTTCGACACGGCCCGGCGCATCGTCACCCGCGACGGCCGCACACTGCCCCTGACGACGAAGGAGCTTGCCGTGCTGGAGATCCTGATGGGCGCCGACGGTGCCGTGGTCAGCTCGGAGGCGCTGCTCGACCGGGCCTGGGACGAGCACGCCGACCCGTTCACGGCCACCGTGCGGGTGACCGTCGCCCGGCTGCGGCGCAAGCTGGGCGACCCGCCGCTGATCGAGACCGTTGTGGGGGCGGGGTACCGGCTGTGAAACACCCGTCGATCCGCCTGCGCCTGACCGTCGTCTACGCGATCGTGCTCGTGCTCGCCTGCACGGCACTGGTGGCGCTGAACTACTGGCTGCTCTACCACAGCCTGTACGACAACATCCACGACCCGACGCCGGAGCAGGTCGCGAAGATACGCGGCACCGCGACCGACATCGCCCCGGACGCGGCGGAGAAGCTGCGCGCGATCGACATCGACGCGGCGCAGATCGCCGTGCGGCGCCGGGAGACCCTGCTCTCCACGGCCGCCGCGTCGGCCGTCGGGCTGCTCGTCACCGCCGTCGCCGGCCTCGCGGTCTGCTGGATGGCGGCCGGGCGCCTGCTGCGGCCACTGCGCACGCTGACCGCGACGACCAGGCGGATCTCGCAGGACCACCTCCACGAGCGGATCGCGCTCACCGGCCCCCGCGACGAGCTCAAGGAGCTGGCCGACACCTTCGACGCGATGGTCGGGCGCCTGGAGGCGGCCTTCGCCAGCCAGCGCCGGTTCGTCGCCGACGCCGCGCACGACCTGCGCACGCCGCTGGCCGTCGTGCGCAGCGGGATGGAGGTCCAGCTGGCGAAGCGGCCCGGCACCCCCGAGCAGTGGCAGGCCACGGCCCAGCGGGTGCTCACCGCGACCGCCCGGGCCGAGCGCATGCTGGACGGTCTGCTCGCCCTCGCCCGCAGCGACAGCGGCATCGCCGCGACGGAGCCCTGCGACCTGGCCGCGGTTGCGGCCGCCACGGTCGGCGCGGCCGACGAGGAGGCCGACCGGGCCGGCCTCACCGTCACCTGCGACCTGCGCCCGGCCCCGGTCCGCGGCGACCCCGGGCTGCTCGACCGGCTGGTCGGCAACCTGGTCGACAACGCGGTGCGGCACAACCGCCCGGGCGGATGGCTGACGGTCAGCACCGGACGCGACGCCGGGCCGGCCGTCCTCACCGTCCGCAACAGCGGCCCCGTCGTCCCGGCGGCCGCGGTCGACCGGCTGTTCGAGCCGTTCCAGCGGCTGGACCCGGGCCGGGCCGCCGGGACCGCGTCGACCGGCCTCGGCCTGGCCATCGTCCGCTCCATCGTCTCCGCGCACGCCGGCACCATCACCGCGACTCCCAACCCCGGCGGCGGCCTGACCGTCACCGTCACCCTCCCGGCCGCGCCGGTCCCGGAGGATGATTGGCTCGGGCGATGAAGCTGCTGCTGACCTCCGCCGGCCTGCGCAACGCCACACTGCTGGACACGCTGCGCACCATGCTGGACCAGCCGTTCGCCGCGGCCAACGTCGTCTACATCCCCACCGCGTCCATGGCCGAGCCCGGCGACCACGGCTGGGTCCTGGACGACATGACCCGGGTGCGTGCCCTGGGCTGGCGTGAGTTCGACATCCTGGAGCTCAACGGCCTGCCGCCGGAGCTGGTCCGCGCCCGCCTCCGGCACGCCGACGTCATCTACGTCAGCGGCGGCAACCACTACCACCTGGCCCGCAGCATCACCCGCAACGACCTCGCGGCCGCGTTCCTGGAGGCCCTGGAGACGAGGGTCTACGTGGGCCTGAGCGCCGGCTCCATGCTGTTCAGCCGCAACCTGAACGAGCACGGCGCCGACGTGCTCGGCGACGCCGCCGACCTCCACCTGCTCGGCGCCACGACGGTCGAGCCGCCGTTCGCCCGCTTCGACTGGTACCTCAAACCCCACCTGTACTCCCCCGACTTCCCCGACCGCGACGACACCTGGGCCGACACGATCGCCGCCCGCGCCGACTTCCCGATCTACTTCATCGACGACGACACCGCCATCCGCGTCGACGGCGACCACCTCGACGTCGTCTCCGAGGGCCGCTGGCGCCTCACCCCCGCCGATCACGGCGGCGGTCCGCGCACGTAATAACCTCTTATTAATATAGGAAAGATAGGTTAACGGAAGGGCTCTAGCTTAATCTCCTATCGAACCGATGGGTTCAATAGACTTTTAGCTGGAAGGAGCCTCCCCGTGCCCGTCAGTTGGCGATACCTCGGCGGCCGGCTGCTCACCGGGCTGGTCGCGGTCTGGGGTGCGATCACGCTGGTGTTCTTCGCGCTCTACTCGACGGGCAACCCGGCCGTGCTGCTCGTGCCGCCCAACGCGCCGCGCGACGAGATCGACCGGCTGACCCGGCTGATGGGCTACGACCAGCCGCTGCCGTTGCAGTACGCGAAGTTCCTCGGCAACGTGTTCACCGGCCACTTCCCGGACTCGATCCGCTACGGCTCCAGCCCCGTCGGCATCGCCCTGGCCAAGGTGCCGGCCAGCTTCGCCCTCGGTGGCACCGCGCTGGCGCTCGGCGTCCTGCTCGGCGGCCTGATCGGCTACGTGTCCGCGACGGCCAGGTCGCCGCTGCTGCGCCGGGGGCCCCTTGCGGCCGCGGTCGGGCTGGAGGCGGTACCCACCTTCTTCATCGGCATCCTGCTCGTGATGGCGTTCGCGGTCGGGCTGGGCTGGTTCCCGGCCGTGACCGACGGCGCCGACGCCAGCGGGATCGTGCTGCCCGCGCTGACCCTGGCGATCGCGTTCGTCCCGGTCATCGCCCGCGTGTTCCGCACCGCCCTGCTCGACGTCCTGCAGGCCGAGCACATCCGCACCGCCCGGGCCAAGGGCCTGCCGCGGCGGGTCATCATCCTGCGCCACGTCGTCGCCAACGCGCTCGGCACCACCCTCAACGTGGTCGGCATCCAGGCCGGCGTGCTGCTCGGCGGGGCCGTCGTCACCGAGTCGGTGTTCAGCTGGCCGGGCATCGGGCAGCTGTCGATCAACGCGGTCCAGAACCGCGACTACCCCCTCGTCATCGTGTGCGTCCTGGTGATCGCGGCCGGGTTCGTGCTCATCAACCTGCTGGTCGACATGCTGGCCGCGCTCGTCGAACCGAGGCTGCGGTCATGAGCGGGCGGACCCGGCGCACGATCGGGGCCGGCGGCTGGGCCGGCGCGGGCCTCCTGGCCCTCGTCGTCCTCGTCACCGTCCTCGCGCCACTGCTCGTCGGCGACCCGATCGAGCAGGACTTCACCGCCATCCTGCAGGGCCCGTCGAGCGCCCACCCGTTCGGCACCGACGACCTCGGCCGCGACATCCTGGCCCGCACCGTCTTCGGCGGCCGGACCGGCCTCGCGCTCACCTTCCTGGCCGCTACCGTCGCGTCCCTGCTGGGGCTGGCCCTGGCCCTGGTCGGGGCGCTGGCCGGAGGCTGGGTCGACGGGCTCACCGCGCGGCTGGCCGACGTCCAGCTCGCCGTCCCCTCCATCGTCCTGGCCATCGTGGTCCTGTCGTTCATCGGCAACTCGTTCGTGCCGATCGTCGCCGTGCTCGTCCTCGGCTCGTGGGTGCTGACGTTCCGGATCATCCGCGGCCACACCCGGGCCGTCGTCAAGCAGCAGTACATCGAGGCGGCCCGCGTCGCCGGGGCCGGCCCCGGGGCCATCGCCCGGCGGCACCTCATCCCCAGCGTGCTCCCGCTGTTCTTCGTCGCGGTCACGCTGAGCGCGTCGTCGGCGCTGCTGCTGGAGGCGAGCCTGGGCTTCCTCGGCCTCGGCGTCCAGCCGCCGGACCCGGACTGGGGCCAGATGGTCGCCACCGGCCGCGACAGCCTGTCCACGTCGCCGTGGATCGCCGTCTTCCCCGGCCTGGTCGTCGTGCTGACGGCCGTCGCGCTGCAACTGCTCGGCGACGGCCTCGCCGAACGCTTCGTCGGCCGCGGGGCCGTGAACCGGGGAGTCGCGCGATGACGCTCGCCGTTGACACATCGGTGCTGGACGTCCGGGACCTGTCGATCGGACTCGAATCGAACCCGGCGGTGCTCGTGGACCGGGTCAGCCTGCGCCTCGCGGCCGGCCGGACCGTCGGGCTCGTCGGCGAGTCCGGCTCCGGCAAGACGCTGACCGCGATGGCGGTCGCCGGCCTGCTGCCGCCGGCCGTCCGGATCACCGGCGGCACCGTCACCGTGGCCGGGCGGGACGTCCGCGGGCTCACCGAGCGGTCGGCCCGCGAGCATGTCGCGGCCCACGTCGGGGTGGTGTTCCAGCATCCGACGCCGTCGCTCAACCCGCGGCTGCGGATCGTCAAGCAGCTCGTCGAGGCGCTGCCGCCGGGCACACCCCGCGCGGAGCGCCGGGAACGAGCCGGGGAACTCCTGCGGACCGTCGGGATTCAGGAAGTACCAAAGACGCTCAAGGCTTTTCCGCATGAACTGTCCGGTGGGCTCAACCAGCGGGTCGTCATCGCGATGGCCCTGGCCCGGTCCCCGAAGCTGCTGATCGCCGATGAGCCGACCACGGCGCTGGACGTGTCGGTGCAGGCGCAGGTGCTCGACCTGATCGACGAGCTGCGGGCGAAGCTCGGCCTGGCGGTGCTGCTCGTGAGCCACGACATCGGGGTCATCGCCGACCGCACCGATGACGTCTACGTCATGTCGGACGGCGCGATCGTCGAGTCCGGCCCGACCGCCGAGGTGCTCGCGTTGCCGCAGCACGACTACACCCGCCAGCTCCTCGACGCCCAGCCCGGCCGGCTGCCCCCGGTGCGCGCCACCGCGCCGCCCGAAGGCCCGCCGCGGCTGGAGGTCCGCAACGTCCGGCGCGCCTTCGGCCGGCACACCGCCCTCGACGGCGTGGACCTCACCCTCCACCGTGGACAGGCGCTGGGGCTCGTCGGCGAGTCCGGCTCGGGCAAGACCACCCTCGCCCGGATCATCGTCGGCCTGGAACGCGCCGACAGCGGCACCGTCACCCCGCTCGGCGGGCGGCAATGGCGGCGCGAGGTGCAGTACATCTTCCAGGACCCCTACAGCTCCCTCGACCCGCGCCTCACGGTGGCGCAGACGCTGCGCGAGCCCCTGGAGCTCAACCACGTCGGCGTCGCCCGGGCCGACATCCCCGGCCGGATCGACGCGCTGCTCGACGAGGTGGAGCTGCCCCGGGGGTTCCGCGACCGGCTCCCGTCGGAGCTCTCCGGCGGCCAGCGCCAGCGGGTCGGCATCGCCCGGGCCCTCGCGAGCGAGCCGTCGCTGATCGTCGCCGACGAGCCGGTGTCGGCCCTCGACCTCTCGGTGCAGGCCCGGATCCTGCGCCTGCTCGCGCGGCTGCGGGCCGAGCACGGCCTCACCTACCTGTTCATCTCCCACGACCTGGCCGTCGTGCGCTACCTGTGCGACGACGTCGTCGTGCTGCGCGCGGGCCGGGTCGTCGAGCACGGCCCGACGGACGAGGTCCTCGAACGGCCGGCCCATCCCTATACCCGATCGCTGCTCGACGCCATCCCCGGAAGGAAGAGAACGTGAAGCTCCGGTTGCTCGCCGTGGCCAGTCTTTTGCTAACAGGAGCCTGCGGGGGTACTGCCGCCGAGGGCGCGGCCCCCAAAGCGGGCGACACGCTCCGGCTGGCCCTGTCACGGCAGCTGACGAACATCCACCCGCACAAGGGCGGCTCCCCCGACAGCCAGGGCGCGGTGATCGGCTCGATCTACGAGTCGATCACCCGCATCTCCCCCGACTTCAAGGTCGTGCCCGGCCTCGCCACGTCGTGGAAGGCGGTCGACGATCTCAACTGGGAGTTCACCGTCCGCACCGACGCGAAGTACTCCGACGGCAACCCGCTGACCGCCGACGACATCGTGTGGAACTTCCAGCAGCTGCTCGACCCGAAGTACGCCGGCACGTCCGGTGCGCCGCTGCGCAAGTACCTCAAGTCGGTGGAGAAGACCGGCAACTCCACCCTGGCCTTCCACCTGTCGCAGCCCACCCTCGACCTGCCGGGCCGGCTGTGGAGCATCTACGTCGTCGAGCCCAGCTTCGCCCAGTCGCACAAGCTCGACACCGAGGCCCTCGGCAGCGGCCCCTACAAGCTGGACTCCCTCGACCTGGAGAACGGGGCCACGCTCTCGCTGAACCCCAGCTACGCCGGGCCGAAGCCGGCCTTCGCGAAGGTCAAGTACACCGTCCTGGCCTCCGAGGCACAGCGCATCGCCGCGCTCAAGACCGGTGAGCAGGACATCGTGCTCAACCTGGCCCCGCTCTCACAGGACCAGTTCAAGGACTCCAAGACGTACGACACGATCCTCGGCGTCGGCCCGCAGCCGCTCGTCCTGGCCATCAACGAGCGCAAGAAGGACACGCCGCTCGCCAACGCCGGAGTCCGGCAGGCCCTCAACTACGCCACCGACAAGGAAACCATCATCCACGGGCTGCTGAAGGACTCGGTGAAGCCGCTGCCCGGCCAGGTCCTCTACGCGCCGTTCAACGAGCCCAACCCGGCGCTCAAGGCCTACCCGTACGACCTGGAGAAGGCCAAGTCGCTGCTGGCCGCGGCCGGCTTCGGGGCCGGCTTCACGATCAACCTGGACGTCCCGGCCGGCACCTACGTCTCGGCCGAGTCCGCGTCGCAGGCGATCGCCGCGCAGTGGGCCAAGGCCGGCGTCACCCTGAAGATCACGACGACGCCGTTCCCAGCCTGGCTGCAGCGCCAGTACGGCCAGGACGACCAGGCCGCCGACCTCGTCTACATCATGTGGGGCAGCCAGTATCCGGGCGACACGACCGGCAACTTCGGCCCGTTCCGCAGCGACCACATCCAGAGCCACGTCAAGGCCCCCGAGTTCGACGCCCTCGGCGACCAGGCGCTGACCGCCACCAATGAGGCGCAGCGAACGGCCTTCCTCGAGCGGGCGACCCAGAACTACTACGACGCCGCCCACACCATCTTCCTCTACCCGTCACCGTTCACGGCCGAGGTGTCGAAGGCCGTCACCTGGACCCCCAAGCCCAACCGTTACCTGTACGCCCAGGAGGTCGGACGAGCATGAGCGAGCGGCAACTGTTCCTCGGCGGCTACGTGCTGTTCCCGAGCGGCCACTACGCCGGCGCGTGGCGGCACCCGTACTCCTCCCGCGACTGGCTGGGAAGGGACTTCCTGCACCAGGTCGCCCGCACCCTCGAGGCCGCCAAGTTCGACCTGGCGTTCATCCCGGAGACGGTGAGCTTCCGCGACGGCTTCGAACGCCACGGCCTGTCCAACGCCATCAAGCACGACCCGGCCCAGGTCGCGGCCACCATCGCCGCCGTCACCACCCACCTCGGCGTCGGGGTGACGCTGTCGACGAGCTTCAACGAGCCCTACAACCTGGCCCGGACCCTGCTCAGCCTCGACCACCTCAGCGGCGGCCGGGTCGCCTGGAACGTCATCCAGTCCAACGGCCCGGCCAACTACGCCAACTTCCCGCACGTCGAGCAGCTCTCCGGGGCGCAGCTCTACGACCGCGGCGACGACTTCGTCGAGGCCGTCACCGCGCTGTGGAACGCCTGGGACCGCGACGCCCTGGTGCAGGACCAGGAGACCGGCGTCTTCGTCGAAACGTCCAAGGTCACCGTCCCCGACTACAAGGGCCGGTACCTCAGCGTCCGCGGGCCGCTGAACCTGCCGCCGAGCCCGCAGGGCCACCCGGTCATCATCCAGGCCGGCGACTCCCCGCGCGGCCGGCAGTTCGGGGCCCGCTGGGGCGACGTCATCTTCGCCATCGAACGGACCCCGGCCGACCTGCGGGCCAAGAAGGACGACCTGAAGGCCAAGGCCCGGGCGCTGGGCCGGGATGCGGAGAAGATCCGGCTGTTCGCCGCGGTGCAGCCGATCGTCGGCGAGACCACCGAGATCGCCAAGGCCCGCCGCGACTTCCTCAAGGAGCGCATCACGCCCGCGGCCGGCGTCGAGTTCTTCAGCCAGTTCTCCCGCCTCAACCTGAGCGGCGTCGACCTCGACGCCCCATACCTGCGGGTCCTCGAGGAGCGCGCCACCGAGGGCCAGGCCGAGGGCCGCGCCGTCGTCCAGCTCACCGAGCTGCTCGGGGCCCGGGCCGGCAACATCACGATCGCCGAGGCCGCGGTCGAGTTCTCCACCAGCGAACTCACGCCGCAACTGGTCGGCACCGGGGTCGAGGTCGCGGAGCAGCTGACCGACATCTTCGCCTCCGGCGCCGCCGACGGCTTCCTCATCACCCCGACCCACTTCCCCGGCTCCTTCGACGACTTCGGCCGGGCCGTCGTCCCGCACCTGCAGCGCCTCGGCGTGTTCCGCCAGGACTACACCGGCACCACCCTCCGCGACCACCTGGACATTTCGTGACCGAGCTCCTCCTGGACGGCCGGCTGGCCGCCACGTTCACCCCCGGCCCGGGCGACAGCGCCGTCGTCCTGCTGCACGGGTTCCTGTCCGACCGGCGGGCCGGCGGCCGGTTCGACCGGCTGACCGACGAGTACGCGGCGCTGGGCCTCGCGGTGCTGCGCTTCGACTTCAGCGGATTCGGCGACTCGCCCGGCGACGTCGTCGACGGGGAGCAACTGCTCGGCGACGCGCGGGTCGCTCTGGATTTCCTTGATTCGCGGGGGTACCGCAAGCAGGTCCTCCACGGCCAGAGCCTCGGCTCGGCCGTGGCGCTGCGGGTCGCGCCGGAGCGGCCCCGCGTCGTCACCCTGGTCCTCACCGGTGCCCTGACCGGCGCCGGCGAGGACCGCCCGTACCCGTTCCTCAGCGACGAGGGTCTCGCCGCCTGGCACCGCGGTGAGGACGTACACCTGCCGATCGAGGGTTCGTCGGTGCGCCGGCATGTCACCGTCAACCGCGCGAAGCCACGCCTCGGCACCACCGGTACCCAGGAAGAGCTCCTGAGCGCGCTCAAAGTGCCGGTGCTGGTCGTCCACGGCGACGCCGACGACCAGGAGCGGCGCCTCAGCGCGATCACCGCCGCCGGCGCCCATCTGCTGCCGGAGGGTTCCCGGGTCGTCACCATCCCGGGCGCCGCACACACCTTCCACGACCACCAGGACGCCCTGGCCGAGCTCGTGACCGGCTGGGTCCGCCCGCTCCTCACCGAAGGGTCCCGATGACCGACATCACCGTGCTCTCGCGCGGTCTCAGCGTGCCCAAGGGCTTCGGCGACGCCAGCCTGGTCGCCGCCGCGCCCGGCGCGATCCGGCTCCTCGGCGGCATCCCCGCGCCCGAAGCCCTTCCGGTCGAGGACTTCGGCCGGGCCTCCGCACGGCTGTGGCAGGACCGGCCCGCGGCCGTGGCGAGCCTGCAGTACTCCCAGACCCCCGGCTTCGCCGCGCTGCGCAGCTGGATCGCGGCCCGTGAGGGCGTCGACGCGCGCCGCATCGTCATCACCAACGGCGGCATGCACGGCCTGTCCCTGGCGGTGCTGACCGTGGTCGAACGCGGCGCCACCGTCGCCGTCGACGATCCGGTCTTCCCGCTGTTCCTGCGCGCCCTCGAAGTTTCAACAACAGCGACTTTGCCGGTACCGGTGGTCGGCGACGGCTTCGACGTGGAGTACCTGGCCGCCCGCCTCGCCGCGGGTGAGCGCATCGCCGCCGCCTACACCGTCCCGGACTTCCACAACCCGACCCAGGTGACCCTGCCGGCCGACAAGCGCCGGGCCCTCGTCGAACTGGCCGAGCGGTACGGCTTCTACGTCATCGTCGACAACCCGTATCGCGAGCTGCGCTTCGCCGGCGAGGACCAGGGCTTCGCCGTGTTCAACGACTCCGACCGGGCCATCCACGTCAACACGTTCACGAAGACCCTCGGCCCCGGCTGGCGGCTGGGCTGGCTGGTCCTGCCCGAGCACCTCGTCGACCCGGTGGTCCGGCTGCGCAACCGCGGCGACTCGCACAGCCCGACCGTCACCCAGACGATCGTCGAGCACCTCGTCACCGCCGACGGCTGGTTCGACGGCGTGGTGAAGGCGGCCAACGACCTGTACCGCGAACGGGCTCAAGTGTTGGTCGACGCGCTGCACGACGAGCTCCCCGGCGCGTTCGAGACGCGGCTTCCCGAGGGCGGCCTGTTCCTGTGGCCGCGCCTGGCCGACGACACGATCGACCCGGCTGCTCTGTACGAACGGGCGGCCGCGGCGGGCGTCGTCTACCAGCAGGGCGCGTTCTTCGCCGCGAGCCCGCAGCCGGAGTCGGCCCGGCACCTGCGCTTCGCGTTCGGCGACCGCACCCCGCAGGAGCTGCGCGAGGCCGTCCACCGCCTGGCCCAGGCCTTCTGAGCCATGGCGCTGCTGGTAGATGTCACGATCCGCCTGATCGAACCGGCGGAGTACGAGGCGGCCTCAGCACTCAGCGAGGCCGCCTACGGCGCCGACTACGAACTCTCGGCCGAATACCGGGCGAACATCCGCGACGTGCCCGGCCGGGCCGGCGAGCACGAGGTGTGGGTCGCTGTCGACGCGGCCGGCACGCTGCTCGGCACGGTCGCCACGGCGCGCCCGGGCGGGCACATCGGCGGCCTGGCCGGGCCCGGCGAGTTCGACTTCCGGCTCCTGGCCGTCCCGCCGGCGTCCCGCCGCCTGGGCATCGGGCGGCTGCTGGTCGCGCACGTCATCGGGCTGGCCCGGGCGCGCGGGGCGGTGCGGGTCGTGATGAACAGCGGCCCCGAGATGGTGGCCGCCCACCGCCTCTACGCCGACCTGGGGTTCAGCCGCCTCCACGACCGCGAGACCCGGATCGTCGACGGCCGCCGCCTCCTGGCATTCGGCCTGGACCTGGAGTCACAGCCCGGTCCCGTGCACGCCGTGCTCGTCGACGAGCCGTAGCTCTTCGTCGGTCAGCGGCGGGAACGTCCGGGCCTGCACGTTGTGCTCCAGCTGCCCGGCAGCGGTTCGACGCCTCGAGGCACCGCCGAGCGGCCCGATCACGCCCGCATGGCCGGCCTGACGGTCGGCGCCGGGTCGGCGGATCGCGCTTCCAGGCGTGGCTCCGGCGTGGCGGGCGGGACGGCGGCGCGCTCGTCGGCGATCAGTGCCGCGCTGCGGTCCATCACCCACTCGTAGCGGGCCGGCCCGGTCAGCGCCGCGTACTGCGGTGCCGGGCGGCGCTCGTAGCGCACCAGGTAGGCCAGCAGCGAGCCGATCCAGAACGCGTGCAGTCCCGCCCAGATGGTCGCGCTGATGATCAGGCCGGTGAGCCGGCCGTGCGCGATCAGCCAGCCGCCGTAGGCCAGGGTGCTGCCGCAGATCAGCGTCATCGTCCACAGCAGGCCGCGGACCCAGGTGCGCTCCCGGAAGTTGCCCTGCTTGTCGGCGGCCTTGTAGCGCCGCTCCCGACGGAACAGGCCGAGCAGCGCGGCGGTCTGCGAGACTGCGGCGACCAGGCTGTACGCCTCGCTGTGGACCGGATGGTAGGCGCGCCCGAAGTACACCTTCATCATGGTCCACGACAGGACCAGGTAGCCGAGGAACGCCGATGAGTACAGCCCGAACGGGATGTTCACCGGTGAGGTCATCGTCAGCAGGGTCACCGTCGGCAGCACCAGGTGGAACAGCCGCTGCGGCCCGCCGAGGTGGATGGCCGTCGCGTGCAGGTAGTGCACCCGCTGGGCGACGCTCAGACCCTTGCGGCGCAACGGCGAGTCGCGGTGGCGCAGCAGCAGCTGAAGGCTGCCGACGGCCCAGCGACGCCGCTGCGCGAAGAACTCCCGCAGATTCGCCGCCTCGAGGCCGAAGGCCAGCGGTTCGGGCAGGAACACCGACCGCCATCCGGCCGCGTGCAGCCGCATCGCGGTGTGGATGTCCTCGGTGACCGTGCCGGTCGCGAACCCGCCGGTGGAGTCCAGGGCCTGACGGCGCAGGACGGCACTGGTGCCGACGTAGAACGCCGCGTTCCAGTGGTTCTTCGACGGCTGCACGCACCGGTAGAACATCTGCGCCTCGGCCCACACCCCGTTGCGGGTCCGCCGGAAGGTGAGCGTGTCGGTGTTGTAGTAGGCCTGAGGGCTCTGCACGAGGGCGACGTCGGGGTCGTCGAAGTAGCCGATCATGCGTTCGAGCAGCTCCGGAACGGCAATGTGATCGGCGTCGAGGGTGATCACGTAGTCGGCGTCGGTGTGCGCCAGCCCGGCGTTGAGGTTGCCGGCCTTGCCGAACGCCATGTCGTCGCGGGCGTGGTACTCCGCGCCGAGACGCACCGCCATGTCCCGCATGTCCTCGCGGTACCGGTTGCCCAGGACCAGGACCCGGCGGACGCCGCGGATGCGCAGCGCCCCGAGGACGGTCGGCTCGACCAGGTCGGCCGATTCGGTGTGGGTCGGGATGAGACAGTCCACGACGTAGTCCGATACGTCGACGGCGTGGTGCCGTGGCACGGACGGGTAACGCACGTGCCACAGCAGCATGCCGAAGATCAGCGCGCCGAAGATGTCGAACACCACAGCGATCGGACCGAGCCAGGTGTGCCAGTTCACCACCTGGCATCGCCAGACGACGAACAGGACCGCCGCGGCCAGGTAGACGACGAACAGCGGCCGCCACCACCGCGGGCGGGGCACGGCTTCGAACGTGACCCGGTACCGGTTTTCCGAAGTGAATACGGTCATCAGCGCCAGATCTTCCACGGTGCGGCATCGCCGTCCCAGCGCTGCTGGACCGTCGAGAGCTCCTTCGGGGTGTCGACCGGCAGCCAGAACCCCTCGTGCCGGTAGGCCATCAGCTCGCCGGCGGCGACCAGGTCGCGGATCGGCTGCTCCTCGAACATCACGCCGGGCTCGGCCGGGATGTACCGCTCGATCGCTTCCTTCTCGAGCACGAAGTAGCCGATGTTCACCAGCCCCTGCTCGTTGCCGGCGACCTTCTCGTCGAAGCGCTGGACGCGGTTGCCGGCCAGCGCGAGGTTGCCGAACCGCGCCGGCGGTGCGGCGGCCGTGACCGTCGCGAGCCGGCCGTGGGAGCGGTGGAAGCGCAGCAGTTCGGTGACGTCCACGTCGGCGAGGACATCGCCGTACGTGACGATCACGGGGCCGTCCGCAATGCGATCCGCCACCCGCCGGATCCGTCCGCCCGTGCCGGTGTGCTCGCCGGTGTCGATGCAGGTCACGGACCAGCCCTCCTCGGGCGTGTCGCCGAGCGCCCGCAGCTGCGGGTGGCGGCCCAGGCGCACGGTGAAGTCGACCGCGTGCACGTGGAAGCGGAAGAAGTAGTCCTTGACCACGTGGCCGAGATGGCCGACGGCCAGGACGAAGTCGTCGGTGCCGTACTGCGCCAGTCCGCGCATGATGTGCCACAGCAACGGCCGGCCGCCGACGGGCAGCATCGGTTTCGGCACGGCGGCCGCCAGGTCGCCCATTCTTTGACCGGCTCCGCCACACAGAAGAATTGCCGGCGGCGCCGTGACGCCCCGGTCGTCGACGGCCGTTAATTCATGGTCCGGAACAATGGCTCCTAGCGTTTTCATAACTCCCCCGGGATCTGCTTTTCCGGTCGGGACACTCCGCCGACCGGCCCGAGTGCCAGCAAACCATGGAAACTTTCACGGCCGCAACGCGGCCGCAGCAGCGGCTCGGTGACATAGCTCTCAGTACAAACTTGAGAGCATGGAAGCGCTCCCATGCCACACTGAATACGCTTAAAAACGGAAATAGCTCACCGGCCCAATCGTTACGCAAGGTTATGGAGGCCCGCTGACCTGCCTATATCTGCGATCCCGGCGGCGTCTAGCCGAATCGTTGCCGCGTTTTAAAACTGATAGACGGCGGCCGTACGTGAATGAGATGTGGCGAAGCCGTGACGATACTGTTTCGGCGTTCTCCGGCGATTTACCTTTACCGATCATGAAGGACTGTCCCTGATTGCCGATCGGCTATCGTCGCTCCCGTCAGCCATTCACCACCTCTGAAAGCGGGGACAATGGGAAAGTTCGACGTTGAAAAGACCGCGATCCCGGGACTGATGCTGATAACGCCGAAGCCGATCTGCGACGAGCGCGGCTGGTTCCTGCGGACCTTCGCGGCCGAGGAGCTCAGCGGCTGCGGTATCGACCACACGACGCTCGTCGAGGCGAACCACTCCCGTTCGCATCGTGGCGTCGTGCGCGGACTCCACACCCGCGCCGACACCAGGGAGGCCAAACTGATCCGGGTGCCCCGCGGTCGCGTCTTCGACGTGGTGGTGGACCTGCGGCCGACCTCGCCCGCGTTCGGGCGGTGGCTCGGCTTCGAACTCGACGACGAGACGCACCGCCAGCTCTACATCCCCGGCGGCTGCGCGCACGGGTTCCAGGCCCTGTCCGCGCTCGCCGACGTCTGCTACCAGGTGACCGCCGCCTATGAGCCGAGCCTGGACGCGGCGGTGGCGTGGGACGACCCCGATCTCGCGGTGCGGTGGCCGCTCGCGGACGCAACGGTCTCCGCCCGCGACCGGGCCGCGCCGCGGCTCGCCGAGATCCGGCCGGAGCTCGACGCCTGGTTCGGTGCGGCCGATGTCGCCTGAGCTGCTCCCCGATGGCGTGCGGGCCAACCTGTTCGACGGCGTCTACGCCGGCCGGCGCGTGCTGGTCACCGGCAATACCGGCTTCCTCGGCGGCTGGACCGCCCGGTGGCTGGCGGCGCTCGGGGCCGACGTCGCGGGCTACAGCCGGGGCGGGGCGGACGGCGGCGCCTGGCCGGTGACCTACCGCGGCGATATCACCGATCCGGCGGCGGTCACCGCCGCCGTCGACGGGTTCGCCCCTGAGATCATCGTCCACCTGGCCGGGCAGGCGACCGTCGTCGCCGGCTTCCGCTCGCCTCTGTCCGCCTTCGCCGCCAATGTCGTCGGCACCGGCGCGGTGCTGGACGCGGCGGTACACCAGCCCGCCACCCGGGCCGTCGTGGTGATCGGCAGCCCGGCCTCCGTCGACGTCGACGACGCCTTGGAGCTCAACCCGTACCCGGCCTCCAAGCTGGCCACCGAGGTGATCGTCGGCGCGTTCGCGCATCCGCGGACCCGCGCGGTGTCCGGCCGGAGCCAGCCGCTCGGGCTGGGGGTGGCCCGGCCGGGCGTCATGCTCGGCGGGGACTGGGCCGAAGGGCGGCTGCTCGCCGACGTGGTGCGCAGCGTGCGAGCGGGCGAGCCCGTGGTGCTGCGGGCACCGGGGGCCGTCCGTCCGTGGCAGCACGTCCTCGACGGAGTCAGCGGCGCGCTGCTGCTCGGCGCCCGCCTGTACGCCGGGAACCCGCCTCGGCGGCGCTACGAGTTCGGGCGCCCGGACCCCACCAGCGCCGAGCCGGTCCAGGCGGTCGTCACGCGGTTCCTGGCCGCGCTCGGCCGCCCCGACTACCCGCTGCGCATCGAGGGCCACGGCGGCGACCGGGTCGAACTGGGCGCCGCCGCCGCCCAGGCGGAGCTGGGCTGGGCGCCCGTCTGGGACCTCGACACGACACTCACCAAGGCGGCGCAGTGGTACAGCGCCGCTCCGGCCGAGGCCGACGGCCCGGTCGTGGACCGCACCATCGCGGCCTACTCCCACGGCGCGCTGAGCCGCACGCTCGTGCGCACCTGAACCCACCGACAGAACTGGATACCTGATGCGCGTACTCGTCACCGGCCACGAAGGCTACCTCGGCACCGTGCTGGTACCGCTGCTCCGGGCGGCCGGCCATGACATCGTCGGTCTCGACACCGGGCTGTACGCCGACTGCGTGCTGGGGCCCGCGCCGGACCCGGTCCCGACCGTCCGCCTCGATGTGCGCGACGTCGAACCGGAGCACCTCGCGAAGTTCGACGCCGTCATCCACCTGGCCGCGCTGTGCAACGACCCGCTCGGCGACGTCGACGCCGACCTGACCTACGACATCAACCACCGGGCCAGCGTCCGGGTCGCGAAGGCGGCGAAGGCGGCCGGCGTCGGGCGGTTCCTCTTCTCCTCGTCGTGCTCGCTGTACGGTGCCGGCGAGGACGACACACCGTTGACGGAGTCGGCCGGCTTCGCGCCGGTCACGCCCTACGGCGACTCGAAGATCCGGTCCGAGCGGGACATCGCCGTCCTCGCCGGCGACGACTTCTCGCCGGTGTTCCTGCGTAACGCCACCGCATACGGATTCTCCCCCCGGCTGCGCGGCGACCTGGTCGTCAACGACCTCGTCGCCTCGGCGCTGCTCACCGGTGAGGTGCGGCTGCTGTCCGACGGATCGGCCTGGCGGCCCCTGGTGCACGCCGAGGACATTGCGGCGGCGTTCCTCGCGCCGCTCGAAGCGCCGCGTGAGGTGGTGCACGCCCAGGCGTACAACGTCGGGAGCACCGCCGAGAACTACCTGATCCGCGACGTCGCCGAACTCGTGGCGGCGGCCGTGCCGGGCAGCACGGTCACCTTCGCGGGCGGTGCCAACCCGGACAAGCGCAACTACCGGG
The DNA here is from genome assembly GCF_044454505.1 of Dactylosporangium sp. NPDC051541. Lineage (NCBI taxonomy): Bacteria > Bacillati > Actinomycetota > Actinomycetes > Micromonosporales > Micromonosporaceae > Dactylosporangium > Dactylosporangium sp. NPDC051541. The sequence continues at coordinate 235,149 of NZ_JBITDU010000014.1, forward strand.
TGTCGTGCGACCGGATCGGCGCCGAAGTGCCGGCGTTCCGCCCGAAGTGGACGGTCAGGACCGGAGCGGAACAGCTCGTCGAGGCGTACCGGACGCACCGGCTGACCCTCGACGCGGTCCGGGACGGCCGCTTCGTGCGGCTCAAGCGGGTCCAGGCGCTGCGGTCCGCCGGTCGGATCGACGACGCGCTGCGGGTCCGCGAGCCGCTCCCGGTGACCTGACCGTTGCCGGGCGGCCGGGTGGCGCGGTCCGCCAGCGGGCCATCGGCGGCGGCCGGCAATCCGGGACGATCGCGCGGAAACGCCCGCCCCGCGCCCGCGGGCGCATTCCGGCCGTTCGGTGCCGAATGACTCGCAGACGGTACCGACACGTCGTAAACGCCCTGGCCGCCTGGCGAAGTCACGCCGGGACGCCTCGTGCGCTGGCGCGCCGCCGGCCATGTCGCTATCTTCGCGGTGTCCGTGATCGCGAGAGATGGGTCCTGGTGGGATGACCGAAGCCGACGGACCCCCCGACTCGCTGCGGGTGCCGCCGTGGCTGCCGGAGAGCGAGTCGTCCGCGGACGCGCCGCACAGCTCCGAACCGCTCCCCCCGCCCGGCCGCGCCGATGCCGAGGCGCCGATCGAGGCGGACGCGGAGCTTGCGGCCGGGCCGGCGGACGACGCCGGCGGCCCGCCCGATATGGCGAGCCGCCGGCGAATGGTGGCACTGGTCGCCGCGTCGGCGCTCGTCGTCGTCGCGGTCCTCGCCGTCGGTGTGCTGCTGACTGACGACACCGACCGGGCGCCGCTGGTGGGCCGGTCCGCGAACTACTCCGCCGACGCGGCGGTGCCGATGCCCGGTGAGACCGGCGGCCCGGCCGGCCAATCGCCGGCGCTCTCCCCCGCGCCGTCGGCATCGTCGAGCGCGGCCGGACCGACGACGGCGCCGCCCGAGGGGACGGCGACGAGCGGGCCGACCGGCGCGCCGAAACCGGTGCGGTTCGGCCCGGTGACCATCGAGGCGGAGGCGGCGGGCAACGCCATCGGCGGTTCCGCGTGGGTTGACCGGTACCCGGGCGCGTCGGGCGGCCGGATAGTACGCAACCTCGGCGACTGGGACGACCGGCGCGGGCCTGGCATCCTGCGCTTCGAGGACGTGTCGGTGCCGGCGACGGGGACGTACACGGTGACCGTCTTCCACGTGAACATCGACAACGAGCCCAGACGCACCCTCGTCGTCGCCGTCAACGACGAGCAGGCGCGCTCCTTCGCGCTGCGTGGCGGGTCGACCTGCTGCACGGCGTCGACACTGCGGCTGGACCTGCGCAAGGGCCGCAACACCATCGCGTTCGGCAACCCGTCCGGTCACGCACCGTCGCTGGACCGTATCGTCGTCGCCCGGCCCTGACGGCCGGCTCCGGCCTGGCGGCTCGTCACCAGGCGATGGCCGCCTCCCACATGCGCACGTAGGACTCGGCGCCGTTCATGAGTTGCCGGCGCAGCAGCGGGCCGTCGGCGCCGGCCTGTTGGATCAGGTCGGTGGTCCAGTCGGCGAAGAGGCCGTACTGGGCGGCGCCGTCGGTGTTGACGTCGAAGGTGCGTGTGCCCCACACCTGGCGGCTCACCGTGGTGCCGTTCGGGGCCGTGAACGGGTAGAGCAGCGGGCCGGCGGCGGCGTTCGGGCGGGGATTGGCCTGGTCGCCGAGGCCGTTGACGTCGGTGCCGTAGCCGTAGCCGGCGATGGTGCGGCCGTGCGGAGCGGCGTTGTTGGTGCGCCACTCGGCGAGGAACTCCGGGACCGCGTTGGCGTAGCTGGCCACGAAGCCGCCGAGGGACAGGACCCGGTCGATGACGGCCGGGTCGGACCAGCTGTGCACCGAGGTGACGCCCGGGTAGTGGGCCGCCGCGGCCAGGTCGAGGACGGCCTGGACCGTCTTCACGCTCATGTGGTCCACGTGGATGATCATGCCGCGGTCCATCATCTTCTGGACGAGGTACCGGCCGAGGTCGGTCAGGCCGCGGGTGTTGCAGATCGGGCCGGTCGGGTACACCGGCAGGGCCGTGCCCGCGGGCACGCCGACGACGCCGAGGCTCAGGAGCTTCACCAGGTCGTCGTTGGCGAGCGGTTGCTCGTTGTCGTGCGGGCCGGTGCAGCTGGTCGCCGTCCACCAGTGCCCGGTGGACAGCAGGTTGCCCAGGTTGACGAACGCCCCGCTGAGCCCGGCGTCGAAGCGGGTGCCGCCGAACGCGTTGTCGAACTTGTGCACCGGATAGAGCCCTGACACGCCGAGGGACTGCAGTTCGTCGAGGCCGGCGTCGATCTGGGCGGTGGTGCACTGGGCCACGCCGTTGAGCTCGCGGCAGCCGAAGAGCTCCGAGTTCTCCACGCCGACCGTCACGGCCAGCTTGCCCTGGGCGGCGATGGCGCGCACCTGGGCCGGTGTCGTGGCGATGCGGAACCAGCCCTTGCCGGCCCCGCCGCTCTGCGCGTCGATGTAGTCCTGCATGGAGTACAGGTAGCGGGCCTGGACCCGGATCTCGTCCATCTCGTCGCAGGCGGTGTCGCGGTAGGGGAACAGCTCGCAGATCGCCCGGTTGGCGACCAGCAGCGCGTTGAGCACCCGCTGGCCGGCCCGCCAGGACCGCTCGATGCTGCGGTAATAGGACTGCTCGTGCAGCAGCGAGTTGTGCTGCGGCCAGTCGCCGAACGTCGGCCAGCCGTCCTCCGGGGAGTTCACGGCGTCGGTACCGCCGACGATGGCCTCGAACAGCGCCCCGACGTTGAGGCTCTTGTGCGTGTCGCAGCCGGCGAGGGCCTGCTGGACGCCTCCGGGGGCCCACGCCTCGCCGCAGTGCATCTGCCCGCCGAACGCGGCGGCCGCGGTGATGTGGGCATGCGCGTCGATGGTGCCGACGAGGTTGCCGCTGCCGTCCACACCCGGCGCGGCGGTACCGCTGACACCCGGATCGATGTCCGGCGGCGTGAAGCAGCCCGACGCGGTGGCCAGCGCGACGGTGTAGCCGGAGCCGGCCGCGCCGAGGCTGAACAGGAACGAGCCCATGGTCTGCCCGGTGGCGGTCGCGGTGAACCGGTACCGGTCCCCGGACTTCGTCACCATCCAGTCGGCCCGGTCGCCGTAGGCGTCGCCGGCCAGGATCAAGCTGACGACGCTCTGGTAGGCGGGCTTGCCGTCGGAGCCGAAGAGCTCGTATCGCCCGAGCTGGGTGGCCTCGAGGCGGAACGCGGTAGCACTGGAAGCCGACGAGGTGAATCCGTAGCCGGAGCCGCTGCGCACGACGTACCCGACCGGGCTGGACCCGTTGTAGACGCGCAGCGAGGCGCAGGTGCCGTCGAGCGCGTCGGCGGCGGCCGTGATCGCGGCGGCCGAGGCGGCCGGCACGGCGACGAGCGAGGCGGCGACGACCGCGAGGGCGACGCCGGCGGTGAGGGTTCGAAGGCGGGACATGGCGGTGGCCCCTCCGTGCGGGCCGGAGAGCGCTCCGGCGGCCGGTGCAGTCCCACCAGCGTCCGATAGACCGCCATCGGTGTCAACAGAAACCGAGCATTCCTCGGATTCTGGCGCTGACCTGCGCGTGCGAATGGGCCGCGGCCGCCCCGGGGGGATTGGGGCGGCCGCGGCGTCTTTCATTGGGTGGGGCAGCCGGATGGTGGGTCGTTGTACTCATTCGTGTAGATGCGCACCAGCATGCGGCGGTTCGCGTACTCCGTGAAGGTCCACAGATGCCCGTTGCCGTCGCTGTCGACCCAGTAGCTGACCTGTTCGGCGTTGTCGACGTAGACGCCCTTGGCCGGGCAGACGCCGTCGCCGTCGTGCTCGTACCACAGTTCGCTGCTGTCGTTGCCGGGCACAGTCCGGGCGATGTAGAACTCAGCGCGGCCCGAGGTCGCGTTCGGGCGCTCCATCACACCCTGGACGCCCTCGAAGTTGGTGGTCGCCAGGCGGGTGGCCGTGACCGCGGCGGCGGAGCCGCTCGTGATGCGGTTGACCAGGTCGGCCGTGGACCAGTTGACGATCCGCACCGGGACGCCGGAGGCGGTCATGTCGGCCGCGTTGCGATACTCCGACGACACGATCGAGTCGTCCGACCACTGCAGCGAGATGCCGGAGAAGCACAGCCCCGCGTTGAGGCTCGCCGGCGTCGTCGAGCAGCCCGACGGCGAGGTCGCGAACTGGCCGACCTGCACCATCACGTAGCGGTAGCCGGCCGCGCAGACCCGGCCGCCGACGACGCCGATGTCGTTGACGCCGGGCGCGCCGCCGCCGCTGCCGCAGGTGGTGTCGAACGGGATCTTGTAGGTGCGGCGGGTGTCGAACACCTTGAACCCGGCGCCGTGCCAGGACACGAACAGGTACGGGCCGTACCAGACGGCACCGCCGCCGTGCACGTCGCAGATCGGCGCGATGACGTTGCCGTTGGACGTCGGGGCGACGAGCAGCACGTGGCGGTAGGCGCTGTGCGTGCCGTCGGTGTAGGGCCGCTGGATGAACGTGGCCCGCAGGTTCACCGAGCGGCCGGCGTCGTCGGGGACGCTCGTGCAGCGGCCGCGGTTGCCCGCGTTCGCCGCCTGCCGCCACAGCCCGACGACCTCGTCGCCGCCGGCCGAGTAGCCGCTGTACTGCTGCGCGTCCTGCGAGCTGGTGACCGCCTGCGGCACCCACGCGTCGGACGTCTCGTCGGCGCCGGAGAAGCACCACGCGGCCAGGGTGTACTGCGCGTCGGCGTCGGCCACGGCGGCCTTGGCCGACGTGCACTGGCTCGCCGACTTGTAGTACATCTGCTGGTTCGTGTGGCTGTACACCTGGGCCAGGCCGGCGCCGCCGTCGGAGCTCAGCGAGCCGTCGGCGAAGGCCGCGTCGACCGGGGCCAGGTTCGAGGCGGTCCAGACGAGCTTCTGCAGGCCCGCGGTGCTCTTGCCGGAGTCGACCACCGGTTTCACGTTGTCCCAGGCGACCGCCCAGGCCGCCGCCGAGCCGGCCAGGACCGCGGCGACGGCCGCGGCCAGGACGACGACGCCGCGGCGCGGCAGGGAAAATGCCATGCTCAGCTCGCTCCTTGGATCGGGATGGAGACGGTACGGGTGGGGCCGCCCTTGACACCGAAGCCGAGCGACGCCGACCCGCCGTACACCGGTTTGCCGGTCGTGGAGTCCCAGCCGATGGTGGCGCAGCCGCTGACCGCGGCGCCGGCGCAATACGCCGCCCCGCCGTTGCGCATGCTGCCCATCGGCTGCGGGTTGTAGCCGACCGTGATCATCGAGCCGCCGGACGCGCCCGGGGTGATGCTGCCGTTGATGAAGGTGTCGCCGTGACTGGTGATGGTGACGCCGACGCAGAGGCCGATGCAGACGTTGACGGACAGGTACCACTCGCCGTCGTTGCGGTGCGCCTCCTTGTGATACGTCCACGCGTCGCCGGGCCGCGTCGCCGTCTCGCCGGCGTAGAGCGCGATCTCGGTCGCGACGGCGTGCTCGGGGTTGACGTAGACGTGGGCCGGTGGCCGCTTGTAGGCGGTACACCACGTCTCGTCGCCCTTGGCGGAACAGGTGTCCTCGTAGGCCTTCGGGCCGCGGGCGAGCTGGACGTTCTGCGAGCTCTTGCCCGACCGCAGCCGCTCGGCCGCGTCGAAGCCCTCGTCGCACGCCGCCGGTGAGCTGAACCCGGCGTTGAACGAGCGGCAGACCGCCCGCGGGTTGGCGCCGTGCCGGACCCCGCCCGCGTCGAAGCAGCTGCCCAGGCAGAACGTCGGCAGCTTCGGCAGGTTGATGCCGTGCGTGACGAACGGGCCGTAGACGCGCGGCTTCCGCGGCGGGATGTAGTGCTGGTAGGGCGGGGTGGGCTTGCGCCGCGGGGCGCTGTAGTGCTGGTAGACCGGCTGTTTGCCGCGCCGGTAGTACTGGATGGCGTGCACGACCTGCTTCGAGACGTGCGCGACGATCACCCCGATCCGCACCCCGATGCTGCCGCCGCCGGGCTCCCGGGCCGGCATCTTCCCGGTCGGGTCGCTGGACGTGACCGGTGACGCGTTGGCGTAGTTGTAGCCCTGCAGGGCCTGCGCGTCGTCGCCCTCCATGACCGGGTCGAGGCTGATGAACCGGCCGGTGACCTGGTCATACTCCCGGGCGCCGAGGTGCAGCAGGCCGGAGCCGTCCTTCGTGCCGTTGACCAGGCCCTTGTCGGTGACCCAGGTCGCGGGCCCGCCGCGCTCGGCGCCGAACGGGGTCAGCCAGCGCCGCACGATCGCCTGGGTCGCGGCGTTGACCTCGATGGTGCCGGTGCCCTGCTGGTCCTCGACCTGCCAGGTCAGGCCGCCGGTGGTGGTGCGCACGCCGATGGTCTTGCCGGCGTGGGTGAGGTATCGGGTCGCCGTGGCCTGCCCGCCGGCGTAGCGCAGCTCCTGTCCGGGCAGACTGAGCGTGGTGCCGGACGGCTCGTGCTTGATGATCCGGTTCCCGGCGGCGTCGTAGACGTAGCTGGCAGTACCCCCGGCATCATTGCTTGTGGCAAGTGTCCCGTCGGAGTTCCAGGTCAATGTCTGCAGGGCGCCGCCGGTGCCGTTGGCCGGCCGGGTGAGCGTCTCGCCGCTCTTGTCGTAGGTGTAGGCCGCGGTCGCACCGCCGGTGGTCGTCATCGAGCGCAGCGTGTGCGGCTGGCTCGCCTTGGCCGCCGGGTAGGTGTAGGAGCGCGACACGCTCGTGCTCGTGGTGCGCTCGGTGGAGCCGGTGCGGTTGCCGACGGCGTCGTAGGCGTAGGAGTTCCAGTACGGTGCCGGCCCGCCGAGCGCGGACTGGCTCTTCGCGGTGGCACAGTCGCCGCCCGCCGGCGTCCAGGCGTCGGTGAGCCGCTGCGCGAAGTCGTAGCCGAAGCACTGCCGGTCGCCGGTGACCAGCTCCTGCTCGCCGATCACGTTGCCGGACGGGTCGTAGTCGATGCGCGCGTCGGCCACCTCGGCCGGCCCGGTCTCCCGGGTGGTGTGGATCCGTTTGAGCCGGCGGGTGCCCGCCTCGTAGTCGTAGGCGGTGTCCAGCCAGGTGCCGGTGCCGTTGCGGCGGGCGATCATCGACAGCTCGCCGTAGCGGGTGTACTGGGTGCCGTTGACCAGGAACACGTCGTCGCCGGTGCTGGAGACGTTGGTCTTGAGCGTGTCGAGCTGCCCGAGGGTGTTGTACCCGGAGGTGAGCTTCTCCCGCGGCAGCCCGCCGATGGAGGGCATGGTCGCGGACAGGTCCGCACCGCCGCCGGTGTAGGCGAACGAGTACGAGTAGGTGCCCGCGATGCCGGTCTCGGACGGCGGGATGGTGATCGTCTCGCCGGTCGGCTGGTACATGTCGTTCATGCCGTCGATGCGGGTGGTGTACTTCGCGCCGCCCCAGTAGCTGCTGGCGCTGAGCTGCTGGCCCTTGACGGTGAGGCTGCCGACGTCGAGCAGGACGGAGTCGTACGCCCAGTCGGCCAGCAGGGTCCCGGTGGCGCTGTCCGCCCGCTTGGTGAGCTTGCGGCCCAGCGTGTCGTAGGTGTAGACGAGGACCTTGCCGTCGCCGTTGGTGGTGGTGAGCAGGTCGCCGAAGTCGTTGTAGGTGCTGGAGCTGGTGCCGCTGTCGGGGTCGGTCTTGGCGACGATGTGCCCGGCGAAGTCGTAGGTGTAGGTCCACGCGTTGCCGGCGTTGTCGTCCTGCTCGACGAGATGGGCTTTGCGGTCGTACCGGTACGACAGATCGGTCACGTCACCGCTGCCGAGTGCGGCGTGCCACTGGCGCACCTTCACCGTCCGGTTGAGGGCGTCGGTGTAGGTCGACGTCGGCATGGTGCCGGCGGGCGGGACGACGTCGACGCGGTCGCCGCCGTAGGCGGTGCTGGTGTGCCACTGCTCGACGTTGCCGACCAGGAAGGTCGACGTCCTGACCCGCCCGGCCCCGTCGTAGGCGGTGATCGTCTGGCCCGGCACCTGCACGTCGTCGAGGTGCTTGACCAGCGTCGGCGCGGTCAGGCTGAGGGCGCCGTCGACGACATAGCCGCCGTTGCGCTTGTACTGCCGCCCGGCACTGTCGTAGAACGTGTCGGTGATGACCCGGCCGCCCTGGGTGGTGCCCTCGGCCGTCTGGGTCTGGCGGGTCCGGCCCTGCCCGTCGAGGAAGGCGGCGCTGCTGCGGTAGCCCGTCCCGAGGCTGTTGAGCTGGTTGGAGACGGTGACGCTGCCGGACTTGCGCACGAAGTAGGCGAACGTGACGCTGGCCGACTGGCCCGCCGGGCGGTTCGGCAGCCACACGGCGGTGGTGCGGCCGAGGGCGTCGAACGTCTGCCGGGTGCTCTTGTCGTTGCGGTCGACCACCTCGGTCTGCTCGCCCCAGGCGGGGTCGAACGTCGTCGTGGTCCGCCAGTGTTGCTGGGTCTCCTCGACCGTGCCGGTGACGGGACCGCCGCTGGTCGGCACGTAGGTCGTGGTCGTGGTGTTGCCGCGCACGTCGGTGGCCGACAGGACCCGGCCGTAGTCGTCGTAGGTGGCCTTCGACTGGGTGATGTACCGCGCCGGGAAGCCGATGAGCTCGTCGGTCTGGGTGACCAGGCCCTTGCTCGGCGCGGCCCCGCGGGCGCCGTTGTCGTAGAGCGTGTAGGTGTCGGAGAGGACGTCGGCCTCGGTGAGCCCGGTGCCCTGGACCGCCTTGGCGCAGTCGACGGCGTAGTGCCGCTCCCGGCTGACCGCGTCGAGGATCCACGCGGTCGTGTTGCGGGCGTAGTCGGTGAGCGTGCACGACTGGTCGTCGGTGACGGCGTCGTCGCCGAGCTCCTCGTGCCGGATGGCCAGGCCGGAGTTGTCGAACACCGTGTTCTCGGTGGTGGTGCGCCAGCCGCGCCCGCCGTCGAGCCGGGTCCGGGTCCGCTGCTGGGTGACGGCGACGAACCGGGCCTCGGCCGTGACCCCGTCGATCTTGCGGGTGGCGGTCGGCGGGTCGGAGCGCCACGGCACGCTGACCGTCGCGCTGATCTCGTCGCCGGTCGAGTCCTGGTAGGCGCGCTCCTCGCGGACCAGGCCGGCGTAGAAGTCGCTGTCGGTCACCGCCGGGGCGCCACCGGCCGCGGGCAGCGACACCGAGCGGGTCGCCGTGCCGGTGCCGAACTTGTCGCCGTCCATACCCCGGAAGTAGGTGGTCTCGGATTTGACCGCGTCGGCGCCCGTGCCGGTGATGGTGCGCACCAGGTCGTAGCCGCGCCACACCGACCAGGTCTTCGTCTTGTCGGCGACGAGCCCGTCATCGTCGGTGTATCGCCAGGCCGGCGGGTTCGGGTACTCGTAGCTGGTGACGACCGGCACCGAGCGCTCGTCCGACGGCAGCGCGTTGTCCTGCTCGGTCACCCGGCTCACCACGTACTTGTGGAAGTAGTCGAGCTTCAACCCGCTCTCACCCTCGGGCGTCCAGTAGACCGGGAAGCAGCGCAGGGTGTTGTTCCACAGCGCGGTCTTGTCCGGCACCTTGGACCCGGCGACGCAGTCGGCGTCGGCGTAGGTCACGTTGATCGTGCCGCCGCCCTCGGTCTCGATGGTCGCGATCCGCCACCAGTTCATCGCCGGGGCGAAGTCGGTCGCGTCGACCCGGTTGGGCTTCTGCACCCCGGCGAAGTGCACGTCGGGCACGGTGACCGCGGTGCGGGGCACGGAGTCGGTGGTGCCGGCCAGTCCGGTGTGGCTGATCCCGTCGAGCCACAGCCCGGCGCGGGTGGTGTCGCCCGGGTCCGGGAAGGAGTGCTTGAACGTCCACTGGTCGACGGGCTTGCCGGCCACCTTGGTGGTGAGCGTGCCGAGCCGCTTGGTGCTCCAGAACGTCGGGCTGCCGATGTAGCAGGGGCTCGCCGTGCACTGCATCTTCCACGGCGTGTCCGGCCAGTTGGTGGCGTCGTGGGTGCCGCAGCTCGCGGTCACGCAGCGGTCCGCCTCGCCCAGGTCGACCTGCATCGGCGCGCCCGCGTAGGCGGTGCCGGAGCGGGTGCCGTAGTCGATGCGGTCGAGCCAGCCGCCGCGGACGTAGCTCGCCAGGGTCGTCGCCGAGCCGGCCTTCGCGTAGGAGTTCTTCTCGGTCTGGTACCAGTACGACATCGTGTTGCCGGTCGGGTCGACGACGTAGTCGAGGTTCCAGCGCCAGGCCCAGTCGCAGGCCGAGGCGGCGAACGTCGCGGCGTGGCACTGCTCGTTCGTGTTGTTGCCGAAGACGGGCACGGTCCAGGCCGAGTTGGTGGTCGCCTTGGTCGCCGACCACCCGGGCAGCTGGTTGCGGCCGAACCAGTACTGGGTGCCGTCGGTCTCGGTGACGACCCACCACTGGCCGTCGTGGTCGCCGTTGTCGGCCCCGGTCTTGAGTTCGATCCGGGCGCCGTCCTCGGACCGGCCGTGCCACCGGCCGTCGCTGCCCTTCAGCAGTTCGGTGGACTGGCCGTTGAGGTGCAGCACGGCGTTGTCGGTCTTCCAGCACAGGTCGCCGGTCTTGGTGGTGTTGTTGCCGCCGGTGTCCATGTCACTCGCGCAGGAGACGTACTTGCGCTCGATGGCGCCGGTCGACATCTCGAAGCCCTCGCCCAGCCATGACGGCTGGTTGTTGGACGCGGCCATCGCGCCGTCGACGGAGCTGGAGGAGTACGACAGGCCCAGCTGCGGCTCCGGACCGTTCAGCCCCGGCGGCATGCGCAGCGGGTACTGCCAGGTGAAGTCGCCGGCGCTGCCGCCCGCGCCCCAGGTCGAGGTGGCCTTGAGCGGGGTGGCGGTGTAGTCGCCGGCCGGGCCCTTGGGCTCCTCGACGACGGCCAGGGTCGCGGCCGCGGGAACGTCCGCGCCGACCGTGCGGGTGGCGACGTCGTTCGTGGCGGTCACGGGCGTCGCGGTGCAGGCCGAGCTCATGGGAGTACACCCGGAAAGCTCTAAAAGGCCCAGCGACGACGGCGCCCCGCCGCTGTAGCCGCCCTCGAAGTCGCGGTAGTCGACGTCGACGTGGACCGTCGCCCCGGCCTTGCCCCGCAGCCGCAGGACCAGCCCTTCGACACCGGCGGCGCGGGTCGCGGCCCGGTCGAGGACCTCCAGGGCCAGGTCGCCGCCGGTCGCCGCGCCCGCGGAGCGGACATACACCGGCAGGGCACCGGCCCGGGCCCGGTCGCGTCCGAGGTGGACGGTGGCCGCGCCTGCAGGCCAAACCGCGGATTTCGCGGTGTACGGCCGGCCGGTGCTCGTCGCCGGAGGCGGGTCGTAGCGCATCGGCTCGCCGGGCAGTGCGGCGTCGCGCTGGGCGTGCGGGTGCCCGGCGTCCGGATCGGCGAACCCGTGATCGGCGACGGCGATCGGCAGCAGGGCCAGCACGAGGGCGGCGGCCCCGATCCGCTTGACTGTGGACCTCATCCCGAGCCCTCTCATCCGGCGTACAGAACCTTGACCTGGTCGGCCGGCATGGCCCCCTGATAGACGCGGACGTCGTCGATCGCACCGTTGAAGAAGTCGCCGGTGCCGAAGCGCTGCCGCCCGATGTCGAACACGCCCGACGAGGCCCACATGCGCCCGAGGATGTTGCCCTCGGGGTTGCCGTTGACGTAGATCTGGAACTTGCCGAGGGCCGCGTCGTAGACCCCCACCAGGTGCGTCCACGCACCGAGCTCGGCGTCGGCGAAGGAGCGGGCGGAGTAGTACGACGGGGTGCCGACGTCGACGGTCGGGACGAAGAACTGCCACTTGAACGTCTGGTAGTCGTAGCGCAGGAAGATGGCGCCGCGGGCGGTGCCGCCCTGGCCGAGGACCTCGTTGTAGGTGACCTTGTCGTCCAGGCGGACCCAGGCCGCGACGGTGTATGACTGGTCGCTGCGCAGCGCCGGCCCGGCCGTCGTCGCGGCGACCGTCGCACCGTCGCCCTGCAGCGCCGAGAACGCCGAACCGTCGTGGTCCTCGACGTAGAACGCGGTGGCGGTCGGGGTCGCGTCGCGCCGCCACGGCGTCGAGTCGGTGCCGTCGCCGTCGAGGCTCCAGCGGCCGACCAGGTCCGCGGCGAGGGGCCGGATCTCCCCCGGGCTCAGCACCCGGTTCCACAGCCGCAGGTCGGCCAGGCCGCCCTTCCACTTGTTCTCGAACGTGGGATTGTCGTTCCACAGGTCCCCGGCCAGTTGCAGCCGCGTGGCGGCGAACGCGACCGGCTGGGCGGCGGAGGCCTCGAGGACGCCGTTGACGTACAGGGACAGCTTCTTCGCCCCGGCGTCGTAGACCGAGGTCAGGTTCGTCCACGCCCCGGTCTGGATGCTCGAGGTGCTGAAGATGTTGACGTGGGTCGGCCCAACGGTATCGGACTGGGGCATCGCCAAGCGCCACTTGTTGGTGCTGGCTCGGCCGAGGAACAGGGCGCTGGAGTGGGTGCCCGGCGCGCTGACGACGCTGCGGTAGTCGGCGGTGTCGCCGTCGCTGCGCGCCCAGACCGAGACGGTGAAGCTGGTGGAGGTGTCGACGACCGGCGCATTGACCGTGGCGGTGTCGTCGGTGCCGTCGAACGTCACCGTCGTCGGGGCCGCCTTGCCCGGCCCGGGCTGGAACCGCCCGGCCACCCCGGTCGTCGGGCCACCGACCGGCACGGCCGCCGGTGCGCTGCCGGCGCTGTTGGCGAAGGCCGCGTCGTCGAGCTTGTAATACGCGCTCTCGGCCGTGGCCGAGCCGAGGTTGAACGTGTACTCGTTGACCGGGCTGATGTGCCCGGCCCCGTCCAGGCTGACCACGTAGAGGCGGCTCAGCCCGCCCGAGGTCGGGTCGGCCGGCGCGGGCGGCGGCGGGGTGATCGCCAGGGTCGTGCTCGCCCCGGCGGCCACGCTCACCTGGGTGGTCGGCGGGTCGGCCCAGCCGTACCGGTAGGCGGTCACGTCGGTGACGCCGGACGCGGTGAACGTGAACGGGGCCGTCTTGCCCACCGCGCCGTACACCTGGTTGATGTCATTGCCGTAGACCGGCGACGACACCCCCGGCGCGACCGCCGGACCCACCAGGTCGACCGTGAACTCGCACCAGCCGGTCGGCGTCGATGCGTCGGTGCCGGTGGTGCTGCCGTACGTCCACGGGTCGACGGTCTTGGCCCGCCACTGGTAGATGCCGCCCTGCACCAGCCCGCTCTTGATCTGTACCGAGCCGGTGCCACCCTTGGCGAGGCTGTTCATCTGCCCGCTGCTGAGCGCCGTCCAGGTGCTGGTGGCGCTGTTGTACTGCTGCCACTCGAAAACGGCCTGGAGGTCGGTCTCGGTGTCCGGGTCGGAGACCACCGCGCGCAGCGTCGGGGTGGCGGTCGACAGCACCGCCCGCGCCGCGCCGGTGGTGCAGCCGCGCCCGTCGGTACTGGCGCTGGTCGGGGTCGTCGGCGGCGAGTTGTAGTCGACGGTGATCTTCGTGTCGGCCAGCTTGAACTTCTTCCACCGCTCGGCGATGCTCTCTCCGCTGGTCGCGCCGTTGAACGCGGTCAGGGTGAACGCGACCTCGCTCGCGCTGCCGGCGGCGGCCGTGGAGATGGCCGCTTTCATGTTGCCGCCGATCTCGAACGGCTTGTCCGGCTGCGGATCATCGGAGCAGCCGCCGGTGGTGGAGCCCGGGCTCGGCTTGTGCGCGTGCCCGGAGAACTCGCCCATTTTCGTGCCCAGGTCCGGCCCGTCCCAGGTGATCTTCCCGGACCCGGCGCTGGCCACCTGGTACAGGCTGAACGGCGTGTTACCGCAGCTCCACGAGTGCACGATGGTCGAGTGGAACTGGGCGGCGAAGATCCGCTTCTTGGCCAGGCCGCTCACGTCGAAGGTGAAGTAGGCGCGGTAGGTGGCCCCGCTGTTCGGGGACTTGCCGACCCGGACCTCGTTGTCGTTGTTCTCGTTCTTGCTGTTGGAGTACGCCCAGCGCTTCTGGCCTTTGGAGTAGCTCGGGTCGATGTACACCGGATACTGCGTGTCGGCCGCGTCGAGCAGCGCCACGTCCGGGTGCAGCACCAGCGCGCCGCCGTCGACGGTGGTGGCCGCGACCGCCTTGCGGGTCAGGTCGCCGGGCGCCTTGGGCGTCGCTCCGGCCCCGGCGTCCCACATCAGCGCCCGGCTGCCTGAGACCGCCACCGCGCCGGTGCGGGAGGCGAAGCGCAGCTCCCCGTCGGCCGACACGGCCGCGGTCAGGTCGGTGCCGGCCAGCCCCAGCCGGACCGTGCGCAGCTCGGCGCTGTCCGCCGCGGCCCGGCTCTTCACCACCAGCACGTGCGAGAACCCGTCCTCGGTGGCCCGCACCACCAGGTCGACGCCGGGCAGCACCTCGGCGTAGGTGGCGGCGTCGCCGTCGACGGTCGGCGCCGGCAGCACCGTCGGCCAGGTCAGCGCCAGCCGCTGCCCCCCGACGACCATGGTCGCGAACGGCCCGCCGCCGCCGGTGGAGAAGGCCACGTCGGCGGCCGACAGCACCGGGCGCAGCCGCCCGTTCGCCATCCGCAGCGCCGGGTCCGGCGCGGCCCACGTGCCGTCGCCGCGGCGCACCCGGGTCGGGACCGCGGACTCCTCGAAGTGCATGCTGCCGTCGGGCTGGGCGAGCCACGTCTGGGTCTCGGTGGCCCGCTCGGTGACCTCGACCGCGCGGCCCTGCGCGCGGGCCTTCGCCGCGGCGCGCGCGTCGGCCGCGGCCAGCTGGGCGGCGCTGAGCGGCCGCGCGTCCGATGCCCCGGCGGTCGCGGCGCCGGTGGCGGCCGGGGCCGGCGGCTCGGCGTGGGCCGCGGGCGGGCTGACGAGGGCCGCGGCGAGGGTGACGAGGACGGTCGAGGCGGTGGCGAGGCGGCGCCGGAGCGGCCGGGTTAACGCGGGGTTCACGCGCCGGAACGCTACCGGTCGATATTTCGATACGACTAGAGCTCGCCCGGTCACTTTCCGTTCGGAAACGTTTGGACTGTCTGTTTGGAATTGTTTGGACCTCACGCCCGGCTGCCGCGCCCCGCTTCCGGTCGTACGATGCCGGTCGAACGGGGGTTCGCCATGAACGACATCGCGCTGCCGGCCGGGCCGCCCGACCCGGCCCGGGCCCGCAGCCTCGACGACCTGGTCGGCTGCCTGCGCGGGCTCAAGACGTGGGCGGGCGACCCGTCGTTCGACACGATCACCCGCCGGATCAACGCCCGCTGGCGGGCGGCCGGCCGCCGGGCCGACGAGCTGGCCCGCCGCGGCACCGTCGTGGACTGTTTCAAGCCGGGCCGCCGCCGGGTCAACGCCGAGCTGATGGTCGCCGTGGTGCAGGCGTTGCACGACTACCCCGGCTACGTGGCCCGCTGGCGGCAGGCCCTGCGCGACGGCCGGGTCGGGACGGAGGCGGCCGCGCAGGTCCGCGTGCACGACCGGCTCCCGGACGACCTCCCCGGCTTCGTCGGCCGCTCCGCCGAGCTCGCCGCCGTCCAGGAGCCCGTCACGGTTTTCACCGGCATGCCCGGCGCCGGCAAGACCGCCCTCGCCGTGCACGCCGCCCACCGCCTCGCCGCGGACGGCGACTTCGACGTCACGCTCTTCGCCGACCTGCGCGGCTTCCACCCGGCGATGCCGCCGGTCGAGCCGGCCCAGATCCTCGACGGCCTGCGCCGCCGCCTGGCCGGCCGCCGGGCGCTGCTCGTCCTGGACGACGCGGCATCCATGCGCCAGATCGCGCCGCTGCTGCCGGCGACGCCCGGCTCGCGGACGCTTGTCACCTCCCGCCGCCGCCTGGACGTCGCCCAGGTCGAGGTGGAGCCGCTACCGCCCGCGGACGCGCGGCGGCTGCTGACCCAGGCCGTGCCCGGCGTGCCGGCCGGCTCCGACCCGGACGCCTACCGGCGCGTCGCCGAGCGCTGCGGCCACCTGCCCCTCGCCCTGACCCACGCGGCCGGCCAGCTCGCGGCCCGGGCCGGCTGGACGGTCACCGACCACGCCGACCGCCTCGACGAGCGCCGGCTGCGCCTCGAGCTCGACGAGCGCATCGAGTCGGCCCTGCACCCGTCCTACCAGGCCCTGCCGCCCGGCCCGCAGGCCCTGCTGCGCACGTTGGCCCTGCACCCCGCCGCGGACTTCGACCTGGCGGCGGCCGCCGCCCTCCTCGGCACGACCCCGGTCACCGCCCACCTCGACCACCTGACCCGCGAACACCTGATCCGCCCGGCCGGACCGGGCCGCTACGCGCTGCACGACCTCGTCCGCGTCTACGCCGCCCGCCGCGGCCACGACGAGGACCGCCCGGCCGACCGGGCGGCCGCCCGGGAACGCCTGCACGCGTGGCGCTTTGCCCAGCGATGACCACCGCCACGTCGTAGTCATGCCGGCCAGGTGAACTGCGTGACCTCGGCGCTACGCACCCGCACGGTGGCGAGCGCGTCGCCCGCCTCCGACCAGATCGTGTAGGGCCCCTCGGCCAGGCTGGGGAAGACGACCGCGTACAGCCGGCTGGAGTCGAACACCCGGGCCCGCACCGCGGCGTGGGTCCGCGGCGCGTCGCCCGATTCGCCGGGGCTGATTTCGATTTCCAGCCCGAGCTGTTCGGCCGCCGCGGAGATGACGAGTGCCCCCCGCCCGGCCCCGATGTCCAGCATGACCGTGCCGGGGTAGGAGGGCCCCAGGTCGTGATGGTGATGGTGCGCGACCGTCCCGATGCCGCTCATGACGGCGTGCTGAATCCGTCGTAGGGCGTGCCGAGGAACGGGAAGGAAGCCAGGAACGGCGCCTTCACGTTGGCCGCGGTCAGCCCCTGGTTCACCTGACCGGCCGCCGCATCGGGCTCGAAGTTCTTGTCGATGAGGGCGAAGGTCACCCCGGCCACGGCCCGCAGCGCGATGGTGACCACATCGTCAGCGGGCCGGCGCCCGTTGGGGAAGCCGGCGACATCGCCACCGACGACGCCGAGCGCGTTGGGCTTCGCGGCCGGCGGGATCGCCGTGTTGAGCCGCAGCATGTCGGCCTGCAGGGAGCCGGTGGAGTTCTGGAAGTTGGGGATGACCCCGTCCGGAATACCGGTGAGCAGGATCGCGAGCAGGTCGGCGCGCGGCGTCTTGGCGGCGTTGAGGGCGGCCAGGTTGGGAAAGACGTCCGGGTAGAGCACCGGCAGCAGCCGCGCGAGCTCCGGCTGCGCGACGAAGTCCGCGAACCGCTTGTCCTCGCGGGGCGACAGCGTGTTCCACAGGTCCTTCTGCGCCATCGGCACGATGACCTCGTTGAACAGCGGGTTGCCCAGGCGGGAGACCTGCACGTCGGGGCCGGCGCCGGCGTCGATGCCGGGCTGGTCGTTGCGCAGCCGGACCTGCTGGCGGCTCGCCGTGGTCCACACGCCGATCACGGCCTGGCTCTGGTTGCGCTTGTACCGCCCGTGCTGCCCGCCCTGGACCACGTCGTCGATGGGCACCTGCAGCGCGATGCTGTGCACGTTGAAGTTGTTCAGCGCGTTCACCGCGTTGGCCGGTTTGTCGAAGAGCTGCAGCCCGAACTGCTCGTGCAGCTGCTGGAACGGCCGCAGGTTGCCCAGGTCGAAGATGGCGCCCAGGTCGACGAAGAAGCCGTCAGCGCGCTGGCCGGCGAACACCTTGCGGTTGCCCGGCAGGCTCTGTATCGCCTGGTACGCCAGCTTGGTGTAGTTCGGCGTGGACAGCGGCCCGATGTTGCACGGCGGGCACGGCAGGTTCTTGCCGATCACGTGACCGTTGCCCTGACGGTCGATCCGGGTCACTGAGTAGAACTGCTGCCGGTTCCAGTTCTTGCTGTCGATCGACTCGATCGGCCCGGTGTTGTACAGGAAGGTGTTCTTGTCGCGGAGCCTGGTCTCGAAGCGGAACTGGTATGTGACGTCGGCGTAGCCGTCGCCGTTGTTGTCGATGTGCATCTCGTAGCGGACGTCGTTGCCGAACTCGAAGAAGTTCGGGCCGCCGGCCGGCAACTGCATCGGCAGGTAGTTCGCGATCAGCGTGACCGTGTCGGCCTTGCCCGGTGTGACGAACGCGTAGAGGTCCGTGCTGTCCGCGACGGGGTCCTTGGAGATTTCCGGGGCTTCGCGATGGGATGACATGAAGTCGCTACCTCACTGGGTACGGGAGTCGAGGTCGGTCGGCCGCGCTAGGCCGTGACTAGCGGATCATGGGGTGTGGTCGGGTACGGCGCGGAGCCAGTCGAGGGTTTCGACGAGGTCCACTGTGGCCTGGTAGCTCGTC
>NZ_JBITDU010000015.1:0-137655 GCF_044454505.1 Dactylosporangium sp. NPDC051541
AACTTCGCCGTTCGAAGGATCTAGCGGTGGCCGTTCCCATTCCCCACATCACGCCCAAAGTGGGCGAGTCGTACACCACCTCAGTGGACGTGGCCGAGGCAGGTAGCCGACGACGCCACCGCCACACTTGATCGCAACAGCCGTTGGGTCGTAGACGTTCGCCGGCTCCGGCACCAGTTCCGCAATCATCTCCAACTCAGCGTCGTCCCGACCGCTCGAACGCGGCAAGAGGCTCCGGATGTGGTCGAAGTAGTGCGACTCGCCAACGACATCACGGCTAGGCCATCCGCGCTGTCCCCAAAGGCCAAATGGTTGCATCACGGCGACTTCCAAACGTCATAGCTTCAGCGGGCGCTCAAGCGCCATCGTGGATGCACGACAGTCGGACTGCCATCACACGAACGGCTTTGTCGGCCACCGAACGGTGCAGATCGACCCACCTTGACCGCTGAGGCTCCAACGATGTGCTCGGATTCGCCGCCGTTCCGGGCAGTCGGAAACGACTTCGGCGGCCACACGCATTGGCAAGACCGCTGAAGTTGATCGGGGGTGGGCTGAAGCTGGCCCTGTTAGATGCGCAGAGCTGATCACGTAGCGGAGAAGGCGGAGGGGTCCTGCTTACGCTACCGACCGGCGTCCGACGAGGCTTGATCAGGTCGTTCACGATCGGCGCCGCTCAGCCGGTCCAGCGCTCAACCGGAACAGCCGCGGCGGCCTCCCCGTGGGTAAGGCCGCCGCTGTTGATCTCCAGTGGAGGTGCCGGGAATCGAACCCGGGTCCTTCGTCGCTTTGTTAGGGCTTCTCCGAGCGCAGCTCGCTATGTCTCTCTCGGCCCTACCAATCACGCGAGCGAGTTGGTATGACGGGCCCAGCCACAATTAATCTCGCCGCGCGAGCCCCGTGACCGGGCTCGGTTGGCCAGCCTTCTAGCTGATGCCGGTTACTGGGCCGAAGGCACTCCCAGACCGACAGAGCTCAAGGTCGCTTAGGCAGCGAGCGTGAGCTCAGAGCGCTTAACATTGGCGCTTATAACTTTCCGACGACTGATTCACGAGACAACGTCGGCTTCCTCGGCTCGCTTCCCCTATCGCCACAAACAAAGTCGAAACCAGTCACCCCCTCGTAGGCCGCGGCGGCCCCTGAGGGACGGCGCGGTGGTCGTCCCACCATGGCACGACCGATCAAGCTTAACCCCTCCCCGCCCCAACTTCATCCCGGTATCGCGCTGCAGTCCCGCTGGTCGATCGTGCAGGTGAAGGGCTCGTTGCGCACGCCTAGGCCTTCGACGTCGAAGCGGACCGTGGCGGTGCCGCCCGGTTTCACGGTGCGGGTGGTGTCCAGAGGGGTGAAGGCGATGTGGCCCTCGGTGCGGGTCATCACGGCGCCGGTGACGTTGCGGACGGTCAGGTCCAGGAGGGGGAGTTGGATCTCCACGGTCCAGCCCGCCGCGGTCAGGTCGCTCGGGTTGGTGATGGTCACCGTCACCCGGTATGCGGTCAGGCTCAGATTTTCCGTCTTGAACCCGGCCACCAGCTGCGCCGGGCCCGACGGCTGCGGTACCGCCGAGGACGGTGGCACGGACGCCTGCGGGGCCCGGGAGGCGGCCGACACGATCGGCTGAGACGTGGCTCGGGTCGGGGCTATCGCCGCCCCCGGGACCGTCGCCTGCGCCGGGCCTGGGCTCTCGCCGCCGGTGCGGGGCGGGCCGGGCGGGTGCAGGGCGGTCGCCTTGCCGATCAGGATGGCGGCGAGGGCCAGCAGGAGCAGTACCGCCGCGCCGGTGGCCACCGCCTGGTTGCGGCGGTCGGCGGACCAGTCGCGGCCGCCCGTCACGCGGTGCCACACGGTGCTCAGGAAGGCGCGGAGCCGGGCCACGCGGGAGACCGGCTCCTCCATGGTCGGGGCGCTCGGAGCGGTCGGGGCCATCGGGGCGGTCGGCGCGGCGACCTTGGCCACCCCGGTGGCCCTGGCGGTCAGTACCGCGGCCGCGAAGCCGGGGACGGCCGTGGTCGGGCGGGGGCCGGCGGTCGAACGCATCCGGGAGCTCAGGCCCGGCGCCGACCGGCTGGGGCCGTTGTGCTGGCGCGGCAGCCGGTTGAACAGGCCGACATTGCGCCTCGGCGAGGCCGCCGGCGCGGGCTCCGGGTCCGCGGACGTCGGCGCGGCCGCGACGATCTTCTCCAGCGTGGCGGTCAAAGGACCTTTGAAGAGTGTGGTGTACGTCGAGAGCAGTACCCGCCGCCGCATTGTCCCTTGGGGGCCGAGAAATCCGCTCTGCGTCATCGTGAACCGGGTGCCGGACCCCCGCTCCGCCAGCGTCAGCGCGACGACCGTGTGGAGGTTGCTCGCCTCCCAGCGCATGACCAGGCGATTGGGGGCCTCGACGGTGACGATCTGGCCCTCGATCGGGTCTTCCAGGCCGGTGAGCTCGGTCGACTGGAACGTGAACGTCCCGTCCTCGCGGATCATGAAGCGGCTGGTCGGGAGCCAGTCCGTGACGAGGTGGGCCTCGGTGAACGCGCGCCACACCACGCTGGGTGGGTGCTCGAGGTCGACATCGACCCGAATCTCGGTCACGCAGGGACTATATGGCCTCAACGCATTGCTTGCATGACACCGGCGCGCTACTCACGCGCCGGAGTCGCTCTACTCGGCGATGCCCTTGCCGCGGCGGCCCGCAACGCGAGCGATCTCGCGGTCGGCGTCGCGTTTGGCCAGCGTCTGGCGCTTGTCGTACGACTTTTTACCGCGTGCGAGGGCGAGCTCGACCTTCGCCCATCCGTCGGAGAAGTAGACCGACAGCGGCACCAGAGTCAGGCCGCTCTCCCGGACCTTCGCCCCGATTCGGTCGATTTCCTGCCGCTTCAGCAGGAGTTTCCGGACCCGGCGGGGTGGGTGGTTGGTCCAGGTGCCCATCGTGTATTCGGGCACGTGCATCGCGTGCAGGTAGACCTCGCGGTCCGAGATCTGGCCGAACGCGTCGACCAGCGAGCAGCGCCCGGCCCGCAGCGACTTGACCTCGGTGCCGGTCAGCGCGATGCCGGTCTCGAACGTCTCGAGGATCTCGTAGTCGTGACGCGCCTTCCGGTTGGACGCGACCAGCTTGCGCCCTTTTTCGCGCGGCATGACTCCTCCTTCAAATCGATCGAGAGAAGCGTAGCGCGCCCGGCAAGACTTTTAACACAGGCAGCCGGGCAGCCAGGTCAGCGGCTGGGTCGGCCGGCCGTCGAGGCGGACTTCGAAGTGCAGGTGGTACCCGGTCGAGGCACCAGTCGTGCCGACCCGCCCGATCAGCTCGCCCCGGGAAACGCGCTCGCCGACGTGCACGAGAATGGCCGACTGGTGCGCATAACAGGTCGCCAGCCCCTTTCCCTGAAACAGTCCGTGCGAAATACACGTGTAGTTGCCGTTCCCGCCGGACGGCCCGGCCCGCACGACGACACCGTCCGCCGCCGCGACAATCGGCTGCCCACCGCCGGCCGCGATGTCGACACCGGCATGCAGTTGATAGACCTTGTACACCGGGTCGAACCGCATTCCGAAGTTGCTGGACTTCCAGCCATGCACCGGCATCAGGAGGAACGCTCCCGAGTTGGGACCGATTACGGTGTTGGGAACAGCATTTTTTCCGGGGGTACCCCCTGAGGCCTTCTTTTTGGCAGCACGCGCTTCGGCCTGTGCTTCCGCCCGCAGCTGTTCCGCGACCTTGTCGCTCTCGGCCTTCAACTCGTCGTATCGGGCCAGCACCGCACCGCGCTCCGAGTTGGCCGTCGCCTCCGCCTGCGCGCTCCGGTCGAGCAGCGCCTGGACGTCCGCGGCGGCCTGCTCGGCACCGGCCTGGGCGGCCTGCGACGCCTCCAGGCTGCGCTGGGCCGCGACGGCCGCGTCCTGGGCCTTGCGCAGGGCCAGCACGGCGACGTCGCTGTGCTGCTTGGCCGCCATCCGCGCGACGGTGAGCTCGTCGACGGCCGCCTGGTTCTCCTGGGCGACATGATTGAGATACTCGATGCGCAGCGCCAGGTCCGTCGGCCCGGTCGAGTCGAGCACCGAGTTGAACATCGCGAACCCGCTGCCCTTGTACGCGGCCGCCACAAACACCGACGCGTCCTGGCGGGCCCGCTCGACCTGCTGCTGCGCGGCGGCGTACCCGGCGTCGGCCACCTCCGCGGCCGCATCGGCCTCGGCCCGGTCCCGCTCAGCCTGCCGGACCGCGGCGTCGGCCGCGATCACCCGCCCTTTGGCCTCGGCCAACCCTTGCTGTGCACCGGGCAGTGCGGCCTGCGCACGATCGTGGTCGGCCGCGGCCTGCTGCGCCTTGTCGGTCGCCGCCTCCAGCGTGGCCTGGGTCTCCTGCAACTGCTTGTCGAGCCGAGCCTTGTCGTCGCCGGCGTCCGCATGCCCAGGCGTACCCGGCCCGAGCACCAACAGCAGAACCCCAACCGCGGCCATGATCCGAATTCGGTTCAAGGAAGCAACCCTCCAGTACCACTTGAGGGTTACGGTACGCAGAAAAACCCCAAAAGTCCGGAATTTCCGTTAAGTGGGCCTGTCGCCCACACCCACTCGAAAGAGCCACCCGCACGCAAGCCCCACGAGCAAAGCCCCCACGCCCACACCGCCCCGCCGCGCCCCACACCGCACCGCACCGCACCGCACGACCTCGCCGCGTCCTGCGCCGCACCGCACCACCCCCCATGTCCCGCACCGCACCACCCCACCTCCCATGTCCCGCCGACTCGCCGCACCGCGCACCGCTCTACTCGCAGCGCCCCGCTTGCATCACCTCACCGCGCCTCCCACACGCTCGCACCGCGCCCGCACCGCGCCCGCCCAGCACCGCACGCCGCCGGGCCCCTCACACCGCCTCCCCGCCCAGCACCGCACACCGCCGCGCCCCTCACACCGCCTCCCCGCCCCGCACCGCCGCATACCACCCAGCCCCGCCCCGCGCCCACATCGCGCCGCCCGCCCACCACTCGCGCAAACCGCACTGTCTCGCCGCACTGCCGCAGTCCACGTAACTCTGCGCTGCGCCGCATCGAGTCGCCGCACACCGCGCCATGCCAATCAGTCACCGAAAAGCGACACAACCGACTTATCCGCCGTCAGGGTATAAATCCGATAAGTCGTGGTGCGGAGCGCCCGACTTATCGTGCTGCACCACACGATGCGGCCGTACGGCTGCGCCAGGCGCCAGGCTTCACGAACGGCAAAGGGCGGCCCCCGCGCGAAACGGAGGCCGCCCTTTCGAAAGAGACGTGATCAGACGCGCACGTAGAACCGCAGCGTCACCCAGGCCGTCACGGCACTGACCAGGCCGCCGGCGCCGCACAGGACGGGCAGCATGACCCAGATGTTGCTCCAGTCGACGGGTAGCAGCACCGTCGTCAGAGCCTTCAGCGAGCCGTCGATAAAGAATATCTTGGCCGCTACCAGGCCGCCGAAGGCGAGGATCGCGCCGATCAGGCCGGCGAAGACCGCCTCCAGGACGAAGGGCATCTGGATGAACCAGTTCGAGGCGCCGACGAGCTTCATGACGGCGACCTCGCGCCGTTTGCTGTAGGCGGCGACCTGGATGGTGTTGGCCACGAGGAGCAAGGCGGCCACCCCCTGGACCACGGCGACCGTCAACGCCAGCGTCTGCAGGGCTCCGAGCAGGTCGAAGACCCGTTTCAGCAGCTGCTTCTGGTCGATGATGTCGCTGACGCCGTCCTGGCTGCGGAACTGGTCGCTGAACTCCTGGACCTTGTTGGGGTCCTTGAGCTTGATCCGGAACGACTCCGGCAGCGACTCCTTCTTGGTCGCGGCGACCAGGTCGGGCGCGTCCTTGAACTGCTCCTGGAAACGGTTCCAGGCGGCGTCCTTGGTCTCGTGCTCGTAGGACTTCACGAGGCCGTTGGACTTCAGCGCGCTCTCGATGTTGTTGCGCTGGTCGTCGGACACGTCGGCCTTGAGGAAGACGGACACCTCCACCCGCTGGTAGAAGAAGTCTTCCATCTTGCCGACCTGGAAGAACAGCAGCAGGCTCGCGCCGAGCATGCCCAGCGACACCGTCATGGTGATGATCATGGCGACGGTCATCGTGACGTTGCGCCAGAGCCCGGTCAGGACTTCGGACAGGACGTATCTCACGCGCATCGGGTGGGGGTTCCTTCCCAGCGGACCCAGCAGGAGGACGGGGGGCGGTGCGGACTAGGGCTGAGGATCGTCAGCCGTAGACACCGCGAGGCTGGTCCCGCACAATCCGGCCACTTTCGATCTCGACGACCCGCCGGCGCATCTGGTTCACGATGTTGGAGTCGTGGGTGACCATGACGACCGTGGTGCCGGTGCGGTTGATCCGGTCGAGCAGCCGCATGATCTCGATCGACGTGTCCGGGTCGAGGTTTCCGGTCGGCTCGTCGGCCAGCAGGATCAGCGGCCGGTTGACGAACGCGCGGGCGACGGCGACCCGCTGCTGCTCACCACCGGAGAGCTCGTGGGGGTAGCGGTGCTCCTTGCCGCCCAGGCCGACGAGCTCGAGCACCTCGGGGACGACGCGGCGGGCGACGCCCTTCGACTTGCCGATCACCTCGAGGGCGAAGGCGACGTTCTCGTAGGCGGTGCGGTTCGGCAGGAGCCGGAAGTCCTGGAACACGCAGCCGATCTGGCGCCGGAAGGCCGGGATCCGCCAGGAGCGCATCGACGTCACATCACGCTCGTTCACGACGACCTTGCCCCGGTTGGGGGTGACCTCGTGCAGCAGCAGCTTGATGATCGTGGATTTGCCGGAGCCGGAGGGACCGATGAAGAAGACGAACTCGCCCTTCTCGATGTTGACGTTCACGTCGTCGAGAGAGGGGCGGGACGCCTTCGGATACGTCTTCGTCACGTGGTCAAGCCGAATCACGGGAGGTGAGTCTACGCGTTGTGACAAGTGGGCCAAGTACACGCGGTGCGTCGTGCACGATTTGCCAGGAATGCGGACCCGAACCGGGGACGCGAAACGCAGGGCAGCGCTTGTTCCCACGCTCGAATGTGACGTAGGTCTCATCTTCGCCGCAGGAACCGCCAATCACCCACGGTGATTGACGGACTCCAAAGCGATGATCATGCCGCTAATCAAGACTTAAGCGCCCCCACAACCGAACCGAAGCCCGGCCCGAGATCCAGACCGAAGCCCGGCCCGAGACGCGACCGAAGCCCGCCCCGAGACGCGGACCGAAGTCCGGTCCTAAACGGCCGGGTCCATCTCGCGCTGCTTGCGCCACCGGATGCCGGCGTCGATGAACCCGTCCAGGTCGCCGTCGAAGACCGCGGTCGGGTTGCCGGTCTCGTGCTCGGTGCGGAGATCCTTGACCATCTGGTAGGGGTGCAGGACGTAGGAGCGCATCTGGTCGCCCCAGGAGCCGGCCACGTCGCCGCGCAGGGCGTCCATCTTCGCCGCCTCCTCGGCCCGCTTCACCGCCAGCAGCTTCGCCTTGAGCACGCCCATGGCGGTCGCCTTGTTCTGGATCTGGGAGCGCTCGTTCTGGCACGAGACCACGATGCCGGTCGGGATGTGGGTGAGCCGCACCGCCGAGTCGGTGGTGTTGACGCCCTGGCCGCCGGGGCCGCTGGAGCGGTACACATCCACGCGCAGTTCATCGTCCGGGATCTCGACCTCGTCGGTCGTCTCGACCACCGGCACGACCTCCAGGGCCGCGAACGACGTCTGGCGGCGGCCCTGGTTGTCGAACGGGCTGATCCGCACCAGCCGGTGGGTGCCCGACTCGACGGAGAGCGTGCCGTAGGCATAGGGGGCCTTCACCGCGAACGTCGCCGACTTGATGCCGGCCTCCTCCGCGTAGGAGGTGTCGTAGACGTCGGTGGTGTAGCCGTGCCGCTCGGCCCAGCGCAGATACATCCGCAGGAGCATGTCGGCGAAGTCGGCCGCGTCGACCCCGCCGGCGCCGGCCCGGATCGTCACGAGCGCCTCGCGGGCGTCGTACTCCCCGGACAGCAGCGTGCGGACCTCGAGCTCCTCGATCGACTTCGACAGCCCGACGATCTCGGCGCCGACCTCGCCCAGCGAGCCGGCGTCGCCCTCGTCCTGCGCGAGCTCGAGCAGCACCTGAGCGTCGTCGATCCGGGACCGGAGCCGCTCCAGCTTGTTGATCTCGCCCTGGACGTAGGACAGGCGCGACGTCACCTTCTGCGCGGCGACCGTGTCGTCCCACAGGTTGGGCGCCGATGCCTGCTCTTCGAGCTCCGCCTTCTCCTTGCGCAAGCGGTTGAGGTCGAGCACCGCCTCGATGTTGCGCAGCGTGCCGTCGAGGCTCTTGAGGGATTCGGCGTGGTCGAGAGCAGTCACGCACCAAGGGTACGCCGCTTCCCCTCCGGCTATTTGCCCGGCGCGCTCTTGAGCCAGGTGAGTGCCGCCTTGTGATAACCGACGGCGAACTCCAGCGAGGCCGAGAAGAAGTCGTCACCCGACTTCTTGGCTTCTTTGGCCATTTCCCGCGCCTCGGTCAGTGCCGCATTGTGGAATTCGGCGGCCTGGGCATAGACGTCCTGCAGTTGCGCGGCCGACTGCTGCGCCCCGAACGCGACCCGCAATGCGACGGGATTGCGCAATGCCTCCCGCCCGGCCGGCTCGGCGAGCCAGCGCGCGAAGGCGCGCTTTCCGGCCGGCGTGATCGCATAGGGCTGGCTGGATCGGGCGCCCGGCTTGCCGAGCTTGACGTATCCGGAATCGGCCAGGGCCGGCAGCTCGCGGTAGACCTGGCTGCGCGTCATCGACCAGTAAGGACCCAGCCGACGTTGGGCGGCCGCCATCAGCTGGCCACCCGTCATCGGCCCCTCGTGCAGCAGGCCCAGCAGGGCCGCCGCGGTCGCGTTGACTCCAGAATCCGCCATGACCCCACGCTGCCATCTTTCGACTGCGCAGTCCAGCATTTCGGCAAATCCACTGTGAACTGTCGCGCTGCGACTGTCTAGTTAGGACAGCCGTACGGTGATCGCCATTACTGTTTGAATGTCGGGAACGCCGGCATCGAGGGCATCGAAGGGAACGACGGCATCGGGTCGCCGATCCCCGGCAGCCCCGTCTTGGTCGGTGTCGGGACGGTCGTGGTCGGCTTCTTGGTCGGCGGCTTCTGCTCGCCGCCCGCGCCCGGATCAACGGTTTCCGTCGCCGGCGGGGTCTCCCCCGGCGTGGCGCTCACCGCGGGCGCGGCGCCGGCCGAGCCGGACGGGGCCGGTGCCGTCGTCGCGACGCCCTGCTTGTCACCCGTTTTGTCGGTCTTCGGGGCCCCGCCGGTCAGCAGCAGCGCGCCGACCGCCACGATCGCGATCAACAACAGGCCACCGCCGATCGCGGCAAGGACCCGGCGCTGCTGTTTCCGGCCCCCGTCCGACGCCGGCCGGGAGTCCCCCTCGCCGAACTCTTCGAACAGGCGATCGGCAGTCTCTTCAGGCGTCGCCGCCATTGGTCGGATAGGCATTTCGGGGGTACTGGGAGCAGGCTGCATGAATGCGTTGATAATGGCGGTCGGCGGCTCCGGGAGCGACACGACTTCAGTGGACGGCTCCTCGACCGGCGCCACCTCGGCTGGCGCCACCTCGGCCCGCAACCCCGTCGGCGGCTCGTCCGGCGACGCGGCCCGCTGCGGCGGGATGACCATCTCCCCCACCGGCGCGGCGTCACCCCAGAGCGGCACACCGGCGGCCACAGCCCCGGACGGCGTCTCGGGCGCGGCGGCCTCCGCAAGCGCAGCAGGCTCCACCCCCGCGGCAGCCTCCACGACGGCGGTGACCTCGTCGGAGGCGCCCGGAGCAGGGTCAGTGGCCACAGGGCCACCAGCATCGGCATCGGCAGCACGAGCCGGAGCCACGACGGCCGGCGAGGGAGCGGTGACCTCCTCAGCAGCGGCCGCGGCGGAGTCGGTGGCCACAGGGCCCTCAGCTGAGAAAGCCGAGACCGCCGAGAAAGCCGAGGCGGCCGAAGCGGCCGCCGCTGAAGGCGCGGCGACGACCTCGGTGTCCGGCTCGCTTGTTGGGGTTGGTGCGGCCTCAGGCAGTACCCCCGCCGCAATAATCTCGGTCGGAACCTCAGCGGAAGGCTCACCGATCGGCACCGCCATCATCAATGCCGCGGAAGCGGCGGCCGGCGACGTCGGCGCGGTCGGCAGGGGCACCCAGTCGACGCGGCGGACCGGCGCCTGCATCGGCGCGGTCAGCTCGGCCGAACGCTGCCAGAACGTGACGGCCTCGGCCGGCAGCCGGGGCAGCGGCTCGAACCCGTCCAGCGCACCCTCGGCCGCGCGCAGCCGCCCCACGATCGAGGCCGCCGTGGGCCGCATCCGCGGGTCGATCTCCATGCAGACCTCGATCACCGGCCAGAGTGCGGCCGGCATCCCGGGCGGAGGCACGGGCACGCAGTCGGCGTGGCGGCGCAGGACCTCGTTCGGCGCCCCTCCACGATACGGGCTGCGGCCGCAGATCAGCTCGAAGAGGACTACGCCCAGGGCGTACACGTCGGCCGCCGGGCTCGGGGTGCCACCGGCGACGACCTCGGGCGCCACGTACTCGGGCGTGGCGTGGGTCGGGCCGGCCGGGCGGTCCAGTCGGCGCGCGACCCCGAAGTCGGCCAGGCGCACCGGCCCGCCGTCGGTGGGGACGAGCACGTTGCCGGGCTTCACGTCGCCGTGGACGATGTTGTTCGCGTGAACGTACGCGAGCGCGTCGGCGACCTGGGCCACCACCTCGGCCGCGACGGCGGGCGGCAGCGGCCCCTCGGCGCGCAGCCGGCGGCGCAGGTCCGGCCCGGTGACCAGCTCCATGGCGATCGCCATGATGCCCTTCTCGGTGACGAGGTTCTTCACCCGGATGACGGACGGGTGCTCGAGCGCGGCCAGCAGCTCGGCCTCGCCGAGGAAACCGTCCTTGAGCTCGGGCACCTCGGCCGCCTCGGGCCGCAGCACCTTGACCGCGACCCATTCACCGGCCCGAGAGTCGTACGCGCGCCAGACCGCGCCGATCGCGCCCCGAGCCACCTCCGACTCGAGCCGGTAGCGGCCCCCCAGCATCGTCTTTGCGCTCGTCACCGTCTTCATTGCGAGTCCCTCCCCTTACCCTGAGACGCTAGGCGAGGGCGCTTGATCGACGAGTCGCCGTCCCGGCGGATGGCACAAAGACGGGAGTCTGTTAAAGGCCGCTGCGCAGCTCCCAGAGCTCAGGGTAGAACCGCAGCTCAACCCGGGAGCGCAGGTAGGCCCCGCCGGCGCTGCCGCCCGTGCCGGCCTTCGTCCCGATCTGCCGTTCGGCCATGAGCACGTGCCGGGCCCGCCACAGCGACCAGGCCTGATCGTGGTCGACCATGGCCTCGGCCAGATCCCAGAGCGGGCCATACCGCTCCCGGTCCCGCGAGATCGTCACCAGCGACGCGAACCGCTCCTCGGCGTCGGCCACCGCGAACCCGTGCTTGTCCAGCATGGCCAGGAACGCCTCCCACACGCTGGGCTCGGCCAGCCGCCGCTCCAGCCGGGCCCGTTCAAGATCGGTGAGGCCGCGGAACCGCTTGAGGTACGTCGGGTCTTTCAGCCCGGAGAGGAACTCGATCTCCCGGAACTGCCCCGACTGAAACCCCGACGCCGGCGACAACTTGCTACGGAACCGCAGGAAGTCCTGCGGGGTCATGGTGTCGATGACATCGACCTGGCCCACGAGCACCCGCTGGATCGCCAGGCACCGCTCCAGCCGGACCCGGGGAAGATAGGTCTCCCCGCCGAGCAGCCGGTCCCGCGCGTCGGTGAGCTCGTGGAGGATCAGCTTGAACCACAGCTCGTACACCTGGTGGATCGTGATGAACAGCAGCTCGTCGTGCGCGGGCGGGCTGGACTCCGGCACCTGCGCCTCGAGCAGCCCCGACAGCCGCAGATAGTCACCGTAGGTAAGCTGCCCGCCCTGCTCCCCGAAATGCGCGTCAGTCCAGTTGCCGGCGGCGCTGCCAGCAGATTCGTTGGTCACCGGCCCACGCTATAAGGTCACGTGTCGTGACGAGAGGCGCACTGGTCCGCTGGCTGCAGGGTCTCGAAGGACGCGAGCTGGGCGAGGTCCTCCGCCGCCGCCCGGACGCGCTGGTCACCCCGTCTCCCGGTGATCTCACGCAGCTGGCGGCCCGGCTTTCCACGCGTACCGCCATCGCCGAGGTCCTCAACACCCTCCCCCTGCCGGCCCTGCAGGTGATCGAGACCCTGGCCCGCCTGGGTGAGCCCCCGTTCCGGTTGGCGGATCTGGCCGCCGCCCTGCACCGCACCCCCGACGACGCCGAACTGGAGGCCACGCTGCGCGTCCTGAGCCAGCGCGCCCTCGTCTGGCCCGACGGCGATGATCTCTGGACCACCCCCGCCCTGCTCCTGGAGACCTCCGAGTCCCTCGACGAGCCGTTCGAACCGGTCCCGCCCGCTCCCGCTCTGATCCCCGCCGACCGCGCCGCGATCCGGACGGCGGCCGGAGAGTCCGCTGCTGACCTGCTGGAATACGCAGCATTGGTACTGTCTGAGGCCCCCTTCTCGCGCCAGCGCAACGGCGGCGTGGCGACCCGCGAACACGCCCGGCTGGCGGCGGCGCTCGACCTCGACGAGCCCTTGGTCGCCCATTTCGCCGATGTTGTACTGCATGCCGGTCTCCTGGCCCCGAACGGCACCCAACTCGAGGCGACAACCGCCGCGACCGACTGGTCCGCCGCCCCGCCCGCCGAACGCCTGGCCCGCCTGCTGTCCGCCTGGTGGTCCGGCGCGTGGCTGCGCCGAGTCGTGATCCAGGTCCTGCACGACCTGCCGCCGGACACCGCCGTACGCAGCACCGACACCTTGGCACCCCTGGTCCGCTGGACCGCTCCCCGCCCGTCCCGCGAGGTGGACCTGCCGGAGCTCGTCAGCGGCATCGTGGCCGAGGCGACGCTACTGGGCGTCTGCGTGATGACGGAGCCGGACACGTTCGCGATCAGCCCGCTGGGCCGAGCCTTGGCCGACGCCCGCCCGATCGCCGAGGTCGCGGCCCGCCTCCTACCCGAACCACCTTTACCGCACCCCCTGAAGGTCCGCACCGCCCTGAGCGTGATCATCAGCGAGGACTCGGCGCTGCTGGACGAGGTGGTGACCGCCCTGCACCTGACCCGGGTAGCCCCAACGGTGGCGATCTCATCGGAAGACAGAGCCGAAACGCTTACCGCTCTACGAACCGCCGGCTTCCGCCCCGACCACACCCTGGCCGCCCCGAAGATCACCGTGCACCAGCCTCCATCCCCGCCGCTTCCCACCACCCCGACCCGCCCACCCCGCCGGAAGCCGACGGTGGACCCGGTGGACCTGGCCCAACGCCTGACCGTCCCGATGCAGCGCAACGCCACCCCGCTGGAACAGATCCGCCACCGAGCCCCCCAACTCCGCCCCGAACAAGCCCAACTCCTGGCCGACGCGGTGGAACACGGCACCCCGATCTGGATCCGCTACGTGGACGCCAACGGCCGAGCCTCCGAGCGCGTAATCGAAAACGCCGAACTCTCCGGCACCGTCATTGAGGCCTGGTGCCGCCTACGCCGAGACGACCGAGCCTTCACCCTGGACAAAATCGTCGCCGTAGCCCGCCCCCGCCACTGACCTTCACCACCCCACCACCCTCCGCCGATGATCGCGCTAAAACGCTGACTGTTTGCCATGCCGGAAGGCCGATGGGCCCTCAGAGTTCCCCTGTCCTGCATGACGAGGCCAACGGGCCGAGGCGAGGCGGGGCGGGGCGAGGCGAGCCGAGCCGAGCCGGGCCGAGCCGAGCCGGGCCGGGCCGAGGCGAGCCGGGCCGGGCCGAGGCGGGCCGAGGCGGGCCGAGCCGAGCCGGGCCGAGCCGAGCCGGGCCGGGCCGAGCCGAGGCGGGCCGAGCCGAGCCGGGCCGAGGCGGGCCGAGCCGAGGCGAGCCGGGCCGAGGCGGGCCGAGCCGAGGCGAGCCAAGACGGGCCGAGGCGAGCCAAGACGGGCCGAGGCGAGCCAAGACGGGCCGAGGCGAGCCAAGACGGGCCGAGGCGGGGCGGGGCGGGGCCGAGGCGAGGCGGGGCGAGACGGGCCGAAGCGCGCATGACGACATGCCGGGTGAGTCGGCGCTGCCGATGAGTCGCCGCAGTCAGCCCGCCATCGAACCGTTCACCGTGCTCAGGCCGGACGGCGCACCGTGCCGCAGCCGCCTCGACCTCAACTGACGGTGCGGTGCGGTCAGACCCTGCCCCGCACCGATCCCGCCGGCGCCACCGAAGACCTCCCTCGACCACCGCCCAGCGCAAATCCGCATGCCCGATCATCTCCACCAACTGCTCCGCCATTCCGAAGCAATCGCCTCGTGGCGCACCAGGGCAGCCGCCATCACCGCGCCACGCGGGAGGCCGACGAGCCCAGAACTCATCAACCCACCCACAGGCGCGGCGAACAGCGAACCGCGACTGACAGCCAGCGAACGGCGAACGGCCGGTCAGCCCATGTGCGGATAGCGATGATCGGTCGGCGGGACGAAGGTCTCCTTGATCGTGCGGGGTGAGGTCCAGCGCAGCAGGTTGTGCCACGAGCCGGCCTTGTCGTTGGTGCCGGAGGCGCGGCCGCCGCCGAATGGCTGCTGGCCCACCACGGCGCCGGTCGGCTTGTCGTTGATGTAGAAGTTGCCGGCCGCGAACCGCAGGGCGTGCGCGGCCCGGTCGACGGCCTGGCGGTCGGTGGCGAAGATGGAGCCGGTCAGCGCGTAGGGCGCGGCCGACTCGGCCTGGGCCACGACCGCGTCGAACTGCTCGTCGGGGAAGACGTGGACGGCCAGGATCGGGCCGAAGTACTCCGTCGTGAACACCTCGTGCGTGGGGTCGGTGCACTCGACGACCGTCGGGCGCACGAAGAAGCCGTCGGCGTCGTCGGCAATACCACCGGCGACAACCGTGCACGCGGACGAGTTCTTGATCCGGTCCAGCGCCGCGGCCAGCCGGTCGAAGGCCCGCCGGTCGATGACCGCGCCGCCGAAGTTGGTGAAGTCGGTGACGTCGCCATAGGTGAGCGACTCGGTCGTCGCCACCAGGTCGTCCTTGATCCGGGACCAGAGGCTGGCCGGGATGTAGGCGCGGGAGGCGGCCGAGCACTTCTGGCCCTGGAACTCGAACGCGCCCCGCACCATCGCCGTGATCAGTGGCGCCGGGTCGGCCGACGGGTGGGCGATGATGAAGTCCTTGCCACCGGTCTCGCCGACGACGCGCGGGTAGGAGCGGTACACGTTCTCGGCGACCGTGCGGTTGAGGGTCCGGAACACCGCGGTCGAGCCGGTGAAGTGGATGCCGGCCAGGTCCGGGTCGGCCAGGGCCACCTCGGACGTCGCCAGCCCGTCGCCGGTAACCAGATTGATCACGCCGGGCGGCAGGCCCGCGGCCTCGAACAGGCGCATCGTGAAGTGCGCGGACAACTGCTGGGTGGGCGACGGCTTCCAGAGCACCGTGTTGCCCATGAGTGCGGGCGCGGAGGGCAGGTTGCCGGCGATCGCGGTGAAGTTGAAGGGCGTGATCGCGTAGACGAACCCCTCCAGCGGTCGGTGGTCGAAGCGGTTCCACACACCGGCCGAGGATCGGGGCTGATCGGCGAGGATCCGCTGCCCGAAGTACACGTTGAAGCGCAGGAAATCAATCAACTCGCACGCGGAGTCGATCTCGGCCTGGATCGCGGTCTTGGACTGGCCGAGCATCGTCGCGGCGTTGAGCGTGTCCCGCCAGGGGCCGCTGAGCAGGTCGGCCGCGCGCAGGAACACGGCGGCCCGCTCGGCGTAGGGCAGGTCCCGCCAGGCCGGCGCGGCCCGTTTGGCGGCGGCGACGGCCCGGGCGGCGTCGTCGGTGGTCGCGTTATGGGTCACGCCCAGCACGTGGCTGTGCCGGTGTGGCTGCACGACGTCGATCGGCTCGCCCGCGGCCATCCGCTGCTCGCCGTCGATGGTCATCGTGAGCTCGTGCCGCTCGGCCGCGAGCTCGCCGAGGCGGCGCTCCAGCCCGGCCCGCTCCGAGGTGTCAGGGGCGTATCCGCGCACCGGCTCGTTTCCGGGCTCGGGCACGGTGAACAAGGCATCCATGAGGGTCTCCCACGTCGTCTCGGCAGCGTTGGCGAGGTTTTCACCATCCTCCCACGGCCCGGCGGGGTGCTCGAAAATCGCTCACAGAACGTGGTTTTCGACTACTGAGCGTCATTGAGGCGGGTGAACGGGCGGTCCGGCGCCTCGCGTACGCTGCATGCTCGTGGGGTCCAAGCGTGCTGAACTGGCCGAGCCGGCCATCGCTGCGTGGCGCCCGGCGCGTGCGGTGTTCGTGGCCGCGTTCGCGCTGGTGCTGCTCTTCCTGACGCTGTTCTCGGCGTATGGGCACGTGCCCGGGGCCGCGGTCGCCGCGCTCGTGCTGCCGGCCGTGCTGACCCCGACCCTGATCGCCGGTGCGGCCGTCGGCGTGCTGGCGGTGGGCCGGTTCGCGGCCGAGGCGAGCACACGCGGTCGGCTCACGTACGGCGCGCTCGGCGGCCTGCCGGTCGGGCTGCTCGCGATGGGCGGGATGCTGCTGGCGTACCACTCCGGCCCGTCCGTCGCCTATGTCGCCGTCACGGTGGCCGTGGCCGGGGTACTGGGCGGACTCACCGCCGCAGGAAGCCCGGTGAGTGCGATCGCCGCCGGTGCCGCCGCGGGGGTACTGGCTTCCGCGATCGGGCTCCTCGTCGCCTACTTCCAGAATGATCTCGTCGACTTCTTCGGCAACCAGGAGACGGTCGGCAGCATGGCCGACGCGTCCTATCGGCTCCAGCTGACGGCGTCGATCGTCAGCGGCATCGCCGGCGGGGCCATGGCGTTCGGATACCTGCGGCGCACCGGCCTCGCGTTGCCTTGGCCGTCATACCCGCTCGCCGGCGCCATCCCCGGCCTGTTCACGCTCGGCGCCGCGCTGGTCGGGTGGCTCGGAGGACTGCCGCTGTCCAACGCGGTCGCGAAGGAGAGCGAGTTTGACGCCGCCATCATCGCCAACCGCCTCCCGGAGCAGGTCAACCACGGCCTGATCCTGCTGTTCGCGGGCGCGTTCGTGGCGATGATCCTCGTCGGCCGTACCATCAAACGCTCTTAACCCACCAGTTGATCGAGCTCTGAGGGGTCGTACCACTCCAGCTCATGATCTTCGGCGCCGTCCACGGTGAACTGCGCGTCCGGGTTGCCGGCCTCGGCCGCCTCCACCACATCCGCCGCCGCCGACACGTCGCCCTCGGCGTCATGGCCGTCGACGTGGATCGCCGCCACCGTGCGCAGCGCGATCCGGCCGGAGACCTCGACCAGGCTGGAGCCGAGATCGAGCCCGTGCATCTTCACCTGCGACCCGGGCAGGTCGGCGGAGAGCACGACCCGGCGGCGCGGCGTCTTCGCGTCGTTGCGCAACAGGCGGAGGGCACCCTGCGCGGCGCGGGTGAACGCCACGTACTCCAACTCCTCCTCGTCACCCTCGGCGTACCACTCCCGCAGCGACGGCGTGACGGCGTGCGCCTCCGTCGGCGGCGGCAGCTCACCGCTCTCCCGCAGCACGGCGAGCTGAGCGAGCGTCGCGGGCAGATACACACGCGTGAGGTCCGTCGTCACGCTCCTGTCCTACACCCTGGCCCGGGTTTCGACACGCATGTCGGGCGTGTCGGATCGCCGCATCTCATCGGACCCGCTCGTAAGCAGTGGGAAGCGAACGATGGCAAACTGGGCCGATGGAGCCGCGATTCCTGCTCATGGCCGATGTCGCCGAGCAGTTGAACGTGTCGGCCTCGCAGGTGTACCACATGGTGCGCAGCGGCGAGCTGCCGGCGATCAAGGTCGGCGGGCGCGGCCAGTGGCGGATCGAACGCAGCAAGCTCGAGGAATACATCGAGCGCAAGTACGCGGAAACCGCCGAGTGGGTCCGCACCAATCCCCTGGTCGAGAGGGACGACACCGACCTGGGTTGACCAGGCCTTTTTTGGTTTGGTGGGTACTGTCCACAAGCCGCGCTTCCCCACGCCCTTCAGCACCGGTGAGCCCCCTCCCCGAACCGGACATTTCGGTTACGGGCCAGCGGCCTGCGGAAAAGCGCTAACCCCGCCAAACCCCCTCGAACACCCTCACAAGCCGCCGCCCCCTCATTGACTGCCGTCGGACTTGCTCGATACAACTGACGCCGGAAGCAAACGAAAGCAAACGCAAGCATCGGGGGGCTCCCATGACGGCGATCACCGAGCAGAGACCGCGCCGCGGGATCCGCGGCAGCCGGCAGCAAGCGAACGGCTCCGATCGCGGCCGCACCGGCGGCGCGAGCGGCGACCACAGCGGCGACAGCACCGGGTCCGCCCCGGCCAGCTCGACCAGCCGCGGCGACTCAACCCGCACCGGCGGCGCCTCAATCCGCGGCGGCGGCCCTGTCCGCGGCGATGGTGGTGGCGTCCCGGCCCGCGGCGGCGGCGAAGGCCCGGCCCGCGGCGGCGGAGGTGGCCCGGTCCGGACACGTGCAGCCGAGCGGGACGACGGGGCAGTTCGCAGCGCAGCGGTCCGGGGTGGCGGGGCGGTTCAAGAGATCGGGGCAGTTCCCGAACTCAGTTCGGTTCACGGTCCCGCCTCGGGCCGGGTCTCCGGCACCAGGGCACGCAACCGCCCCACGCTGGCCGTGCCACCCCAGATACGCCCGGCTCCCGTCGCGCCGGTTCCGGGCGTGATCCCGCGAAAGCCGGCCGTCATCCTGCGCATGCCACCCCCGCTGGACCCGCCGCCGGAAGACGACCCACCCGACCCGACGAGCTGGCTGGCCCCGGTCAAGCCCGCCCCCGAGATGGACCCGCTCCCCTTGGAGTGGCCGGGCCTACCGAACCCGCTCCGCCGCCCCGAGCCCGAGCCCGAGCCGATCCAACCAGCTCCGACCCGGCGCCCGCCGCACTCCGACTCCTACCGGGCCGCCAAGAGCTTCGCGAAGATGGCCGTCGAGATCCTCAACGGCTACCGCGCGCCGAGCCAGCTCCGCCCGCTGGCCCACCCGCACCACTTCAACGACATCAGCGACCAGGTCCTGCGCCGCACCGTCCGCCTGCGGATGGCCGCCGGCCGCGCCGCCAGCAAGGGCACCCTGGTCCGAATCCGACGCCTGCTCGTCAACGAGCCCCTGGACGGCATAGCCGAAGGCGTGGTGGTCCTGGAACACGGCGAATCCACGTGGGCCATGGCGCTGCGCTTCGAACGCGAGAACCGTCCCCACTACGGCGTACTGGGCTGGGTCTGCACCCTCGTCCAAGTCCTCTGAGCCACTGCACCCGCTACGGCGAGCGCTGCACGCCGTCCCGGCACGGGGCGGGACGGCCCAGCCTCGCCCACGCGCCCGCCGCTCGCGTTCGGGAGGGACAAACACGAGCGGCGGTTCCTGGAGGGGCCGGTCACCCCGGAATCGGTGGGCCGGAACAGTGACCCCTCCCCTCCAAGGCGGCCATCGCGCCCCTTCGTGCCAGGGCGCGATGGCCGCCACCCACCACACGTTCCCCCGGTGTGCTCGGTAGCTGACCGAAGCGGCGGGTGCACTGGGCTCCACCCACCACGAAGACGCGGCCGCCGCGCGCTGAAAGGGCCCAGCCCGCGGCGGCCGCCCAACCCAGCATCGTCCCGTCCCCACCCAACGACACCACGAGGGACGCCCGCCCGACCAGCTCATCGACGGACCACCCAGCCGAGCACATCACCCACCACCAGAAGCGCGGCCGCCGCGGGCTGAATCTGGCCGGCCCGCGGCGACCGCCCCGACCAGACCAGACCAGCCACAAGCGCAAGCACAACCACCCACCACAAGGACGCGGCCGCCGCGGGCGTAACCGGCCACCCCGCGGCGGCCGCCTCAGAAAGCCACCAAGCACATGGTCAAGCACCAAGCACCAAGCACCAAGCACCAAGACGACACGAAGCAAGAAGACAAGCACAACTGAACAAGCCCACCGCAACAGCGCGGCCGTCGCACTCCCCCAAGAGCCTGTGCGGCGGCCGCCCCACATCCAGCCCACCCCCGACCCGCTCCTCACCCCACACATCACCGCGCCGCTAGCCACCACCGCACCGCCCGCCACCACCACCGCACCGCCCGCCACCACGGCGCTAACCACGACCACCGCACCACCTGCCACCACGCCGCTAACCACCACCACCGCGCCGCCCGCACCGCACCGCCCGCACCGCACCGCCGGCACCGCGCCGCACCGCGCCGCCCGCCACCACCACCGCGCCGCCCGCCACCACCACCGCGCCGCCCGCCACCACCACCGCGGCGCCCGCCGCCACGCCGGCAACCACCACCACCGCGCCGCCCGCCACCACCACCGCAGCGCCCGCCGCCACGCCGGCAACCACCACCACCCGCCACCACGCGCTAACCACCGCCACCGCACCACCCGCCACCACGCGCTAACCACCACCACCGCGCTGCCCCCGCCACCACCGCACAGCCCGCCTTCGGCCTCGGCGGCGCTGCACGGCACAGGTGCAGTTGCCATCGCTCGAGTCAGGCAAGCGCGCAACCACTCGGATCCAGCTCAGGCATCAAGTCGAAGCGGCCTCACACCAAGCCCATATGGCGTGGACGACGTGAGCGGCGAGCGGATCGGCAGAGGGCAAATCGGCGGTGCGTGCCCAAACGAAAGCGGACGTCCGCCGAAGTCCAGGCGGGCGCCCTACCGAAACGAAGCAGGCGCACCTGCCGAAATCGAAGCGGGCGGCCCACGTAGAAAAGAAGCGGGCGCTCCGCCGAAGTTGAAGCGCGCGGCCCGCGTAAAAAAGAAGCGGGCGCCCCCGCTGAGGCGGGAGCGCCCGTTCACACTGCGGTAGGCCGGATCAGGCCGGGCCGTCCGGGGCGCCGTGGCAGCGCTTGTACTTCTTGCCCGAGCCGCACGGGCACGGGGCGTTGCGGGACGGGCCGTTGCTGGCGACGGCCTGGCCCGGGGATGGCTTGCGGGCGCCTGCGGTCGGGGCCGGCGGGCCGGAGCGGCGGGCGGACGGCGACGGGCGCTGGCCCGTGGCTGAGCCGTTGGCGCCGTTGGTGCCGACGCCGAGGGCCGGGGCCTGCTCCTGCTCGATGACCACGCCCGCCTCGCCGGCGGCGCCGTCGATGGTCGGGGCCGAGTATTGCAGGGCGCGTGGCATCCGGTTGCCGCCGAGGCCCTTGGCGCGGATCTCGACCGGGTGGTCGGAGAGCTTCACCGCGGGCGCGTCGCTGTCGGCCTCGTCGTCGGCCTCGGCCGCGGGCTCCTCGACGGCCTCTTCGACCTGGACTTCCAGGTTGAAGAGGAAGCCGATGGCCTCTTCCTTGATGCCTTCCTGCATCTGCTGGAACATGTCGAAGCCCTCGCGCTGGTATTCGACCACCGGGTCGCGCTGGGCGTAGGCGCGGAGGGTGATGCCCTCCTGCAGGTAGTCCATCTCGTAGAGGTGCTCGCGCCACTTGCGGTCGATGACGTTGAGCAGGACCTGGCGCTCCAGCTCGCGGACGGCTTCCGCGCCGAGCTCCTCCTCGCGGCGGTCGTAGGCGTTGTGGGCGTCCTCGATGAGCTGGACGCGGAGGAACTCGGGGTCGAGCTGGCCGCCGGCCTCCTCCTCGAGGTCCTCGATGGTGACGCCGACCGGGTAGAGCTGCTTGAGGTTGGTCCACAGCTGCTCGAGGTCCCAGTCCTCGGAGGTCTCGCCGAGGGAGGTGGCACCGACGACGTAGGCGCCGATCACGTCGTCGACCATGTTGCGGACCTGGTCGCTGAGGTCCTCGCCGTCCAGGACGCGCTTGCGCTCGGCGTAGATGACCTTGCGCTGCTTATTGAGGACCTCGTCGTACTTGAGGACGTTCTTGCGGATCTCCGCGTTCTGGGCCTCGATCTGGGTCTGCGCGCTCTTGATCTGGCGCGTGACCATCTTCGACTCGATCGGGACGTCCTCGGGGATGTTGAAGCGGTCCATGACCGCTTCGACGGCACTCGCGCGGAAGCGGCGCATGAGCTCGTCCTGCAGGGAGAGATAGAACCGCGACTCGCCCGGGTCGCCCTGCCGGCCGGAGCGGCCGCGGAGCTGGTTGTCGATGCGGCGGGACTCGTGCCGCTCGGTGCCGAGGACGTAGAGGCCGCCGACGTCGGTGACCTCGTCGGACTCCTCCTCGACCAGCTTCTCGAACTCGGGCAGGAGCTCCGCGAACGCCTTCTCGTACTCCTCCGGCGTCTCCTCCTCGGTGACCCCGCGCTGGCGCAGCTCGGCGTTGGCGAGGTATTCCGCGTTGCCGCCGAGCAGGATGTCGGTGCCACGGCCGGCCATGTTGGTGGCGACCGTGACCGCGCCCTTGCGGCCGGCCTGCGCGATGATCTCCGCCTCTTTGGCGTGGAACTTCGCGTTGAGCACGGCGTGCGGGACGCCCTTGCGGCGCAGGAGCTGGGAGAGCAGCTCGGACTTCTCGACGGAGACGGTGCCGACGAGGATCGGCTGGCCGAGGCTGTGCCGCTCGACGATGTCGTCGACGACGGCGTTGTACTTGGCCTTCTCCGTCTTGTAGATCACGTCCGGGTGGTCCTGGCGGATCATCGAGCGGTGCGTCGGGATGGAGACGACGCCGACGTTGTACACCTTGTTGA
Organism: Dactylosporangium sp. NPDC051541; assembly: GCF_044454505.1. NCBI lineage: Bacteria > Bacillati > Actinomycetota > Actinomycetes > Micromonosporales > Micromonosporaceae > Dactylosporangium > Dactylosporangium sp. NPDC051541. The sequence continues at coordinate 22,647 of NZ_JBITDU010000015.1, forward strand.
ACTCGGCCGCCTCGGTCTGCGCGGTGCCGGTCATGCCCGAGAGCTTGGTGTAGAGCCGGAAGAAGTTCTGCAGGGTGATCGAGGCGAGGGTCTGGTTCTCCTGCTTGATCTCGACGCCCTCTTTGGCCTCGATGGCCTGGTGCATGCCTTCGTTGTACCGCCGGCCGTGCAGGATGCGGCCGGTGAACTCGTCGACGATCAGGACCTCGCCGTCGGTGACGACGTAGTCCTTGTCGAGCTTGTAGAGCTCCTTGGCCTTGATCGCGTTGTTGAGGTAGCCGACCAGCGGCGTGTTCACCGACTCGTAGAGGTTGTCGATGCCGAGCTGGTCCTCGACCTTGGCGACGCCGCGCTCGGTGACGGAGATGGTCCGCTTCGACTCGTCGACGTCGTAGTCGGCCTCGCCCTCCTTGCCGCGCTTGAGGCGGTTGACCACGCGGGCGAACTCCTGATACCACCGGGCGGACTGCTCGGCCGGCCCGGCGATGATCAGCGGGGTGCGGGCCTCGTCGATGAGGATCGAGTCGACCTCGTCGACGATGGCGAAGTTGTGGCCGCGCTGGACGAGCTCGTCCTTCGACCAGGCCATGTTGTCGCGCAGGTAGTCGAAGCCGAACTCGTTGTTCGTCCCGTAGGTGATGTCGCACTCGTAGGCGGCCTTGTGGGCGCTCGAGGGCTGGTTGGGCAGCACCGTGCCGACGGAGAGGCCGAGGAAGCGGTGCACGCGGCCCATCCACTCGGCGTCGCGCTGGGCCAGGTAGTCGTTCGTCGTGATGACGTGGACGCCCTTGCCGGACAGCGCGTTCAGGTAGGCCGGGAGCACACAGGTGAGCGTCTTGCCCTCACCGGTCTTCATCTCGGCGATGTTGCCGTAGTGGAGGGCGGCACCGCCCATGATCTGTACGTCGTAGTGGCGCTGACCGAGCACCCGCGAGGCCGCCTCGCGGGCGACCGCGAACGCCTCCGGCAGGATGTCGTCCAGCGTCTGACCGTCGGCGAGCCGTTCCTTGAACTGCTCGGTCATGCCGGCGAGCTCGTCGTCGGTCAGGTCGGCATACTCGTCCTCCAGCGAGTTGACGGCGTCGGCGACGGCCTTCAACCTGCGCACCATCCGGCCCTCGCCGGCGCGGAGGATCTTCTCGAAAATCGACACGGGTCAGCGCTCCCTCAAACGTCTGCGGTCCATCGTAGGCGGCTTTCCGGCCGACCTGCCGCCCCTGTCCGCTGACGCAACGGACACAAGGTACCAAACCGCTATAAATCCCCCGACGCACGACAGAAAATCCAGCTGAAATATCCGCCTCACGGCACCGGCCCATGAGGCAGGATCGGCGTTCATGGACCCGATCGAACTCGCCACCGGTGACGGACTCGTCCTGCGCGCCTGGCAGCCCGAGGACGCCGCGGACGTGTTCCGGGCGTGCCAGGACCCCCTCATCCAGCGCTGGACGATGGTCCCCGTTCCATATCTCCCCGAGCACGCCGAGGGTTTCACCGGCGAGCTGACCAGGGCGGCCTGGGCCGGCGAGACGTCCGCCCCACTGGGGGTGTTCGACGCCCGCTCGGGTGAACTGCTCGCCTCGGCCGGCCTGGTCGCGCTGGACCGGCGCGGCGGCGACGCCGAGCTGGGCACCTGGGTCGCGCCGTGGGCCCGCGGCCGGCGGGTCGCCGAGCGGGCCGGCCGGGCCGTCGCGCACTGGGCGTTCGAGGTCCTCGGCCTGCGCCGGCTCACCTGGCGGGCCGAGATCGGCAACCACGCCTCCAAGCTGACCGCCGAGCGGATCGGGTTCACGTTCGACGGCGTGGTGCGGGCCGGCCTGCCCGCGCGCGGCGGCGGCTTCGTCGACGGCTGGCAGGGCGTGCTGCTGCCCGGCGAGGTCTGCGACACACCCCCGGCCTGGGTGGCCCCCGGCGGCCCGGGCGCGCAGCGGGCCCACGCGCTGAGCCACCCGCCGGAGCGCCTCCCGGCCGGCCCGTGCACCCTGCGCACCCTGCGCGACAGCGACCTCGACGACCTGGTGGCGACCTTCCGCGACCCGGACACGGTGCAGTGGACCTCCATCCCCCTCGATTACCGCCCGGAGCAGGGCCGCGAGTTCGTCCGCAACGCGTATCCGGCGATGTGGCTTCGCGGTACCGGAGCAGGCTTCGCTTTTGCCGACAGGGAAGACCGTTTCGCCGGCACCATCGATCTGCGTATCAGCGGCCTCGATCCGGTCACCGCCGAGGTCGGATACTCCGCGGCGCCCTGGGCCCGGGGTAAGGGCTACACGACGGCGGCGGTACGGGCCGTATGCCGCTATGGCTTCGAGCGGCTGGCCCTCGGCCGGATCGTCTGGCGCGCCCACGTCGGCAACGACGCGTCCCGCCGAGTGGCGGAAAAGGTGGGCTTCAAGGTGGAAGGCGTGCAGCGCGACAGCTGCGTGCAGCGGGGCGAGCGGGTCGACGGCTGGGTCGCGACGCTGCTGCGCCCGGATCTGACAGCGGAGAACTGACATGAACATCGAGTTGCGTCCGTCCGGCACCGACACCGGCGAGCGGACGATCGTCGACGGCGACACCGGCGCCACCCTCGGCCGGATCGACGTCACCCCGCACGGCCCCGGCATCGCCGAGATCGACGTCTGGGTCGCTCCCGAGGCCCGCGGCCGTCGCGTCGCCACGAGCGCGCTCGAGTCGCTCAACGCCGAGCTTTTCAAGAGCCAGACGCAGCGTTGGTACTGTCTGATCGAGGCGACCAACATCGCCGGACTGCGAGCCGCCGGAGCCGCCGGGTTCACCCGCGAAGGGATCGCCCGCGGTGCCGGCCGGAGCGACGACGGCACCCCGCTCGACCTCATCGTCGTGGCCCGCGTCGCCGACGACCCGCCCGGCCCCAGCCCGCGGGCCCTGCCCGATCTTCCCGAGGGCCGGCTCACCGACGGCGTGGTGGTCGTTCGGCCCCTGACGGCCGACGACGCCTCATTGACGTACAACCTCCGCGTCTTGCCCGAAGTGAGCGGCCGCTCGGTCGTCGGCACGCCCATGGACCCGGCCATCGTGGCCCGCCAGTGCGCCGAGTCCGCGTCGAGGTGGCTGGCCGGCGTGCGCGCCGAAATGACGATCCACCGCGCCGACGACGACACGTACCTCGGGGAGATCGCCGTCTTCTACTCCGAGCCCGTCCTCAAGGAGGCGATGATCGGCTACAGCCTGACCCCGGAGGCCCGCGGCCACGGTTACGCGGCCCGGGCCGCCCGCCTGGTGACCGACTGGGGCTTCGAGATCGGCATGGCCCGCATGACCGCCGGCACCGCCACCGACAACATCGCCTCCCAGCGCGTCCTGGAGGCGGCCGGCTACCACCGCGAATGCGTCCAGCTGGCCAAGCTTCCCGGCCCCGACGGCGGACGCATCGACAACGTCGCGTTCGCCAAGGTGCGCCCATCGGACATCTGAGCGTCATGTGACGTTGCGCTGCGCCCTCGAACGTAGGGCCATGCGTCGTCGTGCAGTGATTTCCGGCATGGGTGTGGCCGCGGGTGCGGCCGTGCTGCCCGCCGCTCTCGTCAGCCCGGCGTTTCGTGCGACACAGGCCTCGGCGTCGGAGGCCCAGTCGGCCGGCGCCGGCTTCGCGTCAAACGGGGCTTCCGACAACGACCGTGACCGCCGCCGCCCGGCCCGCCCCCTGGTGATCGGCCACCGCGGCGCCAGCGGTCACCGGCCCGAGCACACGCTGGGCTCATACACGCTCGCGATCGAGCTCGGCGCCGACTTCATCGAGCCCGACCTCGTTCCCACGAAGGACGGGCAGCTCGTCGCCCGGCACGAGAACGAGATCGGCGGCACCACCGACGTCTCCACCAAGCCGCAGTTCGCCTCGCGCAAGACGACCAAGACGGTCGACGGTGTCGCGGTGACCGGCTGGTTCACCGAGGACTTCACGCTCGCCGAGCTCAAGACCCTGCGCGCGGTCGAGCGGCTCCCGGCCGTGCGCCCGCACAACACGATCTACAACGGGATCTTCCAGATTCCGACGTTCCAGGAGGTCATCGACCTCGCGCGGGAAGCGGGCAAGCGCGTCGGGCGCACGATCGGCGTCTACCCGGAGACGAAGCACCCGACCTACTTCAACTCGATCGGCCTGGCCCTCGAGCCGCTGGTCGCGAAGGTGCTCAAGCGCAACGGCCTGGCCGGGCGCAACGCGGCCGCGTTCCTGCAGTCGTTCGAGCCGACGAGCATCAAGAAGCTGCGCGGGCTCGTCGACACCCCGGCGGTCGTGCTGCTCGACCAGGTCGGGCTGCCGTTCGACTTCAAGACCAGCGGCGACCCGCGGACGTGGGCCGACCTGGCCAAGCCGGCCGGCCTGGACTACCTCAAGGCGTTCGCCGACGGCGTCGGCGCGACCAAGAACCTGGTCATCGCCCGTGACGCGGCCGGCAACCTGCTGCAGCCCACCGCCCTGATCCACGACGCGCACGCCCGCGGGCTGAAGGTGCACTCGTGGACGTTCCGCAACGAGAACCAGTTCCTGCCGCTCAACCTGCGCGTCGGTGACGACCCCAACGCCTGGGGCAACATCATCGAGGAGGTCAGGACCTTCCTGGCCGCCGGCCTCGACGGCGTCTTCGCCGACTACGCGGACACGGCCTTCCTCGCCCGCGACCTCTACCTCCAGTCGCCGGGTCGCTGATCAACCGTCCTCGACAGGGCACCCTGGCACCGGGTGCCCTGTCGAGGCACGGTCATGTATGGAACCAGCGGGCTACAGCCCGAGGCTCATGACCCCGTAGTCGTACGCCCGGCGGCGGTACACGACGCTCGGCCGCCCGGACTCCTTGTCGTTGAACAGATAGAAGTCGTGGCCGAGCAGCTCCATGTGGAACAGCGCATCGTCCACGGTCATCGGCTCACCGGGATGTTCCTTCTCGCGCACGATGTGCCACGGCTGGTCGTCGGCCTCCTCGATCAGATCGAAGCCGTCCACGCGCTCCGCCGTCGCCGGGTCGGCTTTCGTGGCGAGCGCGGTCGTGGCGTACTGCTCGGGTGGCGTGAACGCGAGTGACGCGGTCGCCGCGGCGACGGAGACCGGCGCGTGCCGGCCCCGGTGGACCCGGCGACGATCGGCGGCCCGGCTCAGCCGGCTGTCCAGCTTGCTGATCGCAGTGTCCAAGGCGCTGTAGAAGTCGGCGGCGCAGGCTTCCGCCCGGATCACCGGACCACGCGAGTAGCACGTGATCTCGACTCGCTGACAGTGATCGGATTGGCGCGGATTGCGCTCGTGAAACAACTCGACGTCGACGCGGATGAGCTTGTGGTCGTAGCGCTCGACTTTCGTCAGCTTGTCTGCGACGTGCTGCCGGTAGTGATCGGGCACCTCGACGTTGCGGCCCTTGACGACGATGTCCACTCCTGACCTCCCCCACGGGTTCTTCCAGAGAAACGGGTTCGGGTGTCGGTTTCGAGACTCGGCCGGAACGCGCCTCCCCAGAGGCTGAGCCCACGCGGCACGCGACCGAAACTGCGGGTGTCAGGTCCTCCCTTCGCGGCCTCCTCGCCGCGCGGCCCGCTCGAGAGCGGCCACCGGGGCGAGCACTGGTCGTCTCTCGACGTTAAACCGATGTCAGCCACTAGTCACCCCTGGTTCAGAAGAACGGTCGGTTCCTAGACTGAAACCCACCCCGAGGGATTACCCCACGTTGCGCAAGAAGTAACTAACGGTGCAAATCGGTAAAATTCGTGTTCTGCCGCTGACGGTATGTAATGCCCAAATCTTGACGGCCGCTTCCCGCCCCCGCCCCCATTTCTCCGGGTCCGCACCTCTGGCCGCCACAATGCACCCAACCCGCCAGCCCAACGCCCCCAAGCACCCGACACCGATCCCCCACCGCCCAAGCACCCACAGCCGCCGCCCCCACCCGCACCGCCCACCCGCCACGTTCGCCCAGGCCCCACCCCGCCGCACCGCGCCGCCCGCCGCCGCCGCTCCCATAGCCCGCGCCGTCATCTCACACTCGCGCCGTCGCTACATAAGCAGCTCGCACCGTCGTCCGCAGCCTGCACCGTCGCCGGCGGCCTCGTCAGCTCCGGCGCTGTGTCGCGGCGATCGTGGCCGCGCAATCGACGGAAACGCCGGCCTCCGCCAGCCGATGCGCCGCCGCCGCGAGGGTGACGCCGGTCGTGACGATGTCGTCCACCAGCACCACCGCCGCACCCCCACACCGAATCCTGGTCCGAAGCGCGTTCGCCGAGCGGGGTCGCACGGCGAAGGCCAACCGAGCCGCCGCAGCCCGCTGTACCGCCGTCAGCTCCGCCGAATCATCCCCCCGTGGCAACGCCCGCAACGGCCGCGCGATCTCGGTCCTGGGCCGTCTACGGGCCGCCGCCCGAGCCAGCCGCAGCATGTGGTCCCCATGCCGCCGCCGCACGGCCGCCGCGGTCGACGGCACCGGCACGAGCACAACCGGCACCGCCGGCGGCACCGCCCGTTCGAGAACCCGCCCGAGGAGCCCACCCAACGCCCCGGTCAATTCATGCCGATTCTTCTCCTTGTACTGCACAATCGCCCGACGAACCGCCCCCGCATACGCCGCCAGCGCGAACGTCGCCGGCATCCCAACCGGCAAAGGGTCAGGCCAGGTCCGCCGCGGCACCACCGCCCCGAACGCCGCCGAGCACCGAACACAAAGCACCCGCGCCGAAGCCTCTTCGCACCCCGCACAAGCAGCCGGCAGCACGAGGTCCACCAGCCCTTCGATCAGCCCAAGCACCGAACCCCCTCAACAGCACCGCACCGTCCACGCCAACGACACCCACGCGCCCGCCTACGCACACCCCGGCCCCTCGCAGCAGCCGAGCCCACGCTTAAGCCTCGGTCCGCTCCAGCCGCGGTCCCGGTCGCCCCCAGTCCGCTCCGGTCACAGTCGCGGTCGCTCACCCTCAGTCCGCTCCAGCCGCGGTCGCCCCCAGTCCGCTCCCGTCGCAGTCGCGGTCGCTCACCCTCAGTCCGCTTCAGCCCCCGTCTCGGTCCGCTTCAGTCTCGGGCTCCGTCGGTCCGCTTCATTCAGCCCCGGTCTCAATCTCGGTCTCGTCCGCTTCAGTCTCAGTCCGCGAAGAACGGGGCGGTCGGCGTGCGCGGGGCCTGGTTGCCCGACGGCGGGGTGGGGTCCTCGAGTTTCAGGGGGTCGCTGAAGCTGGAGTACAACCGCAGGGCCACGCCGTTGGATTCGAACATCACCGAGTACTTCTGCGGGAAGTCCGGCCGGTTCACCTGGGCCACGAGCTGGGTCACCTCCAGCTGCGTGTCCTCGCGCAGCTGCTGCGGCAGGACGTCCTCCTCGGCACCGTCGATGGTGACGGCGACCAGCGAGTAGGTCGGGGTCAGCGGGTGCGCCGAGCGTGGGCTGGGCTTGCCGCCGACGGCGAGGGTGGTCTCGCCCAGCCAGCCGACCGCCCGGGTGTCGCCGAGCGTCGTGGCGATCTGCACCGGCTGGCCGATGCTGATCTTGTTGTTGTCGAGCAGTAGTGGCGCGACCATGAGGTTGCCGTCGGCGATGAACGCGATGCGCCGGCCCTCGGGCGCGACCGAGAACGCGGTGATCGGCAAGGTCGACAGGCCGGTGCCCAGCCCCACCGTCTCGAACGTCTGCGCCGACTCGTCGGTGCTGATGAACAGGTGGGAGCCGTCGGAGACGAGCAGCCGCCGGAACGGGTAGGTGATCCAGGCCGGCCGGCTCAGGCGGGCCCCGGCGACGTTGACGTAGACGTACTTGGGCGGGCTGGTCAGGGCGGCGGGTGAGAGCACGTAGAGCCGCTGCTCGTTCTTGCCGCCGCCGACGTTGACCAGGCGCACGAGGGCGGCCTTGTTGCCCTGCCGGTTGATCGCCGCGGACACCACCCCGGTGTTGTCGCCGCCGGGCGCGAACAGCGGGTTTTCGGTGACGCCGATCCCCAGCGCGTCGGTGCGCACACTGCCGTTGACGATGCAGAACCGCCGCTGGTCGACCTCGGACGCCTCGATCGCGGCGTTGAAGTCGTCGTATCCGTCGGAGCTCGCGTTGTCGGGCTGCCCCTCGATCATCAGTTTCACGGGCTTGTGGTCGGGCAGCGACCAGCGGATCTGCCGCGCCAGCCGGGTGCGCTCGGCGTCGGTGCGCAGGGTGGCCGTGCCGCGCAGGTTGACCCGGACGTCGCTGTCGCTGAAGACCGGGTTCTCCTTGGTCGTCAACCCGTCCGGCAGCTTCTCGGCGACGTTCTGCAGCAGCTGGCCCGGGCCGTTCTGCAGCCACTTGATGATCTCGTTGACCTGCTTGGCCTTGGACAGCGTGCTGGGCATGTATCGCAGGTCCGGCACCAGCCGCGGGTTGTCCGAGTCGCTTTCCCAGAAGTAGACGGACTGTTTCAGGTACCAGTTCTTGAGCCCCGACTCGCTGATGTAGAGCCGGTCCGGGACCATGCTCAGCCGCAGCTGCCCGCCGACGAACACGGTCTGGTAGGTCTCCGTGATGTCGTCGTATGACGCCGGCGGGACGACCTCGCCGTTCTCGTTGAGCACGGCGACCGGGTGCAGCGGCAGGACGACCTGCTCGCCACCGCGGCCGTCGCCCGCCCCTTCGATGTCGATGGGGTCGCGCACGATGGTCATGCCGGGCTTGGGCGGCTTCCAGGTGGCGGCGGTCGTGTCGGTCATGGCCTTGCGCAGCCGGTCCAGCGCCTCTTTGTTGGCGTCCGGCTCGGCTCCGGCCCCGCCCAGGTTGGCTCCGACGGAGGACTGCAGGAACGAGGTGACCAGATCCTTCGTGGTCTTCTCGCTGCCGAGGTCGGGCGGCGACTTGACCCCGGCCTGGGCCGCGGCCGGACTCGGCGCCGGCCCCGCGTACTTCGGCTCGGTCCGCGACGGCAGCCCGCACCCGCTCAGCCCGGCCACCGCGGCCAGCACCGCACCGGCGGCCACCAGCGCGGCCCCGGTACGCCGCCGCGAGCGGGGAAGCGAAAGGCGTCGCCGCGGCGTCATGAGGTCTCGCCGATCAGGGCGGCCTCGTCGGCGCGGGCGTCGTCCGGGACCAGTCGCAGCGGTGAGGAGACCAGGCGGTCGCCGCTACGGGCCGGCAAGGTCAGGCGGAACTGGGCACCCTTGCCGGGCGCGCCCCAGGCCTCCAGCCAGCCGCCGTGCAGGCGGGCGTCCTCCAGGCTGATCGACAGGCCGAGGCCGGTGCCGCCGGTCTGCCGGGCCCGGGACGGGTCGGCCCGCCAGAACCGGTTGAACACGAGCTTCTCCTCGCCCACCTTCAGGCCGACGCCGTGGTCGCGGACGGTCACCGCGACCGCCGAGCCGTCCGCGGCCAGGGTGACCACCACCGGCTTGCCCTCGCCGTGCTCGACCGCGTTGCCGACCAGGTTGCGCAGCACGCGCTCGACGCGGCGCGGGTCGACCTCGGCGATCACCTCGGTGTCGGGCACGACGACCTTCAGTTCTACTTTGCACCGCTCGGCCAGTGACAGGAGCTGGTCGGCGACGCGGCGCACGACCGGGACGAGGTCGGTCGGCTCGGCGTCGAGGGCGGCGAACCCGGCGTCGAACCGGCTGATCTCCAGCAGGTCGGTGAGCAGGCCCTCGAACCGGTCGAGCTCGGCCTGCAGCAGCTCCGCACTGCGGGCCGCGGCCGGGTCGAAGTCGTCGCGGGAGGAGAACAGCAGGTCGGCCGCCATCCGCACGGTGGTCAGCGGGGTGCGCAGCTCGTGGGACACGTCCGACGTGAACCGCCGCTGCAGCCGGGACATCTCCTCGAGGCGCACGATCTGGCGCTGCAGGTTGGCCGCCATCTGGTTGAACGCGGCGGCGAGCCGGGCCAGATCATCCTCTCCGCGCACCACCATGCGCTGGTCGAGCAGGCCGGCCGAGAGCCGCTGGGCGGTGCGCGCGGCGACCCGCACGGGCGTGACCACCAGACGGGTCATCATGGCCGCGATGAGGGCGAGCAGCGCCACGAGGGCGATGCCGGTGCCGGTGACCACGGCCCCGGTGAACTGCACGAGCTCGTCCTCGCTGTCCAGCGGGATGATGTAGTAGAGCTCGACCGGCAGGGGGCCGACGGGGACGGCGGTGCCCATCACGAGGTACTTCTGCAGGCCGGCGCCGATGTCCAGCGTGGCGATCTGCTGATAGGTGCCCGACTTCGAGCCGACGACGAGTGCGCGGATGCCGCTGACCTGCGGGTCGTCCATGACGTCGCCGTCGCGGGCCTTGGGCCAGTTGGCCTGCAGGTTGCCGCTGCGGCGCAGCATGATGACCTCGGCCTGCGCGTCGTTGACCGATGCGTAGAGCTGGGTCACGACGTTCTTCAGGCTCAGCGGCAGGCTCGGGTCGTCGGCCTGCGTGAAGCCGGTCAGCTCCCGCATGGCGTAGCTGGCACCGCTGTCGACCATTTTGGCGGACTGGTCGATCTTGCTCTGCAGCACGCCGTTGCTGATCAGCGAGGCGACCGTGTAGGCGAAGGCCAGCACGAGGGCGGCGGACAGCGACAGCGTGATGCCGACGACCCGGAACTGCAGCGAGCGTCGCCACTGCCGCCGGGACACGGCCCAGAACCGGCGCAGGCGCCGGCTCATGGCCTGCGGGACGATCCGCCGCGGTCGCAGGCGGCGGGCCCGCACGATGATCGGGTCGATGCGCACCACGGGCCTGGCCTAACCGGTGCCGGCCTTGTAGCCGACGCCGCGGACGGTGAGGATGATCTCGGGCTTCTCGGGGTCCGGCTCGATCTTGGCGCGCAGCCGCTGCACGTGGACGTTGACCAGGCGGGTGTCGGCAGCGTGGCGATAGCCCCAGACCTGCTCCAGCAGCACCTCGCGGGTGAACACCTGGCGCGGCTTGCGGGCCAGCGCCACCAGCAGGTCGAACTCGAGCGGGGTCAGCTTGACCTCTTCACCGTCGCGCATGACGGTGTGGGCCGGCACGTCGATGGTGATCTGGTTGCCCGGTGGCCCTATGGTCAGCAGCTCCGGTGCCACGTCCTCGCCCCGGCGCAGCCGCGCGCGCATGCGGGCGACCAGCTCCTTGGGCTTGAACGGCTTCATCACGTAGTCGTCGGCCCCGGACTCCAGCCCCAGGACCACGTCGACCGTGTCGCTCTTCGCGGTGAGCATCACGATCGGCACGCCCGACTCGGCCCGGATGGACCGGCACACGTCGATCCCGCTCATGCCCGGCAGCATCAGGTCGAGCAGCACGATGTCGGGGCGGGTGTCCCGGAAGGCGGCCAGCGCGCGCTCACCGTCGGCGACGAAGGACGGCAGGAAGCCCTCGCTGCGCAGGACGATGCCGAGCATCTCGGCGAGGGCGGGGTCGTCGTCGACCACCAGGACACGGGCTCTCATGCGGTCCAATATTTCACCCCGGCGCCCCAATGTGGGAACCCGAACGCGGATCTTGGGCAAAGACCACCAGGTTGTGCCGATCTTGTAACTCTCGGTAACACTCGGCGGACACGGGCTCCCGAAGTCGCTCGGGCCGACTACCGTGTCCGCCGTGGAGGAGACCAAGGCCGTGATTCCGATGCGTCCGCTCACCTTTGGTGAGTTGCTCGACGCCGCGGTGTCACTGCTGCGCTCCCAGGCCCCGCTGCTGCTCGTGGCCGCGTTCGTGCTGGCCGCGATCGAGCAGGCGGTGTTGTATCCGCTGCGCGAGTGGGCGCACCTGCATCCGCCCGCCTACACGTTCGACTGGAACCGCCACCTCGGCGAGGGCTGGCTGGTCTTCTGTGTCGGCATGACGACCGAGGCCGCGATCCTGGCCCTGCTCGGCGGGTTCGCCGGGGCTGCGGCCGGGCCGGGTCTGCTCGGGCAGCGGGCCCGTCGGCGCGATCTGCTGCGGCAGGTGCGGCGCCGGGCGCTGCCGCTGCTCGTGGTCGCGCTGGCCACCGCCGCGCTGGTCTTCGTGACCTCGCTCGTGCTGATGCTGCCCTGGCCGTGGGTCTACGGGCTGTTCGGGCTGGCCGCGCCCGCCCTCATGATCGACCGGGTCGGGCCGTTCCGCGCGATCGGGCGCTCGTTCAAGCTCGCCGGGCGCGGGACGCGCGGCGTGTTCGTCCGCGTCGGGGCCTACATCAGCTGGGCCGCGATCCGCCTGGCGCTCGGGGTCGGCGGCTCGGCCGTGCTCGAGATCTGGCTCAACCGGCGCGACACCCTCTACATCCTGGCGATCATCGCCGTCTGGGCGGTCGTCGACGCCGTCGCCTACGCGACGCTCGCCTGCATCGACGCGGTGCTCTACCTGGAGGTCCGGATGCGGGTCGAGGGGCTCGACGTGGCCATCGGCCGGCTGCGGCGCCTCGACCGGCCGGTCGACCTGGCCAGCTCCGTCATCCTCGGGGCGGCAGTGCGATGACCAGGGCCTGGGCCGAGTTTCTCCAGATCGTCGACGACCTGCTGGGAGTACCACTGGCGTCGCTTCTGCTGCTTGTCGCGGCGATCCTGTTCGGCCTTCTGCACTATTTCTACCCGCGGTGGATTCCGAAACGGTTCCCGCGGCTGCGCTTCGGGCGGCAGGGCAAGAAGGACGAGGAGCAGGAGCAGCTCGACGTCGATCTCGACGATGACGAGGAGCCGGAGCCGGAGGCCGAGCCGTCCGACGACGAGGAGGTGCCGGAGCTGCCCGCGCACGTGTTCGCCTCGCTGGCCGACCGCCTCGCCGCCGAGGGCCGCTACGCCGAGGCCGTCCGGGAGCGGCTCCGCTCGATGGTGCGCAGCCTCGTCGAGCGGGACATCCTCGAGCACCAGCCCGGCATGACCGTCACCGAGCTGGCCCGGGCGGCGGGCTCGGCCCGGCCCGCGGTGGAGGCACCGATGCGCAACGCGTCCGGCATCTTCTCCGACATCTGGTACGGCGAGCGCCCGGCCACCGCCGACCATGACAGCCGCATGCGCGAGCTCGCCGCGGAGGTCGGCAAATGACCGTCACCGCGCCGGACCGGCCGGCCGAGAGCCCCAGGACCGGCCGGACGCCGAAGATCGCGAAGAAGCCGCGGTCCCGGCGCTGGCTGCGCCTGGTGATCCCGCCGGTGGCGGTGCTGGTGCTGATGCTGTTGGGGGTGGTGGGATACCAGCTGGAGCAGCCCGACCTCGACGACGCCGGCTATCTCTCGCCCAGCAGCCACGCCGGGATCGGCGCCGCCGACCTGGCCGATCGGGTCCGGGCCGCGGGGGTCCAGATCATCCCCGAGCAGAAGAGCTCCGACGCGCTCATCGCGGCCTACAGCGGCAACGCCACGTTGCTGATCACCACGCCGCAGCTCGTGAACAAGTTCTACCTGCGCATGATCAAGCTGCTGCCGCCCTCGACCCGCGTGGTGATCGTCGAGCCGGACGCGGGCGTCATCAACGACGGCCTGCTGCCGATGGCCGGCACGGCCCGCAGCTATGTGGCCCGGACGACCGCGCCCGGCTGCGACTACGCGCCCGCGGCCCAGGCCGGGGCGGCGAGTGTGGTGCGCACCCGTTACGGGCCGCTCTACGAGGAGCTCGGCCGCGAGCTCGCCCGCTGCTACGCCGACTCGCTGATCGTCTACCAGCGCGACGGCGCCGCTCCCGTCACCGTCGTGGGCTCGGCCGATCCGTTCCGCAACGACCGGGCCGGCGAGCACGGCAACGCCAAGCTGACCACCGCGCTGGTCACCGGCGCGCCCCGGCTGGTCTGGCTCGACCTGCACCGCCGCGAGCCCCCGCCCGGCGTGACGAACGACCCCGGGCTCGCCGGCGCCCCGGAGGCGCCCGCGTCGCTGCGCCCGGTCGACCCGGCGAACCCGGGCGAGACCGACTTCCCGATCCCCGGCGCGGGCTCGGGGGCGCGGCCGCCGGCCCAGGGCAACGCCGACGGCGACAACGGCGACCCGCCGCCGGAGCCCGAGGACCCGCCCAACCCGCTGTGGAGCGCGTTCCCGCCGTGGACATACGTGGTCACCGCCCTGCTCGCGCTCGGTGTCCTCGCGCTCGCCGTGGCGATGGCCCGGCGGCTCGGCGCGCCCGTGGTCGAGCCGCTGCCGGTGGTCGTGCGCTCCAGCGAGACCGCGATCGGACGGGGCCGGCTCTACCAGCGGGCCCGGGCCCGCCCGGAGTCGCTGCAGATCCTGCGCGACTCGGCGATCGTCCGGCTGACCCGGCTGCTCCGGCTCGACCCCGACATCGAGCGGGGGGTCCTGATCGAGGCGGTCGCCGCGAGCAGCGGATGGCCACCCCCGGCCGTGGACCTGACGCTGTTCGGACCGCCGCCTGACACCGACCCCGAGTTCGTCGCCGCCGCCGTGCGCCTCGAGCAGCTCGTCAACGCCGTTACCACCGAACAACCAGGCACGCAGCCGGCCGCGGCCGCGCCCGTCGAAGGAGATCCCCGGTGACCGATATCGCCACGCCGCTGATCGAAGGCTCGCCGGAGGCCGGTGCGCAACAGGCCCGGGCCGCGCTCGGCCGGCTGCGCGCCGAGGTGGCCAAGGTCGTCGTCGGGCAGGACGCGGTGGTGACCGGCATGGTCATCGCGCTGCTCGCCCGTGGCCACGTGCTGCTGGAGGGCGTGCCCGGCGTCGCCAAGACGCTGCTCATCCGCACCCTTTCGGCCGCGCTCGACCTGGACTTCAAGCGGGTGCAGTTCACCCCCGACCTGATGCCCGGTGACGTCACCGGCTCGCTGATCTTCGACGCGCGCAGCGCCGAGTTCCAGTTCCGCGAGGGGCCGGTCTTCACCAACCTGCTGCTGGCCGACGAGATCAACCGGACGCCGCCGAAGACCCAGGCGTCGCTGCTGGAGGTCATGGAGGAGCGGCAGGTGTCGGTCGAGGGGGCGGCGCGGCCGCTGCCCGACCCGTTCCTGGTCGCCGCGACGCAGAACCCGATCGAATACGAGGGCACCTACCCGCTGCCGGAGGCCCAGCTCGACCGGTTCCTGCTCAAGCTGACGGTGCCGCTGCCGACCCGGGACGAGGAGCTCGGCGTGCTGCGCGCCCACCACAACGGCTTCGACCCGCGCAAGCTGCGGGAGGCCGGCGTGCAGCCGGTCGCCACCGCGGCCGACCTGGCCCTCGGGCGCTTCGCGGTGCAGCGGGTGGCGGTGGCCGACGGGGTGCTCGCTTACATCGTGGACCTCTGCCGGGCGACCCGGGTGTCGCCGTCGCTCGAGCTGGGCGCCTCCCCGCGTGGGGCCACCGCTCTGCTGGCCGCGGCGAAGGCGTGGGCCTGGCTGACCGGGCGCGACTATGTGACGCCGGACGATGTGAAGGCCCTGGCCCGCCCGACGCTGCGGCACCGGGTGCGGCTGCGGTCGGAGGCCGAGCTGGAGGGCGTGACCACCGACAACGTGCTCGAGTCGGTGCTGGCCACCGTCCCGACACCGCGGTAGGGGCGCTGCATGATCACGTGGCGGGCGGCGGCGCTGCTCGGCGTCGGGGCCGTGGTCCTGGCGCTGGTCGGGCTCATCGCCGGTGACGCGATCCCGGCCGCCGGGCTGTGGGTCGGGGCCGGGGCGTTGGTGCTGCTCGTCGCCGCCGCCTGCGTCGTCGACTGGCTCAGCGCGGCGTCGCCGAAGCTCGTGAAGATGAGCCGCACCGGCGACCAGTCGCTGTGGTTGGGCGAGACGGGGCAGGTCACGCTGCTGGTGCAGAACCGGTCCGACCGGGTGCTCACCGGGCGGGTTCGGGATGCGTGGGTACCGTCGGCCGGCGCGACCCCGACCATGCACGACGTCCGGATCGAGCCCGGCCGCGCGGTCGCCCTGACCACGAAGCTCACCCCGACGCGGCGCGGTGACCGCCCGGCGGTGCGGGCCCTGGTGCGCTCGTTCGGGCCGTTCGGGCTCACCTACCGCCAGACCAGCCGGGCGGCCGCGGCCAAGCTCACTCCGGCGTGGCGGCTTCGGGTGTACCCCCGGTTCCACAGCCGTCGCCTGCTGCCGGAGAAACTCTCGCGCCTGCGCGTGCTGGACGGCTCCGTGGTGACGCGCGGCCGCGGCCAGGGCACCGAGTTCGACACGCTGCGTGAGTACGTGGTGGGCGACGACGTCCGCTCGATCGACTGGCGCGGCAGCGCCCGCCGCTCCGACATCGTGGTGCGGACCTGGCGCCCCGAGCGCGACCGGCGCCTGGTGTGTGTGCTCGACACGGGGCGTACCTCCGCCGCCCGCATCGGCGACGAGCCGCGCCTGGACGCCGCCATGGACGCCGCCCTGCTGCTCGCATCGGTGGCGGCCCGCGCCGACGACCGCGTCGACCTGCTCGCCGTGGACACCGCGGTGCGGGCCTCGGTCACCAACGTCGAGAAGCGCACGCTGCTGTTCCGCCTGGTCACCACCATGGCCCCGCTGGAGCCGGCGCTGGTCGAGACCGACTTCGGCCTGGTCGCCGGCGAGGTCCTGCGCCGCGAGCGCAAGCGGGCCCTGGTCGTGCTGTTCACCGCGCTGGAGCCGGGCGCGCTCGGCGAGGGGCTGCTGCCGGTCCTGCCCCAGCTGGCGGCCAAGCACAAGGTGATCGTGGCGGCCGTGCACGACCCGGAGCTGACCAGGATGAGCCGGGTGACTCCCGACGCGTCCCCGGCCACCGTCTACGCCGCGGCCGCCGCCCAGCGGGCCCTGGCCGAGCGGGACCGGGTCGCCGCCGCCCTGCGCCGCCACGGCGTCGAGGTCGTGGACGCGCCGGCCGACGAGTTCGCCTCCCGCCTGACCGACCACTATCTGGCGCTGAAGCACGCCGGGCGGCTGTAGCGCACGGCTGGGTGGCCGTCAGGGCAGCGCTGCGGCTGACCGGGTGGGTGCAGTCCTAGACGGCGGGCAGGGACTCCTGGACTATCTCGCCCTCGATCGCCGTGCTGGCGCCTTCCTGCTCGGCGCGGCGGCCGAGGATGAAGACGTACACCAGGAAAGCGCTCCAAACCAGGAAGCCGATGAAGTCCTTCACGATGTTGGGCAGCAGGCTCGCCGGCGTCACGAACGCCTCCAGCAGGCCGCTCACCAGCAACACCGCGACCAGGCCCAAAGCGACCAGAATGCCCTCCGACGCGGTCTCGGCCAGCGCGCGGCCGCGGGTGCGCAGCGGGCCCGGGGCGACCCAGGACCAGCCGATGCGCAGGCCGACGCCGGCGCCGATGAACACCGCGGTCAGCTCCAGCAGGCCGTGCGGCACGATCAGGCCGAAAAAGAGGTCGCCGCGGCCGTAGGCGATCATGACGCCGCCGATGAGGCCGACGTTCAGGGCGTTGCCGAACAGCAGGTAGACGACCGGGAAGAAGATCACGCCGGAGGCCAGGACCTCGCCCGTGAGCAGGGCGTTGTGGGTCCACACGCGGAGGAACTGGTTCTGCGGGAGGTACTGGCTGTAGTAGCCCTCGAAGTCGTTGTTGACCAGGGCGCTGATCTCCCCGTCCGACATGAAGTAGCCGGCCACTTCGGGGTTGGACGCGACGTAGCCCATCAGCGCGAACGTGAACAGCGAGAACGCCGTCGCCACGCCGCACCACCAGGGCCAGGCCCGGTAGACGGTCAGCGGGAAGGTGTGCGTGAAGAAGCGGCCCACCGTGGCCATCGAGAACGAGGGGGTGCCGGTGAGCGCGTTGCGGCCCGCGAGCACCAGCCGGGACAGGCGGGCGACCAGGATCGGGTCGGGCGAGCGGCTGCGGATCAGCGACAGGTGCGTCGCCGCGCGCTGGTACAACCCTACGAGCTCGTCCGCCTCGGCCGCGTTGAGCTTCCGCTTCCGTGACAGCTCGTCCAGCCGTCGCCACTCGGCGTTGTGCTCGTTGACGTAGGCGTCCAGGTCCACCCCGGCAGCGTAGACGCCCCGGGCACCCCGCTGGCGCCGGTCACCCGGGCGGCCCCCACGACGTGCACGGGTGTAGCAGACTGTCGCCATGACCGAAACCGCGGCGGCGCCCGGCGAGCGGCTCGTCAGCGGGGAGGCTGTCGAGCTCGAGGTGCGCGTGGCCCGGGCCGGATCGCGGGTCCTCGCGCTGATGCTCGACATCGTGCTGCAGACGGTGCTGCTGTTCGGGCTGCTCGTGGGGACCGGCATCGTCGTATACCTGACGCTGCGGACCAACATCTTCGACGGCGGCCTGTTCGAGGCCATGATCGTGATCCTGATGGCCGTAGTGTTCATCGGCTACCCGGTGTTCTGGGAGACGATCCTGCGGGGCCGCACGCCCGGCAAGGCGGCGATGGGCCTGCGGGTGGTCCGCGACGACGGCGGCCCGGTGCGGTTTCGCCACGCCCTCGCCCGGGCCCTGGTCGGGCTCGCGATCGAGTGGCCGGGCCTGCTGTTCCCGGTCGTGTCGTGGCTCGGCAGCCTCGGCGTCCTGATGCTCAATCCGAGCGGCAAGCGCATCGGTGACCTGGTGGCCGGCACGATCGTCATCCACGAGCGGACCCCGGCCGGCTGGGGCTGGGTCCCGGCGATGCCGCCGCCCCTGGCCCGCTGGGCCGCGCTGCTGGACCTGACCGGCCTCGACGACAGCCTGGCCCTGGCCGTGCGGCATTTCCTGGCCCGCAACCGCGAGATCGGCGAGCCCGCCCGCACCGCCCTCGGCCAGGCCCTGGCCCGCGAGGTCGCCGACCGGACGACACCACCGCCCCCGCCGGGCGTGCCGGGCTGGGCCTACCTGGCCGCGGTCCTGGCCGAACGGCACCGCCGGTCGGCCCACCGCCTGGCCCGCGCCCGCGCCGCCTCCGCCACCGTGTGGCCGGGCCTCTACGCCGCGATCACCCCGCGGATGCTCCCGCCGGCCCGCCCGCAGCCGCTCGGCGGCCAGTGGGCCCCGCTACAGCCCGCCGTGCCCCAGCCGACCGTGCCACAGCCCCAGCCCCCGAGGCCACCGGTCCCGCACGCGTAGCCCCGGTTCAGGCCGAGCGCAGGCCCCACTCGCCGATGTTGTAGGTCGGGCCCCAGACCGAGGGGTTGTCGCGGATGTTGGCGTACTCCGAGTAGGTGAACGTCAGCGTCGGGCGCTGCATGAGCGGCAGCACGTAGGCGTCCTTCGTCAGCAGGTCGTCGGCCTGGTTGAGGGTGTCCGCGGCGTGCTTCGGGTCGACGTCGGTGGCGGCCGCGTGCACCAGGCGGTCCAGTTCCGGGTTGGTGTAGCCGCCGTAGTTGCCGGCCGCGCCCGTCGCCCACCGTCGCTCGGCCGCGCCCTGGTAGAGCGGGCCGTTGACGAAGTCGGCGAGGACCAGATCGAAGTCGCCGGCCGTCAGGGTCTGCGAGAGGCTGTCGGTGGGCTCCGGGTGGGCGTCGATGCCGATGTTCTTCAGGGCGGCCGAGATCAGCTCGGCGGCCGCGGCGCGGATGGTGTTGGCCTTGTCGTAGCGCAGGCGCAAGGTTGGGATCGCCTCACCGGCCTTGGTCGACAGGCGGCCGTTCTCGAGCTTGTAGCCGGCGTCGGCGAGCAGCTTCTTGGCCTTCTCGCTATCGCCGCTGCCCTGGCCAGTGCCGGAGATGACGTCCTTGTAGCCGGTGTCCCCGGGCACGAAGTTG
Source organism: Dactylosporangium sp. NPDC051541 (assembly GCF_044454505.1). Taxonomy (NCBI): domain Bacteria; kingdom Bacillati; phylum Actinomycetota; class Actinomycetes; order Micromonosporales; family Micromonosporaceae; genus Dactylosporangium; species Dactylosporangium sp. NPDC051541. The sequence goes on from NZ_JBITDU010000015.1 coordinate 42,125, forward strand.
TGGCTGCCCAGCGGCTTGAGGCCCTTGTCGAAGGCGCCGTAGGTCTTCTCGACCACGGTCTTGACGCTGACCTCGGTGAACAGCGCGCGGCGCAGGACCGGGTCGGCGAGGTACTTGTTGCGCACGTTGAGCATCAGGTGCTCCCACGCGTAGCTCTCGCCCACCTCGTAGATCACCCCGGGGATGCCGTCGACCCCGGCGACCAGGGTCTGCGACGGCGTCGGTGACATGCCGGTGATCTCTTTGGCCTTGAGCGCGGGCAGGATCGCGGCCGGGTCGGTGATGAACTTGAACGTGATGGTGTCGAGGGACGGCTTCGTCTTGCCGTACCACTTGTCGTTCTTCTTCAGCACCAGGCTCTTGTCCTTGTCGTACGCGTCGATCTGGTAGGGGCCGCCGGACCAGGTCGGCACGGTGCGGGCGAACCAGTCGGAGGCCGCGTAGACGCCGTCGGGCTTGGCGAGGTCGTAGCCCTGCTTGGTGGCCAGGTGCGACGGGTAGAGGCCGTCGTTGGAGAAGTCGCCCTTCCAGTCGCCGAAGGTCTTGCCGTCGGTGAAGGTCATCGTGACGGTCTTGCCGCTGTCCGAGCCGACGATGCTCTTGATCACGTCGTAGCCGGCGGTGGCGGCCGGTGTGCAGCCGTTGCAGTGCAGCGGGTTACCCGAGTTCTGCTTCCACGAGAAGATGAAGTCGTCGGCGGTGATCGGGATGCCGTCGCTCCAGACCGCGTCCGGACGGATCTTGTAGACGATCGTCTCGGGGTTCTGGTTGGTGATGTCGGCGCTGCTCACCAGGTCGGTGTTGAGCTGGAGGCGGCCCTGCGGGTCGACCTTGAACACCTGCGGGAGCAGGCCGGAGAGGGCCTGCCTGGTAGCCGGCCCGGCCCCGTCGCGGGTGTTGACGTTCCAGTTGGCGATCGTCGCTTCGAGGCCATAGGTGTATGAGCCGCCGAGCTTGAGGTCGCCGCCGTTGCAGGTGGTCGGGTTCTTCTCGCAGTCCGCGAACCCGATGGTGGCCGTCGGGGACGGCTTGCCGGAGCCGCCGCCGGTGCACGCGCCGAGCAGCAGGGCGGCCGCCGCGAGTGCCACGGTCGCGCCCCGCATTTGCCTTCCAGTAACAAACGCCACCCGGCCACCATAGGGGGCGGCCCTAGACGAAGAGGGCACGACCCCAGTAGTCGTCCGCGCCGGTGACTCCCGGTGGGCAGGCGAACAACCCGCTGGAAACATGGCGGATGTACTCGTTCAGCGCATCCTGTCGCGCCAGCCGGGTCTGGATCGGGACGAACTGCTTACGCGGGTCGCGCTGATAGGCGATGAAGAACAGCCCGGCGTCGAGCCGGCCGAGGCCGTCGGAGCCGTCGACGAAGTTGTACCCCCGCCGCAGCAGCCGCGCACCGTCGTTGAACTTCTGGTGGGCCAGGCGGACGTGGGCGTCCGTCGCGATGGTCTCGCCCGAGAAGTCCGGCTCGTCGAACTCCTTGGCCGAGCCGAGCGCGGCGCCCTCGCCCTTGTTGCGGCCGATGATCTGCTCCTGCTCGGCGAGCGAGGTGCGGTCCCAGGTCTCGATCAGCATCCGGATCTTGCGGGTGACCATGTAAGAGCCACCGGTCATCCAGTCCTGGCCGTCGCCGGGCGCGGCCCACAGCTGCTCGTCGAGGAGCTGGGTCTCCTCGGCCTTGAGGTTGGCCGTGCCGTCCTTGAAGCCGAACAGGTTGCGGGCCGTCTGCTGGGTCACCGACGTCGAGGAGGTGCGCCCGAAGCCGAGCTGGGACCAGCGCACACTGACCACCCCGAAGCCGATGCGGGCCAGGTTGCGCACCGCGTGCACGGCCACCTGCGGGTCATGGGCGCAGGCCTGCACGCAGATGTCACCGCCGGAGATCTCCGGCTGGAGCGTGTCCTTGGCGAACTTCGGCAGGTCCGCGAGGGCGGCCGGGCGCTTGTCGGCGATACCGAAACGATCCTTGCCTTCTGCGGTACGGAACAGTGTCGGACCGAAGCCGATCGTCAGCGTGAGGGCAGACGGCGGCAGGCCGATCGCCTCGCCGGTGTCATCGGGGGCGGCCTCCGGCACCCCGTTGACGGCGCCGATGGCGCCCGCGTCCCGGCCCTGCGTCATGCGGGCCGCGGCCGCGGTCCACTTCCGCAGCAGCTCGACGACCTCGGCCTTCTTGTCGGTGATGACGTCGAAGGCGACGAAGTGCAGCCGGTCCTGGGCGGGTGTGACGATCCCGGCCTGGCGGGCGCCGTAGAAGGGCACCGCCGCGCCCGGGTCGTTGGCCCGGGCGGGCGGCGTCTCGTCGAAGAGCGCCAGGCCGGCGGCCCCGCCGGCGGCGGCCCCGAAGGCCCCCGCACCGGCGAGTCCGAGCATCTTGCGACGATCCATGGGAGAACCCCTCAAGAAATTATTTCGAAGCGACGAGCGGTGCGACCTTGCTGATCGGCTCGGCCAGGGCGTTGATGGCGTCGGCCAGGGCCTTCAGCTGGGTCTCGGACAGCTCGTTGTGCAGCTTCCAGCCGTCGCCGTTGCGGTACTTGTCCAGCTCCGCCTGCGCCGCCGCGAACTTCTCGTCCAGGCTCTTGGCCAGGGCCGCGTCCTTCTCCTCGATGACCGGGCGCAGCGCCGCGATCGCGGCCTTCGAGCCTTCCAGGTTGGCCTGGAAGTCCCACAGGTCGGTGTGCGAGAAGGTGTCTTCCTCACCGGTGATCTTCCCGGTGGCCACCTCGTCGAGCAGCTCCTTGGCGCCGTTGGCGAGCTCGATCGGGGAGAGCTGGACGGTCTCGGCCTTGCTGACGATCGTCTTGACGTCCTCGAGCAGCTTGTCGGCGGTCGGGCCGGACTTGCTGATGTCGTTGGTGACCCAGAGGTCCTTCTCGATCTTGTGGAAGCCGGTCCACTCCTGGCCCGGCTCGAGGTCGGCCTCGCGGGCGTCGATCGCCGGGTCGAGGTCGCCGAAGCTCTCGGCGACCGGCTCGATCCGCTCCCAGTAGGTCCGGGCGATCGGGAAGAGGGCCTTGGCCTTGGCGGCGTCGCCGGCCTTGACCGCGTTGACGAACTCGGTCGTCTTGTCGATCAGCGCGCCGGTGTTGTTCTTCACGTACTGCTGGTAGTCCTTGGTCGCCTGCGCGAGCTTGGCGTCGTCGGTCAGCGGCTTGCTCTCGCCGGTGGCCTTGAACGCGCCGCGGATGCCGTTGCCGATCATGCCGGGCTTGCAGGCGGTCTCGTAGGTGCCGGCGGGCAGCTCCACGATCAGGTCCCGGGTGAGGCCGGGCGCGACGTTCTCCACCTCGCCGACGATCCGGTCGCCGGTGGCATAGACGTAGAACTCGGTGACCTTGCCGCCCTTGTTGCTGACGGCGAAGGTGATGGGGCCGGAGGCCGCCTCGGTCTTCTCGACCTTGCACTCGGAGTCGGTCGCGGTCACGGCGATCTTGCCGTTGCCGCTGGCCGCCCCGCCGGGCTGGCTGTCGGACTTGTTATCGCCACACGCGGTGAGGGCCGCGAGGGCCAGCGCCGGCACCGCGCCAGCGACGAGCAGGCGTGAAGTACGCATGGTTCTCCTACGAAATGTGGGAAGGGGGTGAGATCAGGCGTTGGAAGGTGCCGGCTCCGGTGCCGGTTTGCGCAGCAGTGGCAGCAGGAAGAGGACCAGTACCGGCACTCCGTAGGCGATCCAGGCGATGGTCTCCAGCACGGACGGCTGGGGCGTGAAGTTGAACATGCCGCGCAGCAGCTCGGCGTACCAGGCGGTCGGCGGCAGCGCGCCGGAGAGGTCGAACGCGTGGTTGTTCAGGCCCGGCAGGACGTTGGCCTCCTGCAGGTCGTGGACCCCGTACTTGAGGATGCCGGCGGCCACGAGCACCAGCAGGGCGCCGGTCCAGGTGAAGAACTTCGTCAGGTTGATCCGGATCGCGCTGGCGTAGAGCAGGAAGCCGAGCACGACCGCGGTGGCCAGGCCGAGCGAGATGCCGACGAAGGGCTGCCAGTCGTCGGCGCCCTGGGCCGCGGCGAAGAACAGGACCGAGGTCTCCAGGCCCTCGCGGGCGACGGCCAGGAAGGCCATGCCGGCTACCGCGAACGGGCCGACCTGGATCGCGTCCTCGAGCTTGCCGCGCAGCTCCTTGCTCATCTGGCGGGCCATCCGGCGCATCCAGAAGATCATGAAGGTGACGAACACGACGGCGATCAGCGAGGCGATCGCGTCGACCAGCTCCTGGTGGGGGCCGGAGAGGTACGCGGTGCCGGCTTCGAGCAGCGCGGCCACGCCGATGGAGAGCAGGGCCGCGAGGGCGACGCCGCCCCAGACCCACTTCAACAGGTGCTTGCGGTCGCTCTTGACCAGGAACGCGACGAGGATCGAGATGACGAGCGTGATCTCGAGGCCCTCGCGCAAGCCGATCAGGTAGATGGCGGTCACACTGTCTCCGCAGGTAAGGCTTCGCTAACTTAGGTCAGCTTTACCTTAGGCCACACCCGCATCTACTACAAGCGTGTGGTACTTCTCCGCTCGAGTCTTCGAGTTCGACGACGTCATGGACAAAAGCCCCACCGGAGCAACTCCGGTGGGGCTTCGGGACGAACTGGGAGATCAGTAGCGGTAGTGGTCCGCCTTGAACGGGCCCTCGACCGGGATGCCCAGGTATTCGGCCTGCTTCTTGGTCAGCTCGGTGAGGTGGACGCCCAGGGCGTCCAGGTGCAGCCGGGCGACCTTCTCGTCGAGGTGCTTGGCCAGCGTGTAGACGCCGATCGGGTACTCCTCGATCTTCGTGAACAGCTCGATCTGGGCGATCGTCTGGTTGGCAAAGCTGTTGGACATGACGAACGACGGGTGGCCGGTCGCGTTGCCGAGGTTCAGCAGGCGCCCCTCGGACAGCACGATGATCGAGTGGCCGTCGTCGAACTTCCACTCGTCGACCTGCGGCTTGATGTTGATCCGCGTCACGTCCGAGCGGTTGGCCAGGCCGGCCATGTCGATCTCGTTGTCGAAGTGGCCGATGTTGCCCACGATCGCCTGGTGCTTCATCCGGCCCATGTGCTCGGCCGTGATGACGTCGAGGCAGCCGGTGGCCGTGATGAAGATGTCGGCCGTCTCGACGACGTCCTCCATCGTCGCGACCTGGTAGCCGTCCATCGCGGCCTGCAGCGCGCAGATCGGGTCGACCTCGGTGACGATGACCCGGGCGCCCTGGCCGCGCAGCGACTCGGCGCAGCCCTTGCCCACGTCGCCGTAGCCGAAGACCACGGCGACCTTGCCGCCGATGAGCACGTCGGTGGCCCGGTTGATGCCGTCGATGAGCGAGTGCCGGCAGCCGTACTTGTTGTCGAACTTCGACTTCGTGACGGAGTCGTTGACGTTGATCGCCGGGAAGAGCAGCGTGCCGGCCTGCTGCATCTCATACAGGCGGTGCACGCCGGTGGTGGTCTCCTCGGTGACGCCCTTGATGCCGGCCGCGACGCGGGTCCAGCGGCGGTTGTCCTCGCCGATGGAGCGCTGCAGCACCTTGAGGATGACCGCGTACTCCTCGGAGTCGGCGGTGTCGGGCGACGGTACCGCGCCCGCGCCCTCGAACTCGGCACCCTTGTGGACGAGCAGGGTGGCGTCGCCACCGTCGTCGAGGATCATGTTCGGGCCCTGACCGTCGGGCCAGAGGAGCACCTGCTCGGTGCACCACCAGTACTCCTCGAGGGTCTCGCCCTTCCACGCGTAGACCGGCACGCCGGCCGGCTTCTCGGGGGTGCCCTCGGGGCCGACGGCAATGGCCGCGGCGGCGTGGTCCTGGGTCGAGAAGATGTTGCAGCTGGCCCAGCGCACCTGCGCACCGAGGGCCACGAGCGTCTCGATCAGCACCGCGGTCTGGATCGTCATGTGCAGCGAGCCGGTGACCCGCGCTCCCTTGAGCGGCTGCGTCGCGGCGAACTCGCGCCGGATGGCCATGAGGCCCGGCATCTCGTGCTCGGCGAGCTGGATCTCCTTGCGCCCGAACGCGGCGAGGGACAGATCGGCAACCTTGAAGTCACCGTCGGCGACGGTGCTCGGCGGCAGCGTGCTGGTCAAAATGATCTCCTGGTCTGCAGAGGCTGGACGGCGACCCTTCACGGTACGCGGCGGCCTCGGACCGCTGCCAAAGGCCCCCTGACGGGGTGCGGACAGCGAGCAGGGCGGCGAGATTGCTCCCACCGCCCTGCTCTTCCCCCCGGTTTGGTTCCCCCGCATATTGCTTGGACTGTGTCTCAAGCTCTGCGTAACTAGAAGACTACCCTGTGCAACCAGATTGTCAAGCAATTGCTCTCAAATCGGACGCTTTGGATTCCTAACGAGCGCGGGCGCGCCGCGAGAGTCGCGACGCGCCCGGTTCAGCAGCCCATGTGGGTTACGGTGTCGACGCCTGGAAGGCCTCGCCGGTGCCGCTGAGTGCGAGCTCGGGCCGGCTGGCCGGAGCGAACGCGGCCTGGCCGGCGGTCAGGGTCACGGGCACCGCGCCGTCGTCGACGCGGACCGAGCCGCGCGTGCACAGCACGATCCGGGGCCCGCCGCCCGGCAGCCGGACCGCGGGCCGGTCACTGCCCAGCACCGCCCGGTGCAGCGCGAAGTCGGGCAGCGGCACCGGATAGGCGGACAGCCCGTTGCCGAGGTCCTCGGCGTGGGTCACCGGCTCGTCGAGCACCTCGAAGCGCAGCACCCGCAGCAGCTCCTCGACGTCCACGTGCTTGGGGGTCAGGCCGCCGCGCAGGACGTTGTCGGAGGCGGCCATGATCTCGACCCCGACGCCGCGCAGGTAGGCGTGCAGGTTGCCGGCCGGCATCCAGACCGCCTCGGACGGGTGCAGCCGGATGCGGTTGAGCAGGGTCGCCACGATCACGCCGGCGTCGCCCGGGTATTGCTCGGCCAGGGCCGTGACCAGGTCGTAGGCCGGCCGCTCGGCGGCCCGCGGCGCGCACGCGGCCACCACCTCGCCGACCAGCTCGGCGTCCGGGTTGCCCAGCAGGCCGCGGACCGCGTCGTGCAGCGCCGCGGCCGGGTCGTCCTGCCGCAGGGCGTCGACGGTCGGCTTGAGCCGCTCCACCCCGAGAGCGGCCAGGTCGGCCGCGGCCACCTTCGGATCGCGGAAGCCGCACAGCGCGTCGAAGTCGGTCAGCGCGACCAGCAGCTCCGGCTTGTGCCAGGCGTCGACGTAGGACTGGTGCCCGGCCGCGTGCGCCTCCCGGGCCCGGTCCAGCGTCGGGTGGGCCTGCAGCGAGAGCGGCTGGGCCGCGGCCAGCACCTTGAGCAGGAACGGCAGCCGGGTGCCGAAGCGCTCGACGTTGGCCGGGCCGAGCAGGGTGGCCGGGTCGGCCGCAATCGCGTCGACGAGCGAGGTGCCACTGACGGCCAGCCGGGACGGGCTCGCCGGGTGGGCGCCCATCCACAGCTCGGCCTCGGGGTCGGGGGTCGGCGCCGGGCGGCCCTGGAGGTTGGCGATCGCGGTGTGCGAGCCCCACGCGTACTTGCGGATGGGGCTGTCGAGGAGCTCCATGATCAGTGCGCCTCGGCCGCGTCGACGGTGGCGGGAGCGGTGGTCTTGTCCGTCTCGCCGGCCTTGCTCGCCCGGTAGATGTCGGGCTCCAGGTAGATCACCCGGGCGATCGGGACCGCGGCCCGGATGCGCTCCTCGGCCGCGTCGATGCCGCGGGCGATCTCGTCGGCCGTCTCGTTGTGCCGGACCGCGATCTTGGCCGCGACCAGCAGCTCGTCCGGCCCGAGGTGCACGGTGCGCATGTGGATCACGCGCTCGACCTCGGGGCCGTTGCTGATCGCCGCCTCGATGGCGTCGACCTGCTCGGGCGTGGCCGCCTCGCCGACCAGGAGGCTCTTCATCTCCACCGCGAGGACGGCGGCGACCAGGATCAGCAGCACGCCGATGGCCGCGGTGCCGACGCCGTCCCAGATGCCATTGCCGGTGATCAGGGTCAGACCGACCCCGAACAGCGCGAGCACCAGACCCACCAGGGCGGCGAAGTCCTCGAGCAGGATGACCGGCAGCTCCGGCTCCTTGGCCCGGCGAATGAACTGTACCCACGTCGCCTTGCCCTTGATCTTGCGCGTCTCGGCGATCGCCGTGCGGAAGGAGAAGCCCTCCATGGCGATCGCGGCGACCAGGACCGCGACCGGGACCCACTGCCAGGACTCGATCGGCTCCGGGTGGGAGATCTTGTGCCAGGCCTCGTAGATCGCGAAGACACCGCCGACGAAGAACAGCACGACGGCGACGATGAAGGCGTAGATGTACCGCTCCCGGCCATACCCGAACGGGTGGCGGGAGGTGGCCTGCTTCGTCGCCTGCTTGCCACCGAGCAGCAGCAGGCCCTGGTTGCCGGAGTCGGCGACCGAGTGGATCGCCTCCGCCAGCATCGACGACGAGCCGGTCAGGAAGAACGCGACGAACTTGGTGACGGCGATGCCGAGGTTGGCGGCGAGGGCCGCCAAGATCGCTTTCGTCCCACCTTCAGTGCTCATGGAGAAACCAGATCCTTCATCTCGGACACAGCGGGGACGGCCATCGGGTCGAAGCCGTGGGCCAGACCAAGGTAGATAGAGGTGAAGTCGGGTACCGCCACCAGCGAGGCGAGCCGCTCCAGCGCGGAGCCGCCCTCGGCGGTGATCAGGCTGACCCGCACGCCGCGCCGCTCGGCCAGCTCCTGCACGGCCTCGGCCCGGCGCTCCTCGACCGCGACCGGCTCGCCGTCGGCCTCCTCCTCGTCGGCGGTCAGCCCACCGTCGCGGAGCAGGACCAGGCGCAGCCGGGTGGCCGGGTGGTCGTCGTCGTCACCGGGGTCGGCGAAGATGTCGCGCGAGTCCTCGGCCAGGCCCCCGTAGACGCCGTCGAGCAGGCCCACCCGGCCGCGGCCGGCCTCGCCGAGCGCGCCGACGACGGCCGGGTAGCGGGCATTGGCCGCAAGCGTGTCGCCGAAGCGGCGGGCGGCCACGGTGGCCAGCGGCGAGGAGCCCCAGACGATCGGCACCGAGTGGGCCAGGTCCAGGGCCAGGCTCTTGCCCGGATTGACGAACGACTCCAGCTGTGTGCGGCAGCGCTCGGCGTCGGCGTCGAGCCGGGTCGCGGTCTCGGCGAAGTCGGCCTCGGTGACCTTGACCAGGCCGAGCTGGCGGGCGGCGAGCAGCACCGGGACGGTCAGGCCCCAGAGGCTGGCCCGGGCCGGGGCCCGCCGCGGCACCGGGATGAACGGCGCCCGGAAGCGGTCGGCCAGGGCGTGCAGCTGCGTGTCGGGCGCGCCGATCGCGACCAGCCGGGCACCGCGGCGGCCGGCGGCCTCGGCGGCCGCGAGGGCCTCCGGGGACCGGCCGGACGCCGAGACGGCGATGACCACGTCGGCCGCGCCGACCCAGCCGGGGATGCCGGCGCTGCGGTGGGCCAGGACCGGCACCGGGCAGCGCGGCCCGGCCACGGTCTCCAGGATGTCACCGGTGCGCGCGGCCGTGCCGACGCCCGCGACGACGACCGCCCGCGGGCGGCCCTCGTCGGCCAGCGCGCTCAGGTCGGTCTCGGCGGCCAGCGTGGCCGCCTCCCGGACCTGGGCCCCGGCCGACGCGGTCGCCCGCAGCATGCCGCCCGGGTCGCTCGCCGCGAGGGCCTCGGCGTTGTCGAGCAGGGAGAGATCGATCTCACGATGTCCGCGGACCCCAGCGGTCCCCTCGAGCGGGTTCACTCCGCCCCACCTTCCTCGTCACTAGCCGGCTGGCGCGCCTCGTCGAGCAGCAACACGGGAATGCCGTCGCGAATCTCGAAGATCCGGCCGCATTCCGTACAGGTCAGCGTCTGTGCCGAAGCATCGTGGCGCAACTCGGCGTGGTGCTCGTCGGGGCAGCGCAGTATGGAAAGCAGGGCGGGGTCCACGGACACGCGTTCCAACTCCTTCTCAGCGGCGGATCACGGCCAGCATCTCATCGCGCAGCGCGGCCATCCGCTCGGCGGTCGCAGCCTCAACGTTAAGCCGCAGCAGCGGCTCGGTGTTGGACGGGCGCACGTTGGCCCAGCTGCCGTCCGGAAACGTGAGGGTGATCCCGTCGAGCCGGTCGATCTCGACCGGGAAGGTCTGCTCGATCTCGGCCATCTTCGCGGCGGTGTCGGCCACGGTGGAGTTGATCTCACCCGAGGCCGCGTAGCGCTCGTAGTCCTTGGCCAGCGCCGACAGCGGCGCGGCCTGCCCGCCGAGCAGGGCCAGGGTGTGCAGCGCGGCCAGCATGCCGGTGTCGGCGCCCCAGAAGTCGCGGAAGTAGTAGTGCGCCGAGTGCTCACCACCGAAGATCGCGCCGGTGCGGGCCATCTCGGCCTTGATGAACGAGTGCCCGACCCGGGTCCGGACCGGCTCGCCGCCGTGCTCGCGGACGATCTCCGGCACCACCTTCGAGGTGATGAGGTTGTGGATGACCGTCGCGCCCGGCTCCTTGGCCAGCTCGCGGATCGCCACCATCGCCGTGATCACCGACGGGGAGACGGCCTCGCCACGCTCGTCGACGACGAAGCAGCGGTCGGCGTCGCCGTCGAAGGCCAGGCCGAGGTCGGCCCCCGTCTCCCGGACCTTGGCCTGCAGGTCGACCAGGTTGGCCGGCTCCAGCGGGTTGGCCTCGTGGTTGGGGAAGGTGCCGTCGAGCTCGAAGTAGAGCGGGATGATCGTCAGCGGCAGGCCGGAGCCGAGCACGGCCGGCACGGTGTAGCCGCCCATGCCGTTGCCGGCGTCGACGACGACCGTCAGCGGCCGGATGTCGGAGAGGTCGACCAGCCCGAGCAGGTGGGTGGCGTAGCGCTCGAGCAGGCTGTACTGCTCGATACCGCCCTTGAGCTCGCCCTCGCTCACCCGGGGCGCCCCGCTGTCGAGCAGCTGCTGCGCCCGCTCGCGGATCTCGGTCAGGCCCGAGTCCTGCCCGACCGGCTTGGCGCCCTGCTTGCAGAGCTTGATCCCGTTGTACTGGGCGGGGTTGTGACTCGCCGTGAACATGGCACCGGGCAGGTCCAGCACGCCCGAGGCGTAGTACAGCAGGTCGGTCGAGCCCAGCCCGGCCTCCAGCACGTCCGCGCCCTCGGCCCGGGCACCGTTCGCGAAGGCGGTCGCCAGGGCCGGTCCGGAGGCGCGCATGTCGTGCGCGGTCACGATCTTGTCGGCGAACTCGCCGCGGGCCCGCAGCGTCTGCACGAACGCGCGGCCCAGCGCCTCCGCCACCGGCTCGTTGAGCTGGTCGGGCACCGTCCCCCGCACGTCGTAGGCCTTGACGATCCGGCTCAGGTCGATCACAGTCTCGCACCCCTAGTCGTGGTCGCTCTTCCTACGAGGGAGCCTAGTGCGGTTGCGTTCCGTACACGTCTCAGTCCCGAGTTGCGCATGTGAGATCGGGTAAACGTTGTGGTACAGGATGAGGCATGGCGGAGGAAGGCAACTCCCTGCGGGCCATCGTCGCGGCTCTTGCCGCGAACCTGGGCATCGCAGTCTCGAAGTTCGTCGCGTTCTTGTTCACCGGCTCATCGTCCCTGCTCGCGGAGGCCGTGCACTCCGTGGCCGACACCGCCAACCAGGTGCTGCTGCTCATCGGCGGCCGGCGGGCCCAGCAGCGGGCCAGCCAGCTGCATCCGTTCGGCTACGCACGGTTCCGATACTTCTACGGCTTCCTCGTCACCCTGGTGATCTTCCTCGTCGGTGGCGTGTTCGCGCTGTTCGAGGGGTATGAGAAGCTGCACAACCCGAAGCCGGTCGAGGAGCCGATCTGGGCGTTCGCGGTGCTGGTCATCTCGATCGGGCTGGAGGGGTTCTCCCTGCGTACGGCGGTCCACGAGGCTCAGCCCTCCCGCCGCGGCGCACCCTGGCTGCGGTTCATCAAGACCACCCGCTCCCCCGAGCTGCCGGTCGTGCTGGCCGAGGACTTCGGGGCCCTGACCGGCCTGAGCTTCGCCCTGGTCGGCATCACCCTCGCGGTCATCACCGGCGACGGCCGCTGGGACGCGGCCGGCACCCTCGCGATCGGTGCGCTGCTGGTCGTCATCTCCATCACGCTGTCGCAGCGGATGCGCAGCCTGCTCATCGGCGAGTCGGCCGACAACCGCACGCTCGTGGCCATCGAGGCCGCGATCGAGCGCGAGGCCCTGATCGAACGCATGATCCACCTGCGCACCATGCACCTCGGCCCCGACCAGCTCCTGATCGCGGCCAAGGTGGCGGTGCGCGCCGACGAGACCATGGCCCACGTGGCCCGGGCCATCAACCGCGCCGAGAAGCGGGTCCGCGACGAGCTGAGCTACGAGTGCTTCATCTTCCTGGAGCCCGACGTGTTCGACGCGAACCTGTTCGAGACCGCCGAACGCCCCCCGGGCTCCTCTTCCAATGAACACCGGGAGGCGTGGGAGTGAATATTTACAACTGCAGGCCGGTGAGGACCATGACCCGCTCCTCGGTGTAGTCGGCCATGGCGCTGGCCAGGCCCTCGCGGCCGATCCCGCTGGCCTTCGCCCCGCCGTAGGGCATCTGGTCGGCCCGGAAGCTGGGGACGTCGCCGACGATCACGCCGCCGACCTCCAGCACCCGGTGGGCCTCGAAGGCGCGGTCCAGCCGCCGGGTGAACACACCGGCCTGCAGCCCGTACTGCGAGGCGTTGACGGCCGCGAACCCGTCGGCGTCGGCGGCGACCCGCTCCAGCACCAGCACCGGGCCGAAGACCTCCTCGGTCGCCACCTTCGCGTCGGCCGGGACGTCGGCCAGCACGGTCGGGGCGTAGGCGGCGCCGTCGCGGGTGCCGCCGGTGAGCAGCTTCGCACCGGCGGCGACCGCCTCGGCCACCCACGCCTCGACCCGCTTCGCCGCATCCTCGCTGATCAGCGGGCCGACGTCGGTCTGCTCGTCGCTCGGGTCGCCGGTGCGCTGGGCCTCGACGGCCGCCACGAGCTTGTCGGCCAGGGCGTCGTAGTGGCGCTCGTGGGAGTACACCCGCTGCACCGCGATGCAGCTCTGTCCGGCCTGATAGTTGGAGAACGTCGCGATCCGGGTCGCCGCCCAGTCGAGGTCGTCGTAGTCCTCGCAGACCACGACGGCCGCGTTGCCGCCCAGCTCCAGGGTGACGTGCTTGCGCGGCACGGCGTCGCGGATCTGCCAGCCGACCGGCCCCGAGCCGGTGAACGAGACGACCGGCAGCCGCGGGTCGGCGACCAGCGCGGGGGCCCGGTCGTTGGGGATCGGCAGGACCGACCACATCCCGGCCGGCAGATCAGTCTCCGCCAAAAGAGAACCGAGCATCAGTGCGCTCAGCGGGGTGGCCGGGGCCGGCTTGAGCACGATCGGCGCGCCGACCGCGAGCGCCGGGGCGACCTTGTGCGCGACCAGGTTGAGCGGGAAGTTGAACGGCGCGATGCCGAGCACCGGGCCCCGCGGCACCCGCTTGATCAGGGCCAGGCGGCCGGTGGCGGCGGCGTCGGTGTCGAGCCGCTGGAGGGTGCCCGAGAACCGGCGGGCCTCCTCGGCGGCCCAGCGGAACGTCGACACGGCCCGGGCGACCTCGCCCCGCGACCACTTCATCGGCTTGCCGTTCTCGGCGGTGATCAGCCGGGCGACCTCGTCGGCGCGCTCCTTGAGCCGGGCGCTGACGTGGTCGAGCGCGGCGGCCCGGGCGTGCGCGGGGAGCGCGGCGGCCTCGGCGGCGACCGCGGCCGCGGCGGCGACGGCCGTCTCGACCTGCTCCGGGGTGGCGTTGGAGGTGGCGCCGACCGGACGCCCGTCGTAGGGGTGGCGGATCTCGACGGCGTCGTCGCTGGATGCCGGACTCCCGGCGATGAAGAACGGGGTCACGGTTGCACCCTATCTCCCACGGAAACGGTTGCGGGAGGGCTTGTGCGCCACGGATTCGATGGAAAGATGTCCCTGCCGGCACTCAAGGGAGTGGACATGACCAAGCAGCTGCAGAACTTCGTCGACGGCGCCTACGCGGCCCCCGCCGACGGCCGATACTCCGACCTCATCGACCCCTCCACCGGCGAAGTGTTCGCCTCCGCACCGGTGTCCAGCGCCGCGGACGTCGACCGGGCCATGGGGGCCGCGGCCAAGGCGTTCGAGACGTGGCGCGACGCGACCCCCTCCGAGCGGCAGCGGGCCCTGCTGAAGCTGGCCGACGCGCTGGAGGCGCGGGCCGACGAGGTGATCGACGCCGAGGTCCGCAACACCGGCAAGCCGCGGGCGCTGACGGCCAGCGAGGAGCTGCCGCCCGCGATCGACCAGATCCGGTTCTTCGCCGGCGCCGCCCGGGTGCTCGAGGGCAAGTCGGCCGGCGAGTACATGAAGGGCCACACCAGCTACGTGCGGCGCGAGCCGATCGGCGTGTGCGCGCAGGTCACGCCCTGGAACTACCCGCTGATGATGGCCGTGTGGAAGATCGCGCCGGCGCTCGCCGCGGGCAACACGGTCGTGCTGAAGCCCTCCGACACCACCCCGGTCTCGTCGCTGCTGCTGGCCGAGCTGGCGGCCGAGTTCCTGCCGCCGGGCGTGCTCAACGTGGTCACCGGCGACCGGGACACCGGCCGCGCGCTGGTCGCCCACCCGACCCCGGCGTTCGTGTCGATCACCGGCTCGGTGCGGGCCGGGCGCGAGGTCGCCTCGGCCGCCGCCCCCTCGCTCAAGCGCACCCACCTGGAGCTGGGCGGCAAGGCCCCGGTCGTGGTCTTCGACGACGCCGACCTGGCCGCCGCGGCCGAGGCGATCGCGGTCGCCGGCTACTTCAACGCCGGCCAGGACTGCACCGCGGCCACCCGAGTGCTGGCCGGCCCCGGCATCTACGACGACTTCGTGGCCGCCCTGGCCGAGCAGGCCGCGGCCACCAAGACCGGCGCCCCGGACGACGAGGACATCCTCTACGGCCCGCTCAACAACGCCAACCAGCTGGCCCGGGTCGGCGGCTTCATCGACCGGCTGCCCGACCACGCCCAGCTCAACACCGGCGGGGCCCGGGTCGGCGACCGGGGCTACTTCTACTCCCCCACCGTGGTCTCGGGCCTGCGCCAGCAGGACGAGATCATCCAGGACGAGGTGTTCGGCCCGGTCATCACCGTGCAGCGGTTCTCCGACGAGGACGAGGCGGTGCGCTGGGCCAACGGCGTGGAATACGGCCTGTCGTCCTCCGTCTGGACCCGCGACCACGGCCGCGCGATGCGGATGAGCCGGCGACTGGACTTCGGCTGCGTCTGGGTCAACGCGCACATCCCGATCGTGGCCGAGATGCCGCACGGCGGGTTCAAGCAGTCCGGCTACGGGAAGGACCTCTCCATGTACGGCCTGGAGGACTACACCCGGATCAAGCACGTCATGCACAACATCGAGCTGTGATCGAGATGTCCAACTCAGCCGACATCCACAAGCGCCGGTCGGTCGCCGTCGCGCGCGGGGTCAGCAGCATGCTCGCGTCCTACGTCGACCACGCCGAGAACGGCACCCTCACCGACGTCGACGGCCGGGAGTGGATCGACCTCGCGGCCGGCATCGCGGTCACCAACGTGGGCAACTCCAGCCCCAAGGTGGTGGCCGCGGTGCAGCGGCAGGTGGAGCGGTTCACCCACACCTGCTTCATGATCGCGCCGTACGAGGCCTACGTCGCCGTCTGCGAGCAGCTCAACGCCCTCACCCCGGGCGCGTTCGAGAAGCGCTCGGCCCTGTTCAACTCCGGGGCCGAGGCGGTCGAGAACGCGGTGAAGATCGCCCGGCACGCGACCGGGCGCCGCGCCGTCGTCGTGTTCGACCACGCCTACCACGGCCGGACAAACCTGACGATGGCCCTCACCGCCAAGGACATGCCCTACAAGCACGGCTTCGGCCCGTTCGCCGGTGAGATCTACCGGGTGCCGATGTCATATCCGTTCCGCGACGGCCGGTCCGGCCCCGACGCGGCCGCCCTGTCCATCAACACGATCGAGAAGCAGGTCGGGGCGGATCAGGTCGCGGCGGTGCTCGTCGAGCCGATTCAAGGCGAAGGCGGTTTTGTGGTACCGGCGGAAGGTTTTCTGCCTTCCCTGTCCGACTGGGCCCGGGCCAACGGGGCGCTCTACGTCGCCGACGAGATCCAGACCGGCTTCTGCCGCACCGGCGACTGGTTCGCCAGCACGCACGAGGGGGTGGAGCCGGACCTCGTCACGACGGCCAAGGGCATCGCCGGCGGCCTGCCCCTGGCCGGAGTTACCGGCCGGGCCGAGCTGATGGACGCCGTGCACCCGGGCGGCCTCGGCGGCACCTACGGCGGCAACCCGATCGCCTGCGCGGCCGCGCTCGCCACCATCGAGACCATGCAGGACCTCGACCTGGCCGCGGCCGCCCGCCGGATCGAGTCCGTCATGCTCCCGCGCCTTCGCGAGCTGCAGCAGCAGTACCCCTTCATCGGCGACGTCCGTGGCCGGGGCGCGATGCTGGCCCTGGAGATCGTGGTCCCGGAGACGGAGACGCCCTGGGGGCCGACCCCGGACCCGGCCCGGACCGCCCAGATCCAGCGCCAGGCCCACGAAGCCGGACTGCTGCTGCTCACCTGCGGCACCTACAGCAACGTGATCCGCTTCCTCCCGCCGCTGGTCATGGACGACGCGACCCTGCACCGGGCGCTCGACCTGCTGGCGTCTTCGCTAGCGGCCCTCGAGTAGGGGCCGGCGGGGGTCCCACGGGTCGCCGCGGCGCTTGCGGGCGATCGCCGACAGGGCCTCCAGGACGACGCGGTTGGCCAGCAAGGCGGTGATGTCGGCGTGGTCGTAGGGCGGGCTCACCTCGACCACGTCGACCCCGACGATCGGCAGCTCGTAGCAGCACCGCCGGACCGCGTCCAGCAGCTGGCGGGCGGTCAGCCCGCCCGGCTCCGGCGTGCCCGTCCCCGGAGCCATGCCGGGATCGACCACGTCGATGTCGACGGAGAGGAAGACGCCGTCGCAGTCGTCGGTGGCGATCGCGAACGCCTCGGTCAGGCACTCGTCCAGGCCGCGCGCGCCGATCTCGGTCATCTCGTAGGAGCGCATCCCCTGCGCGGCCATCCAGTCCAGCGTCTCCGGGCCGGGCCAGTAGCCGCGCAGCCCGAGCTGCAGAAAGCGGTCGCCGCGCAGTGCGCCGGACTCGATCAGGCGGCGCATCGGCTGGCCGTGGCCGATCAGCGAGCCGAACTCGGTGTCGCCGGTATCCGCGTGCGCATCGAAGTGGACCATCGAGATCCGGCCGTAACCGAGCTTGCGGGCCACGCCGGTCGCGTCGGGCCAGGCGACGGTGTGGTCGCCGCCGAGCACGACCGGGATAGCGCCCGCGTCGGCGATGGCGAAGACGGCGTCTTCCAGCCGCTGGATCGCCCGGGCCGAGTCCGGCGCGTACATCTCGACGTCGCCGGCGTCGACCACCCGCAGGTCCCGCAGGCCGTCGACCCGCAGGGCCAGCGATGGCCGCGAGCCGTCCTGCGGCAGGTAGCAGGCCTGCCGGACCGCCGAGGGGCCGAACCGTGTCCCGGGCCGGTGCGAGGTGCCCCCGTCGTACGGCGCGCCGATGATGACGACGTCGACGTCCCCCAAGGCCGACACATCACCACGAGGCACACCGAGGAACGTGATGTCGGGCCCGAACATGGTCATAGCTCCTGCATACTCCACGGGACGCCGTGCTCGCTCAGCAGTTCGAGGAACGGCCGCGGCGGCAGGGCTTCCGGGCCGAGGATGCCGGCGCCCTGCCACACACCGGCCGCGAGCAGTTCGAGGGCCACCACGGCGTTGACGGCGGTCTGCCACACGACGACCTGGCAGCCGTACTCCCGCATCGTCCACGCGTTTTCGACGACGTGATAGAGGTAGGTCGCCCGCGGCCGCCCGTCCCGGCCGAGGCCGGTGACGTAGGTGCCGGCGCAGGTGCGGCCGTGCATCCGGTCGCCGAGGGTGGCCGGGTCGGGCAGGACCGCGGCCACCACGTCGCGCGGGGACACCAGGGCGCCGCCGACCCGGATCTTCTTCGTCGAGTCGAGGCCGAGCTTGTGGATGGTCTTGAGGACCTCGATGAACTCGTTGCCCAGGCCGTATTTGAAGGTGACCCGCCGCACGTCGATCCAGCGCGGGATGAGCAGGACCTCCTCGTGCTCCACGTTCACGCACTCGACGGGGCCGATGCCGGCCGGGAAGTCGAAGATCTCGGGCTCCGAGAAGGGCTGCGTGACGTACACCCCCCGGTTCTTCTCGTATATCAGCGGGGCGTTGAGGCACTCCTCGATGGTGGTCCAGATGGAGAACGAGGGGGCGAACTCGTAGCCCTCCACGACCAGGTCGGAGCCGTCGCGGATGCCGATGTCGTGCACCTCGGCGAAGAGGACGTCGGCGGCGTAGCGGGCGAACACGTCGGACAGGCCCGGTTCGACGCCCATGCCGACGAGGGCGAGCCGGTCGGCCGCCTGCCACTTGTCCTCGAGAGCGAACTGCTCACTGCCGAGGAGCACGCCGATCTTCTCGTAGGGCCGCTCGGGGTGCGGCTGCGACAGCGACATCGCCATGTCGATGTAGTGCGCACCGGCCTCGAACGCGCCGGTGAACACCGACATGACGAAGCGGGGGTCGACGGCGTTGAGCACGTGGGTGATGCGCAGGCTCCGGCACAGGTCGGCGACCGCGGGAGCGGAGGAGGCGTCGAGCACGGCCGCGGCGAACCGCGGATCGTCCACTGAGGACACCGCGGCCTGGGCCCGGTCCGGATCGTGGTCGGCGACCACACAATGGTCGAAGAAGGATCGCCGCGCGGCGATGCGCGCGGCCGCGGTGCCGACGCCACCGGCGCCGACGATGAGTAATCGCATGTGGGTCCCTGAGGTTGGGCCAGGGCATCAGGCCGACTTGCGGCGGCGCAGGCGCGGCAACTGTCCGATGAGGACGATGAGGAACGAGATGAGGAACATCGCGGTGCCGATGACGTTGATCTGCGCGGGAATGCCGCGCTGGGACGCGCCCCAGACGAACATCGGGAACGTCACGACCGTCCCGGAGTTGAAGTTGGTGACGATGAAGTCGTCGAACGACAGCGAGAACGACAGCAGGGCGGCCGACACGATGCCGGGCAGCACCAGCGGCAGGGTCACGCGCAGGAACGTCTGCCGCTCATCGGCGTAGAGGTCCATGGCCGCCTCCTGCAGCCGCGGGTCCATGCCGGCCAGCCGGGCCTTGACCGTGACGACGACGAACGACAGGCAGAACATGACGTGCGCGATGACGACGGTCCAGAAGCCGAGCGGGACACCGGCCGCGACGAACAGGGCCAGCAGCGAGGAGCCCATGACGATCTCGGGCGTCGCCATCGGCAGGAAGATCAGCGTGTTGGTGGCGGCGCGGCCGCGGAAGGCGTGCCGGGCCAGGGCGAAGGACATCAGGGTGCCGAGCACGGTCGCGGCCACCGTGGCCAGCAGCGCGATGCCGATGCTGCGGGCGAAGGCGTCGCCGATGCCGGCCACGCCGAACGGGTTCTTCCAGTGCTCGAGGGTGAACTTGTAGTTGTCGAGGGTGTAGGGCGCGTTGGCCCGGGCGTCCCGGAACGACATCGCGGCCACGACGGCGATCGGCACGAAGAGGTACAGCAGGACGAGCAGCCCGATCCCGAGGACCCAGTGGTCGGCGACGGCCCTGCGCAGGCGGTGGAGCATCAGAGCACCTCGTCCGTTCCGGCCCGCTTGACGTAGATGAA
Source organism: Dactylosporangium sp. NPDC051541 (assembly GCF_044454505.1). NCBI lineage: Bacteria > Bacillati > Actinomycetota > Actinomycetes > Micromonosporales > Micromonosporaceae > Dactylosporangium > Dactylosporangium sp. NPDC051541. Next base: position 61,817 of record NZ_JBITDU010000015.1, read on the forward strand.
CACCAGCACCAGGATCGCCGCCATCAGCGTGAACGACAGCGCGGCGGCCGCCGGGTAGTCGCCGACCTTGAGGAACTTGGACTGGATCACATTGCCGATCATGAACTGGCGGTTGGTGCCGAGCAGCTGCGCGTTGATGTAGTCGCCGGCCGCCGGGATGAACGTGAGCAGCGTGCCGGCCACGACCCCGGGCATCGACAGCGGCAGCACGACCCGGGTGAACCGGGCGACCGGGCGCGCGTAGAGGTCGCCGGCCGCCTCGATGAGCCGCGGGTCGAGCTTCTCCAGGCTGGCGTAGAGCGGCAGCACCATGAACGGCAGGAAGTTGTAGACCAGCCCCGCGATCACGGCCGGGGTGGTGGCCAGCAGCCGGCCGTCGGGCAGCGGGACGTGCAGCGCGTTGAGCACCGACACCAGCGTGCCGTTGTCGGAGAGGATGACCTTCCACGCCAGGGTGCGGATCAGGAAGCCGGTGAAGAACGGCGCGATGACGCAGATGAGCAGCACGTTCTTCCAGCGGCCGGCCTTCAGCGCGATCGCGTAGGCCAGCGGGTAGCCGAGCAGGAGCGAGAAGGCGGTGGTGAGCAGCGCATACCAGAGGGAGCGGCCGAACTGGGGCAGATACTCGGCGATGGCGTCGGTGTAGTTGCTGAACGCCCAGGTCATCGCGTATCCGTCCTCCAGCGACCCGCTCGGGTCGTAGAGGCTGGTGGCGAACAGCTGGATGCACGGCACCGCGAAGAACAGGACCAGCCACAGCCCGCCGGGCAGCAGCAGCAAGTACGGCAGCCACCGTCGTTTCGGTTTTTCCAGCTTGACCGGAGCGCCGGTCCCCAGCTGGCCTAACGCGCTCATACGGCCGCTACCACCGGGGCGTGGGTCTGCTCCGCCGGCCGCTCCAGCAGGAAGGCATGGTCGGGCCGCCAGTACACGGTCACCTCGCTGGCGACCGCGAGCGGCGGGGCCACACCCGAGTTGGGCGAGAACACCGTCAGCTCCTCGCCCCACGGTGCCTGGACGAGATACTGCGTGCTGACCCCCATGTAGGAGGAGTCGGTCACGATCCCGGTCACCGACTGGTGCCCGGCCGGCACTTCGCCGGTGGTCAGGTGCATCTTCTCCGGCCGCACCCCGAGCCAGACCGAGCCTTCGTCCGAACGGGCCCGCGCGGCCGGGACCGAGTGCCGGGCACCGTAGGCGTCCAGCAGCAGGTCGTCGCCCGACCGGCCGGTCACGGAGGCGGCCAGGAGGTTGGACTGGCCGAGGAAGTTGGCGACGAAGGCGGTGCCGGGGTAGTCGTACATCTCCACCGGCGCGCCGAGCTGCTCGATGCGGCCCGCGTTCATCACCGCGACCGTGTCGGCCATCGTCATGGCCTCCTCCTGGTCGTGGGTGACGTGCACGAACGTGATCCCGACCTCGGTCTGGATGCGCTTGAGCTCGACCTGCATCTGCCGGCGCAGCTTGAGGTCGAGCGCGCCCAGCGGCTCGTCGAGCAGCAGCACCTGGGGCTGGTTGATCAGGGCCCGGGCCAGCGCGACCCGCTGCTGCTGGCCGCCGGAGAGCTGGGCCGGGCGGCGCTTGCCGAAGCCGTCGAGGTCGACCAGGTGGAGCATCTCCTCCACCTGGTCGGCGCACTTCTTGATGCCGCGCCGGCGCAGGCCGAACGCGACGTTGTCCTCGATGCTCAGATGTGGGAACAACGCATAGCTCTGAAAAACCGTGTTGACCGGCCGCTTGTACGGTCTGAGCCGCGTGATGTCCTGCTCGCCGAGCTGGACCCGGCCCTCCGTCGGCTCCTCGAGCCCGGCGATCATCCGCAGGGTGGTCGTCTTGCCACACCCGGACGCGCCGAGCAGCGCGAAGAACGAGCCCGGGGGCACGGTCAGGCTCAGGTCGTCGACCGCGGTGAACGCGCCGAACCGCTTCGTCACCCCGCTGAGGCGCAGGTCCATGTATCAGGCCCCCGATACGGCTTCGAACTTGGCGGCGTACTTCTTGTCTTCCTCTTCGGTCAGCGCGCGGAACGAGTGCGTCTTGGCCAGCGTCGCCGAGTCCGGGAAGATCAGCGGGTTGGTGGCCAGGTCCGGGTTGATCTTCTGCATCGCGTCCTGGGCGCCCTGCACCGGGCAGATGTAGTTGACCGTCGCGGCCACCTGCGCGGCCACCGCCGGGTCGTAGTAGTAGTCGATGAGCTGCTCGGCGTTGGCCTTGTGTGTCGCCGGCGCGGGGATGAGCAGGTTGTCCGACCAGACGATCAGACCCTCCTCGGGGGTGACGAACGTGACCTTCGAGCCCTCTTCGGCGGCGAGCTGGATGACGTCGCCGGACCACGCGACGCACGCCGCGAGGTCGCCCTTGGCCAGGTCTTCCTTGTAGTCGTTGCCGGTGAACTTGCGGATCTGGCCGGAGTCGACGGCCTTCTTGAGCTTCTCGACGGCGGCGTCGAAGTCGGCGTCGGAGACCGTCGCCGGGTCCTTGCCCATCGACAGCAGCACCAGGCCGATCGTGTCGCGCATCTCGGTGAGCACGGCGACCTTGCCCTTGAGGTCCGGGCGGGTCAGCAGCTCGTCGATCGTCTTGACCTCTTTGGTGACGGCGCCGTTGTAGGCGATGCCGGTCAGGCCGGACTGCCACGGGGCGGCGTGGGTCATGTCCTTGTCCCACGGCCGGTTCTTGAGGTTGGACAGCAGGTTCTTGGTGAAGTTGGGCACCTTGGCCGGGTCGAACGGCTGGACCCAGCCCAGGTTGACGACCCGGGAGGCCATCCAGTCGGTGAGGACCATGACGTCGCGGTCGATCGACTGGCACGCCTGGAGCTGGTTGCGCACCTTGCCGAAAAACTCGTTGTTGTCGTTGACGTCCTCGGTATAGGTGACCGCGATGCCGGTCTTCTGGGTGAACGCATCCAGCGAGGGGCGCTTCTTGTCGTCGTTGGCGTCGACGTCGATGTAGAGCGGCCAGTTGGACCAGTTGAGCTTCTTCTCACTGGCGGAGGCGTCGGCGCCGACGCAGGCGGCCTTCTCGGCGTCGTTCTTCTTCGCGGGCTTCGTGCCGCAGGCGGCGAGCGCGCCGCCGGTCGCGACCATGGCTCCGCCGGCCAGGAGACCACGCATGAGATTCCGGCGCGAGAGGCCGGTGGCGTTGAGCAACGCCTGCGCTTCAGGGGAGAGCGGCGAGTTGCGCACGGGAGGCTCCTATGGATCTCGACGCCGGTGCAAGTGGGGGGTATTGACCGGCAACTGATCCTGACATGCAGTGCCATCACTCACAAGGGATTCCGTTGTCACGATCCGGCTGCACAACGAAAAGCGCAACGAAGTCAAGCCGGAGTCACGGCTGTCACCTCGCCGAAACAGGGAGCCACAGTGTGCAACGGTTTCCGAGCCTCGGCAACCCTAACGATTCCGTGGGTGATTCGTTGACCAGCCATGGAATTAGTTGCCAAAGGGCCCGTCCTGAGCAAGAATCCACACGTGTCCGAGCCCGTACTCGACGACGTCAACAAGCGGATCATCGAGCAGCTGCAGCGCGACGGCCGCATGTCCTACGCCGCCCTGGCGAAGGTCGTCGGCCTGTCCGAAGCGGCCGTGCGCCAGCGTGTGCAACGGCTGCTGGACACCGGTGTCATGCAGATCGTGGCTGTCACCGATCCGCTCTCCCTGGGCTTCGCCCGCCAGGTGATGATCGGGGTGAAGGTCGAGGGCGATCTGCGGCCGGTCGCCAAGTCCCTGGCCTCCGTCCCCGAGATCGACTACGTGGTGATCTGCGCCGGCGGCTACGACCTGCTCGTCGAGCTGGTCTGCACCGACGACGAGCACCTGCTCGACCTGATCAACGACACCGTGCGGAGCATCCCCGGCGTTACCGCGACGGAGACCTTCGTCTACCTCAAGCTCGCCAAACAGACATACGCCTGGGGGACCCGATGACCATCGACCAGCAACCCGACGCCGCCGCGCTCGACAGCTCCGCCCGCGAGCACCTGTGGATGCACTTCACCCGGATGGCGACCTACAAGGACAGTCCCATCCCGGTGATCGTCCGTGGCGAGGGTGCGTACATCTACGACAGCAACGGCCGGCGCTACCTCGACGGCCTCGCCGGGCTGTTCGTCGTCCAGGCCGGCCACGGCCGCCACGAGCTCGCCGACGCGGCCGCCAAGCAGGCCTCCGAGCTGGCCTACTTCCCCCTGTGGTCCTACGCCCACCCGAAGGCGATCGAGCTGGCCGAGCGCCTCACCGACCTCGCGCCGGGCGACCTCAACCGGGTCTTCTTCACCACCGGCGGCTCCGAGGCCGTCGAAAGTGCCTGGAAACTCGCGCGGTCGTACTTCAAGAAGGTCGGCAAGCCGCTGAAGACGAAGGTGCTGTCGCGGTCCATCGCCTACCACGGCACCTCGATGGGCGCGTTGTCGATCACCGGCGTCCCGATCCTGAAGCAGGACTTCGAGCCCCTGGTGCCGGGCGCGTTCCGGGTCCCCAACACCAACTACTACCGCCGCCCCGACGAGTCGATGACCCCGGAGCAGTTCGGCCTCTGGGCCGCCAACCGGATCGCCGAGGCCATCGAGTTCGAGGGCCCGGACACGGTCGCCGCGGTCTACCTGGAGCCGGTGCAGAACGCCGGCGGCTGCTTCCCGCCCCCGCCCGGCTACTTCGAGCGGGTCCGCGAGATCTGCGACCGCTACGACGTCCTGCTCGTCTCCGACGAGGTCATCTGCGCGTTCGGCCGGCTCGGCGAATACTTCGGGGCCACCCGCTACGGCTACCAGCCCGACATCATCACCTGCGCGAAGGGCCTCACCAGCGGCTACGTGCCCCTGGGGGCGATGATCGTCTCCGAGCGGCTGGCCGAGCCGTTCCTCGACGGGCGCAGCTGGTTCGCACACGGCATCACCTACGGCGGGCACCCGGTCGGCTCCGCGGTGGCCCTGGCCAACCTCGACATCTTCGAGCGCGAGGGCCTCAACGAGCACGTGCGGACCAACTCGCCGCTGTTCCGCTCCTACCTCGAGCGCCTCTACGACCTCCCGATCGTCGGCGACGTGCGGGGCGACGGCTACTTCTTCGGCATCGAGCTGGTCAAGGACAAGGCCACCAAGCCGTTCTTCACCGAGGCCGAGTCCGAGGCCCTGCTGCGCGGCTTCCTGTCCAAGGCCCTGTTCGAGGCCGGCCTCTACTGCCGCGCCGACGACCGCGGCGACCCGGTGATCCAGCTGGCCCCGCCGCTGATCTGCGACGAGACCCAGTTCGCGGAGATGGAGCAGATCCTGCGCTCGGTGCTCACCGAGGCATGGAAGCGCCTGTAGAGGCTTCATGAGCTTATGGATGTCGGTACTGCCACCAGAGGCTCCCCGCCCGCCGCTCCCGGGTGACGCGGAGGCCGACGTGTGCATCGTCGGCGCCGGGTTCACGGGCCTGTGGACGGCCTACTACCTCGCGGTCGCCGACCCGTCCGTGCGCATCACGGTGCTGGAGGCCGAGACCGTCGGCTTCGGCGCCAGCGGCCGCAACGGGGGCTGGTGCTCGGCGCTGTTCCCGAAGTCCGTCGCCTACCTGGACCGCCACTACGGCCGCCAGGACGCCCTGGCCCTCAACGCCGCCATGGAGTCCACAGTGGACGAGGTCGGCCGGGTCGCGGCGCTGGAGGGCATCGACTGCGACTATGCCAAGGGCGGCACCGTCACCCTGGCCCGCACGCCGGCCCAGCTCGCCCGGGCCCGGGCCGAGGCGGACGAGGCGGCGCGGTTCGGCCTCGAACTGCACCTGCTCACCGCGGCCGAGGCGCGGGCCCAGGTCGGGGCCACAGACGTCCTGGGCGCCACCTTCACCCCGCACTGCGCCGCGATCCAACCGGCCAAGCTGGTCCGCGGCCTGGCGGCGGCGTGCGAGCGGCGGGGCGTGCGCATCTTCGAACGGACCCGGGTGACCCGGCCGTCCCCCGGCCGCGCCGAGACCGCGCACGGGACGGTCCGCGCCCCGATCGTCGTGCGCGCCACCGAGGGCTTCACCCCGCGGCTGCCGGGCTTCCGCCGGGCCATCGCGCCGGTGTATTCGCTGATGATCGCCACCGAGCCGCTGCCCGCTTCGTTCTGGTCGGCGGCCGGCCTGGCCCACCGCGAGACGTTCGCCGACTTCCGCCACCTCATCATCTACGGCCAGCGCGCCGCCGACGACCGCCTGGCCTTCGGCGGCCGCGGTGCCCCATACCACTACGGCTCGACGATCGACCCGGCCTTCGACCGCGACCAGCGGGTGTTCCAGGAGCTGCGCCGAGCCCTGGGCGAGCTGTTCCCCGCGCTGGGCGAGGTGCCGGTGGAGCACGCCTGGGGCGGCCCGCTCGGCATCGCCCGCGACTGGATGGCGTCCGTCGGCCTGGACCCGGCGACCGGCCTGGCCTGGGCCGGCGGCTACGTCGGCGACGGCGTGAGCACCACCAACCTGGCCGGCCGGACGCTGGCCGACCTGATCCGCGGCGAGCGGACCGAGCTGACCTACCTGCCGTGGGTCGGCCACCGCTCCCCCAACTGGGAGCCGGAGCCGCTGCGCTGGCTGGGTGTCAACACCAGCCTCCGCATCATGTCGGCCGCCGACGCCACCGAGTCCCGCACCGGCCGCCCGTCCCGCCGCGCCGCGTTCATGTCCCGCCTGCTGGGCGGCTAGGCCGGCTACTCGACCAGGCCGGCCCGGAAGGCGGCGATCGCGAGCTGGACCCGGTTGGTGGCGGCGAGCTTGTCGAACAGGTGCGTGACGTGGGTCTTCACCGTGGCCTCGCTCATGTGGAGGGTGGCCGCGATGGTGGCGTTCGCGTGGCCGTTGCCGATCTCGATCAGGACCTCGCGCTCCCGTTCGGTCAGGGCTTCGAGGCGGTCCAGGGCACCGCGGCGGCGGGCGGAGCGGTCCTCGGCGGTGTAGCGGTCGATGACTCGGCGGGTCACCGTCGGGGAGAGCATGGCGTCGCCGGCCGCGGCCAGCCGGATCGCCTTCAGGAGCTCGGCCGGTGGGGTGTCCTTGAGCAGGAAGCCCGTCGCCCCGGTCTCCAACGCCCGGAAGACGGCGTCGTCCGTGTCGAACGTCGTCAGCACCACGACCGCCGGCGGGTCGGTCAGGGCGCGGATCGCCGCGGTCGCCGTCAGGCCGTCCATCCTCGGCATGCGCAGGTCCATGAGGACCACGGCCGGACGCAGCCGGCGGACCGCGTCCAGGCCCGCCGCGCCGTCCTCGGCCTCGCCGACCACCGCCAGGTCGTCGGCCGTGCCCAGGATCATCCGCAGCCCGGCCCGGACCAGGGCCTCGTCGTCGACCAGCACAACGTCAATCACGCGGGACCTCCGCCGTCAGACACCAGCCGCCATCATCCATGGGGCCGGCCTCCAGGGTGCCGCCGACCAGCCGCAGGCGCTCCCGCAGGCCGATCAGGCCGGTGCCCGCGCCCGGGAGGTCCAGGTCCGGGGCGTCCGCCGGGGGTGGGTTGCGGACGTCCACAACGACCGTCGCCCCGGCCGTCAGCGAGACCGTGACCGGGGCGCCCGGAGCGTGTTTGCGGGCGTTGGTCAGGCCCTCCTGGACCACGCGGTACACGACGCGGGCGGTCGCCGGGGGCAGGTCGCCGGCCTCGTCGTGGAGCTCCACCCCCTGGCCGGCCCGGGTCGCGGCGCTCACCAGCGTCGGCAGGTCGGGCAGGTCGGAGGTGGGGGCGCCGGACTGCAGGACGCCCAGGACCTCCCGCAACTCCTGCAGCGCCTCCCGGGCAGTGACCCGGATCAGGCCGGCGCCGGCCCGGACCCGCTCGTCCTCGGTGGCGATCAGCTCCAGGGCCCCGGCGTGCAGAGCGATCAGGGAAACCTTGTGGGCCAGGACGTCGTGCATCTCGCGGGCGATGCGGGTGCGCTCGTCGGCCTTGGCGTGCTCGTCGCGCAGGCGGCGTTCGGCGTCGGCCCGTTCGGCCCGTTCGCGCCAGGAGTCGGCCAGTTCCCGGCGAGTGGCCACGTAGACGCCCAGGGCCGCCAGCAGCGACGCGACCAGGGTGGCGGCGGCGGTGTCCTGGACGTTGACGCGGCCGTCGTCGAGCAGGGACCAGGCGGTGAACCCGGCCACCCCCGCCACCGGGAGGAACCAGGCCCGCGGGCGCGGTGCGTGTACGGCACCGGAGTACACACCGAAGAGGATCGGCAACGGGTTGCCGGACAACGCATAGGAAACCGCGGCCACCCAGCCCACCGCGACCGGGCGGCGGCGGCGCCACCACAGAGCCAGGCTACCGAGGGCACCCACAATGCCTATGACCGCGGAGGGCACGGCGGCCCAGTGGCCCTTCAGCGCCAGTGCGGTCAGCGCGAGGGAGGTCGCCACGAGGACCGCGTCGCCGAGCCGTTGTCTTTCCATGCCGCCAAATCTAGGAGCGGGGCCCGAAAAACACGTCCGACCCGAGTCGCGTCGTCGACGCGGGCCTCTGCGACTTTTGTCGGAGCCGACCGCCGACCGCGCTCCGATGTGGGGCAGGGTGCACGAAGGCCAAGGTCTAGGCATGCGAAGAATGCTGAGCCTGCTGGTGGTCGCGTCATTCGCCGTCGTCGCCCCCACGGCGAAGGAGGCGAGCGCGGCGCCGGCCGGATGCGGCGATGTGAGCACGGCCGGGGCGCTGTTCGACGAGCAGCTCCAGCCGCACATCGGCAACGACCGGATCCCCGGGGCCGTGGTGTCGGTGGTGTCCGGGGGCAGGACCGTGTTCAGCAAGGGGTACGGGCTGGCCGACGTCGAGCGGCAGACCCCGATGGACCCGAAGACGTCCGGGGTGCGCATCGCGTCCATCACGAAGCTGTTCACCTACACGGCGGTCATGCAGCAGGTCGAGGCCGGGAAGCTGAGCCTGGGCGCGGACGTCAACACCTACCTCACCGCGTTCAAGATCCCCGCGACCTTCCCGCAGCCGATCACCCTGCTCGACCTCATGAACCACACCGCCGGCTTCGAGGACCAGATCATCGGCACCGGCGCCCGCACGGCCGCGGACGTACCGCCGCTGGGCGAGTTCCTGGCCGGCCACATGCCGCGCCGGATCCGCCCGCCCGGCCAGGTGTCCGCATACTCCAACTACGGCGCCGCCCTCGCCGGGTACATCGTCGCCGAGACCGCGCACGAGCCCTACGACCAGTACGTCCAGCGGCACATCCTGGACCCGCTCGGCATGGCGCACAGCAGCGCGACCGAGCCGCCGCCATTCACGCCCGTGCGCAGCTACAACACCGAAGAGCACCCGGTCCGGACGGTGCCGTTCATCTTCGACCCGCTGACCCCGGACGGCGCGGTCACCGCCTCCGCCGACGACCTGGCCGAGTTCATGAAGGCCCACCTGGCCGGCGGCGGGAAGCTGCTCTCCCCCGCGACCGCGCAGCTGATGCACACCCGCTCGTTCGCGGCCGACCCACGGCTGGGCGGCTACGCGCACGGCTTCCAGGACCGCACCATGAACGGCCACCGGGTGCTCATGCACGACGGCGGCTGGGAGGGGTTCGCCAGCGTGCTCCTACTCGTGCCGGACTGCGACCTGGGCCTGTTCCTGTCGTTCAACTCGACCCGGGCGGCCGACGCGTTCGGCGTGGTACCGGCGTTCCTGGACCGCTTCGCCCCGAAGATCACCCCGTCGAAGGTCGACGCCCCCGCCACCGGCGCCCCGAAGCCGGGGTTCTACGCGCCGACCCGGCACAACGACTCCACAGTGGAGCATCTGCTGATGCTGCTCGGCCCGATGCGGCTGACCGTGGCCGGCGACGGCACCGTGCACTTCAAGGGCCACGAGTACACGGACGTGGGCGGGGGCCTGTACGCCCAGCGGGACGGCGACGACCACCTGGTCTTCCGGGACGGGCGGGTGGCGACCGACGGGCCGGAGTACGAACTGCTCGGCACCACCGACTCGCTGCCGTTCAACCTCATCCTGCTGGCGGTGTTCGTGGTCGTCGCCCTCGGCACCCTGGTCGCGCTGCGGCGCCGGCCGCTGACGGCGGCCGCCTCGATGCTCGGCGTGGTGTTCCTGGCCCTGCTGACGTGGGCGCTGGGCTGGCACTCGCGGGACTTCATCTACGGGGCGCCGTGGTGGTTCCAGGCCCTGCTGACCCTGCCGGTGCTGGTGGTCGTGGGGTTCATCGCGGCCGTGGCCGAGGCGATCCGGGGCTGGGCGACGACCCGGCCGCGCGGCCGCATCCACCAGGTGGTGTCACTCGGCGGACTCGCCCTGATCACCTGGTTCTTCTGGAACTGGAACCTGTTCCTAGCCTTCTAGGTCGTCCGGTTTCTAGCCTTCCAGGTCATCCGGGGAGACGCCCAGCAGGTTGGCGACCTGCTCGATGATCACGTCGTGGACCAGGTCGGCCAGGTCGTCGTGGTCGGCCGCGCGAAACTCCAGGGGCCGGCGGTACAGCACGATCCGGGGCGGCACACCGTGGCGCCCCGGACGCCCGGGCAGCAGCCGCGCGAGCGGGACCTCGCCGTCCTCGAGCACGTCGGAGTCGTAGACGTTGAGGTCGGGCGGCACGTCCTCGACCGCGAACTCGACCCCGGCCAGCTCCTGGGAGAACCGCTGCTCGAGCTGCTCGACGGAGTCCAGGACGAGGTCGTCGAACATCTCGGCGCGGGTCCGGGACATGGGCAGCGATGCGGGCACCAGCCGGCCGCGCAGACCCCGGCCATGCCGGTCGCGACCGCGCCGGCCCGGTCCGCTGCGTCGTCGGTCTGGGCTCGCCACGGTGTTCAGCGTAGCTGGTCCTCGCGCTCCCTTCGGTCGCTCCCCGGTGAGGGATTCCGTCCACCCACACCCCCGGGCACACTTTGGTCACGCCGTCGGTAAGCGGCGGCTTCGACGTGCGGGCGGCCTCCACGAACCGCGCCGGGTCGCGGCCCGCGACTATCGCTCGGGAGGGCGTGTCGGCGTGGTCACCCCGGCGTGTCGCGGGCCTTACAGGACGGTGCGGGGGCCTCGGAGCGATACCGTTCGGCCGTGAGGACCCCACGTCGATGCTCGCGCAACGGTTGCCCCCGATCGCCCGTTGCGACGTTGACGTACGTTTATGCCGAATCGACCGCAGTTGTCGGTCCGCTGGCCGCGTTCGCCGAGCCGCACTCCTACGACCTGTGCGAGTCGCACGCCCGCGGGCTGACCGCGCCGCGGGGCTGGGACCTGGTCCGCCACGAGGGCGAGTACGGTCCGCCGCCGCCTACGAACGACGACCTGCTCGCGCTGGCGGAAGCGGTCCGGGAGGCGGCCAAGCCGACACCGCACCGCGAGGAGCCGGACACTCAGCACCCATTGGGACGCCGCGGACATTTACGGGTAATTCCCCCAGACGCCTAAAGAAAGGGATACAAAGGGGCGCCGACCCCCAGATAGGAGATCGACGCCCTTTACTTGATAATCCGAACCTGCTAAGCGGCGCGTCGCTTGAGCTTGCGGCGCTCGCGCTCCGAGAGTCCCCCCCAGATCCCGAAGCGCTCGTCGTGCCCCAGCGCGTACTCCAGACAGTCTCCCCGCACCTCGCAGCGCGAGCAGATGCGCTTGGCCTCGCGCGTCGACCCGCCCTTCTCCGGAAAGAAGGCCTCGGGATCGGTCTGTGAACACAGGGCGCGCTCTTGCCACTCCGGAGCGTTACCCAGCAGGTCGGCCACGACTGGTCGGCCGTCCATCAGCGTGCCTCCTTCTTGCGCACCGGCGTCAATGCCGGCGCAACCCCCCACGCGGAAGGCGCATGTCCTACAAGGTTGCTGTACCTCGGCGCGGTGTTCCTTATGTCCGCTTGGTGGCATCTTGCGAGCTACCCGGCGAACATCCCCCGTGAAATTACACGCGTGTAATGCGTGCGTCGTCAAGCCGAACCTGCTAAATAGGCCCGTTCTGGCGACCGCCTGCACCCCCGTGCCGTACCCATACCGACGAAGCCCCGCCCGAGGTAACGGGCGACACGCCGGACGCGCCGGAAGAGTCTCGGCAACTTCTCTCAAGGAACCCCTCGCCCGGCCGAACTGCGCCGATGTGCGGCAAAAGCTGAGACCCACACTCGTGTCGGCCCGCTCATGATTCGTCGTCTGCTCCTGGGCGCCGCCGTCTCCATCGTCCTGTTCACCGTCGGCGTCGCCGGCCTGGGCTGGAAGCCCTACGTCGTGATGTCCGAGTCCATGTCGCCCGCCATGCACGCGGGCGATCTCGTGTTTGTGGACCCCAACGCCCAGTCCGTCGCGCAGTACGAGATCGTCACGTACAACGGACCGCCGGGCCCTATCACCCAGCGGGTGGTTTCCCAGCGCGCCGACGGGGCCCTCACGGTGAAGGGTGATGCGGCCGCGGCCACGGACTCACCCACCGTCGAGCGCAAGAAGGTGGTCGGCCCGGTGCGCCTGATCCTGCCGCACGTGGGCTGGCCGGTGATGCAGGTGCGCACCCACCCGGTGAAAATCGCACTGGGCGCGCTCCTGCTGGCGCTGCTCATCCCCGGCCGGCGCATCTTCGGCCTGCTCCTGCTGGGCGGGTTGGTCGCCGTGGTGGCGATGGTCCCTACGACCGGATAGCGACCTGGCCGTAGGTCGTCGTGCGCTGGCGGACCGGGCGGCCGGCGGCGTGCCCGATCGCCTCGAGCTCCTCCCGGGTGCGGGCGGAGCCGTGCTCGGAGCCGGCCATGCGCGAGATGGTCTCCTCCATGAGCGTGCCGCCGAGGTCGTTGGCGCCGCCGCGCAGCATCGTGACCGTGCCCTCGTCGCCGAGCTTGACCCACGAGCACTGGATGTTGGGGATGCGGCCGTGCAGCAGCACCCGGGCCATCGCGTGCACCGCGCGGTTGTCGCGCCGGGTAGGCCCCGGTCGGGCGATGCCGGCGAGGTAGATGGGGGCGCTGTGGTGTACGAACGGCAGCGCCACGAACTCGGTGAAGCCGCCGGTGCGGTCCTGGATGCCGGCCAGCACCCGGAAGTGGCCGAGCCAGTGGCCGGGGTGGTCGACGTGGCCGTACATCATCGTCGAGCTCGACCGGATGCCGAGCTCGTGCGCCGTCGACACCACCTCGACCCACGCGGACGTCGGCAGCTTGCCCTTGGTGAGCACCCAGCGGACCTCGTCGTCGAGGATCTCGGCGGCGGTGCCGGGGATCGTGTCGAGGCCGGCCTCCTTGAGCTGGGTCAGCCAGTCGCGGATCGACACACCGGCCTTGGCCGCGGCCGTGACAACCTCCATCGGGCTGAACGCGTGGACGTGCATGCCGGGCACCCGCGCCTTGATCGCGCGAACCAGCTCGGCGTAGGCCCCGACCGGCAGCTTCGGGTCGATCCCGCCCTGCATGCAGACCTCGGACGCGCCCGCCTTCCAGGCCTCCTCGGCCCGGTCCGCGACCTGCTCGTAGGAGAGCCGGTAGGCGTCGGCGTCGCGCTCACGCTGGGCGAACGCGCAGAACCGGCAGCCGACGTAGCAGACGTTGGAGAAGTTGATGTTCCGGTTGATGACATACGTGATGTCGTCGCCGGCCGCCTCCCGGCGCAGGTCGTCGGCGATCCGGACGAGCTCCTCCAGCCCCGCGCCGTCCACATTGAACAGTGCGAGCGCGGCCGCCTCGTGCTCCGGCCGCAGGAGCGCACCGGGGTTACTGGCGGCCAGAGAGAGTCCACTGTGGACCTCAGATTCCAAACGCTGAGGAGCCGTCGACGGTACTCGCTGTGCGACCTCGTTCCAGTCGCCGTAGACGGTGTCGAAGTCGCCCCGCCGGTCCGCGCTTCGCCCCTCGTCGTCGATCGCGGTGTGCAGGTCGGTGCGCCCGCTGTCCTCGTGCCCGCCGTCCGGCTCCTGCCACGGCCGGCCCACCGGCATCGCGTGCTCATCGGCCAGGCCGGACTCGCGGTCCAGCAACGCCTCGACGTGGGCGAGGAGGCGGGCGTCCAGCCACGGGACACCGCGGCGGGCATACTCCGGGTAGATGGTCAGACGCTCATGCAGTACAAAACCCGCCGCTTTGGTCTTCAGAGCCAGCTCGTCGATGGCCGGCCAGGGCCGCTCCGGATTGACGTGGTCCGGCGTCACCGGGGACACGCCGCCCCAGTCGTCGATCCCGGCCCGGATGAGCAGCGCGTGCTCGTCGTCGATCAGGTTGGGCGGGGCCTGGATGCGCGCCTTCGGGCCCAGGACCAGCCGGGCCACGGCGATCGTCGCGGCCAGGTCCTGCAGCTCGGCGTCGGGCAGGCCGCGCATCGCCGTGTCGGGCTTGGCCCGGAAGTTCTGGACGATCGTCTCCTGGATGTGGCCGTACTCCCGCATCGTCCGGCGGATCGCGAAGAGCGACTCGGCCCGCTCGTCGAGCGTCTCGCCGATCCCGATGAGGATGCCGGTGGTGAACGGCACCCCGACCCGGCCGGCGTCGTCGAGGACGCGGAGGCGGACGGCGGGCTCCTTGTCCGGCGAGCCGAAGTGCGGGCCGCCCGGCTCCGACCACAGGCGGGTCGCGGTGGTCTCCAGCATCATGCCCATGCTCGGCGCGACCGGCTTGAGCCGCTGCAGCTCGGCCCACGACAGCACGCCCGGGTTGAGGTGCGGCAGCAGACCGGTCTCCTCCAGCACCGCGATGGCGCAGGCCCGCAGGTAGGACAGCGTCGAGTCGTAGCCGCGCTCGTCCAGCCAGCGCTTGGCCTGGTCCCAGCGCTCCTCCGGCCGATCGCCCAGCGTGAACAGGGCCTCCTTGCAGCCCTGGGCGGCGCCGGCGCGGGCGATCTCGAGGACCTCGTCGATCTCGAGGTACTCACTCGGCAGCCGGTGCGGCACGGTCGCGAACGTGCAGTAGTGACACCGGTCCCGGCACAGCCGGGTCAGCGGGATGAAGACCTTCTTGGAGAACGTGATGACACCCGGGCGGCCGGCGTCGGCGAGCCCCGCGTCGCGCACCGACCCGGCGATGCCGAGCAGGTCGTCCAGGGCCGCTCCGCGCGCGGTCAGCAGGACGGCGGCCTCGGTCGCGTCCAGGGTGCGGCCGTCCGCCGCTCGCCGCAGCGCCCGCCGCATCGCGTTGCCTTCAGTACTTCTGCCGTCAGACGTCACCACCGAACTGTAGGCCGCGCGCGGGCGATTCCTCGCGAGCTCGGTGTGTGACGTGTTACCCGTGGCCGCACGGGCGGCGCGGCCACGGGCCGATACGTCAGTTACTCGGCGGGATCGCCTGGGTGCGCTGGGTCTCCTCGCCGTCGTCGCCCCGCTTGTGCTCGGGCTTGAGCACGGTCGTGGCGTCGGGGTCGGCGGTCTCGGTCGACTCGGCCTTGTCGGCCGGGACGACCGGGGCGGCCTGCGTGGCGTCGGGATCGGCCGGGGTCAGCACCGCCGTGCCCTCCTCCTCGGCCGGGGCCGGATGGGTGGACTGGCCGCCGGGCCAGCCCGCCGACGCGAAGCCGCCGGGCGGGGTCGAGGCGCTGGTGTCGGCCGGGGACGCCGACACGGGCTCGTCCTCGACCGGGGTCGGCGCGGGCGCGGTGTAGGCGGCGAACGGCGAGCTGAGCGGCGGGCCCGAAGCCGGCTGGGCCTCGGGGGCCGGCGTCTCGGCCGCGGCCGGGGTCTCCGCCGCGCCGTAGCTCGGCACCGCGGACGTCGGGGCCGTGTAGCCGGGGGTCGCGTAGCCGGGAGTTGGCCCACCCGTGGTCGGGGTGGCGGCGTAGCCGGGAGTCGGCCCGCCCGTGGTCGGGGTGGCGGCGTAGCCGGGAGTCGGCCCGCCCGTCGTCGGGGTGGCGGCGTAACCCGGGGTCGGCCCGCCCGTGGTCGGGGTGGCGGTGTAGCCGGGGGTCGCGTAGGCGGCGGTGGCCTGGGCGGCCGGTGCGTCCGGGGCGACCTGAGCCGGCTGAGCCGCGACCGCCGGGTTGCTGCCGGTCGTCGACGCGGCCTGGGCCTGCTGGGCCGCCTGCGCGGCCTGGGCCTGCTGCTGGGCGGCGTAAGCGGCCTGTTGCTGGGCGTAGTAGGCCTGCTGCTCGGGCGACGCCGCCGGCTGAGCGCCGGTCACGTAGCCGGTCTGCTGCGTGGCCTGGGCCTGCTGGGCGGCGTAGGCGGCCTGCTGCTGGGCGTAGTAGGCCTGCTGCTGTTGCTGGGTGTAGCCCTGCGGATACTGGTAGCCGGGCTGGCCGTAGGGGGCGCTGACCGGCTTCGGGGCCGAGTAGGCGCCCAGGTAGATCCGCGCGGTGAGGAACAGCCCGAGGCCGATGAGGCCGAGCGCGGCCAGGTGCTCCAGGAAGCCGCCGAGGGCCCAGCCGACCGGGGCCTCGTTCTGGAAGTCGCCGATGAGCCCGCCGAGCAGCAGCACGAGGCCGATGATGGCGGCGATCGCATATTCGATCATCGCGACCAGGACCACGGCCTTGGCCCGCGGCGTCACCGGGTCGATCAGGAGCACGATCACGACCGCGATGATCGGCAGCAGGACGACCTCGAAGCCGATCACGTTGCCGAACGAGGCCGTCGCGGTGGCCAGGAACGAGTTGAACAGGCCGGTGAGCAGGCGCACGAGGCCGGCCAGCAGGATCAGCCCGACGGCGCCGAGCAGACCGAAGGCGGCCAGCTCGCGATAGGGCTCCAGCAGACCGCGCGCCTTCTTGGCGTCCGGCGGGGCGACCGCGGGAGCCGGCACAGCCGAGACCGCCTGCGGGACGGCCTGATACTGCTGCGCGGGCGCGGCGACGGGAACCGCCTGGGTCGGGGTCTGATACTGGGCCGCGGCCGGGGTCTGGAACCCCCCGGTGGCGTTCGGATCGGGTGGCTGGGTGCTCACTGGCTCTCCCGAAGATTCAACGGTCCGTGCAACAGGTCGCCAGCAGCCTAGCTGTATGGGGCGAATTGCGCGTGCGCGCTGGACCCCGGACGGCGCCGTAATGAACGTGGGGCAGGATTGAGCGCATGCGGATCGTGGTTCTTGCAGGTGGCATCGGCGGCGCGCGCTTCCTGCTGGGGGTGCGTGCGGTGGCCCGGGAGACGGGGGCCGACGTCACCGCGGTGATCAACATTGGCGACGACGTGACCCTGCACGGGCTGCGCATCTGCCCGGACCTGGACAGCGTGATGTACACGCTCGGTGGCGGCGCGGATCCGGAGCGCGGCTGGGGCCGGGTCGGCGAGACCTGGACGGTGAAGGACGAGCTGGCCGCATACGGCGCCGAGCCCACCTGGTTCGGCCTCGGCGACAAGGACATCGCCACCCACCTGGTGCGCACCCGGATGCTGGACGCCGGCTACCCGCTCTCGGCCGTCACCGAAGCGCTCTGCGACCGCTGGCAGCCCGGCGTGCGCATGCTGCCGGCCAGCGACGATCGCGTGGAGACGCACGCCGTCGTCGAGCTCGACGGCGCGACCCGGGCCATCCACTTCCAGGAGTGGTGGATCCGCTACCGGGCCGGCATCCCGACCCAGCGGTTCGTGTTCGTCGGGGCCGAGACCGCGAAGCCGGCCGCCGGCGTGCTCGACGCGATCGCGGCCGCCGATGTGGTGCTCGTCGCACCCAGCAATCCCGTCGTCTCCATCGCGCCGATCCTGGCCGTGCCGGCCGTCCGCGAGGCCGTGGCCACCGGGCCGGCGCCGGTCGCCGGGTTCTCCCCGATCATCGGCTCGGCGCCGGTGCGGGGCATGGCCGACAAGTGCCTCGATGTGATGGGCGTCGAGTGCAGCCCGGCCGGGGTCGGCGGGCTCCTCGGGGCGCGCTCCGGCGGCGGGGTCCTCGACGCCTGGCTCGTCGACGAGACGGACGCCGGGGTCTCGGTGCCGGGGCTGACGGTCCGGGCCGTGCCGCTCTGGATGACCGACGAGGCCGCGACCGCCGCGATGGTCCGCAGCGCGCTCGACACGGTCGGCGTGGCCTGATGCCGTCGCTGGAGATCCATCCGGTCGTCGGCATCGGCGAGGTGCGGCCGGGCGACAACCTGGCCGACGTCATCACCGGCGCGGCCGACTTCCTCCGCGACGGCGATGTCCTCGTGGTGACCAGCAAAATCGTGAGCAAGGCCGAGGGCCGCCTGGTCGACCTGCCCCCGGACGAGCCGGCCCGGGAGGCCGCCCGCGAGGCCGCGCTGCGGGCCGAGACCGTCCGCGTCGTGGCCCGGCGCGGTGCGACCCGGATCGTGCAGACCCATCACGGCCTCGTGCTCGCCGCGGCCGGCATCGACGCGTCCAACGTGGACGCCGCCCACCTGGTGCTGCTGCCGAAGGACCCGGACGCCTCGGCCCGGGCCCTGCGCGATGAGCTGCGCGAGCGCTTCGGGCTCGACGTCGCCGTCGTCATCACCGACACCATGGGCCGGCCCTGGCGGCTGGGCCTGACCGACGTGGCGATCGGCGCCGCCGGGGTCGACGCGCTGCTGGACTACCGGGGGCTGCACGATGCCTACGGCAACGAGCTCCAGCTGACCCAGATGGCCCTCATCGATCAGCTCGCCGCCGCCGGTGAACTGGTCAAGGGCAAGACGGCGCAGGTGCCGGTGGCGATCGTGCGCGGCCTCGCCCCGCACTTCCCGGCCGCGCACGGCCGCGGCGCCGCCGAGCTCATCCGCGGGGCCGACGCCGACCTCTTCTCCCTCGGCACCGCGGAGGCGACCGCACAGGGCCTGCGGCTGGCCGCCGAGCTGCCCGACGCTCCTTCCTTCGCGCCCGCGCAGGAATCGGTGCGGCTTCCCGAACTGCCGTTCCCGCGGACACGGAGCGTGACGACTCCGGCGAACACCGTGGCCGCCGTTGTCGTGTGGGCCCCCGCCGGCGATCTGCGGGCCGCGGCCGAAGCGGGCCGCCGAGCCGAGCGGCTGCGCGCCGTTCTCGCTGCTGAAGGTTTCGCGACAGCGTGGCTGGAGATCACCGATGCGGCGGCCCTGGCGGATGACGTGCCCGCGGGGGGCGAGCCCCTCGGCGTGCTCGCGATCGGGCAAGGTAGCCTTCCGTCACTATGATGTGGAATGGCACCGTAGCGAGACTAGGTCTACGTCCTTGAGCCTGCACGAAAACGCTCTGGCCGTCCTGGAGGGTTGGGAGGCGCCGTCGGCGGAGGCCGAGGCGACCCGGAAGCGGTTCCTGGAGTTCGTCTTCCCCGACCCGACGACCGTCCTGCGGGAGCACGCCGGCGGCCACGTGACCGCGAGCGCCCTGATCGTCGACGCGGTGGCCGAGCGGGTGCTGCTGTGCCTGCACGGCCGGATCAACCGCTGGGTCCAGCTCGGCGGCCACTGCGAGCCGGAGGACACCACCATCGCCGGTGCCGCCCTGCGCGAGGCGACGGAGGAGTCGGGCATTCTCGGGCTGCGCATCAGCGAGGCCCCGATCAACCTCGACGTGCACCCGGTGCTCTGCTCGGGCGGGCAGTCGTTCCACTACGACATCCGCTACGCGGCGATCGCTCCGGCCGGCGCCGTCGAGAAGGTCAGCTCGGAGTCGAACGCGCTGGGCTGGTTCACCCCGGACGACCTGCCGTCGCCCCTGGCCGACGCGACCGAAGTGCTGGTCGCGCCGGCGTTGACGTGGGCGCGCCGAGGCTGACGGGCAGGTAAGCCGGCGCTTCGCAGGTCAGCGTCGGCCCGCACCACGAAGGTGCGGCCGCGACGTGCGGGTCGCGGCGGGCGATCACCGCTGCCGCGAGCCCGATCGCGGCGCAGGAGTCGCGCGGCGTCGACTCGACGAGGATGTCGCCCTCGGGGAGACCGGCACCGCGAGCCGATCTCCCGCACCGCGAAGGCCGGCTACGACACGCATAGCCGACCTCCCGCGCCGCCAACCTCCCGCGCCGCGATGGGCCTTCGCACCGCCAACCTCCCGTGCCGCCGCCTTGCCGCGCCGCGATGGCCTTCGCACCGTGCCGGGCGTGCGGCGGGCCCACCGCATGCGCGGAACGGGCCTACAGCAGCTCGCTGGAGCCGCGCTCCTTCAGGGAGTCGACCAGCTTCTTGACGTCCTGAGCCCGCGCCCGCGGGCAGATGAGCAGGGCGTCCGGCGTGTCGACGATGATCAGGTCGCTCACGCCCACCGCGGCCACCAGCCGGCCCGAGCGCGGGACGACGACCACGCGCTCCGCGTCCTGCATAAGGACGGTCGACTTGGCCCCGACGGCCGGGTCGTCGATCAGCGCGCCGAGGTCGACCACCACGTTGCCCGCGGTGTCGGTCTCCAGCAGCTCGCCGAGCGTGTGGAAGTCGCCGACGTCGTTCCAGCCGAAGTTGCCGGGCACGGTGCCGACCAGGCCGGCGGCGCCCGCGCCCTCCATGACGCCGAAGTCGACCGAGATCTTGGTCAGGCCGGGCCAGAGCTGGGCCAGGACCTCCTCGCGGTCGTGGGTGTCCCACGACTCGGCGATCCGCTGCAGGCCCTCGTGCAGGGCCGGCTGCTGCCGCGCGAGCTCGTCGAGGAACACGTCGACGCGCCAGACGAACATGCCGGCGTTCCACAGATACTCACCGGAGTCGACGTAGCGCTGGGCCACGTCGAGCTGCGGCTTCTCGGCGAACTCGGCCACCTTGCACACGTCGCCGGTGCCGGTGGGCTCGCCGACGTGCAGGTATCCGTAGCCGGTCTCGGGGTGCGTCGGCGTGATGCCGATCGTCATGAGCAGGCCGTCCTCGGCTCCCTGGATCGCCCGGTGCAGGGTGTCCTGGAAGGCCGGCACATCGCGGACCAGCTGGTCGGCGGCGAAGGCGCCCATGATGGCGTGCGGGTCACGGCGGGCGATCACCGCCGCGGCGAGCCCGATCGCGGCGCAGGAGTCGCGCGGCGTCGGCTCGACGAGGATGTTGCCCTCCGGGAGGCCCGGCAGCTGCCGGGCCACGGCGGCCGCGTGCGCTACGCCGGTCACCACATAGGTGCACTCGGGCGTCGCCAGGCCTTCGAGCCGCCCGTAGGTCGCCTGGAGCAGCGACAACGGGGTCCCGGTGAGGGCGTGGAGAAACTTCGGATGGCCGGCTCGCGACAGCGGCCAGAGCCGCGTGCCGCTGCCACCTGCAGGAATCACCGCGTAGAACACGGGCCCATCATGCCCGGAAAGGGCAACCGTTCCACAACTCGGGGGTGCCAATCCCGTTACAGAAATCGCCCGAAACCGTTTCAGATCACCATGCTCATGGTCACCTAGGGTTAGATACCGCGCGGACCGGCCGCTCTGGCCCACGCGGCGAGATGGACCTCGGCGCTGGACTCCCAGGTGAACTCCTTGGCGCGGGCGGCGCCGGCCTTCGCCAAAGCGTTACGTCGCTCGGTGTCGTCGAGCAGTGCCGCCAAGTCACGGGCGATCTCCTCGGGGCCCGGCCCGGTGTAGGCGACCGCGTCGCCGCCCACCTCCGGCAGCGACAGCCGCGGGGTGGTGAGGACCGGGGCGCCGCAGGCCATGGCCTCCAGGATCGGCAGGCCGAAGCCCTCGCCGAAGGACGGGTAGGCCGCGACCACGGCGCCGCCGAGAAAGCCCGGCAGGTCGGCGTAGCGCAGGTAACCCGGCCGGAGTAACCGCAGGTGGCTCGGGACCTCCGCGATCGCGCCGTCGATCTCGTCGTCGTGACCCTGGCCGCCGGCCACCACCAGCGCCGGCGGGTCGGCCCGGTCGCGCACGGCCGAGATCCAGCCGCGGATCAGGCTGGGCACGTTCTTGCGGGGCTCCTTGGCCCCCAGGAACGCGATGTACTCCGTCGACCCCAGCCCCAGCCGCGCCCGCACCCGGGCCTTCTCGTCGTCGCTGGGCGCGTGGAACGCCTGCGGGTCGACCCCGTGATAGGCCACGTCGATGCGGGTCGGGTCGGCGTCGAGGAGCCGGATCAGCTCGTCGCGGGTCGCCTTGCTGGGCACGATCACCCGGCTGGCGCGCCGCAGTGACGTCTTGATCGCGGAGCGGAAGAACGTGCGGCGGGACTTGTCGTAATGCTCGGGCTCGGTGAAGAACGTGGCGTCGTGAACTGTGACCGTCACCGGGCAGCCGGCCCGCAGCGGGCAGGTGTAGAAGGGCGAGTGCAGGACCTGGGCCCCGACCTGCTGGGCCAGCATCGGCAGGCCGGTCTGCTCCCACGCCAGGCGGGCCGGGCGGTGCGCGGCCACGGCCGGCGCCGACATGATCCGCGCGCTCGGCAGCAGCCGCCCGTAGCGCTCCGCGTCCGTGCGCTGACACACCACGGCCAGATCGGTGTCGAGCACGCCCAGCGCGCCCAGGAGACCGTCTACGTAGCGCCCCACCCCGCCTCGGTCGGCTGGGACACTCGTGGCGTCGACAAGCACGCGTGGCGGTCGGCCGGGGGTCACTTGGCACTCCCTGTGGGACTCGATGCTGAAACTTCGGTGCGACGGTCTTCGCGGCAAAGACTACGCCGCTTCCGCCGGTGATCGATGTCCACGACGCGACTCGCATCGCAGTTCCACCCAGGATTCAGCCTGAATGAATCCGGCCGCCGCCCGCAAAGTTCAAGTTTTGCTCAATTCAGCGGCATCGGTACGTCACCCGGCGCTCCGACGTCGTACTTCCCAACCCCCCGCACGTCGAACCGGCCGTCGTGATACACCGCGAGGTCGGCTTTCCCGTCCCCGTCGTACTGCCCCGGCACCGGCGTGTCACCCGGGTCGCCGAGCCGCACCGGCGCCTGCCCGCCGATCGTGAACTGCTGGGTCGACGGGGACCACACGGCCGCGTCGAGCTTCCCGTCGCCGTCGTAGTCGGCCGGCACCGCGATCGCGCCGGGCTCGCCGAACGTCCACTCGCGGATCGCCCGGATCGCCCACAGCCCGGTGGCCGGCCGCCAGATCGCCGGCTCGGCGCGGCCGTCGCCGGTGTAGTCGCCGGGCACGGGCTGGTCGCCGGGCTGGCCGAGCTGCAGCTCGCCGACGCCCTTGATGTACCAGACCCCGGTGGACGGCCGGAACACGGCGAGGTCGGCCTGGCCGTCGCCGTCGTAGTCGGCCGGTGCCGGGACGTCGCCGGGCAGCCCCCACTGCACCACCGAGCGGCCCTCACCGGTCAGCAGCATCGTCCAGTTGCCGGTGATCGGCGACCAGGTGGCGACATCGGCCTTGCCGTCGCCGTTGTAGTCGGCCGGCACCGCGAGCTCGTTCGGGCCCGAAGTGAAAATCGGCTGCGGGATGCCCTGCAGGCGCACGGTGCCGTCGGCCGGGCGGTAGGAAGCGAGCAGTGACCGTACCGTCGAAGGCTTGGTCAGATCCCCGAGCAGCGCCGCCGCCCGGTCTCGGATCGCGGGCAGGACGTCCATCCCGCGGTCGCCCGGGCACTCGGTCGGATTGGTCTGGCGGTGCGGGAAGACCCGCGGGACGGTGACCGTGGTGCCGACCGGATAACGCGAGGTGGAGCCGCCGCCGGTGAGCACCACGGAGCCGCGCGGGTCGATGGCCTGGCTCAGTGAAAGTTTCCAGGCGGTGTACTTCGCGGCCGACTCCACCACCGCGTCCGGCACGGTGGTGGTGCGGTAGTCGCCGATCATCGCGATGCCGGCGGTGCCGGTGTTGAAGCCGCCCGCCTGCGCGCCCACGACCGGCCGGGACAGCCCGCCGGAGCGGCCCTCCCAGAGCCGGCCGAACCGGTCGACGAGCACGTTGTAGCCGATGTCGCCCCAGCCGCGGCTGACCGTCTGGTACTGGTAGATCGAGCGCAGGATCTTGGGGACGTCGGCCTCGGCGTAGTCGTTGCCGGTGGCCGTGTGGTGCACCGCGACCGCCTTCACCAGCGGTGCGTAGGCCGGTTTCCAGTCCATCAGCGTCTCGTTGGCGCCCCAGGCGGCGCGGCGGTTGACGACCGGCATGAACGGGCGCAGCGCGACCGGGGCGTCCTCGGCGACCGGGGGCGCCGGAGGCAGGGCGGCATCGGCCGGCGCGTCGGTGGGGTCGATCAGATCGGCGGTGACATCGTGCGGGGCCGAACCACTCATGGAGCTGACCGAGACCTGCACGCCGTCGCTGGGGCCGACCCACACCAGATCGGCCCCGCCGCGCTCGGCCTTCGGGCCGGCCGCCGCGGACGGCGACGGTCGCACGCCAGGGGTCTTGCTGAAGTCGCGGGCCACCTCCGCGGCCCCGACGGTCTGCCACCCGCTCCAGGCGCCGCCCACGGGGTGGTGCCGCACGGCGATGCTGACCGCGCCGACGCCGGTGGTCTCCCGCCAGGTCACCCCGATGGCGCTGAACGGGGCGGTCGCCGGGCGGGTGACGGTGAGGGTCCGGCTGCGGGTGGTCTTGTGGTAGCCGCCGGCGAGCGGGACGTCCTCGAGCACGCCGCTCTGGGCGCCGGCCCCGTTCGCGGGCCGGTCGAAGTCGCCGAGCGGCAGGCGCGTCACCTTCGTCGGCACGCCCGCGCCGCCCGGGGCCTGGGCCGCCGGGTTGGCCCACTCGACGGGCGCGGTGAGGTCGTCCGGGGCCACCGGCGGGTCACCCGGGCCGGCCACGGCGCCGCCGCCGATCGCGCCCACGGCAACCAGTGCGAGCGAGCAGCCGGCGAGCGCGAGCGCTTTGCTCCTGGCCGGCGACACAGGCCCCGTCGTCGCGGACGCGATCGGCCGGCGGCGGCTTCGGTAGGGTCGCGTTGCCCAGACACCCATCTCGCTGCCCCATCTCGCTAGAAATCAGGTGAGATGTTATGGAAGGGATTAATTGGACATATGGGTAATACAGTTCCTTCACTCTTTGCGGCAGTTGTCGGGAAAGACCCGTCACTTCCGTTCCTGACGTTCTATGACGACGCCACCGGCGAGCGAACGGAACTGTCCGGCGCCACCCTCGCCAACTGGGTGTCGAAGACCGCCAACCTGCTCGTCGACGGCTGCGGGCTGGGCCCCGGCGACGTGGCCGCGGTCCGGCTCCCACCGCACTGGCAGACGGCCGCGATCCTGCTCGGCGCGTGGACGGTGGGGCTGAAGGTGGACTACGGCCAGCCGACGGCGGCCGGGGCCGACGTCGAGTTCGCGTCGCTGGCCGCGGCCGAGACGGGCGCGCCGGGCCCCGCCGACCGCTATGTGCTCGGCCTCGCCCCGATGGGTCTGCCGATGCGCGGCGACACCCCGGCCGGCTGGGCCGACTACGTGGCCGAGGTGCGGCAGTTCGGCGACCACTACCCCGGCCCGGCCGGCGGCTCCGGCACCGAGGACCTCGTGGGGCGCGCCCGCGCCCTGGACTACTCCGGCGGCCGGCTGCTCGTCGACGCCGTGGCCCACCCCGACCCGGTGGAGTGGCTGGTCGGCCCCCTCGCGGCCGGGGCCAGCATCGTCCTCAGCGTCAACACCGACCCCGAGAAGCTCGCCGGCCGCGCCGAGTCGGAGGGCGCTACCGCCGTGCGTTGACGAAGTACTGCAGTGACTCGGGATTCGCGAGCGCGCCCTCCGCGGCCGCCCGCTCGACCGGGGTTCCGGTCAGAATGCGCTTCACCGGTACTTCCAGCTTCTTGCCCGACAGCGTCCGCGGCACGGCCTCGACCTGGAACACCTCGTCGGGGACGTGCCGCGGCGAGAGCGCGGTGCGCAGCTCCCGGGCGATCCGCGACCGCAGCCCGTCGTCGAGGGTCACCCCGGGCGCGAGGACCACGAACAGCAGCAGCTCTCCGGCGCCGCCCTCAGGATCTTCCAGGTGTACCACCACAGAGTCCACGACCTCGTCGAGTCCCTCGACGACGGAGTAGAACTCGCTCGTGCCGAGCCGCACCCCGCCGCGGTTCAGGGTCGCGTCGGAGCGGCCGGTGATGACACACGCGCCGCGCTCGTCGATCGTGATCCAGTCGCCGTGCCGCCAGACCCCCGGATAGGTCCCGAAGTAGGCCTCGGCGTAGCGGCTCCCGTCAGTGTCGCCCCAGAACCCGACCGGCATGCTCGGCATCGGCGCGGTGATGACGAGTTCGCCGAGCTCGCCGATGACCGGGGTGCCGTCGGCCGCGAACGCCTCGACCCGCGCGCCGAGGGCCCGGCAGGCGATCTCACCGGCCCGGACCGGCAGGAGCGGGACGCCGCCGACGAACGCGGTGCAGACATCGGTACCGCCGGAGGCCGACGCCAGCAGCACGTCCTCGGAGACCGCGGCGTAGACCCACTCGAAGCCCTCGGGCGGCAGCGGCGCCCCGGTCGAGCCGACCCCGCGCAGCCGGCTCAGGTCCGCGAACTCCTTCGGCACCAGCCCGGCCTTGCGGCAGGACAGCAGGAACGGGGCCGACGTGCCGAAGTAGGTCGTGCCGGTCTCCTGCGCGACCCGCCACAGCCAGCCCAGGTCCGGATGCGCCGGGTTGCCGTCGACGAGGACGACGGCGGCGCCGACGGCCGGCCCGGAGACCAGGTAGTTCCACATCATCCAGCCGGTGGTGGTGAACCAGAAGAAGCGGTCGCCGGGGCCCAGGTCGTGGTGCAGGGCCAGCATCTTGAGGTGCTCGAGGAGGATGCCGCCGTGGCCGTGGACGATCGGCTTCGGCAGGCCCGTGGTGCCGGAGGAGTAGAGGACGTACAGCGGATGCCCGAACGGGACCGGCTCGAACTCCAGCGGCTCGTCGGTCGCGGCGGTGAGCTCGGCCCAGCCGTCGTTCTCCTCGTGCAGGTAGCCGATGCGCACCACGTGCTCCACGGACGGCAGCGCGGCCCGGATCGCTTCGACCTCGGCGGTGCGGTCGATGGGCTTGTCGCCGTACATATAGCCGTCCACGGCCACCAGCACCTTGGGCTCGATCTGCTGCCAGCGGTCGACGACCGAGCGGGTGCCGAACTCGGGGGCGCAGCTGGAGAAGATGGCGCCGAGGCCGGCCGTGGCCAGTAGCAGCACGAAGGTCTCGGGGATGTTGGGCGCGTAGGCCGCGACCCGGTCGCCCT
This sequence comes from Dactylosporangium sp. NPDC051541, assembly GCF_044454505.1. Lineage (NCBI taxonomy): Bacteria > Bacillati > Actinomycetota > Actinomycetes > Micromonosporales > Micromonosporaceae > Dactylosporangium > Dactylosporangium sp. NPDC051541. The sequence continues at coordinate 88,600 of NZ_JBITDU010000015.1, forward strand.
TGCCCACGCCGAGTCGCCGCAGTCCGGCCCGGGCGCGGCGAACCTGCTCGCGCAGTTCGGCCGCGGTCAGCTCGATCGGCCCGCGGGTCTGTGAACGGGCGATGACGACCGGCTCATCGGGGGCGAGGCCGGGCATTCGCAGTACATTTGCCGCGTAATTGAGCTCGGCGCCCGGAAACCACACCGCGCCCGGCATCCGGGCCTCCGGCAGGGTGTCGGTGGGCGCCACATGCGCGACGACGTCGAAGTGGTCCCAGATGGCCCGCCAGAACGCCGCCGGCTCGTCGACCGACCACTGCCACAGGTCCTGGTAGCCGGCGAAGGTGAGCCCCCGCTCGGCCTCCAGCCAGCGCAGGAAACCCCCGATCCGGGTGTGGTCGCGCACGTCCGTCGGGGGTTCCCAGAGCACCTTCGCCATTGGTCCATCTTGCGGCACACGTAAACGATCGCTCAGTGTGGGCGACCCCCACCCGATCCCTCGATCCGGTGTGAGCCGCCCACCTGTGTCCCTACTTGCTGGGCCGGGCCGATCCGTCCTTGACCACCGGGGAGGACGGGCGGGTGTCCGGAGCGGGGCGCGGCTGGGTGCCGTAGTCCACCAGGCCCACGTTGGCCGGGTCCAGGCTCAGGTTCTTCTGCGGCCAGGCACTGCCCGCGAAACGGCCGGTGGCCGAGTCGAAGAGCAGGCAGTCGACCGTGCCGGCCCCGCCCGAGTCCCGATCCATGCAGACCAGGTCGTACGGCTTGTTGTCGATCTTCGCGGTCGTCGCCTTCACGTCCGGCATCTTCGCCAGCGTCTTATAGATCGTGGTGCGCTGCTGCGCGGTCCAGAACGGCTCCGAGTAGTTCAGCAGCTCGAAGCTGTCCTTCCAGATCATGCCGTCGGCCGGCCGGTTCGGGTAGGCCGTCTGCGACCAGCTCCGCAGCTGCGCGAGCAGCTGGTCCGGGTCGGTGGGCAGGCTCGCCAGGAACTGCGCGGTCGGCCGGTACAGGCCGGCCGGGACGGCCGCGGCCGCGTCGATCTCCTGCTGGGTGCTGACCGAGTCGAGCTGCGCGTCGTCGGTGCGGCGGACGCGCAGGGCGACCATCGTCTGCGGGTCCAGCCAGATCTCGTGCAGGTACCTCTCAGAGCCGTCCCGCAGGTTGTACGTCTTCACGTAGAGCACCTGCCCGGCGCCGACCGGCATCGGCTGGGTGCCGGCGGCCGCCGCGGCCAGGCGATCCATCGCGGCGACCGCCTTGGCGTGCGTCGCGCCCCCGTCGCTGCTGACCTGGGCATTCAGCGGAGCCTTGGTGCCGGGCGTGACCGGCAGGTCCGCGGCCGCCGAGTTGGCCGGCGCGCCCGTCGAGGGCCGCTGGGCCGGGGCCTGGCCGCTCTCCGTCGCCGGCCCCTTGCCGCCGACGCTCACCGCGACGCCGACCACGACCGCGAGGGCCGCGGCGGCACCGGCGGCCGAGAGCAGCCACTGCCGGCGCCGGTTCGGCGGGCGGTACTCGTTGCTGGCCAGGCGGTACCGCCCGCGGACGAGTACACCCTCCGGGGGGTCGTCCAAAGCGCTGCGGAATTCACGCAGTGCATGCAGATCTCGATCGTCGGTGTTGGTCATCGCCCACCCTCAGCTTTTGAAGACTCGTCGAGTGCCTTGCGCAACTTGGTGCGGGCCCGGTGCAGCGCCGACTGCACCGTGCCGAGGGGCAGGTGCAGCGCCTCGGCGATCTCCGCGTACGACAGGTCGGCCACCGCGTACAGCAGCAGCACGTCACGCTGGCGGGCCGGCAGCTTCGCCAGCACCCGCGCGATCGTGCGGGCCCGCACGCGGGCGTCGACCCGCTCGTCCGTGCGGGCCGCGTGACTCTCCGCCGACATCGGCACCAGCAGCGGGTCCGCGCCGGTCCGGGCCAGCGCCCGGTAGCCGCGCACCTCGTCGCGGCGATGGCGGAACAACACGTTGGTGGCGATGCCGAACAGCCACGGCAAAGGGTCGGCGCCGGGCTCCACGGTGTGCCGTTTCTCGTATGCGACGAGGAACGTCTGGGCCACCGCGTCTTCGGCGCGGTCCGGCCCTACCCGGCGGGCGCAGTAGCGGTACAGCGCCTGCGCGTGCCGGTCGTAGAGGGCGGTGAAGCCGTCCGCGATCAAGAGGTTGCCTTCCGGGTCCACACACCTTCTTGTCCGATCCGCCCGGCGGTGTTCCCCTCGTTTTCGCGCCGTTTTCCGCCCTACCGGCCTGATCGATGCTTATGGATGGCGTCCCGGCGGGCGAGACGGTGCTCGCGTCGGATTTCCGCCTCTCGCCACCGGCCCTCGTCGACCGGCGAGTCGGGCACGACGACCGGGACCGGCCGCGGCTTGCCCTCGGCGTCGACGGCGACGAACACGAGGTAGGCGGTGGCCACGACCAGCGGCGCCGACTCGCTTACCCGGTCCCACCGCTCCGACTCCAGCCGCACGCCGACCTCCATCGAACTCGTCCCGGTCCAGTTGACCTGCGCATACGCGTGGACGAGGTCGCCGACGCGCAGCGGCTCCAGGAACGCGATCTCGTCGATCGAGGCGGTCACGGCCGTCCCGCCGCTGTGCCGCGCGGCCGCCGCCCCGGCCACGTCGTCGACGAACTTCATGATCACGCCGCCGTGGACGGTGCCGTACAGATTCACGTCCACCGCCGTCATGATCCGGCTCAGCGTGACTCGCGAGTAACCGGTAGGGCGGCTGGTCGGACGGCCGGTGTGCTCGGTCATGACAAAGACGGTACGGTGCGAGCCATGCGACACGTCGGAAGCCTGATCGCGGGGATGTTGATCGCCCCGATCGCCTGGCTGCTGATCGCGATCGGTCAGCCAAAATCCGCGGATACCGTCGGCAAGTGGGTCGGAGCCGGTTCATTCGACTCCGTCGACCTGCTGGTGCCCGCCGCCTACCTGCTGGGCGCCGGCCTGCTCATCGGCCTGATCGCCACCCTGCGCATCTCCCCGGTCGGCCCGATCGTCGCGGGCCTGGCGCTGCTGGCCACCTACGTGAGCCTGTTCATCGACCCGCTCTCGGTGATGAGCAGCCTGCCCCGCGACCTGAAGCTCGGCAGCCTCACGGTGGACCTGCGCGGCCCCATCGTCAACGGCACCACCGCCGTCCTCGGACTCGCGCTGCTGATCGCCGCCTTCAGCATCAAGCGCTGGCGGCCCTGGCCGGCCGCGGTGCCCCTGGCCGCGGAGCCGATTGAGCCCGCTGACGTGCACGAGTACCCGCTGGGCCAGGGCCCCGGCCTCGCGCCGCCGCCGATGGCCGCCCGCCCCGGCTACCAGTCCGCGCCGACGACGGCGTTCCCGGCCGCGGCCGGCGCGGCGGCGACCTCGGTGCTGCCGCCCCCGCCGGGCGTCGCCCCGTTCGCCCGCCCGGCCAGCGACGAGACCCAGCCGGTCTTCTCCCCGCCACCGGTCTCCGGTCCGCCAGTCTCCGCTCCGCCGCCGATCTCTTCTCCGCCGCAGTCGCCTTTCGCGCCGCCGCCGGTCTCCACACCCCCCGCTTACACCCCGCCGGTCTCGTCGCCGCCGGTGTCCGGTCCGCCGCCCGGGCCGTTCCCACCCGGACCGTTCCCGCCCGCGCCTCCCGGTGCCGTGCCGCAGCCGGTGTTCGCCCCGCCGCCGGTCTCCACTCCCCCGGCGTCTCCGCCCCCGCTTCCGGTCTCGACACCGCCCGTCTCGACACCGCCGGCGGCCACCGGCGACCCCGGCTGGTTGACGCCGGAGTCGGCCGCCGCCGCGGAGCCCGCGGCCGAGGGTGGTGCGACCGGCTACAGCCGTGGCGCCAGCTCACCTCCGCCCGCGGCCGAGGACGCGCCGCCGTCGTGGCCCGTCGCCCCGCCGACCTCTCCGCCGCCCGCCGACCTGGGCCCGTCCGGCTCCTGGCCCGTGGTCCCGGCGCCCGGCGGCTCCCAGGACACCGACGACGCCACCCGCCCGCTGCACACCACCCCGGTCTCGAGCGCCCCCGCTTCCCCGGCGCCCGCCTCCCCGGTCTCTGTGTCTCCGGCTCCGGCATCTCCGGCCCCTGCCTCTCCGGCCCCTGCGTCTCCGGCTCCGGCATCTCCGGCTCCGGCGGGTGAGGCGGCTCCGAGCCTGCCGACCCGGACCGCCCGCGGACGCGACGAGGAAGAGGAGCAGGACCTGCTGGCCGGCCCGTCGTTCGACGGCTTCGCGGTGCCGTCCCGCCCGGGCCGCGAGGAGGAGACCGAAGCCTTCCACCCGGGCCGCCAGTCCCCGACCCAGCCCCGCCCCCGCCACGCCGCCACCGGCGAGCAAACGGTCGTGTCGACCAGCAACGACGCCACGACCGAGCACCGCAGCCGCTTCGAGCCGATGGCCCCGCAGCCCGCCCCCCAGTCGGCCCCTCCGGCTCCGGCTCCGGCTACCGGGGCGGCCGACGGTGAGAAGACGACGGTCCTCCGCCCGTTCGCCAGCAGCAGCGATGTCGCCGCCGGCATGGGCGAGGCCACGACCAAGTTCGAGGCCCCGGTAGCCGACGCCGAGGCGACGGCCAACTTCGGCTTCGGCGGCGAAACCCTGACCCCGGCCGAGGCCGCCGAGCGCCGGGCCGCCTTCGCCCGCGGCGAGGCCGAACGCCGAGCCACGGCGGCCCAGACGCAACTGGACCGGGTCGCGGCGGAGCGAGCCACCCAGAACAAGCCCGCCGCCCAGCCCCCGGCCCCGGCCGAGGACCCGGAGGCGACAACGAAGATCGAAACCGAGCCGCGCAAGGACAACCCGGGCACGTCCCCTTGGGCCGAGCCCCCGCGCGAACGCGGCTGACCCGCTTCCCGAACCACTCCCGGCCCCGTCGCTCCCCGTGAGCGGCGGGGCCGGTTCTGTGGCCCGGTGCGCCGCCGCAGACCTGGATCAGAGCTGACAGCCAAAGTCGAACGCGATGACATGGCGCCGCATCGCTTCGCGGATATGTGCCCGCGTGTACTGCTGGAAGCGGGTTCCCGGCAGGACCCCGAACTCATACGGCTGCCGACTGCCGCTCAGGACCTGGTTCGCTCGCGGCGAGAACAGGTTGCACACAAACAGGCTGGCCATTGTGGCGGGAAATCCCGAGCGAACACCGAGGTAGTTCAGCGCCTCGTCGCGCGGCAAGGCCGCGAGGTAGTACTTGCATTCGACAGTAAGAACGCAGCCGTTCGCCTTAGGCAGCTGGCCCTTGTCCCGGCAGTCCCGGGCAACTTTGGTGTCTACGATCAAGATGTCGGATTCGCTCTCGAAACTTTCCCTCGCACCTTGACCCGGACATGAACCTCGACCGGTCGGGCGTCTCCGAAGGAGAGCACCGCATGAGTGAACTGCCGCCCGCCGTGCAGGACTCCCGGCGCACCACGGAAGATCAGCTCCTTGACCGGCCTCTCGTCCGCATCTTCGTACACCACCATTGCGCCACTCTCGGCCGCCGCCGCGATGACCTGAGCAAACGCATACACCTCGTAGATCCGGTCGGCGCGGTCCGCACTGGTGCAGGGGGCGGATACGTGCTGGAGCGCTTGATCGAGTTCGATGAGCATCTCGTCCACCCGGCCGGTCATGCCGTGACCTCCGCGCGGAGCGCGATCAAAGCCGCGACGACTCTTCCGCGCTGCTCCGCCTGCCCCGCAGGCTCATCAGCCATCCTGAACTCTCCACCCTCAGGATCGCCATCGCCGCGGACAACCACTGAGTCGGCCACCGGAACTCGACCGTTCCAACCACCCCGAAGTGTCGACAGGGCTTCGGCTTGAACTGATGGAAGGACGTCATACACAGCCAGCATGGCATCGATCAGAAGGAGGACGCTCTCCTCGCTGGTGTACGGGCGAACGCGAAGTTGCGGATCCGGCCTCGCACGAGGGTCGGCATCGTAGTAAACGTGGCCGAAAATCCGCGTTCCCCGGCGTTGGCGGTAGGCGCTGCTGCCATCGTTGGCCGAGTCGGCCACTCCATCGCCGAGCGCGGCGTCGACGGCATCCACCACCCACGTCAAGTCGCGGTCGAGGCAGGCCTGTCGTAGCCGCGCGTTCACCCTGTCAAGCTCCTGCTCTTCCATTGACGAATCTCCGGCCGTGCGGACGTGCGGCATCCAAGATAGCCAATGTCCGGCCGCACGTGGGTCCCCTTGGAGTTGAGGGTCGAGAGCCTCGCGCAGGCTCGAGAATCTGGCCGCCGTCCGAGCCGGCGTAGATCTTGAGGGGGTGCGGGCGGAGCCGGGCTCCCCCGCCGCTCTTAAGGAAACCGACCCTTACATTTAATAGTGTTAACTGATAGCGTCCCTGACCATCGATCCATCGATGGGCAGGAGGTCCCGTGAGATCTCGTCGTCAGACATTCGCCCTGGTGACCGGGGCGGCCGCGGCCATTGTCGCGGCGCTGGCCCTCGCGCCAGTGCTCGGGGCCCAGGCCGCCACGAACGTCGCCGCCGCGGCCTGTAGCGCGCCGAACTGGGCCGAGGGCAACACCTACACGGTCGGCCAGCAGGTGACGTACAGCGGGCACACGTACCAGGCGCTGGTGACCCACACCGCCTATGTGGGCGCCGGCTGGAACCCGGCGGCCACGCCGTCGTTGTGGAAGGACCTCGGGGCCTGCACCGGCGGCAACCCGACCACCTCGCCGTCGCCGTCGCGCACCGCGTCGCCGTCACCGTCGGTGTCGCCGAGCCGGTCGGCCTCCGCGTCGGCCAGCCCGAGCCGGTCGCCGAGCACGTCGACGTCGCCGACCGGTGGGAGCTGCGGCGTCAAGTCGCGGCCGGCCGGGAAGGTGATCCAGGGGTACTGGGAGAACTGGGACGGCGCCTCCAACGGTGTGCACCCGGGGCTCGGCTGGATTCCGATCACCGACAGCCGGATCGCCCAGCACGGGTACAACGTCATCAACCTCGCCTTCCCGGTCATCCGCTCCGACGGCACGGTGCTGTGGGAGAACGGGATGGACGCCGGGGTGAAGGTGCCGACGCCGGCCGAGATGTGCCAGGCGAAGGCCAACGGCGGGACGCTGCTGATGTCGATCGGCGGTGCCGCGGCCGGGATCGACCTGAGCTCGTCGACGGTGGCGGACCGGTTCGTCGCCACGATCGTGCCGATCCTGAAGGCCAACAACTTCGACGGCATCGACATCGACATCGAGACGGGGCTGACCGGCAGCGGCAGCATCGGCACGCTGTCGACGTCGCAGCAGAACCTGATCCGCATCATCGACGGTGTGCTGGCGCAGATGCCGTCGAACTTCGGGCTGACGATGGCGCCGGAGACGGCGTATGTGACCGGCGGCAGCGTCACCTACGGCTCGATCTGGGGCTCGTACCTGCCGATCATCAAGAAGTATCTGGACAACGGCCGCCTGTGGTGGCTGAACATGCAGTACTACAACGGTTCGATGTACGGCTGCGCCGGCGACTCGTACTCGGCCGGCACGGTCCAGGGTTTCACGGTGCAGACGCAGTGCCTGAACAACGGGCTGACGATCCAGGGCACCACGATCCGCATCCCCTATGACAAGCAGGTGCCGGGTCTGCCCGCGCAGTCCGGGGCCGGTGGCGGGTACATGGCGCCGTCGCTGGTGTCGCAGGCGTACAACAGCGTCTCCGGCATCAAGGGTCTCATGACCTGGTCGATCAACTGGGACGGCTCGAAGGGCTGGACCTTCGGCGACAACGTGAAGTCGCTCGAAGGCCGGTAACTCCGTAGCGATAGGGCCGGGCGTGATCGCCCGGCCCTTTTCATGCCGCGCGATAGAGCGGCGGCGAGTCCAGCAACGGCGGGACGTCGGCCGGATCGAGCGGCCGGTGCAGGTGAAAGCCCTGGCCAAGAGCACACCCCAGTTTTTGTACCGCGTCCAGCTGCGCCGCGTTCTCGATGCCCTCGGCCACCACGCGCAGGCCGAGGATCTGCCCGAGCTCCAGGATGCTGGACAGCAGCGCCATGTCCCGCCCGGTGAGCTGGGTCCGGGCGATGAACGCGCGGTCCACCTTGAGCTCGTCCACCGGCAGGTCACGCAGGTAGGCCAGCGACGAGTAGCCGGTGCCGAAGTCGTCGATCGACAGCTGCACCCCGCGGGCCCGCAGCCGGTTGAGGGCCAGCACGGCCGGCTTCGGGTCGCTCATCAGCACCGACTCGGTCAGCTCCAGGGTCACCGCGCTCGTCGGCAGTCCGGCCGCGGCCAGGGTGCGGGTGACGTCCTCGACGAAGCCGGGCCGGACCAGCTCGCGGCCGGACACGTTGACGTTGAGGGTCAGCCCGGGCCGGCGCCGCCGCCAGGCCGCGACCTGCCGGGCCGCGCTGGCCAGCACCCACTGCCCGATGTCGTGGATGAGCCCGGACTCCTCGGCGATCGGCAGGAACTCCCCGGGCGCCACGATCCCGCGCTCGGGCGAGTGCCAGCGCAGCAGCGCCTCCACGCCGACGACCGAGCCGACGTCGAGCCGGACCAGCGGCTGGTACTGCAGCGCGAACTCCCCGCCGGCGATCGCCCGCTGCATGTCCGCCCGCAGCGACAGGTAGTTCAGCGCGGCCGCGTGCATCGCCGGCTCATACACCACGACCCGGCCCGGGCCGTCCTTCTTGGCCCGGTACATCGCCAGGTCCGCGCAGTTGAGCAGCTCGTCCGGGGCGGAGCCGGCGGGGCCCGGGAGGGCGACGCCGATGCTGGCCCCGATGTACACGCTGCGGCCCTTGACCCGGAACGGCTCCCGGACCGCGGCGATGATCCGCTCGCCGGTCGCCACCGCGGTGTCCCGGTGCGCGTCGGCCAGCAGCACCGCGAACTCGTCGCCGCCGAGCCGGGCCACCGCGTCACCGATGCGCACCTCGGCCCGGATCCGCTCGGCCACCGCGGCCAGCAACTGGTCGCCGGCGTCGTGGCCGAGGCTGTCGTTGACGGCCTTGAACCGGTCGAGGTCGATGAACAGCACGCCGGCCCGCGGCCGCCCGTTGAACGTCTTCAGGAACAGGGCGCGGTTGGGCAGGCCGGTGACGTGGTCGTGGTGGGCCTCGTGGACCTGCTCGACGGTACGGGCGTCGGTGAGGGCCAGGCCGACCTGCTGGGCGAACGCCTCGAGCTGGTCGGCGTGATACCCGGCCCCGGCGACCCGGGCCACGAGCGCGCCGGCCGTCTCGCCGGTCACGTCCACGGGGACGGCGATGACGGTCCGGCCTTCGGCATCCTCGTCGATGTGCAGCTCGCCGGTGCGCATGGCGGCGAGCGCGGCCGGGTCGGTGGCCTCGTCCTCGTTCAGGATCAGCTGGACGCTGGCCCCGCCGAGCAGCTCGGCCGCGCCCTCGGTGATCGTGTCGAGGATCTCCTGCAGCGGCCGCCGGCTGGAGATGGCCCGCTGGATCCGCAGCAGGGTCTCGACCAGCCGGGCCTCCCGTTCGCGCTCGGCCCGCAGCGTCTGCTCCGCGGCCAGCGCCCGGGCCCCGCGCAGGCCGGCCCCGAGCATCTGGGCCATGCCCTGCAGCGTCTGGCGCTCCTCGGGGGCGAAGGCCTCGCCGGCCCGACCGAGGATCAGGGCGCCGGGCAGGCCTGATCCGAGCTGACTCGGTACCGCGAAAACCGCCCCGACCCCGGCCAGGTCCACGGCCGCACCGGCCGGTGGCAGGTTCAGCAGCGCCGGGCCGGGCGCACTGCCCCCGAAGCCCCAGGCGCCGCGGACGCGTCCGGCCAGCACGACGAGGCCGACCTCGGCCTCGATGATCTCCACCGCCCGCTCGACGGCGAGCGTGATGGCGGCCTCCTCGGTGGAGGCGTCGTTGACCGCGACGAAGTACTCGGTCAGCTGCTGTGTGGACCAGTTGGGCACGTCGCCGCCTCAGGCCAGCGCCAGGGCGACCAGGGTCAGCTGGTGCATGCCGGCCGCGCCGCGCACCCTGGCTATCTCGCCGAGGGTGTAGAAGCCGGCGAACGGCTTGTCCAGCGCGCCCCGCATCGCCGCCACTTCCGCGGCGGTGCCGTCGTCACCGAGGGTCAGCTTGCGTCCGCCGCAGTCGAACGCGAGGACGCCCAGCGGCTCCGCGCCCCGCAGCGCGCCGACCGCTTCCCGCAGTGCGGCCGGCCCACCGGCGATGAGCTCGTCGCGCTCGGCCTCCATCAGCCAGACGAGGGAGCCTTGCGCTATGTCGGCAGTACCGAAGACGAAACGCTCTTCATCGTCACCACCGTGGACGGACCGGATGTCGAGCCCGCTGCGCCGGTCCAGGCCGATGGGGCACAGGTTGCGCCCGCCGTCGAAGAGCTCGGCGGCGGTGCCCGTGGCCTGACGGCGGCGCTGGAGCACGTCGAGGGCCGGCTCGCCGTCGAACTCGTAGATGCGGCCGTCGGCGGCGCGGGTCACCACCATGGGCGGCTCGACCCGCCGCCACCCGTGCGCGATGCCGATGCCGATGGGCCGGTCGGAGCCGATCGCGACCCCCACCACCTGGCCGGAGCCGCTGGTGGTGAGCCCGCCGGCCAGGGGCACGGCCGCGCCGAGGACGGAGTAGGCGCCGCGGACGATCTCGTGCGGGTCGCGCATCGCACCGTCGGCGAGCAGCAGCAGCGCGGTGTGCGGGGCCGCGATCCCGGCCATGGCCCGGGCCGCTTCGGCGCCGGCCGCGCGGGCGCCGAGCGCGGTGATGTCGGCCGTGTGGGCCCGCACGGTGAAGCCCGGGCCGCCGAGGGCCGCGACGGCCACGCCGTGCTCGGTCGCACCGGCCGGGGACAGCTCGCCGAACCCGGTCCCGCAGACGACGACGGCCGCCCCGGCCTCGGCCCGAACCGCGGCCTCGATCGCGGCGAGGTCGTGGCCGCCGGATGTGAAGACGAACACCGCGACGGGGGTACGCCCGGCGATCGCACCGGCCGCGGCCTCGGCCCCGGCCTTCGCGGAGTCGACGGCCGTGCTGTGGCCGGCGCCGAACCAACGCTCACTCGTGCTCGACATGGCCCTGCTATCGGCACGGCCCCCCCGGAGATGACTAGAGGCCGGCGGCGAACCCGTCCAGCAACCAGTCGAGACCCTCGTCGAAGTCGGCGATCCACTCGTCGATCCCGCCGCGCAGCAGCGCGGGCCGGCCGGCCTCGGCCAGGTGCGGCAGGTCTCCACCGGCGACGAGGTCGGCGAAGTAGGCCTCGGTGGAGGTCTTCCACTCCTCCTCGGTCAGGGCGTCACGCTGCCGGGTCGCCAGCTCCTGGGTGCCGAGCGTCACGAACCCCCACAGGTAGGTGTCGACCGCGCGCAGCAGCCGCAGGGTCCGCTGCGGCGGCAGGCCCAGTCCGGCGACCGCCCGCAGGGACTGCTCGGCGTGGCGGGCCGCGTTGGGCCCGATCGGCGCCCGGGCCCCGAAGACGCCCATCACCCACAGGTGCCGCCGCCCGACCTCGATCTGCCGGTGCAGGACCGCCTTGAGCGCGGCCCGCCAGTCGTCCGGCAGCGGTTGGGGCGCGAGCATCTCGCCCAGCACCTGGTCGACCATCAGGTCCACCAGGTCGTCCTTGCGCTTGAAGTACGAGTACAGGCTCATCGGCCGGGCCGCGAGCTCGGCCGCCACCCGCCGCACCGACACGGCGTCGAGGCCTTCGCGGTCGGCGAGGTCCACCGCGCAGGCGACCACCGCCTCCCGGGTCAGCTTCGCCGGCTTGCCGGGGTCGGATTGGGTCCACACCGTCACGCCGCTATTGTACGACGTACGGAATGGCGATACGGTGTATCAGTGACCGATACGGTGTATCAAAGTGGCAAGCTGCCGAAGGATCTGCTCACGCTGGTGGGCGCGATCCTGCTGGGTGTGTTCCTGGTCCAGATGGACTCGACGATGGTCAACATCGCGCTGGAGAGCTTCCGCCGGGACTTCGGCGCCGATCTCGGCACGGTGCAGTGGGTCAGCGCCGCCTACCTCCTGGCGATGGCCGCGGTGATCCCGGTGGCCGGGTGGGCGATCGACCGGTTCGGGGCCCGCTCCGCCTGGCTGGGCTCGCTGGCGCTGTTCACGCTCGGCTCGCTGCTGTGCGGGGTGGCGTGGTCGGCCGGCAGCCTGATCGCGATGCGGGTGGTGCAGGGCATCGGCGGCGGGATGCTCATGCCGCTGTTCCAGACGATCCTGGCCCGCCGGGCCGCCGGTCAGCAGTTCGGCAAGGTGATGGCGCTGGTCGGGATGCCGATGCTGCTCGGGCCGGTGCTGGGGCCGGTGCTCGGCGGCATCCTGGTCGACGGGGCCGGCTGGCGCTGGATCTTCCTGGTCAACCTGCCGTTCTGCGCGGTCGCGGCGTGGGCCGCGGCCCGGGTGATGCCAGTCGAGCGCATCGAGCGCCCGGCCCGGCTGGACGTGCTCGGCCTGACCCTGCTGTCCCCGGCCCTGGTCGGCATCGTGTGGAGCCTGTCCCGGGCCGGCACCGAGGGCCACTTCAGCGCGCTCACACTGATCTTGCTGGCCGCGGGCGTGACGCTGCTGATCGCGTTCGTCGCGCACGCGCTACGGACCGCCGACCCGGTGATCGACCTGCGCCTGTTCCGCAGCCGCAACTTCACGGCGGCGTCGGCGGTGATGTTCCTCGGCATGATCGCGCTGATCGGCACCATGCTGCTGATACCCCTGTACTACCAGCAGGTCCACGCCTACACCCCGCTGCACGCCGGCCTCCTCATGGCCCCCAGCGGGGTCGGCTCGGCACTGTCGCTGATGCTCGCCGGCCGGCTCACCGACCGCTTCGGCCTGCGCCCGGTCGCGCTCACCGGGGCCGCCCTCCTGCTGGGCTCCGCGCTGGCCCTGACCCGGCTGGACGGGGGCACCGATCAGTGGCTGCTGGCCGGGCTGATCGCGTTGGCCGGGGCCGGTTTCGGTGCCGTCATGGTGCCCGCGCAGGGCGGCATCTACGCCGGCCTGAGCCGGGAGCAGGTTTCCCACGCGACCGGCGCAGTGCGGGTCTTCCAGCAGGTCGGGGGCTCGTTCGGGGTGGCCCTGCTGGCCGTCTCGCTGCAGCGCCACGCGGCCGGGGCCCAGTCACCGCAGGAGCTCGGCGCCGCCTTCGGCACCACCTTCTGGTGGGCCGCCGGCGCCGCCGCGCTGACGATCATCCCGATCACGCTGCTGCGGAGAGCCGCGCCGCCCGCGCCTGCGCCCGTCGCGCGTATCGGACAGTCCACAGCGACAGCAGCACCATCGTCGTGACGAACAGAACCGTGGAGACGGTGACCGCGGTCGAGGTCGCCAGGCTCAGCACCAGCGGGATGCGCACGATCGCGTCGAACAGCAGCCCGACACCCCAGGTCGCGGACATGACCCGGAAGGTGCGCCGGAATCCCGGCTGGTCGCGCCACCTCTGGTCGAACTCCGCGGCCCGGGCCGGGTCACCCTCCTGCATCCGCAGGGCGGCGTGATAGATCAGCGGGCGGCCGACGAAGCAGGACACCACGAAGGCCAGGCCGGCGAGGCCGGTCCCGAACGACTCCTTGACCAGCAGGAACTTCGCTGAGCCGGTCAGGAACGACAGGCCCAGGCCGACCAGGAACACGCCGAGCATGACGGCCGCGAAGACGTCGAACGTCCGGGTCCGGGCCGCGACCCAGAGCACCCGGGCCAGGGCCGCGACCGACCCGCAGAGCAGCGCGACATAGTCACTGGCACCGAGCCAGTGCGCGACGAAGTAGGCGCCGAGGGAGAGACCGACGTCCCAGAGGAGGGACTTGAGGATGGCCAGAACACCGGGGGTCTTGTTCATAGGCCAACCGTGACATGTCAGCTCCGACATGTCAACAGTGACATGTTGGCTCCGACAGGTTAGGCTGCTCTCATGTCCCTCCGTCACGCCCTGCTGGGCCTGCTCGCCGACACCCCGCAGAACGGATACGACCTCACCAAGCGCTTCGAGTCGACGCTCTCAGGGCACGCCTGGAGCGCGGGCCACAGCCAGATCTACCCCGAACTCAAGCGAATGCTGGGCGACGGCCTGATCGAGGTCGTCGACGAGGGCTCGCGCGGCAGCAAGGTCTACGGCGTGACCGCACCCGGCCGCGACGAGCTACGCCGCTGGATGCTGAGCCCGCTCGGCGAGGCCCCGGCCCGCAACGAGTTCGTGCTGCGCCTGTTCCTGCTCTCGGCGCTCGACCGGCCCGACATGCGCACGCTCGTGGACCAGATGGCCGGCCACAGCGACGACCTCGCGCAGGAGTTGGAGGGCGTGGTCAAGATGATCGAGGAGCACGCGCCGACCGACCCGACCTACAACTACTCGCGCTTCGCGGCGGAGTTCGGCCGGCGCTATTACTCACTCCAGCGGGACTGGGCCCGCTGGGTCCTCGAGCAGATCGAGAAGACCGATTAGCGCATCCCCTTGTACGCCCCGCGCAGCCGGTCCAGGCGCTGCCGCTGCTCGTAGGTCGCGCCGAGACTGATCAGCAGCACGCCGGTGCCGGTGAAGAGCAGCAGCATCATCCAGAACGGCAGGCCGATCCGGAACAGCTCGTTGACCGTCGCGATCACCGTCACCGCGGCCCCGACCGCGACCGGCGCCTTCTGCTGCCGGGCCGCGCCGATGGCCACGCAGATGACACCGGCCAGGATCAGCAGCACCCGCCGCAGCTCCGGCGAGTCGGGCTGGGCGACCGCGATCGCCAGGCTCGGGCCGAAGCCCGCCACCAGCGCCGGGCCGTATGCCAGCCAGCTGCCCAGCTCCGGCCGGTTGCGGATCTCGATCAGGCCGGTGATCAGGGCGAGGGCGGCGAACGGGAGCGTGTAGGCCTCCACCACCGCGACCCGCACCGTGATGAGCAGCAGCCAGATGGCGACCAGCTCGGCGATCGACGCGGCGACGATCAGGATCGTGCGCTGCCGGGCGCTGCGGCCCTTGCGCGCCGCCGACAGGCCGAGGATCGCCCCGACCGCGGTCAGCGCGGCCGCGGTGTGCGCCCACGAGCCGAGGGTCAGCAGCACCGCGATCCCGGCCCCGGCGTAGCCGGCCGCCTCGACCGTCAGCGCCTCCCGGTTGATGCTCTCGCTCGGGCGCAGCCGCGGCAGGGCGGCCCCCAGCACCAGCAGCGCGGCCGCGACCACGAGCAGCGGGAACGCGCACTGCTTCAGGCCCAGCCCGGCCGCCAGCCCGGCGGCCACGGCGAAGCCCTGCGCGGTCGAGGCGGCCACGTGCCAGCCGAGCATCCGGCCGTTGGGGGTCTTGCCCCAGATGCCGCCGATCGCGCCGACCACGACCGAGCCCGCCAGCCAGGTCAGGGTCTGGCTGCGGGTGGCCAGGCTGCCGGCGCCGCCCGCGCCCGCGGCCAGGACCGCGATCACGAACACCAGCCGGCGGGCCCCGATCATGAGCCGGCTGTCGGCGCTGTCGGCCGTCGGCGGGACGGTCAGGGCCAGGCCCAGCCCGGCGATCGTGGCCACCAGCAGGGCCAGGGTCGGCTGCGTCGGCCACGGCGCGTCGAGCGCGGCCGGGGCGATGAGCAGCGTCAGGGCCGCCCCTGGCACCACGATCGCGACGGCCCGGTTGACCATCGCCTGCCCGCTGCCCCCGAGGCCGACGGCCATCAGGGCGCCGGCGACCGTGAGCAGGAACGCGCCCAGCACGTGGGTGCTGTTGCCGGCGTACTGCGCGAAGGGACCCAGATCCGCCGCGGTCTCCGGGGTGCCCGTCCAGGGATGGGCGATCCAGCGGTACGGCCCGATCAGCGCGGCCAGCAGCGCGGGCGCGAGGAACACCACGACGATGGCGGCGGGGACCCCGGCCGCCGCGGCGACCCCGAACGCGAAGTTGCGCGGGATGCGGACCTGGTCGGCGGTGATCTCGGCGCGGCGCGGGGGCCGACCGGCGCGGTCCGGCCGGAAGCGCCCGGTGAATTCGAGCTCTTTCGGGGTGTACCAATTCGCCCGCAGCAGTTCCGCCAGCACCCCGAGCAGTGCCGCCGCCGCGGCGTAGACGACCGCGCCGTCACGCTGGAAGAACAGCGCCACCAGGGCGGTCGTGGTCGCGGAGACGGCGACGCCGGTGCTCACGTACGGCATGTAGCCGGGCGCCTGCTGAGCGCTGGCGGCCGCGGCCGCGAGCCCCAGGGCGGCGGTCGCGAGCGCGGCGGTGAGGATGGTGCCGGGCCGGTCCGGGTAGAGGCTGCCGACCATCGCCGCGGCCGCGCCGGTGAAGGCGAACAGCGCGCCCGCGACCCCGGCCCCGCCGACCACGTTGAGCGGGCCCTCGTCCTCGTCGTCCGGGAGCGCCTCGGCCTTCTCCACGCGGCGCAGAGCGACCGCCCGGGCCAGGGCGGCGACGATGGCCGCGCTCACGGCCAGGGCGGCCAGGGTGCCCGCGGTGGCGCCGGGGCGCACGAGACTGGCCCCGGCCGCATAGAGGCCGGCCACCAGGGCCGCGCCGATCCGCGTGTAGACCCCCCGCCAGCTGCGGGCGAAGCAGGCCCAGACGGCGACGCCGGTGGCCGCGGCCCAGCCGATGACCATGGGCGCCGGCCAGCCCAGGCCGAGCCCGACCGGCGCACCGAGGGTGGCCAGGACGACGGCGGCCGAGGCGGTGTCGTCGCCGTAGGGCTGCGGCAGGGCGATCGCGGCCGCCCCGGCCAGCAGGAGCAGGGCGATCGGGATCTGCCAGCCGAACTGGGCCAGGCTGTGCGCGGCCGCGGCCCAGCGCTCGTCGAGCGGGGCGGCCCAGGGCGGGTTCGCGGCCCGGATCACGCCGACCGCCGCGACCACCGAGAGGGCGCCGGCATACAGCCCGGTGCCGAAGCCGACCAGCGCGGCGCCCACGACCGGCCCGCGCCGCCACTCCTCCGGCAGCGACGAGCGGGCCGCCACCGCGACCATGAAGACCAGGAGGGCGAGGGTGACGACCTCGATGCCGGAGGCGGCCAGCGACACGGCCCGGGCGACCGCGCCGATGGCGGCGATCGTGACGGCCGCGGCGGCCGCGTCGGCGCCGGTGAACTCGACGCCGAAGGTCTGCCGGTCGTCCATCCGCGGTGCCAGCCACAGCGCCACCGCGGCCACCACCATGAGCAGGCCGATGACGAAGTCGATGGTCGTGGCGCCGCGGACGATGACGGTGGCCAGGCCGACCGCGATCGCGCCGGCCGTGGCCCCGGCCAGCAGCGGGACGCTGGGTTCGCCGCCGGTGCGGTCCCGGGCGACCTGGGTCAGCGCGGCCACGCCGAGGCTGATCGCGAGGGCCAGGAAGCTCAGCACCAGCACCACGGTCGCGCCGCCCGGCAGGTCGCCGTAGACGATCGCGGCCCCGGCCGCGGCCGCGCCGGGCAGGGCGAAGAGCGCACCACCGGCCGCGGCGTCGGCGACCCGCTGCGTCGCGGCCATCCGGTTGCCATCGGTCTGGTGCGGGCGGGGGAGCCAGGCGATCGCGGCTCCGGCCACGGTGATCGCGGTCAGGGTGAGCGCGGTCGCGCCCGGGCGGACCAGGCTGGCCGCGGCCGCATACAGGCCGAGCACCAGCGCGGCCGCGAGGCAGACCCAGGCCGTGTGCGCGGCCCGGACCCGCAGGGCGACGGCGCCGGCCGCGATCGCCGCCGTCACCGCCAGGGCCGGGATGGCCAGCCAGCTCAGGCCGAGCGCGGCCGGCGCGACCAGCAGCGTCAGGGCCGCACCCCCGACGATGATGTCGGTGCGCAGCTCGTCCGCGGGCACCTGGGGTCCGGCGCCGTCGCGCCCCGGCACGATGCTGACCGGGTCGGTCCGGCCGCTCAGCATGAGCACGCAGGCGCCGGTGAGCAGCAGGATCGCGATGATGTACTGCCAGCCGTCCGGCCCGACCGCGGCGTGGATCCGGCTCTGGTACTCGCTCAGGTCGGCCTTCCACACCGGCCACGCGGCCCGCAGCGGTGCCGCGATGCCGGGGTAGGCCCGCACGAGCACCAGCTGCGCGGCTCCGGCGGCCGCCACCGACACCGCGTAGCGGGGCCCGCGTCGCGCGTCGTCCGGCAGGAACGGGACCCCGGCGGCGGCCACGGCCACCGCGAGGGCGAGGAACAGCGGGGTGGAGCCGGGCAGCCAGACGGCGCCGACCCGGGCGATGGCGACGACGACGGCACCCGTGGCGACGCCCGCCGCGATGTCCGGCAGCGCGCCGCGGCGCCAGGCCAGGGACCCGCCGACGCCGAGCGCGGCCGCGATCAGCATGGCCACCGCGGCCTGCAGGGTCGGCAGCTTCGCGTCGGTGGCGAGCATCCCGGCCCCGGCCGCCAGCAGCGCGACCCCGGTGGCCACGGCGAACAGCACCCAGGCGAAGTCGCGCATCAGCCCGTCGGCGATGCGGTTGGTGCG
This sequence comes from Dactylosporangium sp. NPDC051541, assembly GCF_044454505.1. Classification (NCBI taxonomy): domain Bacteria; kingdom Bacillati; phylum Actinomycetota; class Actinomycetes; order Micromonosporales; family Micromonosporaceae; genus Dactylosporangium; species Dactylosporangium sp. NPDC051541. Next base: position 106,869 of record NZ_JBITDU010000015.1, read on the forward strand.
GCCGGTGTGCGCGGCCTCGTCCTCGGCCGCGGCGTCCTCGTGGTGGGCGTCGATCCGGCGCTGGATCGACTGCTTGAGCGCGATGGCGAAGGCGAGGTCGATCAGCGCCACCCCGCACAGCGCGATCGCCCAGCCGGTCGGGCCGTGGATGGCTTCGTAGAACAGCAGCGGCAGGACCGGCTGCAGGGCCAGCAGGGTGGCGAAGCGGGAGGCGATCAGGTGGCTCTGCATGCTGTACAGGGCCGCGACCCCGGCCGTGAGCAGGCAGACTATGCCCAGGTAGGTGCTCAGCCGGGTGTTGTCCGCGCCCAGCAGCTTCTCCGAGCGCAGCACATAGCCGTCGAGGAGCACGAGCAGCAGGGCGACCGAGGCGACGGTCTCGGCGGTCGCGCTCAGCCCGCGCCGGACCAGCACGAGCGGCAACGCCAGAGCGATCGCGGTGATAGCGGTCAAGGACAGGATTCGCCCGGCGGTACCGATACTGCCGAACGCGTCCAGGGTGAGCACGATCGCGGCGCCGGCCAGCAGCAGGCCGCCCAGCGCCAGGACCGACGCCTGCATGCTGCTCTCGGTGGCCTCCGGCTGGTCACCGGGCGGGAGGGTCTTCTCGCCCGGCCGCGGCCGGCGCGGCGGCGGAGGCCCGTCGAGGGGCGCGATCCGGGGTGATCCGGCCGCGGGCACGTGGCCGCGCTCGATCGACTGCACGGCCCGCGGCGAGAACCGCTGCGGGCCGGCCGGGAGCGTGCCGGTGCTGACGCCGCTGCCGGTGCCGCTGCCGACGGCGGCCGGGGCGCTGAGGGCCGGCTGGGTCGCGGTCGTCTCGGTCACGGCCGGCGGGACAGCCTCGCGCTGGCGGCCCAGCAGCGGCCGCTTGGTCTTCGCGGCCTGGGCGGCCTGCTCCGCCTCGACGGACGCGCGGACCTTGCGGCGGAGGCTGTCGCGCTGCGCGGAGGTGTGGGCGAGCTGCTTGCGCAGCATCTGCGTGTTTTCGGTGAGGTCCCGCTTCTTCTGCTCCAGGGCCGCGACGGTGCGCTGGAACAGAGCGAGCGCGGCCGCGTCCGGATCGTGCGGCCGCCCGCACGACCGGCAGCCGGTGGACTCACTGGCCGCCCCGCCACACGCCGGGCACGGATACGTCTCCACGCCACTCCTCCCCCAGGCTTCCGGCCGGGACCCCTACCCCAGGAGTCCCGGTCGTTCACGCCTTACTGGGAAGAATGCCTTGTTTCGCCGGGCGACGAAAGCGATGCGCCCGTTCGGGAGGTTCTCTGCTTTTGGGCCTAAGCGGCCACCGGCCGGCCCATGCCCCGGTACTCCCAGCCGGCGGCGACCCAGACGGCCTGGTCGAGGCAGTTTCGCCCGTCGATGACCTTCTTGGCCGCGACCAACGCGGCGACGGCGTTGGGGTCGGCGTTGCGGAACTCTTCCCACTCCGTGAGCACGCAGAGCAGGTCGGCTCCGGTGACCGCGTCGGTGAACGTCTTGGCGTAGGTCACGTCGGCGACCTCGGCCCGGGCCTGCTCCATGCCCTCCGGGTCGTAGACCGTGACCTCGGCGCCGGAGCGGGCGAGCTTGCGCACGACCGAGAGGGCCGGCGAGTCGCGCACGTCGTCCGAGTTGGGCTTGAAGGTCGCGCCCAGCACCGTGATCCTGGTGCCGGCCAGGTCCGGGCCGGCCGGGCCGTAGCCGCGGCCGAGCAGCTCGGCGGAGAGCTGGACGATCTTCTGGCGGCGGCGCTGGTTGATCAGGTCGACCTCGTGCAGGAACCGCAGCGCCTCGCCGACGCCGAGCTCCTGGGCCCGGGCCTGGAACGCGCGGATGTCCTTGGGCAGGCAGCCGCCGCCGAAGCCGACGCCGGCGCGGAGGAACTTGTTGCCGATGCGCGCGTCGTAGCCGATCGAGCGGGCCAGCTGGGTCACGTCGGCCCCGGCCGCCTCGCAGACCTCGGCCATCGCGTTGATGAAGGAGATCTTGGTGGCCAGGAACGCGTTGGCCGCGACCTTGACCAGCTCGGCGGTGGCGAAGTCGGTGACGACGACCGGGACCTCGCGGTCCTCGGTGACGGCCAGGTCGAACACGCCCTTGTGGGCCGAGTAGAGCATGCCGGTCGCCCACTCGGACTTGACGCCGAAGATGACGCGGTTGGGCCGCAGCACGTCCTCGACGGCCACGCCCTCCTGCAGGAACTCCGGGCTCCAGGCGACCTCGACGCCCAGGTCGGCGGTGGCGTGGCGGGCCACCAGCTGCTCGATCCACTCGGCGGTGCCGACCGGGACGGTGGACTTGCCGACGATGAGCGCCTTGCGGGTCAGGTGCGGGACCAGGTTGGTGACGGCGCTCTCGACGTGCGACAGGTCGGCGGCCATGCCGTCGGCGCGCTGCGGGGTGCCGACACAGATGAAGTGGATGTCGCCGAACTCGGCGACCTCCTCCCAGGAGGTGGAGAACCGCAGCCGACCGGCCGACAGGTTCTTGCGCAGCAGCTCGTCGAGGCCGGGCTCGTGGAACGGGACGTCGCCGCCGGCCAGCTTGGCGATCTTGGCCTCGTCGATGTCGAAGCCGATGACCTCGTAGCCGAGCTCCGCGAAGCAGATCGCGTAGGTCGCACCGAGATATCCGGTGCCCAGGAAGGTCAACCGGGGCCGCACCGATCCGGACGGCGGGGCAACGGCGGGTGAGGTGCTGGGGTACGCGATGGTCACGCCTGGTCTCCAACTCGATCGAGGTCCGCTCGGTGCGACCCTCACCTGGTGGGATCGGGCCGACGTCGCCACGGCGAGGATAGTCCCTCGGGAGGAGCCGTGCCTCCGACCGATTCGTTACTCGTCGGTATGCTCACATCGGCGAACCGCTGAACGGCGGTTCAGCAGCACTGTGACCAGGGGGTTTGCCATGTTCGACGTCTACTCGCTGCCCGAGGACCACGTCGCCGTGCGTGAGGCGGTGCGAGCGGTGTGTGACGGCAAGGTCGCACCGAATGCCGCGGTAGCGGACGAAACGAGCGAGTTCCCCCAGGCCTCCTACGACGCGCTGCGCGCCTCCGACTTCCACGCACCGCACATCCCCGTCGAATACGGCGGCGCGGGCGCGGACGCCCTGGCCACGGCCATCGTGATCGAGGAGGTCGCCCGGGCCTGCGCCTCGTCCTCCCTCATCCCCGCGGTCAACAAGCTCGGCACGATGCCCCTGCTCCTGGCCGCCTCCCCGGAGCTGAAGGAGCGCTACCTGCGCCCGGTCGCGCGCGGCGACGCGATGTTCTCCTACTGCCTCTCCGAGCCCGACGCCGGCAGCGACGCGGCCGGCATGAAGACCCGCGCCGAGCTGGACGGGGACACCTGGGTCCTCAACGGCGTCAAGCGCTGGATCACCAACGCCGGGGTGAGCGAGTACTACACGGTCTTCGCCGTCACCGACCCGTCCGCCCGCTCCCGCGGCATCTCCGCCTTTGTCGTGGAAAAGGCGGACCCGGGTGTGACGTTCGGCGCACCGGAGAAGAAACTCGGCATCAAGGGCAGCCCGACCCGCGAGGTCTACCTCGACAACGTCCGCATCCCCGCCGACCGCATCATCGGCGCCCCCGGCACCGGCTTCGGCACCGCGATGCGCACCCTGGACCACACCCGGGTCACGATCGCCGCACAGGCCCTCGGCATCGCCCAGGGCGCCCTGGACTTCTCGCTCGGCTACGTCCAGGAGCGCAAACAGTTCGGCAAGGCGATCGCCGACTTCCAGGGCATCCAGTTCATGCTGGCCGACATGGGCATGCGCCTCGAGGCCGCCCGCCAGCTCACCTACGCCGCCGCCGCCAAGTCCGAGCGCGGCGACGCCGACCTGACCTACTTCGGCGCGGCCGCGAAGTGCTTCGCCTCCGACGCCGCGATGTCCATCACAACGGACGCGGTCCAACTCCTGGGCGGCTACGGCTACACCCGCGACTTCCCGCTGGAGCGCATGATGCGCGACGCGAAGATCACCCAGATCTACGAGGGCACCAACCAGGTCCAGCGCATCGTCATGGCCCGCCAACTCCTCAACGGCTGACGGGCGCATCCGCTCAACTTCGCACTTTGCAACCTGCGTGCGAACTCTGGATGCCGGCAAGGCAGCGCCCGTTGTCGACCTCAGGCCGTGCTGCAATGGGGCGCATATTTGATACACTTTGCAGCATGTCCTCTGTGAGGATGCTGACTCGGTTGGCCACCGAGGTTGCCGAGGACCAGTGGGGCTTGGTGACTCGCGCACAGGCGCTCGCCGTAGGGGTACCTCGAGCGACGTTCACTCGCCTGGTTACCGCCGGGGCGCTGGTGCGCGTAGCGCGGAGTGTGTACCGAGTCGCCGGAGGGCCGGATGTCGACCACCTTGACCTGCGGGCAGCATGGCTGCAGATCGACCCGCTTGCCCTGCCGTGGCAGCGGGTGCAATCCGACCGCCTGGCGGTGGTGTCACATCGGTCCGCAGCTGAGCTGTACGGTCTCGGGGATCTGATCGCCGATATCCACGAGTTCGACGTTCCGGTGCGAACTCAGACGCGGCGGAAGGACGTGCGGCTGTACCTGCGTCAGGTTCCGCCGGAGGACCGGGACTTGATCGGCGGGTTGCCGGTGACGCGGGTGCATCGAATCGTGGCGGATCTGCTCGACGGGCACGAGGACGGAAGTGCCGTGGCCACCATCGCGGTGGATGCGGTCCGGCGTGGGCTGACGACCGCGGACATGATCGCCGAGTCGGTGGCGCCGCTCGCCCGCAGATACCAGGCGGCTGACGGCGCGGCCTTGGCAAGCCAACTGTTGGGTGACATCGCATGACGGAGCCATTCCCCTACGCGTCGCCTGCCGCGTTGCGGGCTGCCTTGACAGATCGGTTGAAAAAGCTGGCGAGCGGATCGGCGTTCACGGCGACCGACTTGCAGCGGCAGTTCGCGTACGACCGGCTGTTGACCCGGGTCTTCAGCGCGCCGGATGCCGATCGCTGGGTGCTCAAGGGCGCCACCGCGCTGCTGGCACGCCTGGATTTGGCACGGCACAGCAAGGACATCGACTTGTCCTGGCAATCCACCACCGACCTCGACGAGGCGGAGCAGGCACTCCGTACCGCCGCCGGACAGAACGCCGGCGACTTCTTCAGTTTCGAGATCAGGCCACCGACCCCGCTCGTCGGCGACAAGGGGCGACGTTTCGCTGTTGTGGCTGTATTGGGTGGGCGGCCGTTCGCGTCATTTTCGGTGGATCTTGTCGCGGGGCATTCGATGACCCACCCGCCGGAGGCCGTATCGCCGTTGGTTCAAGTCGAGATTCCCGGCCTGCTGCGGGTGAGCTACCGGGCATATCCGCTCGTCGACCACATCGCCGACAAGGTAACCGCATGCCTGGAAACGCATGCTCGCAGCGATGGGGCGGTGTCGGTATCCACTCGCTACAAGGACTTGGTCGACCTGGTGCTGATTGCTCATACTCAGCGACCCGTCGCTGCCGACTTGCGGCGCGCACTGCTGAGCGAGACCGCGCGCCGCGGGGTCGGGCTGCCGATTGACTTCACGGCGCCGGGACCGCTGTGGCCGGCCGGGTACGAGGCGAAAGCCACCGAACTACCTCAGTTGCTGGAGCTGGGGCGGTTCCCGGCCGCGTTGGCCCTGGTGAAGGCCATGCTCGACCCGGTGCTGGACGGGATGGCCGCCGGGCGGTGGGATCCGGTGCGAGCAGCCTGGGTTGCATAAGCGGAATATGCGACCGGTTGGTGCATTGGATGGCCGTCCCGTCGTCGTGGGCGGGCCGCTGGTCGGCGGGTCGTGCGTGGAGGCTTGGCGGGTAGTTATCTGAAAGTTCGACCATCGCTGATACCCTCCCAGTCGATTGGAGGGCCTTCGATGGCTGCCGACACCTCGACGCAAGCCGAAGTCCAGCTCGCGGTCCGGCGGCCGCCCGCCGGGTTCTGGCTGCGGCCGCGGTTCCTGTGGTCGTTCGTGCCGTTCGTGCTGGTCTTCGCGGTCGGGCTGGGAGTGCTGGCGCGGGACGGGGACGTGCTGTTGCCGTTCGAGCGGCTCGCGGTCGTCGAAGGCAAGATCGCCTCGAAGGCGGACTTCTTCGAGGATGCCGAGGTGCAGCGGATCCTGCTGCGGCACCACCTGCGGGTGCACTTCACCCAGGGCGGGTCGCGGGATCTGGCCAACACGCCGCTGGACGGGTTCGACTTCGTGTTTCCGTCGGGGCAGCCGGCCGGGGACCTGGTCCTGAGCCGGCTCAAGGACCAGGGGCGCAGCACGACCGTCTACAAGCCTTTCACCAGCCCGATCGTGCTGGGCAGCTACCGCGAGTACGCGGAGGCCCTGCGCGCGGCCGGGCTCGCCACGCCGCTCGACGGGGACGCCGACGGCGAACCGCTGTACTACCGGCTCCAGCTGGACGGCTTCCTGGCCGCGATCGAGAGCCGCAAGCGCTGGAGTGAGCTGGCCGGCGGCAAGGTCGCGAGCAGCAACCGGATCACCGCGTGGTCGCCGGACATCTGCCGGTCGAATTCGGCCGGGACCTACATGGCCCTCGTCGCCTTCGTGCGCAACAAGAACGACGTGCCGCAGAGCGAAGCCGAGGCCGAACGGCTGGCCAACGAGATCAAGCCGCTCGTCGGGGTCTTCGGGCTACCGCAGTCCGACCTGTTCAACTCCTACGTCACGCCCGAGGGCAAGGGCCAGCCGATCGTCGTCGTCTACGAGCACCAGTTCCTCGCGTACCAGGCCCAGTACCACGCCCGCACCCAGACGCTGGACCGCGACCGGGTGCTGCTCTACCCGTCGGTGAACTTCCGGACCGATCCCGTCTACATCCCGCTGTCCCCGGTCGGCGAGCGGCTCGGCCGACTCATCACCACCGACCCGGAGCTGCGCCGGCGGGCGGTCGCGCTCGGCTTCCGCACGCTGACGCCGGACGCCGAGCCCGCCGGGCCGGAGTTCGCCGACTACCTGCGCGGGCAGAGCATCCCCGTCCCGGCCTTCCTGACCGATGTCGGCACGACCGCGCAGCTGCCCCGCCTCGACCTTCTGGAGAAGATGATCGGCATCACCGGGAACTGCTCATGATGAGGGCTCTTCGTGCGGCATTGGCGGCGGTGGTACTGGTGGCGAGCGCGACCGCCTGCACGACCGAGCCGGCTCAGGAAGTACACCTGCGAATTGTGGCTTCTCCAGAGCTGGAAGGGGTCCGGCCGCTGCTGCCGGAAGTGCGGCAGGCCACGGGGGTCGATGTCACGCTCGACGTCCGGGCCGGGCTCGACATGCTGCCGCCGGCCGAACTGGGCCAGCAGTTCGACGCCGCGTGGCTCACGACCGCGGCCTACCAGCAACTGCGGCTGCGCAGCGCCGACCGTCCACTCGCGACACCGACGATGCTGTCGCCGGTCGTCATCGGCGTGCGGCCCAAGGCGGCCGAGGCGCTCCGGGCGGCCGCCGGCGGGGCCGCGCTCACCTGGGCCGACGTCGCGGACGCGGCCGCCAGCGGGGTGCTGCGGATGGGGCTGGCCGACCCCAGCCAGGGCGGCTCCGGGCTGGCCGCGCTCGTCGGCGTGGCGACCGCGGCGGCCGGCACCGGCTCGGCGCTGACCCCGGAGGACGTGACGTGCGACCGGCTGCGCGGGTTCTTCGCCGGCCGCAAGCTGACCGCGCCGACGTTCACGGACCTGGCCAAGGAGTACGTCAAGGGCCAGGACGACCTCGACGCGCTGGTCGGCGAGGAGTCGGCGCTGCTCAAGCTCAACGACAGCGGGGAGCTGAAGGAGAAGCTCGAGCTCGTCTACCCGGCCGACGGCATCATCCAGGCCGACTATCCGCTGCAGCTGCTGAAGCCGGACGCGCGCGCCGCGTATGACAAGGTCGTCGACTGGTTCAAGGGGCCGCAGGGCCAGAAGCGGCTGACCGAGACCACGCTGCGCCGGCCCTTCGACCCGCGGGTCGCCCGCGACCAGCGGCTGGAGCGGCTGGCCGGCACCAACCTGTTCTACCCCGACCAGGTCGAGGTCGTCGACAAGCTGCTCTCCGACTACGCCGACCCCCGGCTGAGCACGCCCGACCACGTCTTCTTCGTGCTCGACTTCTCCGGCTCCATGCGCGGCGAGCGGATCGCGGCGCTGCGGGCCACGTTCGCCGGCCTCAGCGGGGCCGACCGCTCCTCCAGCGGCAAGTTCTTCCGGTTCTACCGCGGCGAACGGTTCACGATCGTGCGCTTCGGCGGCACCGTCCTCGGCGAGCACGACTTCACCGTCGAGGACAAGGGCGACCTCGACGAGCTCGGAGCGTTCATCGCGGGCGACGACTTCGACGACGCGACCGCCGTGTGGTCGGCCCTCGACCACGCCGACACCGCCGCGGCCGCCGCCGCCACCGACCGCTCGGTCGCGGTCGTGCTCATGACCGACGGCCTCAGCAACGCCGGTATGAGCCTCGACGAGTTCCTGAACCGGCACAACGCCGACCCCGCCCGCAAGGTCGTCCCCACCTACGCCATCCGCTACGGCGAGGCCGACGCGGCCGAGCTCGACCGGGCCGCGAAGGCGACCGGCGGCCGGATGGTCGACGCCAACGCCGTGTCCCTCCTCGACGCCTTCAAGGAGATCCGTGGCTGCCATTGACGCGGCGTGGTGGGGCGTCTGGTGGCCGTCGATGCTCCTGTGGGCGGTCACCGCGATCGCGTTCGTCGTCGCGGCCGGCGTCGTGCTCGCCCAGGTCCGCCGCTACCGCGGGTTCCGCCGCCTCGACGTCGCCTTCTACCTCGACGAGGCCGCGATCATGGACGTGTACCAGCAGATGCGCCGCGTCCCGGCCCTGCGCCGGGCGGTCCGTCACGAGATCCGGCGCAGCCGCAAGATCGGCGTCCGCTCCCGGATCCCCGGCGCCCCCATCGGCGCCGACGCCGGCGGCCAGGTCGACGAGACCGTGGTCCGCGACTACGTCGAGCAGGACGAGCCGATCACCGTCGTCGGCCTGATCGTCGACGTGCTCGAGAAGACCAGCAGCGTGGGCCGCATCGACCTGGACCGCCTCACGTTCACCCCGAGCCGCCCGTCGGCCCCGGCCCCGTCCGCGGTCAAGGTCCACCGCGGCCGCGTCCGCCTGCGCGACCTCAAGTCCTGGGTCCTCGTCGACGGCCTCTTCGAACGCGACGGCGCCCGCCCGGCCTTCCACGTCCGCGCCGACGACGACGAACCCGCACCGCCGGCCCGCATCCGGGTCGACTGCGGCCCCGCGACGGGCCTGCGCGGCGGCATCCCCGACGGCCCGTTCCTGGCCCGCTGCCTGGGCCGCGTCCAGGGCTGGGACCGCACCGGCCAGCAGCTCGTGATCGACGCGTTCGCCATCTTCCGTTAGCTGTGAACAGGCGCTAGAGGTATCGGACGCCGGTCAGGTCCTCGGCGGCGGACCACAGGTGGCGGCCCGTCTCCGGGTCGGAGGCTTCGGGGCTGGGGCGGACCTCGGTGCTGGGGCCGCGGAGCTCGCGGAAGCCGGCCGGGCCGAAGAACTGGCCGCCGTGCACGTCCGGGGCGGTGGCCGCGTGGAGCTGGGGCTCGGCACCCTGCTCGACCGGCTGGGTCAGCAGCAGGGCGGTGCGGGACAGGAAACGGCCGAGGGCGCCGCGGTGTTCCCAGGCGCGCGGGGTCAGGTTGGAGCGGGTGATGCCGGGGTGGGCCAGGACGCTGATGATCGGGGAGCCGGCGGCGCGCAGGCGGCGGTCGAGCTCCAGGCCGAAGATGGTCGTGGCGAGCTTGGAGCGGCCGTAGGTGCGGGCGGCGTCGTAGTCGCGGACCGACATCAGGTCGTTGAAGTCGAGGGTCTTGTTCTTGTGGGTGACCGAGCTCAGGTTGACGATCCGGGGCCGGGCGCCGGTGCCGGTGTCGAAGCGGTCCAGCAGGAGGCCGGTGAGCGCGAAGTGCCCGAGGAAGTTGGTGCCGAGGTGCAGCTCGAAGCCGTCCGCCGTCTCGTGCCGCGGGCCGAGCAGGACCAGGCCGGCGTTGTTCACCAGCAGGTCGATCGAGTCGGCGCCGTCGGCGAACTTCCGCACCGACGCCAGCGAGGCCAGGTCCAGCTCCCGCACCTCGACCTGGGCGCTCGGGGCCGCGCGGCGGATCTGCTCGGCCGCGCGACCGCCGGCCGCGGTGTTGCGGACGGCGAGCACGACCCGGGCGCCGTGGCGGGCCAGCTCGGTGGCGGTGACCAGGCCCAGGCCCGAGTTCGCTCCGGTCACGACCGCGGTCCGGCCGACCTGGCCGGGAATCTGGTTCGTCATGACTCGACGCTAGGTTCGCGGCGGGCCGGCTCACTCGTACGCGCCTGCCTAGGACTGTGGCACCCACCTTGCCCGCGGCCCGGTGCCGGTTGTCACCGCTCGCGGGCGGCGGGCGGCCAGACGTGCCACGAGGTGATGTCGATCACCGCGGTCACCCGGGGCCGGTCCCGCACCGCGTATGGCTTGCCCGTGTAGTGCGTGGCGATCCGGTCGATGTCGGCCATGTCCGTGTCGTCGTAGATCTCGGCGACGGTGCCGGTCACGGACAGGTGGGTGTACCAGTCCCCCTGGTCCAGCACGGTCAGGCTCACCCGCGGCTCCTGGCGCAGGTAGGCGAGCCGCTTGCGCCCCGCGTCCATGTTGACGACGATCCGGCCCTGCTCGAAGACATACCAGGTGGCCACGGAGACCGGCTGCCCGTCCGGCCGCACCGTGGCGATGACGGCGGGGTTGGGCTGGGCCAGCAGCTGCTGCAAATTCTCGGGAAGTGTCACGACTACCACCGTACGATGGCCGATCATGGTGCGCCTGCTCAATGTGATTGACGTGGAGGCGACCTGCTGGGACGGGCCGCCGCCGGCCGGGCAGGTCAACGAGATCATCGAGATCGGGGTCTGTGTCGTGGACCTCGATGCGCGGGAGCGGGTCGGGCGGGATCGGATCATGGTGCGGCCGGCCCGGTCGACCGTCAGCGCGTTCTGCACCCGGCTCACCGGGATCACCGCGGCCGAGGTGGCGCGGGGGCTCTCGTTCGGTGACGCCTGTGCGCGGCTGCGGACCGAGCATCACTCGGACTCGCGGCCGTGGGCGAGCTGGGGGGACTACGACCGCAAGCAGTTCGAGCGGCAATGTCACGGGTCCGGGCAGTACCCCTTCAGCTCCCGGCACGTCAACGCGAAGGCCGCCTTCGCCGAGGCGCGCGGGGAGCGCAAACAGGGCATGGCCGGTGCTCTGGGAGCGGCCGGCCTGCCCCTGGAGGGGCGGCACCACAACGGTGCCGATGACGCCTGGAACATCGCGGCACTGGTACTGCACCTCGTGGCCCAGGACCAGTGGGACTACGGCTCCTGACCCACCTGGTCCACGATCGCGACCTTCAGGACCGCCGAGGACGAGAACACGTCGCCCTTGTGCAGGCCGTCGCCCGGCGAGTCGCGGTACATCACCGACCGCACGCCCAGGAACGCGTGGCTCTCCTTGTCGAAGATCAGCTCGGTGCGCATGCCCTGGACCTCGTCCAGCGCCACCGCCACCCCGTGCCGGCCGGCCTGGTCGGTGACGTCGCCGACGACGTCCACGCCCGGGATCTTGGCGACCGCGTCGAAGACGGCGGCGAGGGCGGCCGGGGACAGGTAGGCCTCACGGATCAGGTCGGCGGCCGTGGTGAACGCCTGCTGGTCTTCGGGGTTGCCGCCGGCGGCGTGCTCGTAGAGGTACTTGCGCATCGCGTCGGTGGCGGTCGGCAGGTCGCGCAGGTACGCGCGCAGCGGCCGGCACGCCGTCGTCTCGCTCTTACCGCCCTTCGACTGGGTCTGCTGCCCGTCGCGGCAGCCGGGCACCGCGGTCCCGGCGTCGCCGTTGCGGATCAGGCCGTCCCGCGTGCCGTCCACCGACATCCAGACGCTGCGGTGCTGGGTCTCGAGCTTGGCCCCCCCGGGCCCGATCGCCACACCGGAGCTGAGCGACTCGACGTAGACGAACTGGTCCTCGCGCACGGTGACGTCCGGATGGCTGCGGGCCTCCGCGGCCGCGCCGTGCAGCACCTCCGACGCCGAGGCGGAGGCGGCCGGGCGCTGACCGAAGTCGACGACCTGGACCGCGAGGAGGCCGGCGGTGACCGCGGCGGCCAGGCCACCGGCGAGGGCGAACCGGCGCTTCCACGGGCTGCGCGCGGGCGCCGCGACCGCAGTTCCAGCCGCGGCCGCGCGCAGCGCACGGTGCCGGAGCCGGGCCGGCGGCTCGGGCGTCGGCGGGTCCAGGGCCGCGCCGAGCGAGTGCAGCAGGTGCATGTCGTTCACAGCATCTCCCTGTCGAGGCCGGCGGCGCCGAGCGCCGCGCGGATCTGTTTGCGGGCCCGGTGCAGCCGGGAGCGCACGGTCCCCGGCCGGATGCCGAGCGTCTCGGCGACCTCCTCATGGCCGCAGTCGCCCCACGCGATGAGCAGGAGCACGTCGCGGTCGCCCCGCGACAGCCGGGCCAGCGCACCGGCGAGGGGGCCGTGCAGGGCCTGGGCGCTCACGGCGGCGTCGACGCGGTCGGCGAAGCCGGGCTGGACATCGTCGGCGCCGGCCCGGGCGAGCGCGCGGTAGCGGGCGTTCTCGGCCCGGTGCCGGTGGGCCAGTTCGCGGGTCAGGATCCCGAAGAGCCAGGGCCGCGCGCTGGGCCGGTCGGTGTCGTAGCGGTGGCGGCGCTGGAAGGCCGCCAGGAACGTCTCGGCCACGGCGTCCTCGGCCAGCGCGGGGCCGATCCGGCGGCTGGCATACCGGTAGAGCTGCGCGGCGTACCGGTCGTAGAGCACCGCGAACTGCCGCGGGTCGCGCAGGGCGGCCGCGTCGTCCACGCCGACGTCGAAGGTCATCACCACGGTCCCATCCGACTTCCTCCCGTTGTAGCGGATGTGGTGTCGACCATGTCTCTGCGCGAGCCCGGGTTTGCGTTCTCGCCGGCGCCGCGGGCACAACCGTTTGCCGGTTTTCTCCGTTTATATGCCGTGATCCTCCGCTGGACATACCGCGCTCTCGTCGCCGCCACGGCCGTGGGCTCCGCACTCGCGTTCGGCACCGCGGCCGCCGCCCCGCCCGGTGCGGTCCCGGCGCACGACCCGGCCCGGGCCGTGAGCACCGTGGTCGTCGCCGGTGTCACCGCCGTGACCCTGCTGCTCCTGCTGGCCAGCGCCGTCCTGGCCGTGGCCCCGCGGCTGCGCCGGCTGGTCCGGGTCTTCAACGCCCGCCGGTCGGTCCGCTAGTTTCTGCGGGTGTGACCGGCACCCGGCTCCTGATCCTGACGGCGCTCCTGCTCGCGGGCTGCGCTGCCCCGGCCGCCCCGGCCACGCCGGCCACGGCGAGCACCTGCCCCACGGCCGACGACCGGCTCTCGCAGGTGCTGCACGACGCGCTGGCCAAGGCGTACCCCGATGCGACGATCACGGGGGCGAACCGCTGCGACGACCCGTGGCGGCTGCGCTACGCCGGCAGCGGCGCACTGGAGGCGTACCTCCTCGTCCGGGACGCCGCCGGCACCCGGCCGCTCAACGTCCGGCTCAAGACGATGCCGCCCGGCGACGGCCGCCCCGAGAGCGCGGTCGAGCACCCGTTCACCGGCGCGACCGACCTGGACGTGAAGGTGGTCCGGGCCGACGGCACGGGTGTCCATATCTGGATCGCCAACTTCGACGATACAAGTCTGACCCGCCCCGACCTGAGCACCGACGTGAATGCGCTGGTCGAAGTCGCGCAGTGGCCGGGGCTGACGTTCGCACCGTGAAAAGCCCGGAAAGGTCAGGCTTTTCGAACCTCACACAGTGACCCCACGCAGCGATGTCGTAGCGGTAGAGTGACCGCGACAACCGGACGGTGAGGGGGATCGATGTCCGATTACTCGGCGGTCGGCGGGGTCGAGTCATACGAGTGGAACCGGCGGGACAGCGCGCGCTACGACGCCGCGCAGGAGGCCATCGAAGAGGCCATCGCCTGTTACACCCGCCTGCACAACCGGGCCGTCACCTCCGGCAACGCCGCCGAGGCCGACCGGCTGCGAAGCGAGCAATACGCCTGTGTCACCGAGCAGAAGCTGCTGCGACCCGGCGACACGGTGGCAGTGGGCCGGGTCCTGAGCGAATACCCGGCGCTCATCGCCTGGCTGCGCGACCGAATCGGTTGAACGACCGAATCGGTTGAGCGCTTGAACAGATCCATCGGCGTACATACTTCGGATACCTCGCACGGCCGACGCGGATAGCACCGCTAGCCCAGCACCTTGGGCCCATGATGCAATCCAACCGCTGGACCGCGTCCGCCGCCCTGGTCGGGGCCGTGGGCGCGCTGCTCGCGGCGTCGCCCGCGGCGGCCGGGCGTCCGGGCCCCGCCGTGGACTGGAAACCGTGCCCCGCATATTCGGACGCGGCGATCAAGGCGATGGCCACGCCGGACAAGTTCGACCGGTTCAAGGCGCTGCTGGCCCGGCTCGAGTGCGGTACCGTCACCGTCCCTCTCGACTATCACGACCCGCGCGGCCGCCAGATCACGGTCGCGCTGACCCGGCTGCCTGCCACCGACCGCGCCCACCGCATCGGCAGCCTGGCCCTCAACCCGGGCGGACCGGGTGGCAGCGGCTATCTCATGCCGATCCAGCTGTCCCTGGAGAGCGACACCGACGCCGCCCTCAACGCCCGGTATGACCTGATCGGCTTCGACCCGCGCGGCGTCGGCTACAGCACCAAGGTCGACTGCCCGCCGCCGGCGCAGCGCCCGGAGCGCCCGGTCGGCACCCTTTCCAAAGCTCAGGCGCAGCAGTGGTACTCCACTGAGGTCGCCGAAACCGCGGCCTGCGGCAACTACGACCCGGCGTTCCTGAGCCGGATCACGACCGCGAACGTCGCCCGGGACCTGGACGGCATCCGCGCCGCCCTCGGCGATCGCGGGCTGAACTTCCTCGGCGTCTCCTGGGGCACGTGGCTCGGCGTGGTGTACCGGACACTGTTCCCGCACACCGTCGAGCGCATGTTCCTCGACAGTGTCGCGATCCCGCGCTTCGACATCCCCGCCTTCACCGCCGGCCGGGCGGACGCGGCCGAACGCAACGCCGGCCGGTTCGCCGACTGGCTGGCCGCCCGCGACTCGACGTACCACCTGGGCGCCACGGGGGCGCAGGTCAGTACGGCGATCGCCGCGCTCGGCCGGGACTTCGACGCCGACCCGCGGCAGTTCACCGACCTGCCGCGGGTGCTGGACGGCTCCCTGATCGCGCAGGCCGCCACGGCCCGCCACACGGACTGGGCAGTGGCCGGGACGATCCTCGACGAGCTGCGGACCGCGACCGGTCCGACGGCCCCGCCGACGCTCAAGCAGGTGCTCGGCGGCGACGACAGCGGCGGCGGCGAGCCGGGCCCGCCACCGGCCGACCTGCCGGAGGGCAACAACCGGACGATGAACAAGGCGGCTTTCTGCAACGAGGACAGCGCCCGGCTCGGGTTCGAAGCGGCGTGGGAGCAGTACCAGCGACGCTTGGCTTCTCATCCCATGACGGGCCGCACCGATCCGTTCTCCGCGGGCTGCGCGGGCTGGCCACTGCCGGCTCAGCCGTTCCGCATCGGTCCGGGCGGTGGCAACCTGGTCCTGTCCGGACATCGCTGGGAGACCCCCTCCGCCTACGAGTGGACGCCGCAGACCCAGGCGATCACCGGCGGCCGGGTGTACACAGTGGACGATGATGTGCACGGCTCCGTCCTGCGCGAGCCCGCCTGCGCCGCGGACGTGCTGCGGTTCTTCAACACCGGCCGCATCGACAGCGGCTGCCCCGGTGTCGTTTAGCTGTACCTGATGCGGACGTCGCCGGTGCTCGTCCGCGCGGTCACCGTCGACGTCGCCGCGGAGTCCTCCGTCACTTGAATGTCGCGCTCGCCCTGCTGGGTGTCTGCCGAAACGTGGTAGGCGCCGGGGGCGAGCGCGACCGTGACGTCTCCGGCCTCGGCCGCCGCCGTCACGCTGCGCGGCCGCTCGGCGAAGGCCAGCTGCACGTCACCGGAGTCGATGTGCACGTCGACGTCGCCCGCCCGCAGCCCCTCGCCCCGGATCGTCCCGGTCGCGGCCCGCAGCTTGAGCGCACCCGTCACCCCTTGGGCCCGCAGCTCCCCCGCGTCGGCCCGCACGTCGACGGCGACCCCGTCCGGCACCGTGATGGTCAGTGATGCCGTGCAGTGCCCGTCGAACCGCGTGCCCGCGCACCCGCCCCGGATCGTGAGCGTGTCGCCGCTGACGGACTCGCTGAGTGCCGGCGTCCGCAGCGTCGTCCAGGCGAGCCGCTGCTCGACAGTGACACCACCGGTCCCCGGACTCAGCGTCACGTTGCCGTCCCCGATGTCGACGACGATCTTGTGCAGCGCGTCATATGCGGCCGATCCGGTGTGTACCCGCTCCGGCTGCACGAGCCGCCATACGACGACGCCGGCGATGAGCAGTACCACCGCGCTGATCGCGGCCGCGGAGATTCGCCATGCCATTGGTGTTCGCCACCTCTCTTCACGAATTCTGGAGGTACTGCAAAACGGCCAGCACGCGCCGATGGTCGTTGTCGACGAGGCCGATGCCGAGCTTGGTGAAGATGCTGTTGACGTGCTTGGCCACGGCACTGGTCGTGATGACCAGCCCGGCGGCGATCCCGGAGTTGGACCGCCCTTCCGCCATGAGCTTGAGCACCTGCGTCTCGCGCGGCGTGAGCCGCTCCAGCGGGGCCCCGCGGTGCCGCACGAGCAGCTGCGCGACGACCTCGGGGTCGAGCGCCGTGGCGCCGTCACGCACCCGCCGCAGCGTTTCGACGAACTCGTCGACGTCGGCGACGCGGTCCTTGAGCAGGTATCCGACCCGCCCGTCGGGCCGGGAGAGCAGCTCGGTGGCGTAGCGTTCCTCGACGTACTGCGAGAGCACCACGACCGCCACCTCCGGCCGGCTCGCCCGGATCTCCAGCGCCGCCCGCAGCCCTTCGTCGGAGAACGAGGGCGGCATCCGCACGTCGACGACGATGAGGTCGGGCCGCTCCCGCTCGACCGCGACGAGCAGCTGCTCCCCGTCGCCGACCGCGTCCGCGACGACCATCCCGTATGCGGTGAGCAGCCGCGCCAGCCCGTCGCGGAGCAGCACGGAGTCCTCGGCGATCACGACGCGCACGGCAGCTCCACGGAGATCGTGGTGGGCCCGCCGACCGGGCTGTCCACCGAGAGGGTCCCGTCGACAGAGGCGACCCGCTGCGCGAGCCCGCTCCCGTCCCCGATCCGCGCGCCGCCCCGCCCGTCATCCCGGACCACCACGTGCAGCCGGTCCCCACGGAGCCGGACGATCACGAGCACCCGCCCCGCCTCGGCGTGCTTGGCCACATTGGACAGTGCCTCGGCGACGACGAAGTACGCGACCGCTTCAACGGCGGCCGGCGCCCGCTGCGCAAGTTCGACATCAAGCTTGGCCGGTACGGGCGATCGCGCGACGATTCCGGAGAGCGCGGCGTCGAGCCCCCGGTCGTCGAGCACGGCCGGGTGCAGCCCGCGGACGATGCCCCGAAGCTCGGCCAGGGCTTGCTTGGCGTCGTCGTGCGACCGCCCGAGCGCCTCCCGAAGCTCGGCCGGCGCCTCCGGAAACGCGACCCGCGCCATCCCCAGGTTCATCGCGAGGGCCACCAGCCGCTGCTGCATCCCGTCGTGCAGGTCCCGCTCGATCCGCCGCCGCTCAGCATCGGCCGCAGCCACCAGGTCCGCCCGGCTCCGCTCAACCTCGGCCAGCCGCCGCCGCAACGCCTCCTGGGCGCCGGCCCCGAGCAGCCGTTGCGCCACGGTCAGGTCGACGGCGGCCACGCTCCGCGCGACGAGCGGCGCCGCGAACACCAGCACCACCCCGACGAGGACCAACCCGACCCGCCCGCTGATCCCGCCGCCGTTCGTCCCGCCGGCCGCGCCGCTGATCCCGGCGAAGACCAGCACCGCGCCACCGGCCCACGCCACCGCCACCGCCACCGCCCCGACCCCGCCGACGATGAGCGCGAACAGGTGATAGGCCGCCTGCCGCCAGGTCCCCTCATCCCGCAGCCCGGCCCACAGTCCGAGCCCCGACCGCTGCTCGCGGACGATGCGCTCTCCGAGCAGCGCCTCGAACCGCCCCCGTTGCAACGCCCCGAACCCGTGCACACAGGCCACGAACGCGACCAGCGTCCCGACCGCGAACACGACCGTCACCGACAACACCGCGCTGAGCACGGCGAGAGTCAGCAGGACGGTCCCGGCCCCGACCCCGATGACACCCCCGGTCAGCACGTGAACGGTAACCCGCCACGAAACCGCGGACCAGGGTGTGTACACCCCGATCCAGCCCCGAACGGGCCCGCGCAGCCAAGCCGAAATCGTCACACGTAGAAGGTAGAAACCAACCCCGGCCCGAGGCCAGGCCACAGGTATCCGCTTTCGACCTGTACCTGGATACACCCCGGCGCCGGGCCGGGGGACAGATCAGCCGAGGTGGTCGGCCGGCGCGGTCTGGAGGAGCCACGCGAGGGGCATCTTCGCGCCGACCTCGTATGCGCCGCTCCCCCCGAGGCGGTAGAGCGTCACGGTCTGTGCGGTGTCGCGGTCCACCACCCAGTAGCGGGGAATGCCGGCCAGCGCGTACTCGCGCCGCTTCGTGTATTCGTCCATGGCCTCGGAGCCCGGCGACACGATCTCGATGACCAGCAGGAGCCCGGCCAGGTCGAGCCAGACACCGCGCGCCTTCGGCCCGTCCCATACGGCCATGTCGGGAATCCGCCCGCCGTCGCGCTCACTGCCCGGAATCCGAATTCCAGCGGCTTGCATCAGTTGCTCAGCCGGCCAACCGGCCATGCCTAGCCAAAGCATCAGCCGGGTCGCGATGACGGCGTGGTCAGAATCGGGCGGGGGCGTGACCGACAAGACTCCTTCGGGACTGGTCTCATACCGGTGCCCGTACGTGTCGGCCGCGATCATGGCAGCCAGGTCGTCCAGCCCAACAACTGCAGGCATGTGCATACCAACGGCCTCCGCGCTCATGTCCTCATCGTGTCGGCCACACCGGCCCACGAAGGAACAGCGACGGTGAACGACATTGTCCCCTCGGCTCACGCAGCGTATTCCGCTCGCGGCCGAGGGGATGCCCCGTCGTGGTGACGGCCGTGACTATTCCGAGGCCACGAGGGACGCGGAGAGGGCGGCGTCTTTTTCGGCGACCATGGCGCGCAGGGACTCCTGGAAGTCGCGGACCTTCGCCAGCAGGGTCGGGTCGGTGGCGGCCAGGATGCGGACGGCGAGCAGGCCGGCGTTGCGGGCGCCGCCGATCGAGACGGTGGCGACCGGGATACCGGCCGGCATCTGGACGATCGACATCAGGGAGTCGAGACCGTCGAGATACTTCAGTGGTACCGGTACGCCGATCACGGGCAGTGGCGTCGCCGAGGCCACCATGCCCGGCAGGTGGGCGGCACCGCCGGCGCCGGCGATGATGACCTTCAGGCCGCGGGCGACGGCGTCACCGGCGTAGTCGAGCATCAGGTGGGGGGTGCGGTGCGCGGAGACGACGCGGACCTCGTGCCCGACGCCGAACTCGTCCAGGGCCTCCGCCGCGAGCCGCATGACCGGCCAGTCGGAGTCGCTGCCCATGATGACGCCGACCTCGATCGCTGGCGCGCTCAATGCTGGTACCCCTCCTCGAGAATGCGGGCGGCCCGGCGGGCTCGCCTGCGGCAGTCGTCGAAATCGTCGCCCAGGACCGTGACGTGCCCGATCTTGCGGCCGGGGCGGACCTGCTTGCCGTACAAGTGGACCTTGGCTCCTGGCTCTTCCGCAAAGAGATGATGCAGGCGCTCGTCGATGGACATGCCGCCGGGTTCGCCGCCGAGGACGTTGGCCATGACGACGACGGGGGCGGTAAGGCGGGTGTCGCCCATCGGGTAGTCCAGGACGGCCCGCAGGTGCTGCTCGAACTGTGATGTGCGGGCGCCCTCGATCGTCCAGTGGGCCGAGTTGTGCGGGCGCATCGCGAGCTCGTTGATGAGCAGGCGGCCGTCGGTCGTCTCGAAGAGCTCGACCGCGAGGACCCCGACCACACCGAGCTCGGTGGCGATGTCGATGGCGAGGCGCTGCGCCGCGATCGCTGAGTCCTCGTCCAAATTCGGAGCGGGCGCCAGTACCTCCACGCAGATGCCGTTCTCCTGGACGGTCTCGACGACGGGGTACGCCGCGACCTGCCCCAGCGGCGACCGCGCGACCACGGCCGCCAGCTCCCGTTTGAGCGGCACGAGCTGCTCGGCGATGACCTCGACCCCGGGCGGCACGTCGGCCATGGAGTTGGCGACGAACACGCCGCGCCCGTCGTACCCGCCGGTGGCCGTCTTCACGATGATCGGCCAGCCGACCTCGTCCCCGAACGCCTCGACGTCCCGGTCGGTCCAGCGCGGCATCGGCAACCCGAGCCCGCCGAGGTGCTCGCGCATGGCCCGCTTGTTCTGGGCGTACTGCAGCGCGTCGGCCCCGGGCAGCAGGTTGAGCCCCTCGCCGGCGAGCTGCCGGATGAGCTCCCCGGGCACGTGCTCGTGGTCGAATGTCACCACGTCGCAGCCCTTCGCGAACGCCCGCAGCGCGTCGACGTCGTCGTGCCGGCCGATCTGCACGTCGGCGGCGACGAGCGCGGCGCCGTCCTCGGGTGAGACGGCGAGCACGCGCAGTGACTGGCCGAGGGCGATGGCGGCCTGGTGGGTCATCCGGGCCAGCTGCCCTCCGCCCACCATGCCGACGACGGGGAGTCCGGTTCGGGTGTCCATAGGCTGGCCAGCCTATCGTCCCGGCTCGGGCCGATTGCGGTGGCCGATATGTCGGGCGCTGGCGCGCCGCGACATATCGGATTTATACCCTGACCCCGGATTTGTCGTATTCGCGCGGAAAGTGCCAACCGATACGATGAGCGCCGCGCGCCTTCCGGATATGTCCGACTTACCCGGATCGGCGCGCGGCGCCGTCACTTCGGGCGCCGCCGTCGCGGACGCCATCGGACGCCGCCGTCGCGGACGCCATCGGACGCCGTCACCGCGGACGCGGCCGTGAGCAGCGCCGTTTGTTACGGGCTAGACCGCCGGCCCACGCTTGCGCAGCTCGTCCACCGACTCCATCGCCGACCGCAGCTCGGTCAGCCACGTATCCGCGTGCTGCCCGACCAGGGCCACGCACCACGCCAGAGCCTCGGACCGCGACCGCGCCACGCCCGAGTCGACAAGCGTGTCGAGCACCTGCCGCTCGGCCTGCCGGAGCCGGGTCATCACCGGCGCCGAGTGCGTGGTGAACAGTTCGCGGGTCTCGCCGACCTGGACGCCCCAGGCGACCTTCCGGCGGTACCGCCGCTCGAGCTGCTGTGCGATCCCGATCCGCTGGTCGCGGGTGGTCTCCCGGAAGCCGGCGATCCGGCCCTGTTCGGCGGCGGCCTTGTCGGCGTCGGACGCGTCCTCGGCCAGGTTCGGCGCGCTCAGGCGGCCCACGATCAGGATCTCGTCGCGGTCAATGCTTACTTCGGCCGGACCCTGGAACCAGGTCTCCGGCAGGGCCCCGCCGATCCAGGCGGTGGCGTCATCGGCCGGCGGGGGCTCGCTGCGCGGCCCACCGCCACGTCCCCAGGGAACGTCTCCTCGTCGCATCATCATGATTACACGATTACACCGTTGCACGAGCAAACCAAGACAGCCTTCCTACGCCCCCAGCGAAATGCCAAGGAACCCCAGAAAATAGTGATATGTCCGAAATATCCGGGAGGAACGAGCCGGATATTTCGTGACCCGGCGCTTTTAAGCCAGCTTCGCGACCAGATCCTCGAGCGCGGTGACGGGAGCGTCGCAGACGAAGCCGCGGCACACGTACGCCGTCGCGGCGCCGTTTCTGAGGGGGCGGCTTTCGAGCAGGGGGACGCCTGGGCGGTCTGGCTCGCCCGCGACCACCACGGCGCCGGGCGGGGCGTGCCACCACGCGGCCGCTACCAACGGATCGGACGGATCGGTTGTCGCGATCGCGATCTCGAACGGGCCTGAGTACAGGGCTTCGCCCGCGGCCGCCGCGTAACCCGTGAACCGGCCGTGCGTCGCCGCCACCGCCGCGACCGTGGCCAGGGCCAGCTGGGCGGCCTCGCGGTAGGCGGTGTCCGCGGTGAGCGCCGAGTAGGTCACCAGGGCCGCCGAGACCGCCGACAGGCCGGACGGCGTCGCGTTGTCGGTGATGTCGGCGGGGCGGGCGACCAGGGCTTCGGCGTCGTCGGCGGTGTCGAAGAAGCCGCCCGAGTCGGGGTCGCGGAAGTGGGTCAGGGCTACGTCCAGCAACTGTTTGGCCAAGGTGAGCCAGCGGCCGTCGCCGGTTGCCTGGTGTACCGCGCAGAAGGCCTCCGCCACCGCGCCGTAATCCTCGAGCACGCCGGCCGGCTCGCCGACGACACCGTCGCGGGAGACGCGGCGCAGGCGGCCGTCGACCAGGTGCGTGCCGGCCAGGAACTCCGCGGTCTCGACGGCCAGCGCGATCGCGTCCTCGTCGTTGTACGCCTTGCCGAACTCGACCAGCGCCGTGATCGCGAGACCGTTCCAGGCGGCGACGACCTTGCCGTCGCGGGCCGGCTGGGGGCGGGTCGCGCGGGCGGCCAGGAGGCGGGTGCGCACACCCTCCCAGCGTTCGACGTTGGCGGGGTCCTCGGGCAGTTGCAGTACCGATGCGCCGTGCTCGAACGTGCCCTCGGGCGTGACCTGCAGCAGGTAGCGCGCCCACGTCCCGTCGATCTCGCCGAGGACCTCGTCGAGCTGGGCGGGCGTCCACACGTACGTGAGGCCCTCCTCGCCGTCGGCGTCGGCGTCGAGCGCGGAGATGAAGCCGTGCCCGTCGTGCAGCTCCTGGCCGAGGAACGCCACGATCTCCCGGGCCACCCGGCGGCCGGTGCCGCTGCCGGCGATCCGGTCGAGGTGCGTGTACACGCGCAGGAGCATCGCGTTGTCGTAGAGCATCTTCTCGAAGTGGGGCACGGTCCAGGTGCCGTCGACGGCGTATCGGGCGAAGCCGCCGGCGAGCTGGTCGTACATGCCGCCGCGGGCCATCCGCTCGCACGTGTGCCCCACCGCTTCGAGGATGGCCTCGTCGCGCGTGCGCTGGTAGTGCCGCAGCAGGAACAGCAGCGCCATGTGCGGCGGGAACTTGGGCGCCCCGCCGAAGCCGCCGTGCTCGGCGTCGTAGGACTTCATGAGGGTGGCGGCGGCTCGTTGCAGTACCAAATCATCCATGGGGTTTGATGGGGGACGCTCGGCGACCTTGCGCACCGCGTCCACCACGGCCGAGCTTTGCTGCAGCACCGCGTCGCGCTGATCGCGCCAGGCCGCCGCGACCGCCTCGACCAGGCGCACGAACGCGTCCCGCGGGAAGTAGGTCCCGCAGTAGAACGGCTCGCCGTCGGGCGTCGCGAACACCGTCATCGGCCAGCCGCCCTGCCCGGTCATGGCCTGCGTGGCGGTCATGTACACGGCGTCGACGTCGGGCCGCTCCTCCCGGTCGACCTTGATCGGCACGGTGAGCGTGTTGACGACCCCCGCGACTCCTTCGTGCTCGAACGACTCGTGGGCCATGACGTGACACCAGTGACACGCCGCATAGCCGACCGAGATCAGCACCGGCACGTCCCGCCGCCGCGCCTCCTCGAACGCCTCCGGCGACCACTGCCACCAGTCGACCGGGTTGTCCTTGTGCTGCTGCAGGTAGGGCGAGGTCGCCCCGGCGAGACGGTTGGCCATGCGAGTCAGGCTACCCATCCAAAGCGCCATCGACCCGGGTTGACACAGTGTGGCCATAGGGCCCATATTGATGAGCATCCGGAAAGGACAAAACCCCGGCGGCTTGCCCTCGCGGGCAGAGGCGGACCGGGGTCTTCGAAACGAACTATAGCGGACTTTCACGACGAGCGGGAGCAGGGCGTGCAGGTAGCAGACCTGGTGGTGCTCGAACAGCGCCTCTCACCCGAACGCCTCGGTCCATACCGGGGCGCGCGGGGTGGTGACCTGCGAGCGGCACTGGCGCTCTACCGGTGGAACGCGGAAGTCTCGGCCGCGCTGGCGGCGACCATCGGGCACGTCGAGGTGCTGTTGCGCAACGCCCTGCACGACGAGCTCGAGGCATGGTCGGCCAGTGCGTTCGGCGAACGCCGCTGGTTCCTCGACCCGGGTGGCGTGCTGTCCGTCGAGGCCCTCAACGACATCGTCAAAGCAAGGGCCCGGGCCACACGGGATGGGCGGGCAGAGTCGGCCGGGCGCGTTGTCGCGGAGCTCAATCTGGGTTTCTGGCGATTCCTCCTCGCCCGCCAATACGACCGCGGGCTCTGGGTTCCATGCCTGCACAAGGCGTTTGCACGGCAGCGGCGAGCCACCGTCTACCAGGCGATCACCGTGTTGCACGAGGCACGCAACCGGATGGCCCACCACGAACCGATGTTCAATCGCCCGCTGGACGGCCTGTATCGAACCTCGCTCCAGGTGGCCGAGTGGATCTGCCCCACGAGCCGGCGCTGGATCGAGGAGGGGAGCCACGTCCCCGCCGCGCTCGCCGGCCGTCCTTCCTGAACCGAACTACCCAGACCGGATGAGTACATGTACGGATGAGCGCGACCCCGCCCGGCCCGCACGCTCAAAGGCATGCGAAACCGCTATGTCGACCTGCTGCGCGTGGTCTCGCTCGGCGTTGTGATCGTCGGGCATTGGCTGATGGTCGTCGTCGAGCCCACCGCCACCGGGGTCCGGGCGACCAACGCGCTGGCCCTGCTGCCTGGGCTGCCGATGGTGACCTGGGTGCTCCAGGTGATGCCGGTGTTCTTCCTGGTCGGCGGGTTTTCGCACGCTGCCGCGCTGGATTCGGTGCGACGGCGCGGTGGTGGTTACGCGGATTTTGTACGGTCGCGGGCCGGTCGACTCCTGCGGCCCACGGCGGTCTTCGTGGTGTGCTGGCTCGCGGCCGCGCTGGCGCTGGAGGCGACCGGGCATGATCGCGGTCTGCTGCGGCTGGCGCTGCGGACGGTGGCGCAGCCGTTGTGGTTCCTGGGGGTGTACCTCGGGATCGTCGCCCTGGCCCCGCCCCTGCACCGGCTGCACCGCGCGCTCGCGGGCCGGGCGTGGCTCGTGCCGGCCGGGTTCGGGCTGGCCGCGGCGCTCGTCGACGGGCTGCGGTTCGCGGCGCAGACGCCGATGGTCGCGTACCTCAATGTCGCGTTCGTCTGGCTGGCAGTACACCAGCTGGGGTTTCTTCATGCCGACGCCCGGCTGGGGCACCGGTCGGCGTAGATTCTGGCCGGGGCGGGGCTGGCCGGCACCGTCGCGCTGACGGCCGCGGGGCCCTATCCGGTGTCGATGGTCGGCCTGCCCGGCGCCCGCGTGTCGAACATGTCGCCGCCGACTCTCGCGCTGCTCGCCCACGCCCTCTGGCTGGTCGGGCTGGTCCTGCTGCTGCGCGGGCCGGCCACCCGCTGGCTGGAGCGGCCGCGGGTGTGGGCGGCGGTGGTCCGGGCCAACGGGGCGGCGATGACCGCGTTCCTGTGGCACCTCACGGTCCTGTTCGTGGTGCTCGGGGTGCTGCTCGCGCTCGGCGTCGCCGGCCCGCCGGTCGGCTCGGCCGCGTGGTGGCTACTCCGTCCACTGTGGATCGCGTTGCTGGCGTTGCCGACCGCGGCCGTCGTCGTGGCATTGCGGTGGGCCGATCGGCCGCGGCGGGCTTCGATCGGCGGCCCCAAGCGGCCGGGTACGGTCGCCGCGATCGGTGGTGCCGTGCTGTGCACGCTCGGGGTGCTGGGGCTGTCGGCGGTCGGGTTCGGCGGGATTCTGGCCGGGCGGACCGCCAAGCTCGTCGTGCTGGACGTGACGCCGATGTCGGCCGTCACCGCGCTGGGCGTCGGGGGCCTGCTGCTGCTCCTTTCACGAGGCCCGCAGCACGAGCAGGTCGAGTTTCACGAGGCCCGCAGCACGAGCAGGTCGAGCGCGTCGATGACGGGCTGAGCCGGGTCGGCGGCGCGCAGCCGGGCCAAACCGCGCGCATAGGCGTCGTCGTCGATCAGCATCAGGGGCGTGTGCGCGGCCCGGTCGAAGGTTTCCAGGAGGGCGCCGAGCGTCGGTGCGGTCACCTGCGGCACGGGTTCCAGGGCGATTGTCGTGAATCCATTGGTACCGAAGGAAGCCGAAACATTCGCCGCCGAGGGGTATCGGGCGTCGAGGGCGGCCGCGGCCTCCGGGAAGTAGCGGAAGAGCGAGATGCCGTCGAGGCGGCCCGCGAAGGCCGAGCGGATCAGCACGAGGCCGCCGGGGCGCAGGACGCGGCGGATCTCGGCGGCCGCCGCCGGCAGGTCGGGGATGTGGTGGACGACGGTGGAGAGCCAGACCAGATCCACGAAATCGGACTTCAACGGGATATTTCCAGCATCGCCGGCCAGCAGCGTCTCGTCCCCCGCGGCGTCTCGCATGGCCGCGGACGGCTCGACGCCGATGACGTTCACTCCGAACCACCGGCGGAACGCCGCTGCCCAGTGACCCGTCCCGGCACCGAGATCGAGCAAGCGCCTGGTCGAATCGGGCACGTACTGCCCAACCCGCGCCCGCCAAGCGGCCAGCCCGTCGTCGGCCAGATGCCGCCCAGCCGCGAACGCCGCCGCCGCCCGCGCGTCGTAATCGATGATCGCCACCGAAACAGTCTGGACAGCCGCGCCCGTTCATGCCACAGTTCTAGAACAGTCAACAGTTCTAGAACTGTAGGAGGCAATCATGCCTGAGCTGCTGATCCGTCCGCGCCGGGACGTCGTGCCAGGGCCGCTCATGGGCGATCCGGGTGCGGCCGGGCGGTTCGGTGAGTACGGCGGGCGGTACATCCCGGAGTCGCTGGTCGAGGCGTGTCGCGAGGTCGAGGAGGCGTTCCGCGACGCGTGGGCCGACCCCGCGTTCCGGGGCGGGCTCGACCGTCTGCTCGCGACGTACGTCGGCCGCCCGACCCCGCTCACCCCCGCCCTGCGCCTCTCCGCCGAGCTCGGCCTCACCGTGCTGCTCAAGCGCGAGGACCTGACCCACACCGGCTCGCACAAAATCAACAACGTGCTCGGCCAGGCGATGCTGGCCAAGCGCATGGGCCGGACCCGCCTGATCGCCGAAACCGGCGCGGGCCAGCACGGCGTGGCCACGGCAACGGCGGCCGCGCTGTTCGGCCTGCGGGCGACGGTGTTCATGGGCGCGAAGGACATCGAGCGCCAGGAGCTCAACGTCTTCCGCATGCGCATGCTCGGCGCCGAGATCGTCCCGGTGCACGGCGGCGCGCAGACGCTGAAAGACGCGACCAGCGAGGCGATGCGGCACTGGGTCGGCGCGGCCGACACGGCCCATTACTGCATGGGCTCGGTGCTCGGGCCCGCACCGTACCCCTGGATGGTCCGCGAATTTCAACGGGTGATCGGTGACGAGGCCCGCCGTCAGTGTGCCACCGAGCTGCGCACCGCGGTCCCCGACTACGTCGTCGCCTGTGTGGGTGGCGGCTCCAACGCGGCCGGGACGTTCGCCGGCTTCGTCGACACCCCGGCCCGCCTGATCGGCGTGGAGGCCGACGGTGGAGCCGGTGCGAGCAAAGGCCATTTGGGGGTACTGCATGGAGTCCGCTCAATGTTCCTGCAGGACGACCACGGCCAGGTGGCCGAGGCGCACTCCATCGCCGCCGGCCTGGACTACCCCGGCATCGGGCCGGAGCACGTGCACCTGCGGGACCTGGGCCGCGCCCGCTACACCACCGTCACCGACGACGAAGTGGTGGCCGCGGCGCTGCGCCTGGCCCGCACCGAGGGCATCATCGCCGCGCTGGAGTCGGCGCACGCCCTGGCCTGGATCATGCGCGGCGAGCTCCCGCCCGGTTCGACGGTGCTGGTGACCCTGTCCGGCCGCGGCGACAAGGACCTCGGATCGCTGCAGGGGGCGCTGTGAAACTGCTGATGCCGTACATCACGGCGGGCATCACGCCCGACTGGACCGCCTACCTGCCGGCCTTCGCGGCCGCCGGCGCCGACTACATCGAGGTCGGCCTGCCGTTCTCCGACCCGACACTGGACGGCACGACGATCCAGGAGGCCACGGCCGTCGCCCTGGCCCGCGGGGCGACCCTGGACCGGATTTTGACAGACCTGGAAGCCATTTCTTCGCCGGTACCGCTCGTGGCCTCGACCTACGCCAACCTCGTCATCCGGGCCGGGGCGCCCGAGTTCTGCGCGCGGCTGCGCAAGGCTGGATTCACCGCGCTCATCGTCCCGGACCTGCCGCTGGAGGAGTGCGCGGAGGTGGCCGAGCACATCGACCTGGTCCTGCTGGCCGCGCCGGCGACGCCCGACGCCCGCCTGGCCGAGATCGCGAGCCGGAGCCGCCATTTCGTCTACGCCGTCACCGTCATGGGCACCACCGGCGAACGCACCGAACTGTCCGCGTCCGCCGCGACCTTGGCCGCTCGCCTCAAGCAGCGGACGGACCTGCCAGTATTGCTAGGATTCGGCATCTCGACACCGGAGCAGGCGGCCGCGGCGGCCGGTTTGGCGGACGGCGTGGTGGTCGGCGCGGCCCTGATGCGCCGGATCCTGGACGGCGCCACCCCCGACCAGGCCGGCGCCTACGTCCGGTCGTTGAGGACGGCGATGTCAGGAGGATGAGCCCGTGCCCCGCGACGGCGAACCACGCTACCGCAGCATCGCCGCCGACCTGGCCGGCAAGATCCGCACCGGCGTCTACGCCCCGGGCGAAGCCCTCCCGCCCCAGCGCGACCTCAGCACCACATACGGCGTGACACTGATGACCCTCCGCCAGGCCCTGCGGGAGCTGAGCGACGAGGGCCTGATCGTCCAACAGCCCGGCCGCGGCACGTTCGTCTCCCCACCGCACCTGGCGTACCGCCTGGGCTCCCTGCGAAGCCTCACCGACGACCTGCGCGACCAGGGCTTCGAGGTCCAGACGACGGTGATCTCGGCCAGCTCGGCCACTTCCCCGACGTTCGGCGAGGGCGCACTACGCCTGGAGCGGGTCCGCAGCTTCGCCGGCCGCCCATCGATCCACCAGATTTCCTGGGTCCCACCCGAGTTCGCCAGGCGCCTGTCGGACGTGAACTTCGAGACGACCCCCCTGTACACCGCGCTGTCGGCGGCCGGCATCCCGGTAGCCAGGGCCACCGAAACCATCAGCCCCGCCCTGCTCGACAACGCCTCCCGCCACTACCTCCCAGAGCCTCCAAATACGCCAGTCTTCGTCAGCACCAGGCTGACGTACACAGTGGACGACTCGCTGGTGGTCGAGGACCGCGCGGTGATCCTGGGCACCGCAATGCAAATCCGAGCCGAACGAGCCGCGACCGCCCTGTCAATGACCTGGTCCAGCACCACCCCGTAAAACGCACCCACGCCCACGCCCGCACGCGCACCCGAAACCACGCCCACGCCCGCACGCGCCCACGCCCCCGCACCCACGCCAACAGCCGCCGTCCGCCACCACGGGAGCCCTCGCACACCGACCGCCGGTGGCAACGCGTGGGCGATCGCAGCCTTTCAAGCCGCACCACCCCCGTTGAGACGCGCCCACACGTTCGGCATTACCCATGAAGCGACTCGTCCGACCTCACCACTGCCGTCTCGTTGGGCTCACCTTCAGCCAAGCTCTGATTCCCAGTGGCCGACCAGACCGCTCCCTTCTAGACATGCCCACGCAACGACTCGTCATACGTCACCCCCGGCGCCCCGTTGAGCACCCCTCTAGCCGAGCGCCGAGCCCCAGCGACCCAACCACGCCGCCCAAGCCGCACCGACACCTCTAAACGTGCCCACGCAACGACTCGTCATACGTCACCCCCGGCGCCCCGTTGAGCACCCCTCTAGCCGAGCGCTGAAACGCAGTGGCCTGACTACGCCGCTTGAGCTGCACCACCACTTCGCCACACCCGTCGACGCCGCCAAGCCGCGCCATAGCCCCACCCGGCAGCAGCGCCACCGCGTCCGGCTGCCCGGAAGGCCGCGCGGCCACCCCGACCACCGTTCCCGCAACCCCGCGCCCGCCCCGGGTAAGGGTGACCCGCTCCCCGAGTCTCAGCCCCCGCCCGTCAACCGCAAGCAGCTCGGCGTCACTCTGAACCGCCCGCCCTTGCACAAGCGCGGCCCGCTGCAGCCCCGCACTCTTGGTCGCCGTCAGCACGGTCACCTGACTCAGGTTCAGCCGCCCGGTGGCGATCCCGACGTCGTACAGCGTGTCGTCGCACTCGAGGGCCTCGACTTCCGGCAGCGCCGCGAGCCGCTGGACCTGCTGCGGTGTGAACCGCCCGACGAGCCGCACATCGGCCCCGCCCGGCAGGTCAGCGAACCGCTCGCTCCCCCCGACCCGATCGACCACCACGAACGCCCCGACAGCAGCGACCGCGAACCCGACCACCCCGGCAATCCCCCGCCTGCTCACACTCGGTGACGCTAAGCCAACAAACCCCCAATCCCCGCGCACTACCGCGGTGTGTCGCCCTACTCCCAGCCGGGTCGGCCGAGGTCCAATCGAGATACGTCAACACCGCCACCACCCACCGACCCCGCCGACACAACCCCCGCCAACAACCCAAGCTCCACGAACACCACGTCGAATGAGCCGCCCTACTCCCCCGCGGGGTTGGCCGAAGTCCGATCGAGGTACGTCAACACCGCCACCACCCACCGACCCCGCCGACACAACCCCCGCCAACAACCCAAGCTCCACGAACACCACGTCGAATGAGCCGCCCTACT
>NZ_JBITDU010000015.1:137749-214988 GCF_044454505.1 Dactylosporangium sp. NPDC051541
CCTACTCCCCTGCGGGGTTGGCGGAAGTCCGATCGAGGTACGTCAACACCGCCGCCACCCGCCGATCCTGCTGATGCGACCCGGCCGGCAGCCCGAGCTTCGCGAACACCGTGTTGATCGAATTGCTGACCGATTTCTCAGTGATATTCAATTCCCCGGCGATGGCGCTGTTGGACCGCCCGAGCGCCATGAGCCGCAGCACGTCATGCTCACGCGGCGTCAGCCCGCCGAGCTCGTCGCGAACCTCGAACAGCTGCCCGACCACATTCGGATCGATAACGGTCCCCCCACCCGCCACCTGCCGCACCGCGTCGGCGAACTGCTGCACCTCCCCAACTCGATCCTTCAACAGGTACCCGACACCGCCCGCACGATCCGACAACAACTCCCGCGCATACAGCCGCTCCACATACTGCGACAACACCAACACCGGCAACCCAGGAACCACCTGCCGAGCCGCCACCGCCGCCCGCAACCCCTCATGCGTGAACGTAGGCGGCAGCCGAACATCGATAACCGAAACATCCGGCCGCACCGCAACAAGCTTCTTAGCCAGTCCCTCCCCCGATGCCAAGCTCTCAACAACCTCAAACCCAAACGCCGCAAGCATCCGACTCATCCCGTCCCGCAGCAGAGCCTGATCCTCAGCAATCAACACCCGCATGACAGCCCCACCGCCTCGACCACCCCGACGACCTTGACGACTTCGACGACCCCGAACGCGGCAAGCACACGACACTCCGCACAGCCTCAACCAACTCGACAACTTCGACAGCCTCACACGCGGCAAGCATCCGACTTACCCCGCCCCGCAGCAGGCCCGGCAGTCCGCGATCAGGACCCGCATGACAGCTCCATCGTGAGGACCGTCGGGCCGCCGGGCGGGCTCGAGACGGCCAGGGCCCCGTCGAACGCCGACAGCCGCCGCTGGATGCCCTGCAGCCCGGTGCCGAGCGATGGGTCGGCGCCCCCGTGCCCGTCGTCCGACACGTCGATCGTCAGCCGCTCGCCGCGGTCGACCACGCTGATGCCGATCCGCCGCGCACCGCTGTGCTTGATGGCGTTGACAAGCGACTCGGCGATCACGAAGTAGGCCGCGGACTCCACCGCCAGTTTCAGTCGTCGCTTCAGCCGCAGGTCCAGGTCCACCGGCACCCGGCTCGTCAGCCGAAGCGCCTCGACCGCCGCGCCCAGGCCGCGGTCGGCCAGCACCGGCGGGTGGATGCCGCGCACCAGGTGGCGCAGCTCGGTCAGCGCCGTCGCGGTGTCGGCCCGCGCCTCCGCCAGCAGCACCTTCGCGTTGTCCACGTTGGTGTCGATGATGTGCTCCGCCATTCCGAGGCTCATCGTGACCGAGATCAGCCGGGCCTGGGCGCCGTCGTGCAGGTCCCGCTCGATGCGCTGCAGCTCCGCCGCCGAGGCGTCGACGGCGCTGGTCCGGGTCGACGTGACCCACTCCAGCCGCGCCTCCAGGTTTTGCCGTCGCTGCTCCAGCAGGTTGACCGACAGAACCGCCTGCCATCGGACCAGAAGCCGCGCGACCCTGGGCAGCACCAGGGCCAGCCCGATGCCGACCGGCACGAGCACCCAGGTCAGCAGCCCGGAACGACCGGTGAGCTCGAACACCGCCGGATCGAACGAGGTCGGCTTCGGCAGCAACACGAGGAGCAGGGGAGCCGCGACGAACTGGATCGCGCAGAGCCACCCGGCCACGACCGCGACGAACGAGCTGAGGCCGAGCGGGAACTGGACGAGCAACCAGGCCATATCCCGCCAGGTCTGGGGTTCCTTCACGGTCATCCGCAGCCAGGCGAGACCGAATCCCGGCGGCGGATCTTTGTAGTAGTTCACGGTCCTCCAACGGCTCGTCCCGAACCGGCCATACTGCACCTGCGCCAGCCATCGCGCCGACAGGATTACACCGGCCAGCAGCAGCAGGCCCAGCCCGCCGGCGAGGCTCAGCGGCCCCGACAGCAGGAACAGCACCAGGAGCGGCGGCGCGGCCAGTCCCAGCGCGGCGCCGACCGCAAGCGATCGCACATCCTGGATGTGCGCCAAAACGCGACTTCTCATCGCATCGAAGGTAGGCGGCGGGGCGGCGGTCGACCAGGGTGCCTGCACCCCGGTCGAATTCAGGTGTCAGCACCCTGGGTCCAAACCCGCCGCCCCCTGCATGCTCGTCCCCAAATCCCGACCGAGATGGAGAGCGCGGATGCGACGAGCACTTGGCGTGGTGACGGGCCTGGCGGCCGGCCTCGCCGCGGCACTGGCCCCGATCAGTCCGGCGGATGCGGAAAACGGGGGTGGGGGCGGGATCGATGTCGCGTTCATCGGCGACGGCGGCGTGGAGCTGCACGGCACCGTGATCACCCCGCCGGGCGCACAGGGCCGCCACCCAGCGATGGTCATGTTGGAGGGCGCGGGTAACCGCGGCCGCGACTACCTGCGCACGGAGGCGGAGGCATACGCCCGCCGCGGCGTCGTCACGCTGATCTACGACAAACGCAAGACCGGATACTCACTGATCCACCGGGACTACTCGGTGCTCGCCGACGACGCCCTCGCGGGCCTGCGGCTCCTGCGCGACCGACCGGACGTAGACCCGGTGCGCCTGGGGATGTGGGCTCTATCCGAGGGTGCCTGGGTCGCGCCGATCGCCGCGAACCGCTCAAATGACGTCAAGTTCCTGATCACGGTGGGCGGCGTGGGCACCACCCCCGACGCTCAGACCGCGTGGGGCTACAACGAGTACCTCCGCCACGCCGGGGTCACGGCCGCGGCCTCGAGTGCGCTGCGCACGGACGTGCTGCCGGCTGCGATCGCGGCGGGCCTCTTCCCGGAGCACGACTTCGACGCGACGCCGGAGTGGCGCCGAGTGCGCCAACCGGTCCTGGCCGAATGGGGCGAACTCGACCGCGACAGCGTGCCCGCTCAGAGCCAGAAGATCATCGGGGAGGCGCTGACGGCGGGCGGGAATGGGCAGTACAAGACCCGAATCGTCCCCGGCCTGAACCACAACCTGCACGTCACCGCCGCAGAGGGCTTCGACCGCCAGCCCCAGGTGCCGGACGACTACGGCAGCGTCGAGACGACCTGGATCGAGACCGGCCAGATGACCGGCTCGAACGTCACTCCCGCGTCGAACTCGTCGGCGGAAACGATCGTCACGGCCCCGTGGTACCACCGGCCGTGGCCCCTGGTCGCCATGACGGTACTGCTCCTAGCCGGCTTCCTGGTGGCCCCCGTCCGCCGACGGACCTCGGTGAGGTACACCAGGAGCCGCTCTTCATCGAGGGCGGCGGCGAGCAGCCTGACCGCGACCGGACGCATCCGACCAGTGTGGCCGCTGCGGACCCTGGCCGTCACCGGGCCGGTGGTTGTTGCGGGCACGCTGCTCTACCTGATGTTCCTGCTCGCCACCGCCGGTAAGGTAATCGGCCCACTCCTGCTCGGCCGGCCGCTCCCCTGGCTGGCCCTGGAACTGCTCACCGTCGCCACCGCCGCGGCGGGCATCACCGCGGCCGTCTCATGGTGGCGCAACGGCCGGCCCGAGCGCAGCCGCGTACGCCTCGGCGTGGCCGTCGCCGCCGCCGTCCTGCTGGTGCCGTGGGTCGCGTCCTGGGGCCTACTGTCGCCGTGACCATCACCTCGGTGCAGCTTCCCGCAAAGCGCGAAGTCCGACGCGCGGAGCCCGACGCGCGAAGCCCGACGCCCGACGCGTGAGCACACGCACGAAGCGCGGAGCCCGACACGCGAAGTCCGACGCGCGGAGCCCGACGCGCGAAGCCCGACGCCCGACGCGTGAGCACACGCACGAAGCGCGAGGTCCGACGCGAGAAGTGCGACGCGCGAAACCCAATGCGTGGAATTTGGAGCGTGAAGGCGGTGCGGGAGGCGGAGAACGCCATGATGAACGACCAGGGCGGTACCGCGCCGCGTGGTGCTCCGGGTCCAGCCGCACGCCCCGCTGCGCGTACAGCTCGTTGAGGACCTAAGCGCGGCGGAGGTCGTGGCCAGAATGCTTACCGTTTGGTCATCGCCGCCGCGGTCGTTGTTGGTGTCGTCCTTGGTGTCCCGGGGCTGCCGAGGCTATGACCATCACTCTGGTGTGGGCCGGCGTGGGTGCGGCGTATGTGCCTTGGCATGAGCGTCGCGGCCTTGGGTTCTGTTGGTGCCGGGGGCGTGTCTGGGCTTGTTTGGCGTCGTGACCCGATCGCTTTGGCGCTGTCTGGCGGGTTGGCGAGCGTTCCGCCTCGGTTTGGACCGTGCCGTCTCGTCCTGGTGGTGCTACGGGTCGCTGGTGCTGTGGGCGCTGGTGCCGTAGTCGCGGTGCTGTGTGGGGGCGTTGGGGATGTGGCGGCTTGAGCTTTGCTCTGGTTGGTCCGGCTGGTCTGGGTGGTTGGGCTTGGGGAGCGAGTTGAGCCCCCTGGGTTGTCAGGCGGACGGGGTCCAGTGGGGGTTGCGGCCCAGGTAGCGGAGCAGGGTTTCGGTGGGGGTGTCGGTTGGGGTGGGTGGGAGTACTGCGGCGTAGGCGCCCCAGGCTCGTAGTGGTTCGACTAGTTCTTGGGCGACCTTGAGGAGGTCGGCGGAGAGGGCGTCGGTCAGCGGGGAAGGCTGGTTGGTTGCGCGGGCGATGTCCCAGGCGTGGACCGCGGCGTCCAAGGCGCATGCTCCGGCGGCCAGCCAAGGGGAGAGCTCGCCCTGCGGGAGCGGGGTTGGGACTGACTGGGCGTCGTGCGGGACGGTTGACCAGGCTGCCTCCGCCGTCTTTAGGGCCTCCTCCACGAAGCCGGCGGGGAGGTCGCCCGTCGGGGCGAACGGGTCGAAGGTTGGGCCGCCGGTTCCGGTGATCGCGGCGGCGTAGCCGAGTTGGTCGCCGGCTGCGTGCTGGAGGACCTGCGCGACGTTCCACTGGCTGCATGGGGTTGAGCGTGCTGAGTCCTTGGGTTGGAGGGGGGCGGTGACGGTGCGGAGGGCTCGGTGAGCTTCTTTCAGGACCTGCCAGGTCGATGTCATGGCTTCACTCTATCAGAACGGAATGCTCCATTCCAATAGAGTGTCTCAATTAAGGAGAGGAGGGGCGGCGGGGTCGCGGTCGTTGGGGTGGCTGTGTGTGGGCTTGACGGCTGGTCGCGTGGCGGTTCGCGGGTGTCCTGCTCGGTCCGGTGGGGTTGAGTGGTGGCACGATCAGGGCATGACCGTTGCATCGGATCTCGTCACCCTCGCCGAGATCGAAGCGGCCCGGGAACTGCTGGCCGGCGTGACCCGCCTGACGCCGGTCGAACCGTCCCGGCCCCTGACCGCCAAGCTCGGCGGGCCCACGTGGCTCAAGTGCGAAAACCTGCAGCGCGCGGGGTCGTTCAAAGTTCGCGGCGCCTACGTGCGGCTGTCCCGGCTCTCCGCTGATGAGCGCGGGCGCGGGGTGGTGGCCGCCTCGGCCGGCAACCACGCCCAAGGGGTCGCCCTAGCCGCCAGCCTGCTCGGGATCAGCAGCACCGTCTACATGCCGATCGGTGCGCCGCTGCCGAAGATCGCGGCGACCCGGGGCTACGGCGCGGCCGTGGAGTTTGCCGGGTCGACCGTCGACGAAGCCCTGGTCGCCGCGCAAGAGTTCGCGGAGCGTACCGGGGCCGTGCTCATCCACCCGTTCGACCACCCCGACGTGATCGCCGGGCAGGGGACCGTGGGGCTGGAGATCCTCGAGCAGGTGCCCGAGGTCAAGACCGTGATCACCGGGGCCGGGGGTGGTGGGCTGATCTCCGGGCTGGCCGTGGCGATCAAGACGCTGCGGCCGGACGTACGGGTCATCGGGGTCCAGGCGGCCGGGGCCGCCGCGTTTCCGAAGTCGCTGGCCCAAGGTAAGCCGGTGCGGCTGGAACGCTTCGGGACGATCGCCGACGGCATCGCGGTCGGGCGGCCCGGTGACATCACGTTCGCGCACGTGGCGAAGCTCGTCGACGAGGTCGTGACGGTGAGCGAGGAGGACATCTCCCGGGCGCTGCTCATGCTGCTGGAGCGCGGGAAGATGGTCGTCGAGCCGGCCGGGATCGTCGGCGTCGCGGCCCTGCTCGCCGGGGCGGTGCAGGTGGAGACGCCGGCGGTGGCGGTGCTCTCCGGCGGCAACATCGACCCGATGCTCATGGTGCGGGTGATCGAGCACGGGCTGGCCGCGGCCGGGCGATACCTGACGTTCACCGTGCGGTGCGGGGATCGGCCCGGGCACTTGGCGAAGCTGCTGTCGTACATCGCGGAGATGGGGGCCAACGTCGTCGACGTCGCCCATCGGCGTCAGGACCCGCGTCTCCAGTTGGGCGAGGTTGAGCTTGGTCTGTCTGTGGAGACGCGGGGTTCCGAGCACTCCGACCGGCTCGTGAACGCGCTGCGCTCAGCCGGTTATACGGTCACGTTCGGCGTGTGACGCTTCGGAATTTCAAGTGGCAACCGGGCACTCATTCGGGTGCCGGGCACCGTCGCAGGGGTGCAGGGGGCGCGGAGCCCCCTGCCCGGGGCGGGAGCGAAGCGGCCTCGGAATCCCCTGCTTCTGCTGTTGTTTCCGGCTTTTGCCCCTCCGGCGTCACCCGCCGAAAGGCTCGAGGGCGAGATCAGCCGCCGAAGGGCTCGAAGGGCGAGATGCCACCGAAGGGCTCGAAGGCGAGATCAGCGCCGAAGAGGCCCGAAGGAGAGATCAGCCGCCGAAGGGCTCGAAGGCGACGATCTTCACCTTGATCGCGGCGCCGCTCGGGGCCGTGTAGGTGACGGTGTCGCCGCGTTTCGCGCCGAGGATCGCCTTGCCCAGCGCGGACTCGGGGCTGTAGACGGTCAGGTCGGTCGTCGCGGCGATCTCCCGCGAGCCGAGGAGGAACTTCTCGGTGTCGTCCTCGTCGTCGTCGAACTGGATCGTGACGACCATGCCGGGCGCCACCGCGTCGGAGTTGGGCGCGTCACCGACGACCGCCTTGCGGAGGAACTCCTTGAGGTACAAGATCCGGCCCTCGGCCTTGCCCTGTTCCTCGCGGGCGGCGTGGTAGCCGCCGTTCTCGCGCAGGTCGCCCTCTTCACGGCGGGCGTTGATCTCGGCGGCGATCGCCGGGCGGTTGGCGATGTGCTCGTCAAGCTCGGCCTGCAACCGGTCATAGGCGTCCTGCGACAGCCAGGTGGTGGCCTGGTTGTCGTCGGTGGTCGACACTGAAGATCTCCTTACGGGCACGCCGGTCAAACCACCAAAGTACCAGTGACCCGCATCACCGCGGCCACTTCAATTTGGGGGCGCGTTTGTCTATTTGTGCACGGGCCCGCAGGCCGGGACCTCGACAGTGACCGGACGGTCACTC
Organism: Dactylosporangium sp. NPDC051541; assembly: GCF_044454505.1. Taxonomy (NCBI): domain Bacteria; kingdom Bacillati; phylum Actinomycetota; class Actinomycetes; order Micromonosporales; family Micromonosporaceae; genus Dactylosporangium; species Dactylosporangium sp. NPDC051541. The sequence continues at coordinate 145,081 of NZ_JBITDU010000015.1, forward strand.
GTTGCGAGCCGATATGTGACGTACGCCTCGGCCCCGTCCGGCACGTCGACCTGAGCCAGCCCGACCTCCTCGCCCGCGGCCGAGCGGGCCCGGACGCTGCAGGTCGCCCGCTGGTCGGCGGCCTTGCGCACCACGAAGTCGACGGTGATCCCGTCGTCGGTGACGTTGTAGAAGCGCTGGACCTGCGGCTCGTAGTCCTGCGGACCGTACTGCGTGTAGAGCTGCCAGGCGATCGCCAGCCCGGCCACGGCCACGACGGCGGCGAGGACAATCGTCAGAACGCGGCGGCGCGGCTGCGGCTCCCGGCGGCGCCCGTAGCGCCCCGGCGGGTATTTGTTTGTGGCGTGCGTCTCGTTCGCAGCGGTCACGGGAGTGCGTCCTCGTCGTTTTTTGTCAGAGGTACCGACCACAATAGGGTCGTTACGTTCCGCCGCTTCGCGGTGGGTCTCTCTGGAGGGGAAAAGCTCGTGACCGAGCAGTTGCGGTTGATGGCGGTGCACGCCCATCCTGACGACGAGTCGAGCAAGGGTGCGGCCGCCATGGCGATGTACTCGGCCGAGGGGGTCGACGTCCTGGTCGTGACCTGCACCGGGGGTGAGCGCGGCAGCGTGCTCAACCCGAAGCTCGACCGGCCGGAGGTCTGGGAGAACATCGCCGAGATCCGCCGGGCCGAGATGGACCGGGCCCGCGAGATCCTCGGCGTCCGCCAGGCCTGGCTGGGCTTCGTCGACTCCGGCCTGCCCGAGGGCGACCCGCTGCCGCCGCTGCCCGAGGGCTGCTTCGGCCTCATGGACCCCGAGGTCGCCGCCGAGCCGCTGGTCAAGCTCATCCGCGAGTTCAAGCCGCACGTCATCACGACCTATGACGAGAACGGCGGCTACCCGCACCCCGACCACGTCATGACGCACAAGATCAGCATGGTCGCCTTCGACGCCGCCGCCGACCCGGAGCGCTATCCGGAGGCCGGCGCGCCCTGGCAGCCGCTGAAGCTGTACTACAACATGGGCTGGTCGATGAAGCGGATGACCATGTTCCACGAGGCCATGCTGGAGCTGACCGGCGAGTCGCCGTATACCGAGTGGCTCAAGGAGATGCAGGAGCGCCGCGAGGCCCGGGCCGGGCAGGACGACGGCCAGGAGTGGCCCGACCCGGACAAGCGCGTCACCACCAAGGTGCCGTGCGGCGACTTCTTCGAGGCCCGCGACGACGCGCTGCGCGCGCACGCGACGCAGGTCGATCCGGACGGGTTCTGGTTCGGGGTGCCGCTCGACCTGCAGCAGAAGCTCTGGCCCACCGAGGACTTCGAGCTGGTCAAATCCTTCGTCGACACCACCACGCCGGAAGATGATCTCTTCGCGGGCGTAAGGTAGGCGTATGAGCGCGTTGGACGTTCTGGCCGAGAACAACTTCGGCGACACCCGCTCCGGGGGCCTGGCCGGCCCCATGGGGCTGCTCATCATCGTGCTCCTGGGCATCGCGACGGTGTTCCTGATCCGCAACATGACCATGCGGATCCGCCGCCTGCCGGCCGAGTTCCCCGACCCCGACGCCCCCAAGGATGTCGCCAACAAGGACGGCGCTCCTCCGTCTGAGTAGTCGGACACGTTGATCTGAGTTAGAAACGCATCGCTGGCCACTGTTGTCCCAATCCCGTGTGGCTTAGCCTTCACGAGGTGCGCGTTCGATTTCGCCATGCGCGCACCCCTGGGGGCAGGGAAGGGGGCACGTGGTGATCGCCTTGGCGCGTGCCCACCGCGAGCTGCCGTCCCGGCTGGTCGTCCTCATGGTCACGGTCGCCGGCCTGATCGTCACGGCCGCGCTCATGGCCGCTTCGAGCCTGCCCGAGGGTACCGTCGCGGCCGCATTGAATCGGTTCAGTATCGACGGACTGCCCGCGGTGCCGACGGCCGTGCTCACCGGCGCCGCCGTCGCGATGGTCTCCCAGCTGGCCCGGCTGCGGGTCCGCGCCGGTGGCGGCCTGGCCCGGCTGGCCTGGGGCGAAGCCGCGGTCGTGGTGCTGCTGGCCTTCCTGCCACCGGAGATGGTCCCGCCGATCGCGCTCATCGGCTTCGCCGCCGCCCACGCCGCCCTGCACGTGTTCGACGCCCGCGCCAGCCGCGCCCGCCCGGTCCGCGAGAGCATCTACGGTGTCGCCGCGCTGACCGCCGGCGCCGGCCTGGCCACCCTGGTCATGATCCTCATCTGGGGCAACGGCGCTGACCGGACCGGGCTGCCGCCGCGCTTCATCGTGGCGCTGTGCGTCGCCGCGGCCGTCTACTTCGTGGCCACGTTCGCCCTGGTCGTCCTGCGCATCGTGGCCGCCGGCGGCGACCTGCGGGCCAGCGTCACCACGATGGTCACCAGCTCCCCGCTGATGCTCGTCGGCAACGTCACCGTCGGCCTGGTCGTCGTGTGGGCCTGCGCCACCAGCGGCTTCCTGCTCCTGCTGCTGCCGCCGGTGCTCTGGCTGATGCACCAGTTCTACGCCAACCGCATCGGCGAGGACGACGAGCGCCGCACCTGGGCCGAGTTCGCCGACGTGGCCCGCGACCTCAACCGCCTGGACGAGCGCGACGCCGCCCGGGCCGGCATCACCGGCGCGGTCCGCCTGTTCCACGTCCCGGCCGCGCGGATCGTGCTGGCCGGCGGGCGTACCCACGGGGACCTGCCGCCGGGGCCCTACAGCAGCCGCACGTTGACCGTCGGCACGGTGGCGGTCGGCGAGCTGCACCTGGCCGGACCGGAGCCGCAGCGCCCCCGCGACCGCCTGATGCTGGCCACGTTCGGCGACGCCCTGGCCGCCGCGCTGCACGACGCCATCACCCATGGCGAGCTGCGCGCGATGAGCGAGCGCACCACCTACGACGCCGTCCGCGACCCGCTGACCGGCCTGTTCAACCGGGCCGCACTGCTGGCCCGGGGCAACGTCCAGCTGGCGGCCCGCCCCCAGAGCGACCCGGTGGCCCTGCTCCTGCTCGACGTCAACGACTTCAAAGAGGTCAACAACGCGCTCGGCCACACCGCCGGCGACGAGGTCCTGAAGGTCATCGCCCGCCGCGTCCAGGCGGCCGGCGCGCCCGGCGACGTCCACGCCCGCCTCGGCGGCGACGAGTTCGCCGTCCTCATCACCGACCTGGGCGCCGGCGCCGACGACCTGGCCCTGGCCGCCGCCGTCGAGCGGGCCCGCCGCCTCGGCGCGCAGATCGCCGCCCCGATGGAGATCGACGGGGTGGCGCTGTCGAAGGAGACCTCGATCGGCGTCGTGGTCGCCGCCGCCGGCTCGGCCGACCTGACCGAGCTCCTTCGCCGCGCCGACATCGCCATGTATCAGGCGAAGGACGGCGGCCAGCCGGTCGCCTGGTACGACCCGGCCCGCGACGACGCCAGCACCGACCGCCTGGCCCTGCTGGCCGAGCTCCGCGAGGCCCTCAACGCCACGACGGCCGGCGACGAGCAGCTGACCCTGGACCTGCAGCCGGCGATCGCCCTGACCGGCGCCGCCCCCGTCACCAGCGTCGAGGCCCTGGTCCGCTGGCGCCACCCGCGCCGCGGCCGCCTCCTGCCGGCCCAGTTCCTGCCCGCCGTCGAGGCGAGCGAGCTGATCGCCCCGCTGACCCACTGGGTGCTGGAGCGGGCCATCTTCCTGGCCTCAGGCTGGCGCCGGGCCGGTCTGGCGGTGCCGGTGTCGGTCAACATCTCGGCCCGCAGCCTGGCCGAACGCCAGCTCCCCGAGACCATCAAGGACCTCCTGACCCGCCACCGCTTCCCGGCCGAGCTCCTGGTTCTCGAAATCACCGAGACGGTGATGCTGTCCAACTCCGGTGTCATCGACGACGTCCTGTCGCGGATCCGCCGCCTGGGTGTGCAGCTGGCGGTGGACGACTTCGGCACGGGCTATTCGGCGTTCACGGTCCTGACGAGGCTCCCGGTCCAAGAGGTCAAAATCGACCGCGAGTTCGTGGCGCAGATGCTCGACTCCCCGAAGGCCGCCGCGATCGTCCAGACAACGGTCGACCTGGCGAGGCGGATCGGCCTGCGCGTGGTCGCCGAGGGTGTGGAAAACCCGGACCAGCGAACCCGCCTGGCCGAACTGGGCTGCACCGCCGCCCAGGGCTACCTGTTCTACCCGCCGCTCTCCCCGGACGGCCTGCAGTCCGTCCTGCGCGAGCGCCGCCAGGTCCAGCGCCGCCACCTACGAGCCGAAGGCACCGGCTAGCTCGCGGGCCCGCAGCCGGGCCACCCGCCCGTACTGCGCGCTCGTGACCCGCCCGACGAACACCATCGTCAGCGCGGCGGCCAGCACGAACAGCACGGCCGCCGGCAGCCCCAGCACCAGTTCCCGCCCGAAGAGGTGCGCGGCGAGGGCGTCGTCGACCGGCTGCCCGGCCCAGGCCTGCGCACGCACTTCGCCGATCTCGCCGGCCGTGGACCGCCCGGCCGACCAGGCCAGCAGCCGCGTGACAACGGCCGCCAGCACGGTGCTCCACAGCAGCCACGTCAGGACCCGCATCCGCCGCCGGACCTCGGGCGCCCGGCCGACGCTGTCCACGACCCGCCGCGACCGCACCCCGAACCCCAGCAGGTTGCCGCGGGCCCGCCGGGACCAGCCGCCCCAGGCCACCGCGAAGCCGAGGACAAACCCGAAGAGCACAAGCGCCGCCACCACGCGCAAGGCCGAAGCGAGACCGGTTGTCGCCGGACCCGGATGGTGTACTGCCCGCAGGTCCACAATCGGCAGGAACGCGGCGGCGAGATTCGTCAATGCCGCGGCCGCGACGCACACCATGGCCGCGGTCGCCCACGCCGAGATCCCCCGGATCACGAGCGCGCGGCCGCCATCCGGGGCCAGCCCGGCGCGTGCCGCCGCCACGGCGCGGCCTGCTCCACCTGCCCGGCCAGGGCGAGCAGCAGCAGCTCGGAGCCGGGCGGCCCGACCAGCTGCACCGCGGCCGGCAGCCCGTCGGCGCGCACCCCGACCGGGATCACCAGGGCGGGGAAGCCGGCGATGTTCCACGGCGCCGCATAGGGCGCATACCTGGTGTTGGCCGTCATGTTCGCCGACCAGGAGCGGGCCGACCAGCGGTCCGCGGGCAGCGGGGCGGAGGCCAGGGCCGGGGTGACGAGCACGTCATAGCCGCCGTCGCTGAACCAGTGCCGGCAGCGTTCCCGCCAGGCGGCCCGGTCGGCGTCGCGGACGAGGCCCCGGCGCAGGGCCTTCTCGCCGAGGGCGATGTGGCGGCGGCTGCGCGGCTGGAGGGCGGCCCGGTCCAGGTCGGCGGCGTCGGCGGCGGCCGCGGCGAACCAGGTGGCGAGGCCCCGGGCGGCCAGCGCGGGTGGATACACCGGGTCGGCTCGGACGGCGCCGTGGCCTTGGGCGAGGACGAGCCGTACAAAATCCGAGACGCCCTTTTTCGCGCCGGCATCCGGGAACACGCCGGTGACGGGGCTGCGCAGCGACACGGCGACCCGCAGCCCGCTCGGCTCCGTCAGCGCGTTGGGGGTGCGGCCGGAGAGCACGGCGTAGCCCAGGTGTGCGTCGGCGACGGTGGTGGCCAGGATGCCGTTCTCGGCCAGCCCGTACCAGTCGTTGGAGCCGAGGCCGGCCGGCACCGCGCCCCGGCCCGGCTTCAGGCCCACGATGCCGCAGCAGGCGGCCGGGATGCGGATCGAGCCGAGCCCGTCGTTGCCGTGCGCGATCGGCACCAGCCCGGCCGCGACCGCCGCCGCCGAGCCGCCGGAGGAGCCGCCGGGCGTGCGGTCGGTCCGCCACGGGTTGCGGGTGATGGTCTCCGCGTCGTCGGTCGTGCCCCAGAGGCCGAGCTCCGGCATCCGGGTCACGCCGACCACGACCGCGCCGGCCCCGCGCAGCCGCCGGACCACCTCGTGGTCGCGGTCGGCCACCGGACGGCGCGCGGCGGCCGAGCCGTTCCACGTCGGCAGCCCGGTGACCGCGACGTTCTCCTTCACCGCGACCGGCACCCCGGCGAGCGCCAGGTTGGCCAGGTCCGGCTGGTCGTCGACGATCTCCGCCTCGGCGATCGCGGCCCCGCCGCGCACCTCCCGGAATGCGCCGACGATCCGGTCATAGGCTCGGATCGAGTCGAGGTGGTCGGCCACGACGGCGGTCGCCGAGGTGTCGCCGCGGCGCACCGCGCGGGCGATCTCCCTGGCCGTCGCGCCGACCCAGGCGGTGGAGCGGTGCAGCATCGGTTGACACCTTTCCGGACCCGACGACGGTGCGGTCTTAGTGTGTCAACGAGCGAGGGCTTGCTCCAGATCGGCCAGAAGATCGTCGATCGTCTCGATTCCGACAGACAACCGGACGAGATCGCCCGGGACCTCCAGCGGCGAGCCGGCCGCGCTCGCGTGGGTCATCCGTCCGGGGTGCTCGATCAGCGACTCGACGCCGCCGAGGGACTCCCCCAGCACGAACAGCTTGGCCCGGTCGCAGATGGCGACCGCGTGCTCCTCGCTCTGCGCGCGGAAGCTGACCATCCCACCGAAGCGACGCATCTGCTTGGCCGCCGTCTCGTGCCCGGGGTGGTCGGGCAAGCCCGGGTACAACACCTGGGTTATCGCCTTGTTCCTGGACAGGAACTCGACGACCTTCTCGGCGTTGTCGCAGTGGCGGTCCATCCGCACGCCGAGCGTCTTGATCCCGCGCAGCGTGAGCCAGGCGTCGAACGGCCCGTTGATCGCGCCCATCGCGTTCTGGTGGAAGGCGAGCTCGCCCAGGAGCGCCTCGTCGGTGCCGATGAGCGCGCCGCCCACGACGTCGGAGTGCCCGCCGAGGTACTTCGTCGTCGAGTGCACCACGATGTCCGCGCCCAGATGCAGGGGCTGCTGCAGGTATGGCGAGGCGAACGTGTTGTCGACCACCAGCAGCGCGCCGCGGTCGTGGGCGGCCTGGGCCAGGGCGGCGATGTCGGCGATGCCGAGCAGCGGGTTGGTCGGCGTCTCCACCCACACGATCCGGGTCTTGTCGGTCATCGCGGCCCGGACCGAGTCGACGCTGTGGATCGACGCGGCCGTCCAGTTGAGGCCCCAGCGCTCGGCGACCTTTGAGAACAGCCGGAACGTGCCGCCGTAGGCGTCGTCGGGAATGATCACGTGGTCGCCGGGCTTGCAGACCGTGCGCAGCAGCGTGTCCTCGGCGGCGAGGCCGGAGGCGAACGTCAGGGCCCGGCGGCCGCCCTCGAGCGCGGCCAGGCACTCCTGCAGCGAGTCGCGCGTCGGGTTGGTGGTGCGGCTGTATTCGTACCCCAGCCGCGGGCTTCCGACGGCGTCCTGGGCATAGGTGCTGGTCTGGAAGATCGGCAGCACGACCGCGCCGGTGACCGGGTCCGGCTCCTGGCCGGCGTGGATCGCGAGAGTATCGAAGCCGTGGGTCATTTCAACGACCCTAGTCTTGGATAGTCTGGCCATCGTGTCGGACTGCCTGTTCTGCTCGATCGCGTCGGGCGCCGCGCCCGGGTTCCTGGTGGCCTCCACGGATTTCGCGGCCGCCTTCCTCGACATCCGCCCCGTGTTCAAGGGCCATGTGCTCGTTGTTCCGCGCACGCACGTGGTGACGTTGGTTGATCTGCCCGAGTCGGACATAGCGCTTTATTTCGGGTTTGTGCAGAAGCTGGCGGCGGCCGTGGAGATCGGACTGTCGGCGGGCGGCACGTTCATCGCCATCAACAACCGGGTCTCACAGAGCGTCGCTCACCTGCATACCCATGTGGTACCGCGAACGAAGGGCGACGGGCTCAAGGGCTTCTTCTGGCCGCGCACGAAATACGCGTCCGACGAGGAAGCGTTGTCCTACGCGGAGAAGGTTGCCGCCGTAATGAGCTCATAAGGCTTCCAGCCGGGTTTTTCCCGGATCGCGCGGCAAACTTGAGCCCAGAAGCATCAAGTTTAAGGAGCGGATCGTGTTCCTGCGGTACACCAAGCAGCTTGACCTGCCGACCGCCGAGTCGGCCACCCCCGGGCGCGACACCGAGATGCCCGTAGCCGCGAAGCACACCGTCCTCGGCACCCCGCTGCGCGGCCCCTGGCCCACCGGCCTCGAGGTCGCCTACTTCGGCATGGGCTGCTTCTGGGGCGCGGAGCGCATCTTCTGGCCGATCCCCGGCGTCTACTCGACCGCCGTGGGCTACCAGGGCGGCTTCACGAAGAACCCGACGTACGAGGAGACGTGCTCCGGCCACACCGGCCACACCGAGGCCGTCCAGGTCGTCTACGACCCGGCCCGCGTGTCATACGAGACACTGCTGAAGGCGTTCTGGGAGAACCACGACCCGACCCAGGGCATGCGCCAGGGCAATGACGTCGGCACGCAGTACCGCTCGGCGATCTACACCACAACCTCGGCCCAGGCCACCGTGGCCGAGTCCTCCCGCGAGGCGTTCGCCCCGGTGGTCCGCAAGGCCGGCCAAGGCGACATCACCACCGAGATCAAGCCCGCCGGCCCGTTCTACTACGCCGAGGACTACCACCAGCAGTACCTCTCGGACTCCAAGAACCCGGGCGGCTACTGCAACCACGGCCCCAACGGCATGACCTGCCCCATCGGCGTGGGCACACTGCCCGCCTGACGCCGGCCGGCTCCACGAGGGCGTCCCGCACGGGGCGCCCTTTTCGCGGGCTTACCAGGCAATACGAGCCGATCTCGCGGATTGCCAGTTTTGAGAACCTTTCAGGTACTCCGCTGCTACTTTGAGTGACGTCCCGGATGCTGAGCGCTACCTCTCCAGGGATCTGCGCCCCACCGAGCACTCCCACACCGTGGCAAGCAACGGAGGAGACACTCAAGTGCAAGTCAGAAAACGACTCGGCCGCGCGGCCGTGGTCCTGGGCGTGGTAGCGGCCGGTCTGGTCGCGACATCGGCCCCGAGCTTTGCGGCCACCGACCCGATCACGACGGTCACTCCGGCGCACGGTCCCAGTGGCGGCGGCAACGTCATCTCGCTCACGCCGACCACGTCGAGCAAGTTCAGCGGCGCCACCGGTCCGGTCGCGCAGTTCTCGGCGACGGCGTGTGCCGACCCGTATGACGCCCCGGTGCCCATCGCCTCGTCGGCCGGCACCGTCACCGCGGGTATCGTGCAGGCCACGACGGTCGCCGTCAGCGGCAACAACCTGAACGTCACAGTCCCGTCGTCGCTCAACCTGCCGCCCGACGTCACCGCACCGGTCGGGTTCTACGTCTGCGTCTACGACGGTTCCACGGTCGGCACGACGGCGCTGCTGGCCAGCACGGCCACCGCCGCCTACACGGTGAACCCGATGCTCGTCGCCAGCCCCAGCAGCGGCGCCAGCGGCGGTAGCTACAACGTCGACCTGATCACGGCGAACGCGGCCTTCACCCCGTACTCGTCGAGCTACACGGTGCAGTTCCAGGCCAAGACCACGGCCGGGTCCGTCTGCGCCGCGACGCCGCCGAGCGCCTCCGCCCCGAGTGCGTCGAACGCGTCCACCATCACCGGCGGCGTGATCCAGGTCCCGGTGGCCAATGTGCAGGTGCCGTCGTCGCGGACCATGAAGGTCAACATGCCGGCGACGATGATCCAGCCGTATCTGACGACGCTGCCGACGGTGATGAGCACGGACTTCAACGTCTGCGTGTACGCCAGCAACGCGCTGGTGGCCGAGACGCTGACATCCGGTGCGTTCAACCTGAGCGGCAACGTGGCGCTGAGCGCGGCCACGGGCTCGAGCGCCGGCGGCAACTCGATCACGCTGACCGCGTACGCCCCGATCTTCACCAGCGGCCAGACGTTCGTGCAGTTCCAGAGCACGACGACGGCCCCGGGCCAGTGTGACCAGTTCCCGCAGTCCAGCGGCGCGGTCACGCCGAACGTGTCGGCGATCCGGTTCATCTCGACCTCGAAGATCGCGGTCACGGTGCCGGCGATCGCCGCGAACTCCTACAAGGTGTGCGTCTACGACTCGAGCAACGCGAGCTCCGGCAACCACCTCGTGGCCCAGGGCTACAGCACGTACGTCTCCGGCAACATCCCGGCGATCGTGTCGGTCCTGCCGGCCACCGGCCCGGCGCAGGGCGGCTCCACCATCGTGGTGACCGGCACCAACCTGCCCAGCTCGCTCGGCACGATGACCGCCGCGATCGGCGGCACCCCGATGTCCATCACGGCCCAGACCTCGAGCAGCTTCACGGCGGTCACGCCGCCGCACGCTCCGGGCACCGGCTTCGACATCACGATCACGCTGACGAACGGCACCACCTACACGGGCAAGAGCCTGTTCACGTTCACCAACGGCATCACGGTGACGCCGAACACGGCCCCGAACTCGAAGGCGACCGGCACCGACCTGGACATCCAGGGCGTGGGCTTCCAGGACCTGTCCTTCGCCGCCCCGGGCGTCTACGACCAGCTGAGCACCAAGGCGCACGTGTACCTGGTCAAGGGCACGTACGACCCGAAGGGCTCGGGCACCACGAAGACCGTCGGCCCGACCGCCGAGTGCGCGGACGTGCTCGTCGTCTCCGACACCAACCTCATCTGCACGCTGTACACGATGGGCAACGGCCCGCTGGCGGCCACCACCGCCCGCAGCGTCCAGGGCTGCACCGGCTCGAACGCCGGCACCACGCTGACACCGGGCGGCGCCTGCACGTTCAGCGCGACCGACGTCGGCCTGACGGTGCTGGGCACCGGCATCCCGGCGGCCACGACGATCACCGCGGTCAACGCCGGCACCGGCGTCGCGACGATCAGCAAGGCGATGACGGCACCGGTCACCGGCACCACGGTGGTCAACGTGTACTCGGGCACCGCGGTGAAGGCGCTGACCGACGCGGCCGGCGCCAACAACACCAAGGCGCTGTCCACCACCACGGCGATGTTCGCCGCGACGGACGTCGGCAAGGCCGTCTCCGGCGCGAACATCCCGGCCGGCACGGTCATCACCGCGTTCACCGACACGAAGAACGTCACGCTGTCGAACAACCTCAGCGGCGCGCAGACGGCCTCGGGCAGCCTGGCCCAGCCGATCTACGTGTACGGCACCGGCGCGATCCCGAACGGTACCTACACGGTCACCGTGGTGAGCAGCGGCGCGGTCAACGCGAACGTCGTCTCGGCCACCAACCCGAACGCGGCGAACTACATGCAGTCGATCCTGTCGAGCGGCTCCACGTTCACCGTGGCGGACTACAACTGAACGGCGTAGTCACCGCTTGACCTGAATACACGAACGGCCCGGAGTCGCGGGACTCCGGGCCGTTCGCTGTGCGGGTGAGCATGTGGTGCCCAACAGCGTTGGTATTGGCAGGCGAGGGCACATTCGCGATATATGCGGGGGAACCACGAGTAGTGCCCTCGCCTGCCGGGTGGACCCGCTCGATCCCTGGGGAGGACGCCTGGCCGGAGGCGTTCGGAGCCGGCGGAGGCATGCCGGCAACCGTGTCCGAGCGGGTCTTTGTGTAGCGGAGACTGCATTGCACTGGCGGGGCGCGCTGGAGTCTCCGCTTGGTTCAACGATCAGGTCAGAGGAAGGTTCCTCGGTTTCCACCGGCCCGATGCCAGCCGCCGCGCTTCTCACTCGGGCGGCCGAGGTCGATGCGCCAGTCGGGCATGGTGCGCAAGCTGTACAAGTCGTGACGGGCGGTCCAGGCCTCGTTCCACGGACGGCGGGACGCCTCGGCGGCGTTCTCCGCGAGCCGGCGTGGCGCACAGGGCCACTCGCGCCCGCACCAGAGGCACTGCCCCTCGCCGTCGGACTCGCTGTGCCGACCCAGGATCTGCGCGGCGTCCCGCCACAGCAGACGGTCTACGACGTCTGTTGGCTCGGACTGGTCAACACTGACCAACTTCCCTACCCCCAGTCTCATGAGGTTCCTGAGCACCTCCGGACGAAACGTTAAACAATCGGGCCGGATGGCGGAGCGGACAACGAGTGCGACTCTCTTCCGACCACACGAAAGGGGACGGCGTGGCGCAGCGGATAATGGCCGTCATGGAGAGCCCCCTCTTGCAGCGGATCCGCGCCGCCGTCATCGGAGACGACCAGGTGATGTGGGGGCCCTTCGGAGCCCGCCGCGTGACCTACGCGGACTACACTGCCTCGGGCCGGGCGCTGGACTTCATCGAGCGGTTCATCCGCGACGAGGTGCTCCCGCGATACGCCAACACGCACACGGAGTCGTCCGGCACCGGGCTGCAGACGACCCGCCTGCGCGAGGACGCCCGCCAGATCGTCAACGAGGCCGTCGGCGGCAACGACGAGACCGTCGTGATCTTCACCGGCTCCGGCTCGACCGCGGCGATCGACAAGATGGTCCACATCCTCGGCCTGCGGGTGCCGGCCGGCCTGGACGACCGCTACGACCTCACCGCGCACATCCCGCCGGCGGATCGCCCGGTCGTGTTCATCGGCCCCTTCGAGCATCACTCCAACGAGTTGCCGTGGCGCGAGTCCATCGCGGACGTCGTCGTCATCCCCGAGGATCACAACGGCCACATCGACCTGGACCGGCTGCGCGCGGAGCTCACGCGGCACGCCGACCGGCCGCTGAAGATCGGATCGTTCTCGGCGGCCTCCAACGTGACCGGGATCGTCAGCGACACGCACGCGGTCTCGGCGCTGCTGCACGAGCACGGCGCGCTGTCGTTCTGGGACTTCGCCGCCGCCGCGCCCTACGTCGACATCGAGATGCACGACAAGGATGCCGTCTTCATCTCACCGCACAAGTTCGTCGGCGGCCCCGGCACCCCCGGAGTCCTGGTCGTCCGCCGGGAACTGCTGACCAATCGCGTCCCGACCGTGCCCGGCGGCGGGACGGTGGACTACGTCAACCCCACCGACCACCACTACATCGCCGACCCGGCCCACCGGGAGGAGGGCGGCACCCCGGCCATCGTCGAGTCGATCCGCGCCGGCCTGGTGTTCCAGCTCAAGCGGGCGGTCGGCACCGACACCATCCGGGCCTTGGAGGCGCGGTTCCTGCGCGAGGCCATCGCGTCGTGGCGGACCAACCCCAACATCGAGATCCTGGGCAACCTGGACGCGTCCCGGCTGTCGATCGTGTCCTTCGTCATCAAGAAGCCCGGCGGCCGGTACCTCCACCACAACTTCGTCGTCAGCCTGCTGAACGATCTGTTCGGCATCCAGTCGCGGGGCGGCTGCTCCTGCGCGGGCCCCTACGGCCACCGCCTCCTGGGCATCGACATCGAGCGCTCGCACCGCTTCGAGCAGGAGATCATCGCGGGCTGCGAGGGCATCAAGCCGGGCTGGGTGCGGGTCAGCTTCAACTACTTCATCTCCGAGACGGTCTTCCAGTACATCGTCGATGCCATGCACTTCGTGGCCACGCACGGGTGGGCGTTTCTGCCGCAGTACCGCTTCGACCCCTACACCGGGCTGTGGAAGCATCGCGACGGGGTGGTGGAGCCGCCGCTGCGCCTGTCCGAGCTGCAGTACTCCGCTGATGGTGAGCTGACCTGGCCGGCTCGGCACGAGCGCGCCCCCGAATCCGACTTGTCCGGATATTTGCGATATGCGCGGTCGCTGGTCGAGGCGCTGCCCGTCGCCGAGGAGCCGGACGGTGTGGTGTCGGCCAACTTCGAGGCGCTGCGCTGGTTCGACCTGCCGGCGAAATCGCTGTTGGCGTAATCGCGGGCGGCATGGGTACCGCCGCCGCATTGTTCTTCTGGGCATGGACCCAGACATCGATGCGCTCGACGCGTACAGCCGGGTCGTCTCCACCGTGGCGGCCACCCTCCTGCCGAGCGTGGCCAGCCTGACCGTGCGCAGCCGCCGCGGCGAGGGGGCCGGCTCCGCCGTCGTCTACACCCCCGACGGCTTCACCCTGACCTCCGCCCACGTCGTCACCGGCGCCGACGGCGGCGTCGCCGAGTTCACCAACGGCATCGAGACCCGCTTCGACGTCGTCGGCGCCGACCCGCTCTCCGACCTCGCCGTGCTTCGGATCCGAGAGCCGGGGGTACCGCCGGCGACCCTTGGCAACGCCGACGACCTGCGCATCGGCCAGCTCGTCGTGGCCGTCGGCAACCCGCTCGGCCTGGCCGGCTCGGTCACCGCGGGCGTCGTCTCCGCCCTCGGCCGCTCCCTGCCCGTCCGCGATGGCCGCCACCTGCGCCTGGTCGACGACGTCATCCAGACCGACGCCGCCCTCAACCCCGGCAACTCGGGCGGCGCGCTGTCCGACTCGGCCTCGCGGGTCGTCGGCATCAACACGGCGGTCGCGGGCATCGGCCTGGGCCTGGCCGTGCCCATCAACAACACGACCCGCGTGATCATGTCGGAGCTGATGTCCACGGGCCGCGTCCGCCGCGCCTGGCTCGGCGTCGCCGGGGCCACGGTGCCCCTCCCCCAGCCCGTCGCCGAACGACTCGGCCAGACCAAGGCGCTGCGGCTGGCCGAGGTGGTGCCCGGGAGCCCGGCCGGCGAGGCCGGGCTCTACGTGGGCGACGTGGTGCTCAGTGCCGGCGGCAACCCGATCACCGGTGTGCAGGACGTGCTCAAGCTCATGCTCGGACCCGCGATCGGCACGCGCCTGCCCATCACCGTGCTGCGCAAGGGGGCGCTGGTCGACGTGGTGGCAGTACCGTCGCCGCTTGATTGATCTTTTGGTTTCAGGACAGCCGCTCCAGGACCATCGCCATGCCCTGGCCGCCGCCGACGCACATCGTCTCCAGGCCGATCGACTTGTCGTGCCAGTCCAGCGAGTTGAGCAGGGTGCCGGTGATGCGGGCGCCGGTCATGCCGAAGGGGTGGCCCACCGCGATCGCGCCGCCGTTGACGTTCAGCTTGTCCAGCGGGATGCCCAGCTGGCGGTACGACGGGATGACCTGGGCCGCGAACGCCTCGTTGATCTCGACCAGGTCGACGTCGTCGATCGTCATGCCGGCCCGCTTGAGCGCGCTGCGCGAAGCCTCGACCGGGCCGATGCCCATGATCTCGGGCGAGATCGCGGTCACGCCCGTCGACACGATCCGGGCCAGGGGCGTGATGCCGAGCTCGCGGGCCTTGACGTCGCTCATGACGATGACCGCGGCGGCGCCGTCGTTGAGCGGGCAGCAGTTGCCGGCGGTGACCCGGCCGTCGGGGCGGAACACCGGCTTCAGCCCGGCCACACCCTCCAGCGTCACGCCGGGCCGCGGGCCGTCATCAGTCGACACGACCGTGCCGTCGGGCGTCGTCACCGGCGTGATCTCACGGGCCCAGAAGCCGTTCCGGATGGCCTGCTCGGCGAGGTTCTGCGACCGCACGCCGAACTCGTCCATGTCCTCGCGGGTCACACCCTCGAGCTCGGCCAGATTCTCGGCGGTCTGCCCCATCGCGACGTAGATGTCCGGGAGCTGGCCGTCCTCGCGCGGATCGTGCCAGGCGTCGCCGCCACCCTCGGCCCGCTTCGTGGTGCGCGCATACGCATCCGCGAACGCCGGGTTCTGCCACGGACCGCCGACGGCTGCCTGCGCATCAGGCGGAAGAGCATCAGCATTGCCCCGGGTGTACCGCGAGACGCACTCGACCCCCGCGGAGATGAACACGTCACCCTCGCCGGCCTTGATCGCGTGGAACGCCATCCGGGTCGTCTGCAGTGACGAGGCGCAGTAGCGGGTGGTCGTGGCCCCGGGGAGATGGTCGAACCCGAGCAGCGTGCTCACCACGCGGGCCATGTTGAACCCCTGCTCGCCGCCGGGAAGACCGCACCCCAGATACAGATCCTCGATCGCGCGCGGATCGAGCTGCGGCACCTTGTCAAGGGCAGCACGGACGATGGTTGCAGCAAGATCGTCGGGGCGAAGGTCCCGCAGCGATCCCTTGACGGCCCGGCCGATCGGGGACCGGGCGGTGGCAACGATGACAGCTTCCGGCATACCTCCAGATGCTACTCGGAGGTAACCCCCCACCACCCAGGCCCGCCAAGCCAAAATTGTCACACCGAGTGCAAAAACCCGCCCTCCAGACCACCGCCCGCACTTCGCGCCGCCCGCCCACCAGCTCCATCCCGACCTCGCGCCGCCCCCTCCGTGCGGCCCCCGTCCGCATCCGTGCCGCCCGCGCCGTGCCCGCCCGCGCCGTTTGTGCCGTGCCCGCCCGCGCCGATCGTGCCGTCCGCGTCCGTGCCGTCTGACGCGCTGCCCGCCGCGTTGCGTGAGGCGGCGGTCTTCGACGCGAGCGGGCGGGCGTCACGGGGCGACCGGCGGAGCGGCTAGCTGTAGCGGCAGCGGGGCGACCGGCGGCGCGGCTAGCGACAGCGGGGCGAGCAACGGCGCGGCTAGCGACGGCCCGGACGGCACCGCGGGCGAGCGACGGCCCGGACGTCACCGCGGAACCGTGTGACACGCGACGGGGCGGCTGTGCTGCTACGGGCGGGTGGTGCCGCGACCGGGGGCGGGGCGGGGTGGGGTTGGGGAGGTGGGGGCGGTAGGAGGGAGTGGGGTGGGGAGCTGGTTAGGCGGTTCGGCGGAGGGCGGCGGCTTCTTCCACGGCGGGTAGTAGGGCGTGGGCCCAGACTCGGTAGCCGTCGGCTGAGGGGTGGAAGCCGTCGTGGCAGAGGGTGCCGGCGTCGGCTCGGAAGACTGCGCCTGTGCGGGCGGCCAGGTCCACCACTACCGCGCCTTCGGAGCCGGCGGCGGCGGCCTGTAGGCGGGCTACTCGGCGGCTGCGGAGGCCCAGGAGTTGGCGTAGGGGTGGGGCGAAGGCTCGTAGTGCGCCGAAATCGGGGCAGGTGCCTACCACTACGGGGATTTGGGCGTCCCTCAGGCGGCGGCAGGCGGCGGACAGGTGGTCGGCGGCCTCGCTGACGGCGGTCAAGTGGGTCACGTCGTTGGTGCCGACCAGCACCAGAGCTACGTCCGGTGCCGGGCCGACCAAGGCTCGAGCCACCTGGGTGGCCAGGTCGGAGGAGCGGGAGCCGGCTACCGCGACGCTGGACAGCTCCACCCGGCGGCCGGCTGAGCCCTCGGCCAGGAGGGCGGCCAGCTGGCCGCCTACCGTGTCGGCGACCCGGTCGACGCCCACGCCCAGTGCGGTCGCGTCGCCCAGGAGGACCAGGCGCATCGGGGGTTTGCCGGTGCCGCCGATCGAGGAGCGCATCGCCAGGCGCATGTCGGGCTTTGCGTAGTTGCGTGTGCGGGCCGCGACGGCCTGGGCCGTGAGGACGGCGGCTCCGCCGACCGCACCGGCTGCCACCGTGAAACCCGCCAGCTTGGCCAGGCGCTTCACCACACCCACGCCGTCACCTCCACACCGAGCAACTCCATCGAATCACGTCCTAGGCGGTACGAACAAGGGGCAAATCCGGACGAATGAACCCCGTCACAACGGCCGGCGAACACTTGGATACGCTCGGCACCGGCGCGGTCGCTTGACGTCGCAGGGGTGCAGGGGGCGTGGAGCCCCTTGCCCGACAGGCGACACAGGCCTCGTCGGTCGAGGCGCAGTCGGCCGCCGGCGGCTTCGGCGGGAGCGAAGCGGCCCCGGAATCCTCTGCTGCTTCTGCTTCTGCTTTTGTTCTTTGCTTCGTCACGCCGCCTCCGCCGTCCGGTCGGGGGTTCGGGCGGACTGTTGCGGCAGGCGGTGCCACACCCGGCGACGTAGCTGCGCCCAGCGGCCGCCGGGGCCGCGGTCGTGCCCGGCCACCTGTGCCGCGCTGACCTCGGTGCCGGGACTGTGCGCGGCCTCGACGGCGGCCTGCGGCAGCGTGCGGACACCCTCGCCCGCGGTGAGCGCGACGTCGGCCGGTACGGGCACGCCGGCCGGCTGCGGCGGCTCGGTCAGCGCGGCGACGGCGGTGGGCAGCACGGCCTGGGCCGCGGCCAGATAGCCCGCCCCGGACGGGTGGAAGCGGTCCAGGCTGAACATGCGGTCCGGCTCCGAGTAGAACAGCTCGCCGAGCAGGTCGCCCAGCGAAACCGTGCGCCCGCCGGCCTCCACCACCGCGATCGTCTGCGCGGTCGCCATCTGCCGGCTCCAGTGCCGGGCCAGCCAGCGCAGCGGCGGCTGGATCGGGCGGATCGTGCCCAGGTCCGGGCAGGTGCCGACGACGACCTCGACGCCCGCCTCGCGCAGCATCCGCACCGAGTGCACGAGGTGGCGGATGGCGATCGGGATGCTGACCCGGTGGGTGACGTCGTTGCCGCCGATGCAGATCACGGCGATGTCCGGCCGCTGCCGCAGCGCGACCTCGGTCTGCGGCGGGAGGCCCTTCGACTCGGCCCCGACCACCGCCAGGCAGCGCATCCACACCGGGCGCCGCAGCTGCTCGGCCAGGCCGGCGGCGACCGCGGCGGCGAACGTCTCGCTCGGGCCCTCCGCGCCGTAGCCGGCGGCCGAGGAGTCCCCGAGGACCACCAGGCGCACCGGCTCCCCGCCGAAGTCCGCCCCGAAAAGCCCGTCGGCGCGCGGCGGCGGGCTCACGACCTGCGGGATCGTCTTGCGGGCCAGGAGCGCCTGGCCGAGCACCAACCCGTAGAACAACACGCCCGCCCCGGCCACGCCACCGCCGCCGACCGCCGCCGCCGTTGCTATCCGCTTCACCCGCTCCGACTGCAGTTTCACCGCCCCCGACCTTTCCGACCCCTGGATTCTCGCGAACCCGAGGTTAGCCTCCGCCTCCCAAGTATTCGTCGCGGTTGTCCCGACCCCGACCTGACCTCATCCCGACTTGTCCGGTCCGGCCCGGTGGAGGGTGACCCGGATGAGTACCCGCTGATCCCGGATCATCGCCGCCCGGTAATCGTCCCAGTCGGGGTGTTCCCCTCCGGTTGCCCGCCGGTAGTAGTCGACCAAACCTTCGACGCTGTCCGGCGGCAGCACGATGTCGGCCTCGCCCTCGACCTGAATCCACCGGCCGTAGAACCCGTCGGGCAGCACGCACACCGCCGCCCGGGGGTCGCGCCGCAGGTTGCGCACCTTGTAGGCCGGCACCCGGCTGCTGATCACCACCCGGCCCTCGGCATCGACGGCCACCGTGACCGGCGACATCTGCACGCCGCCGTCCTTGCGGCGGGTCGCGAGCACCGCCTGGTGCTGGTCCGTCAGAACCGCCCGAGCCTCATCGAGATCCATGTCCACATTCTTACTCGGGCACCTGATGACAAGCACCGTTACATTGATACGCAAGGGCAGAGAGGGTGGTCACCATGGCGGACAGGGCGCTGCGACGGCGGTTGGCGTGGACTGCGCTGGCGCGCGTGTTCCGGCCGGACACCCCCGGCGTCGGCAAGCGGATCGCCGCGATCCCCCGCATGATCAAGGCGACCATGAAGGGCGAGTACGACGGCGGCAAACGGCTGGCGATGCTGGCCATGGCCGGGGTGTACATCATCTCGCCGATCGACGCGGTGCCGGAAATGTTCCTTTTTGTACTGGGCATGGTCGACGACCTGGCCGTGGCCGGATACTTCGCCGGCGCGCTGATGGACGAGCTGGAGCGCTTCCTGGAATGGGAGAAGCGGCGCGAGACAGTGATCCCCGGACACGTCATTCGGTAGGCCGGATAGGCTGGCGGCGTGCGCTACTACGACAACGTCGTCGAGTTGGTGGGCGATACGCCCCTCGTCCGGCTCCGCAACGTGACCGCCGGCATCTCCGCCACCGTCCTGGCCAAGGTCGAGTACATGAACCCCGGCGGCAGCGTGAAGGACCGCATCGCGCTGCGGATGGTCGAAGAGGCCGAGAAGGCCGGGCTGCTCCAGCCGGGCGGCACCATCGTCGAGCCGACGTCCGGCAACACCGGCGTCGGGCTGGCGCTGGTGGCGCAGCTGAAGGGGTACCGCTGCGTCTTCGTCTGCCCCGACAAGGTGAGCGAGGACAAGCAGAACGTCATGCGGGCCTACGGGGCCGAAGTGGTGGTCTGCCCCACGGCTGTCGCGCCCGAGGACCCGCGGTCCTACTACAACGTCTCCGACCGGCTGGCCCGCGAGATCCCCGGTGCGTGGAAGCCCGACCAGTACGCCAACCCGGCCAACCCCCGCTCGCACTACGAGACCACCGGCCCTGAGGTCTGGCAGCAGACCGACGGCCGCGTCACCCACTTCGTGGCCGGCGTCGGCACCGGCGGGACCATCTCGGGCGCCGGGAAGTTCCTGAAAGAGGCCTCCGAGGGCCGCGTGCGCGTCGTCGGGGCCGACCCCGAGGGTTCCGTCTACTCCGGCGGCACCGGCCGGCCATACCTGGTCGAGGGCGTTGGCGAGGACTTCTGGCCCACGACGTACGACCGGACCATCTGCGATGAGATCGTCGAGGTGTCCGACAAGGACTCGTTCGAGCTCACCCGCCGCCTGGCCCGCGAGGAGGGCCTGCTCGTCGGCGGCTCCTGCGGCATGGCCGTGGCGGCCGCGCTGAAGGTCGCCCGCGCGGCCGGACCGGACGACGTCGTGGTCGTCCTGCTCCCGGACGGCGGCCGGGGATACCTCTCCAAGATCTTCAACGACGGCTGGATGGCCCGATACGGCTTCCTGCACACCGCCGACCAGACCCCGACCGTCGCCGACGTCCTGGTCGGCAAGGACGGCCGCGTCCCCGGGATGGTCCACATCCACCCCAACGAGACGGTGCGGGACGCGATCGACTACATGCGCGAGTACGGCGTGTCCCAGCTGCCCGTACTCAAGGCCGAGCCGCCCGTCGTCACCGGCGAGGTCGCGGGCTCCATCGCCGAGCGGGACCTGCTCGACGCGCTCTTCTCCGGGCAGGCGCACCTGCACGACATGGTGGAGCGGCACATGGCCGACCCGCTGCCGATGGTCGGCGGGGGGCAGCCGGTGAGCGAGGCGGTGGCGCTGCTGGAGAAGGCCGACGCCGCCGTGGTGCTCATCGACGGCAAGCCGGCCGGGGTCATCACGCGTCAGGACCTGCTGGCCCACCTGACCTGAGGCGAAGGCAGCCGACCTAACCGAACGCTCCGCGGATGGCGTTGACCCGGGCCGCCGCCTCGTCCCGAACCGGTGGCGGGGCGTAGCGGCTCAGGTCGGCCGCGACCACCTGGAGCTGGTCGGGCAGCGCCAGGTCGTTCTCCAGGCGCGGCACGGGCAGCGGCGGGCGGCCCTCGGCCTCGGCGCCGCGGTCGGCCAGCCACTGGACCAGGTCGTGCATGAGGTCGGCGCGTGTGGCCCCGGACAGACCGGACGCCGCCCATCGGGGCGGCGTCCAGTGTGAGACCTGACCGACCAGCTTGCGCACGGCAGTGCTGAGCTGATCTTCGTCGGACATCAGCGGCGCAGGTAGCTCAGCAGGCGCAGGATCTCGTAGTAGAGGAAGATCAGGCCGACCAGCACGCCGAAGGCGCAATACCAGGCGTACTTCTCCGGCATCCCGTAGCGGGTGCCCTGCTCGATGGCGTCGAAGTCCAGGATGAACGTCAGCGCGCCGACGCCGATGATGACCAGGCTGAAGACGATCGGCAGCCAGCCGACCTGCCCGGTGGTGCTGTACTCGCGCAGGCCCAGGTTGAGGCCGAACAGGTAGAACAGCCAGTTGGCGAACGCCAGCACCATGACGCCGATGAGGGCGCCGATGACGAACTTGGTGAAGCGGGGCGTCGCGCGCAGGACCCGGAACTTGTACAGCACCGCCATGACGGCGAAGATGCCGAACGTGCCGATGACGGCCTGCAGGACGATGCCGTTCCAGCGGCTCTCGAAGGAGCGGCTGATGACGCCGAGCGCGACCCCCTGCAGCACCGCGTAGGGGATGATCACGGCCGGGCTGGTGATCCGGCGGAACGAGATGACGAGGCCCAGGACCAGGCCGGTGAGGCTGGCCACGATGGCCGCGAGGTAGGTGATCGCGCTGCTCGGCGGCAGCAGGATCCAGGCGCCGGCACCGACCACACCGGTCACGGCCAGCAGCGCAACGGTGCGGACGACGACGTCGTCCATGGTCATGGCGCGGGTCGGCGCGCCGCTCTCATAACGGGAAGCCCGCGCCGCCTCGCCAAGGCGGGTGAGCACCGGGTTCGAACTCTGCACGATCGGCCTCCATGGGCTCTCATCCACGTGTAGACCCAGGGTACCGCGAAAGAGCGATCGGGAAACCGGCACCATACAGTGCGACGTCATGGTACGGAGAAAAGTTGTGCCCGGGGCGGGGTTCGAACCCGCATGCCTTGCGGCAGCCGCTTTTAAGGCGGCCGTGTCTGCCGTTCCACCACCCGGGCGTTGAACGCGATCTCACGGTAGCCCGTCCGGTGAACTGTCAACACCGACAACGGGTTGGCCGTTACTGTCGTCCGGGTGACCAGCGGCCCACAGACCGACGAGGCCGGTACTGCTCCGGTTGACCAGGCAACACCGGCCAATTCGCCGTTGCGCCGCCGCCGTCCATGGATTAACGACCTGGCCGCGTGCGCGTTCATGGTGCTCGCCGCGGCCTTCGTCACCAAGGGCCTGCTGGCCGATCCGGCGGGCCGCGGCCTCGCCCTCAACCCCGGTGACCAGGCGCTCGACGAGTGGTTCCTCGCCTACGCCACCCGAGCGTATCGCGGTGACTTCACCTTCGTGACCGGTGCCTTGAACGCGCCCGAGGGCATCAACGTCCTGGGCAACGCCTCGCTCGTCGGGCTGGGGGTGCTGTTCGCCCCGCTGACCCTCGCGTTCGGCGCTCCGGTGACGTTCGCGGTGGCGACCGGGTTCAACCTCGCGGCCAACGGCGCCGGCTGGTACCTGCTGTTCGCCCGCACCGCGCGCCTGCACCGCCTGGGCGCGCTCGTCGGCGGGGTCTTCGGCGGCTTCGCGCCCGGCCTGGTGAGCCAGTCCAACGGCCATCTGCACATGACCGCGGCCTGGCTGGTGCCGCCGATCGTCTGGTGCGTGATCACGCTCGCGCAGGGCACGAACACGGTCCGGCGCGGCCTGCTGCTGGGCGGGCTGGTCACCGCGCAGTTCTTCCTCGGCGAGGAGGTGCTGCTGCTGGCCGCGGTCGCGATCGGACTGTTCGGCCTGGCCTTCGTCGCGACCTGCCGGCCGGTGCCGCGGCACGTCCTGCCGTCGCTGGGCCTGGGGCTGGCGATCGCGGGCGCGGTCGGGCTGGCGCTGCTGGCGTACCCGATCTGGACGCAGTTCCGCGGGCCGCAGAGCGGTGCCGGGGCGGTGTTCCGGCCGGAGTTCTACTCGGCCGACCTCAAGAGCTTCACCGCCCTGTCGCCGCTGTCCCTGGCCGGCGGGGCGAGCGCGACCCGGCTGGCGAGCGGGCCGGCGGAGTACACCGCGTTCTTCGGCGCCCCGGTGCTCATCGTGGTGCTGGGGGCGACGCTGTGGATGTGGCGCCGCCCGGCGGTCGTCGCCTGCACGGTGGTGTCGCTCGTGCTGTGGGCGCTGGCCCTGGGGCCGCACATCGTGGTCGGGCACGAGCGGACCGCCCAGTGGGGGCCGTACTCCCTGATCGCGGGGGCGCCGGTCGTGGAGTGGGCGCTGCCGACCCGCTTCGCCCTGGCCACCGTCCCGCTCCTGGGGTTCGTGCTCGCGGCGGCGGTACACGCGGCAATCACACAGACGGAGACCCTCAAACTCCTCGTGCCGGTCGCCGTCATCGCCGCGCTCGTCCCCATCGCGCCGCGGCCGCTGCCCACGACGGAGCGGGCGCCCGTGCCGCGGTTCTTCACCGAGGGCTACTGGCGCGGGTACGCGCCGCGCGACGGCACGATCGTCCCGGTGCCGCTGCCGGACTGGAAGGACCCGCAGTCGATGCGCTGGGCGGCGGCGACCAACGTGTCCTTCGCCACGCCGCAGGGCTGGTTCATCGGCCCGTACGGCAACGGTGGCACGTCGGCCGTCGGCGTCTTCCCGCGGCCGACGTCCCAGCTGCTGCACCGGGCGGTCGCGAACGACAACCCGCCGGTGCTGACCGACCAGGACCGCGTCGACCTGCGCCGGGACATCGGCTACTGGCACGCGTCCTGCTTCGTGCTGGCCGACGGCCAGCCGGGCGCCGGGGCGCTGAAGACCACCCTCGACACCCTGCTGGGCCCCGGCGAACGCGTGGCCGACGTCTGGGTCTGGCGGGCCCGAGGCTAAGCGGCCTTCGTCCGGTCCGGTGAAGAAGCCCGGACCGGAAGCGGAATGGGCTGCGCGACCTCGACGAACGCCTCCCGCGGCTCGTGCAGGGAGCCGAGCGCGACCACCTCGCGGCGCAGCACCAGCTGCAGCGTCCAGTCGACGAGCACCCGGATCTTGCGGTTCCAGGTCGGAATACGGCTCAGGTGGTACGTCCTGTGCATGAACCAGGCCGGGAGTCCGCGGACCTTGATGCCGTACACCCGCGCGGCGCCCTTGTAGAGGCCGAGTCCGGCCACCGAGCCGACGTGCTTGTGCCGGTAGTCGACGGGCTCGCGGCCGCGAACCACGGCCGCGATGTTGTCGGCCAGCCGGGCCGCCTGGCGCACCGCGTGCTGGGCGCTGGGTGAGCACAGCGCCGACGGGTCGGCGGAGGTCAGGTCCGGCACCGCGGCGCAGTCGCCGGCACTCCAGGCGCCCTCGACGACGTTGCCGTCGGCGTCGACGACCTGCAGGGTGGGCTTGCAGGTGATCGCGCCGCGCGGGGTGCGGGGCAGGTCGGTCTGCTCCAGCATCGGGTGCGGCTTCACGCCGGCCGTCCACACGATCGTGTCGGCCTCGAAGGCGTCGCCGTCGGAGAGCTGCACGAGGCCGTCGACGCACGACTCGAGCCGGGTGCCGAGGCGGATGTCGATGCCGCGCCGGGTCAGCTCGACCGCGGTGTAGGCGCCCATCTCCGGGCCGACCTCGGGCAGGATCCGGTTGGCCGCCTCGACGAGCACGAACCGGACCTCGTCGCGCGGGATCTCGGGGTAGTACCGCAGCGCGCCGCGGACCATGTCCTCCATCTCGGCCAGGGCCTCGACGCCCGCGTAGCCGCCGCCGACGAAGACGAACGCCAGCGCCCGCCGCCGGGTCGGCCCGTCGTCGGTGGTCGCGGCCACGTCGAGCCGGTCGAGGACGCTGTTGCGCAGGAAGACGGCCTCGCCGATGGTCTTGAAGCCGACCGCCTGCTCGCGCAGCCCGGGGATGGGCAGCGTGCGCGACACCGAGCCGGGCGCGACGACGATGTGGTCGTAGGCGACCTCGCGGGCCGGGCCGATGATCGGCTGGACGATCGCCACCTTCCGCGCGTGCTCGACGCTGGTGACCGTGCCGGACAGCACGTGGCAGCGCTCGAGCTCGCGGCGCAGGGGGACGACGGCGTGCCGGGGCGAGATGTTGCCGGCCGCCGACTCGGGCAGGAACGGCTGGTAGGTCATGTGGGGCTGGGGGTCGACCACGGTGACCTCAGCCTCGTGGAGGTTGAGCTTCTTGGACAGGCGCAGGGCGGCATAGAGCCCGACGTGCCCGGCGCCGACGATGAGGATTCGCTTCGCAGCCACGACTCAACGCTAGAAGCGTGACGGGGGTCTCTGGAGGCCGGTCACCGTCAATGTAATGCCCGTTACCAAGGGTGTAACCGCGACCACAAGCACACCGCAAGAACAACCCCAGAAGCAGCAGCAGAGGATTCCGGAGCCGCTTCGCTCCCGCCCCGGGCGGGGGGCTGCACCCCCCCACACCCCCGGCTACTGTGATGCCCGCCGTGCCACCAGGTAGGCCAGTGCACCGGCGGCGACCACGCCGACGAGCGAGGCGGCCAGGAACACCGGACCCAGCGTCACCTTCACCAGGAACAGCATCGCGACGCTGACCAGGGCACTCACCGCGACAACGCCGAGGGCCCGCAGCAGCCAGCCGCTGAGCACACCCGGTGACACGATGGCGTCGTAGGGCAGGACCGCGGCCAGGGCGGCCAGCGAGTGCATGAGGTACAGCGTGGTCGACAGCGCGATCAGCCGCGGCACGGAGATGATCTCGCCGTAGACGAACTTGCCGATCAGCCAGCCGAACGCACAGGCGAAGACGGCCAGGCCGACCAGCCGGGTGCGCACGAACACGGCCGGCAGCAGCGCCACGATCCCGGCCAGCACGATCCCGGCGAAGTTGCCCATGACCTCGCGCGGATACGCCAGCACCAGGCTGAGCACCGCGAACACCGCGATCGCGGCCCGGATCAGCAGCGGACCGGCGGCGGCGCGGGAGAGCTGGTCCCGGGCCCGGCCGATCCGGCCCGCGAAGTAGTCCTGGAGCTCCTCGAACATTACGTGGTCACCGTCCGCCCCACCGCCAGCCGGGCCACCCCGCGCAGGACCTCGTCGAGACTGCCGGCCCCGCCCCAGGCGACCACGGGCACGCCGTGTTCGCGCAGCTGGCCGATGATCGCCTCGCGCTCCAGCCGCCACATGCGCCAGGCCACGTCGCCCCACTTGCCGGTCGCGCGGACGCGCAGCACCGGATCGGCCAGGGTGTCCACGGCCACCACGAACCGACCGGCGCGGGCCAGGTTGGCCAGCATCGCCGCGCTGCGCACGTCCAGGAGCGGGGTGAGCACCATCACCAGCGCGTTGCCCTGGATCAGCTGCGGCCCGAACGACGACGGCGGCGGCTCGTCCCCGCCCTCGCCGGCCGCCACGTCGAGCAGGAACTCCAGCGTGGTCATGTAGTGCCGGCGGCCGCTGGCCGCGCGCAGGTGCCGGACCGTCCCGCCGTACTGCAGCAGCGCCACCCGGTCCCCGCGGTGCAGATAGTGCTCGGCGATGCCGGCCGCGGCCCGCACGGTGATGTCGAGCACGGAGGCGCGGCCGTCGATGCCGGTCGAGCGCCCGGCCTCGTGCAGCGCGTCGAGCAGCACCACGACCTCGGCGTCGCGGTCGGACAACGTGCTGACGACGTGGATCTCGCGGGTGCGCAGCGACACCCGCCAGTCGATGCGGCGCAGCCGGTCGCCGGGGCCGAACCGCCGCACGCCCGCGAGCTCGCCGCCCTCGCCGGGGCGCCGGGAGCGGTGGCCGCCGACGTGCCCGGCCGCGCGCGGCATGGCCTCGGCCGCGTCGAAGTGCTCGGTCGCCGGGTACGCCTTCAGCGGCAGCGGCGGCGTCTGCTGGGCCCGGCCGAGCAGCAGCCCGTCGGAGGCGACGGCGTGCGCGGTGACCGGGCCGAGCGGGTGGCGGCCCCAGCGCAGGACCCGGCCCTCCAGGTCAACGCCGGAGATCGTCTGACCCGCGACGTTCACCGCGTAGGGGCGGTCGGTGTGCTTGAGGCGGATCCAGTGCGGTACCACCGAACGAACCACGACCAGGTCGAACCCGGCGGGGTTGGGGTTGCCGATGTTGATCGTGACGCCGAGGTCGGCCCCCTCGACCAGGAACGGCTCCGCGGCCGTCACCTCGACCGTCGGCGCCCGCTTCGGCCGCCGCACCAGCGACACGGCGGTGCCGATCGCGAACGGCGCGGCGATGACCACGAGGTCGAACTGGCCGGTGAGCACGGCGACGAGCACGAGCGCGCCGGCGACCAGCACGGCCCGGCCCAGGGCCCGGGTCGGGTCGAACGCCCGGTTGGGCCAGCGGGTCTCGTTGGACTCAGCCACGCCTTCCGCCGTAGGTCGGCAGCGCCCCGCTGGCCGGCGCCGGCGTCTGGGCCAGCACCTCGCCGACCACGGAGCGCGGGTCGATGCGCTTGAGCCACATCTCCGGGCGCAGCGAGATGCGGTGGGACAGGGCCGGGATGGCGACCGCCTTGACGTCCTCGGGCACCACGTAGTCGCGCCCGCTCAGGGCGGCGGAGGCGCGGGACAGCAGCAGCAGCGCCAGCGAGCCGCGGGGCGAGGCCCCGACCAGCACGTGCGGGTGGACGCGGGTGGCGGCGGTGAGGCTGACGATGTATCGCCCGATCGAGTCCTCCACCATGACGTCCTCGAGGGCCTGCTGCATGGCCAGCAGCGTCTCGGAGTCGACGACGGGCTCGAGGATGGCCTCCTCCTGCCGCCGCGACATCCGCCGCCGCAGCACGTCCCACTCCTCGTCGGCCTCCGGGTAGCCGAACGACACCCGCAGCAGGAACCGGTCGAGCTGGGCCTCGGGCAGCGGATAGGTGCCCTCGTATTCGATCGGGTTGGCCGTGGCCAGCACGTGGAACGGCGCGTCGAGCCGGTAGGTGGCGCCCTCGACCGAGACCTGCCGCTCCTGCATCGCCTCCAGCAGCGCCGACTGCGTCTTCGGCGGCGTCCGGTTGATCTCGTCGGCCAGCAGCAGGTTGGTGAAGACCGGCCCGGCCCGGAACGAGAACTCGTGGTTGCGCTGGTCGTAGAGGAACGAGCCGGTGACGTCGGCCGGCAGCAGGTCGGGGGTGAACTGCAGGCGGCGGAAGCCGATGCCGAGGGCCTGCGCGAACGAGCGCGCGGTCAGCGTCTTGCCGAGGCCCGGCAGGTCCTCCAGCAGCACGTGGCCGCCGGCCAGGATCCCGGCCAGGACCAGCTCCAGGGAGTCGCGCTTGCCGACGACCACCGTGCCGACCTGGTCCAGGACCACCTTGGCGATCCGGCCCACCTCGCCCGGAGCGAGCGTCTTCATAGCGCCTCCACCTTCGCGACGATCGATGCTATGTCCTGCGGGCTGGGCACGCGGGACGGCGTGTAGTGCAGCAGCTTCCAGAGGTCCTCGCCGACCAGCTTGCGGGCCTGCTCGGGGTTGCCGGCCAGGGTGATGCCGTGGCGCTGGCGGAGCCGGGCGTCGACGAGATCGGTGAACCGGGGCACGACGACGGCCGAGAAGCGGTTGGGGTCGCGCTCGCCCCAGACGAACCGGTCGTCCCACTTGGCCACGGCCAGCAGGATGCCGTCGCCGCCCGGGATGGCGTCGCGCAGCTCGCGCCGGCCCGGGGACCGCGCCGCGCCCGGGCGCTCCGGGGGCCGGCTCACCGGCTCCAGGCCGGAGCCGGTCACCGTGGCCGGCAGCTCCTCCGAGCGCACCTGCACCAGCATCTCCCGCATGATCTGCACGGCGATGATGGTGAGCAGCATCAGCGGATATGACACCTGGTAGCCGAAGATGTACAGCACGAGGAAGGCGACGGTGGTCAGCGCGACGGCGACGAAGAGCCGGCGCACCCACCAGCGCCAGTCGAAGGGGCGCGCCGGGCGCCGGGCCGTGCGGGGCGGCTGCTCGCGGCGCGGGACGGCCGGGCCGCCGTCGAACAGCTCGTCGAGGCCGACCACCTGCTCGTCACGGGGCACCGCGCTCACCTCCGGCGGGACGACCGGCCCCGGCGGCCTGGCCGGCGAGCTCGGTGCGGATCTGGCGCAGGGCTCCGATGGCGTCCTGGCGGGAGCGCTCGCCGACCGGGTGGGTGGCGTAGCGGGCTTCGCGGTACACCTCGGCAAAGCCTTCGAGCGTCGGCCGGCTCACCTGGTGCGTCGAGAGCAGGCGGGTCACCAGCTCGGTCGGGCTGTCACCGGTCAGGCGCGGGGTGCCGGCGGCCGCGGCGGCCCGCTCCAGGCGGACCCAGCAGGCGATGACGGCGCGGCGGGGGTCGGTGTCGGTGTCGCTGAGCTCAACGATGCCGGCCTCGACCGCGGCCATGACCTCCTCGGCGGAGCCCTGGGCCATCGGCCGCGGCGCCTCCGGCTCGACGAAGATCCGCGGCTTCTGCTTCGCCGACCGGTTGGCCAGCAGATACCACACCAGGCTCCCGACCAGCACCAGCACCAGCAGGCCGCAGAGCAGCATCGCGCCCGTGATCACCCAGGAGGGCAGCTCGAGGTCGTCGTCCCGGTTGCCGTCGGCGACCGGCTCCGGCACGTCCTGCTGGTCCGGCGCCAGAACACTCGGCGTCGGCTCCGGTACCGCCGGCCCGGGCACGGGCACCCGCGTGATCTCGGGCGAGGACATGGACGCGGCCAGGCCACCGATGAGGAGGACGGCGATGACGCCCAGCACCGGCAACCAGCGGCCGAAGGTGCGGTCCATGAGATCCCGTCGCTCTTAAGTGACCCCGGCGAGCTGCTTCGCCCGGGTGAAGACCTCGTCCAGCATTCCTGGCGTGAGCCGACCGGTAAAGGTGTTCTGCTGACTCACGTGGTAACAACCGAGCAACGCGGGAGCACCTTCGGCCTGCCACAGGGCGCCGTGGCCGAACGGCACCTTCCGCGCCGGTGCTACACCGTAGACGGCGCGGAGGGCGGGCCAGAAGGCGGCCCACGCGAACCCGCCCAGTGCGATGACCACGCGCAGGTCAGGGGTGATCTCCCGGAGCTCCCGGTGCAGGAACGGCGCGCACGTGTCGCGCTCCTCGGGCGTGGGCTTGTTGTCCGGCGGGGCGCAGCGCACGGCGGCGAAGATCCGGGTCGCGGTCAGCGTGAGCCCATCGTCACGGGACGTGCTCGTGGGCTGGTTGGCCAGGCCGGCCCGGTGCATCGCGGCGAAGAGCACGTCGCCGGAGCGGTCGCCGGTGAAGATCCGCCCGGTGCGGTTGCCGCCGTGCGCGGCCGGGGCGAGCCCGAGGATGGCGATGGGCGCCCGGTGCGGGCCGTAGCCGGGCACCGGGCGCCCCCAGTAGTCCTGATCGCGGAACGCGGCCCGCTTGACGACCGCGACCTCCTCCCGCCACGCCACGAGCCGCGGGCAGCGGCGGCACTCGGAGATCTCCCGATCGAGCTCGTCCAGCGCGTCTCCCACGCCCTCGACGTTAGCGGGACGGCGACGGGCTCACCGACGGGGACGGGTTGGGGCTCACCGACGGCGACGAATCGGGGCTGGCCGACGGCGACGGACCGGGGCTCCCCGCGAGGCTGGGCGCCGCGCCGCCGGAGGGGTTGACCCGGCCG
The DNA here is from genome assembly GCF_044454505.1 of Dactylosporangium sp. NPDC051541. Classification (NCBI taxonomy): domain Bacteria; kingdom Bacillati; phylum Actinomycetota; class Actinomycetes; order Micromonosporales; family Micromonosporaceae; genus Dactylosporangium; species Dactylosporangium sp. NPDC051541. The sequence continues at coordinate 175,765 of NZ_JBITDU010000015.1, forward strand.
ATCGGGCAGAGCGGATAGCTGGGCGTCTCCGCGCGCATCTCCCCGGCGGTCGGGTCGACGTGGCAGCGGTAGGGGTCGCCGAGGTTGATCACATTGCCGTCCTGGTCGTACAGCGTCACACCCTGCAGCGGCCGGCCGTTCTGGTCGACCGGGTAGACGTCCACGACGTACTGGTACGGGTTGTTGGAGCCGGAGTCGTAATACGCCTGACTGCCGGAGTAGCGCCACAGGGCCCCCGGGAAGGTGACCGCGATGAACAGCAGCCCGAGCCCGGCGACCGCGCTGACGCCGATGCCGACGGCCCGGGGCAGCCGCGGCCGCCCGGTGGCCCCGATGCGCACGGAGACGACCGCGGCGGCGGCCATGAGCACCAGGCCGATCGGGTCGTCGAGGCGGTCGAGGGGGATGATGTCGAACGCGAAGATCAGCACGACGAGGGCCACCCCGCGGGCGATCCACCAGGCCGGCCGGAGCAGGCGCAGGAAGTCGGTGGCCCGCTCGTAGCCGATGACCCGCCCGGACCGCTCGTCCAGCGTCCGCAGCCGCTGTCGCAGCAGCTCGACGTCGATGCCGCCGCGGGCCGCGGCCCCGGCCCGGCCGGGCTCGATGCCGGCCGCGGCGCGCAGCTCGGCCGCGTAGGCGTCGGGCGGGCCGAGCCGCTCGACCAGCGAGCCGCCCTGCTCCTCCAGGACCTCGGCGAAGTGCGCGGGCAGGTCCTCCATGAGGTCCTCGCGCACATCGAGGGGCAGGTCGGCCAGCGCCGCCGCGACCCGCTCCAGGTAGTAGTCGATCTCCAGGCTGCTGCCACTGGGTGCGGTGGTCATGCCGCCACCTCCTCCCCGATCAGCGAGTGCATCGTCTGCGCGAAGCCGTGCCAGACCTTGCCGGACCGGGCCAGCTGCGCACGGCCGGCGGCGTTGAGCGCGTAGTACTTGCGGTGCGGCCCGGACTCGCTGGGCACGACGTAGGTGGTCAGGGCGCCGGCCTGGAAGAGGCGGCGCAGGGTGCCGTAGACGGAGGCGTCGCCGACCTCGTCGAGACCGGCCGAGCGCAGCCGGCGCAGGATGTCGTATCCATAGCCGTCCTCGTCCCGCAGCACGGCGAGCACGGCCAGGTCGAGCACCCCCTTGAGCAGCTGGGTGGTGTCCACGCCAAGCAGAGTAGTACGCAATGCACAGTAGTATCAAGCGCAGAGGTCCGGACACGCGAAAGGCGGCCCACCAATCGGCAGACCGCCCAGCGAAGAGAGGTTGTGTTACTTGGCGTCGTCCAGGCAGAGGGCGTCGCCGCTGCTGACGTCGGTGCCCTGCCACAGGACGTACTTCGCGTCGGACCAGGCGTCGCAGACGGTGGCCTCGTTCGCGAGCGACTCGGTCTGCGAGACGCCGTTCTTGATGCCCACGACCTTGTACTTCGCGGTCGCGTCGTCGCACTTCACGATCTTGACGCTGACGTCCTTGGTCGTGTTGTCGCCGATCGAGTCACCGGCCAGGCAGTCGCCGACCTTGGCGTTGGACGGGTCCGAGTTCACGCTGTCGACGATGTCGTTCCAGGTGCTGCGGGCGAACAGGAAGATGCCGCCACAGCAGACCAGCGCGAGGACCAGGATGACGCCGAGGATGATCAGGATGATCTTGCCGGCGCTGCTCTTCTTCGGCGGCGGCGGCGGAGCGCCGAACGGGGCGCCGGGGGCACCGCCGGGCGGGCCGTAGGCCGGCGGCTGGTCGTACGGCGAGCCGGACGTCGGCGGCTGGCCGTACGCCGGGTCATACGGGGCGCCCGACGACGGCTGCTGGCCGTACGGTGCGCCGGACGACGGCGGCTGCTGGCCGTAGGGGGGCTGCTGCCCGTACGGCGGCTGCTGCCCATACGGCTGGTCACCGCCGTATCCCCCGCCACCGGGTGGCGGGTAGCTGCCGGGCGGCGGGTACTGATCAGACATGCGTTTCCTTCCGGGGTATGCCGCAAAGATCACCCTAACGGGCAAAAAGACGGTTGAGCTTGGGAAACCGACCTCTGGCCCACTGGAGACGGCTCACGATAGCCGGAGAGGGCCAACCCGCGCAGCACTGAGCGTGCTCGTATTACGGTGTGCGCCGTGACCGATCTGTTGAAACGGCTCGCCGCGGGGCCCGGGGTCTACCGCGGACGCGGCGACGGGCTGGAGTCCGGGCCCTTCGTCGCCCGGATCAAGGTGACCTCGGTGGTGCGCGGCAACGCCATCACGCTGGACTATGAGGCGGTCAGCGACAGCAAGGGACTGCAGCACGTCGAGCACACGATCCTCACCGCGAGCGAGGCCGGCCGGCTGGAACTGCACGTCACCTGCCTTGAGCTGCCCGGCGTGACCCGGTTCGTGCAGAGCGAGCCGGGGATCTTCAACGCCTACGAGGGAGCCCTCCCGGCGAAGATCATCATCACGATGCCCAGTGACGGCGTGCTCACCTACGGCTGGTGGTGGTCCCGGGACGACGCCGAGCCCCGCGAGCAGTCCCGGGCCGAGGTCCGCCGGACGGGGTGACCCTCCGCAGCCGTCGCCGGCGCGGGTTGACACAAATCCGACAGCGCCACGTGATGGTTGACCACGGAAGTTACGCCATCGAGAGGGCGATTCCGTCGAGGATGTCCGATTCGGAGGCAATGACCGAATCGAGCCCGGACCGCTCGACGATCGTCCGCAGGATCAGCGCCCCCGCGCCGATGACATCGGCGCGGCCGGGGTGCATGACCGGGTGCTCCAGGCGCTGCTCGGTGGTGCGGCCGAGCAGGTCGGCGGTCACCTTGGCCACCTCCTCGGCCGAGATGCGGGCCCGGTGGATGCGCTTGGGGTCATACTCGCGCAGCCCGAGCGCCAGCGCCGCGACCGTCGTCACCGAGCCGGCCAGCCCGACCAGCGTGGCCGCGCGGGTGCCGTCGACCGCGGCCAGGGCCCGCTCCACCGACGCCACGATGTCGGCCTCGGCCGCCGCGATCTGCTCCGCGGTCGGCGGGTCGGCCCGCAGGTGCCGCTCGGTCATCCGCACGCAGCCGATGTCGACGCTGATCGCCGCCTCGACGTCGCGCTCCCCCACCACGAACTCGGTCGAGCCCCCGCCGATGTCCACGACCAGGAACGGCGCCTGCGCGGTGAGACCTCGCACCGCCCCGGCGAAGGACAGCCGGGCCTCCTCTTCGCCGGTGATCACCTCGGGCGCGAAGCCCAGCGTGTCGAGCACCATGGCCTGGAAGTCGGCGGCGTTCTCGGCGTCCCGGGAGGCGCTGGTGGCCACCATCCGGGCCGCGTCGACCCGGGCCGCCGCGATCTCGGCCGCGTAGTCGACCAGCGCGACCCGGGTCCGCTCGATCGCGGCCGGGGCCAGCCGCCCGGTCTGGTCGACGCCCTCGCCGAGCCGGACGATCCGCATCTGCCGCGTCACGTCCGCGACGCCGGAGCGCTCGGAGACGTCGGCGATCAGGAGCCGGACAGAGTTGGTACCGCAGTCGATGGCCGCCACTCGCTTCACGGGTCAAAGCCTACAAATGCAGCAGCATGCGGTGGTTGCCCAGGGTGTTGGGCTTGACCCGCTCGAGGTCCAGGAACTCCGCGACACCCTCGTCGTAGGAGCGCAGCAGCTCCTCGTAGACCTGGTGGGTGACCGGGGTCCCGTCGATGGACACGAACCCGAACGAGCCGAAGAATCGGGTCTCGAAGGTCAGCACGAACACCCGCCGGACCCCGATCTCGCGGGCCGCGTCGAGCAGCTCGGTGACGATCCGGTGGCCGATCTTGTGCCCACGCAGGAGCGGGTCGACCGCGACCGTGCGCACCTCGGCGAGGTCCTCCCACATGACGTGCAGCGCGCCGCAGCCGACGATCGCGCCGTCGGCGGTGCGCTCGGCCACCCAGAACTCCGGCACGGCCTCATACAGGGCGACGGTGGGTTTGGACAGCAGCCGGCGGTCGGCGACGTACATCGCGACGAGCCGCCGAATGCCCCGGACGTCGGCGGTTCGTGCCCGCCGGACGGTTACCTCCATGGCGCAAGGGTAGTGGCGCGCGGATGTGGCTTCTGACACGCGATCGGGTGCTCATCCTCACCACGGCCCTGATGACGGTGGCGGCCGGGACGATGACGGTCCTCTACCTCACCAAGAGCCCGCAGCCGATGACCCCGGTGGCGAGCACGACCGGCCCGCCGAAGGCCAGCCCGGGTGCGAGCGTCCGGGGTACAGCCGCACCCGGCACGGTCAAAGCGGCGTACGCGGTGCGCAGCAAATGGAAGGACGGCTTCAACGCCGAGGTGACCGTCACCAACCTGGGCAGCCAGCCGCTCATGGGCTGGACCGTGCGGCTGGAGCTGCCCAAGGACGTCGACGTCACCTCGACCTGGGGCGCCCAGGCCGAGCGGCTCCCCGGCGGGCTGGTGCTGCGCTCGCAGGCCTACAACACCTACCTGGAGGCGGGCGGCGCGATCCGGATGGGGTTCGAGGCGAAAGGGCCGGCTGGAGCACCTACCGGCTGCACAGTCAATGGAGCGGCCTGCTGAGTCATAAATCCGACTGTTTGCGCGTGGTGGGTATCCGGCCCCGCTTCGGCAAGAAGTCTGACGTACCTTCTTGGGGTGCTGACGCCACCGGCCGGACTCCCCGAGGACGCGCTTGGGGTGCTGATCGGCCGAGAGTGGGGCATTCCGGTCAAATCGCTCGACTACCGGCCCGTCGGCTTCGGCTCCCACCACTGGGAGGTCACCGACACCGCGGGGTTCCGCTGGTTCGTGAACGTCGACGAGCCGGCCGACCCGGCGAAGCTCGACGCCTCGCTGCGGGCCGCGGCCGACCTCTACGCCACCGGCCACGCGTTCGTCGTCGCCCCGATCCCGGCCCTCAGCGGCGCCAGCACGGTCCGGCACGAGTCGTTCACGATCGCGTTGTACCCGTTCGTCGAGGGCGCCAGCTTCGACTGGAACGCGTTCACCGGGCCGGCGCACCGCCAGGCCACCCTGGACATGATCATCCGGCTGCACACCGCGCCGCCGATCGCCCGCCGGCACGCCCGGGTCGACGACTTCGCGGTGCCCTACCGTGACGAGGTCGAGCAGGCCCTGCGCGCACCGGCCGAGTCCGCGGGCTGCGGCCCCTACGCGGTCCCGGCGGCGGATCTGCTGGAGGAGTATCGCCGGCCCCTGCAGCGGGTCCTGGCCCGCTACGACGAGCTGGTGCTGCAGAGCCGCACCGAGCCGGTCCGGGCCGTGCTCACCCACGGCGAGCCGCACTCGGGCAACACCATGCGCACCCCGACCGGGTGGCGGCTCATCGACTGGGACACGGTGCTGGTCTCGCCACCGGAGCGCGACCTGTGGCTGATCGAGCCGGGCGACGGGTCGATCTTCGCGGCCTACGCGGAGGCGACCGGGGTGCTGGTGCGGCCGTCCACGATCATGCTGTTCCAGCTGCGGTGGGCGCTGTCGGACATCGCGGTCGAGGTGCGCCGCTTCCGCCGCCCGCACACCGGCACGCAGGACGAGGCCGAGGGCTACGAGATCCTCCGGTCAGTCGTCACCAGTCTCGAGTGACACGCTGTCGGGCGACACCGGCCCCGTCGGCGGAGACCCGGTCGGCCGGTTGACGCACTGTCCTTGAGCCCACCACTCGCCGGCCTTGGCGAGCGTCTCGTCACCGAACGGGTTGACCCCGGGGCCGACGGCCAGAGCGTGGCCCAGGTGGACGTGCAGGCACTTCACCCGGGTCGGCATGCCCCCGGCCGAGACGCCGTCGATCTCCTGGACGTGGCCGACGGCCTCCCGGCGGCGCAGGTAGTCCTCGTGGGCCGCCTGATACTGCGCGGCCAGCTCCGGGTCTTCGGCGAGCCGGGCGCCCATCTCGCGCATCAGGCCGGCCGACTCCAGCCGGCTGCACTCGTGCACCGCGCGCGGGCAGGTCAGGTAGAACAGCGTCGGGAACGGGGTGCCGTCGGGCAGCCGGGGCGTCGTCTCCACGACGTCGGGCAGGCCACAGGGGCAGCGGTGGGCGATCGCCTGGGTGCCGCGGGGCGGGCGGCCGAGCTGGGCCGCGACCACCGCCAGATCCTCGTCGGTGGCCTTCTGGAAGTCGCTCACTGCTTGTCGGCCGCCTCGACGCTGGACCAGAGCTTGTCGTACCAGGGCCGGGGCGGTTTCGGCGCGCCCGGCAGCTCGTCGGGGTCGGCCGCCTGGTTGTTGGCCGGGTCGACGACCACGTAGGGCTTCTCGCCCGGGAGCACCATGTGCAGCCGCTGGCGGGCCTGGGAGATCACGTATTCGGGGTCGTCCCACTTCTTGGCCCGGGCCTGCATCTCGGCGACCTTCGCGGTCTGCCGCTCCTGGCTCTCCTCGAGGGCCGCGATCTCGGCCTGCTGGGCCAGGTAGACCCGCACCGGGTAGGCGTAGGCGAGCAGCAGCACCAGCAGGACCAGGCTGAGCACGACCGCGCGGCTGGTGAACCGGCGCGGCTGCGGGGCCCGGGTGCGCATGGCCGCACCGCCGGGCGAAACCGCCCGCCGGGCCACGGGCCGGGAAGGAGCCCGTCCGGCTCCGGCCCGCGGCGATCCGGCGCGGGACTGACCTCGAGGTGAGGAGCCGCGAGGGCCGCCACTGCGCCCGCCCGGCCGTCTACGAGGCTGCACTTATCCCTCCCCTGTTCTTCGCGGTCGCTTCGCTCCCTCCCCAGCCGGGAGCTCCGCCCACCCACACCCCGGCCACACTTTGGCCGCGGTCGGTGAGCAAGGAGCCGGGAGCTCGTGCGGCGCGGCCCTCACAGACCGCACCGCACGCACTTCACGAAACCAAGAACGGTTAACGGTAGCGCGGGAAGGCGCCGCGGCCGGCGTAGCGCGCCGCGTCGTCGAGCTCGTCCTCGATGCGGAGCAGCTGGTTGTACTTGGCCACGCGCTCGGAGCGGGCCGGCGCGCCGGTCTTGATCTGGCCGGTGCCCAGGGCCACGGCGAGGTCGGCGATGGTGGTGTCCTCGGTCTCACCGGAGCGGTGCGACATCATCGTGCGGAAGCCGGCGCGGTGCGCGAGGTCGACGGCGTCGAGGGTCTCGGTCAGCGAGCCGATCTGGTTGACCTTCACCAGGACCGCGTTGGCCGTGTCGGTGGCGATGCCGCGGGCGATGCGCTGCGGGTTGGTGACGAACAGGTCGTCGCCGACGATCTGGATGCGCGAGCCGAGGGCCTCGGTCATGGCCTTCCAGCCGTCCCAGTCCTCCTCGTTGAGCGGGTCCTCGATGGAGACGATCGGGTAGGCGTCCACGAGCGACGTGTAGTAGGCGATCATCTCGGCGGAGGACTTGGTGCCGCCCTCGAAGGCGTAGGCGCCGTCCTTGTGGAACTCGGTCGCGGCCACGTCGAGCGCGAGCACGATGTCGCTGCCGAGCGAGTAGCCGGCCTTCTCGACGGCCTCGGCGATCAGGTCGAGCGCGGCCGCGTTGGTGGGCAGGCTGGGGGCGAAGCCGCCCTCGTCGCCCAGGCCGGTGGCCAGGCCCTTCTTCTTCAGCACCGACTTGAGGGTGTGGTAGACCTCGGCACCGGTGCGCAGCGCCTCGCGGAACGTCGGGGCGCCGACCGGCGCGATCATGAACTCCTGGATGTCGACGTTGGAGTCCGCGTGGGCCCCGCCGTTGAGGATGTTCATCATCGGGACGGGCAGCAGGTGCGCGTTGGGGCCGCCGAGGTACTTGAACAGGCTCAGGCCGGACGAGTCGGCGGCGGCCCGGGCCACGGCCAGCGACACGCCGAGGATGGCGTTGGCGCCGAGCTCGGACTTCTCCGGCGTGCCGTCGAGGTCGAGCATGGCCTGGTCGACGAGGCGCTGCTCGGTGGCGTCGAACCCGCGGACGGCTTCGGCGATGCGCTCGTTGACGTTCTCGACGGCCTTCTCGACGCCCTTGCCCAGGTAGCGCTTGGTGTCGCCGTCGCGCAGCTCGTTGGCCTCGAACGCGCCGGTGGAGGCGCCCGAGGGGACCGCCGCCCGGGCCAGCGTCCCGTCGTCGAGAACGACCTCGACCTCGACCGTCGGGTTGCCCCGCGAGTCCAGGATCTCCCGCGCGCCGATTGCTTCGATAGTGGCCACTGTCGTGTCACTCCTTGCAGAAAATTTTGTGGTCGGCCGCCACGGTGCGGCACGGACAGTATTTCGCGCTCCCGTTGGTCGCTCCCCAGCGGGGGGCTCCGCCCACCGGCGCCCCCTTGCACACTCTGATCGCCGTTTGCGCGCCGGGAGCCGGCTGCGGGGCTGGTCGCGGCCTGCGCCGGGCGCGCCGGGGAGCGTCCGCGCGAGTCAGTCGAGTCCCAGCAGCGTGCGCAGGTGACGCGGGGGCGGCGAGCCGTGCGCGAGCATGCGGTCGTGCCAGTCGCGCAGCGTGACGCCGGCCGGCCGGGCGTCGGCGATCTCGCGGATCTCGGTGTAGCCCACGAAGTACGTCGAGAGCTGGGTCGAGCTGAGCAGGGCCCGCCGCCACTTCCCGGCCGCCTCCCCGTCCTCCTGGAAGCCGCGGTCCATCATCAGGGCCATCGCCTCGGCCTCGGTCATGCCGTCGCAGTGCACCCGCTGGTCGATGATCGCGTTGATGCTCATCCGCAGCTGCATCTTGAGCTGCTGCAGGCGCACCGGCAGCCCGCCGAAGCCGCGGCCGGCCATGAACTCCTCGGCGTAGACGGCCCAGCCCTCGACGAACGGCCCGCTCCAGCCGATGGCCCGGGCCCGGGTCCGGCCGCGGAACCGCCGGGCGTGGGCCAGCTGCAGGTAGTGCCCGGGCGTGGCCTCGTGGACGGTGAGGTCGCGCAGCATGTGGCTGTTGTACTCGCGGAAGAACGAGTCAACCCGCTCCGGCGACCAGTCGGAGGGGGTCGGCGAGATGCAGAAGAACGTCGGCAGCTCGGCCGGCTCCAGCAGCCCCGGCGGGTCGCAGTAGGCCACGGCGACGCCCCGCGCGAACTCCGGCATCTCCATGATGACGAGCGGGTCGTCGATGAGGGTGATGAGGTCGTGCTCGCGCGCGAACGCGGTCGCCTCGTCGAGCGACACCTTGGCCAGCTCGACGATCGTGTCGTTGTCGGGCCCGTCGGCGGCCGCCTGGGCCAGCGCCGCCCGCACGGTGTCGTCGGTCTCCGGCCCGCCGGTCAGCTCGGCCGCGACCGCGCGCAGCTCGGCGCTCACCCGCTCCAGGTTGGCCTCGGCCCGCTCCAGGACCGTGGCCGCGCCGAGCTCGGTGTCAAGCGTGTGCCAGAGCCGCGCCTCCCACAGCCGCCGCCCCAGCCGCGGGTCGCGGGTCGACGTCTCGAGCCGCCCCCGCAGCCATTCCGCGAACGCGTCCAGCTCGGCCGCGGCCCGCTCCTGCACCGGCGCGATCGCCTCGGCCAGGGCGGGCGCCTCCTTGAAGAGCTCGCCCAGCTCCTCGCGCACGAGCCTGGCCGTACCCCCAAACTGGCCTATCGCCGTTTCGACGTGGACTCTCGGGGAGTCGCCCAACACCTCCCGCGCGGTGGCGAGAGCGTCCGGAATCGCACTCAGCCGGGCCGCGATCGACAGCAGCCGGTCCTCGGCCGGCGCGAAGGGCCGCGAGATCAGCCCGTGCAGCAGCCCGCCCGGGTTGTGCACGAGCGGGTTCCATTCGTGCTCGCGGATCTCGGTGCGCTCGAACAGCATCCGCTCCACCCGCGCCAGCAGCACCGCGTGGTCGACCTGGTCCTGCGGCTCGAGCTCGTCGGTGTCGATCTGCGTCAGCGCCGCGGCCGCGTCCCGCAGCATGTCGACGTCACCGGCCACCCCCTCGGCGGAGTAGTCGGGCAGCCGCGTGTCGAACCGGTGATCCCCGGCGCCGGCCGCCAGCGCGGGCGCACACTCGAGCAACGCATCGGCGATGTGCTCGGCGAGTGGAACGAATTGCTGGGACATGCCCCCGACGGTAGCCGCTCCCCCACCCGCCCACGCCCCCGCCGTGACCCCACCTCGATCCTGCCGGCCCGGTCTCGGGCGTCGCGTACTTACCCCGTCACCATGATCACTCAGCTGCCCCGTCACCTCGGCCGGGTGGAGCGACTCCTGGCGTGTCCGTCAAAGGAAAGGCCGCCCAGACCGGCAACAACTCCACGTCGAAAAGCCTTGACCGGGCGGTTCACCCGATACCGGGCCTGTGCAGACAAGGACTTGTTCGACTCGACCGACGACTTCACCTGACGGCTGCACCATAGACGAAAATGCAGAGCCGCCAAATTTCCCCGCAATGCACGCGGCGTTACGACGAGTTCGAGCCGCTGCCGCAGCTGAGCCCTCGTTGACTGCTCGCACATGATGAGAAGCCCACCGATACGCCGACGCAGGCGATTCGTCAGTCATCGGGCACCACACGTCGAGCCGAGCAGCGTGGCCGGCTCGACCGCGACCACCTCGATCATGGCGGTCCGCGCCAAGTGGCAATCGAGGCCGTCGAGCCGGGACGCCGAAAGAGTCGCAACTTGGGTGAACAATCAAAAGACATATACACGCGGCCGCGCGCATTCAGCGACTTGGGGCCTAATCGATAATCGGAAGTGCGGCTCTTTCTTCGGTGGATACGGCGCTCGAAATGCCTACGGGCAAAGGCGGTCAGAGCAGCGTGGCGAGCTTGCGGACGGCGGTGGCGAGTTCGTGGGGGGTGTGGGCCGCGTAGCCGAGGACCAGGCCGCAGGGGCCGCCCCGGCGGATTCGTAGCGAGGACAGGGCCAGCGGGCCCAGGCCGGCCTCCGTGGCGCGGCCGGCCAGGGCCAGGTCGTCCACGCCGGGTGGGAGTTCTACGACCAGGTGGAGGCCGGCGGCTATGCCGGTGATGCGGGCGCGGGGGAGGTGGCGGCGGACGGCGGCTACTACGGCGTCCCGGCGTTCGCGGTGGAGGCGGCGGGCCCGGCGCAGGTGGCGGTCGTAGCCGCCGCTGGACAGGAACTCCGCGAACGCCAGTTGCTGCAGGGCGGGGCCGCCGTTGTCGGCGTCGTGTTTGGCGTCGCACAGGTCCGCCAGCCAGTCCGGTGGGGCCGTCAGCCAGCCCAGGCGCAGGCCCGGGGCCAGGACCTTGCTGACCGAGCCGACCAGGGCCACGTGGTCGGGGGCCAGGCCCTGCAGGCAGGCGACGGGTTCGCGGTCGTAGCGGTACTCGGCGTCGTAGTCGTCCTCGACGACCAGGGCGTCGGCGCGGCGGGCCCAGGTGATGAGTTCGGCGCGGCGGGACGGGGCCAGGACCACGCCGGTCGGGAACTGGTGGGCGGGGGTGAGCACGGCCGCGCGGACCCTCGTGCGGGCCAGCGCGGCCACATCGAGGCCGTCGGCGTCGACCGGGACCGGGACCACGTCCAGGCCCAGGCGGGTCAGGTGGTCGCGCAGGGCGGCCGGGCCGGGGTCCTCCAGGGCGATCCGGCGGGTGCCTCGGGCCAGCAGGACCCGGCCCAGCAGGGCCAGGCCCTGGGTCACGCCGGCGGTGACGATGAGGCCGTCGGGCGGGATCAGGGCGGCGCGGACGCGGCCCAGGTAGCTCGCGAGTTCGGCGCGCAGGCGGGGCACGCCGGTCGCGTCGCCGTAGTCGAAGTCGGCGTCCAGGGCGCTGGTCAGGGCCGTCTCGTAGGCCCGGCGCCAGGCCGTGCGGGGGAAGGCGCCCAGGTCCGGGACGCCCGGGCGGAGGGGGGCCACGGCGGTGCGGCGTTCCACCACGTCGCCGCGCTGCCTGGGGGCGGGCGTGGTCACGGCGGCCACGACGGTGCCCGAGCCGCGGCGGCTGACCAGGCGGCCCTCGGCCGCCAGCTGCTCGTAGGCGCCGACGACCAGGCCGCGGGAGACGCCCAGGTCGGCGGCGAGGTCGCGGGTCGAGGGCAGGCGGGTGCCGGGCGCCAGGCGGCCCCGCCTGATCGCCTCCCTGAGCGCCCCGACCAGCTGCTCCCCCACCCTGGGGCGGGTGCGGTCGAGCTCGACCAGCGCCTCCCACACCGACACGGAAGTGGCCCCCTAAAAGCCGGACTCGGTGGCACTGTAGCGGGTACCACTGGCGCTCGTAAGGTCTCGCTCATGACCCGGCGCCACACCGCGTACTGCGTGCTGACCTGCGCGATCCTCGGCGGCTCGTTCGTCGTCAGCCGCTCGACCGTCGCCTATCCGATCCTCACCGGCCAGGCGATTCGCTACGCGCTGGCCGCCCTCGTCCTCTTCGCGCTGGTGCGCCGGGAGCCGGTGAAGATTCACCCTTCCGGGGGCGAAATCACCAGGCTCGTCCTGGTCGCGGCGACCGGACTTGTCGCATTCAACGTGCTGCTCCTGTACGCCCTCAAGCACGCCGAACCGCCCGTCATCGCCACCATCGTCGGCGTCAGCCCGCTGCTCCTGGCCCTCCTCGGACCACTGCAGGAGGGCCGCCGTCCGGCGCTGCGCCTGCTCGGCGCGGCCGCCGTCGTCGTCGCGGGGGCCGCGCTGGTCTCCGGGTTCGGGCAGCACGACACCGCCGGGCTCGTCGCCGCGGCCGGGGTGCTGCTGTGCGAGGCCGCCTTCTCGCTGCTCGCCGCGCCGCTGCTGCCGCGCCTCGGGCCGGTGCGCGTCTCGGCGTGGAGCACGGCACTGGCAGTACCACTGCTGCTTGTGCTGTTGCCCTTCTCGGCCGAACGGCCGCGCCGGCCGGACCCGTCGGAGGCGGCCGCGATCGCGTTTCTCGGGCTGATTCTGACCGTTGTCGCGTTCGTGTGCTGGTACACGGGGGTGGCCGGGCTGGGCGTCGACCGGGCCGGCGTGTTCGTGGCCCTGGTGCCGGTGTTCACGCTGATCACGGCCGCGATCGTGGACCGCGCCCTCCCGGGGCCGATGAAGATCGTTGGTGTGCTCCTCGTGGGTGCCGGGTTCGTGTTGGCCGCAGTCGGTTCAGATAAGCGTGTTAAGCAAGATGGATGGAACGCACCGCGCTCGTCCTCGGCGCCGGCGGCATCACCGGTGTCGCCTGGCAACTCGGCATCCTCGTCGGCCTGCACGACCGGGGCCTCGACCTCGGCCGGGCCGACCTGATCCTCGGCACCTCGGCCGGGGCCATGACCGGCGCCCTCGTCGCCGCGTTCGGCGACCCGCGCACCGCCGCCGCCATCGAAGCCCCGCTCGGGCCCGGCGACCCGCCGCTCGACGCCGACTGGAGCCTCGGCCCGGTCGCGTTCGGGCTGCTGCAGGACCAGTCCCTGGACCCGGCCGACATGCGCCGGCGGATCGGTGCGATCGCCCTGCGGGCGGCGGTCGGGCCACCGGAGCCCTGGCTGGCCGCGTTCGGCCGCCGGCTGCCGATCGAGGGCTGGCCGGAGCGGCTCACGGTGACGGCGACCAACTGTGAGACCGGTGAGCCAGTCGTGTGGAACGCCGATTCGGGGGTACCGCTCGTGCCCGCGGTGACCGCGAGCTGTGCCGTGCCGTGCATCTTCCCGCCGATCCCGGTCAACGGCGCGAAGTACATGGACGGCGGGCTGCGGTCGCGGACCAACGCGGACCTGGCCGCCGGCTACGACACGGTGTTTGTCCTGGCCCCGCGGATGCCGCTGCTGCAGCGCGACTCCCTCGACCCGCGGTTCACCGTCATCGAGCCGGACGCGGCCGCCACCGAGGCGATCGGCGGCAACGTGTTCGACGGCGGCCGCTGGGCCCCGACCCTGGCCGCGGCCGAGCGCCAGGGCCGGGAGCTGGCCCTACTTTGAGGCCTTGGCCGCCATCGGCCGGTAGTAGGCGTCCTGGGCCAGCGACGTACGGAAGGCGTCCAGCGCACCGGGGTCGTCGGCGAGCATGTACTGGTTCGTCGGGCCCTTGTTGTCGGTCGGGTCGGACTCGAAGTAGAGCACCGCGCGGATCTGCGGGTTCACCTTGAACGTGGTCGAGGCGGCCCGCAGCCACGCGGCCCGCTGCGCCGTCCCCCAGCTGCGGGCGATGCCGAACTCGCCGATCATCACCGGCTTGCTCGGGTGCTTGGCGCAGAATTCGAGGAACGGGCGCATCAGGGCGCCGATCTCGCCGTACTTGGTGCCCGCGTAGACGTCGACGCAAGTCCAGTCGACCTGGTCGTCGCCGGGGTAGAAGTCGGCCGCGTAGCCGCCCTGGAAGCCCTCGGCCGTCGGGCACCACACCCAGGAGGCGTTGGTCGCGCCCTCCTGGTTGAAGATGGCGCGCACATACTTCCAGGCCGCCACGTAGTCCGCGCCCGACCACATCTGGGCGCGCAGGTTGGGGCGGTCCATCTCCCAGCGGTATCGCAGCAGCACCGGATGCCCGAACGCCTTGAGCTCCTTCGCCCGCTGGCGGATCAGGTCGTCGTAGCGGCCCATCGTGATCAGCCGGGTGTCGCCGCCGGCCCACGACAGCATCATCGTGCTGCCGCGGGCCGTGAACGCGCGATCGGAGTCGTTGATGAAGTTCTCGTCGAAGCGGCGGTAGGTGTTGACGATCGCCATCTTCCGCCCGAGCTCTTTTTCGTAGGCGGTCATCGCGGCCACCCGGCCCGGCTCGGTCAGATGGTCGGGCCGCACCCACGCGCCCAGATAGGAGCCCTGCTTCGGCGGGCCGACCGGACCGGCCAGGAAGGGCCCCTCCGACGTCGCGATGGCCGGCGGCCCCGTCTCCTCCACTGTGGACGACGGGGCGGCCGACGGCGGGCGTTCAGGCTGCCCGCGCCGCAACACGATCAGGGTCACCGTCGCGGCGACCGCGACGATCACGGCCACCACGACACCGGTCAGGACGATCCGTCTCACAGGACACTCCTACTTGGGAATTCTCCTTGCTACATAGAGAACGTCCGTTGCCACCCCGGAGAGACGGCGTGAGCGCGTGGCGAGATCGTCGGCCCGGCGGGCCATCGGGCGCAGCCACTCGCGGCGGTAGGCACCGGCCGGGAACACCGCGAAGCCGCGGCGGTCGATGACCTCGAAGCCGTGCCGGGCCAGCAGCTGCTCGACCTCGGCGTGCTGCAGCTCGGCGAACCAGGTGTTGCCGCGGTGCCGGCGGTGGCGCAGGTGCCGCAGCGACGAGCGGTTGCCGTGGTTCTCCACCACCAGCAGCCCCGAGTCGGCCTCCGGCAGCAGCCGGGCCGCGAACGCGATCGCCCGGTCGCGCACGTCCTTCGGCGCGTTGAGCAGCAGCCGGAACACCGTCACCAGCGCCGGCCCGTCCGTGGTGGCCGGCTCCGGCACCGGACCGTCCTCGGACACCTGGTGCAGCTTCGCGTAGACGCCCGCCTCCCGGGCCTTGGCGAGCATCTGCTCCGAGGAGTCGTACCCGTGCGCGGCCCGCACCACGCCGTGCAGCAGCTTGATGGCCCGCCCGGTGCCGCAGGCGAAGTCGTGCTGGATGGGCCGCCGGGCCGTGAACTCCCGCCGCACCAGCCGGCGCAGGAACGCCCGCTGCCGCCCGCTCACCGCCGTCGCGTACGTCTCCGGCGCGTACACCACCTGCTCGTACTTCTCGACCGCCGCCTCCGACTGGAAGACCTCCGCGTAGTCCGTTCTCATCGTCCTCGCCCCCCTTGCATCAGTACTGTTCTCAAGCGCACCGCCGCGTAGCAATACGCGACGACGCCCGCCCCCGTGGCGGCAAATTTCAAGCCGATTCCTGGGTGTACTGCCCACAGCACCAGCTGCGGGACGGCGAAGCACACGGTCGCCATGGCGGCGGCGACCAGCGTGGCCCGGCCGAAGGGGTGCAGTCCCAGCCCGCGCACCACCTGCACGAGCGGGACGAGGTTGTTCACGAGCACCGCGGCCGCGAGGCCGACGGCCGCGCCGAACGCGCCGCTGCGGGGGATGAGCAGCGCGTCGACGCCGAGCATGACGAGCAGGGCGAGGCCGACGTTGGCCAGGTTCCACCAGGTCCGCCCGGCCATGGCCAGGACCACGTCGACCATGCCGCACGCGGTGGCCACGAGCATCGCGGCCGCGAGGACGCGCACGACCCCGACGCCGTTCTCGTAGTGCTCGCCGAAGAGGCTCAGGTACAGCGGGGCGTAGGTGAACACGAGGATGTACAGCGGCCAGCAGCACAGGACGACCCACGCCGTCGCCTGCCGGTAGAGCAGGTTGGCGCCTTCGGTGTCCTTGACCGCGAGGCGCTCGGCCAGCCGCGGCTGCACCGATTGGGAGACGCCCTGGTTGACGAACTGGCCGAGGATGACGAACCGGCCGGCGACCGCGTACATGGCGGCGGGGACGAGGCCGGCGAGCGCGGCGACCATGAGCACGTCGACGCGCTGCAACGCCATCTGCGCGAAACTGGCGATCGCTCTCGGGGTGGTGAAGTACCAGAAGCGCTTCGGTGTGAAATCGGATGTGTCCGATATGTCGGTCTTGAGGGTACGGCGGAGCCGTTGGAGCGAGTAGCCGGCGAGCAGCGCGGTCGGGATGTACGGCAGGGCCCACAGCGCGGCGAACAGCTGCTCACCCCCGCCCGCGGCCCAGACCAGCACCAGCAGCACGAGCTGCGCGGCCGGGCGCATCACCCGGTCCAGCAGCACCGTCGGGCGCATGGCCCGCAGCCCGCGGGTGGTGGACAGCAGCACGTCGGTGAACGCGGCCGCGGGCAGGAACAGCGCGAGCGCCCGCACCAGGTCCGGGCGCCCGGGCAGCAGGTCGGCCGCGAACCACAGCCCGGCCGTGATGCACAGCGCGGCCACCGCGACCGGGGCCATCGCGATGCGCAGGCACTCGCCGAACCGGGACAGGTCGCCGACCGCGCGCATCCGGGCCGGCCAGTAGACCAGCGACGTCTGCACGCCGAGCTTGGCCACCGTCACCCCGAGGCCGAACGTGGCCGTGGCGGCGAAGAACGCGCCGGCCGCGTGCGGGTCGAGAGCCCGCGCGGCCAGCCACGTGACCCCGACCCCGGCCAGCCCGGTGCAGGCGGTGCCGGCCAGGTTGGCGATCCCGCCGCGGGCCGCACCGCGGAGCATCCCGCCGGGCGACTCGACGGCGGGCCGGTCGAGCGTCGACGTCACCGCTGCATCCAGGACGGTTTGTGCCCGAGGAAGGTGGCCAGCCGCTCGTCGTAGGGCTCGTAGTGCGCGGCCAGCTGCTGGGCGATCGAGTCATCGAGGCGGTTGCGGGGCCGGGCGTTGTGCCGGTCGAACAGCGGGTAGGAGTTCACGTGCGGCAGGCCCAGGAACTCCACGACGGCGTCGTAGACCGGCTCCGGCCGCTCGAAGAACTCGCTGCTGTCGATGACGTGGATGCGGTCCCGGCCGAGCAGCTTGGCCATCGGCTCGATGTACTCGATGTACTCGCCGCGGGCCCGGTAGGCGTGGTGCTGGTGCGGGAAGCTGTAGGCGAACGGGTCGGCGATCAGCTTGTCGCGCTGGCCGTCGAGGCGCTCCCGCTCCAGCTCCAGGGCCTTGGCGAAGTCGACCTCGGGCTCGAAGCCGCGGGCGACCTCGTGGGCGTGCTGGGAGTAGGCCCGCTCGACCGGGTCGCGCACGAGCACGACGAGGCGGACGCCGGGCAGGTCGGCGGCGATCCGGGCCAAGGCGTGCGGGTGATACATGTAGTACGGGCTCGACTCGAACGTCTGCGCGGGCACGCCGAACTCCGCCCGGACCCGTTCGGCCCGGCGCTGCAGGGGGAAGTGGCCGCGGTACCAGCGAAGGCCGTGGTGGTATCCGACGTCGAAGTAGTGCACTCCCTTGTGCAGCACCGCCTTGATGACCGCGGGGTGCGCGGCCAGGGCCCGGTAGAGGGAGGTCGTGCCGCACCGCTGGCCGCCGCAGATGAGGAACTGCGGCAGCATCCGGCGGCTGGCCGTCAGCTGGCCGTAGTTGCGGGATCCGAAGTGGACGATGCGCTTCATCGTCTCGGGTACCTGCACGGGCATGGTTACAGCGCCTCCACTCGCGCGACGAGGACGGGCAGCAGCCAGCTGCCGAGCACACCCAGCCGGGCGCCGGCCTCCGCCTGCCGGTCGGTGACGTACCGGGTGGCCAGGTCGATGAGGTACAGCAGGGCGGTCACCTCGACCGCCTGCCGACCGGCCACCCCGAAGGGCAGCAGCAGGTCGGGCGCGGCCGCGACGAGCTCGTTGACGGCGTCGCCGGCCGACGGGGCGCGGGCGATGCCCAGCTGCAGCGCGTGGTGCAGCCCGTCGTAGCCGATCGGGACGCCGGGGGTGAACCGCTCCCAGTCCCAGACCAGCACCGAGCCGGCGACACCGGCCATGTTCCACGGCGACCAGTCCCCGTGCCAGGAGCCGAACCGCAGCTCGACGTCGCCGGCGGCGCGCACGATGCGCTCCGCGGCCGCGCGCAGGGCGGCCCCTTCGGCGTGGGCGGCGACCGCGTCGAGGCGGGCGCGCAGCCGGTTCCAGTAGCCGCTGCCGTCGAGGCGTCCCTGGCTGGTACCGCAGCAGCGCGCGACCTCCAGCATGGCGGCCGCCAGTTTCGAGGCCGGCAGCGTCACCCGCGGCTGCCACACCGGCAGCGCGGACTGTACGAGGACCTCGTGCTCGCCCCACGACCCGGCGTGCAGCACGGCCGGCACCTGGACCTGGGTCAGCCCGGCGGCACCGACGGTGGCCAGGGCGCTCGCCTCGGCCCGGACCAGCTCCCGGGTCAGTGCCGACGTGCCCAGCTTCGCGAAGGCGAGCGTCCGCCCGGAGTGGTCGAGCAGCTGCAGTACCGGCTTGCGGTTGGCCCGCGCCGGTCCGATGTGGACACTGAGCCGCAGCCCGGCCCCGAGGTGGCGGCTCAGATAGGCGTCGATGCTGTCGGCACCGGGCCGGACCGTCAGCCGGTCCCGCAGCAACATCCCGGACACGCCGGTGCGCAGCGCGGCCACGACGGCGTCCCGCTTCAGCCGGGCCAGCCGCGACTGCGGCTCCGCGTAGCGTCGCACGGCCGCCGCGGCGACCCGGCGATCGTCGGCCGGCACCAGCAGCCGGGGCTTGCGCGCGTTGGGGATCACCAGGTACTCGGTGGACGTGGGTCCGGAGCCCGGGTAGAGCACGCCGAGGACTTCCTCGATGTAGACGGCGCGCAGTTCTTCGTCGTTCGCCCGCAGTGCGGCCGGCGCGGTCTTGATCGGACTCATGGCTGGCTGAAACCCCTCTGCTGGTTGCGCCACAGGACGGCATACGCCAGGAACGTCAGGGCCAGGGGGGTGACCAGGCTGTTGTACCAGAGCATGGCCGCGAAGCTGGACACGAGCGCGGCCCCGCCGGCCAGGCCGATCGGGCTGGCGTCGCGCCGGAACCGCCACAGCGCGGCCAGGAAGAAGCCGAGGTAGGACAGGGTGCCGAGCAGGCCGTGCGCGTAGAGCAGCTGCCACAGCTGGCCGTTGCCGCCGATGGTGAAGTTGCCGCACCGCTCGCAGTCGGCGCTCTCCCCCACCGCGATGGAGTTGCGCCCGCCGATGGTGCTGCGGGTCGAGCCGAAGCCGATCAGGGGCGACTCCTGCATCCCGGTGACGGCCTTCTGCGTGGTGTACATCCGCACGCCGTTGGACTTGCCGTTGTCGACGCGGGCGTTCACGACGTCGCCGAGCGGGGTCACGGCCAGGGCCACGGCCAGCCCGACGGCGACGACCGCGACCAGGCCGAGCGCCGCGACCCGGCCCCGCAGCGCGAGCCGGACGGCGACGTAGACGGCCATCACGCCGAGGCCGATCCACAGGCCGCGGTTGAGCGAGTAGACGATCGGGACGACGGAGACGAGCAGCGTCGCGGCCGCGAACACCTTGGTGCGCCGGTTGCGGGCCAGCCAGAAGCCGGCCACCGCGAGCCACCCGGCCAGGAGGCAGACGTTGTTGCCCCAGGTGTTGGTGTACCCCCACGGCGCGCCCGGCCGCGGCGTCTCCCCGCCGAGCAGGTTCATGATCTGCGCCGCGGTCGGGTGGACCAGCGACTGCACGAACCCGTCGTGGCGGACGTGGTTGGGCAGCAGCAGCTCGAACGGCGCCGTGAACTCGAAGCGCGGCGCGGCCATGCCGAGCACGCCACCGGCGACGGTGACCACGAACAGCCAGCCCAGCAGCCGCACCAGGCGCTCCTGGGTCAGGGCCCGGCGCTCCAGGTTGCCGGCGTAGACCAGCAGCACGGTCAGGGCCGCGTAGCCGCCGAGGCGGAACGCGTAGGACACGAACCGGCTCTGCCACGTACCGGGGACCGTGCCGGCCGGGTCGGCGCCCAGCGTGAACAGCCCGAACGCGACCGTGGCCAGGAACAGCAGCCACAGCATGAAGGCCGGCGGCAGCTTCACCACGTGCCCGGCCGCGCGGTGGCGGATCAGGGACCACAGCATAGGCACCGCGGCGAGGAAGAAGATGAGGACGCCGAGGCCCAGGGCCCACCACAGCGGGTACAGCAGCAGGAGCCCGGTGACGGGCCAGGCGTTGAGCCGGTGGACCCGGCGGCGGATCGAGGGTGCTGTGCCGAGTGCCGGCTCGGCGGAGGGGTGGCTGGTCAGGATCGTCATCGGCGCTTGTCGGCGCCGTTCTCGCTTGGCGCGTCGGCCGAGATGCGGGTGACCGAGATGGTGGCGCGGGCCGGGCGACTCGGCGGCGGCACGCTCTTGGCCTTGTTGGCGGCCGGCGTCTGGGGGGTGGTGCGGATGCGCTTGGGCTCGTCTTCCTTCTCCGGCTCCTTGGCCGGGATCTTCTCCAGGACGGTGGTCATGTCGTCGGCCATGATCGGCGCGGCCGGGGTCTCCTCACGCTCGTCGGAGGAGCGGGGGGAGGCCAGCTTGGGCAGGACCACGGCGCCGAGCAGCGGGGTGCCGACCCGGCGGAGCTGGTCGGCGGCGTCGCCGATCTCGGTGTTGCGGGTCCGCCGCAGCTCGACCGCGACGATCGCGGCGTCGGCGAGGGCGGCCAGGCTCTGGGCGTCGGCGCTGGTGGCCGTCGACGGCGCCTCGACCACCACGTAGGCGGCCCGCTCCCGCAGCGTGGCCAGGGTGTCGCGGAGGGCCTGCGACTGCAGCAGCCCGCCGGCGCTGGCGGTGCCGCCGGTGGTGACGACGCTGAGGTTCGGGTGGCGGGGGGCCCGCTGGGTGGCGCTGCTGAGCGAGAAGCGGCCGGCCAGGACGTCGGAGAGGCCGGGGACGGCGCGGACGCCGAGCATCCGGTTGACGGAGGCGGTGTCGACCATGCTGTCGGGGAGGTGGGCGCAGACGAGCACGGTCTCGGCGCCGGTGCGGGCGAACGCGGCCGCGAGGTTGGCCGCGACCACGGTCGAGGCGGCACCGCGGCTGGCTCCGGCGACGACCACGACCTGGCCCGCGAGCGCGACCCGGGCGTCACCGCCGGCCGGGGCCGGGATGCTGGCCAGGACCTCGTTGCGCAGCCGGTTGAAGATCCGGCCGCCGGCTCCGAACGGCGCGAACACGTCGTCGAGGCGCGGCTTGACCCGGCTCGGCACCGCCGCGAGCACGCCCATGTCGACCCGGCGGGGCAGGTCGGAGGGGCGGCGGATGCGCTGGTCGAGCCGCTCGCGGAGCATGGCCGCGCCGACGCCGAGCAGCAGGCCGACCATGCCGCCGCTGGCCAGGTTGAGCAGCCGGTTGGGCTTGACCGGGGAGCCCGGCAGGTCGGCGTCCCGGGTGATCTTGCCCGCGCTGACCGTCGTGGTGAGCAGCTGGTTGAGCTGGCCCGCCAGGGTGTTGATCTGCGCGGTGGCGGTGCTGCGCTGGCTCTCCAGGTTGGGCCGGTTGGGGTCGGTCTGCTTGAGCGCGGCCAGCCTGGTGTTGATCTGGGTCAGCCCGGTGTTGAGCTGGTTGATCTTGTCGTTGAGGATCGCGATGCGCCCGGCCACGTCGGCCTTCGCCGACTCCTCGCGGTTGCGCAGGTAGGCCTCGGCGAACGCGTGCGAGCCGGCCTGGGCCTGCTCGGCAGTGCTGGCCGAGAACGTGATGACCAGGAAAGTTGTGTTCGGCGGCACCTCCACCCGCACGCTGGCGGCGAGGGTGTCCGGCGGGACGGTCGAGCGCATGAGGGCCGCGGCGTCGGTGGCGACGGTGGTGCTGGCGACGAGCTGGGCCTCGTTGTCGAGGTTGATGTCGCCCTTGGTGCGCCCGGAGGTCGAGTTCGCGTCCTGCCCGTTGCCGATCGGCGAGACGAGCACGGACGTGGAGGACTCGTAGACCTTGGTCTGCAGGCCGGTGAACTGCATGGCGCCGGCCAGCCCGACCAGGACGAGCACCAGCACCAGCCACCAGTGGCGCCGGGCCATGCCGAGCAGATCGACGCCGGAGGAGTCGGGTTCGGCGTTGTGCAGGCGGTTGGCGTCCATTGAGCGGCGGCCCCTTCGGCGTCAGGTTCTCCAGGCCTTAACGCCGCGACCGCGGTGTTCGTAATGGGCGATTTGTTCGGGTCACTCTTCAGTCAGGTTTTACGGTATGGGCCGCGGGTCCAGCCAGCCGTTGCTGCCGAGGTATCGAAGCACCGTCGTGACCGCCTCACCCTGGGACAGATCGGTGGTGTCGATGGCGAGCTCCGCGTCCAGCGGCTCCTCGTACGGGTCATCGATGCCCGTCATGCCCTTGATGATCCCGGCCCGGGCCTTCGCATACAGGCCCTTGCGGTCGCGGCGCTCGCACTCCTCCAGCGGCGTCGACACGTGCACCAGCACGAACCCGGCCCCGGCGTTGCGCGCGAACTGGCGGGCGGCCGCGCGGGCGTCGCGGTAGGGGGCGATCGGGCAGCAGATGGCCACACCGCCGTGCCGGGCCGCCTCGGCGGCGACCCAGCCGATCCGGCGCACGTTGGTGTCGCGGTCCTCGGCGGAGAAGCCGAGCCCGGCCGAGAGGTGGCGGCGGACGATGTCACCGTCGAGCAGCGTGATGGTGCGCTCGCCGGTCTCCAGCAGGACGTCGGCCAGGCCGGTCGCCATCGTCGACTTGCCGCTGCCGGACAGGCCGGTGAAGAACACCACCAGGCCGCGCTGACGCCGGGGCGGCCGGGCCCGGGTCAGCTCCCGGGCGACCGCCGGCGGCGTGTGCCACTCCGGCAGGATCGTGCCCCGGTCCAGGTGGTCGTCGATCTCGGCGAAGGTCAGCGGCAGGCGCCGGTGGCGGGGCGGGATATCGTCCAGGGAACGCCACTGCCCGTCCCGGCCGTCATAAGCCAATTCCCGTGGTACCAGCACACGCAGGCCGCCGCCGGAGAGCATGGACTCGCTGGAGGCCAGCAGGTGCGTGACCCCGTAGGCGGCGGCGACCCGGGTGCGCAGCATCGCGTCGCGGATGTCGTCACCGTCGTGGTGCGGCAGCGGCAGGGCCACGATCGTCGAGGCCGGCATCCGGTCGCGGGCCGCGAGGACGCACCGGACCAGCGCCTCCGGGGCCAGCCCGTCGGGGCCGGGGCCGTCGACGGGGACGAGCACGACCAGGTGGGCGGCGAGGGTCCGGGCGGCCCGCGCGATCTGGGCCAGCTGCGGCCGGTGCAGGGGCCGGTCGGCGATGACCCCGAGGATCCGCCCCGGCGGCAGCGAGCCGCGGACCTCGGCCGGGCCCCGGCGCATCCGCCGGAACGCGCCGTGGCCCCCGTCACCGAGGCGGCGGACCCGGCCGGCCACACCGACCGTGGTCTTGCGGGCCGGGTAGATCTCGGTCGTCTCCAGGGCCGCGACCGGCGCACCCTCGAGATCGGCCAGGATCAGCACCCGCCGGCCCGGGTCGGTGACGTCGAGCTGCTCCGCGACGGGGCGGGGCAGCTCCAGCGTCACCGGGACCGGCCAGGCCGTCCCGTCGGCGAGCCGGCCGGTGCGGCGCAGCGCGATCAGGTCGGCCGAGCCGAGGAAGCCGGTCAAGGGCGCGTAGGCCCCCGAGACCAGCAGCTCCAGGTCGGCCAGCTCAGACGGCTTCGGGGTGTAAGTAGGAGCGTCGCGCAGCACGTCATCCGGCAATGCCCAATTTTCTGGGCTCAACCCCTCTACAGACACCCCGCAAGACTGCCATAGGCCTCAGCCGGTGTTGCGCATGCCCGCCGCGATCCCGTTGATCGTCGTCAGCAGCGCCCGCTCCAGGGCCGGGTCCGGCGACGAGCGGCGGCCCGTCGGCCAGTTGCCGCTGTCGGCCGACTTGCTGGCCCGGTACTGGTCCAGGAGCGTCACCTGCAGGTGGTGCAGCGGCTGCAGGTAGCTGTCGCGGACCCCGAGGGTGCGCTGCAGGACCGGCTGGCGGTCGAGCAGCTCCGCCTCCCCGGTGATCGCGAGGACCTCGGCGACGGTGCGCTCGTACTCCTCGCGGATCACATCGAAGATCGGCCGCAGCGGCTCCGGCACCAGCGTGCCGACATACCGGCCGGCGATCTCCAGGTCCGTCTTCTGCAGCATCATCTCCACGTTCGACAGGAACGTGGCGAAGAAGTGCCACTTGTCGTGCATCTCCTTGAGCACGTCGCCCAGGCCGGCCTCGCGGGCCGCCTTGAGGCCGCTGCCGACACCGAACCAGCCCGGCACGATCTGCCGCGACTGCGTCCAGCCGAACACCCACGGAATCGCCCGCAGCCCGGACAGGCCCGCGTCGGCGTTGGGGCGCTTGGCCGGCCGCGAGCCGATGTTGAGCGCGCCCAGCAGCTCGGTGGGGGTGGCCGCCCAGAAGTACGCCGGCAGATCCGGGTTCTCGACCAGGGCCCGGTAGTTGTGGAACGCCGCCGTCGACACCGTCTCCATTGCCGCGTCCCAGCGGGCCAGGGCCTCGGCGGGCTGGCGGGGCTCGGTGTGCAGCAGCGCGCTCTGCAGGACCGCGGCCAGGGTCAGCTCGAGGTTCTCCCGGGCCAGGGCCGGCAGCGTGTACTTGTCGGAGATGACCTCACCCTGCTCGGTCACCTTGATCGCGCCGTCGAGCGTGCCCCACGGCTGGGCCAGGATCGCCTCGTGGGTCGGGCCGCCGCCGCGGCCGACGGTGCCGCCGCGGCCGTGGAAGAGCCGCAGCCGCACCCCGTGCCGGGCCGCGACGTCACGCAGCTGGCGCTGGGCCTTGTGGATCATCCACTGCGAGGTCGTGATGCCGGCGTCCTTGTTGGAGTCGGAGTAGCCGAGCATCACTTCCTGGACGTCGCCGCGGGCGCGCACGATCGCGCGGTACACCGGGATGGAAAGCAGCTCGTCGAGCATCTCCCCGGCCATCTCCAGCTCCCGGGCCTGCTCGAGCAGGGGCGCGAACCCGATCCGGGCCCGGGCCGACTCGATCGCGGCGCCGCCGAAGCCGGCACCGGCGCTCACCTCGACCAGGCCCCACTCGCGGGCCAGGACCACGGCCGCGAGGACGTCGTCGATGCCCGTGGTCATGGAGATGATGTAGGTCTCCACGACCTCCGGCCCGAAGCGCTCCTGCACCTCACGGATGGCGGCGAACACGTCGAACGTCTTGCGGGCCGTGTCCGTCAGCCCGGTGTCGCGGGTCGCGAGCGGGCGGCGGCCGTTGAGCTCGTCGGTGAGCAGCTGCAGGCGGGCATCGCGGGTCAGCGCCGGGTAGTCGACCTCGCCGACCCGCTTGTAGAGCTGGGCCAGCACGTCGTGGTGGGCGTCGGCGTGCTCCCGCACGTCGAGCGTCGCCAACTGCAGGCCGAACGCCGACAGCGTGCGGATCGCCGAGGCCAGCTTGCCGGTCGCGGCCAGCTGACCGCCGTTGCGGGCCAGCGACGCGCGCATCAGCTCCAGGTCAGCGATCAGCTCACCCGTGCCGAGGTAGTCCCGGCCCGGCTTGTGCGGGGTGCCGGTGGCCAGGCGGGACCGGGTGTGTGCGAGCTTCAGGCGGATGCAGCGCAGCTTGAGGCGGTAGGACTCCTCCAGGTTGACCCGGCGGTAGCGGGCCGGCAGCTCCGGGAGATTGTCGAGGTCGGCCGCGAGGCTCGCGGACAGGTCCAGCGAGACGCCGCGGAGCCGCTTCGACACCGAGACCTCGTCGATCAGGGTGTCGATCACGCCCTCGGCCATCCGGATGCCGTACTCGTGCTGGATCAGCAGCACGTCGCGGGTCACGGCCGGGGTGACGAACGGGTTGCCGTCGCGGTCGCCGCCGAT
The DNA here is from genome assembly GCF_044454505.1 of Dactylosporangium sp. NPDC051541. Taxonomy (NCBI): domain Bacteria; kingdom Bacillati; phylum Actinomycetota; class Actinomycetes; order Micromonosporales; family Micromonosporaceae; genus Dactylosporangium; species Dactylosporangium sp. NPDC051541. The sequence goes on from NZ_JBITDU010000015.1 coordinate 201,750, forward strand.
CCACGAGCCGAACGTGAGCGGCCGCGCGGTCGGCGGCAGCTGGACCCCGAGGTCGCGCAGCGTCTCGTAGAGGTCGTCGAGGACCTGCGGGGCCGCGCCCTCGGCCAGGTCGGCCAGGTAGTAGACGGCGTTGCGGGCCTCGTCGCTGGGCTCCGGGCGCTCCAGGCGCAGCTCGTCGGTCTGCCACAGCAGGTCGAGCAGCTCGGCCAGGCGCCGGTCGGTGCGGGCGGTGCGGGTCTTGTCCGGCTCCAGCGAGCCGTCCAGCGCGGTCGCCAGGGCCTCGGCGTCGAGCTCGTCACCGACGGCCCGCAGCTTCGTGAGGACCGAGCGGCGGGAGGCCTCCGTCGGGTGCGCGGTGAACACCGGGCGGACCGCCAGCTTCGAGGCGATCGAGCCGATCTCGCGCACGCCCACGCCGCGGTCGGCGATCAGCTTCGCGGCCCGCTCCAGCCAGCCGCCCTCACGGACCCGGATGCGGCGCAGCTCACGGGCCCGGTGCACCTGCTCGGTGATGTTGGCCAGGTGGAAGTAGGTCGAGAAGGCCCGGGCCAGCTGGGTGCCGGTGACGACGTCGAGGCCGTGCAGGCGCTCGGCGGCCGCCTCGGGATCGGTGCGGACCATCGCGCGGACCTCTTCGACGAGGTCCAGCAGCTGCTGGCCGTCCTGGCGGACGAGGCTCTGGCCGAGCAGCGAGCCCAGGCGGCGGATGTCGGCCCGCAGGGCCGCGTCGGCGGCGTCCGTGCGCGACTGTTCGAGGGCGTCGGCAGACACTTGTCCCCTCCAAGGTGTTCGGCTCGGCTGGGGGACGGCGCTGTCCGGATTTTCGCTATTTTTATCCCTGTCGTACCCGGGCATCGTATCGGCTCCGTCTTCCCGCCGTGTCGCTCCGGTGAGCCACATCTCGGTTTCTTGTGGTGTTTGGCCGGTCGCGTTTTTGTCATACCCTCCGGCTAGTCTTGAGTCTGCATCGACCACCCCCGCCTGTTCTGGGCGCTGGGGCTGTTTGCCGTGCAGATTGGGCGCAAATCACCATGAAGCTCGCAGGACTCGCCACCGCCGCGCTCGCCGACCCCGCCCTCACCCGGGCCCGGGATCTGGCCCGGGCCGGCCACAGTGACCAGGTCGACCTGACCGGGCCGCCGGCCGTGCGCGCGTTCGTCGCCGCGACCATCGCCGCCGAGCGGCCCCTGCTGGCCGTGACCGCGACCGGCCGCGAGGCCGAGGACCTGGCCGCGGCCCTCGCGTGCCTGCTGGAGCCGGAGTCCGTCGCGGTCTACCCGTCGTGGGAGACGCTCCCCCACGAGCGGCTCTCCCCGCGCTCCGACACCGTCGGGCGGCGGCTCTCGGTGCTGCGCCGCCTGGCCCACCCGACCGCCGACGCGCCCCGGCCCCGGGTCGTCGTCGCCCCGGTCCGCTCGGTGCTCCAGCCGCAGCTCAAGGGCCTCGGCGACCTGGAGCCGATCGAGCTGCAACCCGGCGGGTCGGCCGACCTCGACGCGCTCACGGCCCGGCTGGCCGAGCTCGCCTACGCCCGGGTCGACCTGGTCACCAAGCGCGGCGAGTTCGCCGTCCGCGGCGGCATCCTCGACGTCTTCCCGCCGACCGAGGAGCACCCGCTGCGGGTCGAGTTCTGGGGCGACGAGGTCGAGGAGATCCGCTCCTTCGCCGTCGCCGACCAGCGCACGATCGAGAAGGTCGAGCGGCTGTGGGCCCCGCCGTGCCGGGAGCTGCTGCTCACCGACCAGGTCCGGGAGCGGGCCGCGGCCCTGTCCACCGACCACCCGCAGCTGGCCGAGATGCTCGACAAGCTCGCCGGCGGCATCCCGGTCGAAGGCATGGAGTCCCTGGCCCCGGCCCTGCTCGGCGGCACCGACTCGCTCGAGCTGGTCCTGCACTGCATGCCGGCGGGCACGCACGTGCTGCTCTGCGACCCGGAGCGGATCCGCACCCGGGCCCACGACCTGGTCCGCACCAGCGACGAGTTCCTGGAGGCCAGCTGGGCCGCGGCCGCGGTCGGCGGCAAGGCCCCGATCGACCTCGGCGCGGCGGCGTTCCGCCACCTGGGCGACGTCCGGACGGCCGCGGCTTCCCTGGGCCAGCCGTGGTGGTCGCTGAGCCCGTTCTCCGCGACTCCCGACTCGGCTTCCCCCGACGAGCCCTGGCGCCTCGGCGAAGATCCTGTCGTTGCCGTCTCGGATGACGCTGTGGCCATATCGCTGTCGGCCCAGGCCGTGCCGCTTTACCACGGCGAGACAGCCCGGGTGGTCGACGACCTCAAGCGGCTGACCGGGGACGGGTGGCGGGTCGCGCTGGTCTTCGAGGGCACCGGGCCGGCCCAGCGCGCGGCCGAGGTGCTGCGCGGCGCCGACCTCGGGGTCTCACTGGTCGACTCGATCGCTTCGACGCCCCCGACCGGCGCGATCACCATCACCACCGGGTCGCTCGAGCTCGGGTTCCTCGACGAAGGCGCCCGGCTCGCGGTCATCACCGGCACCGACATCTCCGGCGGCCGGGGCGCGTCCACCAAGGACATGCGCAAGATGCCCAGCCGGCGGCGCAACCAGATCGACCCGCTCGAGCTGCGGGCCGGCGACTACGTCGTGCACGAGCAGCATGGCATCGGCCGTTACGTGGAAATGGTCCAGCGCACGGTGAACGGGGCCGACCGGGAGTACCTCGTCCTGGAATACGCCGCCACCAAGCGCGGCCAGCCCGGCGACCGGCTCTTCGTCCCCACCGACCAGCTCGACCAGCTGTCCCGCTACGTCGGCGGCGAGGCGCCCACCCTGCACAAGATGGGCGGCTCCGAGTGGCAGAAGGCCAAGTCGCGGGCCCGCAAGGCGGTGCGGGAGATCGCCGCGCAGCTGATTCAGCTGTATGCGGTACGACAAAATTCGCAGGGTCATGCTTTTGGTCCTGACACCCCGTGGCAGCGGGAGCTCGAGGACGCGTTCCCCTATCAGGAGACCCCCGACCAGCTCGCCGCGATCGAAGAGGTCAAGGGCGACATGGAGAAGTCGGTCCCGATGGACCGGCTGATCTGCGGCGACGTCGGCTACGGCAAGACCGAGATCGCCGTGCGGGCCGCGTTCAAGGCGGTGCAGGACGGCAAGCAGGTCGCCGTGCTGGTGCCGACCACCCTGCTGGCCCAGCAGCACTTCAACACGTTCTCCGAGCGGGTCTCGCAGTTCCCGGTCGAGGTCCGGCAGCTGTCGCGGTTCCAGACGCCGACCGAGACCAAGCTGACCATGGAGAAGGTCACCGACGGCACCGTCGACATCGTCATCGGCACCCACCGGCTCCTGCAGACCGCGACCCGGTTCAAGCAGCTCGGCCTGGTGATCGTCGACGAGGAGCAGCGCTTCGGCGTGGAGCACAAGGAGTTCCTCAAGCAGCTGCGGGCCTCCGTCGACGTGCTCACCATGTCCGCGACCCCGATCCCGCGGACCCTGGAGATGGCGATCACCGGCATCCGCGAGATGTCCACGATCGCCACCCCGCCCGAGGAGCGCCACCCCGTCCTCACGTTCGTCGGCGCCCAGGACGACAAGCAGGTCTCCGCGGCCATCCACCGCGAGCTGCTCCGCGACGGCCAGGTCTTCTACCTGCACAACCGCGTCGAGTCGATCGAGCGGGCGGCCCGCCGGCTGCGGGAGCTGGTGCCCGAGGCCCGCATCGCCGTCGCGCACGGCCAGATGTCCGAGGAGGCCCTCGAGAAGATCATGGTGGGGTTCTGGGAGAAGGAGTACGACGTCCTCGTCTGCACCACGATCGTGGAGAGCGGCATCGACATCCCCAACGCCAACACCCTGATCGTCGAGCGGGCCGACCTGCTCGGCCTGGCCCAGCTGCACCAGATCCGGGGCCGGGTCGGCCGGGGCCGCGAGCGCGCCTACGCCTACTTCCTCTACCCGCCGGACAAGCCGCTGACCGAGCACGCCCACGAGCGGCTGGCCACGATCGCCCAGCACACCGAGCTCGGCGCGGGCATGTATGTGGCGATGAAAGACCTCGAGATCCGCGGCGCCGGCAACCTGCTCGGCGGCGAGCAGTCCGGCCACATCGAGGGCGTCGGCTTCGACCTCTACGTGCGCATGGTCGGCGAGGCGGTCGCGCAGTTCAAGGGCGAGCGGCCCGAGGAGGAAGAGCCCGACGTCAAGATCGACCTGCCGGTCGACGCCCACCTCCCGCTGGAGTACATCGGAGCCGAGCGCCTCCGCCTGGAGATCTACCGCAAGATCGCCGGGGCCAAGGACGACGCCGCGCTGGACGAGATCGTGGCCGAGATGAAGGACCGCTACGGCGAGCCGCCGGAGCCGGTCGCCAACCTCCTGGCCGTGGCCCGGTTCCGCTTCCTGGCCCGCGCCTACGGCCTGACCGACGTGTCGCTGCAGGGCAAGCACGTCCGCTTCGGCCCGCTGCCGCTGCCCGACTCGAAACAGATGCGCCTGAAGCGGCTCTACCCGGAGTCGGTGTACAAGGCCGCGGCCGACACGGTCTCGCTCCCCCGCCCGTCGACCCGCCGGGTCGGCGGCGAGCCGATGCGCGACACGCAGCTGCTGCAGTGGGCGGCCGAGTTGCTCAAAACCGTTCTGGGTGACCCGGTCGCGGCGTGACAGCATCCCGGGCGACGGCCGTGAGAGGGTGGGGCACTATGCGTGCTCGTCGTCTTGCGGCCGTCCTCGCCCTGACTGTGTCATTGCTGGCCGCGTGCCGTTCCCAGCCGGACACCGCCGTCTACCTGGGTGACCGGACGGTCTCGGTGGCCGAGGTCAACCGGATCGTCCACGACGTCAACGCCGAGGCCGACCGCCGCATCGCCGACTGGGGCAGCAAGCGCGCCGCCAACCCCGACCTCCTGCCACCCCCGATCGTGCACACCACCGGGGCCGAGGTCGTCTCCCTCATCGTCCTGGCCGACGCCGGCCAGCGGGTCATCGCCGAGCGCGGCCTCGACACGCGGAACGCCCCGGCCGACACGATCGCGGAGACGTTCGGCCTGCCGCCGACCGACCGCTACGTGCAGCTGTGGACGCGATACCTCACCGGCCTGCAGTCCATAGCCGCGGCCGAACAGGCCCGCCCGCTCACCGACGACGAGGCCGACCGCCTCTACGAGGCCGGCGCCGCCGACGCGGACGTCGACTACGACACGGCTGTGCACGCCTTCAAAATCAACACCAACCTGGCCCCGCTGTTCGCCGCCCAGCACCGCCTCGGCGACGCGATGGACGCGGCCGACATCACGGTCAACCCGCAGTACGGCCCGGTGATCCTGCCCGTGGTCCTGGACGGCCGCCACCTTGCCGTAGACTTCCCGGAGCACTTCGAGGAGGGCTGACAGGCAGTGGCGGGCAGCGTGATCTTGCTGGTGACCTCACCCCGCATCCCACCCGGCGTCCTCACCGCCCAAGCCTGGGACCTCGTCCGCGCCCACCCGGTCCTGACCGCCGCCGACTCTCCGCAGGCGTCCGCACTGCGGGCGGCCGGCGCTTCGGTCACGGTGACCGCCGTTTCGGTCGACCCGCTCCTGAGCTTCGTCGCGAGCCACGGGACCGTGGTCTGGCTGGCCTCCCCCGACGGCGATGAGCAGTTCGCCCGGGAGCTCGGCCTCCGGCTGGCCCGGGAGCCCGGGCTGGCCGAGCTCGAGCTGGTCTACGGCTCCTGGGACCCTGCCGGCGCCCGCGTGCTCGACGCGGTCACGGTGATGGACCGCCTCATGCACCCCGACGCCGGCGACCCCTGGAAACGCGCCCAAACCCACGCCAGCCTGGCCCCGTTCCTGCTCGAAGAGGCATACGAGCTCTACGACGCCATCCGGGACGACGACGCTTCCGCGGTGCGCGAAGAGCTCGGCGACGTGCTGCTCCAGGTCCTCATACACGCCCGCCTGGCCGAGGAGACATCCGCCTTCACCATCGACGACGTGGCCGGCGACCTGGTCGAAAAACTCATCCGCCGCAACCCGCACGTCTTCGCGGACACGGAGGTCGGCGGCATCGACGAGATCATCGCCAACTGGGAGCAGATCAAGAAGGCGGAGAAGTCCCGATCGTCCGCAGTGGACGGTGTCGCCCTCTCCCAGCCCGCGCTGGCCTTGGCCGCCAAACTGCTGCAACGCGTGGAGCGCGCCGGCCTGTCCGTCCCACTCCCCCCACCCACAACTTTGGGCGACCGTTTGTTCACAGCGGTAGCCGAGGCGAGATCCGCCGACGAGGACGCCGAAGCCGCCCTACGCGAGGCCGCACTGCACTACATGGCCTCGGTCCGCGCAGCCGAACAACAACGCCAATCCAACTGAGCGGTCTGCTCCTGCTCGCGGTCCCGGACAGGGACTAAGCGCGGTGGGCGGGGCGGCGGGTCAGGCGGTGGTGCAGGGAGCGGGCCAGCAGGGCGGCGGCGAAGGGGGCGTCCTCGCGTAGGTAGCGGCGGGCCAGGCGGCGGGGTTCGCGGGCCAGGCGGTCCAGCCACTCCAGGCCGGCCTTCTGCAGAGCCGGACGGGCGCGTTGGACGTCGCCGGCGACGAAGTTCACCGCCGCGCCGCAGCCCAGGAACCAGGTTGCCGGGAGGGCCTCACGCAGCGACGCGATCAGGTGCTCTTGGCGGGGGAAGCCGATCCCGACGTACACCATCTGCGGTTGCGCTTGTATGACCCGCGCGCAGACCGACCGCAGGCGGCGAGGGTTGTGGTCGAAGCCGAACGGCGGGCAGTGGGCGCCGGCGATTTGCAGGCCGGGGCACTCGGCGGCCAAGCGGGCGGCCGCGCGCTGGGCGCCGTCCGGCTCGCCGTGCTCGGCCGGGGTGCCGCCGAGGACGAAGACGCTGCCGTTGCGGGCGGCCAGGCCCCGGGACAGGGACCAGATCAAGTCCGAGCCCGGTACCCGCGCCGGCAGTGCTCGTCCGGCCAGGCGGGCCGCCCAGACCAGCGGGGCGCCATCAGCGACGACCAGGTCGGCCGCGCTGAGCTGCGCGCGCAGCGGGGCGTTGCGGGCCACCTGGCGCAGGATGTCGACGTTCGGCGTGACGATCCAGCCGCCGCGGCCCCGTTCGAGCGCGGCCAGCACGCGGTCCACCACCTCGTCCTCGGTGATGGGGTCGATCGGCAGTCCACCGACGGGGACCCGGCGGGTGTGGGAGTAGCTCCGCAGCATCGTTCGTCCGCAATTCCTCGTTAGACCTCACAGATGCCAGCGAAACTGGCATATCTACCAAAACGACCAAGGAGGACGCTTTGGTACGCGTTCTGTTCCTCGGAGGGCTCGGGCGCAGCGGCACCACGCTGCTCGAACGCCTGCTGGGGGAACTGCCCGGCGTGTGCCCGCTCGGGGAGGTCGTGCACCTCTGGGAGCGCGACATCGCCGGTGACGAGCGGTGCGCGTGCGGGGACCACTTCTCGGAGTGCGGGTTCTGGCAGGCCGTGGGCGAGAAGGCGTTCGGCGGCTGGCACCACGTCGACGTCTGGCGGGTGCTGGCACTGCGGCACGCGGTCGAGCGGACCCGGCACATTCCGCGCCTGGCCAGCCTGCGGATGAGCCCGGCGCATCGACTGCTCGTGGAGGAGTACGCCGACTGGTACGCCCGCCTGTATGAAGCCGCCGCGATCGTCTCCGGCGCCGACGTGCTCGTCGACTCCTCGAAGCACGCCGCGCTCGCCTACTGCCTGCGGTTCGCGCCGAGCATCGACCTGCGCGTCGTGCACATGGTCCGGGACAGCCGCGGCGTGGCGTACTCGTGGACGAAGAAGGTCTCCCGGCCCGAGACCGACAACGCCGAAGAGATGACGCGGTACACCCCCGGCCGCTCCGCCCTCCTGTGGAACGCGCACAACATGGCCTTCTCGGCGTTGCACCGCTGCGGGGTGCCGGTGCAGCGGGTGCGGTACGAGGAACTCCTGGACCAACCGGAGACGACCTTGCGCGAACTGTCGCAGTTCATGGACATCAAGCCCGGCGGCCTGTCGTTCCTCAACGATGGCGTCGCCCAGCTCGGCGCCTGCCACAGCGCCGCCGGCAACCCGATGCGCTTCACCGTCGGCCCGGTCCCGCTGCGCCGCGACGACGCCTGGCGCACCGCTCTGCCCGGACGGCAGCGCCGCGTCGTGAGCGCCCTGACCGCGCCGCTGCTCGGCGCCTACGGCTACCGGGGCGTCCGATGATCGCGGCCGGCCACTGGCCCAGCGTCGGCGTCATCATCCCGACCCGCAATCGACCGGAGCTGCTGCGCCGCGCCGTCGCCGGGATCGTTGCCCAGGACTACCCGGGCCACGTCCGCACCATCGTGATCTTCGACCAGCACGACCCGGACGCGGGCCTCTGCCGCGGCGGCGAGCGCCCGCTCGACGTGCTGCCCAACCTGCGCAAACCCGGCCTGGCCGGCGCGCGCAACACGGGGATCGTCGCCCTGGACACCGACCTGGTCGCGTTCTGCGACGACGACGACGTGTGGCTGCCGACGAAGCTCCGCCGGCAGGTCCACGCGCTGCAACAGCGGCCGCAGGCGGAGTTCTGCACGTCGGCGATCGAGGTCGAGTTCGGCGACCGGCTCACACCCCGCCTGGCCGGGGCCTCGCTGGTGGGCCTGGACGATCTGGTCCGGTCGCGGATGTCGATGCTGCACTCGTCGACGTTCCTGGTCCGGCGTTCCGCGTTCGCCGCCGATGAGATGGGACTGGTGGCTGAAGACGCTCCCGGCAGCCAGAACGAGGACTGGGACTTGCTGCTCCGGGCCGTCAAGCGCGGCGAGATCGTGCACGTCGACGAGCCTCTGGTCCGGGTACTGTGGGGGCGGACGTCGATGTTCGCGTACGAGTACGGGACCAAAATGGCCTCGCTGCGCTGGATGATGGGCCGCCACCCGGAGATCGCCGCCTCCACCACCGGCGCGGGCCGCGTCTACGGCCAGCTCGCCTGCTGGTCCGCCGCCACCGGCAACCGCCGCGACGCCTGGCGCTGGACGAAAGCCGCGATGCGCTCCAACTGGCGGGAGCCACGGGCCGCGATCGCACTGGCCGCGGTGACTGGCGTGGTGAGAGTCGAAAGTGTGCTGGGCGCTCTACACCGACGGGGCCGCGGCATCTAGCCACCGACCTCGCGGCCGCCGCTACAAGGGCTCGCCCATCAGCCACGGCCCGTTGGGGTGCGAGGAGTCTTTCCGACGACCACGACGGCGGCGACCGCGACGACGACGACCGCGGCGGCGACGACAACGGCGACGACGGCGACGGCGACGGCGACGACGACGACGGCGACGGCGACGGCGACGGCAACGGCAACGGCAACGGCAACGGCAACGGCAACGGCGACGGCGACGACGACGACGACGGCAACGGCAACGGCAACGGCAACGGCAACGGCAACGGCGACGGCAACGACGACGACGACGGCGACGACGGCGACGACGACGGCGACGACGGCGGCGACGACGACGACGACGACGACGACGGCAACGGCGACGACGACGACGGCGGCGGCGGCGACGGCGACGGCAACGGCAACGGCAACGGCGACGACGACGACAACGGCGACGGCAACGGCGACGACGACGACGGCGGCGGCGGCGACGACAACGGCGACAACGGCGACAACGGCGACAACGGCGACGACGGCGACGACGGCGGCGGCAACGGCGACGCGGAATGGAGCCGGTCCGGCGACGTTCAGGTAGAGCCGCGCGGGCTCTCCGCCCAGGCCTCCTGAACAGCGCGGCCCGTGGCGGCGGCGAGCGGTGCACATGAAGCTGTCGACGGCCTCGACAGTCGTTCGACACGGCGACTCGGCGGCGGCTACGCGGCGAGATGACGGCTGCTACACGGCGGCCTGGCGTGGCACGACGAGGCGACGACTGCACAGCGGCCAGGCCGAGCGCGCCGAGACGGCGGTTGCACGGCGAGACGGCGGCTGCTACACGGCGGCCTGGCGTGGCACGACGAGGCGAGGACTAGGCAGCAGCCTGGCCGGGCGCGGCGAGGCGGCGGTTGCACGGCGGCTGCGGCGCGGCCCTTGCGACAGCTGCGCGGCGGCTGCGGCGCGGCGCGACGGCGGCACGTGCGTAGCAGCCTGGCGCGGCCGAGCGACGGCGGCTGCCGGCACGGCGAGACGACTGCGGCAACGGCGGCGGCTGTTAGGTGACTGTTAGGTAGAGCTGGGTGGACTTCTCCTCTCGGGTGGCCACGACGGCGTGGCCGGTGGCGGCGGCTAGCTGGGTTTCGGGGCAGGCGGTGTTGCAGGCGACGGCGCGTTCTTCCTTCGTCGAGCCGTCGCTGGTGGCGATCGTGAGGAGGCGGAGGGCGCCGGCGGTGTTGCGCCACAGGACGTAGGCGTAGCCCTCGGCGGACGTCACGGCGACGGGCTGGTAGCCGCCGAGGCCGCCCAGGCCGACGTTCCACTGGACCTTGCCGGTCTGTGCCTCGACGGAGGACAGGTGGGCCTGCGCCGAGCCCGGGTCGGCGTAGATCAGGCTGGCGCCCGCGGCGGCGGACAGGGTGCCGGGGGCGTCGTGGCGGGTGCCGACCGAGCCGTTGCCCGCGTCCATGTAGGTCGCCCGCTGCGGCGCGGCGCCGGTCAGCGTGACGAACCCGGAGCCGACCGAGAGCACGCGCAGCTCGGTGGTGCCCCGCTGGATCGCGTGCCAGGACCAGATCTCGGCGCCGGTCGTGGCGGCCAGGCCGACGGCGACGTCGTCGACGCCCTGGGCCCGGCAGCGCAGGGCCACCGCCACGGTCGTGGGCGAGCCGGCCAAGTCGGTGATGTCGCAGGCGGCGCCGCCGCGGGCCGGGGTCCAGCGCCAGCGTTCGGTGCCGTCACGAGCGTCGACGCCGAGGACGACACCCGCCCCGGCTCCCGTCCCGGACAGGATTGCCGTGCGGCCGGCGGCGTGCACGGTCACCATTTTCCCGGATTGGTACCGCTTCGAGAACCGCGCCGCGCCCGTCGCCGCGTCGAGGGCGGTGACCAGGACCCCGTCGTCGGTGCCGAACGCGACCACGACGGCGTCGTCGACCAGCCCCGCGGCCTGCGTGGGCAGGTCGGAGCGCAGGTATTGCCAGGCCACGGTGCCGCTGTTGAGCCAGATGGCCCGGATGCCGTCGGCGGCGCGGACGACGGCCTGATCTTTGCGTACTCCGACGAGTTGCACACCCGCGAACGCCATCGGCCACGTCTGCTCCTGGGTGGCCGGAGCAGCGGCATCGGCTGTCGTCGCATCCACGAACCTTCCCTCGCGGGCCCAGGAGATGGCGAAGCCGGCCAGCAGAGCCAGTACCACCGAAATAATGCCGACCGGAGTCCAATGTCTCCAGTCCGCGCCGGGCAGGCGGCCGACGCCGGTGAAGACCAGCACCGCCCAGCCCAGGACCAGCACCGCGGCCCCCACGACGGTGACCGGGCCGCCGAGGCCGATGCCCGCGCTCGGCTCGACCAGGCGGGCCAGCGCCACCGCGATCACGCCCGACGCCGCCCCGGCCACCGCGGCGACGATCGCGACCATACGGGACCGGCGCGGGTCCGAACGCGCGTAGACCAGGCACAGCGCGCTCAGCAGCGGCCCCAGGAACGCGACGCCCGCGATCGTGGTCAGGTCAGGGTGCTTCCCACCGGCGATCGTCCACGGCAGCGCCAGGCCGGTAATGGTGGCGACCATTCCGAGCCCGATAACGACGACGCCGGTGGCGCGTGCGGTGAGGTTCACGAGGACAGGATGACGGGTGGGTACGACAGTTTCTCACTTGGGCTGGACGCGTCGTTTCTGACGGTAAGCGGCTGACTTCGCTCTGTTCTGACAGGCGAGTGAGCAGAAGCGGCGGGAGGCGTTTTTGGTAGCGTCGAGGTAGAACGCGTCGCAGGTCTCCGCGGAGCACTGGCCGAGCCGGTGAGTCTGGTGGGTGCCCACGAGAAAGGCCAGCGCGGTCGCGGACTCGGCGGCCCAGGCATCGACGATGGGCGCATCGGTCGCGTGAAACGCCAGGTGCGGCGCTTCACCGGGTGCGGCATGCAGATTTGGTACTGCCCCGAACTCCGCCAGCACCGTATTCAACGCGAACGCGGCGGTCATCAGGTCACCGGCGATACACGCGTCGATGGCGATGTGCAGTCGGCGGGCCACCGAGGCGAGATCGTCGACGTCGGCCAGGGACAGCTCGAACTGCCTGGTCAACGCGTTGCCGGCGAGCTCAGCGAAGGCCTCGCCGAGACCGGCGTCCCCGGTGACCTGACGGCCCTGCCGGGCTTCGATGGCCAGGTCGTTGACGAGCGTCAGGCAGAGTTCGACCCAGTCCGCGACGTAACTGTCTATCTCGGCTTGACCAGTGATGCCGCGGGCGGGTACCGTCACTGCCGTAGCGTATCAAGGCAGTGACGGGGGAAGGGCTCTTCATGCAGTTCGAGTTCACCGACGCGGGCCGCGTCCTGGCCGGGATCGCACTGTTGTCGATCGTCACCATCGAGTTCGGCGGATACTTCCTCACCAAGATCGTGCGGGGATCCGTGCCGATGACACCGTTTCAGCAGGCCTTCGCCAGGGCCGGCCACGCACACGCCGGCGTCCTGGTCACCTTGGGGCTGGTCGGGGTGCTCTACGCCGACCTCGCCCGGCTCGACGGGGTCGTGGGCTGGCTCGGGCGGGCCGGGATTCTCGCCGCGGCGATCCTGATGCCGGGCGGGTTCTTCGCTTCGTCGGCGGGGAAGGAGCGAACCCAGCCCAACGGGGCGATCGTGATGGTCTGGCTGGGTGCGGTCTGCCTGGCGGCTGGGGCACTGAGCTTGGGAATCGGGGTACTGACCGCGTAAGAAACGCTGTGCACCGAGAGTAAGGCGGTGTAAGAGCGAGATAGCGAATAGAGGAAGAGCGAGGTGGCGCAAGAGGAACGCAATGGCGCAAGAGCAGAGGGTCACGCAATACCGCGCGAGCTAGCAGAGCGCGCGAGGTGACAAAGCGGGCGTGAGATGGCAATGCGCGCGAGGTAGGAGCGTGCGGCGCAAACACCGTGCGGCGAGCGGCGGAGCGGTGGCGAGAGGCGAGAGGCGAGGCAGGGGTTCTCGCCCAGGAGACAGGCGCACGGCTAGGCGGGAATTGGGCTCGCGAAACAGACTGACCCCGTGGCTTGCGATCGGCGGCGCCTGGCGGCAGGTCGATTCCCGGAAAGTGGCGTCCCTGATAGTGGTGTAACGCGGTTGGCGTGACTTGTCGGACAGGTGGTCCGGCATGCAGCGCGGCCATCGCGTGATCTTTCGAGCGGACCTCTCA
>NZ_JBITDU010000016.1:0-1910 GCF_044454505.1 Dactylosporangium sp. NPDC051541
CAGTCGGGATGCTCAGCCCAATCCGATACGAGCAAGCCCTGACAGGCACAGCGAACGCTGCTTAAAGACCTGTCCACTGTTCGGGGGGAACCTCAGACCGCGGGCAGTTGGCGGCGCCCTCGGCTGGCTCGTGTAAGGATTTGTGTGGACGAACGGCTGCGTCAGGGCCACGTGGACGATCTTCGTGCGGCTCGTTGGCAGCGGCGGCCCCGGGTGCGAACTGCGGGAGGCGACCGTCGGTGGTCAGCGGCGGCCCCGGGTGCGAACTGCGGGAGGCGACCGTTGGTGGTCAGCGGCGGCGCAGGAGTGTGACCGCTAGTTGTTCGCGGCGACGCAGGGTGGTGTCCGTCCGTGCGCCGAGCAGGCACAGTCGCGAGCCGAGTCGCAGCAGTAGCTCGGACTGCCACGGGCCGGCCGCCGGGATGTCCAGGAGTGCCCGTCCGCGCAGCCCCAGCACCTTGCCGGCCAGGTATCGCACCCGCGGCAGGTGCCACGCGTGGGAGACCAGGCCGAGCGGCGCCGACGGCGTGTACGGGCCGCCGACCAGGCCTTCTTCGACCAGATTCAGGAGATTTTCGAGGGTGCTGCGCGAACGTGTCTCAACGTGCAGTTCGCACCCGGCGGCCAGTCCGGCCCGCTGCGCGGCGTCGCGCATCAGGTCCGCCTCGCGGCTGCCGGCCGGCGGCTCCGGCGCCCGCTCCGACACGCCGGCCCAGCCCCCGGTGAACACGATCCGGGTCGGCGCACCGGACCGGGCGACGTGCTCGACCGCGGCCCGGACCCGTGCCTTGCTGTCCGTGGTGAGCTCGTAACGGCCGTCGGTGCAGGTTACGCCGCGGCCGAAGACGAGCAGCGTGGCGGCGGGCGGCGACATATTCGGACCGTATCGCGACCACCGGCTCGGGCGACACGGGCCTTGTCGGTCGATATGTGATCGGCCGGCGGCGGCTTCCAATCGATATGATGCCCGGCATGAGGGGGCGCGTGATCCGGCGCACACTTGCGGTTCTGGCCTTTCTCGCCGCCGCCGTCATCGCCGCTACCCCGTCGCCGGGCGAGGCCGCGCGGCCGCCGCTGCGGGTGCTCCAGCTCAACCTCTGTCACAGCGGGTTCGCGGGCTGCTACAGCGCGCGGGCCATCGACGTGGCCGCGGCCGTGATGCGCGGCAACCGTCCCGATGTCGTCACGCTCAACGAGATCTGCGCGGATGACGTCGAGGCGCTCGGCACCGTGCTCGACTCGGTGTTCCCCGGCGACACGGTCGTGCGCGCGTTCCGGCCCGCCGGTGACCGGCGCACAGGCGCTCCGTTCGCGTGCGTGAACGGGAAGGAGTACGGCATCGGGCTGCTCGCGCGGATCGCGGGCGGGCGGCGCGACACGATCGTCGACGGTGGGCTGTATCCGGACGACGACACGCAGGACATGAACGATCCCGAGCAGCGGGCGTGGGTGTGTGTGCACGTGTCCGGTGCCTACCAGGCGTGCACGACGCACCTGGCGAACACGGTGCCGGGGGTCGCGTTCAAGCAGTGTCGGTATCTGTTCGGGGTGGCCATTCCCGCGCTGCACGAACGCGCGGGGTATGTCCCGACCGTGGCCGCGGGCGACTTCAACCTGCTCGATCGCGCACAGGGCTGCGTGCCCGAGCCCGCATATGTGCGCGCGGACGACGGCGCCGTGCAGTACGTCGTCGCTACCGCCGACCATACGGTGACCAGCTCCGCCCACCTCGACCTGCAGCAGGCGACTGATCACCCCGGGTTGCTGGTCTCACTCGCGCCGAACTGACCGGCGGCCTCGAGGTCCGGCCGGGCGGCGCGGCCTGAGGCGCGGCTGGGCTGTGGGGTTCGGGTGCGGGTTGAGCTGCGGAGTTCGGGGTTCGGGGTTCAGGTGCGGTCGAGCTGCGGGGT
>NZ_JBITDU010000016.1:2008-31286 GCF_044454505.1 Dactylosporangium sp. NPDC051541
GTTGGGGTGCAGCGTGCGAAGGGCAGGTAGGCGCCGACCCCGTAGTGCTCCGGGGCAGCCGCACGCCCCGCTGGGCGTACGACTCGTTGAGCGTCAATGAGGCCGGGAGCGGTGGGTGTGGGGTGCGGCTGGGCTGCGGGGTTGGGGTGCAGCGTGCGAAGGGCAGGTAGGCGCCGACCCCGTAGTGCTCCGGGGCAGCCGCACGCCCCGCTGGGCGTACGACTCGTTGAGCGTCAGTGAGGCCGGGAGCGGTGGGTGTGGGGGTGCGGCTGAGCTGTGGGTTAGGGGTGCGGCTGGGTGGTGGGGTCGAGGTCCTGGAGGTGGCGCTCGGCTACGGTCAGGGCCTCGTCGGGCGTGAGTGCGCCCATGAGCACCGCGTAGCGCAGGCCGTCCAGCAGTGCGGCCAGGCGGCGGGCCTCGAATGACGGGTCCTTGGTGGTGGGGAGCAGCGCGGCGACAGTACCCGTGAAGGCTCGCACTGCTTTTGACAGCGTCTCGTGCAGCGATGTGTCCACCGCCCCGCGGGCCAGGAAGGCGGCGCCGACCCGGGCGTCGAAGCGGCTGGGCTCGTCGTGCGGGAGGTACTCGGCCACGACGGCCCGCAGCAGGGGCGTCCCGGCTTGGACACGTTCGCGCACTCGTGCGCTGAATCGTTCGTGCACGCTCAGGCTGAGCCAGTGCTCGAGTGCGTACGCGATCATCTGCTCCTTGGTCGCGAAGTAGTGCTGCACGGCGCCCATCGAGACGCCGGCCTGCTGGGCCACCTCGCGCAGGGAGACGGCGTCGAGGCCCTGCGTGCCGGCGATGTGCAGCAGCGCCTCCACGATGTGCCGGCGGCGCTCGTCGTGATCGACCTTGCGAGGCACGAGTGTGCACCACCTGTCGTTCGTGTTTTACAATGCAAGTGCATTGCCAACGGTACCGCGAAGGAGGCGCCATGTCCGTGCGCACGGTCCAGAACGGCGACGTGAGTATCGCCTACGAGGAGTTCGGGTCGGCCGGCGGCGAACCGATGCTGCTCATCATGGGTCTGGACTTCCAGATGGTGTGGTGGCCGGACGAGTTCTGTGAGGCGCTGGTCGCGCGCGGGTTTCACGTCGTGCGGTTCGACAACCGTGACGCCGGCCTGTCGACACACTTCACCTCGCCGCGGCGGGAGAATCTGTTCAAGGTGCTGTTCAAGGGCATGCCGGCGCCGGCGTACACCGGGTATGACATGGTCGCCGACGGCATCGCGGTGATGGACGCCATGGGCTGGACGTCGGCGCACCTGCTCGGCGGCTCGATGGGTAGCAGCATCGCCCTGGCCACGGCCGTGCTGCACCCGGACCGGGTCCGCTCGATCGCCGGCGTGTTCACGGCGCCGGCGGCGCGGTCGGACGCGGTGCGGTACCTCAAAGTCGGCTACTTCCCCCGGCTCATTCGCCACCTCCGCCGGCTGAACCTGCCGCGCACCGACGAGGGCGCGGTCCAGACGCTCATCGAGATCGCGCGTTTGATGTCGTCGCCGAACCACCCGTTCGACGAGGCGCTGACCCGCAAGATGGCCGAGGAGAGCCACGCCCGCGCGCCGCGCGACCCGAGTAGCAGCCAGCGCCACATGGCCGCGGGCCGGGCGGCCGGCGAGCTCAACGACCGGGTCGGCGAGATCCGCGTCCCGACCGTGCTCGTCAACGGCGCCGACGACCCGTTCATCCGCCCGGCCGCCGCGGCCGCGCAGGCCCGGCGCATCCCCGGGGCCCGCTCGATGGTGATCCCGGCCATGGGCCACACGCTGCCCCGCGAACACTGGACGACACTGCTCGACACGATCACCGTGAACGCGCACGGCGCCGTGCGGCAGTAGGAGGCTTTGCGCTGCGAGCGTCCGATCATGGCCGTAGGCTGCCGCCGTGCTCGTCATCGCCGTGTTGCTGCTGGTCGCCGTGCTCGGGTTTGCCGTGGCGCGGCCGTTCGGGCTGCCGGAGGCGGTCGCGGCGGTCCCGGCGGCGGTGCTCGCCGTGCTGTTCGGCCTCGTTGGGTGGCGCGCCGCGGTCGGTGAGGTGGGTGAACTCGGCCCCACCGTGGGGTTTCTCGCGGCGGTTCTGCTGCTGTCGTACCTCGCGGAGGTGCACGGCGTGTTCGCGTACATCGGCGACGTGGCGGCCCGGCGCAGTCTCGGCCGGCCGCAGCGGCTGCTGGGGGCCGTGTTCGCCGCGGCCGCGCTCGTCACCGCCGTGCTGAGCCTGGACGCCACGGTGGTGCTGCTCACGCCGGTCGTGTTCGCGGCCGCCCGGCGCATCCGGGCCCGGCCCGAACCGCACGTGTACGCGTGCACACATCTGGCCAACTCGGCGTCGCTGCTGCTGCCGGTGTCGAACCTGACGAATCTGCTGGCGTTCGCGGCCAGCGGCCTGGGCTTCGCCGCGTTCGCCGGGCTCATGGCCGCGCCGTGGCTGGCCGTCGTCGGGGTCGAGTACGTCGTCCTGCGCCGCTTCTTCGCTGCCGACCTGGCCGTCGTCTCGGCCGTGGCGCCGTCCGCGGCCCCGGTCCGGGCCCCGCGGTATGCCCTGGTCGTCCTCGCACTCACCCTGGCCGGTTTCGCGTTCGGGCAGCCGCTGGGTGTGCATCCGGCGTTCGCGGCCGTCGCCGGTGCGGTCGCGCTGTCCGTACCGCTCATGCGCGAACGCGCACTGCGGCCGTTGTCCGTTCTGCGCGCGGCGAACCCGGCGTTCTGCGCGTTCGTGTTCGGCCTCGGCGTCGTGGTGCTCGCGGTGCGCGAACACGGCCTGGGGCGACTGGTCGATGCGCTCACGCCCGCGCACACGTCGTTTCTGTCGCTGCTGGCCGTGGCCGGGCTGGCCGCGCTGCTGGCGAACCTGCTGAACAACCTGCCGGCGACGCTGGTCCTGGTGCCGGCCGTGCACCAGTCGCCGGGCCTGCTCCTGGCGGTGCTCATCGGGGTCAATGTGGGGCCCAACCTGACGTACGTCGGCTCCCTCGCCACGCTGCTCTGGCGCCAGATCCTGCACGCCCGCGACGCCGCGCCGTCCGCCACGCAGTTCCTGCGCCTGGGTGCGCTCACGGTCCCGGCCGCGCTGGTCGCCGCGGTGGCCGCACTGTGGGTCGGCCTGCGCGTCGCCGGCATGTGAGCGCGTCGGGTGATCGGCGCTGTGATGGCGATTTGAGCTGTCGTGGCGATCGGAGCTGCGGTGGCGGCCGATTCGTGGTGACGGCCCAGCTGTGGTAGGGCCGAGCTGCGGTGGCGGCCGAGTCAGGTGGTGGCCGGTTCGTGGTGGGGCTGAGTCGTGGTGCCGGCTGAGCTGGAGTGGTGGCTGAGTCCTGGTGCGGCCGAGCCGTGATGGCGGCTGAGCTGTGGTGGCGGCCGAGCTGCGGGTGGTGGCGGCCGAGCTGTGGTGGCGGCTGAGCTGCGGTAGGGGCCGAGCTGTGACGGGGCCGAGTCGGGTCGTGGCGGTCAGGCTCGGTGCCAGTGGACCGGGTCAGTGGTGGAGGCGTGGACGATGCCCTCGGTGGCCAGGTGGAACAGGTGGGCCAGGGTTTCGGCCAGGGCCAGGCGGCGGAGCAGGCCGTGCAGTGAGTCCCAGCCGCGCGACCAGGTCAGCGCGGCCGCTACCTGCCACGCGGTGGGGGAGTCGTGCGCGTCCAGGGCGGCCAGGATCTCCGCGTTGCGTTCGTCGTGGTGGCGGATCAGGTCGCGGGCGCGGATGTCCAGGCCCCGGAACCGGTACTCGTGCGCCGGCAGTGCCTCGTCCGCGGCGAACTTCGCGGTCTGGTTCAGCGAGGACAGGTAGGCGCCGAGCGGGTCGCCGTCGGAGCGGGCGTGTACGCCGATGTTGGGGCTGATCCGGGGGAGCAGGTGGTCGCCGGTGAGCAGGATGCCGGCGCTCGCCTCGTGCAGGCACAGGTGGCCGGGTGTGTGCCCGGGCGTCCATACGGCCCGCAGCTCGTGGCGGGTCAGCGGGAGCAGGTCGCCGTCCTCGATCGTCCGGTCCGGCTCGGCCATGTCCATGAGCTCGTCGATCCGGTCGGCGTTCATGACCAGCC
The DNA here is from genome assembly GCF_044454505.1 of Dactylosporangium sp. NPDC051541. NCBI lineage: Bacteria > Bacillati > Actinomycetota > Actinomycetes > Micromonosporales > Micromonosporaceae > Dactylosporangium > Dactylosporangium sp. NPDC051541. The sequence continues at coordinate 6,053 of NZ_JBITDU010000016.1, forward strand.
CGGCCGTGTCGGCGTCCGGCACGCCGTGGCGCAGCAGCCAGGCCAGGTCGGTGTTCGGGCGGCGGTTCGGCCAGGCGCGGCGGGGGAGGGTCCGCGCCTCCTCCGGGTGCATGCCGATCCAGGCGCCGCTCCGTTCGCGCAGCCAGCCGGTCATCCCGTGGTGATCAGGATGGATGTGGGTGACGACGATCCCGGTGACGTCCGCGATGTCGGCCCCGGCGGCCGCGAGCCCCGCGGTCAGCGCCGCCCGCCCGGCGTCCGAGTCCCAGCCGGGGTCGACGACGAGCACGCCGGGGTCATCGACGAAGAGATAGCTGGAGGTGTACCGCAGCGGGCTGTCCGGAATCGGCACCGGCACCGACCACACATCCGGCCGCACCCGCTCGACCGGCGGCAGAACCCGCTGCTGCCAGGCCTGACGCTGCGCGGTCCCGGTCACGATCACACCGTCGAACATACACGCAGGTTCCTGCCGATTTGCTGGTCGTTTTGTCACAGCGGTGGCGGCGGTACCGTACGTTTGCGACGCTCAGCGACATGAACGTGCTCGTCTGGCTGGCCGAGGGCACCTGGGCCGCCGCCGCCGAGGCCGCCGCCCGCCACGCCCCCGCGGGTGCCCGCATCACGCTCCTGCACGTCGTCGACCCGGCCGCCGCGGGCGACCTGGCGGGCGCCTGGAGCGGTCTCATGGGCCGCGGCCACCGCGACCCGGGCCCGGCGATGGCGGCGGTGGACGAAGCCGCCGAACGCGACCTCCTGAACGCCGCCGCCGAACACCTGGCCGGCCGCGACCACGAAACCGCCGTCCGCCGTGGCCGCACCGAACACGAGGTGATCGCCGCGTGCAACGAGCTCGGCGCCGACCTGCTGGTCGTGGCCCGTGACGGCGACCGCACGAGGGTGGGCCCGCGCAGTCTGGGCCGGCACACGCGGTTCGTCGTCGACCACGCCCCCTGCCCGGTCCTGCTGGTCTGGCCGGAACAACCCCGCATCACGACCCCGCCACCCCCGCCCCCGCCGGGCGCCGGGCCGCACCATCCGCCCCCGCCCCCGCCCCCGCCGGGCGCCGAGCCACACCGTCCACCCCCGCCGGGCGCCGGGCCGCACCATCCGCCCCCGCCCCCGCCCCCGCCGGGCGCCGGGCCGCACCATCCCCGTCGGCATCCGTAGCCCGCGACCGCCATGCGAACGTCCGGCCGGTCGGCCGTATGCACGTGTCGTAGTGGCGGACGCACAACACGACAGGACGGCTCGAACAAAGTTCGTCCCGCGGCGGGTACATTCGCCGGATGAAGAGCCCCAGCCAGCGGTACGCGCTGCGGCGCGACGACCTCGAGGACGGCACCTGCGTCGTGCCCGCCGAGTGTGCCGCGGCGACCCGGGTCGTGCTCGAGCACAAGGTCAACGGCGTCACCCCGGCCAAGCACATCTTCGACGCCGCGGCCGAGGGGGACGGCGACGAGATCAGAGTGGGTGTCGCCTGGCCCGAGGACATTCGGGTGGGGGTACTGGTCAGCGTCCACTGGCACCCCGGCCGGCGCGAGGTGCAGTTGCGGACCAAGCCGCTCGACGAGCCGCTCAAAGTCGACGGGGTCGCGTACTTCCACGAGTACGACCCGCACATCGTCACGCACGAGTTCACGCCGGCCAACTCCAACCGGGGCCGGGTGCTCGACGCGGTGCGCCGCCACGGCCTGGTGTTCGAGGACGGCAGCGCCGTGTTCCCGGAGGGCGACCTGGTCAAGAAGGCCGGTCTGGGGCGCGGGACCCGCGGCACCTTCCTGCTGCGCAATGCCATCGACCAGCTCATCCGGGAGGGGTACGTCACCCGCGTCGACGGCAGCCTCGGCGCGGCCGGGCTCCCCATCTTCCCGGCCGTGCAGGGCGCCGAAACGGTGCCGATGCTGTTCTACGCGCCGCTCATCGAGCCCGCCCACCGTCCGGAGCCCGACCCGGCCGAGGCCTCGAACCGGCACGACCACTGGGTCACCGGGTTCACCCGCAAGCTGCAGCCGGGCACGCGCCCCTCACCGCGAGCGCTCGCCCTGCACCGGATGGCGATCGACAATGGACAGATCCCGGACGCGCCACTGCCGGAGGGGTACACCTTCGTCAAGAAACACCACCGCAACGGCTGAACGCGGCGCAGCGGTGCCCGTCACAGCGGCTTGGTGTGCACGACGTCCGGGACCGGCAGGTAGCCCAGCGACTGCCAGAACCGCAGCCCGGCCGCATTGTCCGGCAGCACGAACAGGTTGATCCGCGGACATCCGAGCGCCCGCAGCCGCCCTTCCAGCTCCGCCACCAGGTGCCGCGCGATACCCCGGCGCCGCTGCGCCGGGTCGACGGCGAGGCGGAGGATGAACCCGCGCCGGCCGTCGTATGTGCCGAGCGCCGCGCCCGCGACGACGCCGGAGCCGGTCTCAGCGACGAGAAACAGCTCCGGGGTGCGCCGGCGCGTCCCCTCGATCTCGGCCTGCGGCAGGACGCTGCTGCCGACCGCCCCCCACAGCCCGACGACCGCGTCCCAGTCGTCCCACTCGAATGTGCGGATGTGCACGGTCTCGGCGCTCACGTGACAGAAGCTACAGGTCGCGCGACTTGTACGATTTGCCATGCCGGAAGGCCGGGAACACGAAGCTGCCCGCAGTGCACAGGATTGCGCGAGGTCGCCCACGCTGGTGGTGATCCGCGGGAACTCCGGGAGCGGGAAGACCACGATCGCGCGGGAGGTGCGCCGGCGTTACGGGCGCGGCTGTGCGCTGCTGGAGCAGGATCACCTGCGCCGGGTCGTCCTGCGTGAGCATGACCGCGACGACGTCGAGCCGACGGCGCCGGCGTTCATCGCGGCCACCGCCCGTACCGCCCTCGAACTCGGCCACCACGTGGTGCTCGAGGGGATCCTGCGCACGGCGCGCTACGGGGCGGTGCTGCGCGACCTGATCGCCGGGCATCCGGGGCCGTCGAGCGTGTTCTACCTCGACATCCCGTTCGACGAGACGGTCCGGCGGCACGCGGGCCGGGCCCACCTGGTGACGTTCACGCCGCAGGACATGCGCGGCTGGTACCTGCCCGGCGACCGGCTCGGCGGGCCCGGTGAGACGACGATCGGGGCGGACTCGGCGTTCGAGGACACCGTGGCCGCGATCCTGCACGGCAGCGGGCTGGCCGGGCAAGGGGCGCTGACGCCGTGCCCGGTGCACTGCCCGCGGTGCGCCGAGGAGATGACCGCTGGTAACTGAACGAGTGTTGCGTCGATAGTTGCGTCGCTGACGTTTGACGGGTACTACTCCGGGAAAGACCTTTCCATCATCGAAAGATTTCCCGAAGGGTACCGCGATGACCAAGGCGATCACCGGCCGCCTCGGAGCGATCCTCGTGCTCCTGGTGGCGCTCGGCCTGACGGCGCTGGCGTTCGTCACCTCGCCCGAGCAGCCGGCCGCCCAGGCCACCGACGGGCTGCCGGCCGGCAAGCAGTCGACCCGGGTCACCGAGCTCGAGGACCGCTTCCCCAGCGGGCGCACGCAGACCGCGCTGGTCGTCTTCGAACGGACCGGCGGGCCGCTCACGGACGAGGACCAGCAGGCCGTGGGCCGGGCCCGGGACGCCGCGGCCGCGGTCGCGCTCGGTGGCCGGGTCGCGCCGCCGCAGCCCTCCGACGACAAGCAGGCGACGCTCGTCGCGGTGCCATTGGCCGACGGGGGTGCCGCCGACGTCGCCGACGAGGTCCAGAAGTTGCGCGCGGCCGTGACCGGGGACGCGGTGCGTCGGCCGGACGGGCTGACCGTGCTGGTGACCGGCGGGCCCGCGTTCGCCCGGGACATCTCGGCCGCGTTCGAGGGCGCCGACGTGACGCTGCTCGCGGCGACCGCGATCGTCGTGGCGGTGTTGCTGCTCGTGACGTACCGCAGCCCGATCCTGTGGCTGGTGCCGCTGGCCGTGATCGGGACCGCCGACCAGGTCGTCGCGAAGCTGCTGCCGTGGGTGGCGAAGGTCGCCGGGCAGCCCACCGAGGGCCAGGTCAGCGGCATCGTGTCGGTCCTCGTCTTCGGGGCCGGGACCGACTACGCGCTGCTGCTGATCGCCCGGTACCGGGAGGAGCTGCGCCACAACGACGACCGCCGCGCCGCCATGGCCGCCGCGCTGCGCGGGGCCGCACCGGCGATCATCGGCAGCGCGACCACCGTGGTCCTCGCGCTGCTGACGCTGCTCTTCGCCGTGCTGACCACCAACCGCACGCTGGGCGCGGCGGCGGCCCTCGGCGTGGTCGTGGCCCTCGTGTTCGGCCTGGTCGTGCTGCCGGCCGCGCTGGTCTGCCTGCCCCGGGGCGTGTTCTGGCCGTTCGTGCCGCGGGCCGGCTCCGACGACCCGGCCCACGCCGGCTTCTGGTCCCGGGTCGCCGGTGGTGTGCAGCGCCGCCCGCGCATCGTGCTCGGCGCGGCCGTCGTGCTCCTCGCCGCCCTGGCCGCCGGGCTGGCCGGGACGAAGCTCGGGCTGTCGCAGAACGAGCAGTTCCGCACCAAGGTCGAGTCGGTCACCGGCGCCGAGTCCCTGGCCCGGCACTACCCGGGCCAGGCGGCGCAGCCCGTCACCGTCATCGTGAACGCGGCCGCCGCCGAGCCGGCCGTCGCCGCCGCCCGCCAGGCCGAGGGCGTGGCCCGGGTGGGCGAGCCGGAGCGGTCCGACGACGGCACGCTTGTCACCTTCGATGTCAGCATCACCGGCGACTCCGGGACGGCGACCGCGGACCGCACGGTCAAGGATCTCCGCGCCCGCCTCGGTGCGCTGGCCGGCGCGGGGGCGCTCGTCGGCGGGGACCCCGCGGCCGACCTCGACGGGCGCGACGCCAACCTGCGTGACGACTATGTGGTGGTACCGCTGGTCCTGGCGGTCGTCCTGCTCGTCCTCGTGCTGCTGCTGCGCTCCCTGGTCGCGCCGCTGCTGCTGCTGTTCACGGTCGTCGTGAGCTTCGCCGCGTCGCTCGGCGCCGCGAGTCTGGTGCTGCGTTATGTGCTCGACATTCCGGCGATCGGCACCGCGGTACCACTGCTGGCGTTTCTGTTTCTGGTGGCTCTGGGTGTCGACTACAACATCTTCCTGGCCACGCGGGCCCGGGAGGAGGCGCTCGCGCACGGGACGCGCGCGGGCATGGTGCGGGCTCTCGCCACGACCGGCGGCGTGATCACGTCGGCGGGCATCCTGCTGGCCGCGGTGTTCGCGGTGCTGGGTGTGCTCCCGGTCATCGTGCTCACGCAGATCGGTGTGATCGTCGGCATCGGCGTCGTCCTGGACACGCTCATCGTCCGCACGATCGTCGTCCCGGCCCTGGCCCTGCTGCTGGGCGACCGCTTCTGGTGGCCGGTCCGCATCGGTGACCACCGACCCGAGGGCCGCCACGAAGCCGAGGCATCGGCGGCCGGCCGGCACGAGGCCGAGGGGCGCCACGAGGGCCCGGAGCCGTCAGCCGGGCGCCACCTCGAGGGTGTCGGTGGCGAGCAGTGACCAGATCTCGGTGTCGTGGCGGACGCCCTTGTACAGGTAGGACTGCCGCAGCACCCCGTCGAGGCGCATCCCGAGCCGCCGAGCCACCGCCGAGCTCGCGGCGTTGTCGGTGCGGCAGTGCCACTCGACGCGCCGCAGGCCCCGGGTCGTGAACGCGTAGTCGATGAGCACCCGGGCGGCCTTCGTGACGAGGCCGCGGCCCTGGCCGGCGGGCTCCAGCCAGACCCCGATCTCGGCGTTGCCGGCCTCGGCGTCGAAGCTGACGAACATCGTGCCGCCGACCAGCGTCCCGCCGGCCCAGATGCCGAACAGCCGGCCGGCGTCGCGGGCCCGCAGGTCGGCGTAGCGCTGCAGGGTCGCCCGGGCCGAGTCGACGTCGGTGCTGACCCCCGCCCACGGGATCCACGGGTCGACGACGGCCCGCGCCCGGTCCATGTGCGCGAGGAACTCCTCCACCTGCCAGGGCTCCAGCGGCCGCAGTTCGGCCCCGCCCCCGAGTGAGACGCTGAACATGATCAGTACGGTACGCGGGCCCCGATCACCCGTCGACGGTGACCGTCACCGTGTGCCAGCCGGTCGCCCCGTCCGGGAACGGCGTGACCCGCGCCTCCGGCTGCACGGCGCCGGTCTTGTCCGTGGCCCGCACCCGCAGCGTGTGCGGGCCCGGGGTCGCGGCCCAGGTCAGCCGCCACTGCACCCACGTGTCCTCCGACGGCACCGGCAGCAGTTCGGCCGGCCGCCACGCCTCGTCGTCGACCTGGACCTCGACCGCGGCGATCCCGCGGCCCTGCGCCCAGGCCACCCCGGCGACCGGCGCCGAGCCGGCCGGGACGTGCCCGAACGACGCCGGCCGGTCGATCCGCGACGCCGTCTTCACCGGTCCGCGCGGCGCCCAGCCCCGGGCCACCCAGTAGGCGTTGAAGGCGTCGAAGGTCGTCAGTTCCAGGCTGTTGAGCCACTTGCAGGCGCCCGCGTACCCGTAGATGCCGGGTGTCAGCATCCGCACCGGGAAGCCGTGTTCGAGGGGCAGCGGCTCGCCGTTCATGCCGACGCACAGCATCACGTCGGGCGTCTCGAGAACGGTGCGCACCGGGGTGCCGATGCTCATCCCGTCGACGGAGCGGGCCACGACCTGGTCGGCGGCGGGGTCGATGCCGGCCTCGCGCAGCAGCGGGGCGAGGGGGACGCCGAGCCATCGGGCCGTGCCGATGTATGGGCCGCCCACCTCGTTCGAGACGCAGTTGAGCGTTATGTCGCGCTCGGTCAGTGGCCGTTGCAGGAGTTCGGCGAAGGTGAACGTCCGCGGATGTTCGACCCGGCCATGAATGCGCAGCCGCCACGTGTCCAAGTTGACGTGGGGCACGGTGAGGGCGGTGTCGACGCGGTAGAAGTCGCGGTTCGCGGTCACGAAGCCGGGGTCCTGGCCGGGCGGCAGCGGCGGTGCGGGGTTCGCGGGCGCGGGCAGCCGGACGGCCTCCCGGTCCCGGGTCGCGGCGCCGCCTCGGACGCGCCGGGTCGCGACCGCACCCGCGCCCGCGGCGGCTGCCACTGCTGAGACCGTTGCGGCCGCCCGCAGGAACTTGCGGCGATCGAACGCCGTTGGCTCGGGAGCGACTGTCGCAGGGGTGCAGGGGGCGAGGAGCTCCCTGCCCGGGGCGGGAGCGAAGCGGCCCCGGAACCCTCTGCTGCTTTTCGCGTTTGCGCTTGATGGTTTTTGTCCGTTGAGTGCGGCGAGTGCGAGGGCGGTGACGACTCCGCCGGCGAGGGACGGGAGGGCGGCGAGCAGGCCGGCGGCTGGGCGGCTCACGGCGGCGGCCGCGCCGGCGAGTGCGAACAGCCCCGCACCCGCCGGGCCGAACCAGCGGCGGCGGGCCGCGAATACGCCCACGATGACGGCGATGACGGCGATGCCGAGCGCGACCCCGGTGAGCAGGACCGGCTTGTCGTTGGTGCCGAACGTGCGCACCGCGAACTCCTTCACCGGCGTCGGGGCCGCGTCGACGAGCACACCGCCGACCGCGACCGCCGGTCCGGAACCCGGATCGCCGAAAGAAGCCAGGAGTTCGGCGACGGCTATGCCCGCCGCCGCGGCGAGCAGGCCCGAAAGGCCCGCTCGCCAACGGCCGTCCACTATGGACTTGCGAAGAGACACGTCAGCTCTTCGGCATCAGGACGGTGTCCACGATGTACACCACGGCGTTCGCGGTCTGCACGTTGCCGCACACCACCATCGAGTTGCCGTTGACGGTGAAGCTGGTGCCCGAGCCGGTCACGGTCAGGTCCGTGCCCTGCATCGTCTTGTGCGTGCCGGCGAGCTGCTCGGGGGAGAGCTTCCCCGACACGACGTGGTAGGTCAGCACCGACTTCAGCAGCTTGGGGTCGGCGGTCACCTTGCCGAGGTCGGCCATCGGAATCTTGTTGAACGCGTCGTTGGTCGGCGCGAACACCGTGATGTCGCTGGCGTTGTTGAGCGTGTCGACCAGGTTCGCCTGCTTGACCACGCCGACCAATGTGGACAGCAGCGGGTTGCCGGAGGCGGCCGAGGCGACCGGGACCTTCGCCATCGCGTTGAAGCTGCCCGGGTTGGCCGGGTCGGTCGGCACCGCGGCACAGCCGGCGCCGAACTGTCCGCTCATCGGGGCGGCGCTCGACGGGGCGCCGGTGGTCGCCATCGGCGCGCCGGTCGTCATGGTCGTGGCCGGCGCGGCGGTGTCGTCCGAGGAGTCGCTGCCGCAGGCCGCGAGGGAGAGGGCGAGCGCCGTCGCGGCGGCGACAGCGGCGAACTTGGTGCGAAACATGAGCATTCCCCTTCAATCGGTGCTTTCACCAAGGATTCGGAGCGGCGGGGGTACCGGATTGGTGCGAATCCGATCGAGTGAAGCGAGAGCGCTCTCAGGACAAAGCCGCAGCTCAACTCGACGATGGAGAGCGCTCTCTGTCGACTGACCATTGACACTGGTCGCAATTCGCCCGCATGATTGCGCAGGACCCCGGAAGCCCGCCACTTCGACCCCACGGAGTCCACACCCATGCGCCTCAGCAGAGGCCGGCCCATCGCGGTCGGCGCCCTCGCCGCCGCCGTCATCGGCGGCGCACTCACCTTCCTCGCCCTGCCCAACGCCGAGGCGGCCACGCTCGGCTCCGGCTCCTACGCCACCACGCAGCCGGCCGGCACCACCGGACCGACCGGGTGCGGCAGCATCGCGACCAACCCCCGCCAGTACGTCACCGCCAACGCGCCGGCCGGGGCCGTCCCCACCAACGACTGGTGGTCGTCGCTGCTGTTCAAGCGCACCGACTGCAACTACGCGCTGCCGCTGGAAGCGCACCCGATGGCGTTCCAGCCCTCCGCCGGCGGCCTCGGCGTCTCCTACACCACCGAGGCGTCCATCTCCGGCACCGCGACCGGCGTCGGCGAGTACCACTTCCCGTACACGACCGAGTTCACGCTCGGCGTGAGCGGACTGAACGCCCCGAACACGCTCGTGGACGGCTGGACGGACTGGACGGTCACCCCGTCGTGGTCGGACGGTGCGCGCACGCTCAAAACGACAATCGGACACGGGCTGCCGTTCGTATACGCGCAGACGTCCGGCGGCAACGCGCAGCTGACGTTCGGCGGCGCGCCGAGCGTGTGGACGAACAGCGGCAACAAGGTCGGCTTCACCGTCCGCGGCCACGACTACATGGCCTACGCCCCGACCGGCGCCACCTGGACCGTCAGCGGCAACGCCATCACCTCGACCCTGGCCGGCAAGAACTACTTCTCGGTGGCGCTGCTGCCGACGACGACGTCCACGCCGGCCGCCGACCGCACATCCCTGGCCAACACCTACGGCACGTACGCGCACAACCACGTGACCGGCACGCGCGTCGCCTGGAGCTACGACCAGAACGCGAGCACGGTCAACGCCACCTACACGCTCACGACGACCGCCCGCGAGGGCACCGGCTCCGGCACCGTCGTCGCGCTCTACCCGCACCAGTGGAAGAGCCTGGCCGGGTCGAGCACGATCGCGCAGACGTACGTGTCGCCGCGCGGCCAGATGAAGGTCATCACCGGCGCCGCAGCGTTCACGACCGCGACCCGTTTCCAGGGGGTACTGCCTGAGGTCCCCGCCGTCGCGGACTCCGCCGGCGCCGACCTGACGACCGTCGGCGGCTACCTCGACCAGGTCGCGACCGGCGACCCCCTGGCCGCGTTCGGCAACGACACCTACTGGACCGGCAAGGGCCTCGGCCGGGCCGCGCGCGCCGCCGAACTCGCCGACCAGCTCGGCCGCACTGCCCAGCGCGACGCCCTCCTCAGCGCCATCAAGACCCGGCTCACCGACTGGTTCACCGCCGGCTCCGGCGAGGCCGGCCGGCTGTTCGTGTACAACCAGGCCTGGGGCACGCTGATCGGCTACCCGGCGTCATACGGCTCCGACCAGGAGCTCAACGACCACCACTTCCACTACGGCTACTACATCGCGGCCGCGGCGACGCTCGCCAAGTACGACAAGGCGTGGGCGGCGACGAGCGCGTACGGCGGGATGGTCAACCTGCTCATCCGCGACGCCAACAACCCCGACCGGTCCGACACGATGTTCCCGTTCCTGCGCGACTTCGACATCTACGCCGGGCACGACTGGGCGTCCGGGCACGGATCGTTCGGCGCCGGCAACAACCAGGAGTCGTCGTCGGAGGGCATGAACTTCGCCAACGCGCTCATCCAGTGGGGCATCGCGACCGGCAACACCGCCGTCCGCGACGCCGGGCTGTACATCTACTCCACGCAGGCGCAGGCGATCCAGGAGTACTGGTTCGACTCGTCCAACCAGAACTTCCCGTCGACGTTCGCGCACAACGAGGTCGGGATGGTCTGGGGCGACGGCGGGGCCTACGCGACCTGGTTCAGCGCCGAGCCCGAGATGATCCAGGGCATCAACATGCTGCCGATCACCGGCGGCTCCAACTACCTCGGCTACAAGCCGTCGTACATCGCGACCAACTACAACGAGATGACGACGAACAACGGCGGCCCGCCGACGGTGTGGCAGGACGTGCTGTGGTCGTTCCAGGCGCTGGGCAATGGCGACACGGCACTGGCCAACTTCCGCGCGAATTCGGGGTACACCCCGGAAGAAGGCGAAAGCAAGGCGCACACCTTCCACTGGATCCGCAACCTCGCCGCACTGGGCACAGTGGACACGACGGTCACCGCGAACACGCCGCTGTACGCGGTGTACACGAAGAACGGCGTGCGCACGTACGCCGCGACGAACCTGACGTCGGCGCCGCTCACGGTCACGTTCTCCGACGGCCGCACGCTCACCGTGGCCGCCGGGAAGACCGCGACGACCGGGGCCTTCACCTGGTCGGGCGGCAACGGCTCCAGCAACCCGCCCACGTCGCAGCCGCCGACGTCCACGTCGCCGTCACCGTCGAAGTCGCCGTCGTCGTCGTCGTCCCCGTCGTCCTCGCCGCCCCCGGCCACCGGCTCCAACAAGTTCTACCTGCGCAGCGGGCCGGCGCTGAACACCACCGCCGGCGGCGGGGCGACGACGCAGACGGTCACGGCCGCGAACGGCAACTACGACGGCACCCCGCACAACCCGGTCACCTACCAGGCGTGCGGCATCACCGGCAGCGTGAACGGCGGCGCGACGCAGTTCACGCTGCACGTCGACGCCGGAACCACCGTCGGGCAGGGCATCGAGGCCCGCGTCTCGTACGACTTCACCGGCTCCGGCACCTACGGGCGGGTCGAGACGTACCGCTACTTCGCCACCGACCCGGTGACGGGCACGGAGCAGTACACGCAGGCGGTCGGCCTCGCCTCGTCGTCGGGCACCCTGGCCGCGATGAACCGCGGGTGCGTGAAGCTGGAGGTGTGGAACGCCATCGGCAACGCCCCGACCACGGTCCGGATCGACGCCACGGCCGCCAACGGCAACCAGTCGACGGTGACCATTCCCTACACCGTGTGACATTGTGAGCGATCGGCGCCGGTGTGCTCGTGCGAGTACACCGGCGCCGTGCTGTTCGAAAGCGTCAGCTCGTGAGCGTGACGGTGACCGTGACCCGGCCCTTCCCGTCGCGGTGCGACACCGCGTGACCGGGCCGGTCGGCGCCGTCGAGGTTGAGGCTGATCGGGCCGCCGGCGCCGGTGAAGTTGCGCCACCACGCCTTGGCGTCCGGCAACTGCACCCCGATCGTCACGGTGTCGCCGCGCCGCTTGTAGGCGACCGGCGTGCTGAACGTCCGGCCCGACCGGCGCCCGGTGTAGGTCACGACGGTCAGGCGCCGGCGCACGATCCGCCCGAGGCGCGGCGAGTCCCGCAGCCGCAGCACGCAGCCGTTGACCCGGTCGACAGTGGCCCTCGGAAGTTCCATGCGGCCACGGTACCGCAGCCGCCCGGGCCGAGTTCCCGACCGCTCGGTGACGCGGCGTCACCGCTCTGGGGTGCACCGACCGATGAGTTGCCGCCCTCGGTGCCGAGGTGGTGGCATCGAACTACTAAGAAAGATCGTATTTCACTGGACATCATCCCCGGTTGAGGTCATACGGTCGGAGGCATGCGGATCCGCGGGGCTCGGACGACGTTCTTCCACTTGCTGGTGAGCACGCTGCTGGTGTCGGTCATCAACTTCACGGTGTGGTTCGCGATCACGTTCTACGTGTATCTGGAGACACGGTCCGTGTTCGCCACCGGGGTCGTCTCCGGAATTTTCCTCGTGCTGTCCGCGTCCACCGGGATCTGGTTCGGCAGCCTCGTCGACCACCATCGCAAGAAGCTGGTCATGCAGGGGTCCGCGGCCGCGTCGCTGCTGCTCTACACGATTGCGTTCGCCGTGTATCAGACGGCGCCGGAGGGGGCGTTCCGCGACCCGGCGGGTGTGCGGCTCTGGACGCTCATCGTGGTGCTCATGATTGGCGTGATCGCCGGGAACCTGCGCACGATCGCACTGCCGACGCTGGTCACCGTCCTGATCGACGAGGACTCGCGGGACCGGGCCAACGGACTCGTCGGTACCACTTCCGGCGTCTCGATGCTCGTCACCTCGGTCATCTCCGGCGTGCTCGTCGCGGTCGGCGGGATGACGTGGGTGCTCGTGCTCGCCGTCGGGGTGCTCGGCGCCGCCCTCGTGCACCTGGCGTTCGTGCGCATCGCCGAGCCCGGGCCGGTCGCCGCCGAGGCGGGGGAGCCGGAGCCGAAGCGCGTCGATCTGCGCGGGACACTGCGCGTGGTCGGGCAGGTGCCGGGGCTCGCGGCGCTCATCGTGTTCTCGACGTTCAACAACTTCCTCGGCGGCGTGTTCATGGCGCTCATGGACGCGTACGGGCTGTCGCTCGTCTCCGTCCAGGCGTGGGGCCTGCTGTGGGGCGCCCTGAGCACCGGGATCATCGTCGGCGGGCTGCTCATCGCCCGGACCGGGCTCGGACGTAACCCGGTGTGGCTGCTGTTCGCGGTGAACGTCGTGTTGTGGACCGTGACGGCGCTGTTCGCGCTGCGCTCGTCGATCGTCCTGCTGGCCGCCGGCATGTACGTGTTCATGCTGCTGATGCCCTACGCCGAGGCCGCCGAGCAGACGATCCTGCAGAAGGTGGTGCCGTATGAGCGGCAGGGGCGGGTGTTCGGTTTCGCGCAGAGTGTCGAGCAGTCCGCGTCGCCGCTGACCGCGTTTCTGATCGCGCCGGTCGCGCAGTTCGTGTTCATTCCGTTCATGACGGACGGCTACGGTGCGCGCACGATCGGCACCTGGTTCGGCACCGGGGCCGATCGGGGCCTCGCGCTGCTGTTCGTGCTCACCGGGGTCGTCGGCGTGATCGCCACCGTGCTCGCGATGCGGTCACGCCCTTATCACCGCCTGAGCCGCCGGTACGCCGCCGAGTAGCCGCGGCCGGTCGAGCGACGGTGGCCGGTCGGGCAGCGCCGGGCGGTCCAGCAGTGGCGGCCGGTCGAGCAGCGGCGGCAGGCCGAACGCGGGGAAGAGGTCCGGGCGGTGGAACGCCAGCACGGCTTTGACCGCGGCCCCGGCTCCGGCCGTGGCTCCGGGTCCGGGTCCGGGTCCGGTCAGCGTGAGGACGTGGAGCTGGTGCGGGCGGTAGGCGCCGTCGTCGCCGCGGACGTAGCACGCGAACGCCGGTTGCGTGTTGGCCTTCGTCGCGATCATGAGCCGGGAGCCCGGGGCCGGCCGTAGCTTGACCCGCAGCAGGTCGAGCACGGCGGCGCGGCCCGCGAACCAGGTCGGCACCGGCGGCATCTCCCACCGTACGTCCCCGGTCAGCAGCCGTTCCAGGGCGGCGAGGTCGGCCCGTTCGAAGGCGTCGGCGTAGCGGTCCAGCAGCCGCCGCCGGTCCGGCTCGGCCGGCTCGCTGACCTCGTCCTCGGTCGGTGCCCGGCGGGCCAGCTCGGCCCGGGCCCGCTGCAGGTGGCTGTTGACCGCGGCCGGCGTGGTCTCGAGGAGCTCGGCCACCTCCGCGGCCGGCCAGGCCAGGACGTCGCGCAGGATCAGCACCGCCCGGGGCCGGGGCGGGAGGTGCTGCAGCGCGGCGACCATCGCCAGGCGCAGGCTGTGGCGGGCGCCGACGACGACAGCCGGGTCGGGGAACGGCTCGATCCAGCCCGCGTCGGCGGTGCGCGGGGCCAGGTCGTCCGGGTCGGGGCCGGGCGCGCCGAGCGCGGCCGGGACCAGGCGGCGGCTGCTGTGCGTGAGCGCCTTCAGGCAGACGTTGGTCGCGATGCGGTACAGCCACGTCCGGATCGACGACCGGTCCTCGAACCGGGCGAATCCCCGCCAGGCGCGCAGGTAGGTCTCCTGGACGGCGTCCTCGGCGTCGTGGAGCGAGCCGAGCATCCGGTAGCAGTGCGCGAGCAGCTCCCCGCGGCGCCGCGCGAACTCGCCCTCGAGGGTCACCGCACCTCCTGCGTGACGCGCGCCCGGTCGGCGATGGCCAGGCTCGACAGGGCTCCGAGCAGCGACAGTACCCCGCACGCGACGAGCGCGTGCCCCCAGCCGACGGCGAGTACCGACCCGACCACGGCGACCCCGGCCACGCCGCCGAGCTGGCGCATGGTGCTGTACACCCCGGACGCCAGGCCGACGGCCGACCGGGGCAGGGATCCGACGGCGGCGCTCTGCGCGGCCGGCATCGCCATCGACACGCCGCACCCGGCGACCACGAACGCCGCGACGAGGCCGACGTATCCGCCGCCGCTCGCCGCGGCGATCCAGAACATGCCGAGCCCCTGCAGCGCCAGCCCCAGCACGGCCAGGGGCCGCTCGCCGAACCGGTCGACGAGCCGCCCGGCGACCGGGCCGACCAGGAACAGCGTGGCCGTCCACGGCAGCAGCCGCAGTCCGGCCTCCAGCGGGCCGGAACCGTAGCGGGCCTGCAGGAACTGGGCGTTGACGAACACCGCCCCGTACAGCGCCGCGGTCAGCAGGAAGCCGGCGGTGTTCCCGGCGAAGAAGGTGCGATTGGGCAGTACCCCCGCCGCAGTTGTCTTGGTCGGAGCGGCCGACTCGGCCAGCCACCGGAAGATCAACGGAATCGCCAGGGCGCCGATCGGGACGTTGAGCCAGAAGATCCACTGCCAGGCCAGGCCCTCGGTCACGGCCCCGCCGACGACCGGCCCGGCCAGCACCGCCAGGCCGGTCAGCCCGCTGAACACGCCGATCGCCCAGCCGCGCCGCTCGGCCGGGAACGCGACCCCCAGCAGGGCCAGGGCGAGGGGCATGACGGCCGCCGCGCCCACGCCCTGCACGGCCCGGGCCGCGATCAGCGCCGGCATCGACGGGGCCAGGGCGCACCCGGCCGACGCGGCGCAGAACAGGGCCAGCCCGGCCGCGTACGTCCGGCGCCGCCCCCAGCGGTCACCGAGGAGCGCCGCGGGCAGCATCAGCAGGGCGAAGCTGAGGCTGTACGCGTTCACCGCCCACTCCAGCTGCCCGGTCGACGCGCCCAGCTCGTGCCGGATCGTGCCCAGCGCGGCCGCGACCACGAGCGCGTCCAGCGCCACCATCACCGCGCCGGCCCCGGTCAGGGCCAGCACCCAGTACTCCCGCTTGCTGCTCATACCCGTGCAGACCCCGGCGGGGGTCCGAACTCATCGCCGGCCGGGTGCGAAGATTGGCGGATGCCAGATCAGAAGCAGGCCTACGTGCACGCGGCCGGGGCCGGCGGCGCCTGGGCGGCCGTGCTCACCTACGGCGCGCACCGGCGTGAGCTGCAGGGCACCGAGCCCGGGGCCCCCGCCGACAAGATGGCGCTGACCGCCGTCGTCGCCGGACTCGAGACCCTGACCCGGCCGACCGTGGTCGAGGTCCGGGTGCGCAGCGACTACGTCCGCGGCGGCGGCCAGGGCGGCCTGTGGGACCGGCTGCGGGCGGCCGCGGGGCGGCACGACGTCAGCTGGGTGTGGTCGGGCGACTACGAGGAGCTGGACCGGGCGCAGGAGCTGGCCGGCCCCGAGGCGTCGGTCGAGGAGTTCGTCGAGGCGCTCGGCGAGCACGTCGCCAACGACCCCGACGGGCCCGACCCGGCCGAGCTCGTGGAGCTCGCCGACGAGATGGTCGAGGACGAGTACCGGGCCATCACGGCGGTCAGGAAGGGTGAGATCACGTTCGAGGGGATCGGCGCGGTCGCCGTCCCGCGGGAGATCGCCGAGCAGGCCCGGGCCGGCTGGCGGGTCATGCTGTCCGCGGCGCGGGTCGAGGGGAACTGGTACCTGCTCGACGTGGCGAGCTGATGCGCCCGCGGCCCGGGGAGGTCCTGCACTTTTCCGAGGACCCGCACATCGAGCGGTTCGAGCCGCACGTGGCCGCGACCGCGCAGCAGCCCGAGGCCTACGTGTGGGCCGTCGACTCCGCGCGGGCGCCCGACTACTGGTTCCCGCGGCAGTGCCCGCGGGCCATGGCCTGGGTGCGGCCCGGGACGACCGCAGCCGACCGGGAGCGGATCTGCGGGCCGGGCGGCGGTGATCGGGTGCACGCGATCGAGTACGGCTGGCTGGAGGCGCTGCGGACGACTCGGCTGTACGCGTACCGGTTCGCGGCCGACGATTTCCGGCCGTTTCGTGAGCATGCACACGTCTGCGAGGTGACGGTGGTGCCGCTCGGGCCGCCCGAGCCCGTGGGTGACCTCGTCGAGTGCCACGCACGGGCCGGGATTCAGCTCCGTCTGCTGCCGAATCTGTGGGCGTTCTGGGACGCGGTGATTGCCGGCACGATGGGGTTCAGTGGTATCCGGCTTCGCAATGCGCTGCCTCGGGGCGATCTGCGGTAGGTGGTCGGCGACCACCATTGATGGCGCCGCTGTGTTCGCGGTGTCGTGCTTTGTTGCGGTGCTGTGGTTTGTTGCGGTGCTGTGGCTTGGTGCGGTGCTGTGGTTTGTTGCGGTGCTGTGGTTTGTTGCGGTGCTGCCTGTTTGTCGGTTGCCTTTACATCGTGATCCGGGCCTTCGTCTTCGGGATCGACTCGACCACGTTGCGGGGCAGGTTCAGGGTGTCGGCGGCGACCTGCGGCGGGGTGTTGGCCATCCACTGGCTCAGTGAGATGTCCTCGAACTTCGGGTTGCGGAACATTTCCAGGAACACCAGCGGCTCGGTGCCGGTGTTCTCGATGTAGTGGCCGTAGGCGAACGGGACGTACCCGACGTCGCCGGCCTGGTAGTTGAACGTGCGGTTGAGGCCGCTGCTGGCGAAGACACCCATCCGGCCGCGGCCCGAGATGTAGTACTGCCACTCGTCGTCGGTCGGGTGCCAGTGCAGCTCGCGCAGGCCGCCCGGCTCGATCTCGACGAGCGCGGCGCTGATCGTGTCCGAGGCGGCGAAGTTCGTGGAGTCGGCGACGCGGGCCTGGCCACCCTCGAAGTATTCCGGCTCCTGCGCGAGTAGCCGGTGCTTGAATGTGCGCGGTACGTCGCCGGTCGGGCTGACCACGGCGTCGCGTTCCAGTGGCGGCGGAACCTGCCCGCTGAAGATGTACTTCTCCCGCTCCGGCAGCCGCTCCAGCTGCTCCGGCGCCCAGCCGAAGTTCTTGGCGATGACGCTCTTCGGGGTGTGCGCGAAGAAGTCACTGATCATGAACGTCGAGTTCTCGGAGAACTGCCCGTCGTCGAACACGAGCAGGAACTCGACACCTTCGTCGAGCGCTTGGATGTGGTGCGGCACGCCGTGCGGGAAGAACCACAGGTCGCCCTTGCGCACATCCTCCAGGAAGTTGCGCCCCTCCTGGTCGACGGCGC
Organism: Dactylosporangium sp. NPDC051541; assembly: GCF_044454505.1. Lineage (NCBI taxonomy): Bacteria > Bacillati > Actinomycetota > Actinomycetes > Micromonosporales > Micromonosporaceae > Dactylosporangium > Dactylosporangium sp. NPDC051541. The sequence goes on from NZ_JBITDU010000016.1 coordinate 23,790, forward strand.
CGATGCGGCAGCTTCCGTCGAGCACATACGCCCATTCGGACTGTTTGTGCCAGTGCAGCTCCCGGTAGGCGCCCGGGTCGAGCTTCATGTCCACTCCGGCCAGTTCGGTCGCGACGGGCAGTTCGCGCTGTGTCACTTCGCGCGTCCAGCCGCCGTCCTCGATGCGCGTGTGCGCCATGGACATCGAGAACTTGAGATTCGGCAGGGTGCCGCTGTCGGTTTCCGGCGGGGCGAGCACGTCGGGGTTCTGCCGGTCGAGTTCGACGTTGCGCGGTCCGGTGTCGGATCCGCCTTTGCGGCCGCGCTCGGGCTGCGGCAAGCGTTCGGTGTGCATGCGCGCTCCTTGTCGGTTGTTGTTCGTGGGCTGCATGAGCGGGTGTCGGTTGTTGTGCGGGGGTTGCATGAGCGGGTGTCGGTTGTTGTGCGGGGGTTGCATGAGCGGGCGTCGGTTGTTGTTCGTGGGCTGCACGAGCGGGCGTCCGTTGTTGTCCGGGGTTGCACGAGGTGGTGCCGGTTGTTGTTCGGGGGCTACACCAGGAGGAGGACGGGCAGTGACAGTCCGACCCCGGCGACCACGAAACCGGCGGCCGCGGCGATTCGGGTGGTGGCGGCGGCGTTGACGAGGCCGCCCATGAGTGAGCGATCACGACAGAAATGCACAAGCAGGAACAGCGCCACCGGTACTCCCAGCGCGAGCACGATCTGGCTGAGTACCAGCAGCGTGGTGAGCGGCGCGCCGAGCAGCAGCGCCGCGATCGCCGGCAGCATGGTGATGATCCGGCGCACCCGGCTGGGAATCTGCCACCCGAGGAAGCCCTGCATCACGAAGTCCCCGGCCAGCGTGCCGATGCCGGACGAGGACACGCCCGAGGCGAGCAGCGCGACCGCGAACGCGAGCGCGGCGGCCCCGCCGACCCGGGCCGCGATCTCCCCGTGCGCGGCGACGATGTCACCGGTCCAGCCGCCGGCCGTGAGGGCGCCCAGGCCGGCCCCGAGCGCGATCATCGCGACGTTCACGACCGCCGCCCCGCCCAGCGCGACCCCGCAGTCCAGCCGCAGCGCCCGCCGGACCAGGCGCGGGGCCCGGGCGCCGATCGCGTCCGCGACCCGGAACTCGGGCCGGACGGCCAGCGCCGAGTGCAGGTAGATGGCGTGCGGCATGACGGTCGCGCCGACGATCCCCATCGCCAGCAGCGCACTGTCCACACCGTGCAGCCGGGGGAGCAGTCCGCCGGTGAGGCCGGCCGCGGACTGGTGGCCGACGGCGAAGACGTCGTAGAGGACGCCCGCCCCGACGAGCAGGAGCGCGGCCGCGGTGCACACCTCGAACCGTCGGCGCCCGCGGCGGCGCAGCTCCAGCAGCGCCATCGACAACACCGCGGTGACGAGGGCGGCCGGGGCGACCGGGAGGCCGAACAGCAGTCGCAGCCCGATCGCCGCCCCGACGAACTCGGCCAGGTCGGTGGCGAGCACCACGAGCTCGGCCTGGCCCCACAGCAGCCGGCCGGCCCACCGCGGCAGCCGCTCCCGGCACAGCTCCGGCAGGCTCCGCCCGGTCGCGATCCCGAGCTTCGCCGCCTGGAACTGCACGAGCAGCGCGACCAGGCTCGCCGCGACGACGACCCAGACGAGGAGGTACCCCTTCGTCGCTCCGGCCGTCAGGTTAGTGGCCACATTGCCGGGGTCGACGTAGGCCACGGCGGCGACCACGGCCGGGCCGACCAGCGGCGGGAGGCGGGGTTTGCGGCGCTGCACCGGCCGATCGACGACCGCGACCTGGTCCATGTGTCCACTGTGGACTCGATGGCGGCCGCCCGCCTCACCTACACGGGGGCGTGGTGGTAGTCGGTGTCGGCGAACGCCTTACCCAGGCGGCGGACGGCCTCGGGGGCGTCCAGCGCGGCCATCCGGGCCTCGATGAACACCGGCCGGCCGCCCGCCGCCGACGCCGTGTCCAGGGCCGCGGCCAGCTCGTCCTCGGTGCTCACCGCGGCCGTGACAGCCCGGTCGGCCGGGTCGAAGGCCTGGACCAGGCGGTCGTACCGCCACGGCGCGACCGCGTTGTACTGCGCGTGCTCGCCCAGAATGCAACGCTCCACGGTGTACCCGTCGTTGTTGACGAGCACGATGACCGGGTTGAGCCCGAGCCGCAGCACCGTGCTGAGCTCCTGGGCGGTGAGCTGCAACGAGCCGTCGCCGATGAGCAGCACGTGCCGGCGGTCCGGGGCGGCGAGCATGGTGCCGAGCAGGGCCGGCAGGGTGTAGCCGATCGAGCCCCACAGCGGCTGCCCGACGAACGCGCAGTCGCGCGGGAGCGGCTGGCGGGCGCTGCCGAAGTAGGCGGTGCCCTGCTCGGCCACGACCACGTCCCCGGGCCGCAGGAAGCCGGCGATCTGCGGCCAGAACCGCTCCTGGGACAGGGGCCGCCCGGCGATCGGTGCCGGGCTCGGCGGTGGCTCCCGGTGCGCGACCGGGCCGCGGCGGCGGCGACCCTGCGGCTGGGTGAGCGCGGCGAGCGCGTCTTTCATCGCCACGTGCGCGAACGGAAGGCCGCCGGCCGTGGCCGTCGCCGGGTGCAGCTCGATCATCCGGGCCGGGTCGAGCTGCTGGGAGAAGCCGCCGGTGACGGAGTCGGTGAACTGGCAGCCGATCGCGATCAGGCAGTCGGCGTCCTCGACCGCCCGCCGGGCCTCGGGCTCGCTGAGCGCGCCCGCGTAGCCGCCCGCGAACTGCTCGTGCGTCTCCGGGAACACGCCCTTGGCGCTGCTCAGCGTGGCGACCGGGGCGCCGAGGAACTCGGCGAGCGCGAGGACCTGCGGGCCGAGCCGGTAGCGGTCGACCTCCGGGCCGATGAGGATCGTGGTCGTGTTCGCGCTGTGCAGTCGCTCACCGGCGGCCGCGGCGAACCGCGCGAGCATGTTCGCGTCGCTCGACGGTTCGGGCAGGGCGAGGGGCGCGGCCGGGGCCTCGATCAGCTGACCGGCGACGTCGGAGGGGAGCATGCAGTACACCGGACGCTTCTGCAGCCAGCAGACACTGATCAGGCGGTCGATCTCGGCGGCTGCGTTGTCCCGGTCGAGCAGGGCCTGGGCGGCCGTGTACTGGGCGGCGCAGGCGGCGGCCCGGGTGAAGTCGCCGTCGCCGGCCGTGTGGTGCACGAGTGCGCGCTCGCGCATCACGAACGTGGCCGGAGTGCCCACGATGGACACGACCGGAACCTGCTCGGCGTAGGCGCCGGCGATGCCGTTGAGCGCGCTGAGCTCGCCGACACCGAAGGTGGTGACGACGGCGCCGATGCCGTTGAGGCGGGCGTAGCCGTCGGCGGCGTAGGCCGCGTTGAGCTCGTTGCAGGTGCCGACCCAGTCCAGGCCGCCGTCCGCCTCGAGCTGGTCGAGGAACTCGAGCTGATAGTCGCCGGGCACGCCGAACACGTGCCGGATGCCCACTTCGCGCAGTCTCGTGAGCAGGTAGTCACCGATCGTGCAGTCCGTCATCGCCGGGTACTACCCCGCCCCACTTGCATAAGCGAGGCGGGGTAGTGACTCGGTCGCGCCGCTGTGTCAGAGGCTGACGGTCCGCCCGCCGAGGGTGACCACCAGGTGACCGTCCGAGGCGAAGGACCAGGCGAGGGCCCCGCTGTAGTTGGTGCAGCGGGAGCCGTTGGAGCCGGCCCACCACTGGTTGGAGCTGTCGCTGTTGCCGATCGTCTTGTCGTTCGAGCCGCCACTGACGAACCGGCAGCTGGTGTTGTTGCGGTACGTGGAGGTGCCCGCGTCGAACGAGAAGTTGCGCTCGGCGTTGTCGATGGACAGGTTGTTCGAGATCGTCATCGAGCCCGGGTTACTGTTGTAGGTGAACCCGTGGTGCCCGTTCTTGTACGCGATGCTGCGCTGCACGACATGGTTGACCGCGATGTCGTCGCCGCCGAGCTTGTAGCCGTTGCGGTCACCGTTCGCGTTGACCGTGCCGTTGCTGAGCGTGCCGTTGCTGTACGACAGCGAGTCCTGGATGGTGACCGGGCCGATCGCGCCCGTGTCCGTCTTCGTGTACAGGTCCCAGCCGTCGTCGATGTTGTTGTGCGACACCGTGTAGCGGAACACGTTGCCGGTGCCGGTGGTCAGCTTCGCGGCGAAGCCGTCGGCGTCCTCACCGTCGGAGTCGGCGTTGTCGTGCGACTCGCTGCTGATGACGAGGTTGTTCGCCGGCCAGTTTGCCTTCGGGGTGTCCGAGGCGATGCGCGAGATCTGCAGCCCGCTGTCCCGGTTGTACCGCGTGACGACACGTTCGATCGTGTTGTTGCTACCGCCGACGAAGATGCCGTTGTCGCCGGCGCGCTCGACGATGATGCCGGTGATGTGCCAGTAGTTGCCGTTGACGGCGAGGCCGCGGTTGGCCGGGTCCTCGGTCTGCGCGGAGAAGTTCAGCACCGGGGTCTCACCCGGGTACGCCACGATGTTCTTCTGCGCGCCCGACGTGCCGTTGTTACCGGCCGCGATGGTGATGGTGGACGAGTTGCTGTACGTGCCGCCGCGCAGGTAGATCGTCCCGCCGGCGGTCACCCGGGTGATCGCCGAGGCCAGGGTGGTCGGGCTGGCCTGGGTGCCGGGGTTGCTCGCGCTGCCGGTCGGGGCCACGTACAGCGCCGAGGACGGTGGCTGGCTGGTCGACGGCGACGGTGACGTGCTCGCCGAGCGTGACGGGCTGGGGGAGGCGGTGGGGGAGCCGGTGGTCTGCGACGGCGTCGGGTTCGTCGTGCCGCCGGTGGTGACGGTGACGTTGTCGAAGCTGGCACTGGAGTAGGCGGTCTGCAGGCCGATCCGGCCCTTCGTGATTGCGCTGTTGCTCACGGTGCCGACCGTCGCGCCGTTCACGGAACCGCTGATGGAGCTGCCGTTAGCGGTGATCGCGAGGGTGTACCAGGTCCCGGTCGACACGGTCTGTGACCGCGTCGCGAGGACCGTCACCGAGCCGGAGCTGACGGCCTGCAGCTGCACGCTGTTGCCGGGCAGCAGCGCGAGCCGGTAGAACGTGGTCGAGCTGGTCGAGCGGGCGAGCAGCGCGGCGAACCCGCCGGAGCCCAGCGTGAGGGGCTTCACGCTGGCCTGCACGGTGTAGTTGGTCCAGCCGCTGTCGCCGGCGAACTCGCGGGCGTTCTCGCTGCCGGCGTTGGACTGCTGCAGCACCTGGCTGCCGTCGGCGACGACGCTCCAGGTGCCGCCGGACTTCGACCAGCCGCTGGTGGAGCCGTCCTCGAAGGTGGCGCTGAAGAGCGTGTCGGCGAACGCGGCCTGGGTTGCGAGGACCACACCGGCGACGGCCAGGACACCGGCGGAGGCGGCGAGCCACCGGGATCGGAACTTGGGTTTCATGACGCCTTCTTTCAATCGAAGGCTTCCGATCCTAGGGAAAGCGCTTTCCCACGCCTAGGGGGTACCGTTTGCAGGTTTGTTGCAGCTTTGTCATATTGAAAATTTCAGATGTACAGACGCCCGTCGGCGACGACGACGGCGCTGCCGGCGATCTCGACCCGCTCGACGGTCTGCCCGCACATCGTCACCGACGCGCGTATGGTCGACGGGCGGCCCATCTCGACACCCTGCCGCACGGTGATCGCCTCGCCCGGCGTGATCAGGCCGTGCCGGCCGAGGTGCAGCGCGAGCGGCCCGGCGGCCGACCCGGTCCCGGCGTCCTCGGTCACCCCGTAGGCCGGCGAGAACATGCGGGCCCGCCACACGGACGGGTCACCGGTCGGCGCGAAGCAGTTCGCGGCGAGGTCCGGATGCTCGGCGAGCGCGCGCAGATCGACGTTCAGCGCCGACAGTTCTTGCACGGACTCGAGGCCGACGAAGGCGTGGCGCGGGCCGTTGCGGTACACCTCGATCGGCAGTGTTGATGTTTTGAGACCGAGCGCCGCGAGCAGCTCGTCGGCCCGCGGGTAGGGCGCCCAGTCCGGGATCGGCTGCAGCATCCGCGCGGTGAGCGCCCGCCCGTCCGGCGCCCGGCCCGTGAACCGGAACGGCACGACGCCCATCCCGGTCTCCATGCGCAGCCCACCACCAGTCGCCTTCGGGTGCCCGGTGACCGCGAGCACGGCCGCCGTGCCGAACGTCGGATGGCCCGCGAACGGCAGCTCCCCGATGGGCGTGAAGATGCGCACATGGACATCCCCGCCTGCCCGCGGCGGCAGAACGAACGTGGTCTCGGAGAGGTTCATCTCGCGCGCGATGCGCTGCATGCGCTCAGCGGACAGCCCGCGCGCGTCCGGCACGACGGCGAGCGGATTCCCTTCAAGCGCAGTGTCGGTAAACACGTCGGCGATCACATATCCGTACACGCCCCTGACGATATGGACCCACCCGGACACCGCCCACTACTCGAATGAGCAGCCGATAGTGGCGGATACTGAGCGAATGGGCGGTACGGAGCGAAGCGAAGCAGCCGCGAGTCCCGGGCGCACGGTGGAGGCCAGGCCAGCGCTCAGGCCGGCGGCGGAGTTTGCGGAGGGCTGGTGTGGGCGGTGCGGGGCGACGCGAAGTGGCTGAGTGTCGTGGCGGAGTGGCCGCGATTCGTGCGCGCGGGGTGGAGCTCGGACCGGCGGCGGAGCTTGCAGAGGGTGCGGAGTTTGTGGAGGGGGCGACGTGAGCGTTGCGGAGCGAGGTGAGGTGGCCGGGAATCTTGGGCGCTGGGCGGAACTCAGGCCTGCGCTCAGGTCGGCGCTGAAGTTTGCGGAGGGGGCGGCGTGAGCTATCGCGAGCTCCCGGCGCCGCCCGCGCTCGCTGCGCATGTGGCGTGTCTGTGGGTGGCCGGCAGCAGCACCGGCGGCCCGTCCCGGGTGCTGCCCGACGGCTGCGCCGACGTGGTGTGGACCGGCCGCGAACTGGTCGTGGCCGGCCCGTCGACCCGGGCGTTCACCTCCGACGGCAGCCCGTCGGCCCCGCACGTCGGTGTGCGTTTCCGCACCGGCGCCGCGGGCGCGGCCTTGCGTTACCCGATGCACGAGCTGCGCGATCGCTCACCGCTGCTGTCCGAACTGTTGCCCGGTATGAAAACGCTCGCCGACCGTGTCGCCAACGCGCAGTCACCCGATGCGCAACTCGCACTGCTCGGGGAGGCGGTCGGGCAGCGACTGTCGTCCGTCTGCGCGGCGGACCCGGTGGTGCGCTCGGCGGTGCTCGCGCTGGCCCGCCCGCACAGCCGGGTGTCGTCGCTCGACTTAGCGCTCTCCGAACGCCAGCTCCGCCGCCGCTTCCAGGACGAGATCGGCTACGGCCCGCGGATGCTGGCCCGGATCGTGCGCCTGCAGCGGCTGCTGCGGCTGGCTCGCGCTGGTGTGCACGGTGGCCTGGCCGACCTGGCGGTCGCCGCCGGGTACGCCGACCAGGCCCACCTCTCCCGCGAGGTGCGCAGCCTGACCGGCGTCACCCCGGCCAAGCTGCTGTCCACCCGCGTGACCCCGACCGGCGACGGCGACCTGCACCGCCTGACCCCGACCCGCGC